>CAVYQN010000001.1:0-571005 GCA_963770685.1 Candidatus Krumholzibacteriia bacterium
ACGGCCTGTTCCTGATGAATTCCGCCACCGTTTCTCGGGAATGAGACCGAAAGCGACTGACATTGATCTCGTCCAGTATCACCATGCCGGGGTTTTCCTTTTCCACTATCCCTAGTACCCTTGCCCAGCCCCGAGCGCGAGTTCCGTATCAACGGGATCGGGATTATTCGGATCGACGAACTCATCCTTCCCGTGCTGTTCTATGGTCAGGCCTTCGAGCTTCCTTGACGCGGCGATCTCCCCGTACAGCCTGCCCTTCATGAACTGTATCATGTAGACGGCGCCGTGACCGACCGCTCTCATCGCGGCGCCGAGCGCTGCCGTGGTCTTCCCCTTGCCTTCGCCGGTGAAGAGCATCACCAATCCTTTTTTACCGTCCATCAGAGCCCCTCCGGCAATCGATCCTGGCGAGCAAACAGCCGCGCTCCGGCCCGCAAAAGGCCGCACATCGGGATAAAAGACGTTAAAACATTTGGAAGGATTTTGTCAATTACCGGGTTGCAGGGCCGTTTCCCCGCCGGATACGCCTTCATTCCCGTCAAGCCGCTGACAACATGCGGGAAGAGAGATAAGGAAGGCGGTTTTTTCCCCTTTTACGCTCGACACGGAGATGTTCCCGCCATGGTCCCTTATTATGCGGTGAGCGAAGGCCAGGCCGAGACCGGATCCCTTTTCTTTGGTGGCGAAGAAGGGGGTGAATATTTTCGTCATCTGCTCACGGCTTATGCCGGTTCCGTTATCCGATATCTCGATGAACACTTTCGTGTTATCCACCGAATACCATGTGCGGACCCAGATGGATCCTCCGTACTGCACCGCTTCGATGGAGTTGGACAGTTTCAGAGACTTTGCATCTTGACGGAGCATTGACTCGGGCACCTGGGCAACTCCTGGGCGAGGCTTTTTATAGAGATGGATCTCTTTTTCGGCAAATTCGTTCTGGAAGGTTCGGTATCGTCCTCGAGGATCTGGTTGAGGTCCTCGTCGTCGAGTTTAAGTTCGCTGACGCTCGACTCCATGTTCTCGAGGTACTTTTCGAGGCGTATCGTCTCGTTGCTTATAATCTCCAGCTTTTTTCTGTCCCGTTCGTTGAGCTCCCCTGTCTTCAGCAGGTTCATGGCGAATCCGCCTATCGATACGAGGGGATTTTTGATCTCATGAAGAACCGAGGAAGTCAACTCGCCCGAGATGGCAAGCCGCTCCGCTTTCATCATCCTTTCCTCGTTGGCCTTGAGCTTGCGGTAAGTGGCCTTGAGGCTGTCCACGTTAATCTTAAGAGATTCCTTTAATTGAGCTGCCTTAAGTGATGTGGTGGCATGATTTACGATCATTTCAAGAAGATGCGCGTCTTCAGGGGTCACCTCGTTGCCCGTGAATATGTTGTCGACGATTATGAGCCCGAGGCTGTCCTCGGCCGTGGCGATCGGGGGCAGACGCAAAAGTCCATCAAGCCGAGGGCCTCCGCTATCTTCAGATCATTCTCGGTCTGGAGATCGCCTGACTTGACGAACCGGACCTCGTTCATTCCCTTGAAGATGATCCCGCTTTCCGAGTCGATCGGAATCGACAGTCTACACGTCGTTTTCGAAAGGGCGCTGTTCCTGAGGTAGTGCAGCGTCTTGCCCTTGGCAACCAGCTTCTCTATCGAGCTCGTCGTGTCCTTGTCGAGAATCTTCCAGATGCTGCCCGCCTCTTCGGCTGTTGAAGGCCCCAGCGCGTACTTGCCGCGCAGAATGTCGTACTCCGTGCCCCGCAGAAAGACGAAAGCCCGGTTGAACCCCAATCCTTCCCTTGCCGTTATGACCGTCAGTATGGCGAGGATTATGTCCTCTTCCTTGTCGAGGTGGGATATGATCTTGCTGACTTCGCTCAGAAGGTTCATCAGCTTGCTTCTTCGGATGACCTCCATGTAGAGATCCTCCACCTTGCTCGAATATTTCGCCGAACGGATCAGGGCGTCCTCGAGAGTCTCGAGCAGGGTGATATCCGCCCATCGTCTGCCCTTTATCCTTTCCTTGAGCTGTATGAAGAATTCGCATTTGCAGCACTGGATGAGCTTTTCCTCTATGCGTGCGAAAACCTTGTCCTTGCACCTGTGTCCCGTCAATTCCCAGCAGGGGACTCCGGTCTGGCCGTGGGCCTCGCAGTCCTCCCTCGGGCAACCGAGATACTCCCAGCACCTGTTCAATTTGTCTTCGTTATATTCTTCACCTGCGGCATTCATGGCGGGTCAGACGCTATCACACGGCCCCCCGGCAAGTAAAGCGAAAATGCCCCGATGATCCGGGCCGCCGATTGCGATGCATACGGCGGGCTCTTACGGCTGATGCTTTGATGCGGGCTCTACGGACATCCGGCGGCGGGCCGCGATTTATGCCGTCCTAACCCCGCTGCGATCTGCGACCGGCTCAGTCACCGGTCAGTCCGCATCTCGTCTTTATGGCGCCCCAGGAAACACTTTCAGCCGAGGTAATGCAGTCGTTGATAAAGCCGGGCGTCGGAATGCACCCGTTGCCGGGCGGATTGCAGCTTCCCGGGCAGACGTTCCACGCGTCGAACGCCTCCATGTCTCCGGATCGCCCGCGACCCGCCCGACTGAACGGTCGTCCTCCGCGGCGTTGTCGACAAAATCGAAATGATCGACCAGCGCCGTGTCATTACCGGCAACGCGGAAAATGGATATTCGGTCCCCGGCATTGTTCAGGCTGAGGCCGTAGACCGGGAAATCGTTCGATTCCTCCCAGGCCCTGGAGTCGCTTCCATAGACGACGGCCACCGCTCCGGGCGAAAGGATTCCCGAAAAGGCGTATCGCCAGGAATACCCTTCAGCGCCGTCGCTTATCATGTACCCGGCGAGGTCCACATCGGCATTCCCCGCGTTGATAATCTCAATCCACTCATCATCGCGGGAACTGTATTCGCCGTCGCCGTCCCAGTCCCTCGCCGGATCGGCCATGAACTCGTTGATAAGGATCTGCGCCTGCAGTTGCGGATAAAAGAAAAAAGTGGAAAACCAGAACAGAATCAAAGGAACGCAGTAACGGAATGAATTCCTCATCGCCATCCTCCCTTCCTCACTTCCCCGCGGAAACGAGCCTCGTTCCCGCCTTATGCCCGGCCCGCCGCCGGCGTCTATTCCGTCAGGGACAACATGATAAGAAGCGCCTGCCTGAAGGTCCACAACTTTTTTTAAGAATCAGAACATAAAAAGGCCGGAGGGCGTTAATCCGGCCACATGGGTCGAGATTCGTGCTTGATCAGTCTCCCAGGCTCTTTATCGCACCCCAGCTGAAATCCTCGCCGGCCACAATGCCGAGTTTCCCCACTTTAACCTGAAAGGCCAGCCTTGATTGCGTGGGGGGAGGCCCCTCCCATGAGAGAACGGCGTTTGCCTGAAAAACGAATCCGCCGTTGAGATCGGCTCCCAGTATCCAGAGTATATCAAGCCCTGTATTGCCGTCGGCATAAGAAAGATCGTTTATGGCCTCGCCGTTCAGGACGATGTCCCTTATCTCCACGGATGATCCCGGATTGACCGCCCGGGTACGCACGAATATCTGATCGAAATCGAAATAAGGCGTGGTGAATGAAAGGGTCTTCCCTCCGAGCGAGAAGGTCACGATACTTGAAAGGGGATCGTATGAAACCGTGAAAGGCTCGACCATCCCGCTCTGCCAGGCATAATTCTCCGTCTGAGAAGGAGCCCCGGTGTCGCTTCCGACATCCAGCTCGAACGTCGCATATCCTCCAAGATCTCCGATTCTCCCCTCAGCCACAAAGAGAGTATCACTGAGGTACCCTAGCATTTCAGCGTCCGTCGTTACGTGTTCCGTCACCATCTCGGCCTCAGCCGCCGAAAACGCGAACAGGATAATGAATGATACGGCAGAAATAATTGCCCTGGCAGTAGTCATGTCTCCCTCCACCGTCAATTTTCTTTAAACGGGAATCCAGAGTGGAACCTTCGCACCCAAGACCAGACACACTTCGTCTCACTTGTGCGTATTGTATCACATATACCGTTTAATTTCAATATTATATTGAGTTCATCGCATAATTCGTATTAAGACTACAACTGGCGTGTCATAACCGTTCGGCGAGCATTTTCCCGGCGGCGCGCGGATCGGCCCTTCCTTCGCTCTTCTTCATGACCTCTCCGACCAGGAATGTCAGCAGTTTGATCTCGCCTTTGCGGTAGCGTTCGACAACGTCTGGATTCTCCAGTATTACGGCGTCGACGTATCGCGCGAGCATTTCCGGCGAGCTTATCTGTTCGAGCCCGAGCCTTTTTATCCCCTCCTCGGCCGTGCACCCGGTCGCCGACATCTCGAGGAATACATCGCTCCCCGCCCTGCCGCTCACGGCGCCTTCACCAACGAGCTCGACGAGCCGGGCCAGCGATTCGGGGGGACTGGAAACAGTTCCACAGGGGTGCCCGTCCTGTTCAACTCGCCGAGCACCTCCCTCATGACCCAGTTGCATATCTTTTTCGGGTTGGGGGACAGGGACGCGGCTTTCTCGAAATAATCCGCGACTCCTCTCTCCGCTGTCAGAACGGCCGAATCGTAAGGCGACAACCCGTATTCCTCCTGGAATCTCCTTCTCCTGCGATCGGGAAGTTCCGGCATGCGCCCCGCCGTCTCTTCGATGAACGCCACGTCGAGAACAAGGGGGGGGAGATCGGGTTCGGGGAAATACCGGTAATCGTGCGCCTCTTCCTTGCTTCGCATTGGAACGAGGCGCCTAAGCCCGGCATCCCAGCAGCTCGTCAACTGCGCGACCGTCCGGCCTGAAGAGATCAGCTTCTTCTGCCTGTCGATCTCGAATTCTATCCCCGCCTCGACCGCCTTCATCGAATTGAGGTTCTTTATCTCGGTCCTGGTTCCGAGGGACGGCGAGCCCGGCGCCCTGATGGAAACGTTGACATCGCATCTTATCGATCCCTCCTCCATGTTCCCGTCGCATATCCCGAGGTATCTCATGAGCCTCCTAAGCCCGGCCAGGAATTCAGCGGCTTCCTTTCCGGAACGGAGATCGGGGCGCGTAACTATTTCCACCAGTGGCACGCCGCACCGGTTGAAATCCACGAGGCTGGAGCCGCCGTCGCCGTGAATCAGTTTTCCCGCGTCCTCCTCAAGATGTATCCTCTCTATCCCGATGGCCGCTCCCTCTTCCCCGACCCGAAAGGCTCCCCCGGAGCAGATCGGTTCCTCGTACATCGATATCTGGTAATTCTTGGGGCAATCGGGGTAGAAATAGTTCTTCCTCGCGAATACGCTCCGCTTCGAGATCGAGCAATCGAGCGCCAGCCCGAGGAGCACGGCCTTTCCCGCCGCTTCGCGGTTAAGCGCGGGCAACGAGCCCGGAAGGCCCAGGCACACGGGGCAGACGTTGGTATTCGGCTCATCCCCGAAGGAGGCGGGGCAACCGCAGAACAGCTTGGTCCGCGTCAGAAGCTGCGCGTGTACCTCAAGCCCGATTACCGCCTCGAAGGCATCGAGACCGCTCTTCACGTCATGCCCCCCATTTGCCCGGATCGGGAAGGAATCTCTCCCTGAACCGGAATCGTTCTTCAAGCCCTCTCGCCGCGCCGAGCAGCATTGCTTCGTTCCCTTCCGCCGCCACGAGCTGCATCCCCATGGGAAGCCCGTCCCGTGACAGCCCGGCCGGTATCGATATCGCAGGAAGGCCGGCGACATTCGCGCTTACCGTGAAGATGTCGGACAGGTACATGGCCACGGGGTTGTCCGCCTTTTCCCCCAGCTCGAAGGCGGGAGTCGGGGTCGTAGGCATCGCTATGATGTCGAATTCCCTGAATATTTTCCGGAAACCGTTTCGCGCCGCCCTTCGGACCTTCTGGGCCTTGATGTAATAATCGTCGTAATACCCGGAGGAAAGTACGTACGTGCCGAGAAGGATCCTCCTTTTCACCTCTTCGCCGAATCCCTGTCCCCTCGTCTCCCTGTACATCCCTTCGATCGTCGGCTCCCCGGCCCTCGAGCCGTACCTCACGCCGTCGAATCTCGCCAGGTTCGACGACGCCTCGGCGTTGGCGAGTATGTAGTAGCAGGCGATCGAGAGGTCCATGTCGGGAAGTTCGACCGTCGCGAGTCGAGCGCCCGACTCCTCGAGCAATCCGGCTGTCTCGACCATGGAGTCTCTCACGTCCTCATCGAGTCCCGGGCGGCCGATCCCTTCTGGCACTGCGACCTTCAATCCCCCGAGGCCCCGGTCGATCGAATCGAGCATGCCCCCCGCACCATCGGGGAGAGAGGTGGAATCCATCGGGTCGCAGCCCGATATGACGTTCATCACGATCGCGCAGTCCGTCACGTCCCTGGCCAGCGGGCCGATCTGATCGAAGCTGCTGGCGAACGCGACGAGGCCGTACCTCGAAACCCGCCCGTAGGTCCCCTTCATCCCGACGACCCCGCAAAACGACGCGGGCTGCCGTACCGATCCGCCCGTATCCGAGCCGAGGGCGAAGAGAACCATCCCCGCCGCCACGGCCGCTGCCGAGCCGCCGCTCGAGCCTCCCGGGACGCAGTCCGTATTCCAGGGGTTCCTCGTCTTCCCCGCCGCGGAGTTTTCGGTCGAGGAGCCCATGGCGAATTCGTCGAGGTTGGTTTTACCCATCAGGATCGCCCCCGCGTCGAGGAGCTTTTTAACGGCGGTGGCGTCATAGGGAGGCGTGTATCCACCCAGTATCCTCGAAGCGCATGTCGTCGGCATGACGGACGTGCAGATGTTATCCTTTACCGCGAAGGGCACGCCGTAGAGCGGATATCCCGCGGGATCGAGTTTTTCCAGCTTCCCGGCACGTTCGAGGGCCTCATCGCAGCTCATCCCGATAAAAGCGCCGATAGTCGTTTCCTTTGCATTGATCTCGTCGATGTACGAGCGCACTACATCGACCGGGCCCACCTCCCCCCGCCCGTACATTTCCTGAAGTCCGAGTATCGAATACGATGTCAAAGGCTGCTTCACTCTCGTCTCCCGCTTCTCCGGTAATCAAACCTTGTCCATATCGATGACGGCCGGAACCCTGAAATGCTCCCTGTGGCTGTCGGGAGCCTGCCCGAGCACAACATCCCTGTCGAGGCATGGCGCCGGGACGTCTTCGCGCATCCCCGTTCCGGCAGTTTCAGTGCCCGTCTCATACGCTTCTTCGCTGATGAGGGCCTTCTGAACCTTCTCGACGAATTCCAAAATCCCGGACATCTCCATTATCAGCTTTTCCCTCGAATCCGGATCGATTTCGATATTGGCAAGCTCCCACAGACGCTCGAGTTCCCTGTCCGTTATTTTCATCGGTGCCGCTCCATTTCCCGTCTTCATGCCGACTTATGACCGTTCTGAACCTATCAGGATTCGGACCTGTCTGTCAACAATCCTCATCCCCGCCCCTCCCGGGCGCCCTCGCCCCATACGGCCTACCGGGCGGCAGGAATGCCGCTGGCGACGACGGTTGACCTTCCTGCCCCTGCTGTATTAGGATGTTCGCGATCAAATAATACCGGAGGCATCTATGACACACGAGAATCGTTCGCCGGGGGGGAAGCGCCGGAAATCGGATGGCGGGCTTGTTCGACTTTCTTTCGCCGTTATCGCGTTCATGACGGCGTCGCTGTTTTTTACAGGTGAAGCCCTCTCCGACTCGAAACATTACGACCATCCGGAGATAGGGATAGTATTCCGCCTTCAGCCGGACGGATCGGCCGTCGTCGAGGAAACCCGCGCCTACAGGTTCACTGGAAGCTTTTCCTGGGCGCAATTCGTCAAAAGCACGGAGGGCGAATACGGGAGATACGGTATAGAGTTCACGGGCGTGCGGGATGCGGACACCGGCGATAGCCTCCCTTTCGAACAAAACCAGGGACCCGGGTCCGAGATTCTGAAATGGCATTACTCCGCAAAGAATGAGACGAAAAGATTCCTGATCCTTTACAGGATATCCGGCGCCGTCCAGCGGTACGAAGACGCCGCGCAGTTTTACTGGAAGGCCGTCGAGGACGAGCACGAAAAGGCCCTGAAGGTTGACCTGGAAATAATCCCTCCCGCTCCGGGAGGCGCTTTGTTCAAGGTCTTCGTGCACAGCGACGCGGAGCCTGGCACGATCGAGATCGCCGAAGACCGTTCCCGCGCCATCGTGAGCCAGGCTTTTGTTGGAAGGAATTCCTTCGTGGAGCTTCGCGTTCTTCTCGATCCGTCATTGTTCCCCGGCACGGCATTGTCGGTCGGCGAATCGCACGCAAGCCTGCTGGAAGACGAACGTCTCGCGACCGAGGCGTGGCGGCGGTCCGAAGAGAGACGCGTCGAACTCGCTTCGCGGAGATCGCGCGGCCTGAAAATCGCACTAGCGGCCGGGCTTGGCCTCGTCGTTGTTTTCGCGCTTTATTATAAATGGTATTTCGAAAAATACGGGCGCGAATACCGCGTGGAATACGTGAATATTTATGAGCGCCGCCCGCCTGGCCCGATTCCCCCGTCCGTCCTGCCGGCGATCATGACCCAGCGGGGGGTTCAGATAACCGAAATGTCGAAAAGTTTCACGGCCGCCCTTCTCGACTGCGCGAGGCTCGGTTACCTCGAGATAAGCGAGAAGGAGGAAAAATCCCTTTTTATCAGGAAAAAGGTTCTCAATTACGAACTGACAGGCAGGGGAAGGTCGCTCCTCGAAGGACATGAAACGCCGGGGGAAAGAGGCGATCGGCCCCTCACTGATTTCGAGAAGGACGTACTGGATGTCGTATTCCGTGAAGCCGGGGACGGCGCCTCGGTATCCGGCACTGAGATAGAAAAATGGGCGGCTGGGACCCGGGGGCGCAAGACCCAGTACCTCCTTTTCATGGAGCCTCGCGCCGGCGAACTGCGAAAGGGATTCGAAAAGGACCACTTCCCGATCGACGATCCGGTCAGCGAGAGGGCGAGGAATCATTTTGTCATACTTACCGTAGTCACGGCCCCACTCGCAACCGTTATTATATTTTCCCTGACCCGACATCCGTTGTCGTTCGTATTCGGAGGCCTGATATTGATAGGCGGGCTGATTCTTTCCCTGCCTCTCGCTCGACGTACCCGCGAGGCCTGTCTGGAACACAAACGCTGGACGGCGTTCGCGAAATTCATGAGCGATTTCTCCGCCATGAAGGAGGCCGGGCCATCCCTCCTTTCAATGTGGGAAGAGTACCTTGTCTATGCGGCGGCCCTGGGCGTTGCGGACAAACTCCTCTCGAACCTGAAGCTGTTCGCGCGGGAATACGGCACCCCCATCCCAACACCCCTCTGGTTTCACCCCCTGACCGCGGCGGGGGCCGGTGCTCTGAGCACCGACGCGATCGATTCAATCGAATCGCTCAACCGCTCAATAAGCAATCTCCAGAGCCTTTCAAGCGCCCTTTCGACGTCCAGTTCCACCGGAGGCGGATTCAGCGGCGGGGGAAGCGGAGGAGGCGGGGGAGGCGGAGGATCGAGCAGCGCGGGCTAGAGCCGGGACCTGGCGGGCAGGTCCCGGCATACCGTCATCATCACCAGGAAGGCGGCCGGCCATGAATTATCCGGGGATATTTCTTCTGATCGTCGCATTGGCATTCCCGCTCTGGTGCGCAATCGCCTATAACCGTTTCGTCGCGATGCGCAACAGGTGCATCAACGCGCGATCGCAGATAGACGTCGAGTTGAAGATGAGGCACGATGTCGTTCCACGCCTCGCCGAGCTCGTCCGCGGATATGCCGCGCATGAAAAAAAGACCCTGGAGGCCCTGGCCGTAGCGCGAGCCGCGGCGATGCGCGCCGATTCCATTCCAGGCAGGGTCGCTCCCGAAAACGCCCTTTCCTCCTCGATTGCCTGGCTGTTCGCGGTTGCAGAGGGATACCCGGAGCTCAAGGCCGATGGAAATTTCCTCAGGCTTCAGGACGAGCTGTCGGCGTTGGAGGACAGGATAAAATTTTCACGGCAATTCTACAACGACACGGTCATGCGCTATAACACGCTGATAAATCTCTTCCCGAACAACCTCGCGGCCGGTATGCTTCGCTTCAGGGAGGAGCCCTTCTTCGAGCTCGACGAAGAAATCCCGGGCGAAGCGGCCCGCCAGGACGAGGGGCCGCCTCGATAGGCGGCGTCCTCCGCTTCCGGATTCCCTTCTTGCCGTACCGCGCCGCCGTTTATATATTGATTCGGCGCCCATCCGTACCATACGCTTCGTATCGCAGTGGAGGTTGTTTATGCGCGGAGTCCTTCGTTCCATCCTGTTCCTATTTCCGGTTGTGCTCCTGGTTCTCGCCGGCGGTTGCAACGTCCCTTCCCCGGGCGGCGGGGCGGAAGGCTTTCCCGTTCTCAAAGGCGAATATCTGGGTCAGCCGTTGCCCGGGTCGGAACCGGAATTGTTCGCGCCTGGTATCATCTCCACCGGCATGTTCACCCGCGATATCGCCATGACTCCCGACGGCGGGGAAATTTATTTCACCGCAGTGCTCGGAAGGTACAGGGTCACCCAGATACTTTTCACCAGATGCGTCGAAGGGACATGGACCGAGCCCGAGGTGGCTCCCTTCTCCGGCAACCCCGATTATATGGACGCGGAACCCTTCGTCACTCCTGACGGCCGGAGGCTCCTCTTCCTCTCCACGCGCCCCGACTCGGCCGGGGGAGTCCCCGAGGGAGACCAGGAAATATGGGTGGTCGACAGATTCGGGGAAGGCTGGAGCGAACCGTACAACCTAGGGGCGCCGGTCAATACGAGAGATCCCGAATTCTTCCCGTCCGTCACGAACGACGGCACGGTCTATTTCACGAAGTCGGAAGGCAGAAACAGCTATATCTTCAGGTCGCAAATGCTTGACGGGAAGTTGTCCGAACCGGTGAAACTGCCTTCGCAGGTCAACTCGACCGGCATGCAGTACAACGCCTTCATCTCTCCGGATGAGAGCTACCTTATATTCTCCGCCGTCGGCAGGGAGGACTGCATGGGCGGCGACGATTATTACGTCTGTTTCAGGGATTCCAGCGACTTATGGACCGAGCCGATCAATCTCGGCGCAAAGGTAAATACTCCCGACGCCAACGAGCACTCTCCTTACGTGTCTCCGGACGGGAAATACTTCTTTTTCATGTCGGCGAGGATCAGCAATAAATTCGACCTCGGCAGGGGTAAACTCACCCGCGGCCTGATGCTGAAGATGCACAACGAGCCGGCGGGCGGATTGCCCGGAATCTACTGGATGGACGCCTCGTTTATCGAAGGTTTGAAACCATAACGGTCCGCCTGGGGCGCCGGGCATCCGCATATCGTGAACCCCGCGGCAGCGGCGTGGGCAGTCTTACCTGAAGGTGAAAGGCGCGTAGCTCGCGAGGAATTTCTTCGTGCCGTACCCGATGAAATTGACCGATACCTTCATGCCGCCGCCGGTCCCTTCAACGGTTTTGATCGTTCCTTCTCCGTACGACGGGTGAAACACGGCGGCCCCGACCTTGAACCGGCTGTCCCTTTTTTCCACCGTCTCGTCATGATCGGCGGGGCCGCAGGCATCATCCACAATGCGATCCATTTCTTTTTTGCCCGCGGCATCCGATCTCCCCGTGACCAGGCAACATTTATCCGGAATCTCCCCGAGAAAACGGGAGGGGTTGTTGCCCGTCCAGTTTCCGAACTGCATCCTGCTGGATGCGCAGAGCAGAAAAAGCTTCTCCTTCGCCCGGGTCATCCCAACATAAAAAAGCCTTCGTTCCTCCTCCATCTCCTGATCGCTGTCGAACGATGAATAATGCGGAAGAATGCCTTCCTCCAGCCCCGTTATGAAGATGGCGCGGAATTCGAGTCCCTTGGAATTATGAAGCGTCATAAGCGCCACCTTCTCCTCGCCCTTCAGCGAATCCACGTCGCTTATCAGGGATATCTCCTCCAGGAAGGCGGCAAGCGAGGGATCCCCCGAGTAAGCCGAGAACCTTTTCGTCTCGTTGAGCAGTTCCTCCACGTTTTCCGACCGGACCTGTTCCGTGGCCGGATCCTCGGCCAGATGGTTCCTGTAGGAAATCATATCGATCACCGAGGAAAGAACCTCGTAAGCAGTCTCCTTCATTGCCTTCAGCTGGAGCGTTGCTATGAGCTTCGAAAAGGATTCGATCCTATCCCGGTTCGACGGCGTGAATTCGTCCAGAAATCCGGGTTGCCTGACGGCGGACAGAAGGTTCTTTTCCCCCGCCGTATTTTCGAGCTTCTCCAGTGTTATTTTCCCGATTCCCCTCCGGGGGACGTTTATCACCCTTCTGAAGTTGACGTCGTCGTCGGGGTTGTTGACGAGTTTCAGATATCCGAGAAGATCCTTGATCTCCTTGCGTTCGTAGAATCTGACCCCTCCGATAATCTGGTACGGCAGCCCTCCCCTCATCATGGCCGTTTCGAGGGCCCTCGATTGCGCGTGCGTCCTGTACAGCACGGCTATCTCGTTTCTCCCGTAACCGCCCCTCAATAGGGACATTATCGCGTCCCTTACCGATGATGCCTCCCCGCCGTCGTCTTCGCAATAGTACAGCCTTATCGGATCGCCGGCTTCCTTTCTTGTCCAGAGCCTTTTTCCCTTCCTTCCGATGTTGTTGACGATGAGGGAGTTCGAAGCCTCGAGAATATTTCCGGTCGACCTGTAATTTTCCTCTAGCCTTATGATCACGGTGTTTTCGTACAGCCTGTCGAAATGGAGAATGTTTTCTATCGCGGCCCCCCTCCAGCCGTAAATCGCCTGATCCTCGTCGCCCACGACAAAAAGGTTCCCGTGCATGGAGGCAAGCATGTCGATCATCACCATCTGAATCGTATTCGTGTCCTGAAATTCGTCAACCAGAACGTACTTGAACTGCCGCGCGTATCTTTCCTTTATTCTCGGATTCACCGTGAACAGCTCGACCACCCTCGTTATGAGATCGTCGAAATCGAAGGCGTTGCATTTTTTCAATTCCCGGCAGTATCGCCCGTAAACGTCCGCCTGCAGCTCCTCCACCGCGTCCATGGATTTTTCCAGCGCTTCCTCGGGGGTCACCAGAGCGTTTTTCCACCTTGAAATCCTGTTCCTGAGAATCGAGGGCGGGTACTCGTCAAGCTTCCAACCCTTTTTCTTGACGATGTCCTTGATGAGGTTCAGCGAGTCGTCCTCGTCGTATATCGCGAAATTATTGTTGAACCCGATGCTTTTGGCCTCGCGGCGAAGGATTTTCAGCCCGGTTGAATGGAACGTGCCGACCCAGAATGGAGGCGATTGCGATCCCGATCGATTTCCCGACCCGGCCGCGCATCTCCGCGGCGGCCTTGTTCGTGAAAGTGAAGGCCAGAATTCTCTCGGTGGAGATCTTTTTTTCCCTGATTAAAAAGGCGATTCTCTCCGTAAGCACCCTTGTCTTGCCGCTTCCCGCCCCTGCGAGGACAAGGCAACGGCCTTCGGTCGCGCGTACCGCTTCACTCTGCTGCGTATTGAGTTCAATGCTCATTTCAAGGCGATCCCCGACCGTCATTCTCAAGGATTAGCGGCCGCAAGAAGGTCGTCAGAATTGCGGCCCCAGATAGAAATGAAATACCGGCTCACCAGTGTATTGGAAATCGGTCGGCCAGGCAAGCTGGAAGTTCATGATGAGGAATCCGAGTCTCATGTAGAAACCGACGCCGAAATCGTTGTAATATTCCATCTCGTTGATTTCAACCGGTTCAACGCCGTTCGGGAGAGGTTCTATATGCATCCCTTCGCCCCAGACGGATCCTGAATCGAGGAACAGGGTCCCGCCGATGTTCGTGATTCCCCATCGGCCCGGCCATCCGAAGATGATGGCGTCGACCAGTGGATACCTGTACTCGAGGTTGAACAGCATCATCCTCGATCCCTGAAACTGCAGGTATTCGTATCCACGCATCGTAAGGGGTCCCCCAAGAAAGAAATATCTCCGGTCTGGGCCCTCGCTTGAGCTCGCGACGCCTCTGAAAGCGAGATAATTCCTGTAGAAAAGCGGGAGATACTTCCTGTAGTCGACGAATGAAGTCGTCCTCGACACATCGTCCCCCCCGATCGACAGCGCTTTGGAGAAACTCAGCATCCATCTCGACCCTATGACGGGGCCGAAATTCCCGTAATACGCCGAATCGTGGACCAGCGAGAAGGTCGGCTGAAGAAGCCTGCGCGTTGAAACCTCGCCCTCGGTCGTAAAGTAACCGCTATACGGATCCGACTCTTCCCAGACGAGGAATTCGCGCTCGCTCATATACGCCTGCACCTCCATTTCAGCCCTTGTGAAAGTGGAGAAAGGATAACTCGCGTTGCCGTACAGGCCGTAATTTCTTTCGGAGAAGTACCTGTAATCGGTAAAGGTCTCCCCGATTGACGAGAATCTCGAATTCATGTAGTTCTTGAACTGGAATACACCCGCCGAATAATCGATCCTTTTCCTGACGTAATAATACGAAAGCATCAAGTCGCTGTCCTCCAGCGATCCGTAAAGGCTGAAAGCGAAAAACAGGCGGTGATCGCCGAGAAGATCGCTGAAAGCTATCTGATTGGCCAGCCCGAATCCGAAACCGGTGGAGAAGAAAAGCCCCATTCCGTTGCCCACGTAATCGGGGGAAAACCTCAATTTGTAGGGACTGATCGTCCCTATCTTTTCCCTGAAGCGGTCCCTGATGATTTCGAGTGAGTCCGGATGAACCTTCTCCCTCGCATCCTCATCGACCACCACGTCCGGGGTTTCAGCGGGAAGTTTCCATCTCGAATCGGGGATCGGCCCTTCCGACGGCATTCCCCCGCTTCTTTCCACCCCGACACTCCCCGAAGCGTCGACCGTGCCTTGTTCGCCGGATTCCCCGCCGGACGTCTCCCTGTTCATCGAACACGCGGCGTCGTCTTTTCCCGAAGGCATGTCCTTTACCGGCTTCTCCTCCGGAATCAGGCCGAAGGAAGGCCACTCCCCGTCGGCGCCTCCGGACAACATGGGGCTGCCCGTCGAATATGAAGTCCTGGATTTTTCCAGGAAATTATCCATGATGAAAAGATCGTACCCGGCGGCGTTGAATGCCGAAAATACGAGCCTGTCTCTTTCCTCGGAAAAAGACGGATTGAATATCCCCCCGAGAATATCGGTGAATCTGTAGTAGCTCCCCACCGCAAGGCTCCCGCGGTAAAGGTTCCTGATTCCGGTTTCGTCGGATGTGAAGAGAATTTCATCGCCGCCCGCAAGCACCATCCCCGATTCGTCATCGCCGGTCGTGGAGATCAGGAGTTTCTTTTCGCCGGAATCAAGATCGATGCTCCAGATATCGCCCCTGACTTCGAGAAGGTTGCCCGCCTCTCCGAAATCTATATTTTCCATCCTGCTTTCGCCTTCTCCTGCAGCCACGAACGTCGGCTGCAGTGCGTTTTGCGGATATCTGGTATAGACGATCCTGCCTCCGTCCGGGAACCACGAAGGATATTTCTCGTCGTCGATATCATCGGTGACCCTCGACAGCGTCCTGCGATTCATCTCATAGACATAGATATCGGTCCGTCCGCGGATCGTGCCTACAAGCGCTATCCTGTCCCCTTGCGGGGACCACGCGGGATTGAAGAAGAAGTCGAGCTGCAGATTGATCTTCTCGGTTATTTCTCCCCCTGGGATGCTCATCACGAACAACCTGTCATACCCGTCGGATTTCGCGACAAAGGCGATCCTGTCCCCTTCCGGGCTCCAGGTGAGGCTTGATTTCATGGTTCGGATGTATTCGAACTCCCCGGACGTGGACCCGACGAGGAGCTCCTTTTCGATCTCCCCCGTCAGTGCGTTCATCAGGTAGATCCCCTCCAGCCCGCCGCGGTCCGAATAGTATACCAGGCGCTCTCCGTCTGGCGAAAAGACCGGCTTCGAATTCATATAATGGTGCTTCCGGACGTGGTCGGTCAGCCTTCTCGCGTAATATTCCGGCTCCCTCTTTTCCGCGTACACCGGCCAGTACTTCTTTCGCAGGCTTTTTTTCCATTCCTTCGTCAAATCCTCCGTGGACAGACCGGCGCAGCCGTGAAGCGCCGACTCCAGGGATCTTTGAAACCGGAGCTGATCCATCACTTCGATCAGTTTATCCTTGCCGTAATTCGTCACCAGGAAGTCGACGGCCGACTGTCCCGCCTTGTAGTTCATGTACCCGCCCGCGTAATTAAGGTCGTAGGGCAGGTAATCGAACACCGTGGCGTCGCGCATGAACATCTCGGATTCGTCGTCCATACCGCCGATCGAGAAATACTCCGCGATCCCCTCGGCAAACCACAGGGGTATGTTGAAAAGCAGGTTTCTCGAAAAAACCGACCTGAGCAGGTTCCCGTAGATTATATCGAACTGGAAGATGTGAACGAGCTCGTGGATCGCGGTGTGGCTGAAATCGACGTTGGACCCGCTGAAGTGAAGCACCATCCTGCGCCTGCTCGGCTCCGCGAACGCCTGGACTCCCTCAGGGAGAAGCTGCCACGTTGTGTTCGTCTGCTGGAAATCGGAGTGGGTCGCGTACAGTATGACCGGAATTCTCCATTTGACGGAGTGATTGAAATCAACGGACAGCTTCCGGTACCCATACTCCAGGATCACCGCAGTCCTGGCGGCCAGATCGTCGTTTTCTCCGTTGAAATGGAGGTCAAAATGGGGCGTCGTGAGCACGCGCCAGGTGAAATCCTTGTACTGAACCTTGTTTTTCCCGAACCACCAGGCTTGAGCGCCGCAATCAGCTGAAATCAGAAGAGAGACGAATAATACTGCGAGCGCGGCGCGAACTGTTTTAGCCAGACATCCAGCGTTCATCGTCCTCCTACTCCCGGATTGCGCCCATTCATATATGAAGATCGTTATTCATCCCTGGAACATCAAGTGCAAACGTCAGAATTCCCACCTTAATTTCAGGTCGACGTTGTATTCGTCGCTGCTCCTGCGGCTGCCCCCCTGAATCAGCTTTTCTGAGTACATGATGACCTCGGAGCGTATCTGGAACAGCCTGCTGAGCCTGTATTCCACCTCGAAATGCCGCGCCGTGGAAATCGACAAGCCCTGCTTGTATTTCACGTACAGGCCTTCGGACAGGTACTTTCCGATCGCCACGATCGTTTCCCTGGAATCGGCGCCGGTTTCGTCGTCTTCGGAGGCGCTGGAGGTCTCCAACTCTATCGTTATTCCCTGCATCTGTGAGTTAAGCATCCTTTCGAAGTAGTTGGCGGCCAGATTCTGAGCGGTATTCAGGGCGTCCCAGCTCGTGCCTTCCCCGGCGTCCGTGCCGACCACGCCGCCCCCGAGCATCTTCCATATGTCGGTTTCGCTGTAACCGGCGTCCTCATGACGCAGCGAAAGCACAGGCTCTATATCGTCCTGGTGCCATGACAAGGTCAGATATATCTTTCTTCCCTCCGGATCCAGAGTCTCGGCCTCGATGTCGACGATGGGCCTTACCCCCTCCGCGCGCACAAACTCGAATTTGCCGCCGGTGACCTTGAACTTGTTGTTATAAACGGTGTACCAGCCGCGGATCAGATCCAGGCTGCCGCGAAGATAGGTCCCCCTCTGATCGTGGTGAATGGTCACGTTTCCCTGCATCTCCACGTTCGCGTCGGGAGTCTTTATCCACGTGTTGCCGCCGGCTTCAAGCTCTATTTCGGCAAGCCAGCCGGGCGTTTCCTGAGCCCCCGTTCCCTCGCTTGAGGAGAGCTCTCCCAATGTCGAAATATACCTCGGCCCGGTTTACGTCCAGTTTGCCCGTTATCGAAGGCACGCTCCTCCCGCCGACGGAACGCGTACCGACAGCCAGGTTTCCCGTGACGATCGCCATGACATCCGGTATGCTCGCCACCAGCATCCTGTCGAGGGAGGCTTTAAGATCGTATCTGCGGGGTTTCCATCCATCCAGGGCTATCCCGCCCTTTATGCTGAATTTGCCGTCTTTTCCCTCGCTTCCCCTGAGTTCGGTCACTGTTATCATCGTATCTTCCAGTTGTATCGAGGCCTGCACTCCGCGGTATCTCTCTTCCATCCCTGAGAACCGGAACCCGGCATCGACCAGTTTCAACTCTCCAAGGATGTCCGGATCGTTCAGCGTTCCACCCATCCTGAATCCCGCCGAATACCTTCCCGCCGCTTCCGCGAGGTGTTCAGTGACGTTCGTGACATTCGACAGGTCTCCGTCCGATATCCGGAATTCGAAATCAAACGGCTTGTCCCTGTCGATCGAATAGAGAAATCTCTCATTCCTTAAGCGGAATCCTTCCGCTGAACGATCCCGAATCAAGCTGAGATATGCCCGCGTAACCTTCGACATTCATTCCCGTGGAGCCTATTCTGGCGTCCAGGAGCAAGCCTTGGAAGGTTGAAATCAGGCGGACCTCAGATCCATTATCGTTCCATTCAGCCCTATTACCGGATGAACAATGGAATCGGCGACGGTGATGATCCCGGTGAAATATCCTTCGGCAAGGCCGGCACGGCGCGCCATCGAGAAAAACGGTTTCAGCGACAATTCATCGCACTCCGCCCGAAGGTCCGCGGTAATGCCCGCCATGGAACCTTCTTTGCCGCGCAGATAACCGTAGAGGTCCGCCCCCCTCATGCTCCCCCCGATATTGATACGGCCCTGCGGATAATTCACGACAAGGGTGTCTATGAGAATTACAGCGTCTCGGTAATCCGCCGCTATCTTCACGGAATCGAACATCAGGCTGTCGAAACTCCCGGAACTTGCGGACATCTCCAGCGCGATGTCGGGTGTTTCAAGATTTCCAGCGCATGATATCGAACCCTTCACGCGGCCGGTCATCGGCTCGCGCACGAGCCCCGACGAATTAAGCAGCGAAAGCCCAAGCCTGTCGAATTTCAACCCGCCTTCTATCGACTCGTTCGGCCTGTCGACGACACAATCGAAGTAAAGGGCCCCGAGCCTCGAATGAAGCTGCAGATCCCTGAATACCAGCTTCCCGTCTTCCACAGATCTCGATCATGGATTCGCCGCTGCCGACCCACTTTTCGCCCAGGGTTTCGAGAACAAGGTCTTCCACCTTCACCTTTGCGTTCTCCGGGGTCCCGGAGACTTCCATCGCCATTTCGGCCGTGATATTCTCCCTGCCGAGATAAAGCCGCTTTATCCTCGTCACGCCGTCGATGAATTCCAGGGAAAGATCCATCTCCGAAAATCCGGCGGAACCTATATTGCAACTGTCGCCATGCATTTCCATGAAGAACTCGAATCCGCCGTTGTTCCTGAGTATCAGATTGACGTCGCCGCCCGGAACATCCGCCATCATGTACCTGAAATCCGCGCATCTGCCGCTGGCTATCATCTCCCAGTCTTCGAGGTCGCCCTCCCAGACCCCGGCGATATCGAGATCCGCCCTGTAATCGTCTATGTTGAAATAGTTGAAAAGGGTGTCCTCGCGGGAACAAACAAGATCGGCGAATATCCTGATCGCGCCCGACGTGTCGATACTCCCGTACGCTTCAACCTTGTGCGTGGGCGATTCGAAATACAATCTGTCGAATTCGAGCGATCCCTCGCTGTAAGTGCCGACGATCACTCCGGCTTCGAACGGGAATTTCATCAGGTGCCCGCGCGACAGGTCGAGATCATATCCCAGAATTTTCGTCTTCGAACTGTACCCGAGCCTGACAAGGCCGTCGAAAAAGGTCTCCGGCACCGTCTCCCCCCTGACGAATCCCGCCGAAAGATCGAGTTCCTCAACCGCGGCCTCCAGATCCATCAGCGTTTCCTCTCCCATGATGATGCGCGCGTGACCGTCGACGACGGCTCCGTTGAATCTTCCCCATCCATGGACAAGCCTTAATTCCGGCTTGATCCATTCCATCTCCATATTGAAGCCGTCGAGCGCGTATCCGGAAAAGGTTCCATTGACGACGCCGTTTATCCGCAAAGCGTCCGGGTACGCCCCTGACGTCAAATAGTTCCCTGCAATTCCCCGAAATAAGAGTTTTCCATTCCGAGGGCCCTCGTTATCTCCTCTACGTCCAGCGGGGCCGCATCCACGTTCAGATCGATGTATATCGAATCGGGATCGAACATGCCGTTTATCGTCAACGATGACTTCTCGAGCTCCATAAAAAGATTTTTCAGACGCAGGCTGTTTCCGCTCCACGCTCTTTCATCCCCTCCCCCGCCGGCCGAACCGATACGTGCGATATCCCCGCGAAGCCGCTTGAAAACAATCTTCCTGCCGATAATCTCGCCTCTTCCCGAGGTCAGGGACAACTGCAACTGCCCGTTGTCCGAAAGGATCGACCCCGTCAGATCTATTTCCCTTATCGCATCTGCCTTGCCGTCGCTCTGATAGATGATCTGGCCGTTCATGACCTTGAAATTCCCTATCTCGAAGGATTTGGAGGTTCCTTTCCCCTGTCGCCCCGCGAAGGGAATGATATTCGTTCCCCGAGGAATCCGGTTTTATCCAGACGTGCGGCGTATCCAGCTCGAGGTCCATTATCGACGGCTTTCCGCTGAAAAGAGATCTGACGTCGTATCTGCAGCCGAGTCTTTCGATCCTTACGACATCGAACGAGTAATCCGGGCCGTTATATATCATTCTGATCTTTTCCATTTCGATGCGGCTCAGCGGATTGCCTGAAATCTTCTCGATCTTTATCGAAAATCCGGTGCCGCTGAAGAAATACTGGGAGAAGATCCTGCCGCTCCACGAGGCGAAGAAATCCGTGTGAAACACCAGAATGAGAATGATGGTAATCGCCAGCAGGAGCCCCGCCACAAGGGACACCCAGGATGCTATCTTCGTTCTCAACAATCTTTTCGCCATCCCTGCCACTCTCCGGGATCAGAATATCTGCCCGAGGCTGATATGGATCCTGTATCCATGATCCTCTTCGGGCATCCTAACAATCGGAAAACCGAAATCGGCCCTTATGGGGCCGACCGGTGTATAGTATCTCAGCCCGAATCCCGCGCTGAACCTGTAATCGGCGGCAGTAACATCGTCCTCATCAATGAACATTCTGAATCTCTCCATTGTGATTTCCCTGACGCTATCCCAGGAATTGCCGCCGTCAAGAAACAGAACCGCGCCCAGATTATATTTGCCAAGCCATGGCAGCGGGAATCGGAGTTCTGCATTCGTAAGAAGCAGTACGCCGCCTCCCTTCGGTTCCCCTTCCGCGCCTACCGGACCGAGCGAGTTTTCCAAGTACCCCCTTACCGAGTTTCCTCCTCCGACGAAGAACCTGCTCTCGATCGGCAATCCCGACTCGCTGCTTTCGCCGAATGCGCGGGCATACCCCACTCTTATCCTGTACGCGAAAACCACGTCCCTCGAATAAAGTTTGTATTTCTGATATGATGGAATCAATGAAAAGTAGTGATCCTCCCCCCCCAGAAACCCGCCCGCGAAACGCGATTCCATGCCCACGTAGCTTCCCCGCTTCGGGCTGAAATAGAAATCGCGCGTGTCCCTTCTGAAAGTGAGATCAATGGAGCGCCTTCTCGATTTAGCCTTCTCGTCGATGACTTCCTTCCTCCTGATCGTCTCGAAGAAATAACCCACGAGAAGCGAGGTCTGCCTCGAAAACCTGCGTGACACGGTGCCGTTGTAACTGACCGCTTCGATAACCGCCGGCTCCACGGTTGCGTCCCGTTCGTAGGACGCTCCCAGGGAAAAGGTGTTCCACGTGGAGAATACGTGCGGAAAGTGGAGCTCCCCCTGGTACCGGATGTACTTGTTCTCCAGATCCATCTTTGAAAACGAATACTCGTTATCCTTGAAAAGGCTGAAAGCGAAGTCGGTTTTTATTTTCAGGGCGTAGCCTCTCCCGAGGAGGTTTCTCTGCCCCCACTCGGCGAACACCCGTTGGCGTGAACGTTGCCGGCGCCGAGGCCGGTTTCGAAATAACCCATTTTCCTTTCGCGGACCTGCAGATGCAGATCGACTTTTCCGCTCGAGCACGTCGAGCCCCTTCGGCTCGATTTCCACGGAGCTGAAACAACCGGTGTCATAGAGGTTCTGTTTGCTAGTCGACTACCTTCCCGAGGTTGAAATATTCGCCCCTGTGAATCCTGAGCTCGCGAAGGATCAGAGCTATCACGGACCTTGCTGTTGCCATTGACGATGATGCTGTCTATCTTTATCGGGTTCCCCGGCTCGAATTTCCATGATACGTCCACATCGGTCGAGTCCACCGTCACGCCCGGCGAAACCATCGCCCCCAGATATCCTTTTTCGAAGAATTTTCCGAACAAAGCATGTAACGGTCCACTTCGACCAGGTTCGGGTTGAAGGGCCGCCCTTCCGTCAACTGAAGGCCTTTCCTCAGTTCGTTTGGTTTAATAAGGGCCGTCGAATCGAGCACAAGGCTCCTGACGACAGTCTGAGGCCCCTCGTTTATCATGATCCTGATCGTGACGCTGTTGCCCTTCTGGTCCCTTTCCAGAGCGTCTATCGACACCTGCGTATCAAAATAACCGTTCCTGTTGTACAGGGACCTTATCGATTCGATGTCCCTCCTCAGGATATCCTTTCTGTACCGGGGTTTCGCGAACAGTTTCAGGAACCCGGGTTCCTTCGTGCGCATCCTCTTTTTAAGAGCCTTGTCGTCGAAGTTCCTGTTCCCGAGAATTATGATCTTTTTGACGAGTGGAAGCTCCGCGCCGAAATCAGCCGCCTTCACCCTTCCCGCGCCGATCGACAGGGCAATGACAAGCGCGGTCACGATCGCATACCTCGGTCCTCAACAAAGGTGTCCTTTTCAGCATAACATTTGACATCTCATCCGTCTGGTTGTAAGTTCGTCCGGGTAGCGATTGAAGAACCACCTTCAAGCTGAACGCCGCTCCCGGTTGAAAGGTCCGGCTCGCCCATGACCAGCAGGAAACCAGGTCTCTACGGTCTCGCAATTTCCGTCAAGGGTCTTATCCTGATTGCGGCGCTGGCGATTCTTCTTCCATGTTGCGGGAAGACCTCCCGTCCCGTATCCGAATCGGGCGGCCCCCTGTCGCCGGACGAACGTTATATAGTCCAACTCTATGTGAAAATAAACGATCTGGAGAAAAATCTCCAAGATAATCCTTCGGACAGCGTAAAAATAAGGGCGGAATTCCGCGCCGGCGTCGACAGCGCGCGGGTGGTCAGAATCCTCGGCGAACTGGAAAAGAAGCCGGAAAGGTGGTTTCCCGTTTACTCCAGGATAAACGAACTGCTCGGACACGAGAAATAGCCCGCTACCTGAACAGGTTAAAAAGGTCCAGGAACAGTATCCCGGCCATAAGCGCCACAAGGAGGACGAATCCCGCCTGCATCATTATGTTCTGCAGTTTCGCCCCAGGCTTTATCCCCGTCACCGCTTCAAAGAGAAAAATCACGAAATGCCCTCCATCGAACGGAAGTATCGGCAGCAGGTTGAAGATCGCGAGATTCATCGAGAAGAATGCAAGGAAATTGATCAGGTAGCTGAACCCCCATCTGGCCATGTCTCCGGCCATGACGCCGACCCTGATCGGCCCCCCGACCGCCCTTACCGTGGCTTTCCCCGTTACGAGCTTTCCGAGAAAATCCATTATGGACTCGAAAAGGTTGTAAAAGGCCCGCGATCCGTAGACAACGGCCTTTCCGAACGATACTCCGACCTTCTCGTAATATTCGCCTATCCCGATCGCCCCGACCTTCACCACGTCCAGTTTCTCGCCCTTCCGACGGGGCGTCCATCGAAACCGGGGTGATCACGGCCGACTGGATCTTCCCGTCCTGCTCCCAGGTGAATTTCATCGGGATGCCGTTCCTGGCGTAAATCTTCTCGGCGACTTCCAGATATGTGTAAACGGTCGTGTCGTTGATGGCCTCGATTCTCGCCCCGCTGCGTATCCCGGCCTTGTACGCGGGACTGTCCTTTTTGACATCGCCGATCCTTGCGGGCGACGCCGAATGAATGCCGAGCACGAGCCGCCCGGCCTCCTCGTTCCACCTGGGAGTCATGGAAACCCCCAGGGTATCCCCGTTTCTCAGAACCTTGAAGGTCGCGCTCACGTTTTCCTCGTAGGTCACCATGTCGCTTATCAGCGAGCCTCTCTCAAGCTCCCTGCCGTTGATCTCCAGTATGACGTCCCCCCGCTCCAGGCCGGCTTCCCGGGCCGGAGATCCGTCCACCACGCTGCTGATCACGTTATCCGAATCCCTGACGAATATCCCCTGGATCCAGATGCTGAGGATGTACAGCGCAAGCGCCAGCAGAGCGTTCATCAAGGGTCCCGCGATAACGACCGACATGCGTTGAAGCGGCTTCTTGTTTCTGTAATATCGTTCCTCGGGGATATCGGCCTCCGAAACGTTCTCGTTCGCTTTGCCGTCTCCCGAGTCGTCCGTCTCGTTCTCTCCGGCGAATTTGACGTAGCCGCCGAAAGGCAGGGCCGAAATCGCGTATTCGGTCTCGCCGACCCGAAGTTTCAGCAGTTTCGGGCCGAAACCTATCGAAAACGTGATCACATATATCCCGTTCATCTTCGCAACGAGGAAATGACCGAGTTCGTGTATTATTATGACCACGCTCAGAACAAACAGGAAAGCGACGATGGTAAGCAGCATATATCCTCCATTATACCCGGATTGATCAGCCGTGCCTGGCTCTCAGGAATTCCCTTGTCCGCCTGTCCGCATCCATAACATCCTCCACGCAACGCGGATCGCGAAATTCATGGGCTCCGAGAGCCTCCTCTATCCAGTCGGTTATTTCCAGGAATCCTATCCTTCCCGAAAGAAATGCCGATACGGCCGCCTCGTCGGCCGCGTTAAGAACGGCGGGGGCGGTCCCTCCCGCCCTCGCGGCCTCCAGGGCCAGCCCGAAGGCCGGAAATTTCCCCTCGTCGAGAGGAATGAAATCGAGCCTTCCGATATCCTCGATCCTGAGATTTTCCCACGGGAATTCCCTGATCTCCGGATGATACATCGAGCTCATCAGCGGGAGCTTCATGTCGGCCGGCCCGAGATGTGCAAGAAATGAACCATCCCTCATCCGCACGAGCGAATGCACGATCGATTGCGGATGTATGACGACCTTGATCGAATCGAGCCCGAAACCGAAAAGCCAGTGAGCTTCTATGACCTCCATGCCCTTGTTGAGAAGGTTGGCGCTGTCGATCGATCACTCTTCCTTCCCATCCTCCAGGTGGGATGATTCAACGCCTCTTCAACGGTGACCTTTTCCAGGTCCCGCCGATCCCTTTTGAAAAACGGGCCTCCGGATGCGGTCAAAACCAGTTCTATCGTGTCGGCCCTGTTGCCGCAAAGGCACCTCGAAAGGGAAAAGTGCTCGCTGTCCACCGGTATGATCATATCCGGGCGGTCCCTGACGATATCCATGACGATCCTGCCGCCCGACACGAGCGTTTCCTTGTTCGCGAGGGCCACGGCGCATCCGGCCTCGAGCGCCGTCACGGTCGGCCCGAGCCCGGCTATGCCGACCAGGGCGTTCACCACGAGATCCGGCGCCGGTCTCCACGATGAGCGCCTCGATCCCTTCCCGCCCCGTCCCGCGCGATCTTGATGCCAGGGACGGGTGCCGCAACGCCATCCTCGCCATGTCATCGTCCTGTCCGAGCGTGAATACGGCGCGCGGGAAAAGCTGAAGCTGTTTTGCGAGCTCGTCGATGTTGCCACCGGCGGAGAGCCCCACTATCTCAATATCGCCGCGCCCCGCCCCCGCGATCTCAAGCGCGGCCCTCCCTATCGAACCCGTCGACCCGAGTATTGCAACCCTCTTCAAGATGACCGTGCCTTTTCAGTCGAGAATGAAATATTTCAGCGAATAATATATCATCGGCGCCGTGAAAAGAAGGGAATCGAACCTGTCGAGGACTCCTCCGTGCCCGGGTATCGTCCCGGACGAATCCTTTATCCTGACGTCCCTTTTCAGCATCGACTCGACGAGATCGCCGATCTGCCCTATGACGGAAGAGCCGACGGCCAGCAGGCACGCTTCGATCACGCTGAGGAACGGCGTCAGCAGGGCCCTGACTATCATTATCCCGGCGACCGAGAATATCACGCCGCCGACAGCCCCCTCCACCGTTTTCCCCGGAGAGATCGTCGGGCACAGCTTGTGCCTGCCGATCAGGCGCCCCACCGTGTACGCTCCGGTATCGTAACACCATGTCAGCGCGAACGCCATGACGACGAATCCGAAGCCCGCCGAATAATCCAGCCCCACGAGATGGGGCAGTTCCCTGAGCAGGACAAGATGGCTTCCGAGCCACGCGATGTAGAAGACGCCGAATACGGTCACCGAGATGTGGTATACGGCAAGCCCTTTTTCCCTTCTGAACAGTTCCATGGCCATGATGCCCGTAAAGATCAGGCTCAGAAGGAAGTTCGCATAAACCCCCTGCTGAAAGAAGATGTACCACGGGATCGCGATCCCGGAGAGTATGCCTATCACCTTGTACGGTGAAAGCCCCTTGGCCTGCATCATGCCGTAAAACTCGTAGAGACCGACGAGCAGGATGAGGTCTATCAGCACCAGGTAATAGATTCCTCCGCGCCTTGCGATCAGGAGAAGGCACGGAATGAATATCGCGGCCATGAGCAAGCGCCGCGGAAGGGAATCCGGGTTCCCCGCCGTGGCGGATGCGGCTTCGACATGATCGCCCGGTCTATCCATGCAGCTCCACGCCGGTCCTGTTCACCCGGCCGAATCTTCGCTCCCGTCCCATGTAATCCCTTATGGCCGCGACAAGATGCTCTTCCCTGAAATCCGGCCACAGCACGTCCGTGACGAATATCTCCGAATAGGCGATCTGCCAGAGAAGAAAGTTGCTCACCCGAAGCTCCCCGCTGCTTCTTATCAGAAGGTCGGGGTCCGGAAGGTCCGGAGAGTAAAGATACCTGCTGAATATCTCCTGGTCGACGGTTTCGGGATCGACCTTTCCGGAACTAACGTCCATGCAGAGTTTCTTCGCCGCATCGGCTATCTCGGCCCGTCCGCTGTAGCTGAGGCAAAGATTGAGAATCATGCCGTCGTTCCGACGCGAGCCTGTCGATCGTCTCCTGAAGCGTTTTCATGGTGACATTGGGCAGAAGGTCGAGCCTTCCCATCGCCCTCAGCCTTATGTTGTTCTTGTCCAGCTCGAGATATTCGGTTTTAAGGACGTTCCTGAGGAACGTCATCAGGCTCTGCACCTCCCGGCGGGGTCTCTGCCAGTTTTCGAGCGAGAATGTATAAAGCGAAAGCACCGGGATGCCGAGCCTGGCGCATGTCCTGACCACGGTCCTGACCGATTCCCGCCCCTCCTTGTGCCCCGCTATCCTCGGCAGTTTCCTTTTGCTCGCCCACCTGCCGTTTCCATCCATTATGATGGCGATATGGTGCGGAAGCCCCGGCTTGTTTTTCAGATCCTCTATCTCGCTGTCGATCTCGTCGCGCATTTGCCCCCCGGAGGTCCGCCGGCCGCGAACTAGAATTCCATGATTTCCTTTTCCTTGACATCGGAGACCATGTCGATCTCTTTAATCGAACTGTCCGTCATATCCTGAATTTTCTTCTGATAACGGTGAATTTCGTCTTCGGAGATTTCGTGGCTTTTCTCGAGCTTCTTTAGTTTTTCGTTGGAGTCCCGGCGGACATTCCTTATGGCGATCCTGCCTTCCTCGATTATGTGTTTCACGGTCTTCACGAGATCGTGCCTTCTTTCCTCGGTGAGCGCGGGAAGGGGTATCCGGATGAAATTGCCGTCGCTCTGAGGATTCAGCCCGAGATTGGAAGCGAGTATGGCCTTGACTATGTCCGCGGTGGTGGTTTTCTCCCACGGCTGCACGGTTATCAGTTTCGGATCGGGGATGGCGATGTTGGCTATCTGCCTTAAAGGAACCATCGAACCGTAGTAGTCTACCTTGATGCTGTCAAGAAGCGTGGACGACGCCTTTCCCGTTCGGACCGACGCCAGCTCCGCTTCCGCGGCCTCGATCGATTTCTTCATGTGTTCGCGGGTTTCGACAATGATTTCCTCCAGCTTGTCCATGATGACGCCTCCTCACGTTACCAGTGTCCCGATTTCCTCTCCTGTCAGGACTTTTTTCAGGTTCCCTTTTTCCCGGATGTTGAAAACTATGATCGGGATGTTGTTGTCCCTGCAAAGGGCGACGGCCGTGCCGTCCATCACCCTCAGGTCGTCCCTGAGCACTTCGGAGAAGGTGACCTCCTTCAGCATCTGCGCTTCCGGATTCCTGACGGGATCCCTGTCGTAAATGCCCTTTACCTTCGTCCCTTTCATCAGCACGTCGGCCTCGATCTCGGCCGCCCTCAGGGCGGCCGCCGTATCGGTCGTGAAATACGGATTCCCGGTGCCGCCGGCGAGGATCAGTATTCTCCCTTCGTCGAGATGCATAAGGGCCGTTCTCCTTATGAATCTTTCCGACACCTGTCCCACGGCGAAAGGAGTCATGACGCGCGCTTCCACGCCCATCTGCTCGAGCGCTCCCTGGAGGGCAAGGGCGTTTATCACGGTCCCCAGCATGCCCATGTAATCGGCGGAGATCCTGTGGACCGCCCTCCCGCTCAGCATCGATCCGCGCAGGATATTCCCTCCTCCCGCCACCACGGCTATCTGCGCCCCCGTATCGTGGGCTTCGCTGAGTTCCTTCGCGAAATCCTCAACCATGTCGAGGCTGATGCATTGCTCCACCCCGCCGAACACCTCTCCGCTTACCTTGAGGAGTAGTCTCTTTATCTCCGGACGCCGGCTCATCAGCACTCCTTCCATAAAAAAGCGCAGGAAACGGTAGTCTCCTGCGCCGGATGTTTCGCACTACTGTCCTATTTCTGAAATTCTGCCGTTCAGGATATTTCCTCTCCCAGCTGAAAACGGACGAAACGCTTCACGATTATGTTCTCCCCGAGCTTGCCTATCGTCTCCTTGATGAGATCCTCGACCGTGATCTTGTCGTCCTTTATGAACGGCTGCTCGAGAAGCACTGATTCATGGTAGAACTTTTCGAGCTTGCCTTCAATGATTTTATCGAGCACTTTCTCCGGTTTTCCCGACTGAAGGGCCTGATTTCTGTATATCTCCTTCTCTCCGGCCAGAATATCGGCGGGTATCTGTTCCCTTAGAACGACCGTCGGGTTCGCTGCCGCGACCTGCATGGCCAGATTCCTGCCGAGATCGATGAAATCCTGCGTCCTCGCGACGAAATCCGTTTCGCAGTTCAATTCGAGAAGCACGCCGAGTTTCTCGTTGCTGTGAAGATAGTAGAATACCTTGCCTTCGTTGGCGGCCCTGTGAGAGCGCTTCGCCGCCGAAGAAAGGCCCTTTTCGCGAAGGAATTTCACCGCTTCGGCCATGTCGCCGCCGGACTGCTGCAGGGCTTTCTTGCAATCCATCATCCCTGCGTTCGTCATCTCCCTGAGTTCTTTAACCAGCTTGGGTGTAATTTCCATCTATCTTTCCTCCGAAAACTGTTCTATCCCCGTTCAACGCCGGGATCGCCTTCCGTCTCCCGCTTCCCGGCTGATTCTTTCGCGGCCGGCGCCTTTTTCTCACCCGTCTCGACGGCCGGTTTCTTTCCCTTTTTATCCATGAATTCCTTGTTTTTCAGGTAACTCGATCTGCCCTCGATGATCGCGTCTGAAAGCGCCTTCGTGAAAAGCTTGATCGAACGGATCGCGTCATCGTTCGCGGGTATTGGCAGATCGACCTCTTCCGGGTCGCTGTTCGTGTCCACGAGCCCAATCAGGGGAATTCGGAGTTTTCTTGCTTCCTGTATCGCGATGGCTTCCTTCTTGGTGTCGAAGACTATTATGCAGGAGGGCATCCTTTCCATCTTCCGGATGCCGGAGAGAACCTTGATGAGCTTCTGCTTCTGCTTTTCCAGATCGAGGCGTTCCTTCTTCGAAAGCAGCTCGATTCTGCCGTCCTTCTCCATCGCTTCGATGTTGTCCAGCTTGCTGATGCTCTGGCTGATCGTCTTGAAATTGGTCAGAGTCCCGCCGAGCCATCGCTCGTTGATATAATACATGCCGCATCTGTCGGCGTCTTCCTTGACGCTTTCCTTCGACTGGCGTTTCGTGCCCACGAAGAGAACCGTCTTGCCTTCAGCGGCAATATCGACGAGCATCTTGCAGGCCTGTTCGAGTTTTTCCAGGGTTTTATGCAGATCGATGATGTAGATGCCGTTCTGTTCTTTGAAGATGAAGGGTTTCATCTTCGGGTTCCAGCGCCTGGTCTGGTGCCCGAAATGCACACCGGCTTCAAGCAGGTCCTTGGTCTGGACTTCCACTGTTCGCTCCTTCTGGTTGATCCTCCACCCCTCCGTCAGACCGGCCCTATCCCTTCCGGGACACCAGGGGCCGAAGAGGGGTGTGTGTAATGGACACCCCTATCGCTTGGAGAATTGGAATTTCTTCCTTGCGCCGGGCTGCCCGTACTTCTTGCGTTCCTTCTCCCTCGGATCCCTCGTCAGGAAACCTCCCGACTTGAGCACCTTCTTGTGGGTCTCGTCCTGGAGAAGTATCGCTCTTGCGATGCCGAGACGTATCGCGCCCGCCTGCCCCGATGTCCCGCCCCCCTTTACCGTCGCCTTGATGTCGAATCTCATCTCGGTGTTGGTCACGTTGAGAGGCTGTCTAACGAGCAGGGTGAGGCTTTCCCTCATCATGTAATCACTGAGGGATTTCCCGTTGACCATGATGCTCCCCTTTCCCTCGGAAAGGTAGATGCGGGCAACGGACGATTTTCTCCTGCCGACAGCGTGAAATACTTCTTTTGCCAATTCTTCACCTCCTCCCGCAAGGTTCAATGATTATGAAAAATTCGCGGACTGGCGGACCGGACCCGCTAGAGCTCCAACGGCTCCGGCATCTGGGCTTTATGCGGGTGTTCCGCTCCCGCATAGACCTTCAATTTCTTGAGCAGCCTTTTGCCGAGTTTGTTGTGCGGAAGCATGCCTTTCACGGCATTCGTAACCGCAAATGTGGGGTCTTTCTCCATCTTCTCCTTGAGATTCGTTAACCGTATCCCGCCGGTATAACCGGAGTGGCTCCAGTATATTTTATCCTCTTTCTTATTCCCGGTGACATGGATGCGCGACGCATTCACTATGACTATGAAATCGCCGATATCCATATGGGGCGAGTAACCCGGTTTCGTCTTCCCCCTGAGGATGGAAGCCACCCTGGTGGCCAGCCTTCCAAGGGTTTTCCCGCTTGCGTCCACAAGATACCAATTTCTGTCAAATTCACCCGGTTTCAACATCGTAGTTTTCTGCATTCGTGATCCTCCAAAAAGCGCACTTCGCCCCGTAAATTAAGTAACCAAATATAAACGGCATCCCCTGTTCTGTCAAGTTTCTTTAAATAATTATTCAGTAATAATTTAATCGATCCCCGGGCTTCCGCAACCGGGCGGGGCTCACCGGCCTTCGCCCGGAAACCGCCCCGTTTTTCCGCCGTATGGCGGGTAAATGACCCCTTTTTCCGTGATGAAGGCTGTGACCAGTTCGGCCGGAGTCACGTCGAACGCGGGATTATATACCCGGGCGCCCTCAGGTATCGTTCTAATTCCATTGAAGTAAATGAGTTCATCGTCCGCCCGATGTTCTATCGGTATCGATTCCCCGCAAGGGGCGTCAGGATCGAAGGTGGAAAGGGGAGCCGCGACGTAGAAAGGCACGCCGAACCTCGCGCACAGGACGGCAACCCCCAGGGTCCCGATCTTGTTGGCCGTATCCCCGTTGGCCGCTATACGGTCGGCCCCCACGATCGCCGCGCCGATCTTCCCAGTCGAGATCAGGGAAGCGGCGGCCCCGTCGCACAGCACGGTGACGTCGACGCCGTTTTTCAACAGTTCCCAGGCGGTAAGCCTTCCTCCCTGAAGAAGCGGCCTCGTTTCATCGGCGTAGACGCGGATATCCATTCCAAGCCCGCGGGCCGAATATATCACCGCGAGAGCCGTTCCGTATCCGGCCGTGGCGAGCCCTCCCGCGTTGCAATGCGTAAGAACCGACATCCCGCTCCGCAGAAGAGCAGCTCCGAAGGAGCCTATCCTTTTTTCCGTTTCGAGCTCCTCCTCATAGATCCGGAAAGCCTCGGCGCCGGTTTCCGAGCAGAATCGGGCCGAATCGCGGAGGTTTTCACGCGCAACGCCCCTCATCCTTTCGACGGCACGGAAGAGGTTGACCGCGGTGGGCCTCGTGGCGGCCAGAAGATCGGCCGCTTGATTCAATTTCAGGGCCGCGGCTCCCGGATCTATCGCGACCCCGCGCGCCCCCGACATTCCCGTTTTCCTGTCGAAGAAGAACCCGGCCGTTCCGGGATCCGACTCCCTGAGCAGATTCTCCAGCTCGAGAAGCATCCCGAAGGCCGCCGCTATCCCGATCGCCGGCGCCCCCCTGACGCGCATCGACCTTATAGCCGCAGCGACCTCGTCCGCGCGCGAAAAGCGGAGCATCCTTTCTTCAAGGGGAAGGGCGGTCTGGTCTATCATGACCACGCTTCCTTCCTCGTAGTCTATCGTTTGAAGTATCATGCCCGGATCACTCTCCAATGACGTTCACATGAATCTTCCTGTCTCTCGATCTGTTGTCGAACTCGAGAAAGACCACCTGCTGCCATGTCCCGAGAACGAGCTGCCCCCCGGAAACGGGGATCGTGATCGAAGTGCCTATGAGGGCCGATCTGAGATGCGAGAACCCGTTTCCATCCCCCCAGGCCGCGTCGTGCCTGTAAGCGACATTGGAGGGAATGATCCCTTCGAGGAACTCGGGAAGATCCCGCGCCAGTCCCGCCTCGTATTCCAGCGTGGTTATCGCCGCCGTGGATCCGGGGACGATCACGCTCAGCTGCCCGGTAAGAACGCCGCTTTCCCTGACTGTTTCCCTGAGATGGCCGGTGATGTCGATCACCGATCCGTCTCCGCTCGTCGAAAAGCCGTACTCTTTCCCGAAGGTCTTCATACTTCGTCCCCCGGCGGCCGTCACCGGCCGATTAGGGTTTCAAGGATCCTGAACATGCCGAAGAGCCTCGATACGGGAAGCCCCACGACGTTCAGATAATCGCCTTCGATCCTCTCGACGAAGATCGAAGCGTGCCCCTGTATCGCGTATGCGCCCGCCTTGTCGAGAGGCTCGTCGAGGCCCGGAGTATATCGCTATCTCGCCCTCCGACAGATCCCTGAAGAAGACCGCCGTGCGTTCCACTTCGACGAGCCTGTGATCGGGCGGCGCGCATAGAGCCACACCGGTGATCACCTCGTGGCCCTTCCCCGAGAGCTCCCTCAGCATGCCGGCCGCCTCTTCACGGCCGGAAGGTTTCCCGAGAACCCTTCCTTCGCATACGACCACCGTGTCTGCGGCTATTATCGTTTTCATGGGACGCCTTGCCCTGACATCCTCCGCCTTCAGAGCGGCGAGCATCGCCGCCGCCGCCGGCGGATCCGTCCAGACCACGTCATCCTCGCGAATGACGGATGGCAGGACTTCGAATTCGAACCCGAGGTCCGACAGGATCTCCCTTCGCCTCGGCGAAGCGGAAGCGAGGACCAGGCCCTCCTGCACTCTGCGCGAAAGAAAAGGGTTCATCGCGATCTCCACTGGATATCCCGGTCCTTTCAGGCCCCCGTCCCCCCGCGCTCCACGAACAACGTAACCGGGCCGTCGTTGACCATGCCGATCATCATGTGCGCGCCGAACACGCCCTCGGAGATCCTCGGATAATACCCTTCGAGTATTTCCAGGAATCTCCTGTACAGCTTCAGAGCCTCCGCCGCCGGCGCGCTCGCCGTGAAATCCGGGCGCCTTCCCTTTCCGCAGTCCCCGAAAAGGGTGAACTGCGAGATCACGAGCACCTCTCCGGACGTTTCCGATACCGAAAAATTCATCCGGCCGTCCCCACCCTCGAAGATGCGCATCTCCAGGCATTTTCTCGCCATCCAGTCGAGCTCGGCGTCGGAATCCCCCTTGCCGAACCCCGCGAATATCACTATGCCCCTTCCGATCGAAACGACCCTGCGGCCTTCGACCTCGACAAAGGCTTCGGACACCCTCTGGACGACCGCTCTCATGAATCCTCTCCCTCCCGCACGGAGTGCCGGATCCTTAGAACCTGCACCTGGGGCTCGTCCCTGCCCTGCCATTTGTTCCTTCTGAGATTGGCGAGAACATCTATCCGCTTACCGGCAAGATCGACGGGATTCCAGGCCCTTCCGAGCGAGAAACCGATCAATTCCCCCTCGGTTCCCGAATCGTCGCTTACCCTTATTTTAAGATGGTCGTTCCCCACTATCCTGCTCCCGTCGAGCACCTTCAGGCCCTCTATCAGCAGCAGCGGCTCCTCGTTCCCCGGGCCGAACGGGCTCATATTCTCGATCATGGAAACAAGCTCCATATCGCATTGCCCGAACGCCACGCGGCTGTCGAACAGAACAGGGTTGCGATCCTCGTATTTCTCCAGCATGCCTCGCACGACCTTGTCGAACATAATCCTGAAATCCGTAATATTCTTTTCTGGAAGGGTGAAACCGCCCGCCTCGCGGTGGCCTCCGAACAAGGTCAGGTATCTCGAGCAGCTTTCCAGAGCCTCCTTGATGTTGACGAGCCCCGCAGACCTTGCGGAACCTTTCCCGTATTCGCCGTTGACGGCTATCAGAACCGAGGGGAGATTGTACCTTTCCGCGAGTCGCGCGGCGCCGATCCCCACCACGCCCTCGTGCCACAAATCCGAGGAATAAACGAGCGCGCTCGGAGAGCCTCTTTTCATTTCCTCATCGGCCAGATTGCAGCGCCTGATCCGTGACCACGGAGTCGAGGGACTTCCTCGTCGAATTGACATTCTCTATCCTTGCGGCGATTGAGGCGGCCTTAGCGGGGTCGTCCGTCACGAGCAGCTCGACGACGTCCCTCGCGCTTCCCACCCTTCCGGGGGAATTCAGCCTCGGAACGATCGTGAAGCAGACCTGCCTGGCGGTAAAACCGCTCCTTGGAAGATTGCTCTCCCTCTGAAGCGCCGCGAAACCGGGGTTGTCCCATTCTGCGAGCCTTCTCATCCCCAGCGAAACAAGCACCCGGTTTTCGTCCTGGAGGAGCGAATAATCTCCGAGGGTCCCGACGGCCACGTGATCGAGCAGTTTCTCGAGACCGAGATCCGAGCCGGTCCGGATTTCGAGCGCCTGCAGAAGCTTGAATGCGACGCCGACCCCGGCGAGCTCGGTAAAGGGGTATTTCTCCGAGGGGAGCTTGGGATTTATGAAAGCGTCGGCCCGCGGGACTCTTTCCGCTATCTCGTGGTGATCCGTTATTATCGTCCTGACGCCTCGGTCGGCGAGGTAGGAAACGACCTCGTCGTCGCTCGATCCGCAATCCACCGATATGACGAGATCGAGCGGTCCCAGCCATCCCACCTTCGATCCCGCGTTCCATCGCCCTTCTGGAGAGACCGTACCCGTCCTTCGCCCTGTTCGGGACGAAGAAACGAACGTCGGCGCCGATGCCCGCGAAGAACCCTGAAAAGAAGGGCGGTTCCGGATATGCCGTCGGCGTCGTAATCTCCGTGTACCAGGATCCTTCTTCCGAGCGACACGGATTCGGAGAGAATCCCGGCCGCATTTTCCATCTCTGAAAAGAGAAAGGGGTCGTGAAGGTCGCCGTACGCCGGCTCGAGGAATCTTCGCGCCTCATCCACGGTGCCGATTCCCCTGTTGACGAGGAGCCTCGCCTGAAGTCCGGATATGCCGAGCCCCTCCTCCAGGGCCCGGTTCACGGAAGCCCTGTCTTCGCGGAGAATCCATGAAACCATCGACGCCTCTTCTCTGATTGACCAAAAGCGGTAGAGCGGACTTGTAAGCCGGATTCTGTACCCGTTCCATGGGAACGGGCAGTGATCATTTATCTGGGACCGGTGTTGCCACCGGACTCGATCGACCTACCCGAGAGTCAGGCGAAACGGGCCGTTTCTCCTCTTCTATTTGGTCTTTCACCGGGTGGGGTTTACCAAGCTACCGCCGTCGCCGGCGATACTGGTGAGCTCTTACCTCGCCTTTTCACCCTTACCTTCCCCATCGGGGAAGGCGGTATATTTTCTGTGGCACTTTCCTTGGGGTTGCCCCCACTGGGCGTTACCCAGCACCCTGCCCTGTGGAGCCCGGACTTTCCTCGGACGCGCAAGGCGCCCGCGATCACCCCGTCTGCTCTACCGCAATCAACAAACACGCATTGGCAATATACCACAAGATGGGAGCCGGGTCAAAGGATTGGGCGGGTGCCCGGAAGTCGCAGCGCTTTCGACCTATCTGCCTTGCTATGGAATATATGCTTAAAGGCGGCCGGTCCGGCCGGCGGGTTGTTCCGCGCGCCATACGGCCCGGTTTCATGACCCGGCGTCGTCGTCCAGAACCTTGTTTGCGAGCCTGTCGGCGTCGAGGTTCTGTTCCCTCGAAACGTGCTCATATCCGACGCGATCGAAAAAGGAGGCCGCTTTTCGCGCCTCTTCGGCAAGTTTGCCGAGCCGGCTGTTCCGGATTTTGTATTCGCCCTTCATCTGCCTTACGACGAGCTCGGAGTCCATGCGGATCGTCACCCTGCGCGCCCCGAGATCTCCGGCAAGCCGCAGGCCCAGTATCAGCCCCCTGTATTCCGCTTCGTTGTTCGTGGCCGTCCCGAGCGCCTCGGACCGCGCCGCGAGCATCTCTCCGACCCGGCGAGTACGCTATCGCCGCGGCCGAAGCGGGACCCGGATTTCCCCGCGAGGCGCCATCCGTGTGAACCGACAGGGATTCCGTTTCGCCACGGCGTGATTTTTCGCCCGCGGGCTCGGAGCCGCGCGTATCGCCTTCGAAACGGCCGCGTGGAATGGAATCTGCCAGGCAAAGCAATTTCTCCCGGCATTCGTCGAACGGTCCGGAATCCTGCTTCGATGCATGCTTTTCGCGGATCGTTTCCCGAGTCGAGAATTGTAATGAATAGTTTGAGTCTGTTCATTTCCGCCGGATGCCGTCAGGATGACGGCGTATCGTCGTAAAAGACAAGGATCCTGCCGCAGACCTCGCACATGATGATCGAATCGTTTCTCCTTATCTCATGCGCCTTCTGAGGCGGAACCCTTGAATGGCACCCCTGGCACACGTCGCCTACAAGGTTGGCGACGCCCGAATCGCCCTTTGCCTCTTTTATTCTCTCATAAAGACGCTGCACTCTTCCCGAAAGGCTTGGGGAGGATCTTCGATTTATCCTCCTCAAGCTTTCTAAGGGCTTCCATGTCCCGGGCCGTCTCCTCCTCGAGTTTCCTTTTTTCCTCGAGCAGCGCCCCTTTTTCATTGGCTATCTTCTTTTTGATTTCTTCGAGATCCTTTACGCGCACGACCATCTGATCCATGATTACGAGGATTCTCTCCTCCTCCTCGTTAACCTGGTTCTCAAGGAATTCTATCTCATGTTTCATCGCCTTGTATTCCTTGTTATCGTGGATCTGCGTAAGGAGCGTCTTCTTCTTCGCTATATTCTCGTTCTGTTCCCTTGACCTTGCTCAGGAGCTCCCTTGTTTTCGACTTCGAGCGCAGCGACCGCCGCGCTGTTCTCCGTGAACTGGTTGTCCATTCTGCTGATATCGGAGTCCACCCGCGCGATGCGCGCGGGTGCCGTTTTGACAGGAACTTCTTTTTACTTTGTATCTCTTCGTCCTTCCGGACGATCAGGATCAGGTACTGGATATCCTCTTCTGCGGAAACCATCTCGCCCACCTTTCCTTTATAAAAAAAGATGCTTCCCGGCGGGGAAGCATCTTCAAGGTCTGCGATTCACGCACGATGTTGCCTTTTTTACCGTTCGCGTTGTCTTACAATTCATTCCGTCACGTTAGCCCTTCATTCAATCGCCCCGGACCAGGACCAAAAAAATAAAGCAGGCAAAAGGATATTTCAATGAGCGGCGATCGTCAAGCTTTATTTCTTGCGCCGAAGACAATCAGGGCTGATCCTCCGTCTGTGTCAATAAGTCGAGATCGGTCACGTCGTACGCGAATTCGATGAGGGACCAGTCGGCGCCGCCGTTCGTCGTCGACATGATTATCGAATACTTGTAGATCCTGTCCCCTATCGTCTCGTCCCTGCCGCGGCCCGTCACCCATCCCGTCGCCGGGTCGAGGAAGAAGACGCCCCTCAGATCGACGATCCTGTCGTCCTCGGGAGTCACATCCGCCCAGTTCGTCCCCCCGTCGACCGTCTTCATTATCGTATTGCTGCCGGCGGCGTATCCGGTCGATTCATCCAGGAAACTGAACTCCCTGACCGTCGCCGTCTCGCGCTGCATGAACCAGTTCGCGCCGCCATCGGTCGTCTTCATGATCACGCCGCCGCCGGCCCATCCCGTCATGGGGCTGGAGAAATCCACGGTCAACACGGCCCTGAGAACGGAAGCGTTCGAACCGTCGACGGCCTTCCAGTTCATTCCTCCGTCGTCCGTCCTGTAAAGCAGCTCGGGATCCGAATCGGTCCATTTGCTTCCAAGAAGAAATCCCGTGACGCGATCGACGATGCTCATATTCCAGGCTCCCCTCGCAGGCACGACCGGAAGCCAGTTATTCTCCCAGAGCCCTCCTCCGTCCGTCGTGACGTAGACCCCCGGGTACCCGAGCACGAAGCCGTGGTCCATGTCGCTGAACTCGATCTTGAAGAAATCGTCCTCCAGAGGGTGGGCGGGGAAGAGGCTCGCTTCCCATGTGCGCCCTCCATCAAAGCTCCGGTAAAGATATCCACCCCTGCAGATCAGCCATCCGTGCTGCGAGTCGAGAAACGTGATGCTCCTGATATCCCTGTTCCCGACACGCACCGCCTCCCAATTCTCCCCGCCGTTCACCGTCAACAGAAGGGTGCCCTGCTGCCCCACGACCCAGCCGTGATCCCTGTCGAGGAAAAATATATCGTTCGCGTAGCAAAGAAGGCTTTCTATCACGACCGGGTTGACCGGCGTCACGGGATTCTTGTCCGAGCACGAGTGAATCTCGAAATAGATGAACAGTATGAGCATCAGGGCTATGAGGATGCTGCGTCGCAATTGCATTTTAACCCCCGATTTTGCAAAGTGGGATCGGCCCGCCACCCGCGGCTTTTTGCGCCCGCGACCATCCCATCATTAACTGATTATAACACAATAGTATAACTGATCGCAACCCCCCGTCTCCTGGAGACGTCCGGAGAACGAAGGGAAACAACAGGTAAGCAAAGGCAATCTTCCTGCCTAAACCGTTATGTTAATGAAAATATATCTATTACGGAAGTTCGCCCGGAGTCGGTCGCCACTCGGCTGACCGGCCTTCCGCCCCTGATTTCTTAATGCAAGCCACACGCGGCGGCCGCCTTAAAAGGAAAATCCGCCCGAAGGGTTCCGGGCGGATCATCCGTTCTATCTGGTGGGCCCAACAGGATTCGAACCTGTGACCGACCGGTTATGAGCCGGGGGCTCTACCGCTGAGCTATGGGCCCTTTTGAACATGCGCAAAGCAGCGGCGTCCAATTTAACATCCGGGGGATCAGGTTACAAACACTTTTTAATCAAACGTCTATGTAACCCTTGAGTTTTCTGCTCCTGCTCGGATGCATCAATTTTCGAAGCGCTTTTGCCTCGATCTGCCTGACCCGTTCACGGGTCACCTTGAATATGGTGCCGACCTCTTCAAGGGTGCGGGGAGTTCCGTCACCGAGACCGAACCTCAACCTTACGACCTTTTCCTCCCGCGGGGTGAGGGTGGCGAGTACCCTCGCGACCTGATCCTTCAGCATCGAATGCGCGGCCGTCTGATCGGGGGAAGAAGCCGCGGTATCCTCGATGAAGTCGCTGAGGTTGCTGTCGTCATCCTCTCCTATCGGGCGGTCCAGCGAGATGGGTTCCATGCTGGCTTTCATGACGCTTTTCACCTTGCCGACCGGATAATCCAGGCGAAGCGCGACCTCCTCGGGGGTCGGTTCGCGCCCGAATTCCTGAATCAGCTTCCTCTGCGTTCTGGAAACCTTGTTTATCGCTTCGATCATGTGCACCGGCACGCGGATCGTTCTGGCCTGGTCGGCGATCGCCCTTGTTATCGCCTGTCTTATCCACCATGTGGCGTACGTGCTGAATTTGTATCCCTTCCTGTAATCGAACTTGTCGACCGCCCGCATGAGGCCGCTGTTTCCCTCCTGTATAAGATCAAGGAACTCGAGACCGCGGTTGGTATATCTCTTGGCGATCGAAATGACGAGCCTCACGTTCGCCTCGATCATTTCCTGTTTCGCGTGTTCGGCCTTGCGTTCGCCGAATTTGATATCTCTTACGATCTTTTTCAGCTGGTCGTACTGTACGTTTTCCTTCTTCTCAATGCTCCTGACCTGTTTTTCAAGGTTCTTTAGCTTCGAATCGAAATCCTCAAGGTTCTCGACCTTCCATTTGATCTTCTTTATCAGTTCCTTCTTCTTGCTGCTCCTGCTCATGCATATGCCGAGCGCTTCCCTCACCTCGACGCTTGTCATACCTATGAATTTCTCGTATTCCGTGATCTCTTTCTTGTTTTTCTCGAGTCTCCTGAGCGTATCCTTCACCATCGCGACGATTCTTTCCGTCTGCATCGGGTGAAGGCTGATTTTTGAATATTCCGTCTTGAGTTTCCTGTTGTTCTCTTCGAGCAACCTCGTCAGCTCGGCGATTCTTTTCTTGCTCGCCCTCTTTTTCAATTCGTTCCTGAGATCGTTGCTTTCCTCCCTCAACTTGATGATCTTGTTGAGGATCCCGATATATTTTTTCTGTTCCTTGAGGCCTGAATAATGCGGGTGCAGCCCTCCCGTTTCGAGTTGGACCACATCCTCCAGCTTCAATTCTTCCTTTTCCAGTTTTTCGACCAGGCTCCTCAGTTCGTCCGTCATCACGTTCAGGCTGTAAATCGCCCACATGACCTTGCTGTTGCCCGATTCAATCCTTTTGGCGATATCTATCTCGCCTTCCCTGTCGAGCAGGGGGACCCTCCCCATTTCACGCAGATACATCCGGACCGGGTCGTCGTACCTGATGCCGGTGTTCATCGTTTCTTCGGACTTCTTCGCGTCGCGCTGTTCCCTTTTCTTCAGCGCGTCCATCTTCAGGCGTGCAAGGCTGTGGGTATCGAAATATTCGATGTTTTCCTCGCCGAGGCGTATGTACAGCTCGTCGAGATATTCAGGATCGAAATCCTCTCCGATGATCGAAGCGATCTCCTCGTTCAGAACATAACCCTTGTCACGGCAGAGTTTTTTGATATCGGCCAGCAATTTTTCAATCTTACCGAGATCCATCAGACCGATCATCCTCCTTGATTCCCAGTTTCTTGTATTCCCTGGCGATTTTCCTGTATGCTTCGGCTATCTCCAGCTCTTCCGCCGATCCCTTTCCGTCCCCCCGGCTCTGGAGTTCCCCTATACGCTTTCTCATCTCTGCCATTTCGCCCCGCAGGGACGCCTTCCTGATCCAGACAAGGGTGTCGTTCAACATCTCGGGGACCGGGCCGGGCGGAATGTCCATAAGGGCTATCTCGCTCGCAAGTTCCGACAGCTCCGGATCTTTGATGGTTCCAACGAAATCCGGACTTTGTATATCAATGTTCTTTTTCAAAGCCAAGTCAAGGGCTTTATAGTATTTTCTGAAAAGCTCCCCTTCGAAATCCTCCTCCATCAGATTGGCTACGACCATCCCGGCGTATTCCTTCTTTTCGACGGCAAAACGCAGCAATTCCTTCTGAATCTGCTCCCTCTTGCCGCGGGCAGGCCGTTCGTGCTCCACCTTTGCTGGAGATCTCTTTTCCCCGGTTTTCAACCCCGATCTCAGGACATTTGAAGGAATATCGAAAAGGCCTGAAATCTCCTGGAGAAGCAGATCCCGGGTCACCGCGTCCCCGATCCGGGAAACGGACCCGAGGAGGTGCGATACAACCTGACTCCTTCTGTATGCCGTCCTCGGCCCTTTTTCAGCTTCACCCTTGAGATACTTAAAATAATCAGGAGCAGAACGCATCAGGCCACGTAACGCATCCGCTCCTTTTTTACGCACCAGACTGTCAGGATCCTCCCCTTCGGGGAGGACCACTATCTGTATATCGAAATTGTCGACAAGGAACTGATCGGCAGCCCTGACCGCCGCCCTGACACCAGCCCTGTCTCCATCATTCACAATATATACATGTTTCGTATATCGTGCAAGAAGCTTGGATTGATCTTCAGTCAGTGAAGTTCCGCATACGGCCGCGACATTCTCTATTCCATTGCCAACCAACGTCAAATAATCTATGTAACCTTCTACTATTATTGCAGATTTGGCTTTTCTAATTTCATCCCTTGAATGGTTCAGGCCATACAGAATCCGGCTTTTTGAATAGATCGGGCTCTCTGTCGAATTCAGATATTTCGGCTCCGATCCGTCCATAACGCGCCCCCCGAACGCGACAATCCTGTTCGAAATGGACGATATCGGGAATATTATCCTGTTCTTGAAATAATCCCTGAACCCGCTCCCGCTCCGGCTTTTCTGAACAAGGTTCAGTTCGAGAAGTATCTCCCTCGAAAGCCCCGCCTCCGTCGCCGCACGGTAGAAAAGGTCCCATCCCGAAGGAGCGAACCCTATTGTGAAACGGTCCGCTATCCCGCGATTGAGGCCCCTGTTCTCGAGATACTCCCTTGCCTTCCCCGCATCCGGGCTCTCTTTGAGTATCTTCCTGTAGTACCCGGCGGCATACTCCATCGCCTCATAGTAGGGATCCAGTTTCTGCTTATCCTCCCCCCCCTGGATATATTTCTCCACATCAACGCCCAGTTCGGAGGCCAGTTTCCTTACCGCGCCCACGAAACTCACCCCTTCGTAATCCATGACGAAGTTGAATACGTTCCCGCCCTTTCCGCATCCGAAGCAGTGAAAAATCTGCTTGTCCGGGCTTATCATGAAACTCGGGGTCTTCTCGCCATGAAAGGGGCACAGCGCCTTGAAATTCCTCCCGGACCTTTTAAGGTCCAGAACCGAACCGATCACCTCGACGATATCGGTGCGTTCCCGTATGTCATTTATCATGCTGTCCGGTATCATCGGCTCCCCTGCCTGAATTTGAGAAGATCAGCGCAATCTGACGACCGCCACGCCGTCCCCGCCGACGGCCGCTTCGCCCGGCCGGATATCGGCGACCCTCGGATCGGTTTTGAGCATATCGTAAACCGCCTGGCGCAGTATTCCCCTGCCTATTCCGTGGATTATCCTTACGGTATCGAGGCCCTGCAGCACGGCCCTGTCTATGAACAGGTCGACTTCCTCCAGAGCCTCGACCTTTTCCAGCCCCCTGATCATCAATTCGGTGGAAACAGGTTCGGATTCGGAGGTCTTCCATGTGACCTTGTTCATGGGTTTTTTCGCCTTTTTTTCACCCGGAGCGGACAGATCCTCGCAGCCTGTTTCTACCCGGAGCCCTCCGGGGAGTTCCACCAGGACGCGCGAATTCTCCCGCACGGATACTATCCTGCCGTCCCTTGCAAGGCTCTTTATCCTTGCCATGGCGCCCGCCTTTATCTGCCCGGGGGCGAGTTCTGGAAGGGCCTCGACGGCGGCGAGCTCCTTCTCGAATATTTCCTTTTTTTCGCTGAGCGCTTGCCGGGCCTTTTTTATCACTGTCTTTTCGGCCTGAGCGACCTTTATCTCTCTTACGAGTTTTTCCAACTCGACCCTGGTTGACATGACGATGTCGAGGGCTTCTTTTTTCGCTTCCCTGAGCATGCTTTCACGGTTCTTCTCGAATGAGTCGATCCGTTCGCGATAGCCGGAGACAAGCCTCGAGAGCTCCTCGTTCCTCTCCGCAAGCTCTTTTCCCCCGGCATCGAGCAGCCTCTGCGTTTCGTCGAGATGGGCGAGAAGCTGCTCCAGCCGGAGCGAATTCCCTTCCATCCCCTTTCTCGCCCCTTCGACGATCTTCTCCGGCAGGCCCATCCTCGCCGCCATCTCTATGCCCCAGCTTCTGCCCGGCATTCCCATCTTCATCCTGAAAAGAGGCTCGAAGCGCTCATTGTCGAATTCCAGCGTGGCGTTCTCCGCCCCGGCTTTCTCATGGGCCCACCCTTTCAGCGCGCTCAGGTGGGTGGTCACGATCGTCCGGCATCCGGTCGAGGAAAGCTCGTCGAGAAGCGCGCACCCGATTGCCGCCCCCTCCTCCGGGTCGGTGCCGTCACCTATCTCGTCTATCAGGACGAGAGAATCTTTCAGCGCAAGCGATAGTATCCTGTTTATCCTGGCTATCCTGGAGGAGAAGGTGCTCAGCGATTGCTCTATCGACTGATCGTCTCCGATGTCGACGAAGATACCCGGGTGGTCGGGAAGCACCGACCCCGTCAGGCATGGAACCGGAAGGCCGAACCTGTCCATCAACACTATAAGGCCGATCGTTTTCAATGCCACCGTTTTCCCGCCAGCGTTCGGCCCCGAGATGACAAGCACCGAAAGGGATGAAGGGCATTCGATGTCCAGCCCCACCACATCCCCCCGGCCGCCGGTCGCCGACAGCTTCCTTTCGAGAAGAGGATGCCTTGCCTCCCTGAGAATCATCGAGCCGTCGGCGCTGTGGCCGGCGGTCGTGCAACGGAAATCGCAGGCGAAGGATGCTTTCGCGGAAAGGATGTCCAGGCGGAGAAGAAGATCCTGGTTGCCGGCCAGATCAGTGCGGGCCTCGAAAACCTCGTTTGTCAGCCCCGCGAGTATCTTCGCCGTCTCCCTCTTCTCATCCTCCCTCAGGGATTCGAGCTCGTTGTTTTTTTCCACGAAATCGAGCGGTTCGATGTACAGGGAGGCGCCGCTGGAGCTCGCCTGATGTATTATCCCCCTTACTCCGGCGGCTTCGTTTCTCGGAAGCGAAACGACATAACGGTCTCCCCTCACGGTCACGAATTCGTAACCTTTCCCCTGCCCGTGTTTCGCCGCGAAATCGGCGAAATCCTTCCTCAGCCTGTTGCGAAGGGAGGCGGATTGCCTTCTGATCCTGGCCAGTTCCGGGCTCGCGGTATCGAGAACCTCGAAATCGGGGCCTATCGTCCCGATGATTTTCCGCGCGAGGTCGTTCCTCCCCCTGAAGAGGCCTTGCAGGTGCGAGAGCAGGGGCAGTTCCTCCCGTCGGCCGGCGATGTACCTTAAAACCTGCTGCGCGCTGATCTCCCCCGCGGCGATGCGAAAAAGCTCTTCGCCGGTCGCCAGAGCTCCGCGCGCGCTGATCCTGCCGAGAATTCCGCTCGTGTCGTTCCAGTCCGAGAGTGGAATTCCCTCTCCCGTCGAATGCAGCCCCGAAAGTTCGAAGACTTCAGCCTGGGATTCCTCGATAAGGCGTATAGGGCCGAGGGGCGAAGATGATCGGACCGCTTCCGCGGCGCGCTCCGACCTCGCCCGCGCGGCAACGAGCTCGAGGACCGAGTCCATCTCGAGTTTGCGCCTCGCGATCGATGCCTCTTCACGTATCGCCGAATCCCTGTCTTCCAAGTCAACCAGCTCCCGCGATATTGTCATTGATTATTCTGAAACGAAACCCGCGCCGACCGCGCCTTGCAAGGCTTATTCGTCCGGCCGATATTTTCCTTCCGGTCAAGCCCTTCGGCCCGGCCTACCCCTTCTCGTCGCGCGAAGTGATTCTCCGTCCGGTCTTCACGATATCTTCGAAGTCCCTGCCCGAATGCGAGGCGACCAGATCGTACATGACCGGCAGAACAGGATAGATTGCGCCGGCAATGGGATCGTCAAGGATTCTGTCCTTAAGATCCCCGCGCAGCGGAAGACTCGTAATCAGGACCAGTATCAGGCTGACGAGAATCAGCCCTTTAAGCATGCCGAATATTCCGCCCATCGCGCGGTCGAACCAGCCGAGAACCGTCAAACTGAAAAGTTTCTGGAGCCCCAGACCGACGAAATGAAAGACGATCAATGTGCATGCAAATATCACGACCGCGGACGCCGCAAGGGCAACTCCGTAGGATAAACCGAACCTTCCCTCGGCGAAAAGGGCGAGATTGCCGGCGAGAAAGAAGGACCCTATGAACGCGGCCACGAGCCCCACAATCTCGAGGACCTGGCGCACCAGCCCCCTTCTGATCCCCAAAATACAGAAGAAAAGCAGAATAACGCCTATGGCTATCCTGACGATATTCAATATGACCTCAATCGCGTTCCAGGATGTCGGAGACTACCTTCCTCACCGAGGCGCCGTCCGCTTTTCCCTTCAGCCTTGCCATCATAAGCCCCATGACCTTTCCCATGTCCCCGGGGCCGGCCGCGCCGGTATCCTTTATGATCTTCAGGGCCTCCGAACGGATATCCTCCTCGGAAAGCTGCTCGGGCAGGTATGACATGACCACAGCGAGTTCGGCCTTGCCCTGGGCCACCAGGTCATCCCTCCCGCCTCTTTCGAATTCGGACAGGGATTCCCTGCACTTTCGCGCATAGCTCCCGAGGACGGCGATCTCCTGTTCCTGCGTCAGCTCTTCGCGTTCATCCAGCTCGGCGTTCTTAAGTGACGTGATGAGCATCCTCAGCGCGCTTGTCCTGACCTTGTCGCGGGCCTTTACGGCTGTTTTCAGGTCTTCCTGTATCTTCCTCGTGACGATATTCTTTTCCAACTCTTCCCCCTGTGAAGCCGCAATCGTTCCTGATTTCCCGGCATACCCCCGGTTTCCCCCTCCCGGGCTTGCCCTCCGGGCGGTCCTATTAATAGCACCCGCTTCCGGAAAAGTCAATCAGGACGTTGATTCTCCCTCGACAAGAAGCCTGAAGGCAAGGCAGATCGCCGCCGTCTCGCTTCTCAGCCGGAATCTTCCGAGAGACAGGAATTCGGCTCCCGCATCGGCCAGTTGCGAATGCTCGCCGTCCGACAATCCTCCCTCGGGCCCCGTTATGCCCAGCACCGGCGCCTTGCCGGCAAAATCGTCGCGACAAAGGCGCGCCCGCCCCCCGGCGTCGGCGAGGAAGGTTTTTGCGTAGCCGGGAATCATCCCCGCGAGCCCCTGAAATTTCATTATCGGCGTGACTTCGGGAAACCACGGCTGGCCGCACTGCTTGCAGGCCGATTCGACCTTCCTGACGAGTCTCTCGCGCTTGTTCGCGGCGTCTTCCTCATTCCCCTTCCACACCGATCTTTCACATAGATACGGTATTATCCTCCTGACGCCTATCTCCGTGCATTTTTCCGCGACGAGATCCATCCTTCCCGCCTTTATGACGGCCAGGGCCAGGTCCACGGGATAAGGTTTTTCGACCGTGCGTTTCGATTCGATCCGCAGCTCGACCGACGTCTTTTGTATCTTCAGGACCGTCGCTTCGCTTATCGTCCCGCGTCCGTCCAGGAGCCCCACCCTGTCTCCCACCCTCGCCCGGCTGACCCTGGATAAATGGTGGCCCTCGTCTCCCCCGAGGATCACGACGTCGCCCAGCACGTCCTTTTCCGAATAAACATAATAGCTGATTGTATGCATCGGCCACCCCGGAGCCTTCAACTTAAAAGCAGGATCACGCCTTGATTGTTTAGATTATCGCTGAATATCGATATCCGGGCAATCCCTAACCGGAATAAATCTTTTTGCCGTAACCCGGGGTGTGGGGCCCGGTCTTCTCATCGAGCTGTTCGAAGAGTTTTTGCTCTTCCCTGGAGAGGTTCTGCGGGGTCCATGCAATCAGCCTGACGAGCTGGTCGCCCTTGCCGTATCCGTGAAGGCGGGGCAACCCCTTGCCTTTCAGGCGGAATATCTTGTGGGAATGCGTGCCCGCCGGAATCTTCAACGCCGCCTTGCCGTCCAGGGTGGGAATCTCCATCTTGTCGCCCAGGGCAAGCTGCGAGAAACTTACCGGAAGATCGAGCAATATGTCGAATCCGTGCCTTTCGAAGACCTCGTGCTCGATCTCTTCTATGACGATGATAAGGTCGCCCGCCGGACCGCCCCTCGGACCGGCATCCCCCTGACCGGAAAGAGTGATGTAATTTCCCGTCGAAACGCCGGCCGGTATCTTGACCTCGACATTCCTGCTGCCCGCGACCCTTCCTTCGCCGTTGCATTTGGGGCAGGGCGAGGAGATTATATTTCCTTCGCCGTTGCATGTCCGGCACGTGGAAACGTTCACGAACTGGCCGAACAGGGACCTTGAAACCTGCCTGACCTCGCCGGAACCTCCGCATGTCGGGCATGTTTTCTTATCAGCGCCTTTTTTCGAGCCGGTGCCCTCGCAAGTTCCGCACTGGACCTTTCTGTTGACCTTGATCTTCTTGACCGTTTCGACGGCCACTTCATTCAAGGTCAGTTTCAATCTGATCTGAAGATTGTTCCCCCGGACATACGCTCTTCCTCCCCGCCCATTCCGCCCGCCGCCGAAAAGATCCTCGAATCCGCCGAAGCCTCCGCCGCCGAAATCGCGCATGAAAGCCCTCAGGGCGTCGCTGAGATCGTACCCGCCGAACCCGCCTCCGGCCGGGCCGGAGCCGGCCGCTCCTCCAAGGCCGGCGTGGCCGAACTGGTCGTATCTCTCCCTCTGCTCCTTGTCGCGAAGAACTTCGTACGCCTCGGTGGCTTCCTTGAACTTCTCCTCGGCTTCCTTGTCACCTGGATTCTTGTCCGGATGATATTTCAGGGCGAGTTTGCGGTAAGCTTTTTTAACGTCGTCGACGGAAGCATCCCTGCCAACGCCGAGCACCTCGTAGTAATCCCTTTTTTCCATGCCCCCGATATTCTGCCTGTCTTATCCTTGAAACGATGGGTCAATCATTATTCGCTCAATTGCCGGAGATCACTCCGTCGCCGGCAGTGGAATGATACATCAGTTCGGCTATCTTGTAAACAGCCACCGAAAGCGCCTGAGTCGCTTTTCTCACTTCGTCCTGATCCGGAGATTCCTCTTTGAGGAGATCCTTGAGTTCGTGCATGTTCCTGTCTATCCTCTCCACATCATCCCCGGGAATCTTGTCTCCGTGATTGCGCAACGTCTGTTCCGTCGAATAAATGAGGATCTCCGCCTCGTTTCGAATCCTTATGGCATCCTTCTTCTCGGCGTCTTCCATTGCGTGCGTTTCAGCGTCGCCGACCATCCTGTCGATATCATCCCTTGAAAGCCCGCTCGACACCTTGATCTCTATCTTCTGTTCCCTGCCGGTCCCGAGATCCCTGGCCGACACGTGCACTATCCCGTTCGCGTCGATATCGAATGCGACCTCTATCTGCGCGACCCCTCTTGGAGCAGGGGGAATTCCCACGAGGTCGAACCTCGCCATCGTCCTGTTGTCTTTCGCCATCTCCCTCTCGCCCTGCAGGACGTGAATGCTGACCGCCGGCTGGTTGTCGGAAGCCGTGGAAAATATCTGGCTCTTCCTGCATGGTATCGTGCTGTTGCGTTCGATCAGCGTCGTCATGAGGCCGCCGAGCGTCTCTATCCCGAGACTCAGCGGCGTGACATCGAGAAGAAGTATCTCCTCGACGTCCCCGGAAAGCACCCCCGCCTGGATGGCGGCGCCGAGCGCGACCACCTCGTCCGGGTTGACGCCCTTGTGGGGCTCCTTCCGGAAGAAATCCTTGACGACCCTTTTTACCGCCGGTATCCGGGTCGACCCGCCGACAAGTATCACCTCGTCGATATCCGCGACCCTCAGCCCGGCGTCGTCAAGGGCCTGCTGGCACGGCCCGAGCGTTTTCTGTATGAAGGGATGGATCAATTTTTCCATTTCGGCCCTCGTCATCACCATGTCAAGATGCCTGGGGCCGTCGCCGTCCGCGAAAATGAAGGGCAGGTTTATGCTGGTCTCGTGGACCGAGCTTAGTTCGCATTTTGCTTTCTCCGCAGCCTCCCTTATCCTCTGGACGGCCATTCTGTCCACGGACAGGTCCACACCCTGTACTTTCCTGAATTCTTCCATTATCCAGCTCATGATCTCCCTGTCGAGATCGTCCCCGCCGAGCCTGGTGTCCCCGCTTGTCGATTTTACCTGGTATACCCCCTGGCTCAATTCGAGTATCGATATGTCGAATGTGCCGCCGCCGAGATCGTAGACCGCTATCTTTCCGGTTTTGTTCTTGTCCAGGCCGTAGGCGAGGGCCGCGGCCGTCGGCTCGTTGACTATTCTGAGCACCTCGAGTCCCGCGATCCTGCCCGCGTCCTTTGTAGCCTGGCGCTGCGCGTCGTTGAAATACGCGGGGACGGTAATGACCGCCTGAGTCACTTCCTCACCGAGATATTCCTCGGAGAATTTCTTGATGTAACGAAGGACCATCGCGGATATCTCCTGGCACTGGTGGCTCCTGTCCTTCAGCACGACCAGGATCTCGCCGTTTTTGCCGTCCTTCATCCTGTAGGTCATCCGGCCTGCATCTTCGGCGACTTCTTCGAACCTGGAGCCTATGAATCTCTTTATGCTGTAGACCGTATTTTCAGGATTCGTGATGGACTGCCGCTTGGCCAGTTCGCCGACCAGCCTCTCGTTGTTCTTGGCAAGGGCGACTATCGACGGCGTCGTTCTTCCCCCCTCGAAATTGGGGATGATGACCGGTTCGTTTCCTTCCATGACGGCGACGCACGAATTAGTCGTTCCAAGATCGATCCCTATTACTTTTCCCATGACTCTCATCCCCTGTGACATTGTTCAGGATTTACATTGCCCGCTTCGGCGACCTCGTTCACTGTTCCCTTTTTTTCGCGATAATCACCCTTGCGGGCCTCAGCAACTGGTCCCTCACCATATACCCTTTTTGAACGACGTTCACGACGCATCCATCTTCCGTCCCGTCGCTTTCAGCCTCGCCCATGGCCTCGTGAAACTGCGGGTCGAATGGACGGCCCAGAGCCTCTATCTCGGAAAGGCCGGCCCGCCCCAGAATCTCCACGAACCTCGCATGGATCATCTTTATTCCGCTGAAAAAATGATCCCCCGTTTCCCCGGTCGCGTCGAAAGCCCTTTCAAAATCATCAAGGACGGACAGCAGGTCGTTCAAAAGATCCGCTGTAGCCTTTTTTTGCAGCAAATCCCATTCCCGTCTCGTCCTCTTCTTGTAATTTTCAAATTCCGCGGCCATTCTGAGAAGTTTATCTTCTTTTATTTTAAGGCTTTCCTCAGCTTTTTCGATGTCCTTCGCCATCTCATGAAGCATCTTGTTCTTGTTCTCCAGAAGGGCGGCCAAACCCTTTACGGATAACCTTTTTGAGCGTTTTTGCCTGCTTTCCTTGCTCATATCGGCAATATGGGGCTCTTCCTCGTCATTTTTACGGGTTCCGCCCTGCGATTCCACGGCATCCTCGCATTCCGGCGTTCGGCGCACGAAGATTCAACGAATGCCTCTTCGCCGCCCTTCCCGCCTGCGCTTTTCATACCTTCTTCGCCGTTTTGCCCGATTTTTTCCGACAACTCCGATCCCTCCATTCCTGATATTCAACTGGAAAAAGGCCGATTCGTCATCTCGACTGGAATTCCGCCCCGAGCATCGTCAAAAGGGACAGTACCAGGTCGTAACTCATCCTTGTCGGCCCGAGCACCCCGAATACGCCGTCATAATCGGAAGTGCTGAATTTCCTGGTGATCAGGCTGAACTCTTCCAGCTCATTCTCCTGGTTTTCCTTGCCGATCGTGATCACGATATCCTCTTGCATCCTCTCCTTCAGGACGCCGAGGATGAGACTTTTCTCCCCCATGATCCTGACCAGGTTCTGCAGCAACCGGGGATTCCGCAAATCGGAAACCTCCTCGTCCCGGCTGAACGCGTCGAAATGGTATTCCAGCCTGTAGGGCGTGTCGAATAGTTCCTCCGCCTCGCTCGAGAGAACCTCGGTTATCTCCCTCTCCATGCCGTCGCATTCCTTCAAAAGGAATTCCAGCCTCTGGTGCGCCTGCTCGACAGGATATCCGGATATCCTTTCGTTGATGATCTGCGCGGCCCTGTCCATGACGTGCGGCATATATCTCTTCGGGAACTCGACATATATCTTTCTTTCCATCCCCGCCGACATGCTCAGAATCACCAGGGCGCCCGTTCCTTCGAGCTGAACCATCCTCAATCTGCTGACGTTCCCGTACGAATGCATCACTCCCATGATAAGCCCCATGCAGCGCGTTATCCCGCTTATCAGGCGCGAGGTCCTGTGCATCACGTCGCGCACATCGCCCCATTCCTGGCCGAGCCTGTGCATCACATCCTCGGCGACCTTCCTGCCGAGAGGCTGCGTGACCCTTATCCCGTCCACGTATTTCCTGTACCCCATATCGCTCGGGATCCTGCCCGCGGAAACGTGAGGTTTGAACAGGTATCCCTTCTCTTCGAGGGAATGCAGGACCTTCCTTATATTCGCCGTACTCGAATCAAGTTTGTAGATATCCCTTATCGTCCTGGAGCTTACAGGGCTGCCCGTGGTTATATAGAGATCAATGACTTTTCTTAAAATCACTGATTCCAGAGGAGTTAGCTCATTTTTAGCCATCATGTCTGGCACTCTCCATGCTCGACTGCCACCGACCGGGTTTAATGTAGATATTTCTGAACCCGTTGTCAAGCGCGGCCGTTCGCGACCTGTCCGCGGCAAATACATTTCAAGACGACCCGCGCCGGAGAAGGCGGGGATGCTGAAGGTCGGGCAAATTGTATGCCCCGACGGGAAGAAACCGGCCGATATGGTTATCTTATCAGGTCGCCTATCCGCCCGAATCTCAACCAGTGTTTGTCGTAATCTATGGAAAAATAAATGAAGAGGGCTTTCCCTCTCAGAAGTTTCTTGTCCAGCGGCCCCCAGAACCTCGAATCGAAGCTGTTATCCCTGTTGTCCCCCATCACGAAGATATGGCCCTTTGGAACCTGCACAGGACCGAAGGAGCGCCGTTGAACCTCCTTGTGAATATATTTGGTGCAGGTTTCCTCGACGGGAGATCCGTCAACGTAGAGGGTCGTGCCTTTGACTTCGACCATCTGACCTTCGACGGCCACGCATCTTTTTATATAATCCGTCTTCTGGTCGCCGGGGAATTTGAATATCACGACGTCGCCGGCTCTAGGTTCCCTGACGGCGGGCAGGCGAAGATCGAGCAACGGCACCTTCGCCCCATAAATGAATTTTGTCGCGAAAAGGAAATCCCCCTTGAGCAGCGTATCCTCCATCGATTCGGAGGGGATGTGATAACTCTGAATGATCAGGGCCCTGACGATCAGGGCGAGGATCACCGCTGTCAGAACTATCTCGGCGTATTCCCTGACTCTCGATTTCTTCTCTGAAGGATTCTTTTTACCCGTCTGCCTGTCTATCGCCATCGTATCCTCCGATACTCGTAACCGATATTTCCCGGAATCATGATCTTCGTGCCGCGCCTTGTTCCGACCGCGGCCGCGGCAATCCATACATAATGTCGTAATAACTCTCAGAAATCAACAACAAGTGAAAGGCCCGCGGAGCCTTCCATCGGGGAATTCTCGATTTTGAAGTTCATGTCGTGCAGATGTGCGTCTATATATGCGTCGAGAACGATCACAAGGATGCAGCCCGCCGACCACCATATATAATCCACCTGCCTCTCCTTGTATTCCTCGACCCACAAATCATGCCGGGTCCATTCGAAATTCTGATAAGTTACCTGGGGCTCGCCTTCGTTCGTTATCCATCGCGGGATGGCGTCGCGGATCGCCGCCTCCCTTTTTTCCATTCGGTAAAAATGCAGGATCCGGCTGAGATAGAATACCTCGAATCCGGCGGCAAGCGCTGCCTTTATCGGTTTCTCATTGTAGATCTGCCCGAGACCGGGGATCGCGAGCGCGCACAGCATTGCAATTTTCGGATTCTTTTTCCTCGCCCACGCCGTCCCTTCGATCATCGGTTCGCCGGTCTCGCGAATTATCATCGATTTCAGTTCGTCGATCCGCATGCCGCCTCCCGCCCCGACGCTGTCCTCTTTCTCATGGACGATCGGATCGATGGAATCTCCGGGCGCGGATAAATCCGCGGCTGAAAGACCGTTCAAACTCCATCCCGTCATTGCAAAGGGTACGGAAACGATCAGCGGCAGGATAAACCGGGGCAGCCGGGCGGCAGGGTATTTGAGCGAGCGCTTCAAAGGTCTTCATCCCTCCCGAATAACTTCCTGCTCCCCGGGGATCTGCCGGCGCGGCAAACCCGCATCGATTTAAATTGGCGGGAACGTGTGGGAATCGAACCCACCCCGGATGGTTTTAGCACCCGGCAGAAGGATTTGAAGTCCTCGGGGCCCACCAGAACCCATCCATTCCCGCCCGTCAGAAAGATACACCGCGCGAACCGGGAGGTAAAGGGCCCGATCAGCCTAAAAAGGCGACCGCCTCTATCTCGACAAGTCCTCCCAGCGGCAGCGCCGCCACCTCGAAAGCGGCCCTCGCAGGCTGATCCTCGGTGAAGTACCGGCCATAAATCGAGTTCATCGTCTTGAAATCGCCCATCGATTGAAGGAGTACGGTGACCTTCACTATCGAGCCCATGCCGCCTCCGGCCTTTTCCACGATCGCCTTCACATTCTCCAGGGCCCTCTCGACCTGGGTTTCGATCCCTTCGGCGAGTTTTCCGCTTGCGGGATCGATCCCGAGCTGGCCCGATATGAAAAGGATGTCGCCGGCCCTTATGGCCTGGCTGTACGGCCCGACCGCCGCCGGCGCATTCTCGGTTTTTATAATCTTTTTCAAATCCAGCTCCTTTCGCCCCGGATCAGCACGGCGTCGTCGCCGGGTATCCGGGATTTCGTTCTTTCGCGGAACGCGGCCTTTTTATTCGACCGTAACGCTCTTGGCGAGATTCCTCGGTTGATCGACGTGGCATCCCCGGAGAACGGCTATATGATACGCCATCAACTGGAGGGGAATAACCGTGAGGATCGGGTACAGGAAATCGAGAGTCTTCGGAACGAAGATCACATGATCCGCCATCTTGATCACTTCCTCGTTCCCTTCGCTGGTTATGGCTATGATCTTTCCCTTTCTCGCCTTCACCTCGTTGATATTCCCGACGATCTTCTGGTAAGCCGCGTCCCTCGGGGCGATGATCACGACTGGCATGTTGTCGTCTATCAGGGCTATCGGCCCGTGTTTCATCTCGGCCGCCGGGTACCCTTCGGCGTGAACGTACGATATCTCCTTCAGCTTGAGCGCTCCCTCGAGGGCGACCGGATAATTCGCCCCCCTTCCGAGATACAGGAAATTGTTGTGATGCGAGTATTGTTCCGCGATCTCCTTTATCTTGTCGTCGGAGGTCAGGATCTGCTGAACCTGTTCCGGAAGGATTTCCATCGCTTCTATGATCTTCTGACCCTCGGAGAGGGAAACGTTCCTCAGCCGCCCCAGCGCCAGCGCTATCAGGCTCAGAACCGTTATCTGCGAAGTGAACGCCTTCGTCGAGGCGACTCCGATCTCGGGGCCGGCGTGGACATACACTCCCGACTGGGATTCCCTGGCGATCGTGCTGCCCACCACATTGCATATGCCCATCACTTTGGAGCCCTTGCTGCGCGCTTCCTTGAGAGCTGCAAGGGTATCGAGGGTCTCCCCCGACTGGCTTATCGCGAAGACAAGGGTCCCATTCTCCATTATGGGATTCCTGTACCTGAATTCGCTCGCGTACTCCACCTCGACCGGTATTCGGGCCGTCTCTTCGATCATGTACTCGCCGACCAGCCCCGCATGCCAGCTCGTGCCGCAGCCGAGGATGACGATCCGTTTTATTTCCCTGAGATCGTCCTCGGTCATATTCAGGCCTCCGAGCCTCGCCTTTCCGTTCTCGTGAATCAGGCGGCCTCGCATCGCGTTCCTTACCGTCTCGGGCTGTTCGAAGATCTCCTTCAGCATGAAGTGCTCGAATCCGCCCTTCTCTATCATATCCAGATTCCAGTCCACTTCCTGTATGACGTGCTCGACATATTCGTTCGCCACGGTCATGGTCGTGAAATGATCCGGGGTGGCAACGACCATCTGCTGGTCCTCCAGGTATATGACCTGCCTTGTATGTTTCAGTATCGCGGCCACGTCGCTCGCTATGAAATATTCGTCGTCGCCCACTCCCACCACGACCGGGGAGCCATTTCGGGCGCCGACAATCTTATCCGGCTCGGTGACCGAAACGACTAATATGCCGTAAGTTCCCTCAACCATTTCAAGCGCTTTCTGAACAGCGAGCTCGAGATCTTTGCCTTTGTAGAACTTTTCGACGAGGTGGACCAGCACCTCCGTGTCGGTATCCGAAACGAAGGTGTGCCCTTCCGCCATGAGCGATTTCTTCAGCGTCATGTAATTCTCGATGATGCCGTTGTGAACGAGGGCGATCTTCATCCGGGAATCGTAGTGCGGATGCGCGTTGACCCTGTTGGGAACGCCGTGCGTCGCCCACCTCGTATGGGCTATGCCGAGGCTTCCGCTAAGGTCCACACCCTTGAGGCTTTCTTCAAGCTTCACGATCTTGCCAGGCGTTTTTTCGGTGATCATCTCGCCGTCGCGAATGATCGCGAGGCCCGCCGAATCGTACCCCCTGTATTCAAGCCTTTTGAGGCCTTCAAGTAGAATCTGTCCTACATTCCTGCTTTTACCGGTATACCCAATAATACCGCACATTTTGACTCCTTGCCGGGCCGCCCGGCTGAAGACCGTTTTACTCAGCGCGGCGACATCAATATGTCGCCCGCCTTTCCGGCGAGACTGAGCGCCATTTCCCTCGAGACGGCTTCCGCTATCACCCTTACGACGGGCTCGGTGTTGGATCTCCTGAGATGTACCCAACCCTGCTCCATGTCGATTTTTATCCCGTCCAGATCGCTGAATTCACCATGAAATTCATCCTTCAGCCTGCCTGCGATCGAATCAAGATCCCCGTCGAACTCATATTTATCCTTTACGATTTCGTATCGTGGCAATTCCGATATGACCTTCCTGAGCGAAACGGCCCCTTTAGCCAGCGATTGAAGAATTATCGCCGCCCCGGTCATCGCGTCCCTTCCGTAATGGATGCGGGGATAGATCACCCCTCCGTTTCCCTCTCCGCCTATGACCGCCTTCTTTTCCTTCATGACGGCTATGACGTTCGCCTCGCCAACCTTCGATCTGTGCGCTTCGACTCCGTGCCTTCGCGCGATATCATCGACAAGCCTGCTCGAGGAGATGTTCGCCGCCACGGGCCCCTTCTCGATCCCCAGTATGTAGTCGGCCGCGAGCGCCAGCGTGAGCTCCTCGCTGCACACCGTTCCCCGGTCGTCCACCAGAACCAGCCTGTCGGCGTCCGGATCGCACGCGAAGCCTATATCCGCCTTCTCCCTCACGACCGCCATGGAAAGGTCGCCGAGGTTCGCGGGCCTCGGCTCGGGGTCATGCGGAAATGGCTTGTCCGTGTCCGTATTGAGCCTGACGACGTCGGCCCCCAGCTCCGACAGGAGGCCGGGCAGGATGCCGCTGCCCGCCCCGTTCACGCAGTCCACGACGACTCTGAAGCCCTTTGAAGCTATCAGCTTCCTGTCAATGCATTCGAGCGCGGTTATTCTGCCGATGTGGACCCTGTCGGCCTCGCCGAAAATTTCATACGTTCCCATCCTCGAGGGAGGGTCAAAAAGCGGATCCGCGCTTTCGACCCTTTCCCTGATGAACCGGACCGCCGCGGAATCTATGAATTCGCCCTTGCCGTCGAGCAATTTCAGCGCGTTCCACCGTTCGTTGTTGTGGCTTGCAGTGACGATGATCCCGCCGTCCGCCCCCAGTTCCCCGACCATGATCTCAACAGTGGGAGTCGAGGCGATCCCCAGGTCTATGACGTCGATCCCCCTGAACCGGAGGGCCGAGACGGCGGCCGACGAAAGGACCGGTCCCGACGCCCTGGAATCCCTGCCGATAACGACCCTCGATCCTCCGAGCCAGGCCGCGTAAGCTGCCGTGAACCGGGCGGCCGTTTCCGGGTTCATCCCGTGTCCGAGAAGACCCCTCACGCCGGATACGCTCACCATCAAAGAACCATTCCCCACCGGCAAGATACGCTCCTTTTCATTAAATCACCCCATCGCCGAAAGGCAATTGAGGCTAACTTATATCCCGCTCCGTGTCAACCGGTCTGAGACAATTCTACCGCACCCGCGGCCGCAGCCGTACAGCGATATCGACGGCTCCAAAACCTGTTCCCGGCCCGATATCCGCGACATGGTCGCGCGAAACGGCCAAAAAAGAGGGCGAAACCCACACGGTTCCGCCCTCTTAGGCACAATCTTTCGATGAGGCCTACTTCTTGCGCTCTTCGAGCAGGTGCTCCACGACCTTCGGATCCGCCAGGGTCGTCGTGTCGCCGACCTCGTCGCTTCCGGAGGCGATGCTCTTCAGGATACGGCGCATGATCTTGCCGCTTCGCGTTTTCGGCAGGGCGTCGGCGAAGTGGATCACGTCCGGCTTGGCGATCGGACCTATCTCCTCGCTCACGTGATTCCTGAGGATCTGCTTGAGCTCCTCAGTCTTCTCGACCCCTTCCTGCAGCGTCACGAAGGCGTAAAGGCCCTGTCCCTTGATCTCGTGAGGCATGGGAACGACGGCCGCCTCGGCGACCTTCGGGTGGCTGACCAGGGCGCTCTCCACTTCCATGGTGCCGATCCTGTGGCCCGAAACGTTGATGACGTCGTCCACGCGGCCCATGATCCAGAAGTAGCCGTCCTCGTCCTCGCGCGCTCCGTCGCCCGTGAAATAGACGTCCTTGAACCGGGTGAAGTATGTGTCCTTGAACCTCTGGTCGTCGCCCCAGATCGTCCTGAGCATCGCGGGCCAGGGTTTCTGAATCGTGAGGTATCCACCCTCGTTGGTGTCGGCCGGGGTCCCGTCTTCACGGACGACCTTGGGGAATATGCCCGGGAAAGGCTTCGTGGCCGAGCCCGGCTTGATCGGGAAGGCGCCCGGAAGGGGAGTGATGAGGATTCCGCCCGTCTCGGTCTGCCACCAGGTATCGACGATCGGGCATCTGCCCCCGCCTATCACGTTGTAGTACCACATCCACGCTTCGGGGTTGATGGGCTCGCCGACCGTACCGAGAAGCCTCAGGCTCGTCAGGTCGTGTTTCTTGACCCATTCGTCGCCGGTACGCGCGATGGCGCGAATCGCCGTGGGGGCGGTGTAGAATATGTTCACCTTGTACTTCGCGATGATCTCCCAGAACCGGTCCGGGTTGGGATAGCTCGGCACGCCCTCGAACATCAGCGTCGTGGCGCCGAGGTTGAGGGGACCGTACACTATGTAGGAATGCCCGGTGATCCAGCCGATGTCGGCCGTGCACCAGAAGACATCCTCGTCCTTTATGTCGAAGACCAGCTTGCTCGTCATCGCCGTGTAGACCAGATAGCCGCCGGTGGAGTGAACGACGCCCTTGGGCTTGCCGGTCGTGCCGCTCGTGTAGAGGATGAACGCGACGTCTTCGGCGTCCATTTCCTCGCACGGGCAGTCGGCGCTCGCGCCGGCCATCTCATCGTGCCACCACACGTCGCGGCCCGGAACCATTTCGACCTCGTGCCGGTTCTCTTGTACACGATCACCTTCTGGACCGTGGGAGAACCTTTCAGAGCCTCGTCGACGTTGTGCTTCAGGGGGATGTTCTTCCCGCTCCTGTACGAACCGTCGGAGGTGACGACGAGTTTCGACTTTGCGTCCACGTTGCGGTCCATGATCGAGTTCGCGCTGAATCCGCCGAACACTATCGAATGTATGGCGCCGATCCTCGTGCAGGCGAGCATCGCTATCGCGAGCTCCGGGATCATCGGCATGTACAGGGTGACCCTGTCGCCCTTCTTTATTCCGTGTTTCTTCAGGACGTTCGCGAACTTGCAGACTTCCTTGTGAAGCTCCCTGTAGGTGTACTTTCCTGTTATCTCCCTCGGGCTCTCCCTCCCATATGATGGCGGTTTTGTCGGCGCGACCGTCTTCGAGGTGCTTGTCGAGGCAGTTGTAGGAGATGTTCGTTTTTCCGCCCTTGAACCATTTCGCGAAGGGTGGATTCCATTCGAGGACGGTGTCCCATTCCTTGAACCAGTGCACGTATTCATGCGCCTGGTCCGCCCAGAATCCCTCGAGATCCTCCTCGGCCCTTTTCGCGAGCGCTTCGTATTCCTTCATGCTCTTGACATGCGCTTTTTTCGAGAATTCCGCCGGCGGCACGAACTGCCTTTTCTCGTCCAGCATCGAAGTGATCGTTTTCTTCTGTTCCGTCATCTGCGACCTCCCGTACGGTTTGCCGTGTTAAGTGAATAATCTATCGTTCAAAAGCGGTCCTTGGCCATAATCCGAGTTGAGGACGATACCGCCCCGTCCCGGCCATGTCAACCCTAAATAAAAGCCGTAATTCCGCGGAATCAAGTATCTTTTTGCAAAAACAGGTGCCCCGCATCCTCCCCGGCCCGGGGGGCGCATTGCGCCCGCGCGCCGTATCATCCGGGGAACTTCCGGAAATACCCTACTCCGAGGCGCCCGGCATGGCGGCCCAATGTTCGTAAATCTTATACCGGCGCAGCACGTCTTCCTGCGATTCCTTCAGAAGCACGGCGGCGACCTCCGGATCGAGCGATCTGAGGCCGTTGTACCTGTTCTCGTTGTAAATGTATTCCTCCAGGGGAATGCTGGGAGCCGCGGAATCGAGCTGAAGCGGGTTCTTCCCTTCCTCTATCAGGGCGGGGTTGTACCTTGCGAGAATCCAGTGCCCCGACTGCACCGCTTTTTTCTGCTGTTCGAGGCCCTTTTTCATGTTCACGCCCTGCCCGATGCAGTGCGAATAGGCCAGCACGAGGGACGGCCCGTCGTACGCCTCGGCCTCGATGATCGCCCTGACGGCCTGGCTCTCGTTCGCGCCCATCGCGATCCTGGCCACGTAAATGTAACCGTAGGTCATCGCCATCATGTGCAATGTCCTTTTTCGGTGTTCTCTTGCCGCCCGCGGCGAACTTGGCGATCGCGCCCATCGGCGTCGATTTGGACATCTGGCCGCCCGTGTTGGAATAGGTCTCCGTATCGAGGACCAGCACGTTCACGTTGCGCTTCTGCGCGAGAACGTGGTCGAGCCCGCCGTACCCTATGTCATATGCCCAGCCGTCGCCTCCGAAAATCCAGACGCTCTTCCTGACCAGCGTGTTGGCGAGACCGGCGAGGTTTTTCGCGTCCTCGGAGTCGATGCTCTCCGAGCTTCTCGAGGAGGATCCTTACCCTTTCGCGCTGCTTTTTCAGGCCGGCCTCCGTCGACATGTCGGCGTTGATCAGCTCGCCCGCGAGCTTGTCCCCTATCCGCGACGAGAGCCTGACAAGCAGTTCGACGGCGTATTCCCTCTGCTTGTCCAGGGCCAGCCTCATTCCGAAACCGAATTCGGCGTTGTCCTCGAAGAGAGAGTTGCTCCAGGCGACCCCCCTCCCATCCTTGTTCGAGGTATATGGGGTGGCGGGAAGGTTCCCCCCGTATATGGAGCTGCATCCCGTGGCGTTCCCGACTATCATCCTGTCGCCGAAGAGCTGCGTGACGAGCTTTATGTAAGGCGTCTCGCCGCATCCCGCGCAGGCTCCGGAGAATTCGAACAGCGGCTCCAGAAACTGGACCGTCCTCAGGGAATCGAGCTTCAACTGCGACCTGTCGATATACGGTATGCCGAGGAAGAATTCCCAGTTCTTTTTCTCCTGCGCCCTTATCGGCGGCTGCTTGGCCATGTTGATCGCCTTCCTGTCCGGGCCTTCCTTGCTTTTCGCCGGGCAGTTTTCTATGCAGTTGCCGCATCCCGTGCAATCTTCCGGCGCTATCTGAATCGTGAACTTCATCCCGGGGAACTCGTTCGCCCTCGTATCCGCGTGCTTGAAGGACGTCGGCGCTCCGCATAGCACCGAGGGATCGTAGATCTTGGACCTTATCACGGCGTGGGGGCAGACCATGACGCACCTGCCGCACTGGAAACAGATATCGGGCTCCCAAACGGGGATCTCGAGCGCGATATTCCTCTTCTCGTACTTTGTCGTGCCGCTCGGGAATGTCCCGTCGGGCGTGAACGAGCTCGTCGGTATCTCGTCCCCCTCCATCGCTATCATCCTGCCCACCATCTTCTTCACGTAGTCGGGCGAATCGTCGGGAACGGGCGGGATCATGGGGATATCGCTCGTCGCCTTCGAGGGCACCTTCACCTCGTGAATATTCTCGAGGGCCTTGTCGATCGACGCGAAATTCATCTTCACTATCCTCTCGCCCTTCTTCCCGTAGGTCTTTTCGATGTGCGTCTTGATCGACTCTATCGCCTGTTCCTTCTGGATGACGTTGCTGAGGACGAAGAAGGCCGTCTGCATGATCGAGTTTATCCTGGCGCCGAGGCCGAGGCCCCTCGCGATCTCGACGGCGTTTATCACGTAGAACTTCAGCTTGCGGTCGATGATCCGCTGCTGCACCTTCGCGGGCAGGTTGTCCCAGGCCTCCTCCGGCGGGAATGGCGTGTTGAGCAGGAATGTCGCCCCCTCGCGGGCCGACTTCAGCACGTCTATCCTCTCCATGAAGGGAAACTGGTGGCAGGCCACGAAATCGGCGCTGAATATCAGGTACGGCGAGTGAATCGGCTCGGGACCGAACCTGAGATGGGACACGGTCACCGATCCGGCCTTCTTCGAGTCGTAGACGAAATACCCCTGCGCGTAGTTGTGCCGTCTCCTCCCCGATGATCTTGATCGAGTTCTTGTTCGCGCCGACCGTCCCGTCCGCGCCGAGGCCGAAGAAAACGGCCTTCGTCTGCCCCGGATGCTTTATGGTGAATTTTTTGTCGTAATCGATGCTGCCGTGGGTCACGTCGTCGTTTATGCCCACCGTGAAATGGTTCTTCGGCTCGGTCCTTGGCCATGTTATCGAGGACTCCGAGAACCATCCCGGGGGTGAACTCCTTGGAGGAAAGGCCGTACCTGCCGCCGATCACGCGCGGCATCTGTTTGAAATGCCCGGCGCTGAGCCCGGCATCCTCGTGGAGGGCCGTCACCACGTCCTCGTAAAGAGGCTCGCCGAGGCTCCCCGGCTCCTTGGTCCTGTCGAGAACGCATATCGTCCTGACGCTCTGCGGCGAGCGCCTTTATGAAATGTCTCAGGGAGAAGGGCCTGTAGAGCCTGACCGCCAGGACGCCGACCTTTTCGCCTTCGCCGGCGAGATGCTTGATCGTCTCGTAAGCCGTGTCCGCTCCCGATCCCATCATCACGATGACTCTCTCCGCGTCCGGGGCGCCGTGGTACTGGAACAGCTCGTACCTGCGCCCGATGATCTTCTCGAATTTCCTCATTACCTCTTCCACGATCCCCGGGCACGCGGCATAGTAGGGATTGATGGCTTCCCTCGCCTGGAAGAAGGTATCCGGGTTCTGGGCTGTCCCGCGGATGAAGGGGTTGTCCGGCGAAAGCGCCCTCGCGCGATGCGCCCTCACCAGATCGTCGTTGATCAGCTTCCTTATGTCGTCGTCGTCGATCAGCTCCACCTTCTGAACCTCATGAGAGGTGCGGAAGCCGTCGAAGAAATGAAGGAAGGGCACGCGCGCTTCGAGCGTCGCCGCGTGGGCTATCAGCGCCATGTCCATCGTCTCCTGGACGGTGTTCGACGCGAGCATGGCGAATCCCGTCTGCCTCGCGGCCATGACGTCGCTGTGGTCGCCGAAGATCGACAAGCGCGTGCGCGGCAAGTGTCCTTGCGGAAACGTGGAATACTGTGGACGTAAGCTCCCCCGCGATCTTGTACATGTTCGGTATCATGAGAAGAAGGCCCTGCGAGGCGGTGAAGGTGGTCGTCAGCGCGCCTCTCTGGAGCGACCCGTGAACGGCTCCCGCCGCCCCCCCCTCGCTCTGAAGCTCGGTCACCTGGGGAACGGAACCCCATATGTTCAATTTTCCCTCGCTGGACCACTGGTCCGAAAACTCCCCCATCGGAGACGACGGAGTTATCGGGTAAATCGCGATTACCTCGCTGACCTTGTGCGCTATATGTGTCGTCGCCTCTGTTCCGTCGATCGTAACTTTATCTCTGCTCAAGGTTCCACCTTCCAACATTCGGGACAATGAACTCCTCTGATACTTTTAACCGCAAATCGGAAAACATCTTAAATCAACGGCCCGGCTTCGGGGCCGTCGTTGACCGGCTGAGGATGTCAAACGTATAAATGATACTGATTTTCCAGCGAAAGTCGAGCAAAATCTTTATGATTGCATCGCCCTTCCCTGCCGGCAGGGCGGCGCAGCCGGCCGCCGAAAGGAAAAAGAAGCGGGGGCCGCCATGCTTTTCGCATGCAGGCCCCCGAAACCAAGGTCTTGATGATGCCGGGGCGCGAAGCCGGTTCCAGGTCTCTTCGCCCTACGGCAACTCTATGAATCCATTGTCCTGAAGAGCGTGGAACGATTCCCGCGAGTGCTTTATCGTCTTTTCGGCCTTGGCCAGCAGCTCCTCGTAGGTCAGGTTCAGGCGCGCCACTCCCTGCTCGATGGCCTTTCTGCCGACGGCCGCCGCCTCGCGCGGATATATCTGCCACTCGTCCATCGTGGGCAGGAGATAATCCTCGCGCATCCCGATATCCTCGGCGCATTTCGCCATCGCCTCGGCGGCGGCAAGGCACATCTCGTCGGTGATCGTTTTGGCCATCACGTCGAGCGTCCCCCTGAATATTCCCGGGAAATCCCAGGGAATTGTTCACCTGGTTCGGGAAATCGCTCCGGCCCGTGGCGACGATCCTCGCCCCGGCTTCCTTCGCGTCCCACGGATATATCTCCGGGATCGGATTCGCGCATACGAATACGATCGAGTCCTTCGCCATCGATTTTATCCATTCGGGTTTTACCGTATCGGGGCCCGGTTTCGAAAGGGCGATGAGAACGTCGGCTCCCCTGATCGCCTCCGCCGGACCGCCGACGACGTTGCCGCCGTTCGAGACCTGCGCCATGTGCCATTTTTCCTTGTACGACTCGGTGAGCTCCTTCTCCCTGCCCTTGTGCAGGGTACCCTTGCTGTCGCACATTATGATGTTTTCGTTTTTCACCCCGGCGAGGGCGATCATCCGCGCTATTGCTATATTGGCCGCGCCGGCTCCGAGCATCGCCACCCTGACCTTCGACATCTCCTTCCCGACGATCTTGACCGCGTTTATGAGCCCGGCCACCGTCACCGCGGCGGTGCCCTGCTGGTCGTCGTGCCAGACGGGGATCCTGCACTCCTTGCGCAGGGTGTCGAGAATCCTGAAACACTTGGGCTGTGATATGTCCTCGAGGTTGAATCCCCCGAAGGAAGGCTGGAGAAGCTTTACCGTATTTATGAAAACATCTGGATCCTTCGTGTCGAGGCAGATCTGCACGCAGTCGACGCCGCCGAGATATTTGAAAAGGATGGCCTTTCCCTCCATTACGGGGATGGCCGCCTCGGGGCCTATGTCACCAAGCCCCAGGACCCTCGTCCCGTCGGAGATCACGGCTATCATGTTGCCCTTGTTCGTGTGCTCGAAGACCTTCTCGGGATTGTCCCTGATGTCGAGGCAGGGCTTCGCGACGCCCGGCGTGTACCAGATGGCGAAATCGTCGAAATTCCTGATGCAGCATTTCGGCATCACGCCGAGCTTGCCTTTGTAAAAGGGGTGAAGGCGCATCGCGTCGATCGAAGGCTGCTGGGATTTGGCCAGAAGCTCTTCCTTCGTCATCTTTTTAGACATCGCAATCAATCCTCCTGCATGCCGCTTGCCGGGAGGCTTTCCGGCCGCCCGATCCCTCATGTTTACAGATAATTTATTTCAATCGCGGATGAACTTCAAACCCTTGAAAGATCGAGCTTTCAGGAGAGAAGCTCATTTCCCGCCCTGAAGCCTTCGTCGAAGGCCTTCATGTTCAATTCTTCCGTTCCCTTCGGAACCCTGGCAAGGATCGCCTTCTTAACCGATTCTTCGGAAATGACCCCGGCGATCCGGGTGAGGATGCCGAGGGCGACTATGTTCGTGACGACGGCCTTGCCTACCTTTTCCGTGGCGATCTCCGTTATCGGCAGGGAATAAACCTTGAACTCCCCTTTCGGCAGCTCCTTCACCAGCCCGGAGTCTATGATGAGTATGCCGCCCTTCTTGAGGTCGCCGGAATATTTCCTGCATGATTCCTGCGTCAGCGAGAGCAGCAGATCGAGCTCGAGCGCCTTCGGATAATCGATCTCCCCGTCGCTTATGACGACCTCCGCCTTGCTCGCTCCGCCGCGCGCCTCGGGCCCGTAGCTCTGTGTCTGAACCGCGTTTCGCCCCTCGTAGATCGCGGCCGCTTCGGCAAGGATCTTTCCGGCCAGGATAAGGCCCTGCCCGCCGGATCCACTCAAACGAATTTCGTATCTTTCCATCATTTCCCCGTCCTGAGACTTGTTACCAGTTTTTCGTATTCAGCGATGTATTCGGGTTTATCCACATCTATAAGAACGCCGGTCTCCATCCTGCCGCAGCGCTCCTCCTCGGTCATTTTCTTCCATTTGGCGGTCGGAACCGCGTTTTCCCTGAGCCATTCCATCAGCTTCACCGGGCTCGCCATCTTGTTCCTGCGTCCGAAAGCGGTCGGGCACGGAGTGAGGATCTCTACGAGAGAGAATCCCTTCTTGGCGAGAGCCATGGCGATCATCTTCTCGCAGTTGGCGACGTTGTAAACGTCGGCCCGCGCGACGAACGAGGCCCCGGCGGCTATCGCGAGCCCGCTCGTGTTGAACGGGGGCTCTATGTTGCCGTACGGAGCGGTCGCCGCTCTCGAACCCGTGGGGGTCGAGGGCGAGCACTGCCCTCCCGTCATGCCGTAGATGAAATTGTTGTAGAGCAGGACCGTGATGTCGATGTTCCTTCTCGCGGCATGAATGAGATGGTTGCCGCCTATGGCCGTCGCGTCGCCGTCGCCGGTGATCACTATGACGTTGAGCTTCGGATTGCCGTGCTTCACGCCGGTGGCGAAGGGTATCGCCCTTCCGTGCGTCGTGTGAAGCGTGTTCATGTCGACGTATCCCGGGGTCCTGCTCGAGCATCCTATCCCCGACACCATGACGGTCTCGTCGAGGGATATCCCGGACTTTTCAATGGCCCTAAGTATGGCCTTGAGAACTATGCCGTCTCCGCAACCCGCGCACCAGATGTGCGGGAAGTTCTTCTCGCGGATATATTCGAGGTAGTTGAACAATCAGACCACCTCCTTTATCATATCGACGATCTCTCGCGGATCGATCGGGTTGCCGTCGACCCTGCCCAGCTTGTGCACGGGCACGGAGCAGCGCGAGGCCAGTTCGACCTCTCTTGCCATCTGCCCCATGTTCAACTCCGGGACTATGATCGCCTTTACTTTTTGGGCCATGGCGAGGACTTCCTTCTTGGGGAAAGGCCAGAGAACCTTCGGCTCGAGAAGACCGGCCTTGATCCCCATTTCCCGGCATTTGAGCACGGCGCTGCGGGCGGACCGGGCCACCGAACCGTAGGCGAAGATTCCGATCTCGGCGTCGTCGAGCATGGTCTTCTTTACCTCTATTATCTCGTCGGCGTGCATGACGATCTTCTTCACGAGCCTGTGGATCAGTTTTCCTATTATTTTGTTGTCGTTCGTCGGGAAGCCCGTCTCGTTGTGGCAAAGCCCGGTGACGTTGTACCTGTACCCCGTGCCGAAAGGCGCCAGGGTGGGAATGCAGTCATCCGTCTCCTTGTACGGCAGGTAGTCCTTTGGTTTCTCCGTAGGTTTCCTGCGATTGATTATCTCTATCTTCGATTCGTCCGGGATTATCACCTTCTCCGTCGTATGCCCGACGATCTCGTCGAGGAGAAGTATCACGGGGGTCATGTATTTCTCGGCTAGATTGAAGGCCCTTATCGTCTGCTCGTACGATTCCTGTGCGGATGAGGCTGAAAGAACTATGATGCCGTGATCCCCGTGCGTTCCCCAGCGCGCCTGCTGTACGTCCATCTGCGCGGGAAGGGTCGGCATGCCGGTGCTGGGCCCGCCCCTCATGACATTGATGATCACGCAGGGGACCTCCGCCATGCAGGCGTATCCGATGTTTTCCTGTTTGAGGCTGAAACCGGGCCCCGAAGTTGCGGTCAGGGATTTCAGTCCCGTCAGCGAAGCCCCTATGATCGCTCCCATGGCGGCTATTTCATCCTCCATCTGGATGAACCGTCCCCCGATCTTCGGAAATTTCACCGACAGATGCTCGGCCACCTCCGTCGACGGGGTTATCGGATATCCAGCGAAGAAACGGCACCCCGCCACCAGGGCACCCTCCGCGCAGGCCTCGTTTCCCTGCATCATGCGGATTCTGCCGGAATGATCATTACTCAAAATGACCTTCTCCTTGATGTGGGGTAGAACTGTACCCCGGTTAAATCCACGCCCCGGCCTCGCACGAAAAAAAAGGAACCCCCTCGAAGGGTCCCTCATTCAACCGTGATCGCGAAGTCCGGGCAGCGCAATTCACACAACATGCATTTTATACAGTCGCCAGGATTCTCCACCTTCGCTTTTCCGCCCTCCATCACGAGAACCTTCTTGGGGCAGAAGGCGACGCAGATCTCACAACCCTTGCACCACTCCAGCTTGATCCTGATGACTGCCGGCTTCTTCGAAGCCGACTTTTCCTCAGCCATCACCATATCTCCAGTTCCAGCTAACACACTGTATATTAAACTGTTAGCAAGTACGACCAGACATACTGCAAAGACCGGTTCAATATATACGAGGTGGCGTTTTTAATCAAGACTTATTTGCCTATAAACGACAATTTTAACCATAACGGACAGTGGGAGGGTCTCCCGGGTGGATTGGTCATCATCAGAGGAGCGGATAAAAATCTGGAGCTGGCGGACGGAATTGAACCGACGGCCTGCGCATTACGAATGGGATCAGGAAAAAACTTCAATCACCTTTAAAATTAACTCGTTATATTCTTTCACTTACGGGAACGCTCTTTGTGTTCTTTTGCTCTTTTCAGAGATTATTAGAATATGACAGCCACAATTTAGCCACAATCTCGGGATAACTTGAGGGCCGCGTCTTTCAGATCCGCTTCACTTGTAATGTTGTATCTCTCGAAAACCGAATCTGTTTTGTGACCGCTGATTTTCTTCGCCACTGTACGATCTATCCCGACTCTTATCATGTTCCTTATCGCCGTCCGTCTGAAGTCGTGAAAATGCGCACCTGGGACACCCGCCGCCTTGCACGCCGTACCCCAGGACTTGCGAAATTCGATAATCTTCCCTCCATTACGATGAAAGACATAAGGGCAATCTGTCCGGCGATTGACAAACTGTTTACTCAACACTTCGCGCACATCTGAATCAGCATAGAATACCCTTGCCTCTTTAGTTTTTGTATTCTTTGCCTGAAGGGTGATCTTTCCGTCCTTCATGTCAACCTGTGACCATTGAAGATTGACTATTTCCCCGCGACGGCATCCGGTCTTGTAAGCGAAAGTGACAAGTCCCTTGAGATATTCCGGCACTGCATCCCGGAGTGCAAGGAACTGGTAATGCTCGAAAAATTCTTCCCGCGTGTTGTGGAGTTCATACATCGGAATTTTCGGGACTCTCTCTATCACTTCGTCATCGGCCCCGAGGTTGTACATCGCCTTGAGCAAAGCAAGTTCACGGTTAATAGTACCCTTCGATGCACCTTCATCCGCCCTCATCTGTCTGTACTGACGAATATACGGCGGATTTATCGTGTTTGCGGCCATGCCACCGAAATACGGTTTCAGGTGCAGCCTGTGAATATCCATTGCTCTTTTCGAGTCCTTATCTTCATCCGCTTCCAGTTCCGCAATATAAGCCTCGGCAAGATCGTCATCGTTATCGCTCAGACCATTGATTTTTGCCCAGTTCCGTTGCGGCTAGGTACTTTTCGACAGGCATCAGAATGGACACTATTCTGCTTAGTTTTAGACAAGGCCGGTAGTTTGTCGCCCTCACACACTCTCACCACCCTGTATTCTACCACCCGTTTTGTAGCTTGAGCGAGTCTCGCGGCATAACTTCCTCTAATCGATCCAAATTTATTCTCGTAATCGGTGGCTAATCTCAGTACTGGTTTTAACTCGTCCTGCATGAGGATTGGCGCGCATTCTGATAAAATATTTAACGCCTGCTGCTGGCTGGCTTCATCATCAGCATCGAATCCCCATATTATTGCTTCGCAGGTCTCATCCATAACTGAGCGATTTCCATCAAACCAGAAGTCGTATCCGTCACCAGCCAAGGGATTCTTGTGCTTAGGATGCTTGATTTTGATTTCCGGGCTTTCTGGCATGTCTCTGTTATCGCGCATTATCGTAATTAGAAGACCCTTGGGACTCCTGATACACATCCCTTTGCGCTGCCTATCCAGAACAGTACAATAAGCGTATTCGCACACATGCTGCTTGAAACCTTCCTGTTCTATCTGCTTTCGTATGTCTTCAACATCGAATGGAGTAAGTCCGAAATCTCTTTCCAAATTTTGAAGCATCGTCTCTATTGATCCACTCATAATATCCTTACCTTTTATCATTCTACTGCCGCTATCTTAATCAGCCGCAGCCGAAGTTGAAAATGCAGTTGAAGGAGAAGATGAAGAAAGTTTATCCCCCGGGTTATCTTGGGGGTTAACCCTTTTCTCCATCAAGCTAGGGTTACCACCCTTCTTCCCATTCTCTCTTGCTATATCACTTAGTGCCTTATCTTTAATCATCCTGGAGTTGCAATATACTCCTTGTGGATCTGTCTTCAGTACTCCGTAGCTCAGCAATTCATTGACGGCTCTTTGATATGTTTTAGGGTGTATCCTTAACAAGAGCCTAACCTGTTTATCCTCCGGCTTAATCCCGTTTATGAGCAGTTTGCCGTAGACCTCTGACTTGTGCATGAGGCACATAAGGTCAATGAATACCCCTCTTGTGGAAACGGTACATGATCGAAGTTCAGGGTCCGATAGCCAGTCATTGACATAGAACTGAAAAGCCGGTGCCTTGCCAGCATTCTTTGGAATATCCTTCATTACACTCACCGCCCAGTAGTATTTTCAAGACGCTCAAATTTCTGAACAAAGCTGTCAAGCGATGAACGACGAATCCACTGCTTGCCCCGTTCTCTCGTCCTGACGACCGGCAGGTGTCCCGCCCAAATCAATTCCCGGACGCTCCAGGGGCTGCGTCCCAGAAACACTGCGGCTTCTTTAATCGTGTAAAGATTCTGCGTGATCTTCGAAGTTTCCATCGTGCCTCCCGTCTTCCTCCCCGCCCCGAATGATGTTGACAAATAATGTCATATTTGCAATCATCAAAAGGCTCAGGAAGTTCCGCCGTGTCGTGCACAAGCGGTAGAGTTTGATCGACCCACAATCACCGTATTTCGGGGATTGCACTTTCTGAGTTTCGCCCACCTGTTACAGCAGGTGGGTTTTTTCATTTTTCATCGCTGTCACCCCTTTAGCTTGTAAAATTGCATATGACTCCCAATTGTTGCATTATTGATATCCTCAGAGAATGTAAGGGCTTTGATTCGTTGTTCTAGTAGGTACTTCTCAACCTCGAAGCACTTTCTGATGTAACTTTGATACGTTTCCTCCGGGATAACTCTAATAAGATAATCTTTCATTTCTTCGATTTCATTCATCCCGTTCTTCAAATAACCCAACGCCTCATCCCAATGATCTATCCCGGCATATCGCAAATATAAGGAATCGATTGCGAGACGTAATATTTTCGATTTATCGAGATTGTATTTTTCACTCAACTCTTCCAGGTATCGGATCTGTTCCTCAGTCGCAAGAAAATTGAGTTGCTTCTTTCTTTTTTGCTTTGCCATATTTACCACCTGTTTATAGTGTTCTTCTAGATAAACATATTATGATTATAACATATTTATATTACTCTGTCAAGTGCCAAAAAAAAGTATTTCATCAATATCCAATGCATCCATGCTAATCCCTCATTCCGTCATTTTCAATCCGTATTTGCCGACATGTGAATTTAACCTAGCGGGAGATCGAAGGCAGGCACGATGGACGCACCCCAACCGGCACGACAGCCACAATTTCAGCCACAAAAAAGGCCAGGAGAACTTCCCGGCCTTCGTAAGTCATTTAAAATCTGGAGCTGGCGGACGGAATTGAACCGACGGCCTGCGCATTACGAATGCGCTGCTCTACCTGCTGAGCTACGCCAGCTCCCGACAGCAATCAATATATCAATCGAAGGTTACTTATCAAGAAATTTCTTCAACCGGACGGACAAATCCGTCTTCGCCGGTCCTGTTTTCGCCACGATCGATCCTGCGGATGATATTGCGTGAATGAAGGTGAGGCGGCCGCGCCGTTTATTTCAGCGCTTCGGATCTTTTCGCGTTGAAATCCCGGTAGAAACCCACCGACTTGAAGATTTCTTCGTCGATGAGCGGCTTTCCCCTCACGATGAAATTCGCCATGTTCAATCCGACGCCGGGCCCGAGCATGAATCCCTGGCCGCACATCCCGACGCAGAGGTAATGCCCCCTGATTTCACGGACCTGATCGAGAATGATTATACCGTCGGGAGTCATCGGATAAAGCCCCCGCCATACGCGGCGAACGAGCATGTTTTTGAGCCTGGGGATAAGATCGATGAGCCTTCGCGATATGACCGGCATGAATTCGGAGGTGCAGGACCTGTTCCTGCCCACGATCGGGTCGATCGGCGTATAGCAGAATATGACCTGCCCGCGGTCGTTCTGCCCGAAATAGAAGTTCGTCGTCCTTCCTTCAGGACCCGGCCTCATGTCCACGATCAGCGGATCGAAGAACCTCTCCATCGGGGCCGATATCCCGGCCTCATGGCTCTCGGGAACCACGGGGATGTCGATCCCCGCCATCATCCCGAGTTCCATCCCGAATGAGCCGGCGGCGTTGACGACGACATCCGAATAATATTCCCCCTTCGCCGTTCTTACTCCTTCTATCCTGCCGCTTTTTATCAGCAGCCCCTTTACCGGCTCGTCGAACCTGTACTCCGCTCCCCTGTCCTTCGATTCCTGCCAGAAGGCCGCGGACATCTTCAGCGGGGATACCTGCCCGTCTCCCGGGGAATAGGTGCCTCCCCTCAATCCATCCATCTTGATTCCGGGGATGAGACGCCCGATCTCTTCGGGCCCCACAAAATCTATGTCGAGCCCGAATTTCTTCTGCCGCGGCAACAGGCTCCTGAGAGTTTTCTCGTCCGCCTCCGTATATACGGGATAACAGTACCCCCCCCTTATCCAGCCTATATCCGTGCCGTGCTTCTCTTTCCAGGTCGAGAATATTTCGAGGCTCTGAAGGCAGAGGGTGATCTTCGCGGGGTCCGAATGGGTCGCCCTCACGCCGCCGATGGCGGCCTTGTTCTGCCCCTGCCCCGCCGAATGGGCCGTGTCGAGCACGAGGACGCGCCATCCCTCGAGGGCGAGGAAGTAGGCGGTCGGGCACCCGACGCTTCCGGCTCCGATGATTATCGCGTCGTACTTCCTGATCATTCTTCCACGCCTTTTTTGACATTGGCGAAAAAGGACAGGGGAACCTCGGAGACGAAGGGCCTGCCCGTCGGAAGCGTCACTTCCGAAGGATCCACGCCCTCGCTCCTGAAAAGGCGCAGTATCAGGTCCGTGCAGGTTTTTCCCCCGCACGCCCCCATGCCCGTCCTTACCGTGGCCTTCAGGATGTTCATGTCCCTGACTCCCGCCCTGATCTGCGCGCGAACCTCGCCCGCCGTCACCCTTTCGCAGCGGCAGATCACGGTTTCGTCCGGCAGCGGCTCCCCGATGCCGTCCGTCTCCATCCCCTTCTCCTTCTCGAGAACGGTGAAGCCGGCCGCGAGGCATGCCTCGGCTTCGGGCACCTCGATGGAAACAAGGAGCCTTTTTTTATCGATGGGCGAATGCTTTATGGATACGATCCTGCCCTCTCCCAGCGGGTGGCCTTCCATGTCGACCGTATTCACGACGCTTCCTGCTTTGAGTTCACCCACGGGAAGTTCGAATGGAATCACCACAAGCGAGGCGCCTTTTTCCTCGTCATACCCGGGCCTGACCAGGGTTATGGCGAGGGCGGGACAGGCATCCACGCATTTAAGGCATCCGGTGCATTCCCCGCTGAAAACGGGTTGTCCCATTATCGATCCGCCGGGGATCGTTATGGAACATTTCTGGCAGGCATCCACGCACGGATTGCAGGGGATCTCCTCGACGCATCTTATGACGGGGAAAACGCGGCTGTTCTTGATCTCCGGCTCGAACGGGATCACGGCCCCGGGTTTGCTTCGCAGAATCTGCTGGGTCGTCTCCCATTCCTCCGGGATATCGACGTCCTTCCCAAGGTAACGCGCTATCCTTCGTCCCGTGATCCTGCCGCTGAATATGGCCGCCGAAGCCTCGGCGATCTCCTCGGAATCCCCGCAATTGAAACATTTGACACCGAATTTCTCCAGCTGCGTATACAACTCGTCCACGGGGGAAAGTCCCACCGCCAGAAGCAGGGTGTCGACCTCGAAGCTCGTTTCGGTGCCGCTGACATGGTTGAAGGCCGCGTCGAGGCGGCAGATCGTGATTCTTTCGAGTTTCCCGTCTCCTTCGGCCTTTAAAACGGTGTGAGATGTATATACCGGCACCCCCAGGCGCCTCAGCTTGTCGAGGTGGACCTTGTACCCTCCGCATTTGTCGAGCGCCTCCACCAGCCCGACGACCTTTATCCCGGCCTGGATGGCGTGATACCCGGCGATAAGCCCCACGTTGCCGCCGCCGACGATGAAGAGCCTTTCAGTCGGCCTTACGAGGTCCCTGTTGAGAAGGGTCTGGAAGGCGCCCGCCCCGTAAACGCCGGGCAGATCGCACCCGGGGAAGGCCAGAGTTTTTTCCCTGGCTCCGCAGGCTATCAGCACGACGCCCGGATCGACGAGAATATATTCCCTGCCGTCGTATATGCCGATCTTCCTGTCGAAAAAGACGCCGACCGCCGTGGTGCCCGCAAGGACCCTGACGGAATCGAGTTTCTCCAGCTCGCCCGTGAGGATCTCCGCGATGCGGATTCCGCGAGTCCCCGCGTAGCAGTCGTCCCTGGAACCGAAAAAAGGATGCGTCTGAAGGGTCAGCTTGCCGCCGAGATCCTTCTTGTCGTCGACAAGAAGTGTGTCGATCCCGAGCCTGCCGAGCTCGATGGCGGCGTTGATTCCCGCCGGCCCCCCGCCTATGACGAGCACGTCGGTTTTAATTTCCCCGCAGCCAGAATAATCCGGTTTCTCGTCGTCCGCCGGCAGGGAAGGGTACCCGTCGCAACTCCTGATTTCCATCCCCTCCCGCAGGGCTGTCATGCATCCTTTTACCGGGAAGCCGCCCACTACGACCATGCACTGGCTGCACTGGCCGTTGACGCAGAATATTCCCTGCGGAGCGCCGTCTCTCTGGTGATGCCCGAAAACCCTGACCCCGTTGGCGTATAGAGCCGAAGTGACCGGCTCTCCGTCGATACCGGACATCTTTTCACCGTTGAAAGTGAAATCGACCCTGTTTCTTTCCTCAATGGGTATGATCGGGTGTGCCTTCAGCCTGTAATCGATTTTCTTCGGGGAATCTATATCCAAACACCTCGTTCTACTGGGAGATAGTCAGCAGAACCTGATTCTTCTCCACCGATGTTCCAGGAGCCACCTTCAGCGACCTTATAACTCCATTGACGCTTGAGGTCAGGCTGTTCTGCATCTTCATGGCCTCGAGAATGACGAGCACATCCCCCTCCCTGACCGTGTCCCCCTCCTTGACTTCGTAACTGACAACCATCCCGGGCATCGGTGCGGTCAGGGTAAATTCGGACCCGTTCCTGTTGTCGCGCGCCGATTCTTCGGCCTTCTCGCCGGAATGTCTCTTCTCTTTGTCCCTTGTCACGATCGGAGCGGTGTCGCCGGTCGATCTTACCTTGGTCCTGCCACCCACTTCCTCCACATCGATATTGTAGTACTCCCCGCCGACGAAGACGTTGAATGTCCTTGCGCCCGGCCCTCTCTCGGGCTTCGGCGTCTTCAGGTTCACGGCGGCTTTGCCGCTACGAACCTGTTCGATGAACTCGTCTTCCTTCGCGACGTCCTCGAGGGTTATCGGCTTTACCTCCTGCGGAGGCTCCTCCAGGCCGTATTTCCACTTGAGAAATCTGAGGCCGGTCGTCGGATACATCGCGAATATAAGGACGTCCCTCTCGTTTTTCGCGATCCCCGAAACGGCTTCGCGCGCCTTCTCCATCTCCGGTTCGAGCATGTCCGCGGCACGGCACACGATCGGATTCTCCCCCCTCGGGTACCCCTTCAGGATCATTTTCTGAATCTTCGGGTCCATCGGCACGGGAGGTTTTCCGTACAGGCCGTACGCGTAATCCTTTATCTGTGCGCTTATCATCTTGTATCTGCCGAATAGCACGTTCTGAACTGATTGGATCCCGACTATCTGGCTAGTGGGGGTCACGAGCGGCGGATACCCCATGTCCTTTCTCGTCCTGGGGAGCTCCTCGTAGACTTCCGCCAGCCTGTCGAGGGCTTCCGCCTCCTTTAGCTGGCTGACGAGGTTCGTGAGCATCCCGCCCGGTATCTGGTGCTCCAGCACGCCCGTATCTATCACGGACATGCTCGTGTTGTTGAGGAAACTACGGTATTTCGGCGCGATCTTCTCCAGATATTGCCCGAGCTCGAAAAGATTTTCCAGGTTGAGGCCCGTTTCTCTTTTCGTGCCCTTGAGCGCGGCGATGATCGGTTCGACCGCAGGTTCGGAAGAGCGAAGGCCGAACGGCGCGAGCGCGCAATCCAGGACATCCACCCCTGCCTCCACGGCCTTGAGGTAGGTCATCGAAGCCATCCCGCTGGTGTAATGGCAGTGAAGCTGCAGCGGTATCTTCACATTCGACTTGATCGCGGTCACGAGTTCATAGGCGTCGTAGGGGTTCATCAGCCCGGCCATGTCCTTGACGCAGATGGAATCGGCGCCCATCTGCTCCAGGGTGCGGGCTTTTCCAACGAAGTACTCGAGGTTGAACACGTCGCCTCCGAGGCGGGGCTCGGTGAGCGAATAGGAGATCGTCCCCTGTATCTTTTTGCCTGTTTTACGTATGGCTTTGAAGGAAGCCTCGAAATTTCTCTCGTCGTTGAGGGCGTCGAATACCCTGAATATGTCTATCCCGGATTCGGCGGCGTGCGATACGAAGGCGTCTACGACGTCGTCGGCGTAATTTCTGTATCCGACGAGATTCTGGCCCCTTAGAAGCATCTGAAGAGGGGTCTTCCGGACCCTTTTCTTCATCTCTATGAGCCTGTCCCAGGGATCTTCATTGAGAAACCTGGTGGCCACGTCGAAGGTGGCGCCGCCCCAGACCTCGAGGGAGTAGAATCCCACCTCGTCCATTTTCTCGCAGATCGGCAGCATGTCCTCTGTACGCATGCGCGTCGCGAGTGTGGACTGGTGCCCGTCCCTCAGTGTGGTGTCCGTTATCCTAACCGGTCCCTGTCCTGCCGCTGTGGTTTTACCAGCCATAATCATCCTGTACAGGCGAACCTTATATCAGTGAAAATCTTCTCAGGCGGACCCTTGAGGGATTTCCTCTCACTGCGAGAGTCCTTTTGGTCATGGTTTCGCGCCGGGAACCCATCTTCCAGGGGCTGACCCTCTGGCCGAATCGCTTGTCCGATTCATTGTTTTCGGTTTCAATATAAGCTTCAATGGCGGCCGAGATGGCGGCCATGAGATTGTTATCCATCTTTCTGCCTCCCTCTCACACTTTCACCGGCATTAAGATAATCCCGCTTTTTCCCGACTGTCAACAAGAATTACCTGACCGAAGGGGCCGGGCGCGGCGCAACCCTATTAACGGTAGCGGCTTCTGAGACCGCACCCCCCACGGTCTCGCGTCCCGCCCGGCTGGTCGCGCAGCATGCGCGGCGGCGGCAGGCCGCGATTCTCTCGTGTGGCGGGATGTACGCGTTATGATGCCGCCGGGTGAGAAGGCGATGCTCGTGGCGGGATGTAAAAATGCCCCGCCCGGATCTCCAGTGGTTGAGGGAGCCGAAGCAGGGGCCGCGCCCGGCGGTCCGGATGCCGCCGAAAAAAACCGATGGTGGGAAGGGAGGGAGTTGAACCCCCGACACACGGATTTTCAATCCGTTGCTCTACCGACTGAGCTACCTTCCCACGCAGGGAAATTTCATTTATTTTAACGGCTTTGTCAACTGTTTCTTGCGGGATCGGGGTTTACGAGGGATTTTTAATCCCGGAATGTTCGACGTCGAGCATCTTCTTGCCGCCGACATATTCCTTCAGAACCGGCCTGGTGATCTTGCCCAGTCGCTCGGCGATCTCCTGGATCCTGGCGGTCTGCTTCTCTATCGTCTCCAGTTTCCTGATCATGTCGGGGCTGAGGTTGCCCTTGTCCATAAGCATCAGTTGCGTGTTCCCGAGAATCGAGCAAAGCGGATTGTTGATCTCGTGATTTATGCTTATGGCGGTTTCCGTTATCGCGGCGAGCCGCTCCGCTTCGAGCATCTTCGAATGAACCTCCCTTATTTCGCCGAGATCCGAAGCGACGAGCAGGAACCCGAAAAGCCTGCCCTCGCTGTCCATAAGGGAAGTCGCCTTCAATCTCACGGGTATTTCCCGGCCGTCCTTCGCGACGAGCCTCGTCATGTATCCATCCATCGACCAGGTCCCGCTGTTCCTCAACGTCCTGGTGATCATTTTTATCCGTCGGAGGGGAAGGATCGCGGTCACGCGCCTGCCGGCCACATCGCCCGGCGAATACCCGGTCAGGCGGCAGGCGGCCGCATTGAACATGATCACCCGGAATCTCATATCCAGGGATATGAGAGGAACCGGGGAACTGTCGAAAACCCTTTCCAGGTATTCAGTCTCTTGTCTCTGCTTCATATGGCATCCCGCCCGGGCGCCGCCCGAATCCGGCGCGCCCCGGTCATCCGTTTCAGCGGACCTTCTCCTTCGCCCCGTCCTTCTTCAGATGGCTTGTTATTCTGTCCAGCAGGTCGTTCAGCTCGAACGGCTTGTACATGTATTCATCAGCCCTGGACCAGGTTGCGAGAAAATCCTCCCTCTCCGGGCTGTCCACCTTCCTCGCCGTCAGCACGAGAATTTTAAAGGGGGCGATCCTGCCCTCATCCATTTCCTGTTTGAGAATCCGGGAAACCTCGTATCCGTTTTTCCCCGGAAGCATGATATCGAGAAGCATCAGGTCGTAACCGGACTTGTGCACCTTTCTCAACGCGTGAAGCCCGTCGTAAGCGGCGTCAACGATGAATCCTCTCAGCTCGAGACTGTATTTTATCGTCTCGACTATATCCTCGTCATCCTCGACGATGAGGATCCTGTACTGATCCATCCTGTTTCTCCTTTCAATACGTTCATCTTTTCGACAGTCATATCCTCTATCGACTTTTCAAGCAGATCGGCGAAGGTTCTTCCGTCGCCGGGGCTTCGCGCCATGCCGATCCTCAGGGATCCTTCCTCCCCGTCGTCGACGAGGCGCAACCGCCCTCTCGTCCCTATTTCTGAAAAAGAACGGATCGTCCGCCCCGCCCATATTCCCCGACACCGCCAGCGCGCAATTTTCATTGACGGGCCAGAAGTAGAAGCCGTGGCCGTCGATCTCCCCGAAATCCGGTTCGACGACCGGGCGCACAGCCCAGCCCGAAAGAAGATCGAGCCAGCATGCGCCGCCCTCTTTGGCGAAGACGAAGAGGGCCGGCGAATATCCCCTGTCGACAAGCTCATCCACAATCCTCCCGGCCGCCGCCAGCGTGATCATCGTCTCCCCGGTCATCCTGTCCGCCGCGAGGTGCAGGTCGACACGTCCCCCTCCGCCGTCATTCCTCCGGGCCGCCATCCTGCCGCCGTGCAATCCGACGAGGCGGTCCGCTATGTACAGGCCCAGTCCGTGCAGCGAGCCTCGTGCCACTCCTTCCGGATTCGTTTATCATCTCCATGACTCCGTCAGGCAGCCCCGGCCCGGAATCGGATACGCGCAAATCCACGAAAGCGAGCCCGTCGACGATCCTTTTCACAAGGCTCGCCGGCGCGTCTCCCGGAATGGTTCCGCCGGGAATCGCTTCAATCGATATCATCCCGCCGCCCGGAACGTGCTTGAGACTGTTCGACACGAGGTTCTGCAAAACCTGTTCCATCATCTCCCTGTCGACGAAAATACCCGAGGCGCCCTGATCGATACTTATGTCGAGATCGATATTCTTCCTGTAGATCGAATTCCTGAACAGGATGACGGCGTCCTCGACGAATTCCCTGGTGTTCACCATGTCGGGCATCGCTTTTCGATCCTTCAACTTCAACGATGAGGCGTCCACGAGGCCGTTTACGAGCACGTTCAGCCTGTCCAGGGTCCTCAGGGCGATTTTGATGAACCCGGTCCTTCCGGCGTCCTGCCGATCGCCTTTGTTCGACGGGCCCCCGCCCGCGCGGCCGGCTCGTCGAGCATGATCGAGAGGGAATTTTTCAGGGCGGTCATCGGCGTTCTCAGTTCGTGCGCGACCGTCGCCAGCAGGTCCTCCATGTCGTTTTCCCTCGCTTCGATTTCGCTGATATCCCTTATGAGAACGACTGATCCTATCTCCCTTGAGACCCTTTCGAGCCTGATCCAGTCGACCATCAGGGTTCCAGACGTCCCGTTCGAAGCGGCCAGTTTCCTCCCCGTCAGCGTCCTCCCGAGCGACCGGAACTCGTTCCAGACCCCTCCGAGATTGAACGGAGACACTCTTCTTATCTCATCCGGATCCTCGGGCAACGCCCCCTCTATCCGCAAGACCCGCGACATGGCGCGGTTTCCGAAGATAATCCTGCCGTCCCTCGAGACGAGGGCGCATGCAGCGGGGAACTGGCCGAGCGTCTCGCGCAGGATCGCGGTTTCGCCTCCGAGCATGTAAAGCAGGGGGTTCCGGACCTCGTCATCTTCGGCCATGCCGTCGAATATTCTTATAATGTCGCGGGTGAACGCGTTTTCCCTTACGCTTCCGAAGAACAGGACGCCGCGCACCGCGGAATCGAAGGTGACGGGAACAAGGAAGAAACTTTCGATCCTCGAATTCCCGACAAGGTACGTCATCTTCCTGGAGTCGTTCTTATAATAGACCTTCTCCCGGCTCATCCCTTCGGAGCCCTCGAGGTCGTTCGAGAACATTTTGTAAGCGGCCCTGAGCCTTTCATGTATCTCAGGGACGCGGTGGGAAAGCTCCCTGGAGTCGAGCATCACGTGCAGGATGCTTTCGCCGGCTTCGGAGTAATAACAGCAGAATTCGGCCCGGCTGATCTCCATCATCTCACGAAGCGCGCCCTTAATCTTCGTCTCGTCTTTGGCCGCCGCAAGAAGCTCCATCTTCATGGACCGGCGGCCCATCGACGATTCCGAAAAGCCGCGCGAGCCGGCCGCGTCGGCGGGTATCGCCGGCGCGGCGATCGTCCGATCTTTAGCCTGCGTTTTTCTCGGCAGATCTTTGAGCTCTCCTGGGGACATTGATTCAGCTCCGGCATACAGGTTTCCGGTTGATAAAGGTTTACGCGTATCCTGAAGGGCAAACGGCATGCCATGAAAATCGTAGTGCCGGATATGGGCGATCCGGCATGCGAAGCGGTTTTGCCAGATTATATCTGATTATTAATCAATGAGTTGCACGCGTAGGAATGAGAGGTGAAGGTCAGTGAGCCCATCCATTTACGGGAAAGGTCAGATCGGGTGTAAGCGACGCGGTGGCTAATATCCGACCAGCGCCAACAGATTATCCCCGCGGGGGGAAATTATCCATGACCCCGGGTCATGCGGAAGCGTAACCGTCGGGATGGCTCTTCTTCCAGTTGTAGGCGTCTTCGATGATCACGTCGATCTCGTGATGACGCCTTTTCCATCCCAGTATATCTTCGGCCCTGGCGGAAGCTGCAACCAGAACGGCGGGATCCCCACTCCTTCGCCCGCCCATCCTGAACGGAATATCCTTTCCGGTCACCCTGGAGGCGGCCTCGATGACCTGAAAGACAGAAAATCCCCGGCCGTTGCCGAGATTCAACGCTCCGGTGCAGCCGGACGGAAGCTTCTCGAGCCCCAGCAGATGGGCTTCGGCCAGATCCTTCACGTGTATGTAGTCCCTCACGCATGTTCCGTCGATCGTCGGATAATCGTCGCCGTAAATCACCAGCTCTTCCCTTCTTCCCGCGGCCGCGTCGAGAACGAGCGGGATCAGGTGCGTTTCCGGCCTGTGGTCCTCGCCGTGTCTTTCCGTCGCTCCCGCCGCGTTGAAATACCGCAGGGAAAGGGTCCTCAGCCCCCAGGCCTTCGAACAGTCCGAGAGCATCCTTTCCACGGCCAGTTTCGTGCCGCCGTAAGCGTTCACGGGCTGAAGGCGCGAATCTTCATCTATCGGTGTGGAATCCGGCTCCCCGTAAACGGCGGCCGAGGAGGAAAAAAGAATGTCGGTCACGCCGGCCTCCCTCATGGCCGTCGCCAGAGAGACGGCTCCGCAGACGTTGTTCCTGTAATATTTCAACGGATCGGAGACCGATTCCGAGACCTGGGAGAAGGCGGCGAAGTGGCAGACAGCCTCGACTCCCGTCGAAAGTATCTTCCTCACGGCTTCCGTATCGAGGAGGTCGCACCTGTGAAAGGCCGCGCCCTTCTCCACCGCCTCCTCATGCCCCGTGGAGAGATTGTCCACGACTACCACCTCGTGCCCCTTTTCCAGCAGGCACTCGGATGTGACGCTTCCGATATACCCCGCGCCACCCGTGACCGCGACCTTCATTCAAGCCTCCTGTCTGTATCTCGCGATGTAGGATTCGAGATATCTACCCGTTTTCGACTCCTTCGATTTTACGATCTCGGAAGGATGCCCGCAAGCTATTACTCTGCCCCCTTCGTCCCCCCCGCCGGGACCGAGATCGATGATATGGTCCGCCATGGCTATCACTTCCATGTTATGCTCTATGACGAGAACGGAATGCCCCGATGAGACGAGCTCGCCGAGCACGCCGAGGAACTTCGCTACGTCGGCCATATGAAGCCCCGTTGTCGGCTCATCCATGATATAAAGGTTTTTCTGCCCGCTCGATTCGGTGAGCTCCCTCGCTATCTTTATCCTCTGCGCCTCTCCACCGGAAAGGGTGTTGGACGGCTGCCCGAGGGTGATGTAACCGAGTCCCGTTTTCGCCAGCATCCAGAGCCTTTCCCCGAGCATGGGCGCCTCGTCGAAGAACATTATCGCCTCGTCCACCGTCAGGTCCAGGATTTCGCTGATGTTCTTTCCCTTGTATTCGATCTCGAGCGTTTCTCTGTTGTATCGTTTCCCCCCGCAATCCTCGCAGGGCACGAACACGTCCGCCATGAAGTGCATCTCCACCCTTCGAAACCCCATCCCCTGGCATTTCGCGCATCTCCCGCCAGGCTTGTTGAAACTGAACCGCCCGTTTTCATATCCCCTGGCCAGTGATTTGCGCTGCGAGGCAAACAGTTCCCTTATGAATGAGAAACCTTTTATGTAAGTGATCGGATTCGAGCGGGGGGACGATCCTATCGGGCTCTGGTCGACGAGCAGCACCCTGTCGATCCGTCCCTCCACTTCGATCCCGCGCGCGAAGGCGTTCGCCTGAGCGCCGGGCTTCCCGGCCAGCGCATCGTGAATCACGTCGATCACGAGGGTGCTCTTCCCCGAACCGGAAACGCCCGTCACGCATGTCAGCGTCCCGAGCGGGATCTCGACGTCGATATTTTTCAGGTTGTGCCTCGCGACCCCCTTCAGCAGGATCCTGCCCGACGGCTTCCTTCCCCTCGAGGAGACCCTGAGATTCCTCTCCTTCGCGAACACGGTATCGAGGGTCCTCGATATCCCGGCGGGAGCCTCGCGGGCCTCTGCTGCCGAGCCGTTGAACATGACCCTGCCTCCGTCCCTCCCGGCCCCGGGCCCCAGATCAACCACGTGGTCCGCCGAAAGGATGATATCCGGATCGTGCTCCACGACCATCACCGTATTGCCGAGTTTCCCCAGTCTCTGCATGACCTGTATGAGCCTTTCGTTGTCGGCGGCGTGCAGGCCGATCGACGGCTCGTCCAGCACGTAAAGGGTGTCGACAAGATTGGCGCCGAGCGAATTGGCGAGGTTTATCCTTTGCGCCTCCCCGCCCGACAGCGTTCTCGTGAGCCGATCCAGCGTGAGGTACCCTAGGCCAACGTCCCCCAGGAATCTCAGGCGCGACAGCAGCTCGGAGATGAGATCGCCGGATATCGCCCTCTCCGTATCGCCGAGCCTCGCGTTCTCCATGATCCGTATCAGTTCGGAGGGGATCATCGCCGCCATTTTGCCTATCGTCACGCCGTCGAATTTCACGTATCCCGCCTCTTTTCTCAACCTCGTCCCCCCGCAGGTCCTGCAGGTGGTGAAATCCATGTATCTGCGCGTAAAGAACCGGTGCCCCTTCTTGTAACTCTTTTCCTTCATCTTCTCGAGGAAAGGGATCACCCCGATGTAATCGCCGTCCCCCTCGAGAACGGCGCGTCTCGCGGCCCCGGGCAGCTCCCTCCACGGAACGCCGGCGGGAATTCCCTTCCGGCGGCAATAGTCGAGCATCTTATAATGGAAGACTTCGAACCTCTCCCTGGACCACGGGTCAACCGCCCTCCCTTCAAGGCTCTTCGACATGTCGGGAACGATCATTTTCTCCGAGAATTCCATCCGGTCGCCGAATCCCCTGCAGTCGGGGCAGGCGCCGTACGGGCTGTTGAACGAAAAGAGCAGGGCCGAGGGGGTCTCGAAATTCCTCCCGCATAGGCTACAGGACGGCGCCTGGCTGAACCTGTATCTTTCATCACCGCCGACGGCGGCGATCTCGACCATGCCGTCCCTTTCGCGGTATGCCAGTTCCACCGCCTCGGCGATTCGCGTGCGATTCGAGGATACTGCCTCCACCCTGTCGAGCAGGATGAAGATCGTGGCGCCGGTTTTTCCCGAAGGATCGAATTCCCCCAGCATGACGACATCGCCGTCCACGACCGCTCTCGCGTATCCCCTCGACATGAGATACGATTTTCTCGAATCCCAGGCGTCGACGTCGATAAGCCCCTCCGGCATGAGTATGTGAATCCTCCTCCCGCCGAAGATCCTTATCGATTCGCCCGCCACGTCGCTCGGGGTGAACGACCTTACCGTGACGCCGCAGTCGGGGCAGACCGTTCTGCCCACCCTGGCGAAAAGGAGCCGGAGGTAGTCGTATATCTCCGTCGCGGTTCCGACGGTCGATCTCGCGCTCGTCACGGAGTTGCGCTGCCTGATGGCTATCGCGGGGCTGATCCCTGAGATGCCGTCTATATCCGGCCTGTCCAGTTTCTCGATGAACTGCCTGGCGTAGGTGGACAGCGATTCAAGGTACCTTCTCTGCCCTTCTGCATAGATCGTATCGAACGCGAGCGACGATTTCCCCGAGCCGGAAACGCCGGTGACGGCTATAACCATCCCGCGCGGAATCTCCAGGCTGATATCCTTGAGGTTGTGCTGCCTTGCCCCGTATATGGCGATTTTATCCCGGGCCATAGTCATTCTCCGGTTAAATACAAACGTTCATTCTAACACCGATTGCTTCCGGTTTCAACATCGTATATAATTCAACCCATGAATGACGACGCCACGGGAAAAAGCATAGAAAGGCTCCGTTCGACCCTCAGGGTCCTTCGCGGCGAAAAAGGCTGCCCCTGGGACAGGGAACGTTCGCTCGAGGAGATAATTTCCTACATGATCGACGAGGCGTACGAGCTCCTTGAGGCGGAGAGATCGGGGAGCCTCGGCGACGTCGAGGAGGAGCTGGGGGATGTCTTCTTTCTTGTAGTGTTCATTCACGAGCTGATGCTGGAAAAGCGGGGCGCCTCCCTGGCGAGCATCATAGATCGCGCGCACGACAAGATAATCAAGCGCCATCCCCACGTTTTCGAGGGGGAAAGGGCCGCCGACAGCGTCGAAAGCACCGCATCCTGGGAACGCATCAAGAAGACCGAGAAACCGCCCGCGCCCGGAGCGCCCCTTCTCGAATCGATACCGTCGGGACTTCCTCCGGTCCGAAGGGCTTTCGCCCTGCAGAAAAAGGCGGCCGGAGCCGGCTTCGACTGGCCGCATTACACGGGCGTGATCGACAAGATCCACGAGGAGACGGGCGAGCTGCTCGAAGCGGTCGGTTCGGGGAACCGGGACTCCGTGAAGGACGAGGTCGGCGACATTCTCTTTACCGCGGTCAATCTCGCCCGCATCCTCGACGTCGACCCGGAAAGCGCGCTCGAAGGCGCCTCCCGGAAATTCAAGACTCGCTTCAAAACGATGGAGGACCGCATAAGGAAGGACGAAGGTCTCCTTCGAATCGCTTACGATCGAACAGCTCGAATCGTACTGGCAGGATTCAAAATAAAAAGGCCGCGGGAATCGCTCCCCGCGGCCCTGATCGAGTCACCTTCCCGCCGTTCAGTTTACCCTGTGGAATTCGATGCGCCTGTTATCGGCGCGGCCCTCGGCGGTCGTGTTGGGCGCGACCGGATCTGCCTCGCCGAATCCTTTCGCGAGTACCCTTTCGGCCGCGATTCCCGAATTTACGAGGTAAGTCCTGACCGATTCGGCGCGTTTCTGCGACAGGACGAGGTTCGATTCGGACGAACCCACGCTGTCGGTGTAACCGTGCACCTCCACCTTGACCTCTGGATAGGCCAGGAGCGATTTGACGACCTGATCGAGCACCGAGTAGGAGTCGGGGGTCAGCGCCGACGAACCGCTCTCGAAATTGACGCCGCGCAGGATGAATTTCTCCTCTATCGGCCTCTCGTCGGGGCATCCGTCCTCGTCCATGTACCCGTTGAAAGTCTCCGGTTCGTTGGGGCATTTGTCGGACTCATCCAGTATGCCGTCGAGATCGTTGTCGAGATCTGGGCACCCGTCCTCGTCCTGGAAGCCATCGACGTCCTCGGGTTTCAGGGGGCATCTGTCGAGATCGTCGCTCACGCCGTCGTTGTCCGAATCCTGCAGGATATCGGGGCATCCGTCGGCGTCCTCAACCCCGTCGAAATCCTCCGGTTCGCTCGGGCACCTGTCGCCAACGTCCGGTATGCCGTCGCCGTCGTTGTCGAGGTCGGGGCACCCGTCGGCGTCCTCGAACCCGTCGAAATCCTCCGCGAGATCGGGGCAGGAGTCGGCCTCATCGCCGATTCCGTCCCCGTCGTTGTCGAGGTCGGGGCATCCGTCGTCGTCCTCGAATCCGTCGAAATCCTCCGCCTTGTCGGGGCACTTGTCCACCTTGTCCTCGATGCCGTCCCTGTCCTGATCCTGCGCCAGAACGAATCCGCCCGTCGAAATGGCGAAATATACCATCCAGTCCGGCGGGTTCATCATCGACATATCGTCTTCCGAATTCAGGTTAAGGTCTATGGCCGTCAGGAATCCCGCGCCGTTCTGCGCCGTGTAGGATAATCCAGGGGTGATGGTATAGGTTTTCCTGGACGTAAATTCGATCGATTCGTCGTCCTCATATTCCGCGTTGAGGAAATTATCCATGTTGAACTCGAGGAAAAGCCTCGCGTTCATCAATATGAATTCCAGCCCTGTTCCAAACGTCAGAAGGTCATTGAAATTGTCCGACATCCCCTCTGGAACCGCCGGATACGCGGGCGGATAGAACCCGCTCAGGTTCGGATTGTCGGTGTTCAGAATGCCGTACCCGGAATCCTCGTTCCTGTTGAAACGATAACCGAGGTTCAGATGGAGCTTCGTGGGAACGAAATTCTCGAGGTCGGCGAGATCCAGGGTCAAAAGGCCCGCCAGGCCGAAATCGATCTCCTCGGTTGTGAAGCGCCTGTCCTTGTTGCCCGTGGGAAAACTCGCCGTCGCGAGAAGCCCCAGCTTGAAGAGATCCATCGGGATGGGAGGGCAGATCTTTGCCTGCACCTTGGTGTCGCCGAGGCCTCCCCTGAAAATCGATTCGAAATCATTGTTCTCGTACTCGCCGCTGGCAAGCATTATCCAGTTTCTGACGTCGATCGCGGCGGATAATTCGACATTGTCGCTGAGCCCGAGCGTCAACGCCGCCCTGGAAAGGAAGAAATTGTAATCGACCTCTCCCTCCCCTCCGGCGTCGTAATAGAAGCTGCCCTCGCTGGGGGTCAGCATGACTCCGTACTGCCTGTAATATGCGGTTCCGAGGGAAAATATCAGCTTTCCCTTCCCAACGGTCCCGGCTTCGTGAACCCTCAGAAGGCCGGCAGTCCCCTCCCATGAGGCCTGCCCGTAAGCCGCGGTGAACGCGGCGAGCAGCATCGCCGTCATGACGGCCGCGCAAAAGAGTCTTCTCATCATTAGTCCTCCCTGGTAATGGATTCCGCCATCGCGGCCCCGTCGCCGGCGCGCGGAATCTCCGCCTCCAGGCGACCCGTACACCGGGCCGTCAATCTTCATCCTTGTCCTTCTTTTCCCGCCCGGCTTCGTCGCCCTCTTCAATCCGCCCGTCGTCTTCGCCCGCTTCCCCCTCCTCTTCGTCTCCGCGGGATTTTTCATCCACGAAATTCATCTGAAGATCCATCAGAATGTTGTCGACAAGCCTTTTTTCCTCCGCCGAAAGGTTCCCGGAGGTTTTCTTCTGTATCATCGCTATCATGTCGATCGTTATCCGGGCCTGACGCAAATCCCTCTCCACTTTTCCCGTAATCGGGTTCATCAGTTTTCCCATCTGCTGCAGGGCAAGGGTCTGGAACATCGCCAGAAGGTGTTGAAAAAGGAAACAATCGCTTTGATTTCCGTTTATCTCGCCGTTATTCAAGAGAATTCCTCCTTTCCCGCCTTCGACTATAGTTTTGAAATTTTCATCATGTCAATGAAAATAAGATATGAAAATACCGGATCATTCGATCCGGTATCCGTGAATCCTCGAGCAATGATTTCGCGGAGCGTGGCCGCGGCGGGCAGGCTCTTCGTGCAGGGGTCAGTCCACGCCCCTTTCCGTCGCGAACCAGATCATCTTCGCTTCCTGTTCCTTCGACGGGTTTATATATCCGTGTTTCTGGCTCGCGCGGTAACATATGCTGTCGCCCTCGCCGAGATCGTACACCCTTTCATCAACCTGGTATTTGACCGATCCCTTGAGCACGAGGGCCGCCTCGTCGCAGTTATGCGAGTGGACCTCCATTTTCCTGTTGTTTTTCGACGGCGCGAGGGTTATAAGCCGGGCGTTTATCTTCCCGCTCGGTATGGAGTTCGTGAGGTTCTCGAAAACTCCGTCGACCTTTTCGAGAGGCTCCGCCTGACGGTCCTCAAGGGCGATGAACGACACGTCCTTCAGCTCCCTTTCCTCGATGAAATAGGCCGGATCCTTCCCCAGCGCCTCGGCTATTCTCATCAGGGCGCCGATCGTGGGAGAGGTCTTGCCCCTCTCTATTTCCGAGATGTGGGTGGCCGAGATCCCCGCTTTCGCCTCGACGTTTTTCAGGGTGAGGTGGTTCTGTTCCCTGATCTTCTTTATCCTTTTCCCGATTTCTTCCTTCGATATCATCGCGCGTCAGACCTCCGGCGGCACTGAAGTTTAAAGACTGTACGGCGGCATCGTGACCCAGATGGCCCTGCATTTCGCGTCGCCGATGTTCCTCATCGCGTGGGGCCTGTTGGCCTTGTAATGGATGCTGTCGCCTTCCTTGAGTATGTACTTTTCGTCGCCGATGATAATCTCCATGACTCCCTTCGTGACCAGGGCGAATTCCTCCCCCTCGTGGGTGCTCGTTTCCTCCGGCCTCGCTATTCCCGGATCGAGCTCCACTTCGAGAAAAGAGAGAACGGGATTGGGAACGTCCTTTGTGAGCGAAAAATATGTCGCGCCCCAATCCACGAACTGCATCCTCTTTCTTTCCTTCTTGCCGAGGACGGAGACCTTCGAGAGGTTCCTCTTCTCGACGAAATACGCCACATCCGTGCCCATGGCCTCGGCTATCTTCGCCAGGGCCCCGACCGTCGGCGAGGTCATGCCTCTCTCGATCTCGGAAACATGCGTGGCCGACACCTTGGCTTTTACCTCTATATCCTTGAGCGTAAGCCCCTTGGACAGGCGGAATTTCTTTATCCTGTAGCCGATTTCGTTTTTATTGTCCATCTCTCCCCTTCCGAGACCGGAAATGGCCGGATTCCAATGTACAATTTCCAGAGCCGGAAAAAACCAGTCTTCATGACTGAAAACAGACTAATATAATGAATTAAAACTGAAAATCCAGTCTTTATATAAAAAATATTCGCCGCGGCAGACCATGCAAGATACATATCACTCATTCCCTTTCCGCGCGAATTGGCCGGATTCCGGGATGTTACATTTAATCCGGATTGCCGCATGGCGCACCCTCATTTTCAGAATAAATCCTCCCGCGGGGATCCCGACCCGCCGGGGACTCCTGACCGCTGGACCTTGAATGCGTTTTGAAGTATATTAAGCGGCGTGCCCGGGCCGCCATCAAGTTTGAAAAGTCGAGAATCCAGGCCCTGTTTCGTCCCGGTAAAAGGTCGTGCGATGAGGAAAAGCGGAAATTCAGGGGCAAAGTCCCCCGTGATCCTCGTGATCAGGTTCAGTTCCCTCGGGGATATCGCGCTGATGCTGCCGATGATGAGGGAGCTGCGAAGAGGTTATCCGGGGGGCGAGATCCATCTTGCGACAAAGTCAGAATATTCAGGGCTGTTGGAGGGGAACGGCGACGTCGACTTCATACACCGCCTGCCGGACAACACCCTCGCCTCATCGCTGAAGCTTTTCCGGGCCCTGGGGAAAATCGATTTTGATATGGTGATCGACGCGCACGGCGTCTTGAGAAGCGTCCTTATCTCCACCTTCCTGTCCGCCGGGAAGAAGATCCGTATCGACAAGGAACAGTTGAAGAAAACGCTGCTGATCAAAGGCAGCGTCAATTATTACAAGGATATACATACTCAGGCGGGGAGATATCTCGACCTTGCGGCCCGCTCGGGGGCCGCTCCTTCAGGCGAGCGCTTCCTTATCGATATCCCTCCCGCCGCCGATGCCAGGGCCGCGGCTCTCCTCGCCGAAGCCGGGATCGATGATATGCCGCTCGTGGCCTTCGCCCCGGGCGCCCGCTGGCCCGCGAAACAGTGGCCCGGGGAATATTTCAGCGAACTCGTGTCCTCCCTCTCCGCGCGAGAGTTCGGATGCGTGATGACAGGGAGCGCCGGAGAGAAAGCCCTGTGCGATACGATAATGGGCGGGGCCGCCCGATCCATTAACGCGGCGGGAAGGTTCTCCATCATGGAATCGGCCGCGCTCCTCGGAAAATGCAGCCTGCTGGTGACGAACGATTCCGCCCCGCTTCACCTTGCCGAATCGGCGGGCACCCCCGTTGTCGCCTTTTTCGGGCCCACGGTCAGGGAATTCGGTTTCTTCCCCGGGCTGCCGGAGAGCAGGGTCCTCGAGAGGGACCTCGCGTGCAGGCCTTGCTCGAGAAACGGATCGAAAGAATGCAGGTTCGGCACGAGGGAATGCCTCGTCTCGATAACCCCGGTCGAGGCTCTCGAGACCGTTCTCGAAATCCTCGGCAGGGAGCCGATATCCTCGGGTCGGCCGGAAAGGAAGGCATGAGGCCGCATCTTTTGATATACAACTGCCTTCTCCCTCTTATCCTGGCCGGAGCGCGCTGTGCAGGCATCTTCAACGGCAAGATATCCCGAACCATCGAAGCCAGGAAGGGGATCACAGCCAGGTGGGCTAAGAAATGCGCCGGGCTTAGGCGTGATGGGAAACTCGTCTGGTTTCACGTCTCATCGGCTGGCGAATATCTGCAGGCCGTTCCCGTCATCGACCTTCTCCTGTCCAGGGAGGATCCTCCCTCGATAGCCATCACCTTCTACTCGCCTTCCGGGTTCGATTACCACGCGAAACATGACAGGAGCGGAAAAGGCTCCCGCCTCTCTTTTGTCGAATATCTCCCCTTCGACACGCGGGGCAACGCGCGGTTATGCCTTGATTCCCTTGAACCAGGCCTGATCGTATATATCAGGTACGATCTCTGGCCGAACCTTGTCTCCGAGGCTCACGGCAGGGGGATACCTCAGATACTCCTTTCGGGCAACGCTCCGCGAAGCCTGGCGCGAAGGATCGATTCAAGGTGCGGAATCCGTCGCGGGATGTACTCCGCGATGGCATCTATAGGCGCCGTTTCGGACAGCGACGCGAAATGGTTCGAGGAGGCGACCGGCGGCAGGGTCCCGACAGAGAACACGGGGGACATTCGTTTCGACCAGGTCATCGAGCGGGTCTCGCGCCCCGGCGCACCCTCAGCCGGGATTCCCCGGAGCGAAGGCGCGAGGTTCATCATCGCGGGGAGCACATGGCCGCGCGACGAGGCGATAGTCATCCCCGGCTTCCGCGAGCTGCTGAAAGGGCATCCCGATGCGAGGCTGGTTATCGCACCCCACGAACCGACGGGCGAAAGGGTCTCGGGTATAATGCGGGCGCTCGCTTCGCAGGGCCTGACTTACACCTGCCTATCCGATCCGGACGGGAGTCGTGTGCCCGGCAAAGATGTTTTGATCGCCGACGGCGTCGGATACCTCGCCGAGCTCTACGGAACGGGAGTCCTGGCATACGTGGGCGGAGGATTTACCTCGGGAGTCCACAATATTCTGGAACCGGCGGTTCTCGGGCTCCCAGTTCTCTTCGGCCCGAGGACTGATAACGCCTGGGAAGCCTCTTGCCTCGTCGCGCTAGGAGCCGCTTCCACGGTGACTAGCCCGGGGCTATTTGCCCTCGAAGCGGGCCGTTTCCTCGGTGACGGTGAATTGCTTCACGCGGCCGGGGAAGCCGCACGTAAATTCGTGGCGGACCACGCGGGCGCGGCCCGCAAGGCGGCCGCGCTCATCGATAGATTCCTTTGATCATAAGGCGGCCCGGGGGCGGAGATCGCCGCGCATTCACCGGCCCGGCGCAGGGGCCTTCGGCGCCACCCGCTATTCCTCGAGTTTTTTCCGGTTCATCAGGACCTGTATCATCCCCTTGCGATCCTTGCTGTTCGGATAAAAGATGATCATGTCGTCGTAGTTGTCCTTGTTCAGATCGAGGCTCAAAAGATCCCCGAAGGCCGGCACCTCTATCCTGGCCGCCGGCTTTTTCGAAAAAAGTTCCTTCTCCCCGCCCGGGAGGCCTGGGAACAGGGAAAGCTCTTCCTCCGCCGTGCCGAACGCGAAATCCTTTATCCTGTCCCCGTTGTAGTCGCCGCTCAGGCTCACCGCCTGGACGTCGGTTTCCCCGGAAAAATCTATCTTGAATTTCACTTCCTTGGAAAAATCGGGGCTGTCCGAATAGCGGTTGTTCTCGTTCAGGATGAATATGTTGAAATTAATAGGGACCGATCTCGTCAACAGAAAACGTATGATCGCGGTGACGCTGATCTTTATGCTCGGCAGTATCATGTCGAGCCTGCCGTCGCCGTTCACGTCCTTCACTATCGTCGCTTCGGAAGCCGATCCCTCCGAGATTATCACCTGGTCCGGCTTTTCCGGGTAGCCGCCGCTTTTACCGAAATAGATGTTTATCACCGAACGAAAATTCTGCAATCCCCTGGAGGATTGCTTTGTAACGATGGCGTCGGCGTATCCGTCGTTGTTGAGGTCATGGATGACCGTCTCCACGAACGCGTTTTCCTCGATCTTCTCGTGCTGCGTCCTCACGTCGAAAAAAAGCCTGGCGGACGGGGTTTCGCTGAAGGCCTTGTTTCGGTCCTGAATATACACTGCCGTATTCTCGAAGCGGGTGACGACAAGGTCCCTCAACCCGTCGCCGTTGAAATCGGCGAGAACCGTCCTGGGGAACCTGAAGATGGCGCTGATCCCGGCGGTCCCCTCCCTTTCCTCGACATTTCTCCGGCTCGTCATGTCGGTGGGAAGTTCCACCGAAATCCTGTTTTCCACGGAATATTCGCCGTTCGCATCCGGGGACAGGATCGACAGCCCGGAGAAGGTGAATATGGCCGTTTCCTCGACGCCGTCGTCGTTCCAGTCCTGAACGAAATCGACGATCGGCAGGTTTCTTTTCGACGGGAATACGGTCAGCGGCTCGGCATTCACCAGAGCGCGGGCGACGGTATCGAATTTCCCCGAATCGATCATGTAATACCGAATCCCTCCGGGGGCGAGGAAGCATATCTCCTTTTCGAGCCCGCCGGCGACGTTGCCGATATCGATCAGGGCCGCCGTGGAGTCCACCTCCCATGACTGGTCCGCCGCCGTCCCGAACCCGCCCTCCTTCATCTGCCAGAAAACGGACACCCACCTCGTCTCGTCCGGTTCGAGCCCCTTTCGATGCACGGCAAGAATGTCCTGGAGACCGTCGCCGTTGATGTCCTCAACGAGAAGGTCGAGCAGCTTGTCCGCCACGCTCAGGGTGGAGATGCTGAAGGCTTCGTCCTTCGCGCATCGGGCCGGCCCCGCCGGCAAGGCCGCGCAGGCGAGAAGGGCCGAAAAGAAGATGGCTGCGGGCCGGATGTTCGGGCGTTTTCCGCTATCGATAGACATACGCGATGCTCCTGTATTCCTTGCAAGGGTGAATTCTCGGCACATCAGAAGGTTATCTCCTTTTTCGCGACGGCGGCCGAGCCCGCGAGAGCCGAAACGAGCGTCCAGATTCCCGCGCAGGCCGCCGTCCTCCACATCAGGGTTCCCCATTCCATGGGTAGTGGGAGTCCCTTCGACATCGCCGTCATCTGCTCGAATGGTTGCGTCAGGCAGGTCGAGAGCAGAAGGGGCCGCGCGGACGGGATTATCGCGAGCAGGGTCATGGCGAACGAAACGGCGACGACCGTCGCGATCGCCCCTCCGGGACGGTTGAAGAATGCCGCGAAGACCGAGGTAGCCGTGACGGCGGACCAGAGGGACCAGATCGTCAGTGCGGACGCGACGAGAAGGCTCCGCCACATTTCGCCGGACGAATGCACTAGGTAATCCTTTTCCATCAGATCCGAATATCCGAATTTCAGGCCGGCGAGGACGACGATCGTTACCAGTGATATCAGGAACAGGAAGGTGACCCCGGCCGAACAGGCGATCAGTTTCCCGAAATACCAGCTCCGCCGACTGACCGGCCGGGTCCACGCCGGCTTGACGGTGCCCATGGCGAATTCCCCCGATATCTGGAAGCCGGTCATGACCACGGCCACAAACGCCATGGCGTTAACAAGCCATCCCATCGAGACCGAAGCGATGTAGAATCCGCTCGAAAGCCCGATCCAGTCCTTTCCCGCCGCGTAACCGACGGCGAAGAAAAGGACGACAGAACAGAGGATCGTGAGCGCGGGAACGATAAAAGTCGTTTTCCTCCCGCGCGCCTTGAACCATTCGGCTGACAAAACCTTTCTCACATCATTCGTCATTCAGTCCCGTCCCCGTCAACCTGAAGAAAATTTCCTCCAGGGATTCCTTCGATTCAGCGATCCGCCTTACCTCTATCCCGGCTTCGACCAGAACGCCGTTGATCGCGCCGGCCGGCGCTCCCGGAGCGCGCAAGCGTATGCGGTCCGCGCCCGTCCTCTCGATCTTATCGATACCGTTCAAGCCTGAAATTATTTTGACCGCTTTTTCGGCATCCGAGCAGGTTATCTCGATTACACGCTCCGCGCGCGCGAGCTCGTCCGTCGTGCCCGACGCGATTATCTCTCCTCCGTTGATTATCATCAGGCGATCGCAGACCTGGTCCACTTCGTCCATCCTGTGGGATGAGAAAAGTATTACGCGCCCCTGCTCGTATGCCAGTTCGGGCAGCAGCCTCCTTATTTCGGCTATCCCGGCCGGATCGAGGCCGTTGGTCGGCTCGTCCATGATGATGAGCGGCGGATCGCCGAGCAGCGCCGCGGCGATTCCAAGCCTTCTCTTCATTCCCCAGGAATATTCGCCCACCTTTTTGTCTCCGGCCTTCTCCAGTCCCGTCTTTCGCAACAGCTCCTTTGTCCCGTCGCCGGCGCGAAGCCCCGACCATCGGGCGAAGACCTCGAGATTGTCCCTGCCGGAAAGGTACGGGTAATAGGCGGGGGAATCGAAAAGGATGCCGATATTTCTCACGGCATCCCTCGTGTTCGCGCGGATATCCACGCCGCAGATGCTGACCGATCCCGAGGTCGGCCTCAAAAGCCCCGTCATTACCTTGAACGTGGTCGTTTTGCCGGCGCCGTTCGGCCCGAGAAAACCGTATACGCCGGGCCGTGTCAGGGAGATGTCTATCCCCTTCAGCGCTTCGACCCTCCCGAAACGCTTCACGAGGCCGCTTACGCGGAGTATCTCTTTTTCCACGGCGACGGCCATCAGAACGACCTCTGTATTCTCAGTATGAATCTCGGGTTGAAATCGTCCGCGTCCAGGTCCTGCGCCGCGTAAAATCCGACGCAGGGCAGAAACGATTCGCCGGAAAAACCGATGCCGGCGGTCTTCTTCCATCTTTCAAAAGGCGCGTCGAGGAATGCGAAAGGCGATTCCATGTTCTCTTCGGGGACCAGAAGACCCGCGTCGGAGAATATCACGAAATCCCATCCTGTATAGATCCATCTGAACACCGGCAGGTCGGGCAACCGGCGCCTCAACTCGGCCGACAGAAGGGCCATCCTTCCGGAGCGCTGAACTTCGAAGGGGAAGTCCGAAGTTCCGCGGACTCCGGCATAACCGTTGAGAGACCTGGTCAATTGCAGGGGAATGGCAGTGAAGGAGGAAAAGATCCTGGACCTCAGATCGAATTTCATCTTCCACGGCAGGTAATTATATCTCCTCGCGTCCGCCTCGAAAACGGTGTACGAGAAATCTCCCGGGCCGTCCGCCACCCCTTTCTCCAGCCACAGGTCGACAAGCCAGGCGTTCTCCCTCCAGGCCTCCTCTCCCCTCGAATCGTACGTCAATCTTCCGGAAAAGGCCGTTCTCGCGCCAGCGTCGATGGCCGGATTCTCCCTGTACTTGTCTCTGGGGAAGAGGATCGACGACAGCTCGTGGGCTTCCATCGAGACATCCCTCTGGTATGATATCCTCGTTTCCAGTGCGAGCCGTTCACTCATGGAGCGTTTGAGGCCCAGTTCGAATCCCCGTTTTTCCCAGTAATCGAAGAAATCGTCCCCTGTGAGAAGGACTATGCCGCCGTTTTCAATGTCCGACATCATCCAGTTGTCGTTGGTGAAAGTCCTCTTGAACCCGTGTACGATCAGCTGCAGCTTATTCCCGTTGAGAGGGATCCACGCCTCGACATCGAAACCGATCCGCCCGGTGCTTTTTTTCATCAGGGAAGGGCTGATCCAGGCGTGCCATCTGACGTACGGTTCCCTGTGATCTTTGTTCTCCCGTTTCAAGCCGATCCCTATGAGTGAATAATCGACCCTGCCTGCCTTGTCCCCGCCTAGCGCAAAGCGCATCTTCACGGCTTTCGGATCTTCGAATTTTTTGAACTCGACCGTGCCCTCGCGCTCGAACAGCTCGTCGTCGAGCCTGCACTCGCACCCGTAACGGCTGATGTTGCCCGCGACGGCCGCTTCGTTCGAGAGAAATTCCCCTGCGTTGACAAGATTCACGTCCCCGTCGAGAACGGCGCTTCCCGTCATTATCAGCCTTCCGTTTATGATCCACGCGGTTCCCCTCAGCGCCGCCCCATTCTGAATGTCCAGCGATCCGGCGATCACCACGACCGTGCCCTCGAGGGTATCCCCCTCCGGTATCATGCATCCACCGTAATAGACCGTCCTGGGGGAAAAATCGAGGAGCCCGGTCAGTTCCTTGTGCGATATCTTCAACGCTTCCGTGGAGCGGTCCGGGTCCGAGGCGGCGCGGGCCGGAGTCATGGCCAGGCAGAGCAATGCAAAAAATACAGACACCCTTTTCAAAAGAGGTCACTCCATTTCCGGATTGCCGGACATGGCCGGCGCCGGGCCGCGCGATCGGGAAGAACCCGGATGTCGGAAAAGCGCCGACGGTCTTCCCGGCGTTCTACCCTAATGCCTGAAATAAATCTTACCTACTATCTTCCACCCGTCGCTGAACCTGTAGAGCGACATGAAATCCGTGAAAATATGTTTGCCGTCCCTGTACATCTCGATCCTCGCGACGGCGGCGTCTCCGGACACCTCAACCATGGCGAAGTCCCATGTGATCTCCCGCTTCGGAGGATTGGGATTGTCGACCAGGCTCTTTTCGATCGATTCGATCCATTCATTGATGGAGAGTCTTTCGACGACCCCCTCCTTGAGGCTCAGCATCGTGAAATCGGGATGGAATCCCTTCTTTATCGCGGGGATGTTCCTCTCGATGTGTATACCCCTTATGTAGGATTCCTCGATGACCTTTTTCACCGCTTCAGCGGAATCTTCCACGGCTTCGGATGAATTCGATAATACGCAGGAAAGAAAAAGAAAGGCAAGCAAAGCCATCGTCACTTTATCCACAACAGATCCCTCCTTCGGCGACATGATACCCCGTTATCGCGGGGCGACAAAAGCATATACGGGCCGTAAGGCCTTTTGTTTCGCGTCCGCGCGCCCATTGTATTTCATGTCATGCGAATTCCGCAACCGATTTGGTTCCGTTCACCGAAGAAGAACGATCTTCCTCGAGGCCCTGAAACCATCGGCTTCCATGCGGCAGAAATATACCCCGGAAGCGGCGGGCCTGCCCGACGAATCCCTTCCGTCCCACTCGGTCCGGCTGCTTCCCCGATCGATCATTTCATCCACGAGGGTGGCCACGATCTGCCCCTTGACGTCGTATACGGCTATCCTGACCCTCGCACTGAAAGGCACGTCGAATCTGATCGTCGTGCTCGGGTTGAACGGATTCGGTATGTTCGCGGCAAGCGCGAATGCCGTCACGCCCGGGTTTTCAGGGTCGCCCGTCGTCCTTGTCGTTGAGAAATCCGCGTCCGAATCATCGTACATGGCGAGGCCCGCGGCATCCCTGGCTATCACGCGGATCCGCGAAGCGGACGAGGCGCTGTCGGGAACCGTCCAGACGTAGGATCCGTCGTTGCTCTCGCCCGCGGTTATCGTCTCCCCCCAGGTCTGTCCCCCGTCGTAGGACCGGAGGATGTCGATGGAGACGACTCCGACGTTGTCCGAAGCTGTCCAGGTGATTTCGTGCGTCTCCCCTATCGGAAGACTTTCTCCCCCCGCCGGAGACGTCAGCGTCACGGAAGGTTGCTCGAGGTCTGGCCATGAGGTGACAAGCCATTCGAGGCTGCGTTGCATCAGCGTGTCGCGCATGGCGCTCGTATTGACCGCCTCCAGCCCGAAGGCGAGGTAGACGAGCCTGTGGTATCCCTCGTATCTAAGACCCGCTTCGATGCCCGCAGCATATTCGAATATCGCCGTCGCACCCGTACGGGGCTCGATCTCGCTCGGCCAGTCCTGGTTCAGGCTGCCGTCACCCCCTCCTATTTCGAAGGACAATCCCCCGGAGACGGGATCCCCGGGCATGCCGGTGATTGACCTGTATCCTGAATCGTCGTTTATGTAATCCGCGTGAAGGTAGCCGTTGTAGAACGCTATCTCGTTCACGTTGGAGTCGCTGTTGAGCTGCCATCCTATATCCTGCCCCGTTACGAGCATCCTCCCCCCGAGGTCGAGGAAGCCGCTGATAGCGTTCCTGTTTTCATACTCGATATCGCCGGAGATCCCTGTCATCCACACGACAGCCGAATATTCTAGGAGTTTCGAAACAGGGGGATATCCATCCACGAACTCGTCCCACACGTCGAAAAAGTACCCGTTGTTCGCAAGGGCGTTCTTCAGAAAGATATCGTAAGAGGCACCGTCGTCGTCATCGACCAGCAATACGGGGCAGTCGCCGACCGTCACGTAAAAGGTGTCCGACGACACGTAGCTTCCTGCGTCCGCGATAATATCGATAACGAATTCCAGCGCCGACCCTGGAGCCGCGAATTCGCTGACGGTGAATTCGAACGACGGCGAACCGGTATATTCGACGCCCCCCTCCATGTCGGGATAGGCCGCCGAAGCCTGTATCAAATCTACCATGTCGCCCGACACCGAAAGAAGGGCCGATACGCCCGTTCTCGCCGGAGAAACGACGTCGCAGAACAATGTGACCGACATGGCGGCGGTCTCCCCCGGATCGAGCCTGCCGTCGTTGTCGCCCGACGAATCGTCGATCTCATGGCTCCTGTAAACAATCCGGTCGCCGGGGTTGTAGAGAACCCTCTGCGTCGCGTTTCCCACCTTGCACGATCCGTATTTTATCCAGAAATATCCGTCGAGCCCCCAGTCCTCGCCCCAGCTGTTCTTTATGAGCCAGGCCCCCTGGCCGTCGCACATCGAATCGTCCCATCCAACGATCACGACCGCGTGGTTGATGGCCGCCTCGTCGGCGTGTTCGTAGCATCCCCCCGTGTAGTACCTGAAATCATCGTACACCGTGAAGGTCGTCGCGACGGGGGATATCATCACTTCCTGCTTGATAGCGTCGACGTCGTTTGCCACGTCGATCCAGCCGCCGGTCGAAGCCACCGCGGCGCAGAGATGATCGGTGCAGGGTATCCCGTCGTTCGCCTGATAGGGCATGCAGGCCTCGGTAACAGCCCCGTTTTCCCTTATGTACTGCCATGCCCAGCTGTACCATCCTCCTTCGCATCCGGTCCCGCCGGTCCTGCACGAAAGTATCTGTTGTTCGGACAGGTCGTATTCGATCCCCTCGTTCTGAAGCAGGACCGCCTCGAGGGCGCCGATGGCGGCGAAATCCCAGCAGCTTCCGCAGCCGTCCTGGTCCTTGACCGGCGAAACCATACCGTAGTCGCGCCAGTCCCAGCTCGACGGGGCCGTTCCCGGCGCCTTCGTTGAATATTGCCTCGAGTCCAGGCCGGAGAATCTCTTTTCGACCTCGGGCGGAACGACCGTTCCGCAAAGCGAGAGAAACTCCTCGTCCGAAAGGGAGGAAAGGGAGGTCTTTCCGGCCGTCCACCCGTACCCCTTCATCTCGATCGTTCGCTGCGCCGCTTCTATAGCAAGCCTTTCCCCCTCTGACAGGTTCGCGGGGGCTGAAATTGAAGATTCGGGCGTCGCGAAGGCGCCGATCGCGAAGGCGAGCAGAATAATCCTGATCATGGCATCTCCTTGGGGTGTTGACGGGGCCTGGCTTCTCCCTATAATTCTATGCTACCGGAGGCCGTGAATCAAGCGGGAAGCAGCGAGGCGCCCCTAAGGTCTCTCGCCCGGCCCCCGATCCGCCGCGATCTCGAGTATCCATCCGGAGATGATATCGAGTGCTTCGGGGGCGAAGGTTTCGGTGATCCTCCCGTATTCGCCTATCGACCCGCTTTCGCAGGTTTGAAAAAGATGGTTGAGGCCTTTCAACTCCAGGATCCTGTACCTTACGCATCTTCCCGCGGAAAGGGCTTTCTCTATGGCTGCCAGGTTCTCCCCGGCCGGAACCTGAATATCCTTTTCCCCGCAAAGCGCCAGAACCGGGCATTCGACCCGGGACAACGCCGCGGCCGGCTCGTACGATAGGAAGAACCTGAACCACGGAGTGGAATATATCCCGGCCCGCTGCGTGATCGCGCTTTCCGTATAGCCGATGCTTTCAAGTGCCTGCCGCTCTTCGAGGGAATACCGGCCCATGAAGGCCGTCGATTCCTCGATCATGATTTTCGCGGCTTTATCGACGTCCTTTTCACGGATGAAGAGATCCTGTTCCAGCCTTTTCTGCTCCAGAATCTTTCCGACGAGCTCTTCTCCCAATCCCGTTTCCCTTAAAATCGGCCCCGTCTGCATGATCAGTATTTCGCTGCCGTTCAGCCCCGGGGCCGCGAGCAGGACGATGAATTTAACGTCGGTCCCGTTCGCCGCCACCATGGGAGCTATAATCCCCCCCTCGCTGTGCCCAGCCAGCCCGATTCTGCCATGGTCGATCTCGGGCCTCGACTTGAGGTAGTCGATCGCCGCGCGTACATCAGTCGCAAAATCCTCCGTAGTGGAAAGAGCGGGGTCTCCCCCCGATCCACCCACACCCCTGTCGTCGCTCCTCAGCACCGCTATCCCCTTGCGCGTGAGATGATCGGCAAGAACGAGAAAAGGGCGGTGCCCAAAGATCTCTTCGTCGCGGTCCTGCTGCCCTGAGCCCGTGATAAGGACCACGGCTGGAAAGCCCCCGCCTTTGGCGGGAATCGTCAGGGTCCCGGCGAGGGTTATGCCGGCCTCTTCGTTAAAGTACGACACATCCTCCGTTTTGTATGGATACGGTTTTTGAGGCGTCTGCGGACGGACCGGCGCCGCCGGAGCGGCGCTTCTACGCAGTTCCAGCGGGAATTCCATGGATGACTGATTCCACGATCCCGAGAAGATATCCCTCTGCCGGTTGTATTTTCCCGAGAATCCGCCTCCCACGGCGGCAACGTCGATGAACAGGCTGTCCCCCCTGACCGTTATCTCCCTGATCGGTATGCCCGTCGCTCCCTGGTCGGGGCTGTCAACCGTGCCGCTGAGCGCTCCAGCGCCGCTATCGGAAATATTGAAGACGATCCTGAGCCCGGATCCTTGAATCTCGATGGATCCTTCCCAGCTCCCCGCAATCTTCACCGGTTCTTCCGCGGCCCGGGCCGGGAGCGGCGAACCGGCGAATGCCGTAATCATCGCCGCGGAAATTACAAATACCGCGATCTTCAGAGCGTTCATCTGTTACCCCCTTGCGCCATGCCCATGCAACGACAACAATGTACACAATGAATACACGAAGATGCACGATATATTCGATCGGACGGATACGGAGCGCCGGCCCTAGCGAAGATCGTAGGCTGAAAAGGCCGCCACGGCTCCGAGCAGGGCCAGGGCCAGATAAATGGCAAGAAGCACCGCGTCGGTCAGCGCGGTCCGGATGACCTGCGACATCGAGGGATATCCTTCCGCGAATCGGGGCATTCCGCTCGTATCGATCGTCTTTGTATCCCTCGGGGCCGAGGTCGTCAGCCCTTTCTCAGAATCGATCGTCACCATGATCCCGGGGCTCCCCCCCGGGGACTCCTTTTCCCGTTTCGCCGCGAATTCATAAAGGGAATCATGGTACCTTTCCATCTGGCCTTCGCATCTTTCCTTGAGCCCGGTATCGGTCCCGGCCAGGTTCATCGACGCGAGTTTGTATGCCGATGCGGGCGAGACCCTGGAAAGGCCGAATGCGAGCCGCTCCTGCCTCCCCCTCAGGTTGCCCAATTCCTCGTACATGCGCTTCGAGTTGTTCCAGATCTCCGCCTCAACGGCTTTTCTCGCCTTTTCGCTCTCTTCAAGCCAGTTCCATTCGTTGATCTCGCGTAGCGCTTTCCGCTCGTCCTCGGTCATCCCGCTCATTGCCCTTTCCCTCCGGATCGATGTCTCCTCCATCCATTTTATGTGCCTTTCCCATTCCGAAGACGAAAACCGGTCGATCCGGCTCTCGATCTGCGCAACCGACGGCACGGGGGCCAGTTTGCCCGCCGCCATCACCGCCGCTTTCGGAACGATGAGGGTCATCGCGACCCAGGAAACGAGAAGGACGAGAAAAGAGACTGAAGACCTTCTCGTCATGGCTGAAACCATCAGCCCGAGGGCGACGAAGAAGGTGCAATAAAGAACAGAGACGAGCAGGAACAGCAGGAGGCGGCCCCAGTGATCCGCCGTCAGCGGCACTCTGAAGAGAAGGACCATGAGCAATCCCGCCAGAACCGGAATCACGAGCGGTATCGCCAGCCCGAGCCATGAGCCCGCGAATTTCGCGAATATGTAGGTGAATCTTTTCACCGGATTCGTGAAAACGAGTTTAAGGGTCCCGGACTCCCTCTCACCGTTTATCGAATCGTACGTGAAGAGAATGGCGAATAGCGACATGACAACCATGAATATGAAGTGGAGATCGATGAACCTGAACACCGCGAACACTGTATCGTTGGAATACGCGCTGCCCGTCAGCCTGATCGCTTCCGACTCCTCGAGCACCGAGAATCGCCCGATGTCCCTGGATACCCCTCCGACGAAGATCTGCATCGGGTCCGGCTTCCGGAAGACCCTCGTGGCGAGATAAGCCCACGAATGCTGTTCCTGCAGCTGCTCCTGCTCGAGTTGAACGGCAGTTTCATATTGTTTCATGTCGGCCTTGAAATCGACGATTCCAACATATACTCCAAGGAAAATCAGCACCGAGCACGCGAGGAATGTCGCTGCGAATTTCGGCCCGGCGATAATGTTCTTCAGCTCTTTTCTCACCAGTGTCCCAAACATCTTATGCCTCCGCTGTCCTTGTCCGTCAACGCACGTCATATCTAAGGAACCTGAAATACGCGAGAGCGAAGAAGGCCAGGTTGAATATCAAGAGCAGGCCCATATCCGGGATGGAACCTTTCACGCATTCAGCGGTGGAAACCTCGTGAAAATCGAATACCGGGATCTCGCCCGGATCGATCGCGGCCTTCTCCCCCCGTCCTCGCGATCCCCGGCACTGATCCTTATGACCCTCAATCCCGACGCTATCCCTGTCTTGTCCAGCATGAATCTTCCGTAAGCTTCCTGATATCTGCCGGCCTCCCCCAGGAAACGCTCCTTCTGGTCGAGCGATGTCCGGGCGAGCGAGGCGGCGGCCAGGGTGAACGTCGCCGACGGGGAGATCCTCGCCAGGCCGAACGCCGTCTTTTCCTGTTCGATCTGCCTGTTTCTTCTCTCCTCGTTCAGGCGCGCGTTATACTCGTCCGTCTTTTTCCGCCTTTCCTCCTGTATCCCGTTCATGAATTCCTGGAATTCCCGCATCATCACCTCCATGTCCCGGCTTTCCGATCCGCGGTATCCATCCACCTTCTCCCTGTCCTCCATCATCAGCTGCCTCGCGAAGCTGCTTTTTTTCGCGGCGAGCTCGTCGACCGAGGGAGTTTCGACGGCCCTCGCGGCGAGAACGACGGCCGTTCTCGGAATTATGAGGATCGCGAAGATCCAGATCACCAGGAGGACCAGAAACGAGCTCGACGATCTTTTGGTGAATACTGAAACCATGATCGACATGGCGAGAAATGCGCCGAACAGAAGAAGCCCGGAAAGAATGACAAGCCCGAGTCGCAGCCATTCTCCGCCGGAAAGGCCGACCCCCAGAACCGGCGGCATGAGGCACCCTATCAGCAGGGGGATCATCAGCGGAAGGCAGACCGCGACGAACGACCCCGTCCATTTGCCCAGGATGTAGGAACTCTTGGGGATCGGATTCGAAAAGGTGAGCCTGAGAGTCCCGCGCTCCTTTTCGCCGTTCACGGAATCGTACGCGAAGAGTATCGCGAAGAGCGTCAGGACGATCTGGAAGATGAACTCGAGATCGAGGAAACCGAAAACGGCGAAGACGGGATCGTCTCCGAACCGGCTCCCTTCCGCCTCGAGTTCATTTCCCCTCTGGATGACGATCGTCCGCCCGATATCGTTCGACACGCCGCCGACAAGAGACTCCAGAGGGCGCGGCGGCAGGAAGATCCTGTAATTTTCCACTTCGTGCCATTCCTTCAACCCCTCGAGCTTTCGAAGATTGTCCGCCTTTGAAGCCTCGTACCTCTCGACGTTGTTCTGATGGTTCCTTATGCCCGCGTAGAACGCCAACAGGATCAGAATCGAACAAACGGCGAAACTGATGTGAAATTTCTTCGATCCCACGGTCTCGTAGAGTTCTTTTTTTACGATAATTCCGATCATTTCCGGTTCTCCGTCCTTGAATTGCCTTCCCTGGCGCATGGGCTTCAACTCAGGCCCGACATGTAATCGAGGTATATCTTCTCGAGATCCTCGCCCTCGAGCTCCTCCCTGCTTCGCTGCATCACGAGCCGTCCCTCTTTCATGATCCCGATGTCGTCGGCGATTTCCCTGGCCCTGAATATGTCATGAGTGGACATAAGTATCGCCCTGCCCTCGGCCCGCAGCGAATCAAGAAGGTTCATGAACTCGAAGGCGGCCTTGGGATCGAGCCCAGAAGTCGGCTCGTCGAGAAGGATGGCCGGGGCCCCCTTGATGACGGCGATCGCTATCCCGCACTTCTGCCTCATTCCCTTGGAAAAAGTCCTCAGCTTCCTGTCGTGGCAATCGTCCTCCAGCCCGACCCTTCTCAGAACTTCCCTGCACTCGTCCCTGCTGCATCCCTTCGATTTGCCGGCCAGCCTCGCGAAGAAATCGAGGTTCTGTACGGCGGAGAAATTCATGTAAAGCATGACGTTCTCCGACACGTACGAGACCTTTTCCCTTATCAACAAAGGATCGCGGTGGGACGCGATCCCGGCTACGCGCGCCTCCCCTTCGGTCGGGTCTATGAAATTGAGGAACAGATTTATCGTTGTCGTCTTGCCGGCCCCGTTCGCGCCCAGCATCGCGTACGCCCGCCCCGGAAACACGCGGAGATTCAGGCCATCCAGGGCAAGTACTCCGTCATCGTAACGTTTTGTAAGGTTGACCGCTTCGAGCATTGGCGCCGTCCGCGAAATTTCGTTCTTATTATCCGATTCCATGTCAGTCCTTTCCTGAAAGTATCGTCTCGATCCTTTTCGCCGGCCCGCCCTATTGCCTTGAAAGCCTTATGCCGAAGACGACGATCGCCGATATGGCTCCAACGATAAGGGAAACGAGCAGCAGGGTTCCCCAGACGTTTGTTCCCGCCTTGATCTCCACAGTCACCGTCTTCTCCTCGCCCCTGACCGGAAGGTCGCCAGAGAGGGACGAGGTCTTTATCCTGAATTCATAGCGGCCGGATGAGACGTCGCCCGGTGGAGTCAATGCGATCCTGATCCTGCTCTCCTGGCGTATATCCAGCGAACGGATCATCGACGGATCCGTTGCCTTCAGCCATCCGGGGGGGGCGTCGATCTCGAATTCCACGTTGTCGAGCCGCTTCGTCCCATCGTTGACCACGTCGATGTCCATTTCAACAACGCCTCCCTTATCGATCGAATGGTACAACTGGGGCGCCTTGACCAGAAGCCTGCCGTTACCCATAGGAACTATCTCCAGCTTCGCGAATCCTACGTTCAACGCCTCGACCTGGTCGACAGTCCACCTTCCGGAATTCAGCCCCTCGATGGAGTCCATCCTGTCCTGCGGAACTGCTATGACAAAAAAGGAGATCGCTTCCCCGACGGCGACCTCCCCCGTCGGCCTGTCCGGGAGGTAGATCCTCAAGGCGGCATTCATGGAATTGGTCCTCTCGGTGAACCTGAGCTGGCTTATCCTCGCGTCGCTCGCCGGATCGTTGAAATACCTCGTGATTTGCGGCGGAAGGTTGACCACCTCCAGCTTGAAGGTGTTCGTCGCGCTGCTGAAGAGCTCAAGGTGAAGATCGTACGTCGCCGATCCCCCCAGTTCCACTTCCTGGGAAAACTGCTCCGAGTAGATCGTTGCCATGTTGACTGAGGAATCCTTCTGAAGGAATATCTTTGGCGAGCGCCGGCTTCCGTTACCATAGACGATATCCACGGTCAACGCGTCCAGATCCTGAAGAAGGGCGAAATCGAGCTCCACCGGATCGCCGTACAGAAGCTGCTCGATCTTCGCCTCGTAAGGACGGCTGATTATCGCGTTTTCACCGTTGAGAAGCGAAACGTAGACGTCGTTTATCACGTCCGGCTGCAATTTTCTGAAAAGCTCGTCGTCCATCTCTATGAGCTTCCTGAAATCAGCCCCTCCGCCGGAAGTGTTGGCCAGCGTTATCCTGACGTGCTTGTTCCCGTCAGGCGCCTGGTACTTTACCGCGTTCACGACCGAAACAAACTGCCTTTCGAAAAGGACTGCGAGAAGAGACTGCTGGTAATTGACCTCGGCGTCGGCAAAGGCATTCTTCGACCTTTCGAGCTCCTGAAAGGAAATCAATCCCTTCCCATACATCGCCTGCTGCCTTTCAAGTTCGGCCTTCGCGAACTCGAAGGCCTCCTTCGCCCTTTTCAGGCCGAGGAGGGGATAGGTGTCGTCGCGCTGGTTGAACGGGATCCCGGTCTGGGCCCGGAGCCGCGGGCTGGCGGGTGCGGCCACCAGGATCGTTGCGATGGCGGGAACGAGGATCAGGCCGCGGGCGGTCGCCGGAACGATGCCCCGGCGAAACCGTTCGACAAGGCCTGCGTGCGCGAAGCGCCTCTGCGAACTATTTCTTATCATCAGTCTCAGTCCGCCTTATGATCATGCCGCCGCCCTGCATCTTCTCCGGGTCCATCTTGGGCACCGATCTCATGAAGGTCTCCTTCCCCCTCCTGACGCCGAGCTTGAAGGGTTCCCCTATCCGCAGATTGCCGTATATCTCGTGCAAATCCTTCACCCCTGCGATTCGCCTGCCGTTCGCCATCAGAATGACATCGCCCACCTCAAGGTCCACCACGCCGCTGTCCGCTCTCTTCCTTTGAGTCGGAATGATCTGGCTGACGCTGACAACGCTGTCCGATTCGCTCATGACCGCCATCAATTCGAACGTTATGAAACTCGTCTCCCTGTCAAGCCTGAGTTCCTGCCGCTCCTGCGGCCTTGCGTCAAGAGCGCCGGCGCATGCCGCGATCGACACCGACGCGATCGAGAAAAGAATCCATTTTTTCATCGAAACCCTCCTTCCGGTTTTTTGTGTCCTGGAATGTTTAACCTATCCATCTCTTTGCAGTTTCATCAATTAGTGTTATCAAATGTTAAATTATGTTAAATAGTGTGCCGAGGGCGCCGTTATGACGTAAAATTGGATTATGAAAAAGGATCGTGGAAATGTCGCCTTCTTCAGCCTGATCGTAGCGCTCGCCGTCATCGGCCTGATGATTGCGCAGTATCTTTTACTGCGCCGTACCCTCTCGCTGGAATCGGACCTCTTCAGCCAGAACGTGACCTCGGCCCTCGGAAGCGTCGTTCAGAAAATCGAGAACAGGGAGGCTCTTCTTAGCATCCGCAGGGTGATCCTCGGCGAAAACGGGCCGGGTGGAATTCAGCGATCCGACACGGCGGCGGTCGGGCTGCTGGAGCGTGTCACGGTCTTTGCCGGCGGCGGAACCGGACGCGACGCGGGGGGCCGGGGCGCTCCGGGCGGTTCGAGCATCGAGAAGGGGCGCCCAAAATCCGGCATCATCCGCGTGATCATGTCCGATACCGGTGGCGCGATTGTGGACACGCTGCTGGAAGACCCCCTCGCGACGGGCAGATACGTGATGGCGATGGAGGGCGGGAAAGGCCGCGGCCGAGGATCCCCCGCATTCCCCGATTCCATGGGGATCGCCGTTTTTTGCGAGGGAGATTCCGCCGGGGCCGGTTCGTCGTTCGACGTCACCCTCGACGACAGGCGGGTTATCCTGAACAAGGTGCTGGACGACCTCTCGGGCGGCGGTATTTCGAGCGTTTTGGAGATAATCGAACCCTCACGCCTCGACTCGCTGATAAGCGCCACGATGGCGGAAAAGGGGATAAACACAGATTTCGAGTTTGGAATTTATTCGGCTTCCGCCGATTCGTTTCTTTTCGCCGATCCTCCATCGGCGGCCGGATCCCTCAGGGATTCTGACAACAGGGCGCGTTTCTTCCCCCACGACCTGAGGGTCTTCGACGAATATCTGGTTTTGTCCTTCCCGGGGAAAAACATCTACCTGATGAGGCAGGCGGGGTACATGGCTCTCAGCGTCCTCATCTTCCTCGCCGTTATCATCTACTCTTCGGTTTCCTTCGCTCTTCTCCTGAGGCGCCAGAGAAAATTTCACGGGCTTCTCGTCGATTTCATCAACAACATGACGCACGAATTCAAGACGCCTGTTTCCACGATAATGATAGCGGGAGAGGCGATTTCCGCCACGGGAGGGGAATTGACAGGCGAAAAGAGAAGCAGGTACGGCAGGATTCTCAGGGAAGAGGCCGGAAGGATGCGCGTGCAGATAGAGCGGATCCTTCAGATGGCCGCCCTTGAAAAGGGCGAACTCCGGCTGAACCTGGAGCCCTCGGATATTCGCGGCCTGGTTCGCGACGCGGCCGGGAACCATGCCATCAGGTTCGAAGCGGCCGGCGGAACCTTGTCTACTCGTTTCGACGATCATTCCGCGACGGCTGAAGTCGACCGCGTGCATTTCACGAATGTGATCAACAATCTGATCGACAACGCGTTCAAGTACACGAAGGGGAAACCCGGGGTGACTGTCTCTGTCGTTTCAGAAGGCGGAGAATTAACGATCAGCGTCGAAGACAACGGCATCGGCATGACGCGGGAGCAGCAGGAAAGAATCTTCGACAGGTATTACAGGGTGCCCACCGGTAATGTGCACGACGTCAAGGGATTCGGCCTCGGGCTTGCCTATGTGAAGATGATTGTGGAAGCGCACGGCGGCCGCGTAAAAGTCGAGAGCCAGCCCTGGAGCGGATCGATATTTTCGATAATATTGCCGCCAGCCGGAACCGGCGGGCGCCGGTCGCATTCTTCGCGGGGCGCGGAGAGCATATGACAGGATACAGATTATTGCTCGTGGAGGATGACCCCAATCTGGGAACGCTCCTGGATGAATCCCTGAGGCAGCAGGGCTATTCCGTCCGGCTTGAAAAGGACGGCCTCAAGGGGCGCGACGCCGTGAAAGAGGAATTTTTCGACCTCTGCCTGATCGACGTAATGCTCCCCGTGATGGACGGATTCACTCTCGTTGGGGAAATACGGCGCTCCGGCATTTCGACGCCGATCATCTTTCTCACCGCGAAATCCCTTCGGGAAGACAGGATCGAAGGTTTCAAGCTCGGAGCGGACGATTACGTGACAAAACCTTTCAGCATGGAGGAACTGATCCTGAGAATCAGGGCCGTTCTCAGGAGAAGCGGCAAAGGCGGACCGGATGCGGAAATGAAGAGCATCAGGATCGGGGCCTATCTGTTCGATCCCCTCGAGCGGACACTCGAGCTCGGGAAGGATACCCGGAGGCTCACGGGCAAGGAGGCCGAGTTGCTGCACCTTCTCGCCATTCACATGAATGAAACCCTTTCACGCCCGGTCACCCTTGAGAAGATATGGGGGGAAGACAATTTCTTCTCGTCGAGAAGCATGGACGTCTACATATCGAAACTGAGGAAATACCTCGGCGCCGACGGTTCCGTCAGGATATCCAACGTGCACGGAAAGGGATTCAGGCTTACGGCTCCGGAAGCCGGCGGCTGACGCGGCGTCCGCGTGCGGGAGCCGCGCGCATGGTCCTGCGATCGCGAAGGATTTGGGGCGGCCTGAGGGCCGTTATTTCCCGATGCCGATCAGGCTGATAAGCTTCCCGCCGAGCCACGCGTTGTCGTGAATGCCGCCGAAATCCGCCGCATTCGGCCCAAAAGCGAGCAGAGGGACCATGGAAGCGGTATGTCCCTCCGTGGAAAAATCGTACGACGATATCTCGGCGCGCTGAAGAGACCCCCCCAGCACGGCGAACCCACCCGTCTCGTGATCTGCCGCGACTATCACGAGCGTTCCGCCGTCTCTCACGGCGAAATCAAGGCCGGCCCCCACCGCCCTGTCGAAATCGACGGTCTCCAGAACCACCCCTCCCGCGTTGTTGTCATGCGCCTCCCAATCGATCTGGGAACCTTCGACCATCAGGAAGAAACCATCCCCGTGGGAGGAAAGGGCCGTGACCGCGATATTCGTCAGTTCGGCGAGCGTATAATCCCTTTCGCCGACGGGCCCGGGATGATTCTGAGCAAGGAAAGCTGCGACGGGCCCTTTTCCGCCGAACTCCCTCAGTTCGTCAATGGAAGTCACGACGGCCATGCGTTCCCTGAGCGCGGCCAGCGGATCGCACGTGTCGGTCCTTGCGCTTCCAACGGCGGTCGCCGGGAGGAAATACTCGAGCCCTCCGCCGATCAGCACGTCGACCCCTCCGAACGCCATCTGCCGGGCTATTTCAAGGTAATCCTCCCTGTCGGCCACGTGGGACGCGAAGGCCGCGGGCGTCGCGTGCGTGACCGAACAGAGGGAAACAAGGCCGGTCCGCATCCCCTTTTCCTCGGCCAATTCAAGAACGGTCCGCAAGGGGGTGCCACCCGGGTCGACGGAGATCGAGCCGTTCCTGGTCTTTACACCTGTCGCCATCGCTGTCGCGGAGGCGGCCGAATCGGTGACAAGCTCGTCCGAGGACCATGTCGTCAGGAGCCCGGCGACCTCGAATCTCTCCATATGGAGCTTCCCGCACGCGATGCGCGCAGCGGTGAGGTGCGCGATCCCCATTCCGTCACCTATGAAAAGTATGATATTAGCGGGGCCGCCCGGCGGTGATTCGCGCTTGTCGACGCAGGAAGAGAGCCCAGGGACAGACAGGATGATTACGGCAATCAGCGGCGCCGCCGCCTTCCTCAACCATATGGACATGATTCCTCCCGATCGTCTTTTGCCGGCGCCGGAAGAGGCGCCGATACGCCGAATCACGAAGAGTGATCGTGCACTATCCTCCAACCTTCTTCGAACCTTCTGAAAACAAGGGTGAATCGCCCTTCCCTGATGGTGTCGGGAAGCTGCACCTGCCACCGGCCGGTGACGTAGGCCGAATCCCTGGAAAGGATCGAAACCGCGGTGTCGTCGAACCGCAGAACGCCCCTTGCCGGCCCCGAATATTTCTCCCGGTACATCGAATCGAGGGTTTCCCACCCGAGAAGCAGCCTGGAGCCCGAATGAAAGGTCAGCTCAGGTGATTTCAGGTAGTATTTCATGTAACCGGCCATGTCGCCGCTGTTCCAGCTGCTCACCTGAATCTCCATGGCCGCGCGAATCTCGTCGGCGGCATCTGATTCAACGTACCGATCTCCTGAGCACGAGATGAATATGAGCGGGATCAGCGACAGCGCGATGCTTCTCACGATTTCCTCCTGCCTGAAACCCTGGATCTCGAGTGGATTTTCAGTACGTGCCCTCCCTGCCTCCGGATTCTGAAGGGCGCCTCGGAGAAATCGACGACCGTCGTCGGCAGGGAACAGGGCCTCCCCATTCTCGAAATGTAAGCATCGAGGCCGGGAAAATCTTTCATGATATCGCTTATCCTCGAAAGCGGTTTTTTGCCGCTGATATTCACGCTCGTGGATATCAGGGGGGCGCCGACCCGCCCTATCAGCCTCCTGAGCTGTGAAAGAGCGGGGATCCTCAGGGCCACCCTGCCGTCGGGAGCCAATCCCGGAGAAACGCGGCCTCCGGCCGGAAGGACCGCCGTAAGAGGCGCCGGCCAGGACCGCTCCAGCAATTCCCTCGATTCGCCGGGCCAATCCGCCACGAATCGGTCCGCCATCTCCATGTTCGACACGAGCAGTATGAAAGCGCTCCGTCCCGTTTTGCCTTTAAGCCGCATTATCCGTTCGACCGCCGGCCCGCTCGTGGAAATGCAATGGAATCCGTATATCGTATCGGTCGGGAGAACGACGACCCCGCCCGACTTCAGAATCTCCGCGAGTCTTCCCATCTTCCCCGCCGCGAGATAGCCGGTAATCATTTCTTCCACGAGTCCCTGAGTTCCCGCAGGGCAACGCCGATCGAGGCGTCTTCGATGGCCAGTATCTCCGCGGCGAGAATGGCGGCGTTTTTCGCCCCCGCCTTCCCGACGGCCACCGTCGCCACAGGTATCCCCGGGGGCATCTGAACGATCGAAAGGAGGGCGTCCATGCCGTCCGGCATACCGCTCGGGATCGGGACTCCTATGACCGGGAAGATGGTCGCCGAAGCGACGAATCCCGGCAGGGCGGCCGACATGCCCGCTCCGGCTATGAAGACCTTCGCTCCCCTTTCTTCGGCCGCCCTTATATAATCCCTCGTTTGTTCGGGCATCCTGTGCGCGGAAGAAACCTTCAGTTCGGCCTTTATCCCCAGTTTCCCGAGCTGATCGAGGCAGGGATTCATCACATCCCTGTCCGATTCGCTCCCCATGATCACCGCCACCTGCAATTTCTCACTCACCTGGCGCTCCTTTCACTCGTCCGCAACGACCATGCTCCCGCGTCCGGCGCCCGCCCGTCAGCTTTCCAGCGCCCTCCTGCCGATGTCACGCCTGTAGAAGCAGTCCTGGAAGCTTATCATTCCCGCCCCCCTGTACGCCTTCTCGAGGGCGTCATTCAGATTCCTGGCGACCGCCGTAACGCACAGCACCCTGCCCCCGTCGTTCACGAATTCGCCGTCCCGGATCGCCGTTCCGGCGTGAAACAGGATGCATCCCGTATCGTCCGCCTTGTCCAGGCCGCTGATCCTGTGCCCCTTTTTGTAGGGCCCCGGGTAACCGCCCGAGGCTATCACGACGCACGCGCAGGAATCGGCGCTGTTTTCGAAATCGACGCTTTCGAGGTTGCTGCCCGTCGCCTCGTAGAGAACCTCGAAAAGGTCTCCCTTGAAAAGAGGAAGAATGACCTGGGTTTCCGGATCGCCGAAACGGCAATTGTACTCCAGGACCTTCGGGCCATCCCTGGTTATCATGAGACCGAAATATATCACTCCCGCTCCCGATATCTTCTCCGCCTGAATGCCGTTGAGAGTCGGCTCTATTATCTCTATCCTTATCTTCTCCGATAGCGCGTGGTCGAGCCACGGAACAGGGGAATACGCGCCCATCCCTCCGGTGTTCGGCCCGGTGTCCCCGTCGAAGGCCCTTTTATGATCCTGCGAGGCGGCGAACAGGCGGTAATCCTTCCCGTCGAACACCGCCAGGATGGAGAGTTCGGTCCCTTCGAGATATTCCTCGATCACCACTCTTCTTCCCGCTTCGCCGAATTCCCCCGCCTTCAACATCCTCTCGACCGCGTCCCGGGCCTGTTCGCGGGTTTCGCACACGAAGACTCCCTTGCCCGCCGCCAGCCCGTCGGCCTTTATGACAAAGGGAGGGGTCCCCTCCTCTATCGAATGCTGGGCGGCGCAGTGGTCGTTGAACGCGGCGAATCCGCCCGTCGGTATCCTGTATTTCCGCATGAATTCCTTCGCCCAGACCTTGCTCCCCTCGAGCAGCGCCCCCTTGCCGTCGAATCCGAAGATCCTCTGGCCGTTATCGGCGAAAAGATCGACGATCCCCGATACGAGCGGGGCCTCGGGCCCCACGACGGTAAGATCGACGCCTTTTCCGATCGCGAACTCCAGCAGCTTCTTCTTGTCGTTGACGTCGATATCGACGCGCTCGGCCAGTTCGGCGATCCCCGCGTTCCCCGGGGCCGCGTAGATTTTACTGACCTTGTCGGACTGCGCGATCTTCCACACGAGGGCGTGTTCCCTTCCTCCGCTTCCGAGGACAAGTACTTTCATTATTCCGGCGTCTCCTTCTCGTAAAGCACGTTCATATTCCTGCACATCCCGATTCCGCGGATCGGGATAATCATATCTACCATAAACGGACCGTCCCCGCACCTTGTATTTTCCCGGGGATGAATAAAGCGGCCCGCTTCGATTCGACCCCGCACGCGGCGGTTTATCCGTAGATCGTCATCAGCTCCGCGATGCCGCCCGCTATGTCGACTTCGTGCCGGCAGGAGGCGACGCATACGCCGCAGGCTCTGCAGCCGTCGAGCCCCGCGCGGGGCGGAATCTCGGACAGCGTGAGGCGCGCGTGATGGAAATTCGAATACCTCGCCGCGTACATGTGCGTCCTCATGAGCGCCGGTATGTCCACCCTGTTAGGGCAGCTGTTCACGCATATGCCGCACTGCCGGCAGAATCCCATCCCGAGTTTCACGTTCTGCACGTTCAGAAGCTTCTCTTCGGCCTCGTCGTATTCGATCCCCCGGGCCACCGAGAAATCCTCCTTCATGTGCTCGAAGGTCGTGTACCCCGGGATGGCGGTTGTGATGTTCGGGTTTCTAAGGACCCATTTGAGGGAGGCGGTCGCAATGGTCGTCGCGGTGAACTCGTCGCTGAACTCGAGCTTCGAACGCCTCGAGCTCCCGGCCTGGGTTTTCATGGCTATTATGCCGATCCCTCTTTTTCGCCGCCTTATCGATCGCCGATAAAAGTTCCGCGTAATCCCACATCGTGAAGTTCAACACCGTCAGGATCACCTCGTAGCTTCCCTCCTCGACGGCGGCATCGATGACGGCGTGCATGTCCTGGTGCGTCGAAACGCCTATATATCTCGTTTTCCCGCTCTTCCTTATCTCCTTCATCGTATCCGAAATGGCTTTATTCCTGATTTGATCGACATTCGTTATGTTATGCACGTAGAGTATGTCGACATGGTCCATCTGGAGGCGCTCGAGGGATTCGTCGATCTGGCGGAGCAGCTTTTCCCTCGTCTCGGCCGGTCCGTCCCCCTCCCTCGTGTTCGGGTTGTATATCTTCGTGGCGATCGTGACCTCGTCCCTGACGCCCATTTCCTTTATGACCTGCCCCACCATCCTCTCGTTGTTCCCCGACTGATAATTGGCCGCGGTGTCGAAATGGCGAACGCCCAGCTCATACGACGCCCTGACCACCTCCGGATTGTTCGCGTTCATCACGCCCATGCTGACGATCGGCAGGGTTATATCCGTCTTCCCGAGTTTCCTGCGGATGATATCGCCCTTCGCGTCTTTTACATTCCCCTCTTTTTCCCCGCCCCTGAGCCCGACCGGAGCCGTGGAGAGGAGCCCGGCGGCCACTATTCCTCCGAACGCGGTCGTTATGAATCCGCGGCGCGTTAAATCTCCGTGTTTCGAGTTCATGATTCCTCCTGGAAACGGCTTCGGGTGTTATCGCGTCGATAGGAATTATATTTGATTTTTCCTCGGATGTAACTCCAAAATCACCTTGACCGGAACCGGATCTTCCGTTTGAATCGGACGCGCCGGGCCTCCTGACAGGCGGCATCTCATTAAAGGGGGGAATTATGCAGTCCATGGCCATAACGCGTCTCCCGGGGGAGAATTTCCGCGACGGTATAACGTCCGCCGGCCTCGGCCCTCCCGATTACCGCCTCGCGCTTCGCCAGCATGCCGCTTACCGGGACGCCCTCGAAAGGTGCGGCCTTGAAGTGATTCTCCTCGAACCCGATCCCGTATACCCCGACGCCCCCTTTGTGGAGGATACCGCCGTGATCACGGAAACGACGGCGATCGTGACGCGGCCCGGGGATCCCCGTCGCCGGGGGGAGGAGGTCTCCCATCGCCCGGGCGCTCTCCGGATACAGGGAAATACAGGTGATTGAGCCCCCTGGCACGGTCGACGGCGGGGATATATTGAGGGCGGATAACCATTTCTACATCGGACTTTCGGGGAGAACCAACGTCGAGGGAGCGAGGCAGCTTGCCTCCATCCTGTCCCGCGACGGCTATTCATCCTCGACCGTGCATGTCCGCGACTCGCTGCATCTGAAATCAGGCGTGAATTACATGGGAGACGGCCTGATGATAGCGCACGAAAAACTCAGGGATCTTGAATTCCTCGGGAGATTCGATATCATCACGGTCGGGGAAGATGAATCCTACGCCGCCAATTGCCTTCCCGTCAACGGAACCGTCATCGTGCCCGCGGGGTTCCCCCGAACCGCGTCGAACATAGTGTCGGCCGGGCTCGAAATCATCGAGCTGGAGATGTCTGAATTCATGAAAATGGACGGCGGGCTGACCTGCCTGTCGCTGAGATTCTGAGATTCAGCCCGTAAAAACATGGGGGCTATGGTTATTACGGGCTCCACTTTTGGCCCGCTGTATCCGCATTCGACTTAATGTCCGCCTGAAACTATTTTAAGCGCTTCAACGTATTCAAACGGTAATTTAAGAACCAACCATGAAGGAGATGTTGAAAATGAATAATCACCTGGAGACCGCTGATCATCCTGTCGCTTCTCGCCGCGGCCGTCGCGATGGGGGGATGCAGCGGCAAATCGCACTCCGAAACAAAGAAGGAAGAGGCGAAACTCGTCGTTCCGGTGGAGATCGATTCAGTGACGCTCGGAGATATCGCGGCCTTCTTCACCGGCACGGCCACGATCGAAGCGGAGCAGGAAACGGAGGTCGTGGCGAAGGTGGGCGGTGATCGTCGAAAAGATCATGGTGGAGGAAGGCCAGTTCGTCAGGGCGGGCCAGGTCCTCGCGAAACTCGACGACGAGATGATCTCGGTCCAGCTGGACCAGGCCGCGGCCAACCTGAAAAAGCTCGAAAGCAATTTCGAACGCAACAAGGACCTTCACGGCAAACAGCTGATCAGCACCGAGGTGTTTCAACAATCCCAGTATGAATACGAGCAGCAGAAAGCCTTCTACGACATGGCGAGGCTGAACCTCGACTATTCGGAGATCAAAACGCCCATCAGCGGGGTCGTTTCGGAACGAAAGGTCAAGGTCGGCAACATGATTCTTCCGAACCAGACCACGTTCAGGGTTTCCGGGCTGGATCCGCTTATCGCCGTCCTGTTCGTGCCGGAACGACACCTCGACAAGCTCCGCAACGGCCAGTTGTCCAGGCTTGCCGTGGATGCCATCAACAGCGACGAGATCGAGGGCCATATAAAACGAATAAGCCCCGTTGTCGATCCTTCCACCGGGACCGTCAAGGTCACGATCGAAACGAAGGATCCTCTCGGCAGGTTGAGACCGGGGATGTTCGCCCGCATAAAGATCATATACGACGTGCACGCCAACACCCTGAAGATACCGAAGGACGCGATAATCTCCGAGGACAGGGAATCCGCGGTGTATGTCGTCAGGGACAGCGTCGCGTACAAGCATAATATTTCGATCGGATACATAAACACGACCCATGTCGAGGTGCTTGCAGGCCTTGCGCTTGACGACGTTATCGTCACCACCGGCAAGGGCAGCCTTAAAGACAGCACCAAGGGTCGATATAGTAAGAAAGTGATCGGAAGCGCATGAAAATAATTGAAATCTCCATCAGGCGTAAAGTCACGGTAGCGATGTTCACCCTCGCCGTGATCCTATTCGGAACGGTCTCCTTCATGCGGCTCAAAATCAATCTTCTACCCGAACTGACCTATCCCACCCTGACCATAAGGACGGAATACTCCGGGGCGGCCCCGGCGGAGATCGAGAACCTTATATCGAAACCGGTCGAGGAGGCTCTCGGGGTCGTGAAGAGGGTCAACAGGATAAGTTCCATATCCCGCTCCGGCCAGTCGGACGTGATACTCGAGTTTGAATGGGGCACCGACATGGACCGCGCGGGCCTCGATGTGCGCGAGAAGCTCGACGCGCTCGAGCTGCCCCTCGAGATAAAGCGTCCCTCGATATTAAGGTTCGATCCATCCCTCGACCCGATCATCCGTTTCGGATTCAGGAAAAAGAATCCCGCCGCGCCGTCTCCCGACCCCGGCGGTCAATCCACGGCATCAATGAGCGATTCCTTCAGCGAGGACGAGCTCAAGTTCCTCCGGCGATTCTCGGAAGAGGAGATAAAGAAGGAACTCGAGTCTGCGCTCGGAGTCGCCGCGGTAAAGGTAAGCGGCGGGCTTGAGGACGAAATCCAGATCCTTGTCGACCAGGGACGCCTTTCCCAGCTCGATCTCCCGTTGGAACAGCTCGCAAGGCAGGTCGGAGCCGAAAACGTCAACCTGTCGGGCGGACGGCTCGAAGAGGGCGCGCAACAATACCTGGTCCGCACCCTGAACGAATTCAAATCGGTCGATGAGATAGGAAACATCATAATCTCGACCAAGGAAGGCAAACCCACCTACCTGAAGGATGTCGCCACCGTTATGCACGGGTACAAGGAACGCGAAGCGATCATCCGCCTGAACAGCGTCGAAGCCGTTGAGATCGCCCTGTACAAGGAGGGCGACGCGAACACCGTCGCCGTCGCCAGGGAGGTTGAAAAGATCCTGGACCGCACGCGGAAGATTCTCCCCGAAGATTACGAGTTGGTAAAGGTGTACGATCAATCGACTTTTATAAAGCAGGCTGTCAGCGAGGTGATCAATGCCGCCGTAATCGGGGGATTGCTGGCCGTGATAATCCTCTATTTCTTCCTGCGCAGCTTCTGGGCCACGGTCATTATCTCTCTTTCGATTCCGGTCTCCGTCATAGCGACATTCAACCTGATGTACGGGTCGAATCTGACTCTCAACATCATGTCGCTCGGAGGCATCGCGCTCGGCATCGGGATGCTCGTCGATAATTCCATCGTCGTGCTGGAAAACATTTCCCGGCACCTGAAAATCGGCAAGACCGCGATCCAGGCCTCCATCGACGGAGCAGGCGAAGTCGGCATGGCTGTCACCGCTTCCACATTGACGACCGTGGCGGTATTCATCCCTCTGGTTTTCGTGAAGGGAGTTGCCGGCCAGCTTTTCCGCGATCAGGCTCTGACCGTAACCTTCTCCCTCCTCGCCTCGCTCGTTGTCGCGCTTACCCTGATTCCGATGCTGTCATCGCTTCAGAAGAGCGGGGCCGGGGAAATCGAGGAGCAGGCCGTTTGCGACGAGCCCCGGACGCGTTTCGGCAGATGGGCGCGCAGGACGCGCCGGTTGTTTGTGGTGACCGTGCCCGTTTTCGCCGTCAGGATGATATTCAAGGCAGTTGCCGGGTGTCGAAGGGGATAATGTTCATTCTTCGGCCGCAACTCGACATCTTTCAGAAGACATACGAGGGCGTCGAGGGGCGGTATTGCAATCTTCTCAAATGGTCCCTGGATCACAAGGCCCGGGTCATTTTCGCCGCGATCGCCCTCTTCGCGCTCTCCCTCGCGCTGATACCGCGCCTCGGCGTCGAATTGATCCCGCAGCTCTCGCAGGGCGAATTCGGCGTCGAATTCAAGCTTCCCCCTGGAACTCCTCTGGAGACTACGGCCCAAACGATGGCCGGAGTCCAGAGATCGGCCGAAAAGATCGTCGATATCGAAACGACCTTTTCCGTGGCCGGCTCGGGCAACAGGATGGACGCGAATCCGGAGCAGGGCGGCGAGAACTGGGGGGAAATGAACATCGTCATGACTCCGGGCTCGAGGCGGGCCGACGAGCAAAAGGCGATAAGCGCGATGAGAAACGATCTCGGCCGCATTCCGGATCTTCAATACAAATTCTTCCACCCCACCCTTTTTACCTTCAAAACGCCAGTGGAGATAGAGGTGACCGGTTTCGACCTGAAGCAGCTCAAGAGAATCAGCGATGAAATAGCCGGGAAACTCGAGTCTTCCAAGCCGTTTTGCCGATGTCAAATCGACCATGCAGGCCGGACATCCCGAAATCCAGATCAAATTCGACCGTGAACGCGCGGCCTCGCTCGGTTTCGCGGTTTATCAGGTGGCGGACAGGGTCGTAAGCCAGGTGAAAGGCGACGTCGCGACCAGATATTCATGGCGCGACCGCAAGATAGACGTGCTGGTGAGAGCGCGGGAAAGCGACCGCAACTCGATCGAGAAGATCCGGCGTCTCGTTATAAATCCGGAAAGCGACAGGCCAGTCACGCTCGACGCCGTCGCCGACATCGCCGTCGATACCGGGCCCGGGGAGATAAGGAGAATCGACCAGGAACGCGCCGCCATAGTGACGGCGAACCTCAATCACGGCGACCTGGGAAGCGCGGCCGCCGAAATAAACTCGATAATAGGCGGGATCCCCATGCCGTTGGATTTCAGCGCGAAGCTTGCAGGCCAGAACAGGGAAATGTCGGCTTCCTTCAGGTCGCTGCAGCTTGCCCTGCTGCTTGCCGTTTTCCTCGTATATCTCGTGATGGCGTCGCAGTTCGAATCCTTTCTTCATCCTTTCGTGATACTTTTCACGATGCCCCTCGCGTTGATAGGATCGGTTCTGGCCCTTTTTGTAACGGGATCGGCGATCAGCGTCGTGGTATTCATAGGTCTGATACTTCTCGCGGGAATCGTCGTCAACAACGCGATCGTTCTTATAGATTTCATAAACAAGACCAGGGCCGGCGGCGCGGAGAAGGTCGAGGCGATCCTGACCGGCGGCCGCGCGCGTCTTCGCCCGATACTGATGACCACCCTGACGACCGTGCTCGGCCTGCTCCCGCTCGCACTCGGCATCGGCGAAGGAGCGGAACTGCGCGCCCCCATGGCCATCACCGTGATAGGCGGCCTGACCGTGTCGACCATGTTGACGCTTCTGGTCATTCCCGTTGTTTACGCGTTGATCGACAGAAAAAGATGACCGCGATGCGGCCCGCTTCGTTCGGCGAAATTTGACAAGTCGTATTTTCAGGGACGGAAACAGATGAATATAACGGAATTCTCTCTCAAGCGCCCGGTCACCATAATGATGATCTTCGTCTGTTTCGTCGTGATCGGAATCATTTCCTCGAGGCTTCTGCCGAAGGAATATTTTCCCGAGCTCGACGCGCCGTTCATCTTCGTGGACATCCCCTACCCCGGATCGACACCCGAGGAAATCGAAAAACAGATCACGCGACCCGCCGAGGAAGTGCTCGCCACGATAAGCGGGGTGGAAAGGATGAGTTCCAACTCCTACGAAGGAGGCGCGTGGGTCAGGCTCAACTTCGCCTGGGGAGTGGACACGGACCTGAAGGCACTTGAAGCGAGGGAGAAACTCGACGGGATCCGCCACCTCTTTCCCGACGATCTCGAAAAATTCTTCATCAGAAAATTTTCCACCAGCGACATGCAGATGCTCTCGATGCGCATCTCGAGCAACAGGGACCTGTCCGACTCCTACGACATGCTGGAAAGAAACGTCAAGCGGAGGCTGGAGAGGATATCCGGCGTTTCGAAGGTCGATCTTTACGGCGTCGAAAAGAAGGAGATCCGGATACAGCTCATCGCCGACAGGATCATCGCGCACCACATCGATATAAACAGGCTCACCTCCACCCTCACGAGAAGCAATTTTCTGGTGACGGCCGGGAAGATAACCGACAACGGGCAGCGCCTCGTAGTCCGCCCGATGGGGGAATTCGGCTCGATAGAGGATATCGGCGGGATAGTGGTCGCGGACAACGTCCGTCTCCGGGACATAGCCGAAATATCGCACGGCCATCCCAAACTCAATTACGGAAGGCATCTCAACCGCAAATACGCGATCGGCCTCGACGTATTCAAGGAATCGGGCGCCAACCTGGTTGAGACCGCCGATCTCGTCACCGCCGAAATCAGCGCGATCCGCGAACTTCCCGAAATGGACGGGATCAACATCTTTTATATGGACAACGCGGCCGAGGGTGTCGAGAGCTCGCTCAGCGAAGTTCTGAAGTCGGGGCTTCTTGGCGGGTTCCTGTCGATACTCGTGCTTTATTTCTTCCTTCGAAGAATCTCTTCGACGCTCATAGTCGCCCTTGCAGTCCCTCTTTCCATCTACATAACCCTCGCCTTCATGTATTTTTCCGGCATCACGCTCAACATCCTTACCATGATGGGTCTCATGCTGGCGATCGGGATGCTCGTCGACAACGCGGTCGTCGTCACCGAAAGCATTCAGCGGCACCAGATGAACGGGCTCGACAAACAGATCGCAATCAGGACCGGCGTCAGCGAAGTATCCCTTGCCATTACGGCCGGGACGCTCACGACCGCCATCGTGTTCCTGCCGAACATAGTGAGCCCGAACAACGATATCTCGATATACCTTAAACATGTCGGAATGACGATCTGCATAGCCCTCGGCGTGTCGCTGTTGCTTGCAGAGACGATAGTCCCCCTTTTCGCCACCTGGTTGAAACCCCCCGTGAAATCCGCGAAGGCGACTGTCATCGACAGGATGCAGGAAAAATACTGCTGTCTTCTCGAATGGACTATAGCCCACAGAAAAGCGACAGCGGGAATGGTTTTGTTCGTGCTTATCAGCGTCGCGATTCCCATGAAATTCGTCAAGATGGACATGTTCAACGAGCCGGACGACAGAAGATTCAGGCTTCATTATCATATCAACGACAATTACACCGTGGAAAAGGTCGAGGAAGCGGTGAATATATTCGAGGATTATCCTTTTTTCGCGGCAGGATGAATTCGAGATAGAATCCGTCTATTCATACTACCAGAGCGATTACGCGACGTCCACGGTCGTGCTGAAAAAAGGCAGAGCGGCTAGGACGCCCGGTCGAAAAAATCAAGGAACTCGTTCAGAAGGATCTCCCGAAACTGGCCATCGCCAATCCGTCTTTCGAATGGCAGAATCCGGGCGGCGGCACCGAATCGATCAGGATTCAGCTCGTCGGGAAATCCAGCGACTACCTCGCGGATCTTTCCCGGGACGTCGCGTGGACACTTTCCAGGCTTGAGGGATTTTCCGACGTGAGATCGGAGGCTGAAGTCGGCAAGAATGAGGTTCAGGTCGTGGTGGACAGGGACCTGGCGAGGCAATACGGTTTCTCGTCCCAGGAGGTGGCGACGGTTGTGTCGGCGGCGATGCGCGGAATAAATCTTCGTCATTTCCGTGATGAAGACGGCGAGGTCGAGATGCGTCTTGAATTTCAGGACACCGACAAGCAGACCCTCGAACAGCTCAGGAATATTCCCCTGATAAACGACAGGGGACAGCCCGTATCGCTCGCCTCTCTCGCCGATTTCACGGTAAGGCGGGGGCCGAACAGCATTCAGAGGGAGAACAGGACCACCTCGATCGGCATCAGCGCCAACCTCCACGGGATCACGGTGGGTGAAGCCAGGGATAAAATCTCGGCCGTACTCGATAACTTCCGGTTTCCGGCCGGATACAAATGGAATTACGGCGAAGAATTCGATTACGAGAAGGAAGCCCTTCAAACGATGCTTATCAACCTGGCCCTGGCCCTCGCCCTCATCTATTTCGTCATGGCCTCGCTTTTCGAATCCGTCGTTTTCCCCGCCGCCATCTGGACCCAGATCCTCTTCGCCATCGTCGGGGTATACTGGTTTTTCCTCCTCACCGGCACGAAGATGTCCCTCATGGGGATGATAGGCATTCTCATCCTCATCGGGGTCGTGGTCAACAACGGGATCGTGCTCGTCGACTATATAAACCACCTCCGCGCCAAGGGCCTCAACCGGTCGGAAGCCATAATCCAGGCGGGGCGGGACCGCCTCAGGCCAATCCTTATGACCGCCGGCACCACCGTTCTTAGCCTTGTCCCTCTCTGCGTCGTGGGGACGCAGATCGGCGGGGACGGCCCCCCCTATTTCCCGATGGCGAGGGCCATAGTGGGCGGGCTTGTATTCTCCACGATCGTGACTCTGCTCATTCTTCCGAATATCTACATCGAGCTCGATGACATGAGGAAGTGGTCGTATCGCGTCGCGCACGCTGCTAGGCGGTCATGACAACACGGGCAGAAACGCGGCCGCGTCCCTTATGACCAGAATATCATCGCTACGCAACCCATCGATGAGATACCTGGTATAATCCTCGCGCCAAGGGCAAAATCCGAATCTTGCGAGGTTGGAATCGGCGAGAAAAGAGAGCATGTAAATCGAGAGGCGCCCGGTCAGATCGTAGGTCGACATGGCCGCCTGCGAGTTGAGCGTGTATTTCGAGCTTACCCTTCCCGGAACGGCGTCGCGGCCCTCCAGGAAGGCGTCATCGTACGAATCCGAACCTATCCCTTCGGAACAGGCCGCGGCTATCATCAGAACGCCGCCGTGATCCACCGCCTCGGCGGCGTGGCGAACGGCCTTGTGGCTCTGCAGAAGGTTGATGTCCTTCGGCGCTCCCCCCGCCGAAGCCAGCACGGCCTTGTAAGGCCGGGTTATCTCGAAGGAATATTTTCCCCTGTACCAGTCCACTGCCGCGCGGTGGGAGCGTTCAAGATCGCCCGCGTTGATGAATACGAGCCTCCCGTCCCGATCGAAGACCGCGTTCAGCATGAAGACGGGGGCCGGGAGAAGCCTGGCGCCTTCGAGCATGTCCTCATGGACGGGGTTTCCGGCGATGTTGGCGGGCCTGCATCCTTCCGCCAGCCCGTCCCCTGCATCCTTGAGAAGCGAAAGCCTGTGGTTGGCGATTATCGTGCTTTCTGAAGAGATCCCCGGCAGTATCAGCTTCCTTCCTCCTCCGAATCCCGCGAAGTAATGGAAGGATACCGTTCCGAGGCCGATGACGAGGGATGAATCGGCGACGCGCTCGTTGAACAGGCAGGTCGTGCCCGCTGAGGTCACCCCCGCTTCCACGAAGGATCCGTTGATCGCGTCGTGTTCGTCGATTCTGTATCGCGATACCGTCCCGGGGCCCAGATATCCCGCCAGTTCCTCCGGCGTGTGCCTTCTGTGCATCCCCGCGGCGAGGAAGATCTCGATCCTTTTCGGGTCCACTCCGAGATCGAGAAGGCGATCGAGAAGCAGATCGAGGACCGCTCCGGCGGCTCCGCCCCTGGTTATGTCGGAAATCAGCACGCTGATGCGGCCGGTTCCCTGCAGCAGCCCGGGAAGAGGTTGACTCTGCACAGGAGTCATGATGGCGGAGGACAATTCCTCCCCCGGATTCGCCAGCGCGGGAGGGTGCGCCCAGCCCTCCACCCTGACGTCGCATGGAAGCTCAAGATCGAATGATGTGCCGCCGTAAGGTAGCTTGATTTTCACTGCGGTTCCGCCACGGGCGCGATCGTCAATCAGGCATTATATGGGTGCCCGCTCTCCCCTCGCACGCGTCGAGGAACCTCACGGCATGCGATATGATGGCCTCTTGCCCCCCCGAAGCGACGAAATCGATGGCCGACCTGATCTTCGGCCCCATGCTTCCGGCGGGAAATTCGTAGTTCTCGTAAAGTTTCCGGATCTCGGACAACCGGATATTCCTTATCGGCTCCTGTCCTTCCTTGCCGAAATTCCTGTAAACCTCCTCGACGTTGGTAAGGATGATGAGCCTTTCGGCGTTTATGCCTTCCGCGAGCACGGACGCGGCCCGATCCTTGTCTATGACCGCTTCGACTCCGCGGAGCATCCCCTTGTCGCGAATCACCGGGATTCCCCCGCCCCCCACGGCTATGACTATCGTGCCTGTTTCAAGCAGGGTGGAAATGGTCTTCGATTCCACGATCTCTTTCGGAGTGGGGCTTGGAACCACGCGCCTGAAGCCCCTGCCCGCGGAATCCTCTTTCACGACCCATCCCTTAGATTCGACAAGGACGGCCGATTCCTCGCGTGTATAGAAGGGCCCTATCGGTTTCGTGGGCTTCTGAAAAGCGTCGTCGTGCTCGTCCACCACGACCTGCGATACCAGGGCGACGACCTGCCTGTCGATGCCGCGAGCGGCCAGTTCGTTTTTCAGTATCTGCTGAATCATGTACCCGATGCCGCCCTGCGAATCGGCTCCGCAAATGTCGAGCGGCATGGGAGGGATCCTGTCCTTGACCGCCTCGTTCCTTTCGAGAATGTTGCCGACGATCGGACCGTTTCCGTGCGTGATTATTATCTTTCTTCCCGTCGCGACAAGATCGGCGACCTGGCCCATCGTCTCCGCGGTCACCTGTCTCTGCTCTTCGATTGTGCCGTCGCCGTCGGCCGGGATTATCGCGTTACCGCCCAGCGCGACGACATCGATGCCGTTTACCAAAACTACCTCCAGAAAGCATTTCCCCTGGTGGAAGCTTCCTTCCACCAGGGGTTTCAGCGTGATTTTAAAATATTATCACAGCGCCTTGCTGATCTTGTCGAGCGCTTTCCTGAGGTTCGCCTGTGAGTTCGCGTACGAGAACCTCAGGTAACCCTCTCCGTATTTCCCGAAACTCGTTCCGCTCAGGCCGGCCACTCCGGCTTTGTCGAGCAGGAATTCCTCGATCTGTTTCGATTTCATGCCTGTTCCGGTTATGTTCGGGAAGACGTAGAACGCGCCGCTCGGCTTCAGGCACTTGAACCCGGGAATCTTGTTCAGCCCTTCGACGAACATGTCCCTCCTCGTCTTGAACTCGGCCATCATCCTGATGGAAGCGTCCTGCGGTCCGGTCAGCGCTTCGACGCCGGCCATCTGCGTGAAGCTCGAAGTGCAGGAATTGCTGTTCGTCTGAAGCTTGGAAATCTGCGCCGCGAGCTCGACCGGCATCGCCGCATAGCCGAGGCGCCATCCCGTCATGGCGTAGGTTTTCGAATGGCCCTCGAGAAGGATCGTCCTGTCCATCACTTCGGGATAATCGTATATGCTGACATGCTTGCCGTCGTAGACCATCTTGCTGTAGACCTCGTCGCTCAGAATCCATGCGTCGTGCTTTTTCGCGAGCTCGGCGATGCCCTGCATGTCCTTCGCGGTCAGGACTCCGCCCGTGGGATTGTGAGGGGTGTTCACGATGATCAGTTTCGTCTCTGTCGTTGACGAGCTGCTTCATCTCCTCCAGGTCGAAGGAGAAGGCCTTCTCCTCCCTCAGCGGTATGGGAACCGGTTTCGCCCCCACGAAATTGATGACCGATTCGTATATGGGAAATCCCGGATTCGGGTATATTACCTCGTCCCCCTTGTTGACGAGCGCGAGGATGGAAAAGAAGAGAATGGGCTTGGCTCCGGGCGTTATCACGATGTTCTCCGCTTTGACCTCGACGCCCCGGTCCTTCGTAAGGAACTCGGCGAATACCTTCCTTACCTCGGGCATCCCCGCCGATGGCCCATAGTGGGTATATCCGCTGTTCAGGGCCTTTATCGCGGCGTCTATGATATTTCTGGGCGTATCGAAATCGGGTTCGCCTATCTCCAGATGGACGATATCCCTTCCGGCGGCCTCCATGGCCTTGGCCCTGGCGAGCACTTCGAAAGCCGTCTCCGTGCCCAGCCTGCTCATCCTTTCAGCCAGCATTATAACTCCTTTTTATTAAATAAACCGACCTGCCCCGGCAATCGTAAAGTCACCCGGGATCATTACCTGCATATTACGGTTCGGGGGCCCTTTTGTCAATAGCGCTGAACGTAGGGATCATGAGGCATCTTCTGAGGAGTCAACGTAATTTGCGGGGGTTTGCGGATCGTCGGCAAGGCGCCGCTGATCGGGGCTTTCCCCCGGGGCATGGATGATCAGGAACCCGATCTGAGATACCGGTCGATCTCGCGCCTGACCTCTTCCCTGACCTGCGAACCGCCCTTCTGGGAGAGCTTGACGAGGGTCATCTTGTCGATATAGCGGATGTGCATGAATTTTCTTATCGTCGTCAACGGTATCCTGGCCGGGCTCATGACCAGATTCAAAGGAACGGTCTTGTTGTTGAAACCGGTATAGAGATCCCTCCGGTTGGCGATCATCGAGAGTATCCTGAGGGACCTGCACCGCTGGGCTATAAGCGCGACGAGCCCCGGCTGATTCGTGGCCTTCGGGTTGTTCAGCATCTGCGTGAGGAAACTGTCGTTATCCAGATATGACATTACAAGAGACTTATAACTCAATTTCTTGCCTTGGCTTATTTCCATCCAGTCCACGTCGGCGGGGAGATCGTCTTCGAGGAAATATGACGTGTCGACGGCGGAGAAATCGATCGAAAGGATCCTGTCTTCGATGCTGAATCCCAGGTTCTCCTCGATTCCGGGAAGTTTCCTGCCCGCGTTCATAAGAAGATCCAGTTTTCCCCCGCCCGAAGATTCCACGAGCGTATGGACGCAACTGAGAATATCGGGAGCCTTGCCGGATTTGTTCACACCTGGATGCATCATGAGGGCCCTTAGGATGGCCGCTCCATTCCTTATCTGCGGATACGTATGCGCTTTCTGCAACTGATTCTCGAGAATGTCGGCCATAAGGCCGCCTGCGCCCGTTTCCCGAAGGGAGGCGATCATGCGGTCCCACTGAAATCCCAGGGCCGCCTTTAAAATCATCATGGAACTGCCCCGTTTACCGGCCGTTTCCTCCAGCACCGTCTTCTTCCATTTTATCTCCTCGTTCAGAGACACGAGCGATACGGTGAGCCTTTCCCTCCTGTCGGGATCGAGGGACAGCAGTATATCCCTTATCCTGTGCTGCTTCGCGTCCAGTTCCACCATCGCCCTGCCGACGATCGCCTCGTTCCATCTGTCGTCAGGATCGGCTATCGCCTTCCTGACTCCTTCGCTCCATGAAAGCCATGGCGCCCGCGGATCCAGGACGCGGCATATCGGGCAACGGAAGCGAACTTGATAGAAGGATCACCTTTTTGTGGAACCAGTCGTCGTTCTCATCGACAGGCGCGCCGGAGGCGATCCGCCTTTCGATCTTCGCCATGACCCTGCTTGTGCTGTGGAAATCGACAATCTCCTCCATAAATCTCTCCAGGGAGGGTATGGCCGCGAGGAGCGCGTACACGAGCCTGATGGCTCCCGGTTCCTCCATGAGCGCCATGGCGGCTATGGTCATTATGTCGACGTGCGGTTCTTCGGAAACAGACAGGAAAGTCGCCAGCTCTTTCGAGAGCCCGTAAATGTTGCGCGGCGAAGCCGCGAGGCCGGCCAGGGACTGCTTCCCCTTCGCGGAAGCCAGAATATTGACGAGGTCCCCCTTGTATTCTGAAAAGACCATTTCCGGGGGAAAGGGTACGATCTTCCCGCCGGTCTCGCTGGTTTCGTATGTGATTGTGCGAATGTCGTTCATAACACTTTGAAACGCTGCATTAATGGGTCCAATTAACCCCCTGACGATCAGAATTCGAAAAGAATCTGCATATCCAGGCCGTACCCATCGCTGGTATCGATTATGCCCCTGCCGCCCGTTTTCACGCCCTTCCAGAGGATCTCTCCCATGATTACGGTCCTACCTCCCCTTCCGCCGAGATATTTCCACGGATACCCTCCCTTTGTGACGGGCTCGTAGCAGTAGAATCCCTCACTGCCCCTGAACGACCTGTACCAGGCGAATGAGATATCCAGCCGCGAACGGCCCGACTCGGTTTTCAGAGCGACCGCGGGGCTGATAAGGAACCCGGAGGACTCGTCGGACGAGGGATATTGGGCCGAAAGGCGCCATCTCCTTCCAGACGGCCCCGATCTTATCAGAATTTTCAATTCCCGGCTCCTCGATGAAGAGGGTTCCTCCAACGGAGGGAAAGGGATCGTGGGGATATCTAAATCCTCCCTGCCGGTCCAGTCGATCCTCATCTCTATCCCTCTTCGGCGGGCCGAAATGCCGGCTCTCGACGTGTTCCTCATCCGCCGGCAATCCTCCTCTTCGAACAGGTCGTGGGCGAAGGCATAGCGCAATTTCAGCCCTCGTGCGATCTTTCGATCCAGGACGAGTGACAACCCCCGCCTCTCGATGCATGAATTCACCCTTCCTCCGGGAAGATCGCCGGACGACTCGAGCCTCATCCGCGGCGCGGCGTACACCGCGAGGCCCGCGTTCACCGGCGCGTCCCTGGTCGTGACGCCGCACATCACGGCAAGGGCCTGCCCCGGGCCGCAGGATATTTCGGCGGCCAACTTCGTTTTTCCGGTCATCCTTCGCCCATCGAGCCCCGCCATCAGGCGTCCCTCCGAATTCCACACCGTCATCCCCGCTTCAATGATCGGCGTCTTTCGCAGCCAGCCTGATCCCCGAGATGCAATTCTCTTCAGGGACAAACTCACCCTCACTCCATCTGCCCGGCTTCGCGAGGAAACACAGTATATCGAGCCCCGCGACACGCGCGTTAGCCGCTCCGCCGAAAAACGGCCTCCCGTAGAAAGAGGTTCGCCCGACGATTGTCCGCGGCTTCCTGATAGGGTATCCCGAAGCGAAGGGATATGTGATGGAATAACCGGCGAAGGAGAGCCCCATCGCGAGATCGGGCAGGAAATATCCGACGTCGCATCCGGCCTTCCCCGACGGCGCCCTCCAGCGCGCGTGATACGAGAAACGTTCACCCTCCCCGATGGGTTCCAGCCTGCCTCTGAAATAGATTCGTTTCCCGTCAAAGACGTATTGCAGCGAAGGGAGAAACCGCTCTTCCTCTTCAAGATCCCTCCATGTGAGAACGAGCATCGACGGCGGCTCCTCAAGGGCGCTGTCCATGTCGTACTGAAGCAGGTCCGGAGGAGAGACGATGGAGCCTTCCCCCTCCGCCGCCCGGAGCGTGGCGGAGGCCGCGTAGGGAAGAATCGCCGACGCCAGAAGGATCGCCCTGATGATCGTCATCTCCAGATCCTTTCAACAAGCGCCGAGAAGGTATTTCCAAGGACGGGGTGGCTTTCCCATGAAAAGCAGATATTCAGGCTTTTCCCCGAGGAATGAAGGCCTGCGGATATTATCTCCGGGCCCGGCCTGTAACCGAGCAGAAGGGACGCGCCGGCCGCCGCCGGGATGCTCGCGCCGAAACGGTTTTCCGCCCCGCCGTCGATTGACACGATCCGGTTAAACGACAGGCGAAGGCCTCCGGCAACGACCGCCGCCCTCACACGGAAATCGTCGCGCCCGCAGCGGGCGTCTTGGCAAATCAGGCGATCGACCTGGAGGGCTGCCCCCTTGAAGAATATCTCCATGGCGGCGGCCGCGAGACCATCGTGCTCGGCCGGGGCGCCCTCGACCCTCCTTCTTGTCATCTCTCCGCGGCACCCTATCGCCAGGAAACGGCCCGCCGCCACCAGCGCGGTTTCAATGGAGAACCTGTCCTCGCGGTAGAGATCATGGCTCAGGGCGCCCCATGAAGCCGATAGCCACTTCCCCTTCCCGTGGATATCGAGGGCCACCTTCGAGGCGGCGAGCCCTTCGATCGAATACGGGGCGGAACGGGAGGCCGCGACGGCTGTGTATCGATCCTCCCATGTCATCGCGCAGCATGGATGGATCCCGCCCGGCATGACCGTGCCACCCATCCCGCTCGTGCGGCTGTCCTGGTGTTCGAACGCATTCGAAGCCTGCCCTGACAGGACAATGACGGCCGCACAGCAAAATATCATCCGCCGTCCGAAACCGCGATGCAGCGCTTTTCCCTCCTGCACACCCCACCTCCCGGCGCCATAAACTCAACGACGCATATGTACAGCCCCGTCGGAACGATACCGCCCGAGGCCGATCTCCCGTCCCAGACGGCGCTGAAGACGGCGGCTCCGTCTTCTTCAGCCAGGATCCTCCTGACCGCCGCTCCGTTCATGTCGAATATCGTGATCGCGAATCCCGACTCTCCCAGGAAGGCGGGCCCCGGATATGACGGCGCTGACGCCTTTCGCCGGCATCAGAGATCGCGGCGAAACCCTGACCTCCCCGGCGGGAACGGATCTTTCCGTATTGGAGGTGTTGACCATGCCCGGCGTTGCCCGCCCGGCGGCCGGGCAACGGTGCCATATCCCTCCTTGAAGGGAGCTGCACGCGTCCGTAGAGAATCTCTCCAGCGAGCGCCCCCTTTCGTATCCGAGAAGTCCGATGTATTCGACGGCCTCGACCATCCGCCCCTCCGCGTCGAAGATGTACAATGCCTCGACCGATCCGTTCTCCGTGCAATCATTGAGAGAGAGCCATCCGCCCGCCATCCCGGATACGGCGGCGGGGCAATCCCGGGAACTCCCCGATGAAAAGAGTCCGGGTTCTGCGCGAGAATGACGAAAGAGCCCGCGGGGACGATCAGGCTTTCTTCCGAGACCGGTCGGCCCGGCGAAAGAGCGTCGGCCGCGCGCCATCCGAGAAGATCGATGTCGTTCGGCGAACGGTTGTATATTTCGAACCATTCGCTTTCATCCTCAAAAGGTCTGTACATTATCTCGTTTATGACGATCTCCCCGGGGGAGATGGAAACCGTCGTGACCAGCGTATCGTTCGCGGGGTTGGAGTCTAACGCCGATTCAAGGACCGAGAAGAAGGGACGGTCCGTCGAAAAGACCCCCGGGAGCCTCAGGGCCAGGTCGAGCGAGGCCCCAGGGACGAGCGTGGTTTCCCTTTCAAGGCGGAACGAGCCCTCCCGGCTGAGCGTTCGATATATCGATTGTGAATATCCCGGAGAAATCCGACAGGCCGTCGTTCCGGACAATTAACCGGAAATCCGCCGGCACGCCGCTACAGGCAAGCAGACCGCGGCCAACCGGCAGCAATCCAAGGTCGAAGTCGAAATAGTTACGCCTTCCCGGCGAGGGATCGGCCGGAGCAAAATCCGCCGAATTGTCCTGCGTGTCCCTTCCGTCCGGTTTTCTCGATAGGCTGCGCCCGGCATCCACGTCGGGGGCGGGAGCCGTTTCGAAGAGATCGGGCCACTCGAGCGATCCGTACCCGACCCTGTCGACTGTTTCATCGCCCGACACGAGAGCCACGCAGTCGGGCCCGTTACCCAGCGATCCCGAGAGGTAAAATCCTTCCTTCGGACAATGTTCCTTCCCTGCGACGAGGATGAATTCCCCCGGCATCATCACGATATCCTCGACGCATGACCATACGACGGTGATCGAACCGGTTTTCCCGTCGACGAATTCGAGCCTCGCGCCGTAGAGGGACAGTTCCGCCTCGCCGTTGTTGTACAGCTCTATGAATTCCCATCCCTGGTCGATCCCCGGATGGTCATAGTAGACCTCGTTGATCACAAAACCCCGGGTATCGGCTGAACAGGTTGAGGAGATCGGCCCGGAACCGGCCGCGACGCGGCCGGCCAGAAGAATTATGCAGGATAGAAACAGCGACCTCATCATCCACCACCTCACACCCCCGCGCGGTATGTTACCCGCTTTCCATCCGGCAATCAACGATTATTTTTCAGAGATAGTGGCGCGGGAGGCGGTTCCGGCGGCAGAGGCGCGCGCCGGCGCCTAGACCATGCCCCAGGCCTTGCGTAAAATCCACTCGCAGGAAAAGAGCCCGGCGATCAGAAGGAAAAAGACCGGGCTCGCGCGGACCGATCGGGCCTTTCTTTTTTCGACGAAAGTCTTCACGCAGATCGATCGACGACGAAAGAGATGATATCTCGTCCAGTTCGACCACGGAACCTCCCGAAGCGAGGGCCAGCCTTCGAAGAAATTCCTGATCGCGGGACGTCCTTGACCAGCTCGGCGGAGACGGGCTCTACGACGATTCCGGTCTCGCCCGTCAGGATTTCTCCGAAATTCGTTTCGGCGCGGGCGGCCACAATGTACTCCCCCGCGGGCAGAGGCTCCACCCCCGCCCTGTGGATCTTCGCGTCCCCCCTTTCCGGAGAGAAGAGAAAACTTATCAGAAGCTCGCGTTTGGACCCTGAAATCGAATGTATATCGCCCCTGATTGATTTCCGCGCCGATATCGGGCCTTAAAAGGGCCGTGATCTCGATCTTTTCCCCGGTCCTGTAAACGGGTCGCCCCGTTTCGACACGGATGGCGGGCGAATCCGCCCCTTCGCAGACGTACCCGACGAGGCCCGTGATCAGCGAGTTGTAGGCGGCCTCGCCGTCGGCGCCGGCAAGTTTCCATCTCCACACCGGGAACCCCAGCAGAACCGCCGCGACACCGTCGCCGTATCTCGATATCGCAAGCAGCGGCTTGCCGTCATGCGCGACAAGCGGCACCTCGGCGCCGGCCGTCGGCGCGAGGCCCGAAATGACCGCCGGCAGCGGCGGGAGCCTTTCCGGGGCGCCCGACGCGCCGAAAAGCGCCGCCACCAGGTTCCCGGCCGATCCGCACGGCCGGGCACGCGTAATATTCGCCGGTCTCGATTGCGGTTCCCGCCCCGCGGCGCACGGGAAGGATCGCCTCGAGGTTCCCGTACGCGGCGCGGTCCAGTAGCGGAGAATTCTCGCAGGCGAGAAATATCACGCCGCCCCCGTTCCGGACGAAAGTCTCGAGGCTTCTCCGCGTTCGATCGGTCGCGGAAAAAGGACCTGTCATCGCCGACGATGACAAGCTCGTATCGCGGATCGATGCCGCCGGGCTCCGCGTTCCCGTTCGCGCCATCGATCCTGTATCCGAGCTGCGGCCTCCACGCGGCCACGTCGATATCGTACCTTTCGGAGCGCTTCACGATCCCCTTGATGAAGGCCATGTCCCAGTCCGGATGCCTGTCGATCATCAGGATATCGATTTTGTCCTTCAGCGCGGTGATCCGCAGTCTCGCGGAATTGTTTTCCTTTATCTTTTCGTCGATGCCTCCCGACGCCCTCGCCGTCAGCCTGTGCTCCCCCTCCGATTGCGGCGTGTAACGGAGCGCCGCGCCGTATACGCCTTTCACGCCGTCCGTGTCGATCCTCCGGGAATCGACGACCCGGCCGCCCTCGAGCAGCTCGACCATCACGAAATCGCCGGCCGCCCCGTCGACGCTGACGATCGTTTCGATTTCGAGCCGCGTGCCGACCGGCGCGGTTCTCTCGTAGATCGTATCGTCTATCCTGATGTCGGGGCTTTCCGCACTGCTCCCCGGCCGCGACAAGGTGCAACGGGACCTTGAAGGCGCCCGGAGGCGATTTCATCCCCCTCGTCACCCTGCCGTCCGATATCACGATCACGGACCGGAGGTTCTCGGACTGAAACCGGCCCAATACCGACATCACCGCCCCGACGATATCGGTCCCCTCCCCGGTCGCCCGGTATTCGCCGCCTTCCGTGGAGTCGGGCATAACCCCCGCCGAAAACGGTATAATCCTGACGTCGGCCCCTTCGAAGATTTCCGGCAGCAGGCGGGACGCCTCCACGGCCGCTTCGATTCTCGTTTTGCCGTTTTTATCGGCGATCCCCATGCTTCGCGACACGTCGAGCATAACGGGCAGGACAGGCCTTCTGGTTTCGGACGCCACCGAGACGAAAAGAGGATTGACGATGAAGATCAGAAGAAGGAGAAAGGCGGCGGCGCGGAGCGCGCCGAGAAGGACCCTCCTCGAAAGCGACGCCGGAGGCCAGGTTTTCCTGTACAGGATCGCCGAAAATAGCACGACGGCGACGCCCGCGGCAACGCTTTGGATGGAGAGACCCGATATGATGCCGCCGTTCACGCCGTTCATGGGATGCCGTCCTCTCTGCGGCGATTGTACGCCGGCAGGAAACGGGATTCAAGGAGAAGATGATCGCGCGGTCAACCCGCGGAGTCTTTACCCTGTTGAAACGCTGCAGATGGATTAAAGTTCCTGCGCGTTGAACAATGAAGCGGAAGCGGGCGCCCGATGAGGCTTTCGGCGCGCGCCGAAAAGAGGCGCCATGCCTCTCTTCGCGGCAATGATGAAGGGTATGAATGCGCCCGTCGCGGAGCCGTCCTCCGGGCGATCACGTCTTGATCTGTGATTCGTGGTTGTCGGGCGACGATTTCTCGTATTTGCCGAAACTGGCGACGGCCTGTTCGACCGTATCGAAACTCTCGAGAATCGTCTGGAACTCGAGCAGTTCGAAAACCTCGTACACGTCGCCTATCATCGCGGCAAGCTTCAGGTCACCGCCGTTTTCGCGTATTTCCTTTATCTCGCTGATAAAGATGCCCCAGCCCGCGGAACTGATATAATTAACCGCTCCGAGGTCTATGACGATATCGTATCTGCCTTTTCTCAAGAGCCTCTTAAGGCTTTCTTCCAGTTCCGAGGATGTCGTCGTGTCGACGTATCCCCTCACGGAGATCACCGATACTTCCGGATTGTCTTCGGGTCTTGAAAAAGAAATGCTGATGTCGTTCATCACTTCACAGCCCCCTTGATCCTTATCAGGTTAATTCCTTGTTTTCCTGTTCGTTGAACGCGGCCACAGCCTCATCCCTCGAATTATAGGGAGTCAGCAACGCGTTGAACTCGAGCAGGTCAAAAACCTCTCTGACATCAGGCCGCATGCGCGCGAGCTTGATGTCGCCGTTTTTCTTTCTGATCCCCTTGATCTCCCCGACAAAAATACCCCACCCGGCGGAACTTATGTAATCCACCTTCTCAAGGTCCGCCACAATCTTGACATGTCCCCTCGCGATCAGCTCGTTGAACTTGTCCTCCATGAGCTGCGACGTTCCGGAATCGACCAGGCCGTCGATCTTCAGCAGGACTATGTCGTCGATCCATTCTTCCTGAATGAGAAGTTTATCCATTCCCAGGTTATCCTTTTAGTTGCTGCCTGGCCTTATCATAGCAAACTTCAGTCCAACAAGGCCTTTAAAAGAATAAAAACCCCCTGCCGGTCGTTCTCCGTAAGCCTTTGATTCTTCTTTGCTTTCTCATAGTCCGGATTTATTTCCAAAGCTTTCCTGAACGCCTCCGACGCCCTGTCCATGAGAATCTTGCATTTTGCGGCATAAAGTATTCCGAGCGAATTATACGCGTCCGCGAAGGCCGGATTCTGGTCGACCACCTGCCGCATCGTATCGAGGTGCCGTTCTATCTCATCCTCGGGGATCTTATCCGTCCCCTGCAGAAGGGTCAGATACAGTTCCAGAATCACATCCTCGGCCGTCGCCTTCAGGGGAGTGACGTTAAGCCCCTCGATGACTTCAAGCGCCTCATCGAGCCTGTCTTCATTGAACAACGCCCTCGCCTGCTCCACCTTCCCCGCGTCGAGGAAGGAATTAAGCTGCATCGCGCGCTTGATATTGAAATCGAATTTCTCGTCGAGATCCTTCGAAATCTCGTAATCCTGTTTGATGATGCTGTTCAGGATATAGGCTTTAATGAGGTTGAGATACGGCTCCCCGTAATACAGATTCAGGGTCAGGGCCCTTCTGAAACTCTCCACGGCTTCGCGGCATTTCCTCTGCTTAAGGTATATCCTGCCGAGAAGATTATGGAGATCCGGATAATCGGGGCTGATTTCAATGCCCTTTCTGATGGAGACGAGCGCGCCGTCATAATTCTCCATTTTATAAAGCGACTCCGCCACCACGATATGGGGGGCTGAATCCCTGGCGCCCTTCTCTATGGCGCTTTCCGCTTCGGCTATGGCCTCGGAATGCAGATTACGAGCCGAAAGGGCCCTCGCCAACTTGAGGTGCGCGGCCGGGTCTTTCGAATGCCTGATCTTCCCGCGTACGTCCAGCAGCAGTTGAAACCGCTTTTTATTCTGAACATGAAAAGCTTTTGTGAGATCGTTGATCCCTTCAGGCGACACCATGCCGTTCAACCCGCGGAGTACCGTGTCGAATACGGCGCCGTCGCGGAAAAAGGAGCTCTGGATATGCCTGCCTTCGCCGGCAAGGCTCGTCTGCAGAAAATAGACGGCTCCCGAGTGCCGAATCTCTTCCCTCAATTCAAGACCGTCCAAGATTTCTTCCTCCAGCGGTTATTGGCCGTCTTCCGAGAAGCGGCGATACGATCGACGGATGCCCCTACCCCGAATGGTTTCTGTCCGCCATCTCGACCGAGGACATGATCTCCTCCGTCAATTTATAATAATCGAAAGCCCCCCTGGAAAGCGGGGCATGTTCATAGATCGTCTTTTTCGACCCTGGCGCTTCGCGAAGCGAGGTGTTCACCCTGACTACGGTGTCATAAATTCTGCCATCGAATTGTTTTCTTATCTCTTCCAGCACCATGCCGGACACCCTCGTGCGGGAATCGAAGAAGGTGGCTAATATCCTGTATTTTATTTTGATATCCTTAGTTAACCATTTCATGTCATCTATTACTTCCATCGTCTGCCGGGCCCCCTCCTGTGACAGGTAATCCATGGACACCGGAACGATGACCTCGTCGCAAAAGGACAGGACGTTCGCGTTTATCAGGTTCATCGACGGCGGACAGTCGCAGATCACATAATCGCATCCCTTGAGATGTTTAAGGGCGTCTTTCATCCTGTTTTCCCTGTTCTCCTGATGGCTCAGAGCCAGTTCCACCTCCACCAGTTTACGCCCTCCCGAATCAATGAGGAAGAGATTTTCCCTTACCTGCATTATTTCCACGTCGCCCGTGGAAAGAAGGGTGTTCAGCCCCCTGTCCGACGCGACGCCGAAGGAGATCGCCGAATTTCTCTGCGGATCGCAATCCACGAGGAGGACCTTCCTCCCGCTCAGGGAAAGACCGTGGGCCACGCTGACCGCAGTCGTCGTTTTTCCCGTGCCGCCCTTCATCGTCATTACAGCAAAACGTTTCATATCGTGTCAGTCCCCGTCTTCCCCGTTGTTTTGTCCCTTGTCCGTCTTGTTTTTAACGGCAAGCTTTTTCCCATATTCCTTCCAACCCATTCTCCTTATCCTCACATCCTTCCTTTCCACCTCTTCCTGCCTGTTTTCCAGATCGAAGGCCACCTCGATATGATCGGCCTTTTCCAGCGGAGTATCCACCAGGGGCTTGACGCCGGACATTGTTACGGATGGCGTTTCGATCCGCCCGGCGAGATCCCGTCCCTCGTGAGGCTCTTCCCCGCCCCCGGAGGCTTCTTCAGCTTCGGCCGGGGCCTCCGGTCCGCCATCTTTCACAGCCGCCCGGGAGGAAGGCGGAGTACTCGTCCACTCATCAGATCCAAATTCCACGAGCGAAGGGGATGATAGTTCTTCAAGCGCTCTCTCGGCCGTCAGATAATGCCTGAGCAGCGGCTCGAATCCGAGATCCCTGAATATCCTCAGGATGGCGGGAGACATCCCGCTGAGGGCGATCCGGCCGGAAAGATCCGTCATCCTCTGCATGTACTTTATGATGACGCCCCATCCGCTGCTGCTGATATAGACGATGTCCGAGAGGTCGACGATCAGTAATTCGGGCTTTTCGGCGACGCATTCCTCGAAGGCGATCTCGAATTGTTCGGTCGTCGCTGCGTCGATCGCCCCGCCGAGAAGGATGATCATGGAGACCTTTCCCGAAACGATCCTTCTTTCAGCCACCAGTGTCAGCGCGCTCCCGGCCGGCGGCGCATCCTTGACGGCCGGCGCTTCGCCCCGTTTGCGGGAAGGGGGCGGGGCCGGGGCCTGATACCGGACGGAATCGGCACTCATCGTCGCCGGAGCGACATCCAGCGGGAAGTCCTCTATTGCCTCGGCCATTATGCTGAAAGACCTCATTATCACGTCGAAGCCCAGCAGATGGAAAATGTTGTCGACCTCCGGATCCATGCCGAAAATCCTGATGTCTCCGCCCTTCGATCTTACCTCGTCCATCCTCGATGCGAAAACGCCCCAGCCGGCGCTGCTGACATATTCCACCCTGGACATGTCGACGACAAGCTTCACCTTTCCTCCGTCGATCAGCCCGTCCATGACCTCCTTGAGCTTCATGCAGCTCACGGTGTCTATGACTCCGGCAAGGCTGAGCACCGTTATCTCTCCATTCCCTCCCACGGTGCCGGCCTCTATCGCGAGCGGCGTCCACGGCAGTTTCTCATCTTCTTCCGTACCCGGGGAATCCTCCACCTTCACCCTGTGCTCCAGAACCTTTTCACTGAGCCCTTATCCGGTTTATTTCGTCGAGTTTCTTCTCCTGGTCTCAAACGGCAGGGAGATGAATTCGATCGCTTCGTCGACCTTCTGGAAATGCATTATGATATCCCGGAACCCGAGGAGCTCGTAGATGTCGAACACTTCGGGAGACATTCCGGCGAGGACGACATCCCCCTCGCCCTCCCTGAGCGATTTGACCCTGCCGGTGAATATTCCCCAGCCTCCGCTGCTGATATAGGATACGTCGCCGAGATCCACGATGATTTTTCGGACGCCGTATTCATATACGCTCTCCAGAATGTTCTCGAGATCGGCGGCGGACGACGAGTCCAGATGCCCCGCTATCCGAAGGACGATTATGCCGCCCGGGTATTCGACCGGCTCGATCCTGCCGATCCCGCCTTCGATTTCCCCGGCATTCAGGATATCGTCCATTATCCTGCCCAGCTCGCCTTTTTCCCCGTCCGACGGCGGCTTCAGGCCGGATTTCGAGACCGCCGCGTCCCGATCCACGTAGCCGGCCGCCGTCTCCATCTCATCGGCGGCAGGCTCGAATTGCCCGCCGGGCTTCGGCGCTTCGATTCCGGCGCCGTTTTCGCCGGCTCCGGAAACGGCCTTTTCAAGCAGCTCGTCCACCCCGGTTCCCCGGCCGCACCGGCAAGATCCAGGTCCTGCCCGCCCGCGCCCGATTCGTCGGCCGCCACGGATGGGACCCTGGCCTGAGGCGCCGCGAGCAGTTCCTGGTATTCCTTCTCGGAGATGAATCTGTTTCGCCTGAGGTATTCGAGCCTCTTTTCATACGTGTTCAGGCGCATGCGTTTGAGCTCGTCGTACACGAGGGACTGGCTGAGCCTGTTCCTGTCCTCTTTGTCCTCGTTGAACACCGCCGTCAGTCGTTTGGCGCCGAGCTTCGGGTTGTTTTTGATTATGGCGAGAAGCTGTTTTCGCTGTTCTATGCTGACCCGCCTTATCTCGTCTTCCTGCCTGAGAGTCTTGTTCTTCAAACCCCGGTCGCCGAGCTCTGCAAGCCGTTTCTTGTAACGGTAATACGTCGAGGGCGACACGTTCATGAGCTGGCAGGCTTCGGCCACGCTTTGGCCCTCTATCTCGACGAGATCCAGGAGTTTCTTGCGGATCCCGAAGAGAACGTCGTCCGCCATCAGCTTTTCCTTGATTGCCACGACCGTGATATCGTCGTTCTGAGGATAATCGCCGGTGAACACCTTTATGTCGTCGTTCAAAGAGTCCATAAATTGCTCGGGGGTGAGCCTGCCGTTTTTCTTTATGATTTCGATGAGCCTGTCTTCCCCGTACTGCTGCCTCGCCTCGTTCATCGCCTCGGTCACGCCGTCGGTATATATGACCAGCATGTCGTCCTTCTTGAGTTTTATCTTCTCGACGTCGATGGAACGGCGGAACAAGGTGTCGTCGGGAAGGCTTATCCCGACGGGGAACCCGCGGGGATTCAGGAAGAAGGTCTCGTCCGTCTCCGCCCTGAAAAGGATCATCGGGTTATGGCCCGCGCTGGCGTAACTGATGATCCTGTTCTTCGAATCCAGGATCAGATAGAAGATGGTGACGAACATGCCCTTCTTCATGTCTTCGGTGACGAAATCGTTCATCCTGGACATCACCTCGGCGGCGGACAGGCTTCCCCTCGCCTCCATCCTTAGCGCGGTCCTGATCATCGTCATGACCAGCGATCCCGGGACGCCCTTCCCGGACACGTCGGCCACGACGACCCCCAGTGAATCTTCGCCGACCGAAACGAAATCGTAATAATCGCCGCCCACTTCCTTCGCGGCCCTGTAAAGGCTCGCTATGTCATAACCGCTGATCTGCGGGACCTTGCTCGGAAGAAGCGAATGCTGGATCTCCTGCGCGACCTGCATTTCCTTCTGGAGGCGTTCCTGCTCGACGACGTTCTTCTGCGCGTCGCGGAATTTCGCCGTGATCTCGTTGAACGCGCTCGCTATCGCCCCGATTTCCTCCGGGCCGTCTATGTGGATTCCGTCCACGAGCGCCCCCTCCCCTATCGCCCTGACGCCGTCGGTAAGATCCTGGATCGGCTTGACGAATACGGAGATGAGGAGGTAGATCAGCGCGAGCCCCACGATGAATATCCCAACGAGGATCAATATCGTCTTAAATCTCAAATCCGATACGCGTTCGTTTATCGCCGCCGTCGACACGCCCAGTATCACGCGGCCCAGCGAAATGGTTTTGACGCTTTCCCTGTTCGATATCTCCACCGGATAATGGAATTCCTCGACGGACCTCCCTATTGAATCGGTCAACGAAAACCATCTGCCCGTGTTGGGTATCTCGTTCTTCTCCCCGGTTATCCCGTAAATCTGCTGGAATTCCTCGAGAACGCTCGAAGAGACCACCACACCGTCCCCGTTGACGATCCTCACGTAGAGAATCTCCGGCATCCTCACGATCCTGTCCTGAATGAAATCGTTTATCTCCCTGTACTTGGGATCGTAGAGATCCTCGAGCACCATCGCGCTTTCGCTCTTCGATTCAAGCGTGCGCGCGAGATCCCTCATCGCCGTCCATGCCTGTCTCTTCTGAGCCTCCACGTCCCTGGTCTGGTTCACGTACTGCACGATCCCCAGAAACAGGATCAGGCCGAAAAGGCCCATGCCGGCCCTCAGGGCGAATTTGAACCGGAGAGTGGCCGTCCATCTCGGTTTTATCGAAGTGAAGAGCGGTGTGCGCGCGAGGGCGGCCGAACCCTCCGACCGCTTGGCCATGTAAAGCTTGTTTCCTTCGGGCGAAGAGTTGTAATCGAGATCGTCCATCAGGCGGTTCATCAGGTATATTCCCAGACCGCCCTTTTTTCCGATTTCCACGTAACGCTGAAGATCCGGATCCTTGATATTGGCCCATTCGAAGGTCTTTCCCTTGTCGAATATATAGACCTCGATATTGCCCGGGTATGCGTTGACCTCTATCCTTATGCTCCCCGCGGAATCCTTGTAGGCGTGCTTTATGATATTGGTGCAGGCTTCGTCCATCGCAAGCTTGGTGTTGTTCGTCTCCCGTTTGGAGAAACCTGCCTGCCTGCACACGTCGGCGATGAAATCCCTCACCTCGCTGAGGTTGTTCTCGTCCGCCGGGATTTCCAGATTGAATGTTTTCTTTTCCTTCAGCAGCGTTTCTTTCAACTATTCGCCCTCCAGGGAACCGGTCTTCTCCAGCCGCTGCCTCGCGTCTTCGATATTCTTGCTCACGCTCTCGTTGTCAGGATCGATTTCGAGTATCTTTTTCCATATCTCGATGGCTTCGGAATAGTTTCTCTGCGTGAAATGTTTCATTCCCTGTATGTACATCTGCCTTATCTCTTCCTTCTCCGCGTCGCTGAGAGGGGTGAGTTTCCTCTGAACCCTGTTGAGGAGATCGCGCGCTTCCGCGTAATCCGGCTGCTGCTCGAGTATCCTCCTTAAAAGCGCGGCGGAGTCGGCATAACGCCCTTCGCTGTATGCCTTCAGGGCTTCTTCGAACGAATCTATGGTTCTCAGCCTGCGGTCGGCCGCGCGGTAGTTCCTGTCGAGCTCCTCCATGCGGGCGTTTATCCTTCTTATGGACTCTATCGCCTCTAAGTTGTCCGGATCGATGGTTCTGACGACGTTCCATTCGCCGATGGCCGACGCGAAGCTTCCGTTCTGCTCGTGGGCTCTGGCGGCGGCGGAGTGATGGCCCATCTGCTCCCCGAGTTTTTCCTCCGTTCTCGCGAGGTAATCCTTTGCGTCCTGGTTTTCGGGATCGATTTCAAGGACGGCGAGCCACTGGGCCCTCGCCAGTATATATTCGTTTCCGCTGTAATGGCGAAGACCCTCGCCGAAATACTGGTTTATCAGGACGGATTTCTCCGCGTCTCATCGATCTCTCGGTCTGCAGATCCAATATCCGCTTTTCCACCTCGGCCATCATCGCCGATGCCTCGGCGTTAGTCGGATCGTATTCAAGGGCGATCTTGATTTCATCGAGCGCCTTCTCCGGCTCCCCCGAGTCCCTGTAACCGCGGGCGGATTCGATATGCCTGGCGACCCTCGAGGAGAAGATTCCCGCTATGATCCTTTCCTCCTCGGCCTTTCTCCTTTGCTCCTCGATCAGCATCCTGTCCTCGATCGACGTGCCGATCCTCGCGAGAATGGAGAACGGGTGCGAGCTTCCGGCCTCCTCCCGCGAGAAGAAACCGTAGTCTCCCCTGTACCTGTTCCACCCGAATCCTATCCCCGCCGTTATCGATTCGGAATCGAATCCCGCGCGCACGCTGACGATATTCCTGAAGTTGTATTCGGTGCCGAATCGCAGATCCTTGTCGGCCCTCTCAGGCATGTCTATCTGCGCGGAAACGCTGATTGAGGAGCCGTTTCCCATCCTGCGCGTGTATCCGGCTCCGATCATTATCGTCCTGTAAACCTGATCTGACACGGAGACCAGTTTCGTTCTGGCCCCGACGACGTCCTGGATATTGCATCCGAGCACAAGCCCTTTTATGAAATCCTGCCTGAAGAGCAATCCCAGATCGGCGCCCGTGCCCATGTCCGAGAAATCCCCCACGCTCTGATTGAGGACCTTTACCGATGAGCCGATCGTGTACCTTCCCAGGAATGTCCAGGGCAGATCGAAAGCGTACGCGAGGATCGCCTGGCTTTCCCTGTAGGAAATCTCTCCGGTCTCCACGCTGTAACTGTCGAATTCCCTTATTCCGCCCGTCCCGGCCGTCATGAATCCCAGCCCGAACGCCCCGGCGGACAACGTTGGATATACAAGCCCGATGAAATCGTAGCCGGCGTCGCTGAATCCGGAGAAGAGCTGTATATGGTTCGCCATCACCGCCGGATAGGGGTTGAGTTTCATGGCAGCGGGATTGTAATAGAGAACCGACGGGTCGTCGCCCGTCGCGGAGAAGGCTCCCCCCATCGAAATGGCTTTCGAACCCGCTCCGAGGGTGAATATCGAACGGGTGCCGCCCGCCCCTTCCTGGGCGTTCGCCGCGAATGCCCAGCCGAGAAGGGCCAGCGAAGCAATGAATATTTTAACCGCTTTACTCATATTTCACTCTATTTCGCGACGGCGATCTTGAATATCACCGACCTGGAACCGGCCTGCAGTTTGCACATGTAAACGCCGTTTCGCACAACCTCTCCCCGCCCGTTCCTGCCGTCCCATTCGATCTCCCACAGGGTGCCGCCGGCGTCTCCGGTCGCGCCGGCCTGTCCCGCCTTCATTTCCTTCCTCCAGACGAGGATCCCCAGCATGTCGTAAATGTTTATGCTGACATTCGAGTTCTCGGTAAGATAATAGGTAATCCTTGTCGTTTCCGATCCGGCCCTGAATGGATTCGGATAGTTGTGCACGTAGCTCTCGAAATCGGAACTCATCACCGACAACGGCCCGGTGCTGAAATGGCCGGCGATATCGCCGCCGTCGCCGTCCCACATGACGCCCACAGGGCTGCGCTCCGTTCCGATCGAAAACACGACATCGGCGCTTCTGGCCAGTGCTATGCCGAGCCTCCCCTCGGGGGCGCCGTCGGCGAGATCGATCCTGAGCAGCAGTGTGTCCTCCTGCGACGGCTCAATCGTGAATTCATGCAGAATGTAAAGCGGCACCGGGTTGACCGCGCCGACGGCCGAGGAGCCCATGATTGTTTCGCCGCTCATCAATTCGATGGAATCTACATATCTGGACGGGACTGCTGTAATTGTTGCCTCTTCCGTCCTGAACGCTGACGTAAAGCGTATCCAGCCCCGCCGTGAAAGCCGACTTGTTCTTGAAAACGACTTTCAGGACCGGGACGTCCTCGGCCCCCTGCGGCACGACGTATGGAGGAATCGTGTCCATCGAGGATATATTCAGCATCGATATCGATCCCGCCTCCGTGGAGACGCCGATCGGCACATCACCGGTGACCACCTCGGCCGGCATCCTGCTGTTTTCGTCGAGCGCCGCGGGTTCGCCGAATCGCACGTTGATTATTCTCGGCGGCGTGATCGTCGAAGGCGCCCTGAGGTTCCAGACCACCGGCACGCCCGGATAGAACGGTTTCCTGATACGTCCCGCCGTTATCGATGGCATATCCCGCGTCGGCGGGAAGGACGATCTCGAGCCTGGCGCCGGCCGTGTCGATGCCGGCGACACCCTCGTTCGAAACGACCGCCTCGATCGTGAACGGCAGATTCACCGAAAGATTCCCATCGAGGGCCTGATCCGGGCCCGATATGAAGGCTTCGAGAACGAGCGACGCCTTTTCCACGACTGAAAACTCCACCATTCCGGAGCAGCCGGAGAATTGAAGGCCCGAATTGAGGTCGGTCCCGCCGGTGGACATGACCGCCTGCGCGCCCGATACCGGGGAAGCGGACGCGGCTCACGGTCCATTCGACCTGAATCTCGAGCCCGCCGCCGTCTCCGGTCTGCCGCCTGGCGTCTCCCGTTATCGTGAATCCGGCCGGAACCGAGAGCTCCGCCCACGTGAGCGCCGAATTGGCCGAGGGGGTGAAGGAGCCCATGATGACGAATTCCTGCCCCGTCGACAATATCCCGTCGGTCGCTCCGCTCGGCGACGCAAGGAGCAGACCGCATGATTGCGATCCTGCCGCTTCCTCCGTCACGACGTAAATCCCGTCCGACGCCTTCTGAACGAAAGCCGTCGTCCCGATATTGATATCCCTCGGCACGCGGCTGATCGATACGACCGGCTGCGCCGGAACCGTTGAAGGCGCCGATGGCGCGATTATCGTCCAGACGATCTCGTCTCCCATCGAGAAGGACCTCACCAGGGAATCGGCATCGGGATATGCCCTGCCGAAACCCGAGGGAAGATCGAGAGTGAGCCGACCGGAACCGTCGTCCGAGGCCTCCCCGAGGTTCGACACGATCGCCGTCAACTCGAACATCTGGCCCGCCGAAACGGTGTCGTCCACCGCGCCCTGCGGCGATGTGATCGACATGTCGCACGAGAGCACCGCGGCAATCTGAACCTGAAGGTTCTCCGTCGATTCCACGGCCTGTATGGGCGGCACTTCCTGGCCGGTATTCACTGAAACAGCCCTTTGTATCGCGGCCGTCAATATCTCCACGCCCACCGCAGCCGAACTGACCTCGAAAACGAAATCTCCGCTGGAGCCCGAGGGAAGTTCGTTCGTCTCATTTATCGTCGAAATCGCGGCCGGCCCGTTGGACGTCAGCGAGACTTCGACCTGTTCCAGATCGTCCCCGCCGGTGTTTTCCACCGCGGACGTTGATACGGAACTGCTGCATGACATTCACTATCGAGGTGTTGGGGAACTTCGCACTATTCGGCGCGTCGCTCGTCACCGAAGTGATCCTCAGCCCGGAAGGCTCCTTTACGTGTATCTGCGCCGCTCCGGAGGAGACGGAATTTCCGGCCGCCGGATCGTTCCCGTCGGACCATGTCGACGATACGCCGATATCAACCAGCCCGGTATCGATGCCGGTCGACGATACGACGTAAATCAGCGAATCCGACTCGCCCGACTCGAGCGTGAAATCCGCGGCGCCCGACGCGAATCCCGCAGGGGCGAGAACCAGATAATCAGCGAGGAACGAGGCGTCGAGCCTGAATGAAAGGTCCCCCGCGGCGGGCGGCACGAGCGTCGCCGGAGCTCCGCCCCCGTTTCGCAGCTCCACTTTCAGCGTCCAGTCGACCGTCTGCCCTGCGTTTACGCCGCTCTGCGAAGGCAGGATCGAGACGATCTCAAGGTCGGCGGGATTCTCTATGCGGATCGTTTCCGACGCGTCCGTGGCCGGCGACAGGACAATAGAACCCCTCCTGCCCCGAGTTCACATCGACGGCCGAAACAAGATCGGCGATGAATGTCTCCATCCCCTCGATATCGGCGGCCGTAACTTGGAAGGTATCCGTGGCGGACTCGAAGCCCGGCAAGGAAACAATCGTCAGCGGCGAATTTTCCACCGTTGAGCTTCCGTCCCCGGCAAGCCCTATATTCACCTGACCGGCCGTCGCTTCTCCGTTATTTTCTATCTCGACCACGATCGGGAACCGTTGCCCGCGGTTTACCCTCGGAAGATTCGGAAGGACACCGACCAGCCGCGCGATCCGCAGATCGGCCTGCGCCTGAACCCGCACCGAGGTACCCCCAGTTCCGGATTCGCCGGTATCGTACCGCAGAAACGCCCCGCTGTTATCCTCGAAGAAACCCGTTCTGGCGTCTATATCGAGATCATATCCCGTTTCTATCACGGGGGTCTGGGTGATATTGAAGACCAGATGTTTCGATTCGCCGGCCGCAAGGCTGCCGCCGCCCTCCACGAACATCGACGGAGGAGAAGGAACGGCGAGCGCGTAATCGGCGAAAAGATATGTGCTGTCGGGCTCAAGGGTCATCGTGGCCCCGCCCTGGTTCTGCACGTGCAGCGTCACCGTCCACGGGGTCGTCTGGCCCGATGTGACGAAGTCGCGGCTTGCGAGAGAGGAAAGCACAACGGGCAGGGCCGCGTTCTGCACGAACATGTAGCTGCCGCCCCCCGTGTATGTATCGTCCGTCACCGTCTCGGAGCTGTTTATGTCCGTGGCTGTGACCTTTCCGTTAATTATGGCCGTTCCCGCCGTGGAGCCGGTGGTCGAAATGGTGAACACGAGGGTGTCCGTACTGCCTCCCGCGAGAACGAGATCTCCGCTCTGCTGAAGGCGATCCGGCCATATCATCGCGTATTCCGAGGTCCTGTCTCCGATCCCCGCGATGGAGAACGATATCCAGGTGTCCGCCGGATCGACGTCGATCTCCACCGACGCCTCGCCGTTATTATGCAGGATCATCCTCGCCTCCCACGGAGGTTGGGATACCCTGGTCACGCTGGCCGGAACGTCGATGCTTACAATGCTCAGCTGCGGCGCTTCCTCTATCGTTATCACGTCCGGCGCGGAATCGAGGTCGATTTCGAATTGATTCCCGTTTTCGACGCCTTCCAGATGAATTCCCACGGTATAGCTTTGCCACGCGATATCCGTATCGATGATCACCCTATCGAATATGAGCGCCGCGGAAGAACCGCCGGGCAGCAGATTCACGGATGACTGCGACAGGGCGGCCCGGAGGGTGTCGCCGTCGGCGTCCCCGAACCACGCGACTGTCCTGGCGCGATCGAGCACAAGTGTCGAGTGTTCCGGATCGCCGCTGGAAATCTCCAGCTCCGGCACTATTCCGGTCCCGCTGCTCGCCGAGACTGGCCTGAGGCTGGCCTCAACATACGCGGGCTCGGGGAGAGCGTCGAACTCCACTTCGAATGTGCTCGCGGCTTCGTCGATTTCCGCGAACACGGGGTTGCCGCTGTTGACTTCGGTCCCCTTTATCCTTCCCGTGATTGCGTTCACGCCCGTTGCCACGGTGCCGGTCACCGAAACCCCGAATCTCAATATTCCGGATTGCCCCGGATCGAGAGAGGTTCCCCCGCCGAGGAGCTGTCCCGGATATTCGAAGATGAAACCGGAACCGCCTGGAATGTCTATGCCGGTCGAATCGTGGTCGGCGAGGTCCAGAATCAGCGAGGCCCCGCCCGTATTCGTTATCTCCATGTCGATCTGCCACTCTCGTGACTGATTGATCGTAACTGGATTCTGAAGCGGCGTAATGCCGGTTATCGCGAGGGCGGCAGCCTCTTCCACCATAACTTCAGCGGTTGTTCCCACTGAGGCCGTGAGAGGCGGAAGAACCCGCCCGCTGTTAATTTCCTCGGATGCCACCGTGATATTAATAGTGCACGGGCCCGGTGTCGACCCGGTCCTGTCTATGGTGAATATCAGCTTGTCTGTCGATTTGCCCTCCAGGACCGTTCCGCCGCCTTCCAGGCCGGCTGGATATATCACGGAGAAATCTCCCGATGTCGAGAAGGTCAGGTGCGTCACTGACGGGTTGAGCTCGATGTTAAGATCCGACTCGCCCCTGTTCTCCAGCGTGACCTCCACGGTCCAATCGTTCGTCTGGGAAACGGTCGCCTTCTCGACGGACGCCGTTAGCGACGAAACGACCGGATCGGCCGGGCTCTGCACCAGGAAACTCCCCTTCCCGCCGTACTCGGTCGTCGCGATCAGGATTGCGGAGCTGTTAAGATCGGTGCCCCACACGGTGGCTTCGACCGTTACCACTCCGGTCGTCATGGCGTTGGAAGGCTCGTCCGCCATCATCATGATGAAGCTGTCAAGCTGGCCCCCTGCGAGATATTCCGCTCCCGCCTCGAATGAAACCGGTGTTATGACGAATTCATCCGAGACCGGATCCCCGCCGATGAACAACCTTACCGAGAGGCTGTCCAGCCTGACGGTCGCTTCCCCGTTGTTCTCGACGCGCACCAGGGCCAGCCTCGCCTGGGACTGGTCGGCCGTCATCCTGTTCGAGGGAATGACATCGATGCTGTTGATCGCGAGCTGCGAAGGTTCCTGGACCGACACGTCGTCCGTCACGACCGGGTCGGCGGCGAACGCGATGCCGTTTTCAAACCCCTCTATGTGAACCGAAGGCGTATAACTGCCTGTTGCGAAACCGTTCCTTACTACTACGGATTTGAACCAGATCGTGTTTACGCCCGGGAGAACCTGATCCGATCTTTCGCCGTCGACGGCGGCCGTATAAACGTTTACTCCGTCAGTGAACGTGATGAACGAAGAGGAAGGCGCGATATCGACTATCGCCCCTCCGGTGTTCATGAGATCAATTTTAAACGAAACAGAACTGTTTTTGCTTACTATGGAGGGCATGAGCGAAGAGGCGACGTACTGAAGGTCGGCCGGAGCAACCACCTCCGCCGAATCGGCCAGGACGATGCTCGTGTCGAAAGGCGCCCCGTTTTCGCTGCCGTAAAGCCTCACCGTCACGCCGTGTTTACCGTATGCCATCGATACCGGGACGTTGGCAGCCGGGAATAATATCGTCGAGTTCGCATTGCCGGGCAAAGCGGCCTGCTCGCCCAGCCGGGCGGTAAAGGTCTCGGCTCCATCGGTAAATGTGAGATATGTTTCGGTTACCTCCAGTATGACGGGGGCCTGTCCCGAATTCAGCATTCCGATCGAATACGCCTGGTCCTGCCCCGCCGATACGACTGAAGGCGACAGGGACCCGCTAACATAGGAAATTGAGGCCGCGGACTGCACAAGCCAGGCGGCCTTGTTGGCTCCCGCCGAATAATCGTAAACGTTGCTGCCGTTTACGGCGGCGTGCACGCTGGCGTCTATGGTGTCCATACCCGTCGCGCAATACGGGAGCACCGTAACGCTCAGGATATATGTCTTTTCAAGTCCCGGAAGGATCGTGTCGGGAAGAGACGGAACCGTCCCGGCGGCCACGGAGTAATCTCCTTTGGCGAAGCTCAGGTTGACGTTTTCGAGCCTTATCGGGCTGCCTCCGCCGTTCCTGACAGAGACCCCCACCTCGGTCGTTTCGCCCCTGCTGACAACCGACTTGAACGCCGTGACGCGCGTAATTTCCACATTCGTGACGGTCACGGAATTCGTCCCGCCGTTTATCGTGGCGCTGTACTGGGCTCCATAAAGATCCGTCCCCGCTATCCTCACTTCGGGGGTATATGTCCCGCCAAGAAATTGCGCCGGAACCGTCTCCTCCTGAAACAAGAGTACCGTCGAGCTCATCGAACCGAGAAATACAGGCGCCGCCAGTGCGGCCGAATATGTGTGCCCAATCCCGTCGTTGAACGAGATGCGGGTCGCCGTTCCTATGTACAATCCCGTCGCGCTCGCGTTTCTCACGCGGAATTCGAACGCGGCGCCCGTTCCCGGCACGATATAGCGCGGCGAGATGAATCCGTCATATTCGCACACCGGGGGAGGAGCGAAAACGATTGAAGCGTTTCCGGTGGCGCTTCCCTCGACGCTGGTGAACCCAACGGTCACGTTGCCGGGCGATGCGGACGATTCAATGAAAACCGAAACAACGCCGTTGAGCGCTGTCTCTCTCTGAACGCCGCTCATGGCGGGATCCATGTCGTCGCTTGCCACCGTTCCATCGGACGGCGTTACCGTTATTTTCGACCTGCGTTCGACGATATTCCCGTACTGATCCAGTATCTGTCCCGTGGTAATGGCGCACCGGCTGTCGCCGTCGGCGGTTATCGTATCCGGAACCACCGACGATATGTTAATCGCACCGAACGGTACTTCCGGCATTATCGTTATCGTGTCGGCGTAACTTAGGGCGCCGCCCCCGAATGTTTCGGCTGAAAGCACCAGCTCGCCGGCCAGCGTCTCCACCACCCCCACGGTTACCGACCCATTCGACAGGGTGACGGGATTTGAATCCCATACCGCGGTGCCGTTGCTCCCAAGCTGAATGACGGTCGTGAAATCACCATACGCGATGTTGCCGTTGAGGTCATAGGCGACGATATCCACGTCGAAATGCTCGCCGGCTTTTCTCGAATAACTTCCCGTGGTGAGAAGATACCTCGAGATGTTCCCCGCCGAGGTTTGTATCGAGAATTCCACCCTCTCCCTCTCCGCAGGCTCTCCGTCGAGGATCGTCGCCTCCACCAAGTTCGTTCCGGTATTCGTGTCGGTGACCAGGCGGCAGTCGGCGTAACCGGATGTATTTGTCGTAACAATTCCGTCTCCGGGCGCCCCGATATCGTCTATCAGCGCCGGAGCGCCGCCGAGATTGCTTTTGATGTTGAATCTGACTATCTCCCCGGCGACGGGATTTCCGTAATAATCCTTCACGCGCACCACGACTTCGGTCGTGTCGCCCGACATCACCCCGGTTGTGTCCCCGCTCACCTTGGCCAGGCGGTAGGCCGGCGCCGCGGCGATGGTCAGAAGGTCTCCGAACGGAGCGAGAATGACACCTGTCTCGGATTCGATCGCGATCCGGTTGACACCCATTACCGTATCGAATGCCGTGAAAGCGGCCTCGCCGGCGGACAGAGTCAGAGTGTCCGGAGCGAAGGCGATCGAAGGCGACTGGGCTACAGGGACGAGGCGGGAGGAATTATCCGTTGTCATGAGATTGTCGAATTGGTCATATGCGGCCACATGACCCTGGAAATTCTCTCCGGCCCTGAAGGAATTGCCGTCTATCGACAAAAGCACATATGAAATCATACCTGCCGGGACCGTGTATATCTCATAAGTCTGAGTCTCGAGGCCCTGAGGGTTGCCGTCGAGGATTGCCGCCCTGACCCTGTTGAGTCCCGCGGCGGTTCCCGTCCTGTAACTTACCGACGTAGTTCCGTCTGTTCTCGTGAATCTCTGGGAAGCGGCGAGCCCGCCCCCACCCTCCAGGATGCTGAACGACACGCCGGCGCCCGAGACCCTGTTTCCGTAAATGTCATATACAGACGCGCGAACGAGCACCGAATCGCCCGCCGCGACACCGGTGCTGTCACCGCCCGTTTCGACTATCTGATACGCAATGGCATGCGTGATTGAGATCACGTCGGTGACGCCGACGACCGTGGAAACCATGTCGCTCACTTCGAGCCTTATCTCTTCCGCCCTGTTATAAGAGAAATTGCCTTCCGAATAGACTCCGCCTGATATCGATCCTGAAGTGACGGAGATCACGTCGCTCGAGGCCGCCGTGGTATCGACTGCCTGAACGGCTCTTATGCCTATATCATAGGACGCGGTCGTCACGAGGTTGCCGTATACGTCCTTCGCCTGCAGCTGCATCTGGAAGTCAGCCCCCGCGACGGCCGTCGCCGGCGTCTCGAAAACATAATGATGAACGGTATTATTTGCGGTTATCCCCGTCTCGAAACTCGTGGCGGCAAGCGCCGGGGCCGACGCGCTTAAATCCACAGTCCATGTCCCGGCTTTCGTTCCCCTGCAATACAGTGTGACGTATCCGCCGGCAAGGTCGGCTTCCGTTACCGCGGCCCCGAAATCAGTCAGGCTGAAGGTCAGCCCGCTCCCGGCTTCCGGCGTTATCGTGATATGGCTGGTGTTCGAAGGATCGAGGTTGTTGTTGCTGTCAACGGCCTTTACAACGAACGAAAATGTGATCCCGGCCTGGGTATTCCCACTGCTGAAATCAGCCGCCAACAGTTTGGTCGCCCCGCTTGCCACGGAAGTATAAGCCACGTCGGCGATGCTTTCCGCCGATATCACTGCATGATTGGCATCTATCACGTCCTGAATCCCCGCCGAGCCCGGGGCGTTGTAGACAACCGTTATCGTCCCCGTGCTGTCGCTTGTGCCGGACCTGATCGCCGGCCCGAGCGATATTGTCGGATTCGGATTGGAGCCGTCCGGCCCCAGGCTCCCGTCGGGAGTGTCTTTTATGAATACCGTGAGGTTCTCCCCGGTGACGAGATTGCCGAACTGGTCTCTTAAAGTCGCCGTGATTATCGTGGAACTGTTGACCGTCACGAATGAACTTACCGGAGCAAGGACGACCGTGTTGAGATCATCGTGATCCGTCGTGGCCAGGAAATCCGTCGAGACGACGCTCCCGGAGGGGATGGCTGCTCTTGCGCGATCCGAAAGATAACCGCTCGTCGTTCCCAGGATCCAGGTATCGCACGAAGCGATTCCTTGCGCGCTCGTGACGTCGGTTGTCTGAATTCCGCCGGTCGATAAATCGGTATCAATCGATCCGCCTCCAGCGATCACTGAAAATGTAACGGTCTGTCCCGCCACCCTGTTGCCCCACTGGTCCTCCACGCCTACTGAAAGGGGCGACGGCACGGCGGTGTTCACTACGGCCCTCTGCCCGTCTCCGCTGATAACGAATATCCTGTCCGCCGTTCCATGTCCTACGACAAGCTGCGAAGCCGAGATCGAGGTGACCCCTCCTATCGAGGAATAAATCCTTATCGTTTCGGTCCTGTTATCCGTGATGTTTAATGTAACGTCCCCGCCATCCGACGCCGCGAACTGATATCTCAGGGTATCGCCGGATTCGCCTATGATCGACCCGGCCCCGTCGCCTATACCCCATGTTATCATATCGATTTCTTCAGCAGAATTTGTGTATACATCGATTATACCGTCGAACAGATTCACCTTGTTGTTATGGATATCGAAGACTTCGATATTGATGTTCTCACTTATCCCGGCCACCGCGTTGCCATCGTGTGAGATCAGGAAGTAGGCGACATTCCCCGAATTAAACACGAGATCCACGTCGCCCGTCATGTACGAGCCGTCTATCCTCGCCCTTACCGTCTTTGCCTCTGCAACGGTCGACCGGACAGTACCCGTCGCCACTCCGTTAGCTCCGGTGACTCCGACAGGCTGCGTAAGCGAATTCCCGCTTCCGCTCATCTCCAGAACGACCGCCCTGCCGGGAACCGTGTTGCCATACGCGTCCCGGACAACGACCGTTATCGTCGCCTGATCCGTTCCGTTGGCCGTGACCGTTGCCTTGTCCGCCGATATCTCTGAAAGGGTGAGGCTCGCGCTTCCCGCTATGAAAACAAGATCCACGTCGTCCGTAATGTACGAGCCGTCTATCCTCGCTCTTACCGTCTTCTCCTCCGCAACCGTGGATCGCACCCTGCCGGTCGCCACTCCGTTCGCTCCGGTGACTCCGACAGGCTGCGTCAGCAAGTTCCCGCTTCCGCTCATCTCCAAAACGACCGCCCTGCCGGGAACCGTGTTGCCATACGCGTCCCGGACAACGACCGTTATCGTCGCCTCATCCGTTCCGTTGGCCGTGACCGTTGCCTTGTCCGCCGATATCTCCGAAAGGGTGAGGCTCGCGCTTCCCGCTATGAACACAAGATCGACGTCGCCCGTCATGTACGAGCCGTCTATCCTTGCCCTTACCGTCTTCTCCTCCGCAACCGTCGACCGTACAGTACCGGTAGCCACTCCGTTCGCTCCGGTCACTCCGACAGGCTGCGTCAGGCTGTTACCGCTTCCGCTCATCTCCAGGACGACCGCCCTGCCGGGCACCGTGTTGCCGTAAGCGTCGCGGACAACGACCGTTATCGTCGCCTGATCCGTTCCGTCGGCCGTGACCGTTGCCTTGTCAGCCGATATCTCCGAAAGGGTGAGGCTCGCCGCACCCGCCACATATGTCAGATCTACTTCGTCCGTCATGTACGAGCCGTCTATCCTCGCCCTTACCGTCTTTGCCTCCGCAACCGTGGATCGCACCCTGCCGGTCGCAATACCATTGGCGCCCGTGACGCCAACCGGCTGCGTAAGCGAGTTCCCGCTTCCGCTCATCTCCAGAACAACCGCCCTGCCGGGAACCGTGTTGCCATACGCGTCCCGGACAACGACCGTTATCGTCGCCTCATCCGTTCCGTTGGCCGTGACCGTTGCCTTGTCCGCCGATATCTCCGAAAGGGTGAGGCTCGCGCTTCCCGCTATGAACACAAGATCGACGTCGCCCGTCATGTACGAGCCGTCTATCCTTGCCCTTACCGTCTTCTCCTCCGCAACCGTCGACCGTACAGTACCGGTAGCCACTCCGTTCGCTCCGGTCACTCCGACAGGCTGCGTCAGGCTGTTACCGCTTCCGCTCATCTCCAGGACGACCGCCCTGCCGGGCACCGTGTTGCCGTAAGCGTCGCGGACAACGACCGTTATCGTCGCCTGATCCGTTCCGTCGGCCGTGACCGTTGCCTTGTCAGCCGATATCTCCGAAAGGGTGAGGCTCGCCGCACCCGCCACATATGTCAGATCTACTTCGTCCGTCATGTACGAGCCGTCTATCCTCGCCCTTACCGTCTTTGCCTCTGCAACCGTCGACCGGACCGTACCCGGTCGCCACTACCATTAGCGCCGGTGACTCCGACAGGCTGCGTAAGCGAGTTCCCGCTTCCGCTCATCTCCAGAACAACCGCCCTGCCGGGCACCGTGTTGCCGTAGGCGTCGCGGACAACGACCGTTATCGTCGCCTGATCCGTTCCGTTGGCCGTGACCGTTGCCTTGTCAGCCGATATCTCCGAAAGGGTGAGGCTCGCCGCTCCCGCTATATATGTCAAGATCTACTTCGTCCGTCATGTACGAGCCGTCTATCCTCGCTCTTACCGTCTTCTCCTCCGCAACCGTCGATCGCACCCTGCCGGTCGCCACTCCGTTCGCTCCGGTGACTCCGACAGGCTGGGTCAGCAAGTTCCCGCTTCCGCTCATCTCCAGGACGACTGCCCTGCCGGGCACCGTGTTGCCATACGCGTCGCGAACCACGACCGTTATCGTCGCTTCGTCCGTTCCGTCTGCCGTCACAGTCGCCTTGTCGGCCGATATCTCCGAAAGGGTGAGGCTCGCGGGACCTGCGGTAAATACGACATCCTCAGTCGTCCGCAACCTCAACGCCGTCTATCGTGGCCCTTATCGTTTTTGTTTCCGCCACCGTCGATCGAATCGTCCCGCTCGCAATACCATCGTCGCCCGTTACACCCACGGGCTGCGTAAGCGAGTTCCCGCTTCCGCTCATCTCGAGGCTGACTACTCTGCCGGATATCGTGTTCCCCTGAGCGTCGCGGACGACAACCGTTATCGTCGCCTGATCCGTTCCGTCAGCGGTCACCGTGTCCGTATCGCTCGTTATCCCGCTCACAACGAGGCTCACCGGCCCCGCCAGATATGTCAGATCTACGTCGCCCGTCATGTACGAGGCGTCTATCCTCGCCCTTACCGTCTTCTCCTCCGCCACCGTCGACCGTACCGTCCCGGTCGCAATACCATCGTCACCCGTTACACCCACAGGCTGCGTCAGCGAGTTACCGCTTCCGCTCATCTCCAGAATGACCGCCCTGCCGGGTACCGTGTTCCCCTGGGCGTCGCGGACCACGACCGTTATCGTCGCCTCGTCAGTTCCGTTTGCCGTGACCGTCGCCTTATCGGACGATATCTCCGAAAGTGTGAGGCTCACGCTTCCTGATATGAAAACAAGATCAATGTCGCCCGTCATGTACGAGCCGTCTATCCTCGCCCTTACCGTCTTCGCCTCCGCCACCGTCGACCGTACCGTCCCGGTCGCAATACCATCGTCGCCCGTGACGCCAACCGGCTGCGTCAGCGAGTTACCGCTCCCGCTCATCTCCAGGACGACCGCCCTGCCGGGCACCGCGTTCCCCTGGGCGTCGCGGACCACGATCGTCATAACAGCTTCGTCAACCCCGTCAGCCGTCACAGTGTCCGTATCGCTCGTTATCCCGCTCACAACGAGGCTCACCGGCCCCGCCACATATGTCAGATCCACGTCGCTCGCCATGTACGAGCCGTCTATCCTCGCCCTTACCGTCTTCTCCTCCGCAACCGTCGATCGCACCGTACCGGTCGCAATACCATCAGCACCAGTGACTCCGACAGGTTGCGTGATGCTGTTACCGCTTCCGCTCATCTCCAGAACGACCGCCCTGCCGGGCACCGTGTTCCCCTGGGCGTCCCGGACGACGACAGTTATCGTCGCCTGATCCGTTCCATTTGCCGTAACCGTTGCCTTGTCCGCCGATATCTCCGAAAGGGGGAGGCTCGCTCCTCCCGCTATGAATACAAGATCGACGTCGTCCGTCATGTACGAGCCGTCTATCCTCGCCCTTACCGTCTTCGCCTCGGCAACCGTCGACCGTACCGTCCCGGTCGCAATACCATCAGCGCCCGTGACGCCAACCGGCTGCGTCAGGCTGTTCCCGCTTCCGCTCATCTCCAGAACGACCGCCCTGCCGGGCACCGTGTTCCCCTGAGCGTCGCGGACCACGACCGTAATCGTCGCCTCGTCCGCCCCGTCGGCCGTCACCGTATCCATGTCGGCAGATATCTCCGAAAGGGTGAGGCTCGCGGGACCTGCGGTAAATACGACATTCTCAGTGTCCGCAACCTCAGCGCCGTCTATCGTGGCCCTTATCGTTTTTGTTTCCGCCACCGTCGATCGAATCGTGCCGACAGCGAGGCCATCAGATCCTGTCGTGCCTGATGGTTGTGTGATTGCATTCCCGCCCCCTGTATCGGTGGCCAGCAGGGAGACGGCCGTTCCGTTTACTGGATTGCCATACTGGTCCATCGACGTGACCGAGACCGTCACCTGGTCGACGCCATCGGCGGTAACCGAATATTTGTCCACTGCGACCTGGCTTGAAACGACGCTTGCGACCGAGTGGTCGATATAAAGGATTGTCGTGGTCGATTCGAGGCTCGGAGGGATCCCGTCCATATCGAGGAAGGCCGCCTGGTACCCGATCGTCAGATTCATCGCCGTGTGCATGAAATCGACCTCGGCCGATGAGGCTCCGGAGGGGATGACCAGGCTCGAGACATTCAGGCCATGATCATCCTTGTCGTAAAAACTGTTTCCGCTCGTCGAAAGCAGCGAGATCGTCTGATTTACCGGGAGAACGGCACTGTTTCCGTAGATGTCGGTGACCTTGACGAGAAACCGCGCATAATCGCCCGCGATGATCGTGGAATCCTGGGGTGAAACCGCGAGTCTGGCGGGCGCTCCGGCCGTCACGGTGACCTGCTGAACAGCGCCGGTCCATGACTGCCCGGACCCTGACGCTGTGATATCGTGCGAGCCGGCGGTCGTGTCGCGATAATAAAAAGAAGCTGTATCCTCTCCGGCGGAAATCGTAACGCTCGTGACCGCGCTCCAGCTCGAGCCCGGGAGCGCGGAGAAGGAACCCGTCCCGGATTCGGATGAGAGGTCTACAGCCTGATCTACCGCCACCACCTGAAGATTTCCGTACTGGTCGCGTGCGGCCACCCGCATGACCCCGCTCTCCGAACCGGCCGTAAAACCGGCAGGGGCCGTGATGAAAATCAGCTGCGCTATATCCGACGCAATGACGTTGAGCGCGGGCAAGACGGCAATATCGGCCGGCGAATTTCCCACGGGGTTCGAGCGCACGGTGAATTCCACCCCGGCCTGCACGGCCGTCTGCGCCGCCGCGTTCCCGGCTGACGACACCGAATCATCCCCGTACACGATGACGACCGTCTGCCCGGCAAGCAGGGTATCGACGCTCACCCTGACGGTCATGCCGTCGATCGTCACCGGGGTCGCCCCGAGAAATCCCTCGGAGGTCACGGTCACATAACCTGCGGCCGCTCCGTTCGAAATCTGCGGGGCGCTCCAGTTTGCAGGAATCAGAAGGTGAACGGTTCCCGTCAGGAAGTTTTCGGAAGCCGTGTACGTGAATGTCCATTTGCCGGCGGTTCCTGCGACAACATCGGACGATGGTGCGACCATGGCGCTCCCGCTCCCGGGCACCGCCATGGCGGAGGAACCGCACAGGATAAAAGCTGCGAAAAATGAAAAGACGGTAATTAACTTTTTCATCCGGTTCCCTTTTCCAGGGCTTCAGTCATCGATGACAGACCGGCAACAAATTTGCCTCTGATACTTAATCCAATACCCGCAGCGCAAGGCTCATGCCACAAAGACTCCTCATCCGACCGATCAGCATTCCATGAACGAATTTTACCGGCCCATCCTCTTCCCGCTTCGCCGCACCCTCGAATCAGATGCCAGTAAATGTTTCAAGCCCATGCGGTATAATAGTATAAGCAGTTGTTGCGGGCCGGGCTGATCTCAGGCGCGCTCCACTCTTGTGGCGAAAAATGCCGAAAGCGTCCCTGAAATTACCGGTTGTTTCCGGAAACGCCTTCACGACCGACTTTAAAATACAACATGCGAAAGCAAATTGCAATACAGACGTCCTGCTAACATTCTGGAATTTCAGTTGTTAAGACAGGTTCCGCCCCCGGAAGCGAAAAATCCGGGGCTATTCCACGACGAGGATCGAATTGACACCCCCGAATCCGTCATCGGCCGTCTCGGGGTTCGCTGGATCGCGAATCCATTTATCCGAGTCGACGACGAACCTATATTCATGCCTGCCCGGCTTGAGAGGCAGAAGGATCGTCCAGGTCCCGGTGCCCTCCCTGTCCTGCAGCGGGTCGGATGTCATGGACCAGTTATTGAAATCCCCCGCTATGCAGACGCTGGTCGCCTTCGTCGAGAAAAAGGAAAAAAGGATTCCTTCCTCCGTCACCCTCGGTCCCGATCCCTCGATCGCGCTTTGCCTGAAAGCGGAGCCGCACCCTCCGGCAACCAAAACCCCTGCGGCGAGGACTGCGCACAATTTGATGATCTTCATGATTACGGCATTATCAGCAGATTTGCCTTCCCTCCAATGTGATCTTCCACTATTCGCGGATTAAAGGGATCGAGAACGCTCCTCGTTTCGTCGATGATATACCTGTATCTGTAGCGCCCTGGGGGAAGCTCGACGGTGAGGCTCCACAGTCCGCCCTTTTCCCCCTTCTCCATCAGGCCTACGAGAACTTCCCCCGATTCGGCATCCCCTTTTCCCCAGTTGTTCCAGTCTCCCGCCACCTGGACGGTCGAGGCCGAAGGATTCCTCAACCTGAAGGTCGCCTTTCCCCCCGCCGCTTCAGGCGACTCGACGGCTTCAGCCAGATATTTCCCGCAGGAGAATAACGCGGTCAAAAATATAACGGCAATCAGACTTTTTTTCATCAGGAAACTCCGCAAAACGCCCTTGAATGCGTTGAAAACCTTTAAAACAATATACCAGCCTGAAAGGAAACTGTCCATTCCTCAGAAAGATCCCTTTCATACCGCCTGATGGCGCCGGCGACCCGGTCTGTCCGCCCGCCACCGTTGATCTCCGGGATCACCCGTTCGAGAAGATATTTCTCCCTTCCGTATCCGGTCGTACCGAAGAGCCACCTGTCGAAGGAACAGGGCGACAGCCCGGCGCCGACGGAAACCCATCCCCGGTCATTTATCCTGCCGCAAAGCCCGGCCCATACGTCCGTGTAATTGAAGCTCTCTTCCTTTCCCCCCAGATCGTAACTGACGTGCCTGATATCGAAATGGAGGGAAAGGGCCTTTCCAAGATCGAATCCCCTCGCAAGCCCCATCTGCAGCATCCTGCGGTTCTTTTCGTAGATATCCGATCTCAGCGATATGGAAAAGATTCCCGCCATCGGGTACGGTCCGTACACCCTTTCATCCCTCTCTTCGAGAGTGAAGGAAAGAAGGTAAAGGCCGCGCGAGTCGAGGAAGGGAAGCCGCCCGGCTTCGATATCATCTCCGTCAAGCCAGAAATTATATCTCTGGAACCAGAAGATCACGGCGGCTCCGTCCTTATGAAACCGGTCGGCCATACCCATTAATCCGGCCCGGACCGATTCCGTTTTATATCCGAGATTCATTTCGACGGTCGTCCGCATGTCGCTCGAACGGCCCATCCTGAGAAGAGGGTCGCCTTCGATCGTCGTCCTCTGCCAAGAAACGGCCGCATCGATATTTCCGAGCACGCTCCTGATCCCTGCGTGGATCCTTCTGCCGGACTCCCAGTCCGCGTCGTACTCCAGTGGGACCTCTCCCTGGGCGGGAGAGAATTTCTCCGTCGATGAGAGCCTCGTCCGGCCGTCGAGATATTCCGCCTCCACCGTCGTGCTGCATGGAACGCTTATGCGCAGAGTCCCTCCGTGAATATCCTTGATCCGGTACCCGGCGTATATCCAGCCGGGATCGTCCGGCCTCGACCATCTCCTCCCGCCCGGGCCGGAGTCGCGCCTGTAATAATACTCGATGGCGGCTCTGCCTGAAGCGTAGGAGGCCTTCAGCCCGATGCAATCCCCGTCCACCGGGTCCCCGCCCCCCGGAGGGCCCTCTGCAGCGACGCAGGAGGAATCCCCGCATGTCTCGAGACCCGACCGGTACCCCTCGAGCCTGTCAGCGAAGAAAACTCTTCCCTTCAATCCGAAAAGAATATCCCCTCCGATCTCCACCCCCCTCGAGAAGGTTCCCGCCTCGTATCCGAAGGGACCGGCCTTCCCGAAGAGGGACAGCGGATCGCCGAGATCGAGCCCCCCCGCGCGGCTGAACGCGCGAATGTCGCCCCTTTCGGCCGTGTATGAAGCCTCGGCCCGGACGATACGGGCATCCGGCCCCTCTTCGCCGGAATGGTATTCAAACCCCGGCGAGATTTTTGCCCGGATTCTCCCGTCGATGGTTCCGATCAGTTCCGGTTCCAGGAAGATAGCCGAATTATCTTCATCGCTTATTGCGTACCCTTTTACGCCGAGCTCCGCCTCCGCACTTTCGCCGCCCTTCTCACTCTCGATTCCCCCTGAATATGCGATCTCGTATCCATCGTCCTTTTTCCGGAAGATGAAGAAGGTCTTTCCCTCCTCATCCCTCCAGGGATTGCCGGGGTCTGCGATCGACTCCCCGTCCACGACGAACATATACCTGTACTTTCCGGGGACCAGGTAGAGCCGTATCTCGAAATTATCGCCATCCTGCGCCATCCTGTCCATGGTCTGGTTCCAGGCGTTGAAATCACCGGCAAGAAAGACCTTTTGCGCTCCGGGGAATTCGAGGGTGAAAACGACCTCTTCCTCGTCGAGTTCGACGGCTGATCGAACGGGCTCCGGAACCGCCAGCATGAAAGCCGACAGTAGAAGCGCCGCCGCGGCAACCCTGGCAAGGGACATCAGAAACCCCCCATCCATATCCTGGTGGATATCGATATGAAACGTTCCTTTGTCGCGTGAAAAAGCCCCGGTTCGTCCATCATCCCGATCGATTCGGCCCATGGGCGGAAGGAGCCGGCCGACATGACGAACATGTACCTCCTGTCGGGCCTGAATTCGAGCGAGAGATTGTAGAAGCTTTCCTCCGATCGTTGAAGGAGCATCGTGTTTCGAACCACCCATGAATGTCCCGCCTTCAATCCGCACTCGGCGAAAAAGGACAGTTCCCTGTCGTCCCCCCGTTCATCCAGCCTGGCCGTCATGGAGACAGTCGTCCTGTCGCTCTCGTCGAGCATCGAGACGATCATCGATGAGCCGCTCTTTTCGCGCAATATCATCCCCTCCGAAATCTCGAATCCCCGCTTGAACCTCGCTCGCACATAACCGGCGAGAGCCGCCCCGCCACCCTCCTCGAAACGGCTGTACCGGTCCATGAAATCCACAGCGGCCATCATTGCAAGCCGGGGATGTTTCCAGTACGTCGTGACCCTGCTCTCGACCAGCCCTCCACGTATCTCCCCCTGCGGTGTCGAGAAATCGATCCCGTGATACCGGTACGAGGGGATCAATCCAAATCTGCCCGACCCGCGCCGGGAATACTCGATCCCCGTGACCTCGGCGGCTATCGCGGTCCCCGGGGAGAATCCCGCGCTGGCCCTGCCGATCTTCATCATCGAGGGATCGATATCGAAGATCCTCGCTCCCGTCAGGTCTTCCCATCCACCCTCGACGCTCCTTGCGAAACCGGCCCATAAAGCAACTCCCGCCCGGCGCAAGGAAAGCTCTGTGCCCAGCACGGAGGCGTCTCCATACAAAGGCGATTTTTCAGTGGATAGCGTCACACCCAGATGCCCGTATCCGCACCGCGCGAAACCTTCCAGGAAATCGAGCCTGCCGTCCGATCTTCCGAATACCGGAAGGCCTCCGTGTTTATCGATCGCGGAACGGCCGTTCAGGGAGGAAAAGGAATATGAAAGACGGAAGTCGCGCTTTCCGACACACGCCACGACTCCGGCTCCGCTTTCCGGGAGGAGGGGGGAATCGTTAGAGATCACCGGCAGAAGCCTCGTCCACGGGCCGAAGACCCGTTCCCTGACGAAGAACGCCGCCTCCGCGGGCACCCTCTCCGGCCTGAAGCGCAAATGAGCCTGTTCCATGAAGAGGCTGCCCGACAGGGCGTCCAACGCCCCGCCGAATACGCCGGAGCCCGCCTTGATGAAGAGGTCCAGTTCTCCTCCCTCGCCTGCATGGACGCTTCCTGAGACCCTGTCCCTGAAGAGGCTGTCCGAACCGGAGGCATTCCATGGGAAGCTCGTGTCGGACCGGTACAAACCCATCCTGCAGGAGTACACCGACGACCATCGAAAAAACCGCGATGAATCGGCGGCAGCGACGGTCGCCATGCAATCGGCCGGGAAGCATTTTAAAAGGAAAAACGCCGCCTGGACGAGCAGTATCGGTCTTCTTCCATTCATCTTCATTGGCGTATCTCTTCCGGTCTTTTCCGGAAATATATCTCCGCGGAGACGGAGGCGGCCAACCTGCCCTCTCCGTCCGGGCTGAAAGCGACGGAAAGGTCGAACCTCCTCTGCGTGAACCTCATCCCCCCTGTGACCTTCTCGTCGTAAAATCCCGTCATCAGCTCCAGAGGAACGGATGTCCTCACCGAGATCCCGTAATGATCCCTTTTCATGCGGCCGTAATAGGAACGATCCCATGAAACAATGATCCTGTCCTGCATAAGCCAGGACACGCCCACCCTTGTATGGCGCCTCCATTTCCCGTCGGCGAGCCCATCCGTCTCGAAATCCTTTTCGAAAAGGTTCGCTGATGAGCACCCGATTGAAACCATCGGCAGCGGCCTGACGATTATCCCGATGTCCGCAGTGACCCCGGAATCGTCCGTCCCCGCCGGGCCGCATACATCGCAATCGGAGGACGTTTCACCCGATATCCTCGCGATCTTCGCCGCCGCGCCTATCGAGAGAAAGGAATCTTTTGCTCCCTCGATGATCCTCCAGGCCGCGCCCGCCAGAAAGACATTCCACCTTCCTGCGGCGCCGGAATTTTTGTTGAAGAATCCAGCCGCGGCGGCGAATTTCCCGAACGGCAGCGCCAGGCAACCTCTCGCGCACCCGTTCGGATACAGCGCGCCTCCTTCGGTATAATCTCCGTACAGCGCCATGTCTCGGACGGCGACAAGGCCCGCCGGATTCATGAAGAGGGTCGAAGCCCCTTCGCCGATCGATGTAAAGGAAAGCCCCATGGCCTGCGACCTTGTCGTCCGGGAGAACTGGATCGGAATCAACTCGTCATATGGTGAAACGGCTGCTGCGGCGCCCTCAGGCAGGCACTGGACAAGGAGATTGACGCATAAAACGAAATGATAAATTTTCATTGCAGATGACCGGTCAGCGGTTTTCAGCTTCATCCATCCGCTTCAACCCTTCCAGTATCAGATAATCCATTTTTATTTCCAGCACGATATCCTCTTCGGTCGGCGCGTCCAGGTTGAAAAACGCGAACTGTCCGTCCTTCCACTGAAGAACCTCGTATACCACTTCCTTCATCTGTTCCTGTATCGCCGATACCAGCGACTCCCTGTCGAGAAAACCTCGTTTTATCAGCACATTCCCGATCCTCTCCCCTCCTTCGCCCGAACGGTACTCGGCAAGAGCGCTGATAAGCTGCTCCGAGGTGATAATCCCTCTTTCGATAAGAAACTGCCCGATTCTCTTCTTCCTGGTATCGATGGTGGCGTACAGCAGCTCGCCTTTCCTGAAAAAGAAACTGGCCACATTCTCGGTCGTTATCAGTTTCAACCTGCCCGTAAGATTGCAGATCGAAGCCACCTGAAAGACCATGGAAGGGTCGAGAACCCGCAGATTTCCACCGAAATCCATCCGTCACCTCCGGAATTATCAAGCTCTTCTCGCCCTGACGGCCTCGATGCCGATCAGGGTCTGGGAAAATATAACCGACAGAAAGGCCAGGGCCATCAGCGAGAAAACCGCGATATCAATATTCCAGCCGGACGGAAAGGCCCCCGGCGTCCTTTTCTCCAGCGTCAGTATAACGATGCCCGCTCCCTGAATGACTCCCGCAACCTTTCCGGGCAGGGTCGCGCGCAGCCTCGGCGTTCTGCCCATGACCTTAAGGATGATCATCCCGGCGAAAAATTCCGAATACCTGATGATCAACAGTGCGTAGAGCCATCCCGGGACCGCGTCCGCCCTCCAAAGCCACGTCATCATGGCGAATGTCGAGGCGATATCGCAGAACGGATCCAGCATCAGCCCGAAAACCGTTTCCTGATCGTATCGCCTGGCGACCCAGCCGTCGGCCACGTCCGTGGCGAGAATGACGCAATAGCCGAAAATGGCCCAGGATATCATGCCGCGCGCCAGAAGCAGCAATACGGGCGGGATAAGGAATAATCTCGCCGTTGTGAGGATGTTTGCCGCCTCAAATCGTTCGACGGGCTCTCCCGACGGCCTCTTGAACAAATCATGTCTCCAACCGGCGAAAATCGAGAACAAGAGGATAGTAGCCATGGTATAGAGGAACAGATCCATGGCAAAGATTCCGCCCGCCGACATGAGGGCGATAATCGAGAGTACGGCCAGCACCGCCACGCTCCGGAGCATGAAGGCGAAAATCGACCTTCTCAATCCGGCCTGCGCTTCGATTTTATTCGTGCAAGGACTGGAAATGCTATTTGACCTCATTCTGTATCGCCGCCTGGGCCGCCGAAAGTATCGCGACAGGCACCCTGAAGGGCGAACAGCTCACGTAATCGAACCCGTTGCGTTCGCAGAACCCTATCGAAGACGGGTCGCCGCCGTGTTCGCCGCATATGCCTATCTTCAACCCCGGCTTCGCGCTTCTCCCTTTATCCACCGCCAGAATCATAAGGCTCCCCACCCCCTCCTGATCGAGCTTCTGGAATGGATCGGAAGGCCATATCTCCTTCGAGAGATAATCCGCGAGGAATTTGCCGGCGTCGTCCCTGCTCAGGCCGAGCGTCATCTGAGTGAGATCGTTCGTGCCGAAGGAAAAGAATTCCGCGGCGGAAGCTATCTCTCCGGCCGTCAGCGCGGCTCTCGGGACCTCGATCATCGTTCCGACCAGGTAGGGGACTTCAATTCCCTTCTCCTTCTGGACGTCGCCGGCGATCCGCCGGACCACCTCTTCCTGAAGAAGGAATTCCTTCACGCTCCCGACGAGCGGGATCATGATCTCCGGGCGGGGTTTCCCCCCCTCCAGAGCCAGGTCGCAGGCCGCTTCGAAGATGGCCCTCACCTGCATCTCCGTAATTTCAGGATAGACGATGCCGAGGCGGCAGCCCCTGTGCCCGAGCATCGGGTTCGACTCCTTCAATGAATTTATCTTCTCGGCGACGATCGACTGCTCCACGCCCATCTTTTTCGCGAGCGCCGAGATCTCCCTTTCCTCATGGGGAAGGAATTCGTGCAGCGGCGGATCAAGGGTCCTTATCGTGACCGGCCTCTCCCCCATCGCCGCGAAGATCCCCTTGAAATCATCGCGCTGCATCGGCAGCAGCCTGTCCAGTGCGTCCTTCCTGCCGGCCGCGCCGGTTGCCAGAATCATCTCCCTGACCGTGTCTATCCGGTCTCCCTCGAAGAACATGTGCTCCGTCCGGCACAGGCCTATCCCTTCGGCTCCGAAAGCGACGGCCTGGGCCGCCTGGTCGGGACGGTCGGCGTTCGCCCTTACGCGCATCCTTCTTATGTCGTTGGCCCACGACATCAGCTCTTCAAAATCGCCGTATATCTCCGATTTATCCTTCGGAAGGGTTCCTTCGAAAAGTACCTGCAGTATCTCTGACGGTTTTGTTTTGATTTTCCCGTTGAAAACCTCGCCGGTCATCCCGTCGATCGAGATATAGTCTCCCTCCGCCACGCTGGAGAGGGGGGTGTTGATGGATTTTTTCCTGTAATCGATGTTCAGATCCTTCGCGCCGACGACGCACACCTTGCCCATCTGTCTCGCCACGAGGGCGGCGTGAGAGGTCGCTCCGCCCGCCGAAGTCAGGATCCCGGCCGCCGCGCTCATCCCCCGTATGTCCTCGGGACTCGTCTCGATCCTGACGAGAATGACTTCCTCCCCTTTCCCCGCCCACTCCTCCGCGTCCGCCGCGTGGAAAACAACCCTTCCCGAAGCCGCTCCAGGCCCCGCGTTGATCCCCCTGGCCATCAGCTTCTTCCCGTCGATCGCCTTTTTCTTTTCGGCCGCGTCGAAGACGGGCCTCAGAAACTGGTTGAGTTGCTCGGGCTCTATCCTTTTCAGCGCCTCTTCCCTCGATATTCTCCCCTCCCGGACCATGTCGATCGCAATTTTGATCGCCGCAAACCCGGTCCTCTTCCCGTTGCGCGTCTGAAGGATCCAGAGCTTCCCGTTCTGTATCGTAAATTCAAGATCCTGCATATCGGCATAATGGTCCTCGAGAATTTTCCTGATTCCCTCGAGCTCCCTGTAGATACCCGGCATCTCCTCCTCGAGGGACTGTATCTTCCGGTCCCCCTTCTGAAGCCTGTTGATCGGTTGCGGGGTTCTGATGCCGGCGACGACGTCCTCGCCCTGTGCCCTCATCAGGTATTCACCGTAAAAGACATTCCTGCCTGTGGCCGGATCCCTCGTGAACGCGACGCCCGTCCCCGAATCTTCGCCGAGATTGCCGAAGACCATCGCCTGAACGTTCACGGCAGTGCCCCAGCTGCCGGGGATGTTGTTGAGCTTCCTGTAGGTGTTCGCCCTCTCATTGTGCCAGGAATTGAAGACCGCTCCTATCGCGCTCCACAACTGATCGTGCGGGTCCTGCGGAAACTCGATTCCGAGTTTCCGCCTGATCATCTCGCGGTATCTGCCTATAATGTCCTTCAGGTCGTCCACCCCGAGATCCACATCCATTTCGACTCCGATCTCGGCTTTCCTGCCGGAGAGAATCTCCTCGAAAGGATCCATGCTCTCCTTCGATTCCGGCTTCAGCGAAAGCACGACGTCGCCGTACATCTGAATGAAGCGCCTGTAACAGTCGTACGCGAACCTTTTGTCCCCGCTCTTCAGGGCCAGGCCTTCGACCGTCAGGTCGTTGAGCCCGAGGTTCAGGACCGTATCCATCATACCCGGCATGCTAGCCCTCGCCCCGGACCTGATCGATACGAGGAGCGGATTGGAGGAATCACCGAAAACCGACCCCATCTCCTTCTCGATCGCGGCAAGGTTCAGCGCAACCTCTTCCTTCAGGGAATCCGGGTATGTGCCCCCGTGCTCATAGAACCAGGTGCACACTTCGGTGGATATCGTAAAGCCCGCGGGAACCGGGATCCCGATGCTGGCCATCTCCGCGAGATTGGCGCCCTTTCCGCCAAGGAGCGCTTTCATCCCCGCGTTCCCCCCGGCCTTGCCGGAACCGAAGAAATAGACGTCCCTTTCGACCACCTGACACCTCCTATTTGTTTTTTTGCAACATATTATAGGCCGGGCGGCCCTCCCCGGCCGGCAGAATCAACGGCTTTTCCCGGCAGTCGTCTTCCCGGTTTTCCGCCCGCGGCCTATTTCCAGATATCCCGCGATATTCGCAGCGCTTTTGATTTTCGGCACGATCTGTCCCCGGTCTGTCGTCATGACGACGGTCACGCCCGGCCCATGCCCGTTCGTGACGCAGGAACCGTGCACCACCACCCCGATCGTCACTGCTCCGGTTTTAATCGTTCTGCCGAACCTGCAATCCGCGTCTTTTATGGCGATGATATCCCCGATCCTCAGGCTGCTCAGCCCGTTCTTCCCCGGCGGAAGATCGTCGTTCATCTGGATATCATAATCGCCGCTGTGGCTATGGCGGGAACCCAGCCCGGAACCCATAATCGACGCCGGGATGATGTGGGCCACTGGAACGACGATATTGCCGTTCCTGGATTCGATGCCCAGCCTGTCCAGCAACCCCGGATCGATGTTCATCACATGAATGCCGGGGTAATCGCCAAGAGTCATCCCCTGCCCGAAAGCCTTGATCTGGATCCTGTCTCCGATCACGAGCTTTTCGATCGCGGGGCGGGAAAAATCGACGAGAACATGCTCCACGCCTCCGTGTTTCCCGGTCACGATTCCCACGGCGCCGGCGGCCTCGCCGCTCACGACCTTCGCCTCGTTGCCGATGCAGGCAAGGACGCTCAACCCTCCGCCCGAACCGGTGTCCGTTTCGGAGCGCGGAAGCATGATGCTGACGCCCGGTTCGACATGATCTCCCGCAAACTCGAGCGCCGAATCGCCGACGAGAACGTTGTATGTTATCCCTCCCGTTCCCGGAAGTATGTGGGCGTTTCCGGACGAATCGACGAGGTAGGGATTCTTCAGCGAGATCCTGGGAAAGGAGATTATCCCCAGGGCCGATTGCATGACGAGTCTCTCTCTGTTTGTCTTCAGCATTTATTCTTCTCCGTCCTGAGGATTTCTTATCAGGCCCGCGGTCCGGCCGCTCCCACCATTATGGGGCCGGAATCCATTCAGCGGGGATATCCCATGGAATACCGGAAAAGCTCTTGCCTGTCAAGAAGGTTGTCGATGAATGACCCGAGGCGCAGAGTCCGCCTGAGAATGAAAAAGCCGCCCCTTGAACAGGGACGGCTTATATCCATACCATTTATCGGGCGAAGATCAACGGATGACGATGATCTTTCCATATACCGATCCGCCGGTATTGGATTCGCACCTGAAGATATAAACGCCGGAACGCACCTCGCGGCCTTCATTGTTTTTTACGTCCCAGCTTATGATTCCGTCCTGGCCGTCGAGCGATTCATGTTTCGTTTCCCATACCAGGTCCCCAGCGACCGTGAATATGCGCAGCTCGCACTGGGAGGGAACATTAAAAAACTTTATCGCGTTATCCGGATAATTATGATACGACGGGGTCGATTCCGAAGAGGTGCCCGTTCTGTATGGATTCGGGACCGCGTAGACACCCATCATATCCTCGTCGGTATCTCCCCCCGTTTCAACGGTCATCCCGATCGACTTCGCGACTGCCTCGCACGAGAGTGGATCGTCAGGATCCTCGATCTCTTCGTCGCAGATAAAGTTGTCCCTTTTATTGTACTGGAAGAAACCCTTGAAAAATCCCCTGTCGTAACAGGTCACATGGTAGTAATAGGTAAATCCCGGGAAAACGTCCGTGTCGACCCACTCGTAATATTCCCTTCCCTGGGCGTCATATCTGGGCCATGCTTCCCTCGTGGGCGTTCCCCTGAAATACTCCCACAACCACAGCCATTTTCTGGGCACTTCAATCGAAACCTCGATGTCGCTGATCGTGAAATAATCCTCCTTGGATATCTCCGCTATCGAGATCATATCGGAGGGATAAGGCGTGACGCCTCTCCACACGTGAAACCCTTCAAAATCCTGAACATCCATCTCGATAAGAGCTCCCGCGCCGGCAAGGCTCGTATCGATAATGCCGGCGCCGAAGGAGATCTGAAAACCAAGGTCGAGCCGGTCGGATTCGTCCGTCTCGTTGACGAGGATGGGCGAGAAGGGCGTCCCCGGAGTGTAATATGACGCTCCGATATTAAAGGTGCCGGAGTAGCTTCGGTTCACGGGATCGATCGTCTCTATCCTTACAAGGATGTACGGGTCGACTCCCACCTGGAGAGGAAGCAGCAGTCCCGTAACCTGTCTCTCTATCCTGATTTTCCTGTCTATCATCCCCGTGTAATTCCCATATGTTGAGAATTCGGATATCTCGGACGGATCGTAGCCCGAGTACCAGTTGCGGAAATCTATCGTTCCGATTCCGCTCGAGATGCTGTCGTGGGGGGCGTACCAGCGGATGACTATGTTTCTGCCATCCCTGTACACCGCGAAGGAATCCGGCGGAACCTGATCAAGGTACAATGTATCGACAGCGCTCTGCGCTGAAAGGTCAGTGCGCAGAACGGCGATCATCGATAAGATGACAAGTCCTGCCACGAGCGGTCTCTTGTAAAGCACCATTCCTCCTTTTCGATCATCTTTTCAACATCCCGAATCATTCCCCGGGCGAATTCAACTGCCATTCATTGAATATGACATCCATGACCTGGTCAACGTCACTCCTGTTGAAGAACCAGAGGGGGAATCCGAAATGGAAACTGTAGGCGGGGATGAAGGTAATATCATCCCTGCCATAGAATTTGTCGCGGTACTTCGTAATAACGAGGGCGATCGCCTGGTTCTCGAGGGGAGACAGGACGTTTCTCGCCTTCATCGTATACGTCGGGTGGAAACATCCCTGCGAGGACGGGATAAGCCTGAAATCCATGTAGTACTTCGGATCATATACTTCAACGTATGTGAATCCCCGGACCGCCGGGTTGAAGAAACAGGACGGGCACGTTATCTCGCTCCAGAGGCGCATCTGTGCCGGGAATCCTCCAAGATGTTCCGCCACAACCGGATCGGTGACCTTCTTGACACCGTACCTCAGGGCGTCCCTGTCGAGGCTTCTGAACACTCCCGGAGGCATCTCCTCGGCGGTGCGGAAATTGGCCGTTACCTTGTCGACGACTGTGACGCAGTAGTCCTTGTAGGGCATCGAATTCACACCGCTCGTGTCCTCCGGGTCCACGACCGACATGTCGTGCTTGAACGACGAAGGCATAAGTGGATTTGTAAGGAAAGCGGACGTCAGCCCCCCTCCGCCCCTGTCCACCCGCCCGGCGGTAAGAAGGTGCCCTCCCTTGGCGAGGAAGAGGGCAAGATAGTTTACCGTGATCGTCGCGGCCTGACCTATCATGCTTTCCGGCGTGAAGGGCAGAATCTGCCTCCATGCGCCGGTCGTCGTCGAACTGAATATCCAGATTATATTTGCGTACCTTCCAATCGTCTCGATCGGAGGTATCACGTTGTTGTAGGATGCCACGTCATACACATCGCGGTCGGGAAGGAACCCTTCCACCCTTCCGCAGATATCGAGCCAGAACGCGTCATGTTCGGTTTCCGTGGGCATCGTCCGGCTGGGATTGGGGTCGTCGGTCGATGGGAGATCGTCCACCCACATCAGCTCCCTGTCCATGCTGAACTGGATGATCTCGACCTCTATCTTCCCCATCGTTATCCTGCCGCCGTCATCCATCACCTGGATCGTGAACATATGAACCCCGGAGTAAAGCGTTCTTTCCTCGGCGCGCAATAAAAAGGGATTGAACGAGCCTCCCCCGACCCACTGATTGGGATCCTCGAGATCCTGAATATCCCATCCGTACCTGAATCCGACGATCTCGCCGCCGTAGTCGGCCGCCGTCGCCTCCCAGCTGAAATTGAGCGGCACGCCGGGAGGAAGGCGCCGCTGGATCGGATTCATCGTGGTGCCGAGAAAACGGTATCCGCCGAGGAAGGGCTCGGACACTCTAAGAAGCGGCCCCTGCTTCCATGAAACGATGAATTGCTTGACGTTCGTGTCCCGCCTGAAAATCGCCGTCACGGCCCCCGCTTCATCCTTGGCCTGGACCGCGAAGATGTGCTGTTTGTTTATCTCGAGAACCTCGTCGTCCCCGATTTTGGTCGTTTTCCCCGAATCTCCAGGGGCCCTGTACCAGATCCAGTCGGTCCACTGTCCGAGCGTTCCCTCATAGTCCTGCGGATTCTCGTTCAGGTTGTTTATTACCAGGAAATCCGGCTGGTAGATCCCCTCTCTGTTCAATACCTGGGCCACGAGGTACCTGATCGAATCGGGGTCCTGCGAATTCGAAGGGCTGTCCACGGGGTCCCTGGCGGTCCACCTGAAGGTTATGACGGTGCTGTAGGTGGTCGTTCCAATCGGAGGCTGCTCGATGAAGCAGATCGGCGCTATGGTCCATGCCGTGAAGGATCTGTCCGCCACCACGGAGCCCTTCCCCCTTTGATCGACCGACCGAATGAACAGGGTATGGGTCTTGTCGTATCTCGTGTAGATCGAGTTCGGGTTGTTTGGGTCGTATGCCCGGGGGTTCTCGTCCGCCTTTACCCTGAAGATGCTGTCATGGGCGGTCGTCGAAAGCCATTTATCGACTCCGGATGTGTCGGCCGGGTTAAACCCGATCGGGTCTCCTTCGACGATGCAAAACTCGAAATGCGAGACCTCACCGTCCGGATCCCAGCCGCTCCAGTAAAAATGCACCTGGTATCCGGTGGTATCGCCTTCCACCGGTCCGCTGGACAGCCACACCTCGGGCGCCCTGTTCCGGCTGGCGTCGCCCGTGTACAGGCCGTCGGAACAACCGGTCAGTATTATCAGCGATAGAATAGCCCCGAGCCCGATCAGGGATATCAGCAGCTTTCGCATTATCCCGTACCTCCTGTACCCCGTTGTGTCGCTCCCAGTAAGGCGGTGTATATTCCCGCCTCCTAAAACGGATTATAATAAATAAGCTTCATGTAAAAGCTTTTTGTATGCGTATCATATCTGGCGTAATTCGACGCGTATCTCGTCACGACGCACAAGGACCCCAGCTCGTTCATCACGCACGGGTTCTCCGTGTCGAAAATGGGGCTGGTGCACCTCATCCCTTCCCTCGTTATCTCTGTGTTCTTTATGTCCTTGCCGGTCACCGTGAGAATCTGCTCCCCCATCCATGCCGGCTGCTGATCGACGAAGCTCGAATCGGGCCACGGATACGGGTAGGAAGGATCGTACGGCACAACCAGCTTGAAAACGCATTCCTGGACGAACTGGTTGACGGCCTGGTCGGAAATCCACTCGTTCTCGAGCCGGTAATAATAGTCCTCCGCGGCGAGGATCGAGAATCTCCAGCTCTTTATGCCGGAGCCTGGAGGATCCCGCCTGTCATCATGCCCCAAGCCCCTGATGAAAAATTTGAACATGCAGGTGAAAGTCCGGTCGGCGTCATTCGGCGTCCTCACGTAGGGATTGCAGTACTCGCCGATGGCCACCAGCGGGATCGCGAAGTTGACAAAGAGCGTATCTGTGGAGATCGGAACGAATTCCAGGGCCGGCGTCAACAGATTGCCGTCGATCCCGACCTCGATATTGTCGACGGTCGGGGCGTAATTGCCGAAGAATCTCACCGTGTCCGGGGTCCCGTCGGCCCTGTACTGCTCGTCGAAGGATCGGGCGGCGAAGAAATACTCGTACGTCCCGATCAGCATCGTGACGGAATCCTCGTCGGCAAAACAGTTCGTGTCCTCAGCCTTCGCCGTCGGATACCACGGCGTCTTGTAGCTCGATATCCCGCCGTCGATCGCCGTGCCTATCCTGCCGAACATCGTCTGGAACCTCAGCGGGAGCTCAGGATCGGTATATTGAAGGATGTCCTCCGAATCATCCCACGCCATGTAGTGCATCCTGAGGCGCGATCCGTACGGGAGGGTATCGACGGTGGCATCCTCGAAATTGACAGTATTCGTCGTCGCAACGCCGTTCCGCATCGTAAAGGAGTTGTCGCCGTGGGTTATCCTGGTGTCAGGATCGTAATTGACGGCGATCCGGCAGACACCTATCCCGGTTAAAATGTCCGATTTCGAGAGCGCCCCGGCTTCGTCCCGGGCGCTTACCCTGAAGTAGAAATCGCCGCTCGGAAGGTAATTGTCCGGAGTACTGGCGATGTCCACTACCATCTCCTCGGGAGGATCAGTGGAGGGTATGTACCACTCTATCGTCGTAGTGTTGTTGTCGAGGTCGGGATATGTTTTCCCGCTGTAGGTCCACCTGTATCCCGTGATGACGTTATTGCAGGTCGTCGCGGCGAATTTTATGTATATATCCCTGAACATGCTCATCGTGTCGGGGATCCCGATCTGGTATGGCTCCCAACTGCCATCCGTGCCCGTCATGCTTGTCCAAAATGACGTCTCCGGTATGCAATTCACCTTTGCGAAGAACTGTATCCTCGCCGGCGTCTGATCCATCCGCCCAAGGTCGTCGATGGCGACAACGTGAAAAGCCTGCCTGTTGAGCAGGGCGCCGGTTGATGCGTCATACCCCGTGAAGAGGAAGACCGTGTCCGTGGCGCTCGTGAAGCGCCCCCTCACATAGTCCGAGGCTCTCGAAGCGGGATTCCAGTCGAGAAGCTCGACCGAGGCGTTCGCGTCCGGGTCGAGCGTCCTCAGGGTATCCGACCTGAACCACATGTACCTCGTCACCACTCCGTCCCTGTCCTCGCCATGCCAGAAGACGTGAACCCGGTAATCCGATTCGATCGTTTCCGGCGGGGCAACCGTCAGGTAGGTCTCGGGCGCCCTGTTTCTGTCCAGCGGATCCTGCTCATCCCTGCAGGCGGGCAGAACCATCGCGAAGGCCAGTGTCGCCAATATCAATATCCACGCAGAGTTTCTTGAGTTTATGCGTCTCATGTCCACCCTTCTCTTCGGATTGCATATGGTACGGATATGTTGCCTCCAATCTACCGTAATATATGTATTTGGAATTTTGCATGTCAATGAAATTCGGCACGTGCGGCGCGGTCCCCGTCTGTTAACGGGGGCTATCCCTTGTGACGGATGCCCGGCCCCCCCGGAACCTGATTTCCACGATAAAAAAGGCCGGGGAGGATTCTCCCCGGCCTTCCAGACAGGCAGTCGCCTCTGAAGTTCGTCCACTGGGGACTACTTCAGAAGGACCATCTTCTTGGTGCTCTGGAACGACGCGGTGTCTATCTTGTAGAAATAGACTCCGCTCGCCACGCTCGATCCGAGATCGTTCGTGCCGTTCCACTCGATCTTATGAGATCCGCGATCCCAGCTCTGGTCCGTAAGGGTCCTGACCAGCTGTCCCGCGACGTTGTAGATCTTCAGACTTACGTTCGCCTTCTCAGGAAGGTTGAACGAGATCGTCGTCATCGGGTTGAAGGGGTTCGGATAGTTCTGCATAAGAGCGTACTTCACAGGAATCGTGGCGTCGGTGACGTCCTCGTTGACTTCGTTCTCGAAGAAATTCCACGTCTTCTCTACGAGAATGTTCCTCGCGGGAACACCCTCGACGCCGGTGCGTACGACCTGCATGCTGTTACCGATCCAGGAGGTGCGCAACGGATATCCGCGCATCGTTGAGCTGCGAGTTGGATATACCGATGTAGTAGTCGAACCCTCCGAAATCGGGCAGCTGCAGGGAGTAGGCGCCCTGTGCCGGTCTTCTCGAGCACGTCGAAACTGTTGATGATCGGGCAGCCCCCGAACGCGTAGTAGCTGACACCGGCATAGATGCCGAGGCCCGTTACGAGCGGGGTCACCACGCCGTTGGCCACGCGGCCGCCGGTCAGTTCGTAGTAGCTCGTGTTCACCAGGGTAACGCCGCACTTCGTCGACATGAGTTCGAGAGCGGCGGCAGCGGGCGAACCCGTGAGGTCGTCGGCGATCTGGTCGCCCATGACCATCAGGCCGACCTTGTGCTCTGACTGGTTCATCCAGTCGAGGAGCATCTGCGCGTCGTTGCTCTTGTCGCTGTATGTGGTACCCTCTGTGATCGTCCCTGAGTTGAGGTCGCCGGAATCCCAGATGATCTTTTCATACGTGTTGACCATCTGGTAATTGTACGCACGGCTTCCCGGTCCGTTGCTCACGAGGGAGCTCGGGCCGTTGACGTCGTAACGATCAGGCATCTCGCCCGGGATGACCGCCGCGAAGGTGGGATCCCAGTATGTCTGAACCGTGCCGACGAAGGTGCCGCGGCCGGTGAAATCATCCACGAACAGCATTTCACTGTTCAGCGTGGGGAGGATCGTGAACTCGAACATGTTTCCGCCAACCTCTTCCGCTGTCGCGGGGAGGGTGGAGGAGGCGCCGAGAAGATCGTACGCCTTGAAGTAGTAATTGATCTGATATCCCCTCGTGAACAGGGAGTCGTTCAGATCCAGCATGTACTTGTCAGCCGCTTCGCTGCCGGCTCCGGTCATAGCGGTCGGCATGAGGAACTCGTCCCAGTTGCCGATCGTCTGAATCCAGGTGCCGTAGGTACCCTGCATCGTCGCGCCGTGAATGTCGCTCTTCAGGCCGTCGATGCCGATGTACTGCGCGTAAACGTAAGCGTAGACGCGTTCGACGCCGGCCGAGAGGGTGTCAAGCCCGCCGGCCATGGGGGCCGTGCAGGTGACAACGATGGAGTCGCCTGGATCGATGACGGGATCCGCGTTGTCGCGAAGATCGTTCGCCGCGTCAGCCCTTCCCCAGCTTTCCAGGTCGAATTCCTGGGTCGGGAAGGTATCCTGGAAGAGATCCAGGTCGCGGAAGCTCCACTGCGGACCGACCGTCTCATAGCGATAGAGGCGGCAGTTGTCGATCCACGGTGACGGCGTGTGAGCGGCGCAGTCGCCGTTCACGTCGAACCATACACTGCACATGTCGGTAACGCCGATCGTAACCTGAACCTCGTCCGACGAGAAAAGGTCGCTTACATCGTTGGATGCCTGGATGTAATCCTTGTCTCCACCGTAGTAGACGAAGTTGCGGTCTTTCCACACGCCGGGGCAGCCCTCTTCGTCGAGGGAGCGGATGCTCCAAGTGTAGAATATCAGGTTCGAGATGGGAAGATCACGATATACCGTGAAGTTGTACACAAGGCCGCCGAGTCGTCGGAAGAGCTGCCGGCGGTATCGCGGTATTCTGATTCTCGTCCCTGTTGCTGCTGTACATGGTCAGGTCGATAATAGGCGAAATGAGCGCCTGATCCTGGCAGGGAGCCGATGTCCCGCCGGGGCCTGTGCAGAAAGGCGTATTGAACAGGCCGGGATAATCCGCGCTCGGATACGATGAGCCCTGGTAGAAGATGACCTGCGTGGCGAAGTTGTCGCCGCAGGGATCCTTGTCGACCAGGTTGTTGGCAAGGCCGCTGAAGTCGCCGAAGGCATCGGCGCCGCGGGCCGTCCAGAAACCGTCGCTCGACTGCGTGACGTCGAGGGCTTCGCCCTCCCAGGTCTCGCTGTTGATCGTGCCGGTCGCATCCGTTATCAGAAGCTCGTCGACGATCGCGGCACCATCGGTGTCCCACAGGCCGTCGGAATCCGACCAGGCGCCGTCAGCGATGAAGTTGAAGCGAAGCTTCGTAGCCACCTGGGAAAGAAGCAGCGTATGGGTGGCGACCGTGTCGGCCACGCCGTCATACATCGCCATCTCTACCCAGTTGTTGTCACCGGAATCGTACTCGATGAAAGTCTGATCGTAACCCGGCTCTGAATCGAAATAGCCGTGGTACGAGAAGGTGACAAGACCGGTAATGGGGAACGCACCGGTCTCGAGGATCTGGTTCCAGCTGTTGGCGTATCCGGGAGCATTCAGCCAGGAACACAGATAGAAAAATGGAGCCTCCGCCCTCGGGTCGTCGGCCGAACGGGAACCGCACCACATCGATTTCGTTCCTTCGAGCGGATAAAGGCCGCCCCAGCTTCCACCGGCGAGGCCGGCGAAGTCGTCCACGTGGAAGAAGGTCGCTATCTGCGCGGTATTGTCCAGAACCGTCCAACCCTGCCAGTTCATCTGTTCGAAATCAAACCAGGCAAGGCAGTAGGAGTCAACAGCAGAGGCGGTCGCGAGCGAACGGGCTCCCAAGTCAATCAACTCGAGATTATCGTTGTCGTTAACCGCCTGCATGATCCGCTTGCCACTCTTGTCGATATCACGCGCCGACACGGCACCGACCAGCATGGCAAGGAGGCATACGCCCAGTATTAATACTAAGGCTTTCCTCATTATCTTATTCCCCCCAGCGTTAAGAGAATAATCCAACCCATTTAATACTACGGAAAATCCGTCATGCGTGCTCCGTCATTGGACCCTGTTAGCTCACCTCCCAATGTGCAAGGTCCAGACTAGGCTCAGGGCGCCCTCCCGTTTTTGCTCCAGATTTATGTCGAGTAAGTCTGGTTCTCCAACGGCGGTCGGCGCAGGAAACACCCTGAATCAGACAGACTTCCATTCAGGTGCACACATATGATCTTCCGAGATTGGTTGTATTGTATCATGGATTTCTCTCATATGTCAATACACTTTTTCACGTTGCCCGTTCAATGACGGGCATTTATGCCATCATCAGAAGCAATCCGGTATTTAGAATTATCTATTAAGATATATTAGATATATTCCGGTAAGTAAGCGATCCGGGGGCCCACGCCCGTTAACGGGCTATCCCTTGTGACGGATGCCCGGCCCCCCCGGAACCTGATTTCCACGATAAAAAAGGCCGGGGAGGATTCTCCCCGGCCTTCCAGACAGGCAGTCGCCTCTGAAAGATCGTCCACTGGGGACTACTTCAGAAGGACCATCTTCTTGGTGCTCTGGAACGACGCGGTGTCTATCTTGTAGAAATAGACTCCGCTCGCTACGCTCGATCCGAGATCGTTCGTGCCGTTCCACTCGATCTTATGAGATCCGCGATCCCAGCTCTGGTCCGTAAGGGTCCTGACCAGCTGTCCCGCGACGTTGTAGATCTTCAGACTTACGTTCGCCTTCTCAGGAAGGTTGAACGAGATCGTCGTCATCGGGTTGAAGGGGTTCGGATAGTTCTGCATAAGAGCGTACTTCACAGGAATCGTGGCGTCGGTGACGTCCTCGTTGACGTCGTTCTCGAAGAATTCCCAGGTCTTCTTCACGAGAACGTTCCTCGCGGGAACAGCTTCGGCGCCCGTACGAACATGCGCCATGCTGTTGCCGATCCAGGAGGTGCGCATCGGATATCCGGCATCGTTGAGCTGCGAGTTGGATATGCCGATGTAGTAGTCGAACCCTCCGAAATCGGGCAGCTGCAGGGAGTAGGCGCCCGTGCCGGTCTTCTCGAGCACGTCGAAATCGTTGATGATCGGGCAGCCCCCGAACGCGTAGTAGCTGACGCCGGCATATATGCCGAGGCCCGTTACGAGCGGGGTCACAACACCGCCGGCCACGCGGCCGCCGGTCAGGTTGTAGTAGCTGTCGTCCACCATGGTCACGCCGCACTTGGTCGAGAGCAGCTCAAGAGCCGAGGCCGATGGAGCGTTGGAGAGGTCGAAAGCCGCGCTCTCGCCCATGACCATCAGGCCGACCTTGTGCTCTGACTGGTTCATCCAGTCGATCAGCAGCTGGCAGTCGTTGCTCTTGTCGCTGTATGGCGACCCCTCGCTTATCGTGCAGACATCGAGGTCGCCGGAATCCCAGACGACTTTTTCATAGTTGTTTATCATCTGGAAGATGTAAGCCCTGGCTCCCAGCCCGTTGCTGAGCGAGGAGGCCGGCCCGTTGATGTCGTAACGGTCGGGCATCGACCCCGGGATGACCGCCGCGAAGGTGGCATCCCAGTAATTCTGCTGCAACCCGAGGAAGGTGCCTCGGTTGCTGGTGTCGTCGACATAAAGCATCCCGCTGTTCAGCGTCGGGAGAATCGTTACTTCAAAGATGTCTCCGCCGGCCTGCTCCGCCGTTGCGGGGCAGGTGGAGGAGGCGCCGAGAAGATCGTGCGCCTTGAAGTAGTAATTGATCTGATAACCCCTCGTGAACAACGAGTCGTTCAGGTCGAACATGTACCGTCCGGCAACCTCGTTGGCGCCCGCGGTTCTCGCGACCGGGCAGAGGAATTCGTCCCAGTCGCCGATCGTCTGAATCCAGGTGCCATAGGTACCCTGCATCGACGCGCCGTGAATGTCGCTCTTCAGGCCGTCGACGCCGATGTACTGCGCGTAAACGTAAGCATAGACGCGTTCCTCGCCCGTCGAGAGGGTGTCGAGGCCGCCGGCCATGATCGCGTTGCAATGCACGACCGCCGAGTCGCCCGGATCAATGACGGGATCCGCGCCGTCGCGAAGGTCGCCTGCCATGTCGATCCTGGACGCGCTCTCCAATTCGAATTCCTGGGACGGGAAGTTGTCCTGGAAGAGATCGAGGTCGCGGAAAGCCCACTGCGGGCCTACCGTCTCGTAACGCTCGATCCTCACGTTGTCGATCCAGGGAGAGGGCGTGTGAGCCGCGCAGTCGCCGACCTCGTTAAACCAGATGTCGCACATGTCGCGAACGCCGATCTGTACCTGGATCGGATCCTGACCGATCAGGTCGCTCACGTCGAAGATGCCCTGGATGTAGTCCTTGTCCTCGCCGTAGTAGACGAAGTTCCTGTCATTCCAGACGCCGGGACAGCCGTCTACGACGCTCCGGACGCCCCATGTGTAGAAGACGAGGTTGCCGAGAAGCAGGTCGCGGTATGCCGTGAACGAGTATACGGCGCCGCCGAGCGTCGGGAGGACGGCCGGCGGGAAGGCCATATCCTGGACCTCATCCCTGTTGCTGCTGTACCTGGTCATGTCGATGACCGGGGACACGAGCGCTTCGTTCTGGCAGGGAGCGGATGTCCCGCCCGGGCCAGTGCAGAAAGGAGTATCGAACAGGCCGGGGTAGTCCGAGCTGGGATACGACGAGCCCTGGAAGAAAACGATCTGCGAGCCGAAGTTGTCGCCACAGGGATCCTTGTCGACCAGGTTGTTGGCGAACCCGCAGAAGCTGCCGTAGGCGTCCGCGCCGCGGGCTGTCCAGAAGCCGTCGCTCGCCTGTTTCGCGTCGAGCGCTTCGCCTTCCCAGTTCTCACTGTTGACCACGCCCATCGCGTCTGTGATCAGGAGCTCGTCGATGATGGCCGCGCCGTCGGTGTCCCAAAGGCCGTCGTCATCAGCCCAGGCGCCGTCCGCGATGAAGTTGAAACGAAGCTTCGTAGCCACCTGGGGAAGAAGCAGCGTATGCGAGGCGACCGTGTCAACCACGCCGTCGTACATCGCAAGCTCCACCCAGTTGTTGTCACCTGAATCGTACTGGACGAAGGTCTGATCGAAATCAGGCTCCGAATCGAAATAGCCGTGGTACGAAAAGGTGACAAGACCGGTGATGTTGAACGCGCCGGTCTCGAGGATCTGGTTCCAGTTGTTGCCGTATCCCGGAGCGGCGCCCCATGAACACATGTACCACGAAGGGGCATATGTTCTGGCGTCGCCGTTCGGGCGCGAACCGCACCATATCGACTTGGTTCCTTCCAGAGGATTGAGCCCGCCCCAGCTTCCTCCGCCGAGGCCGGCGAAATTATCCACGTGAAAGAAGACATCGAGCTGCGCGGTGTTGTCCAGGAATGTCCAACCCTGCCAGTTCATGGGCTCGAAATCGTACCAGACGATATAGTAGGAGTCGACAGCGGCGGTAGTCGTTAGCGAACGGGCTCCCTGGTCTATGAGATTGGGATCTTCCGTATTCGCTTCTTTCATGAATCGCAGGCCATTCCTGTCGATGTCGCGCGCCGACGCGGCACCGGCCGTCATGGCGAGGAGGCATATGCCCAGTATGGCAACTAAGGCTTTCCTCATTACTATTCCCCCCAGCGTTAAGAGAATAATGCCACTTGATTATATTTCTCGGAGTTTAAAGAAAAGAGAAGAGATGGGAGCCTCGCCTTCGAATCGTTGAACGATCTTCACCTCCCCGCGGATTCGATTCGATCAGCTCGAAGGGATACCCTCCCGTTTGGATCGATGACTTATTGTCGAGTAAGCCCGATACTCCAACGGCGGTCGGCCAGGGTGAAACCCTTTTTGCTGGCAAGGCCGCCCACTTAGGGCGCACCTGCTTCCTTTCCGAGACTGTTAATATATTAACAAACAGAGGGGCGGATGTCAAGAGTCATTTCCATCCTTGATGGAAACGATTCTTCGCCGCTGGCGCGGGTTCCAGGCCTGTCACGACTGTTCGCCGGCGATCTGCGAATAGTCGCAGAAAAGGCCGAAGGCTTTGTACAGATCGGTGAGAAAGGATAACCTGTTTTCGCGGACGGCGGAGTCGTCGCAGTTTACCATGACCTTGTCGAAATAAGCATTCACCGCCGGGACGATTCCCGGCAGGATCTCCAGGAACCGGGCTGTCCCGGCCGGAAGGTCGAGCCCTGCCAGCCTCGAGGCGGCCTCGCAGGAGGCGTCGAAAAAGAGATGCTCCTCCTTTTCGGAGAAAAGGGATCTCTTCATGCACAGGCGGTTTTCGTCCCTTTCCGCAAGCCCCTCGAGCGCCGTCCGGCCCGAGGCGCCGCTGATCTTTCCCCTTCTTTCCTTCGGTATGATATTGATTATCCTCTTCATGGCGAGAATGAAATCCGACAGGGAGCCGTTCCCCCTCATCTCCTGAAGCCCGCGGACCGCATCCCGGACCGCGTACGGGACCTCCCACGGGGAGGAAAGAACCGACGTCACCAGATCGTGGTCGTAACCCTCCCCCCGGAGCATCGTATTGAATCTCTGGGCGAAAAGATCCAGGACCTCCGCGAGAACCCTCTTCCCATCCTCATCCCCCGGCAACAGCCCCTCCTCGCGGAAGATCTCGATGCTGCGGGCGACCGCCTCCCTGAGGCTGACCGCGAGCCTTCGCTCGATCATGATCCTGAGGATGCTGATAGCCTGGCGCCTGAGCGCGTAGGGATCCTGTGAACCCGTCGGCCCGAGCCGCTGGATATGGCAGCCGGCGATCGTGTCGAGCTTGTCGGCGATCGAGACTAGGGTGCCGGCCTCCCCCTCGGGGAGCCTGTCCCCGGAAAAGCGCGGGAAATAGTGCTCGTAAATCGCCTCGCAGACTGGATCCGGCTCTCCGGACGCCCGGGCATATTCCCTTCCGATATACCCCTGGAGAAGGGTGAATTCCTTCCCGTCCTTCACCATCTCGCTCGCGAGGTCCGCCTTGGCGAGCCGGGCGGCTCTCGCCGCGGTCACTTCGATCCCCGGCTCGACCGCCTCAATCCGTTCGAGAAGCCATCCGCAGAGCCCTCCGAGCCTCTCCGCTTTCTGCCGGAGCGTGCCGAGCCCCTCCAGCCATACGATCCCTTCCAGTTTCTCCGCCATCTTCCCCAGCGGGACCGACGTATCCTCGTTGAAATAGAAACGCGCGTCGGCAAGCCTCGCCTGCAAAACCCTCTCGTATCCCTTTACTATTTCCTTCCTGTTTCTCGTCGCCCCGTCCGCGAAGGCTATAAATGCGGGCTTCAGGCCTCCTCCGGCTCCTTCCACCGAAAAATATCTCTGGTGGCTCTTCAGGGCCGTGACGATGACCTCCCGCGGCAGCTCAAGGAAAGACAGGTCGAATTTCCCCGACATCACGACCGGAGATTCCAGAAGATTCGCGACCATCGAACAGAGCCCGTCGTCCTCGACAAGATGCCCGCCCGTCTCAGCGGCCGCCCGGGCGGCCATCGTCGCGACCTGCTCTTTCCTTTCGGCGTTGTCCAGGATTATCCCGTGTTTCTTAAGCACCCTGAAATAACCCTCGATCCCCTCCACCCCGACTCGCTCCTTGGAAAAGGGGGACAAGCTGGTCGAACCCGAGGAAACCACGTTTCCCACCCTTATCTTCATCACCGCGTCGCCGAAGAGGGCGAGCACCCACCGCACGGGCCTCGCGAACCTGAAATCGCTCCCGTCCCATTTCATCGTCTTGGGGAACCTGATGCCCGATATCAGCGCGGGGATATTTTCAGCGAGTATCGTCCCCGCCGCCCTTCCGCTGGTCTTCCTTTCGACGGCGAGGTATTCCCCTTTCCCTGTGCTGATCCTCTTCAGCCTGCCGGGCTCGATCCCTTCGCGCTCGGCGAATCCAAGCGCCGCCCTCGTATAATTACCGTCCTTGTCGATGGCGACGGAAACCGGGGGGCCGGTGACTGTTTCCACCTTCGTTTCCTGCATGGGCGTGAGTTGCCTCACCAGTACCACGAGCCTGTTCGGCGTACCCGACACCACGATCGATTCGAACGGCAACCGCTGCGATTTCAGTGTTTCGCCGAAGGACCTTTCGAGCTGCGCGACGGCGTCGTCTATATAGCCGCTCGGAAGGTTCTCGCACCCGATCTCAAGCAGAAAATCCTTTTTCATCCGCTCTTCCTCCTCCCGGCCTTCTCCCTTTTGAGCAACGGGAAACCGAGTTCCTCCCTCTGCGCGACATAACGCTCGGCCGCCTTTCGCGAAAGATCCCTTATCCTTCCTATGTAACTCGTCCTCTCCGAGACGCTGATCGCGCCCCTGGCATCCAGTATGTTGAAGATGTGCGAGCATTTCAGGATATAATCATAACCGGGAAGTATCAGGCCCCTGCCGAGCATCCTCGCGGCCTCCTGCTGGTACTTCTCGAATATGCCGAAACAGACCGACACGTCGGCCGCCTCGAAATGGAACTCGCTGAACTCCTTTTCCCCCTGCCTGTTCAGGTCGCCCCACTTGATGCCGTTTCCCCACTCGATCTCCATTATGTCGTCGACTCCCTGTATGTACATGCAGATCCTTTCCAGCCCGTACGTTATCTCGGCCGATATGGGATCGAGTTCAAGCCCTCCGGCCTGCTGAAAGTAGGTGAACTGCGTTATCTCCATACCGTCAAGCCAGACCTCCCACCCAAGCCCCGACGCGCCGAGGGTCGGGGATTCCCAGTCGTCTTCGAGAAGCCTTATATCGTGCCGGGACCTGTCGATCCCGATCGCCTCGAGGCTCTCCACGTACAGGGGCAGAACGTCGTCCGGAGCCGGCTTGAGAATCACCTGGTACTGGTTGAACTGCTGGACCCTGTTGGGATTTTCCCCGTACCTCCCGTCCTTCGGCCTCTTGCTCGGCTCGATGTAGGCGGCCTTCCAGGGTTCCGGGCCCAGCACGCGCAGAAATGTCCCCGGATTCATCGTCCCCGCGCCCACCTCCGAATTGTACGGGGTAATCAGCAGGCAGCCCCTCTCGGACCAGAAACGGCCCAGGGCGGACACAACTTCCTGAAATGTCAAGATCAGTCAACTCCTTTTAATATTTTAAGGGCGTTCGGCAGCCTGTATCCGTCAAAATGATGAAGGAACAGATTATGAAGAATCCTTCCGATCTCCCTGCGCCGGACCGCGTCGCACACGCCCACTCCCCTTCCCGCGGGACCGTCCTCTTTCAAAGCCCGCAGCAGGTCCGCCGACTCGGCCGAGAGCTTGAGCGCCGGGCCGCGAGCGCATTCTTCGCAGAGGACCGCGCCATTGGAAGGATCGATATTCATGCCCTTTCCCGCAAGCGCTTTTTTGCACGCGCTGCACTCTCCCAGGTCGGGCAGAACCCCGGCTATTCCGGCGAGCCTTGTCTGCAGCGCAAAAAAGAGGGTCCACGGATCTTCGCACGATCCGATCGCCCCGATAAAATCCCCGATCGCGGCGAAGGCCCCCATCTCGGATTCGTGCTCTATCGTCGTACGGTCCATCACCTCGAGGCCGGCCTGAAAGATGCACACCCTTTCCATATCCCCCGTCCCCGTATCGAAAAGGGAACGGCTGTCGATCTCCTTGAGGAGCTGCAACCCCCGCTGAGGCTTGTTATAATATACAATCTCCGCCATATTCCCCGTCCTGAGCCCCGCATGGAACGGGCTGCGGCTGTTTCTGGCGCCCTTTGCCAGTAATCTAAGCTTGCCGTGCTCCATGGTGAGCGAGACCGCTATAATGCTGGACTCGCCGAAATCAAAGCTCCTCAGGATGACCGCCTGATCCTTCAGAATCTCGCTCATTGCCTCCCGCCCAGGAAATCAGATTTCGCCGTGCCAGTTGAGAAAGATCGTCGCGATGCCCAGATAGATCAGGATACCGAGCAGATCGTTGAGCGTCGTGATGAAGGGGCCGGTCGCGAGGGCCGGATCGATCCTCGCCTTTTTCAGCATGAGCGGTATCAGCGCCCCCATTATCGTCGCCCAGCATATTATGATGAACATGCAGATCCCGAGCAATATCCCGAGCTTCAGGTTATGCTGCCAGAGAATCACCATCAGCAGGAGGGCCGGCCCGAGCACAAGGCCGTTCAGAAGGGATACCTTGAGCTCCCTGAGGAGTTTTCCGCCCGTATTGGCGATGCTTCGCCCTCCGACGGCGAGTTCCCTTACGACGATCGCCGAAGACTGGATCCCGACGTTTCCCCCCATCCCCGTTATTACCGGCACGAAAAAGGCCAGTGTAAGCGCCGATTCCAGCGAACTTCTGAAATGATTCATCACCATCGCGGACATGATCCCGCCGAAAAGGCCGGTCAGCAGCCACGGGAGCCTCGCCCTCGACAACTTCACCGGGGATCGTTCCCAGAATTCCTCGTCCCCCGTGCCGGCCATCATCGTGATGTCCTCGTTGGTCTCCTCCTCGATGACGTCCATTATGTCGTCAACCGTAATCCACCCTGCCAGCCTCCCCCGGTCGTCGATCACCGGAAGGCTGTAAAGGCCGTACTTGGAAAATATTGCGGCGACTTCCTCCTGGTCGGTGTCGGCCGTCACGGTGAGAAGGTCCGGATTCATCACGTCGTCCAGCACGCTCTCGGGGTCCTCTATCAGCAGGTCTATCAGGGGAATGGTGCCGAGCAGCTTCTCCTGATCGTCGATGATATAGATGTTCTCCGCGTGCTTGATCTTGTCCCCGGCCGTCCTGACGACGCCGATCGCGTCGGATATCCTCAACCCGCTCCTTACGGTGATGACCTCCCGCGCCATCAGCCCGCCGGCCGATTCCTCGTCGAACTTGAGCAGCTCGCTGAGTTTCTCGTAATCCTTCCGGCTGATCCGCCGCAGCACCTTCTGCGCCTTTTCCACCGGAAGAAGGTTGATCACGTCGGCGGCGTCGTCGCTCACCATGAGCCCCAGAAGCGGCGCGATCTCGTCGACGCCGAGGTGTTCGAGTATGAACCTTGCGACGCCCTCGTCGACCAGGGTGAGCATCTCGCCCGCGATCCCGGGCTCGACGGCTTTGAAAAGCACGAGCCACGTCTCCTCCGGCAGAGCGGCGAGTATTCCGGCGGAATCGGCGGCTCTCATCCCCTCGATGACCGATGGGAGTGTCGAAAGATCGCCGGTTTCGATTATCTGCAGGGCTTTTTCGATTGCCCGGCCGTGCTTCTCTTCCATGTGATTTTCCTCGCAGAGGCCGCGAATGACGCGATTCAGGAATGACCAGAATCTTACTAAAAGCCCCTCAAGTCAAGGATTTATTGATTGATGACGGCGGCGAGTGCGGGCGGCGGCGGCTCGGTCGGTCGTTTGCGGAATCAGGAATTCCCCGCCGCCGGCAGGGTTAGAAGGACCTCGGCTATCCTCTGTCCGTCGAGCCTTTCGATCCTGAAACGGATTCCTTCGAAATCTATCTCCTCCCCCTCTTCGGGGACGCGCCCGGCGAGGTTGTAGAGGAATCCGCCGAGGGTGTCGACTTCATCCGCCGGGAGGAATATGTTGAGCGACTCGCCCAGATCGTCGAGATTTATCCTGCCTTCCACGATGTACGCATCCTGTCCGGCCTGTCTCAGCAGCGGCCCTTCGTGGTCGTGCTCGTCCCTGATCTCTCCGACGATCTCCTCCAGAATATCCTCCAGGGTCACGATTCCCGAGGTGCCTCCATACTCGTCGACGACGATCGCCATGTGTTTCTTTTCCTTCTGAAATTCCCGCAGAAGATCGTCGATCTTTTTCCCCTCCGGGACGAAGTAGGCCTCCCTGAGAAATTTCCCGAGCCCGCCGCCCTCCCCGTCGGGCGCGAATTGAACGAGATCCTTCACGCAGAGTATGCCGACGATCCTGTCTATGCTGGTATCGTATATGGGGACCCGGGAATGGCCCGCCTCGGTCACCTTCTCCCTTATCTCGTCCATGCTGGAATGATAGTCGAGGGCGAAGACGTCTATCCGGGGCACCATGACCTCCCTCGCCTTCTTCTCCCCGAATTCCACTATGCTGTGAACCAGCCTGCTGCCGTTTTCCTCGATGAATCCCTCCCCCTCTGCGCCCGATTCGGGAAGCAGGAAGAGTGGAGACGCGATCTCGCGCGGAAGATCCGGGAAGACGAATGAGACACATTTGAGGAAAAAGACGCTCAGCGGTTTCAGCAGGAAATAAAACGGGAGCAGCGGATATAACGCGACGGACGCCGCGAATCCCGGATTGCCCGCCGCGATGCCGGAACCGGCGACTCCTGCCAGGAAGAGCAGAAAAAGGCCGATTACGGCTGGAACAAGCCGGCCGGCGATAAACCCGGATTCCTGAATGTACAGGAATCTGCCGATGATCGTCGGCAGCCATAGGACTGAGAGGGCGACGAGCAAACCTTCCATCAGGATCAGGATAAGGATCACGTGAAGACGGTCCCGGTGCATCATCACCAGGATCTTTCTGCCCCTTCCCTCTCTCGGGAAGGCCTTTTCCTCCTGTATGCCCGATAAAATGCTGAAAGCGGCAAGCCCTCCGGCAATGACCAGCTGCGCCGTGACAAGAGCGACAATCTCCATTGCCGGGACAATAATCGGGACCATCTCTCAACTCCCCCTGAAGGCTCAATCAAACAGTTTTTTCATCGTCCGGGACGGAATGAAGGGGCCGAGATACGCCATCTCCGCCTTTTCCATCCGGGCTTCGCTCTTTTCATCGCCGTGAGTATATCCCTCGATGTGGCACATGCCGTGAACCACGAGCCTTAGAAGGTACGCTCTCGTCGAAACCCTTCTTCGCGCGGCTCCCTCGGCAAGCTTCTTCCAGCAGATGTATATCTCGCCGGCCGTCGTCCCGTCTTCGTCCGAAGAGGCGGGATCGGAAGGATACCTGAAGGTCAGAACCTCGGCGGAGCCCTTCCGGCCCTTGAACGTCCTGTTCAGCCACGCCATTTTCTTTTCGCCGACGAGGTTGATTTCCACGGCCGAGCGGCGGGGAATGAACGCCGAAACGAGGGAGCTTATCTCCTTCCCCGCCTTTTCAAACTCTTTTCTGCCTGCCGCCCCTCTGCTGCTGCCTTGGAAGCTCTTCATTAAACACTTCCCTTTCCTGTTCCTTCTCCTGTTTCGGATAGGGAATCCTGGGATGGAATATCCCCGTCAGAAGCTGTATGTATTTTTCCTTTATCACCGAGATATCGTTGAGGGTCAGCCCGCTGTCATCGAGCTCTCCGTCGTTCATCCTCGATTCGAATATCTTGCCGACTATGGCCCTTATCCTCGGCGCGGTCGGTTCCTTGAGGGACCTCACGGCGGCCTCGCTCGAATCGGCCAGCATCACCAGCGCGGTCTCCTTCGATCTCGGCCTCGGCCCCGGGTATCTGAAGTCGTCGATGTTGACCCCGTCATGCGAATCGTACTCGAGAGCCTTGTTGTAGAAGTACGCCATCACGGTCGTGCCGTGGTGCTCCCTTATCCCGTCGATGACTATGTCGGGAAGTTTTTCCCTCCTTGCCAGTTCCACGCCCTCCCTTACATGGGAAGCCAGTATAAGGGCGCTCATCGTGGGCGCGAGTTTCTCGTGCTTGTTGATGCTGTCGCCCTGATTTTCGAAGAAATACTCGGGCTTGGTCAATTTTCCGATGTCGTGGTAGTAAGCCGTCACCCTCGCCAGCAGCCCGTTCGCCTTCACGTCGAACGCCGCCGCCTCCACCATGTTCCCCAGCATCAGGGAATGGTGATAGGTGCCCGGGGCCTCCATGATGAGCCTTTTCAGGAGCGGCCTGTTCAGGTCGCTCAGCTCCATGAGGGTGAAATTGGTCGTCACGTTGAACAGGGATTCGAATATGGGCAGCAGGAACATGACCAGGACCGTGCACACGAATCCGTTGGTTATCCCCCAGAGGCCCCCGCCGAGAAAATCCCTGAAGGTCCCCCCCTCCGATATCCCGAAGCTCGATATCCCGATTATATAGGCGATCGAGATGTATAGGAACATCGTATAGAAATTTCTTCTCTCCCTGAGTTGCGTGACGCTTATTATGGCCGCCGCGCCGGCGATCGCCGAGATGAAAACCTGTTCGGCCGGGAAAGCGGCATGAGTGACGAGCATAAAGGAGGCGAAAAGCGTGAAGATCAGGGCCGTCAGAACGCCGAAAAAGGCCGTGGTGACAAGCGGGACGAACGCGACGGGCACGAGATACATGTTCAGGGCCGGAATCCTGGTGACGAGGGCCGTGAGGAGCATGTAGAAAACGAGGATTATGAATCCGAGGGCCAGTTTCTTTCGTTTTTCGAGGATCTCCCTGTCGAATTTGTAAATGGCTATGCCGAGCACCGACACGAGCATGCTGATTCTGAGAATACTGCCGAGATATATCAGGATCCTCCTCCAGACGGACGTGCTCATCTCGTAACGCGCCCTGTCGGACTCGAGCGCCTCGAGTATGTCGACCTGCCTTCGCGTGACCTTGTCGTGTTTCGCGATAATTCTCTGGTTTTCGGAGACCTTGAACGCGGCGGGTACTTTTGCCGTTTCATCCTCGCGCCTTTTTTTCGTCTCCTCGGCGTCATATATGAGGTTGGGCGTGAGATGGGACCGCAGTATGTCGTAGAACAGCTTTTCCGCCCTCGCATCGTTATTGAAAAGACTCCGCGCGTGCTCTGCGATCACCGGTTCGAGTTCGCCCTGTTCGACGAGGGGGGCCGACGGAATCAGTTTTTCCTCGATCCCGGCTATCGCGGTTATGTGGGCGTAATCCCTTCTTTTCAGCGCGGTGGCGTCGTTGACGATGCCGTTCGTCAGCAGATCCGCCTGGAGGCTCAGCGCCTCGGTCCGGATCCTGCCCCTTAATTCCGCGTCGAGCAGAAGCTCGACCGGATCGTACCTGAGACCGGGCGCGATCTCCTTTATCATGGATATCCGTTCGGGCTCGGGAAGGGAATCAGCCCCGGCGATATCGTCGACCCCGGCCATGAACGATCCCAGGTCCTCCGGAAGGCGCTGAATGATTTCCTTTTTTTCCCTGAACACGGGAAGCACGTCGACCGCCGCCCTGGCCCTGTTGATCTCTATTTCCTGGGCGCTCAGGGGAACGAGAAAATCGAAGGGAGCTATCACATCCGTATTGGCAATATCCCCCTCGTTGAACTGGATCTCCTTGCTTTTTTTTGAAGGAGGGAAAAGCAGAATGGACAGGGCTATGAAAAGGACCGCAAGGATCAGGGCAAGTTTTTTACCGTCCACGGGTACGGCGCTCGAAAGCCCGGCCCGAAGAAACGCCGTCAGGCCCGATCTTTCACCTCCGTCTTTGCCCCCGGGGGATTGGTCATTCATCCCTGCCCTCCGGTTTTGAAGAGCCGGTCTTCGGAGCAGGATCGGAATTTCGTTTACTCCCGCCGGCCGCATACCTGCCGCCGTGCGCGCTGAACGCCTTGATTATGCTTTTAACCAGGCGGTGCCTTACCACATCCTCTTCTCCGAAGGTGACGAACCTGATCCCCTCAACGCCGTCGAGTATATCCCTCACGGCCACCAGACCCGACCTGTCCGGATCGTCCAGATCGATCTGCGTTATATCGCCGGTTATGACCGCTTTCGAATTGACCCCCAGCCTCGTCAGAAACATCTTCATCTGCATTACCGTGCTGTTCTGCGCTTCGTCCAGGACCGCGAAGGCATTGTTGAGGGTTCTTCCCCTCATGTATGCGAGCGGCGCGATCTCGAGAAGGTCCGCTTCTATCATCCGCTGCATCTTTTCTTTTCCCGCCATATGGGTCAGGGCGTCGAATATGGGCCTGATATACGGATCGATCTTTTCCTTTAAATCTCCGGGAAGGAAGCCGAGGTTTTCGCCCGCTTCGACCACGGGTCTGGACACATATATCTTCTCGACGTCTCCGTTCTTCAAAGCGGCGAGAGCCATCGCCATTGCGAGGTAAGTCTTCCCGGTCCCGGCTGGCCCTATGGCGAACACTACATCCGAATCCCTGATCGCGTCAACGTACTCCTTCTGCCGGATGCTCCTGGGCGTGACCCTGTTCCGCCTGGAAGCGGAATAATAGACCGTCGTCTCGTCCAGAGAGCCCGCGTCCGCGGATTTTTGCGAGTCGCCGCGGATCACCGACACCACGTCGCCTTCCGTGACAACATGCCCGCCCTTCGCCATCCTGACGAGAGTCTCCAGCACGGAAGTCAACTCCTCGATATGCCTCGACGCCCCGGCGACGATTATCTCGTCTCCGCGAACGGTTATCTCCTGGTCGAAATGCTCTTCGACGAGCCTTATATTTCTTTCCCTCGCTCCAAGCAGTCGGATGGGATCGATACCCGCGATGGACAGAACGCGTCTGCGATTTTTCTGCTTCACTTCTCTTCCTTTAACAGAAAACTCTTGGCCCGACCGGTCACGAGCCAAGAGTCAATCTTGTAAGTCCTTTACCTGCAGCCTGTTTCATTCTGCCGGATATTCATCCCTTGGAACCAGTAATTCCTGGTTCGGGAATATCAGGTCAGGATCGCTGATCTTGTCCCTGTTGGCCTCGAAGAGGAGCGGCCACTTGCGGTAATTGCCGTATATTTCCCAATACCCGGCGATCTTTGCAAGCCATTCGTCCTGCGATACCCTGTGCTTACTCGGCCATTCCCTCGGGATCTTGAGGGTCCAGCCGGCCAGAACCCAGTCCGGATCCTCGATCATCTCGTAATTGGCTCTCCATATCCTGGTCCACTTCAGAGGATCGCCGTAAACATCTTCATATCCCGCCAGAGTCCAGAGGCATTCGCCGAACACGAGCTTCCATTCCTTGGGAAGAGCCTCCAGAGCGGCGACCTGCCCGGTAAGATCATCCAGGCTCGTCATCAGAGCCGAATGTTGCATCTCCGCGTCACGGAGCTCCTTCGTGAGCTTCGTGATATCTTCCTTGTTCTTTTCGAGCGAGGTCTGCGCCGTATCCGATCTTTTCTGAAGCGATTCAAGTTCGACGGCCAGCTTCTCGCAATAAGCCTCCCTGTCCTTCTTGCTCAGCTTCTGATACTCCTCGTCCTCGTAATACTCTCCCTTGGAAATATCCACAGGTCTTGGAGTGTATCTGCTGCAGCCTGCCGCGAAAACGACCACGGCAGGGATCAACATCGCCAGATATACCGCTTTTTTATTGAGCATTCCAGTAACTCCCCTTCGCTGACCTGATCTTTATTCCCTGCCGCTGCCTTTTTTCAACTCGTGAAGTTTTTTCTCGAGTCTGGCAGGTTCGTCCTTAATCGCGTTCAGCTCGCCCTGTTTCTTTGACAGCTTGCTGCTGAGATCCGCCACCTTATCCCCTGTCTCCGCCGCTTCCTGTTCATAGGTGTTGGCATCGAGCCTCGTCTCGTCGAGAGTTATAAGGCTCGTGACACAAGGTTTGGCGGGGGCGCATCCGTATGCAATCCCCGCGAGGAGGCCGAAGAGCGCCAATATTAAAAGCCTTTTACCAGCTGGTCTCATAACTTTAAATCCTCCCTGCAATTATATTCAGCATCGACTATCGATACGTTAATATCGCCGTACTCTCATGTCAAGCAAAAAGCCCTGTACCGGATTCTCTGCAAAAGACATGCCTGAAGGTTCCCATTTATTCCCGGGACCTCCCTTCCTTGACCTGTATATGTAGCTCGTCCAGGATCGCGTCCTCCACCCCGGAAGGCGCTCCATCCATAAGTGACGTAGCGCTTTGGGTTTTCGGGAACGCGATAAAATCCCTGATCGAACTTTCGCCGCATAGAATCATCGACAGCCTGTCGACCCCTATCGCAATTCCCCCATGGGGGGGCGCTCCGTATTCGAAGGCTTCGAGAAGAAATCCGAATTTGTTTTCGGCTTCTTCCTTGCCGATTCCTATCAGACCGAACAGTTTTTCCTGCAGGCTGCGGTCGTGAACCCTGATCGACCCCGAACCGAGCTCGGTGCCGTTGCATACAAGATCGTAAAGGTGCCCCCTCGCGCGCCCGGGATCGGAATCGAGAAAGGGAATATCCTCCTCGAGAGGCATCGAGAAGATGTGGTGGGCGCTCTCCCAACCCTTGTCTCCCTCGACGAAAAGCGGGAACCTGTTGACCCAGAGGAATCTGAATCCCTCCGTGCCGTCCAGAAGATGCGCCGTGCCGAGGTGCGTCCTCAACGTTCCCAGCGATCGCTCCACAATCTGCCTCTTCCCGGCCACGATCAGCACGAGCGACCCCGTCGATTCATCGATGCCGAAAACGCGCGCGAGCCCGTCGGTCTCCGGCTTCGTGAGAAACCTGGCCACCGGCGATTCGATCTCGCCCCGCTGGAACCTTATCCAGGCAAGCCCTTTCGCCCCGGCATCCTTTGCCGCGCTTTCCAGTTTCTTGATCTGGCTTCCCGAGAAGGAGACCCCCTTCTCGAAGGAGATCCCCCTGACGGTCCCTCCCTCCTTCACCGCGGAGGAGAAGGCCTGGAATCCGCTGCCCGCGAACAGCTCCGTCAGATCCGTTATCTCCAGGCCGAAGCGAAGGTCAGGTTTGTCGCTTCCATACCTCATCATCGCCTCGTCGTAATCGATCCTGGGGAATGGGATTCCGATAGCGGCCCCCATTATCCCGGCGAAAAGATCGCCGATCATCGCCTCCGCGACCTCGAAAATCTCTTCTTCGGAAATGAAACTCATCTCGATATCGATCTGCGTATGTTCCGGCTGGCGGTCCGCCCGCAGGTCCTCGTCCCTCAGGCATCTTGCAAGCTGGAAATACCTGTCGAATCCCGACACCATCAGTATCTGCTTGTAAAGCTGCGGGCTCTGGGGGAGGGCATAGAATTTCCCCGGGTGCAGCCTGCTCGGGACGAGATAATCCCGGGCGCCCTCGGGGGTCCTCTTTACGAGCAGCGGGGTCTCGATCTCCAGGAATCCCCTCGACGAGAGGAAATTTCTCACCGCGAGGGAGAGATCGTGCCTGAATCCGATGTTTCTCTGCATCGAATCGCGCCTGAGGTCCAGGTACCGGTACCTCATGCGCAGATCGTCGTTCGCCTTCGATTTATCGGTCACGTTGAAGGGCGGAACCTTGCTTCTGTTGAATATCTCGGCTTCCTTAAGCTCCACCTCGACGTGTCCGGTCTTCATGCCGGCGTTGACCATGTCGGGCGGGCGCAGGCGCACCCTGCCGGCTGCGGCGATCACGTCCTCGGCCTTGAGGGACCCTGCAAGCGCGTGAAGGCCGGGGTTGCCGGCATCGACCACGAGCTGGACCAGTCCGGTCCTGTCCCAGAGATCGACGAAGGTCAGATCCCCGAATTCCCTGACCTTCTTCACCCATCCGGCCAGCCGCACCTCCTCGCCCTCCGACCGGGCTTCCAGTTCCCCGCACCTGTGGGTTCGTTTCCATTTCCGGTCGAAATGATACCTGTTCGATCCGCTCAAGATCTTATTCCCTTTCTTTTTCAAGGAAAGCCGCCAGGTCCGCGAACGGCACCCGGCGTTGCTCGCCCGTCCCGAGATTCTTCACCGCGGCCGCGTTTTCCCGCAGCTCCTCTATGCCGGTGAAAACGGCGTGGCTCGCCCCCGATTCGGAGGCGGCCTTTATCTGTTTCTTTATCGCGCGCCCGCTCAGGTCCACCTCGACCCGCATCCCGCGGTCCCTCAGCTGCGACGCCAGGTTCATGGCCTGGGCATAGCCTTCCTTCTGCGGGACCACGAAAAATATGTCCGCTTTGGAAAAATCGATTTCCACGGCGGCCTTGTCCGGGATGTTCTCCAGAAGGCGTTCTATTCCCGCCGAGAAACCGATGGCCGGAACGGGGCCGGCGCCGCAATCCTCGGCGAGGCCGTCATATCTGCCCCCGCCGCAAAGGGCGTTCTGCCCGCCGAGCCCCGGATGCAGGATCTCGAACGCGGTCCTCGTGTAGTAATCCAGCCCGCGGACGAGAAGAGGGTCGTGGACGAACGAAATTCCCATCTCCCTCAGTATCTGCTGAAGCGAGGCAAAATGTTCCGAACACTCCGCGCACAGATGATCGGTCATGACCGGAAGTTTCGCCTTGACCGGGCCGCACTCCTTGCAATCGAATATCCTCATGGGATTGACCGCGTACCTCTGCGCGCAGTCTTCGCAAAGTTCCTCCCTGAGATTCCCGAGGCTCGCTCCGAGCATCTGCCTGTAGGCGGGCCGGCACGCGGGGCAGCCGACGCTGTTGAGCCTTACCTCGAGCCCCTCGAATTCGAAGGTCCTGTAGATCTTCAGGCTCATGTCTATTATCTCGGCGTCGACCGCCGGATTGTCCGATCCGATGGCCTCCGCTCCGAACTGGTGAAACTGCCTGTATCTGCCGGCCTGCGGGCGATCGTACCTGAACATCGGCCCGATATAGAAGAAACGGCTGACGCCGCCCGATCTCTGCAGCCCGTTTTCGATGAAAGCCCTCATGACGGGGGCCGTGTTTTCCGGGCGCAGGGTCAGATCCCTGCCCTTCCTGTCCTTGAACGTGTACATTTCCTTCGTGACTATGTCGGTCGCTTCGCCCACGGCCCTTATGAAAAGATCGGACATTTCGAAGATCGGGGTCCTGACCTCGGAATAACCATAGCTCGCGGCGAGGCGGGCGAGTTTATCCTCCACCCACCTCCAGCGAACCATGTTCTCGCCGAAAAGATCCTGGGTTCCTCTTGGCCTCGTGTATTTCATCGGTCACGATCCCTTCCGGTATCTCTCTTCCTCCTGGCGGCGTACAGGAGCGATCCTGTCAGGACCCCCGCGATGTCCGCGGCAAGGTCGAAATAACTCGAATCGCGTCCCGCGACCCGGCTCTGGTAGAGTTCATCCATATATCCGACCCCTGCCCCGGTCAGAATGGCTGCAATTACCAGCAACGGGCTCAGCCTTTTATGATCGTAGCTCAACCCTCTCAAGAATAGAATCGCCAGTATGCCGTATTCGATAAAATGAACCGCCTTGTCGGTACCCGCAGGCAGTTTCATGTCTCCGGGAGTGACATCCGGAATCGAGGAAAGCGCGAAGATCAGCACTATCCATGCGAAAAGGGGCGACCATCGTTTAAGTATTTCCGACAAATACCTTTCCTTTCCTCTGCAATCATCCTTCCCGGTGATACCGTCCGGATAATATACCTTTACCCGGCCGGCCTATCAAGGGCGATGATCGATCATTTTTACCAGCAGGGAATCCGGAAAATTTCCGAGGGGATTCGGGGTCCGGGAACCGGGGCGCATGAAATTTCCGATGCCCAGGGACTCCAGATCGTGCCTGAGCAGAGGCGGGGTGCAGGATACGATGCCGGGCAGCCTGTCCGTGAATCCTTTGTACTTCCACGATTCGACGCCGATATCCGCGGTGAGCACCACTTCGGCGACAGGCATCCCCCTGTACCTCACTTGGAGATCGCCCTCCTTGAAAAGACCCCTCGATTCGAGGGATCGGAAACTTTCGAGACTTATTCCTCCTGCCGCAAAATCCCCCGCCAGCACACCGAAAACGACGCTCTCGTCGCATCTGCGGCAATCGGGGAAATGAAACCTTTCCCGGGATGTCCAGGATACGAGGCCTTCCTGGAACAGGGCGAAAAAGGGGGAAATGAATCCCGCGGGGGAGCTGCGGTCGGAGAAAATCAGATTCCCTTCCCTGATCTCTTCCGTCGTCGTCCCGGGCCTTGTTATCACCGCCCCCCTCGCATAACATCGCTCATGCCCTTCACAGACGAGAAACGAAAGATTCATCCGCCCCGCGGTCATGTGCGGATATGCCTGAACCGGGGTCAGCATGTAGAAATCACATCCCGAAGGAGTCCGCGATTCCCCGAAATAGATCCATCGTATGTCCCCTCCCCCCTTCTCCCTGACGTGGCCGGCGAGGGCTTCGAGAACGTGGGCGGCGTCCGCGGAATCAAAGGCGGATATTCCGATCGACACGGGGACATGCGCCGGATAATCGGGTTCGAGAAAACTTGCCGAGACGGCAAGCAGGATTATCGCCGCGTATATCGCGATGGTGACGGGCATGTTGCCGGGAGAACCGCGCCCGCAAGGCCCCGGAATTTTTTTTTCCATCCTGATACGATTCCTATCCCGCCCGTTTCTGGGCTTTCCCCGCGCCGCTGTTTTTCAGTATCTTTATTTCGAAAATCTCCGTATCCAGGAAATACTTCTCGACGCCCCCCGGAACGATGACCTCGGGCTGGAGCTTGTAGGTGCCGTGCTTTTTCGCCGTTATGTTGACGATTACCGATACGTCGGAAGCCTTGATCGCTTTGATGATCTCTTCAGGGCCTTCGAGTGTGATCGACACCGACTTCGGAGAGTATTCGACGGTGCCGGAATTGTCGTCCCTTACAAGTGTCGGCGGTATGTTGGACAGGGTGCGGACCATCCTCCTGTGTATCTCCATCTCCACCAGAACCTTTTCGGGTGTGGTCGTAATATTCCTGCCTTCGAGGAACAACCCGGTCTCTTCGGTGATTTTCCCCCTTCTGTTGCGGACTTCCATCTCCTGCGTGGAGATGAAATCAATCGTCTTCACCACACTGGATGCTCCGCTTACCTTGACCCTTGCGGGGATGATGACCGGCCCTGCGCCCAACACGAGATCGTCAGGCATCCCGCCCTTGAACGCCACCCTAACCGGCACTGACCTGGTGACCACCTGTTCGAAATTCAGGTTAAGGGACTTGGGCTCGTCAATCGTGACGTCCCTCGGGTCGAAAGCATCCGAGAGATTCAGGATGGCGGGTAAAAGAGGGATATTCGTCATGCCACGCCGGGCATGGGAAAGATCCACGGTGGCCATGGGCCTGCTGAACATCCTCATCTTCAGCAGGCTGCTCCTGGGCCCGCGGATGGTGACCTCGACGAACTGCGGCACCTCGTGGACTATGGTGAGGCTGTCCGGCATGCCTTCAAGAACGAGCGGTATGTCAAAGGACTGGTCCTCGCCCTGCTGAGCCGTCACATGAAGCCACAGGAGTATCGCGAAAACGACCGATATTATCTTTCCTCCGATGTTCCTGAACAAAACCTTGTGTATTTTAAAGGAAGTCAAGCGATTACCTCTTGTCCGTCTGTTGCGGCCGCGCTTCCGGCTGCCTGATTATCTTCAGTTCCTGGCCCGATTTCAAACCGGAGTTTTCATTCATCCCGTTGAGGTCGAGTATATCGGCGACGGAAAGGCCGTACTGCCGGGCGATCCCCCAGAGCGTCTCGCCCTCCGAGACCACGTGGGTGATTGCCTGCCCGGCGGCTTTCCCGTTTTCAGGCGGAGGGTTTTCCTTCAGGTAATCGACGATCCCTGCCGCTATCTTCGCCGCCATCTCCTGCTGGACGTTTTTCTTGGTGATCAGCTCGGCGTCCCTGGGATTCGTAAGGTACGCCACTTCGACGAGGACGGAAGGCCTCTGCAAGCCTCTGAGAACCACGAAATTATCCTGCTTGACGCTCCTGAACGGAATATCCCCGCTCCCCCTCAGGCGCAAACCGATCTTTTCCGCGAGCCTGGCGCTTCTTTCCATGTCCTGGTACCGGCCCATGTCGGCGATTATGAATTTGGCGAGATCGCCGAGATCTTCAGCCTCGTCGCCCATCTCGGCGATCATGTTTTCCCTCTCGGCCACCGTCTCGGCATTCTCGTCCCTAGCGCCTACCAGGTCGAGAAAATAGACCTCCGAGCCCCTTATCTTCGAGGAATTCTTTGAAGGAGGCATGCTGTTGACATGAACGCTGACGACGCAGGCCCCATTGAAATCCCTGGCGATTGCGACCCTTTTGCCGAGCCCCACGTCGTAATCGCCGTCCCTTGTCAGCACAGCCTTGAACCCCTTGTTCGAGTCGATCTCCCTGGCGATCATCCTGGATATCTCCAGGGCTATATCCTTCTCCCGGATCCCGTTCTTGGAGCAGGCCCCCGGTGCGCTCCCCCCGTGCCCCGGATCGACGATCACGACGACGTCGCCGCTCCCGGTGACCGTTTTCACCTCTTCGATCTTTTCTTCCTGTTCCTTTTTCGAGAGTATCCTGTCGACGTCTATCACGATCCTGTGCGGAAGTTCCTTGTTCGGATCGAGAGCGAAATCCCTGAAGGTCGATTTTTGCGGAAGATCGAGAACGATCTGGGCTCCCGACGGGAGTTTGTTCACCCTTATTCCGGAAATAACCCCGTCATTGACCTCTACAGCCGAAACGCCCGAAGCCAGGCTGCCCGAAGGTATGTCTATCACTATCCTGTGGGGATTATCGAGAACCCTTGTAGTGTACGCGGACCGGCTGCTCATGTCGAGGACCACCCTCGTATGATCCGGCGCCGTCCAGCTTCGAATTCTCCTGACCTGGCGCGCCGCGGCGGCGGGGGAAGCGGCGCAGATCGACTCTGAATGGATAAGGAGCGCGGCGGCTATTATGATACAGCCACGTATCGGTCTGCAGGAACCCGGGCACATTCCAGTACACCTCCCCGCGGGAACAGGTCGGGAAACCCTCCACGAGGCGTAAGTCTATTTGCATGTTGCTTGTTTGACAAGGAAAAACGGCTTGATCGACTCAATTTCGCCCGATCAGTCATAAAAAACGTCTTCGGGGATTATATATTCCAGAGGATTCCTCAGGCTGTTTCTGAAAGTGACCTCATAGTGCAGGTGCGGGCCGGTGGAGCGGCCGGTATTGCCGACGAGCCCTATAGTCTCTCCCCGCTTGACATCCTGGCCTCTTTTTACCAGTATGCCGGACAGGTGCCCGTATCTGGTCTCGAAGCCGTTCCCATGGCTGATTTCGACCATGAGACCCATGCCGCCATCCTCACGGGCCATCGTGACCGTCCCGTCGGCCGTGGCGATCACAGGCGTTCCCGCCCTGGCGAAGAAATCGACGCCTTTATGGAAGGAGATCCTTCCCGTGTATGGATCCATCCTCCTTCCGAACCTGCTGGAGATGAATCCGCCCTTGAGGGGTTTGATCGACGGCGTGCATTCCCTTATCTCGATCTCTTTTTCGAGGATGGCGAGAAGCTCGGTGTAGCTGTCCTTCTGAAGTTTCGACTGCCTCAGTATCCTGTCGAGATCCTTTTCTATTTTGGAGAAGATGATGTCGGTTTCCCGAAGCTCCCTTTCGACGATCAACGGTTCGGGACCCCCGATACCCACCTGCCGGACGTCCTCGGAGATCGGATCGAGGTTCGCCATCAGCATGGCCTTGTTCTGAAGCTCCAGGTTGATCTCCATCCTCCCCTTCAACTCGTCCACTTCGGTCCTGAAGACGGACAGCCGCTTCTTCAGCTCGCTGTTCTCGTCCTGCATGTCGGCCAGCCTGTGCGTTTCCAGGGCCAGACCCGAAAACCGGGTTATCATTGAAATGGAGGTGATTATGAGGGCGAGTAAAAGAGAGGCGGCCCCGATTACGAGGGATCTTCTTATCCTTATCGATTTAACGCCCGCGTTGCCGCGGCGAACGTAAAGAAATGTGTAATATCTGTCCATTCACCCCGCCGTGGTTATTCAGAGCCATTCCGGTTTTCAGGAAAAACTACCTTCGAAGGCCGCTCAAGTCAATCGTTATTTATACTATTCGCTGCAAAGTGCGTTCCAGAAAACAAAAAAAGGGGAAGAACCTTCGTTCCTCCCCTTATTCGGCAAACCCGTGAAAACCTGTTCTCTACTCCTGCACGTAGCCCCTGAGATACTTGCTGCGGGTGCTGTGCCTCAGCCTCGTGATCGCCTTTTCCTTTATCTGGCGTATCCTTTCGCGGGTGAGGCTCATCTTCTTGCCGATATCCTCGAGCGTGAGGGGTTCCTCCCCCTCGAGCCCGAAATACAGTCCGAGAATCGTTCTCTCGCGATCCGTAAGCGTGGCAAGCGCCCTCTGCATGTCGTCGCTCAGAGCGTTGACATATGTCATCTCGTCGGGCGCGGCCTGCGAATCATCGGCCAGGTAATCGACGAGCGTGTTTTCTTCCTGATCGTTGTTGAAGGACGCGTCGAGGGACAGATGGCTGTTGGCGATCTTCATCGTATCCCTGACCTCTTCCTTCGAAAGGTTCAGCTTTTCAGCTATCTCTTCCACTTCGGGGGCGCGTCCCAGTTCCTGGTCGAGCTGGCGCGAAACCTTACCGATCCGGTAAAGGGTTCCGGCCCTGTTCAAAGGAAGCCTCACTATCCTTGATTGCTCGGCAAGAGCCTGCAGCATGGCCTGGCGTATCCACCATACCGCGTAGGAAATGAACTTAAAGCCGCGTTTTTCGTCGAATCTCTTCGCCGCCTTTATAAGCCCCATATTTCCTTCGTTGATAAGGTCGGCCAGTGACAACCCCTGGTTGACATACTGTTTGGCGATCGATACGACAAAACGCAGATTCGCCTTTACCAGCTCGTGCAGAGCGGTTTCTTCACCCTTGCGTATCCTGCATGCGAGCTCGCGTTCCTGATCTCTTGAGAGAAGAGAAGTATTGTTGATTTCCTTCAGATAAAGATCCAGGCTTTTCTCTCCCAGGTAATCGCTGTCTCTTCCTTCCGGGTACATTTTTTTCATCCCCCAATACTTAATTTATTCAATTAAGTTGTTATGTAAAGGTGGCTGCCGCTTTTTCCCTGTATTTTCCCCGTCACCTTCACTGCCGAACCTGCTTTCCCTCTTCCTGTCGGCTGAGCCAGAGTAGAATCTTACACTCTACCCCTTATACACCTCAGCCACGGATTTAGACTGATATTTATTTACCAGGTGGGGTTCAACAGAAGGTACGGTTGGCGAACAGCATCCTTCGTAAAATCCAAGTAACTCCTGACACCTTTTACTGATGGGCACAGTTTACACCAATAATTAAACTATGTCAAGAGTTTATTCCGCATTATTTGCCATTATTTTCATAAAAATCTTAAGTCCTTATGAATAATCGCAATATAAAGGGCAAAAAGGCGTTATTTGAACGTAATTCAGATAATTAATCCCGGATTTATTGCTCCGCCCAAGGTCATTCTCGCTTGCGCAGGGGTCGCCTTTCCTATTTCATATCAGAGCCGTGCGGGATTTGACTTGAATTTTCGGGCCCGCTTTGCCATATATCGGTCAACCTGATTAAAGACGAACGGAGTCAACCGTTTGAAAGACACAGTCTATTTCGTCTCCGACACTCATTTCATCTCCAGCGCCCAAAGCGCTCCGGAAAGAAGGAAACGCGACTTATTCCTTGATTTCATAGAGAGTTGCAAAGGCGCCTCGGCATTGTTCCTGCTCGGGGATATATTCGATTTCTGGTTTGAAAAGAGCGGGAAGGTTCCGGAGGGGTATGAGGAGATCCTCCTCGGCTTCGAGAACCTCGTAAAAAGCGGAACGGCCGTTTTCATAACGGGCGGGAACCATGACTTCTGGCTGGGGCCTCATTTCCCGCGTAAAATCGGGGTGACCGTCCTGCCGAGAGAATCGACGCATGAACTGCAGGGCAAACGGGTCAGGGTGACGCACGGAGATTCGCTGCTCCCCGGGGATTACCGCTACAAGATCCTCAAGTCCGTCATACGGAGCAAACCGGCGATAATCGTCGCCCGCCTCCTTCCCCTGCCGGCCCTCTGTTCGTTCGCGCAGTGGTTTTCGAGGAGGAGCAGGGGTTTTTCACAGTCCAAAACCCGCGCCTGGGCCGAAAAACTCATATCGATCGCCGAGGATTCATTCTTTAACGATGGAAACGACGCGCTCGTGATGGGACATATCCATCTGCCTGTGATGAGGCGTTTCGGGGATAAAACCTTCGTCATACTCGGCGACTGGGAAAACCATTCCTCATTCCTGCGCATGAGTGAAGGCAGGTTCTCCCTCGAGTCGTATCACAACGAAGGGAACAGATTGATCGAGATCCTGTGAATGTCGCCGAGATTGTCATCGATGGGCGCGTAAGCATAATCGAACCTGAGGTTCTTGTAATAAACGCCGCACCCCATCGACGCGCCCTGGACATAATATCCGCTCTTGTATCCGAGTCGCACGGCGAGTCTTTCCTTGTAGGTATACTCCATCCCCATGTGAAGCTTCGAATCGCCGTCGTTCGGGAAAACGGCGTCCGCCGCGAGAATTATTCTTCCCCTGAGGGTATTGTTCTCCTTCAGCCACGCGCCTCCGAACTTCATCAGGAACGGGGGGTAAAATTTCTCCTCCACGAATTTCGCCTGAGGCCCCAGATTAAGCATCGAAAAAGCCAGGGTCAACCCTTCGATCCTGCTCTTGTGGGTCACGCCGAGATCGAGGGCGTACCCCGTCGCCGACTCGAAATCTATCTTTTCGTATATCAGCTTCACCGCGGCGCCGGCCGCGACGTTCGGGATGATATCGGTTGCATACCCCAGCGACAGGGCAAGATCGTACGGGGCGAAGGTCCCGTCCGGCGTGAGGGAAGGGTAATCTCCATAACGATCCAGATCGCCGTAATATACGCCGGTGAATCCCAGGCCGACCGTTCCGTTCCATATCTCGTTCGCGAGCGATACCTGTTCGAAACGTATATCCATCAGCCATTCCGAATGCGTGACGTTGAGCTGAACACCGTCGACCGAAGCCAGGCCGGCGGGATTCCAGTATATGCTCGTCGCCTCGTCGCTGACGGCGGTAAATGCCTCACCCATACCGCTGGCCCTGGCGCCGTTGCCGAAACGCAGAAACTGGAATCCGCTGGTGCCCGGCTCGCCCGCGAGGGCGTTCGTACACACAGCCGTCATAATGACCATCGAGACGAGGGTTATTCGGCGAAACATCTTTCCTCCATTCGGTTCCACACTGACTTCCTATATTTTAATCCATACGGCTGTGCCGGTCAACCCGGATATAAGAACGCCGCCGTTTATCTGACGATCGCTATCTTTCTCGCGCCGCTCCACCGCCATCCTGTCCCGGTCACCTCGACCATGCAGATATATATGCCGCTCGCGAGATCCTCAACCGGGATCCGTACCTCGAAGGGGACCGTTCCCCCGTTTAAAACGCAATCGGCGACGCCCGACGCCACTTTCTCACCCTGCAGATCGAGTACGTATGCGGCGACCTTCGCCGCCCCCGAAATGGTCATGCGCGCAGTGAAGGCTCCTCCGCTGACGGGATTCGGATAGCAGATGAATGATCGATCTTCCACCCCGCCGGGAGCCGGATCCGTGGATGAGGCGGCATCCTGCCTCCCCGACCCTCCCGGGTCCTTTCTCCACATGCGCCACCCTCCGGGCGCCATGTCTACGGCCTGAAGATCGACGCGGGATATGGAAGAGCGGTCCCTGTCGACGGTCAATCCCGAGCCCGGCGACCGCCGCAGATCCCCGATCCCCCCCGCCGCGAAGATATGGAGCCTGCCTCCATCCCCCCTCGCCGCGGCGAATGGGACGGAAGGGTCTCCCTCCCCGCGGACAGGCCAGCCTTCCGTCGCATCCCCGGAAAACTCGATGACGTATATGTCCCCCGCCACGTTGAATATCGCTTCCAGGCTCCCGTCTCCGTCGGGGTCGGCTGCGAGCGGCTGCACGGGATACCCGGATTCCTCCAGTCCGGCCGCCTCGCTCGAGAGAACGCGTGGCCAGCCGGCGCGTATCGTTCCGAACCCCGAGAGAATGAACAGTCGTTCCCGGTCCCTCACGATCGTCTCGATCAAGCCGTCTTCGTCCATGTCGGCGAGGGCCGGCGAGGACGGCGAGGGCCCCACCGCGGCAGATAGATAAATGTTGTCCGCGCCGTTCCCGTTATACACGGGATCGCCATCGCTTCCCGAAGAGAACGGGTCCCAGTATACGAGGCCGATTCCGGGCAATCCTGCCACCATCTCGTCGCAACCGTCCCCGTCCAGATCGCCCGAAGAAAGCGCCACCATCATGAGACTGTCGCCGGACGCCTCATCCGCCTCCGTCGCAAAGCGCTCGAGCCTGCCCATCGACTCGGGGACGAATGCCGTGAAAACCGTGTCGAGTGAGATCGATACATATGAAAGGCAGACCCTTTCGCCCATGATCCCGCAATAGAAAAAACCGTCCATATTCCCCGGCATGATCCCTCGCGCGGGGTGGGAGACGGGCCTTGAACAGCCATCGATGACACGGTGCCCCACGCCGGGACCGGCGTAATCCTCATCGGACGGCGAAAGATCGAGACCCAGCACGTACATGTGAACCGAAGTTCCGTCTCCGGACAGAACGACGGCCTCTGAAGCGGGATCGACGTCGGCCGAAATCTCGAGCGCGGAAGTGATGACCTCTCCCGACACCGCAAAGGTCCCGGGGGTTCCGTCCACATCGATCGTGAATGGCGATCCGTCATGCTCGATGGCATGGATCCTCCCGTCCAGGGACGTAATGACGATTTCAAGATCGCCGTCCCCGTCGAGATCGCAGGCCACGGGGCCGGCCGCCCATGAGGCGCTGTCGAACGAGGCAGAAGTCGCGGCCGGGTCGCCCCAGGAAGGCCCGCACGGCTCTTCGAATATGTAAATCCGTCCATCGTCCCCGGCCCTGGCGGCGATTACCAGCAGAGTGTCGCCTGTTCCCTCGAGGTCGGCAAGCACCGGAGCGAACCCCGACAGATCCCCCTCGAGAGGAATCGCGACCCTGTCCGATTCCCCTTCGAAGGAAAGGCGCAGCCTCATCACATGCCCTCTCGGCGAGATGCCGTCTATCGAGACGCCCGAATGTATCCCGCTGTTCAGCGCGCTCGATGGATTCGTGTCGCCGGCAAACCTGTCGTTCACTCCCTCCCTGTACGAATCGAGGTAAGACCCGTAAGAATAAGCGCCGCCCGGCCTGTCCATGTCCTGGACGCCGTCCGCCTCCTCGAGGTCGACTCCCTTGAGAAGCGGGGTATCGTTCACCCGCCGGCCACTCGCGAGCCTGTCCGCGATAATCCTCTCGTCGACGTGCCAGATCTTGAGGCCTCCACCGGTGTCGACGATCTTCATCCCGTCCACTGTTTCCGATGGATCCGTCGTGCCGGTGAGGAAGAAATCGAATTCGGCGCCCAGCAATATGTCTTCATTGTCCGGTATGCCGTCCGCGCCCAGGTCGGTGAAGCTGAAACGGCCGTCCAGATTGGTATCGTGCTGACGGTTCTCGACGAGAAAATATTCCGACGGCCCGGCCGGTATCCTCAGCAGGATCGTGTCGCCGAGGCCGGGATCGTTTATGTCGGCCAGGTTGACGACGCCGTTCCCCGCGACGGTCACCGGCTCCACCCATCCCATAAGATACCGCTGGAACGCGCAGGGGAAGGCGGGCACGAACCCAAGGGCATTATAGAGGCCGTACGACATCAGCCCGAACGATCCTATGCCCTGCGAATCGGGGAAATCTCCCGGCGTCGGATCGTAAAGGGTGATCATGCCGAGTCTTTTCCCGATCTGGTAAGCGTAAATTCCCAGTGAACCGAAAATATAGCCGTCCTGGCTGGCCTCCTCCGGAAGTATCATCATGTTGTCTATGAAGAACGGGCTCCCCGTTTCACCGTCATCGGTCGGGACGCCGGGGGTTCCGAGAGTGTCCGCGAGGAGCTCTTCCATCTCGTCGGGATCGATGAACCCGGAACTCATCTGCCACGGGGAATCCCCCAGGAAATCGGTTTCCTTCCCCGGGCCCGCGTGGATGACGGCGAAAGCTTCGAACCGGCTGAAATCGTAATTGAGGTCGAGGGAATCCACCAGGGTCATCATGATCTCGGCCGCCCTCAAGTCCCACGATTCGTTATCGCCGTAATACGCCTCGTCCATCGGAAGCTGAATGATCTCGGGCGCGAGATTGCAGACCAGCGTGAACCGGCCGTTGGATGCCCCGATGAAATACTCCCTCAGATGGCGCAGCTCGTTCCCGAACCAGGCGTCCCCGCTCGTCTCGAGGAAATCCCTGCCTTGGAAGGAAACCCTCACGAAAAGGACCTTCAGCGAATCGACCGCTTCAAAATCGCCCGCGAGGAACCGGTTCATCGCGGATCTCTGATAATAACCGCCCGCTTCCATCTCGCCCGCGCTCTCGATCGTAACCGCGGAGGGCACGGGCTGGCCCGATAAAACGCCATGCCCCAGCAGACAGGCGCAAAAGATCAGCAAGGTTATGGGAATCCGGGGTGTTCTCATAAGTGTATGATGATAATGAAGGTTCCCGGGCAAAGGCAAGTCATATATAAAAGTCGGGGGAGAATGAAGCTCTCTTGCCGCCCCTGTTCGACAATTGCTTTCTTCATTCTCCCCTTTGGTCGACCTTCCGGGTAACGGAATCCTTTTTAAGTGCCAGCTTAAAGAAAGGTATTCTGCTGCTACAGGTTGTCCTCCGCTTGCATGTTACCCTTGTACGTCGGGGGGACTTGTCGACCTCTCCGAAATCTTTTTATCTTTACCGCCGCGTCGCCGATCGCGGAGACGCCGCCCGATACTTCCTCAACCGCGATGACGTCCGATTCGCCCGTCATGCCGTCCGGAGCCGGGCTGAGATCCCTGTTATCCGCATCCGTCTGATATGCCCAGAGAAAGGTCGCGCTTGTGTCCGTAACCACTCCGACCCACAATTTGACGTAATGCGCCCCGTCGGACTCTCCGAGCCTTATGAAATATATGTGTCCCTCGATGGCTTCCGCGGTCCCGGAAGGCGACCAGCCATCGGCCGGGGATTTATTGATGAAGTCGAACCCGTATTGCTCGTATGAGACGAATCCGTAATCCTGTATCATCACCCTGGGCATTTCGACATTGAAAAGCACGGTCCCGTTCGCCGTGAGATATATATCCGTCAACGGGTCGTCCCAACCCTGCATCACGTCGCTGAGGGTCGAGAAATCGTACCCCGAATTCTCCGGCGAGGTCACGTTGTCCAGCAGGGTCAGATTTCCTTCATGTCTCGGCGTCGCGGAGATCACGTCAGTCAGGTATCCGTCAGACAGATCGGTGCTTTCGTACCCGTCGGCGTCAACCGCCACCACGCTGTAGAAATTCTGCTCGCCGTATGTCGGGACATCGTCCTCGTAGCAGTATTCCCACGGGTCGTCCTCGGGGTATCGATCCTCACCGTCGCCACAAGGTCAAATGTGCCGTCTATCGTCGAGCTTCTGTATATGTCATAGTATCTGACATCCTCTTCCGGATTCGGAGCCCAGCAAATCCAGACGAAGCCGTCGAGATTCACAGCGTAAACGTCGCGAGGTGGCGATGGAGGGCAAGCCGCTGGGACCTCCACCGGCACCTCGACGATCGTTTCTTTCTCGCCGCACGAAATCATCATCAGTACGACGATAAAAGCCGCTGTCACAAGTCTGGAAGCCTTATGTAATCCTCTTGTCGTCATGCCCCCCTATATCGCAACTGCCGTGCCATGGCGTAAAAAAGAGATGCCGGGGTTGCCCGCAAGGCGCCAGGCAAACATTCATCTCATTGTTTATTAATGGATTACATCTCGACAATTTTCCCGTGCACTGCCTCTGGAAGCTTCCCGGAAGCACCCGCCGTCCTTGATATTCTGTCTTATCGAATCTACAGGCGTGTCCACGAAGAAGGACATCGGAAAGGGATGGACATAAAAATGTCAGGGATACAAGATGCGAGCACCGGAGGGGATATCCATACTCGCAGACCTAAGGATCTCGCCATTCCGAAGGGTTCCTATACCCCTGACATATTAATTGTAATTGGAAAAATGGAATTCAGTCAATATATTATTTATAAGGGGGTTAAAAAATTCCGGAAAGATGTCTTAAATTCCATTCCCTAGAGACCCCACCTGTACCCTATTTAAGCTTCTTTTAAGAGAGCTTACGGGATTGAAATCAGACATCTCTCCGGATTGCCACTTCCCATTCGCCAACCGATACCGGATATATGCCACAGCAATCGGCATTCCATAATGCCGGATCGAGCCGAATCGTCGAATTTTGTTAACTACTGTTGTTATTAACAAGATACGTCGAGCGATAAAATGCGCCATATCTTACGCGCCGCCTCGCCGCGACCGCCGGTATAAAGAAACTTTCCACTCGTCGTGGTCAAAGCGTATCCTCTTTGATGACAGCGCATTGAGCAGGGCATAAGTTTTACACGAAATTCAGCTTTCAAGGAGATTGCCCTCCCGTGACCACCACCGGCCGGAATCATTTCATTTAATTCCTTGAATTATAATTATAGTATGAAAATAAGGCTTTGCGGCACGTGGATTTCTCCACTTTATGCGGTCGTAACTGGCCTGGAAAGCATTCCCGGGAGAATGTCAACGCGATGTGAGGCCGAAATCGCGGATCTTTTTCAGCAGCGTCGGATAGCTTATACCGAGCTCAGTCGCCGCGCTTCGCCTGTTCCACGAATTCCTTTCGAGCGTTTCAGCGACGATCTTCAGCTCGAGATCCTTGACCTTGTCCGGCAGGCTTGAATTTCCGGGTTCCGTCTCCTTATCGATCGCGGACACATCAAAAACCAGCTCGGATGAGCTTATCAGAGCGTTCTCATCGGCGAGAATAACGGCGCGCTTCACGATCTTCTCCAGTTCCCTGACGTTCCCCGGCCAGTCGCAGCTTTCGAGGAAGGAAACCGCCTCATCCGAGAAACCGACGATCTCTTTATTCATTTCCCTGGAGAAGATGGCGAGATAGTGCTCAGCAAGGAGCCTTATGTCTTCCGGCCTCTCCCTGAGGGGCGGCACGGTCAGGGGAAAATCATTGATCCTGTAGAAGAAATCCTCCAGCATGCTTCCTTCCCTGCATTTGGAAAGAAGATCGGCCTTCGACGCGAAGATCAACCTTACGTCGACCTCGATCATCTCGTTGCCACCCACCGGCCTGACCATCTTCGAATCGAGGAACTGCAGAAGCTTTCCCTGGATCGGAAGCGGGCTTTTATCTATCTCGTCGAGGAATATCGTTCCGCCGTTCGCCTCCGAAAGAAGGCCTTTCTTGTCGGCTATAGCGCCGGTGAACGAACCCTTTACGTGCCCGAAGAGCTCGCTCTCTAGCAGATGCTCCGGCAGCGCCGCGCAGTTGACGTGTATGAACCTTCGCGCACTCCGGTTGCTGAGCTGGTGAATCGCGTTTGCGATCAGCCCTTTTCCGGTTCCCGTCTCGCCCATGAGCAGCACCGTGGAATCCGACACGGCCACCTTCTCGGCGAGCGCCAGTATCCGGCGCATCTTGTCGCTTCTCGTCAGCACTTTTTTAAAACTGTCCGGGCCGTCTGTTTTTTCGGGTTCTTCCTGCATGCCTTTACCGCCGGTAAGTATCCCTCTGACGAGGAATCCTATGAAGCCGGAATATGTCGACACCACGTCGAAAATCGAGCCGACGTGAGGCGCGTCAGCGTCCTCGTCCTCCGACTGAAAGAAGATCAGCCCGAAGGTCTTTCCATCCTTCGTCAGCGGGTGGAAGTAAACGGGAGCGTCGCCGCCCGGCAGGAGGTTCTTTATCTCGGCCGTGCGCCTGTCCCCTGAAATATCCGTGACAAGGAATTTTTCCATGGGATCGTAGTCGGCCCTGGCGACGAACCATCCGGCGATCGAGGCGGTGGTTTCCTCGCTTATCCCTCTTCGGGCGAGAACCATCGGTTTCCCGTCGCCGCTCGTCAGCGCCACGAAGCCGTGTCCCGCCGTCAGCTTCCTCATCATGTCGCTGAGAATATAATCAAGATATGAACGAAGCTTCGGATCGTTGATGAAATAGCCGGACAGTTCCTCCGGGACCTTGAAAGCTCCTCCCCGGTGAACTGTTTCGCCGGCGGCGTCCAGTTCCAGCTTCCTGCGCATCCTCTTGAGCCGCCTGATCAGATTCCTGTCCTTGAGATCCTCGGACAGCCTCTGCGCTTCATATATGTGGAGAAGGCATTCATCCCTGTTTCCGAGGATTTCCTCCATTTTGGCGAGCAGAAAATGACTGCAGGCAAGATCGACGAATTCCTCGCTCCTCTCGAAGAAAGCGAGAGTCTCGCCCACAAGCTTCTTGGCCATGACGACGGATTTGCGGCCCGGATGCTTCAGAAGCTGTTCGCCCAGGATGATCCCGGATTTGTGGGCTTCATATGGATTGTTCACCGAAAGGAAGGTTCGGATGCTTTTGTTTATCTGTTTCTCGGCCTCGGTATCGTTTTTCGCGAGAGCGTATCCCTGACCGAGGATTCTCTCGACGAATCCCACTTCATGAAGCTCCCCGGCCTTCACGCAAACGTCGATGGCGTTTCTGCCGATCGAAACCACTTCGTCCGGCTTTCGCTGAAGCAGGTAGATGTTCATCATCCTGCGAAGCACTTCCGCCACGACGTCATTCACCGGCGAAACCTTCTTGGCCTGCGAAAGGGCGTGGGTGTAGTTTTCCAGCGCGCCCGCCAGGTCGCCCTTCTCGACCATAAGGTCGCCGATGAACTCGTCCGCAAGGGCGATCTCGCGCATGTACGACCGGCGCTCGGCGAGTACCCTCGCTTCCAGCAGGTGCTTCTCGGCGGCGACCAGGTTTCCCGTCCTGATCTCCTTGAGCCCCAGCATCAGTGTGGCCTTCGTATATTTCAGATCGTCGCCCAGGCGGCTGGCCATCCCGCGGGCCGTGATAAAACAGCTTTCCGCGTTGGCGAAAGCCCTGGTCTTGAGGTGTACGATTCCGAGGTTCAGGGTCACACGCACCCTGTGCTGCGTAAGCCCCACCTCTTCGCAAATCTCCAGGGCCCTGTTGAGAAATTGCAGCGACCGTGCCCCATCGGCAGGCATTCTTGTGGAAAAGGCCCAGGTTGTTCAAGGCGTACGATTCGCCCACTGAATCGTTTATTCTTCTATATGAGCTCAGAGCGTCGAGGAAAAACTGCTCGGCTTCCTCATTCCTGCCGAGTCTCGCGTAGCAGTTGGCGATCAGAAGCTGGGCGTGGGCCACTTCCCTGTGCTCGTTGCCGGTGCGCAGCGTCCTGTAAGCGGAACACCCTTCCTTCAGAGGCATCCTTGTTGTTTCCGCTGTCGTACAGGATGATGCCGCGACGGCACGCTATGGTTCCCATCCCGATCTGCGTCATCCTCGCGACAGTGAGCGAGAGCGCTCTCCAGGAAGGTCATCGCCTCCCTGAGAAGCCCTTTCTTCCTGTAGCAATCGCTTATCTTGGTATATATCCTGACCAGTTCGCCGGGTTCAGCCAGCCGAGACGTGGACCGACTTGAGGACCTTCTCGTAATACTCGAGAGCCACGGAATAATTCTCCGTGGCAAGGTGCATATCTCCGAGCTCCTCTTCGGTGCTCGAAGATTTGTACCGTGGCCCCGACTGGTTTTTTTCGTATTCGAAATCGCCTTTTCCTTGCGGGTCGTTTGGCATCGGTTACTCCCAAGTGGCAAACATGGTTTCGTGTAACGCCCGAAAGTACTGACTTAATCTTTCATTTTTGTCGTCACGTTTATTACCGGCGGCCAAATACTCTGGTCGCCAGAACCGCCCGGCTTGATCTTACCATTCGCGTAATCGTCGGCATCTCCGCCAACCCTTGTTTCATCATTGTGGATGACCACCGGAACCAGCTCGCTCGTCGTAATCCAATGTTCCCATGAAGAAGGCGTATAGCTGCGAGAACATCGTAGACACCGCCGCTGTCTGGTCAAGAATCACTGGTGATGAAGCCCGGAGTGAGGAAGAACCAAAGATGGTAAGGATCGTAACGACCGCGAGCAGAAGAGTTGTTCTCTTCATTTCTACCATCTCCTCCAATGAAGCAGGAAGTAGTTGCTCCACTAACACCCATCATGCCCACTGCACCCACGATACAAATGTAACATCCGCCGAATACAATGTCAAATGATTAACATGAAAAAGGCATGAAAAATCATGCGTTAACCGGTTTGTCTGATTTTTTTCCAAATAAATTAGCCGAAAATTCAGGTATATTGGAATTTTAAAGATCAATCCGGATCGTCGTCCCCTTCCCCCTTGAGATCTATGCCGTATTTTTCGAGTTTCTTATAAAGGTTGCTGCGCTGCATTCCCAGTTCCCTTGCCGTCTTGGAAACATTCCCGCCGTTCTCCTGGAGTTTCCTTACGAGAAATTCCTTTTCGGTGCAGTCCTTGAAATCCTGGTAAGTCCTCGCGCTGAAAGGATCCTTTTCGCTTCCGCCGCCGCGGGAGAGTTCCATGACCGGCATATCCTCCCTGCGTATCGTTTCGCCCGGAACGAGAATGCAGAGCCTTTCAATAAGGTTTCTCAATTCCCTGACATTTCCCGGCCATGAATATCCCGTCATGACGGCGAGCGCGTCGGGGGTCAGTCTCTTCACGGCGATCCCCAGATCCTGGCAGACGCCGGCCATGAAAAAATCGGCAAGGATCGGGATGTCGCTTCGCCTGTCCCTGAGCGGAGGTATGGCGACTGGAACAACGTTGAGCCTGTAGAAAAGATCCTCCCTGAAATTCCCCTTCCCCGCCTCCTCTATCAGATTCTTGTTGGAAGCCGCCACGACGCGCACGTCGACCTTCTTTGTTTCGGTTCCCCCCACCCTCTCGAAGACGGATTCCTGGAGAACCCTGAGAACCTTGGCCTGCGCCGAGAGGCTCATGTCCCCCACTTCATCGAGAAACAGGGTGCCCCCGTCGGCAAGCTCGAATTTTCCGATCCGCTGGGAAACGGCGCCAGTGAAGGAGCCCTTCTCGTGCCCGAAAAGTTCGCTTTCGATCAGCTCCTCCGGTATGGCCGCGCAGTTCACCTCGATAAACGCGTTCTCGCTCCTGCCGCTCAGCTCGTAGAGCTTCCTCGCGACCAGTTCCTTGCCCGTTCCGTTCTCGCCCGTTATGAGAACACGCGCGTTTGTCGGCGCCACCCTTTTTATCGTCTCCAGGATATCGAGAATCGATTTGTGGCTCCCGATGATCTCCGTGTTGCCGCAGACCTGTTTCCTGAGTCTCACGTTCTGGCGCGACAACTCGCCCTGCTTTATCCCGTTCCTGATGGTAAGCAGAAGCCTCTCCAGGTCGATCGGTTTTTCTATGAAATCGAATGCGCCGAGTTTGGTCGCCTCAACGGCCGTCGAGATGGTCCCGTGACCGGAGATTATCACCACCGGCAACTCGGGCTGTATCTGTTTTATCCTCTGGATCACCTCGAGACCGTCCATCCCCGGCATCTTGATGTCGAGCAGGACAATGTCCAGCCTCTCGCCGTTCACCGTCCTGAGGGCCGATTCGCCGTCCGCGGCCGTGAACGTCCTGTATTTCTCGTACGAAAGAAGCTTGTCGAGGGAGGTGCGAATGCTCTCCTCGTCATCCACGATCAAGACCTGTTTACTCATTTGCAAGGTATCCTTCCGGTATGACCCCGTCCGAGAGTATTACACCCCACCTGAGGTCCCTGCCCGCAATGTCGAACGAATCGGCCTCCAGATGTCCCGCGATGGCCCTCACGATCAAAAGACCGGCCGGCAGAAGCATGATCCTCTCCGGAGGCAGCGGCAGGCTGCGCTCACGCCCCGAGGCGGCGAGCAGGCACAGCCTCTTTTCGACCAGCGCAATGACGCCGGCGGAAAGCTCATCCTTCTCGGCGAGCTCCGCCCGCATCCTTCTCATGAACCGCCACAGTATCGAGAGGCTTGCCGCGGTTCCTCCGGTAAAGACAATTTTAGGGCTTTCCGCCCTTCCGGGCAAGACAGAAAGGGCCCCCGGGCCGTTTCCGGCACCTTCGCCCCCCTGCCTGAAAATATCCGCGATCATCCGTGACACGATCCTTTCGGGCCTCCCGGGAGGTCCCTTCTCCGGCGTGGCGCGGCGAAAGGTCCATCATCATGCGCCGCACCGTGTGCGTCCCTATGTCGAATCCACGGTACCCCTCCATGGCCCCGTTTCTTCCCCATGCTATCTCGGTGCTCGTGCCGCCCGGGTCGGCCAGGACGAGCATTCGGGAACCGGGATACAGCGAAGCGGCCCCCTTGAGGCTCATCGCCGCTTCGCCTTCCTGCGAAAGAATCCTCACGGCCATCGAAACGCGGCTTTCCAGCGCGGACTTTATCGCCGGTGAATTCGCCGCGCGGCGCAGGGTATTCGTCGCCACTATCCATGGAGAGCCGCATCCATGGGCGGCCGCATCATCCACCAGTTCCGACAGAAGCGAGGAAGCCCTTTCGATCGCGGAACCCGGTATGCCGCCGTCTTCCCCGAGAAATTCCCCCCATCCCGCGTATTTACGGTTTTCGTGCAGCCGGACGGGGCCGGGCCCGCCACCCAACCCTTCTGAATCCGCCACGAGAAGCCTGAAATAGCTGCTGCCGAGATCTATGCATCCCGGCCGGTCTTTTTTTGATTTGGATAACCTGTCCGCTTTATTTATCATTTCCCGCAAAAGGAGCCGCTGTTGGAAAAACTCAATATCAAGAACATGACCGCCACCGAGCTCTCCCTCGTTCTCCGGGAGATGAATGAAAAACACCACCGGACAAGGCAGATAATGCAGTGGCTCTACCAGAAAGGGGCGACAAGCTTCTCGGCAATGTCGAACCTTTCAATCCCCCTGCGCGGGAGGCTGAGCGAAATGTTTCGCATTACCTCGCTCGATGTAGTGCGCAGTGTAGCCTCGAACGAGGATAAGAGCCAGAAGTTTCTGCTGTCGACGGACGACGGCCTCTTGATCGAATCGGTCATCATGGAGGCGCAGGGGCATTACACGATCTGCATATCGAGCCAGATCGGATGCCCGCTCGGCTGCGCATTCTGCAGCACGGGGTCGGGCGGATTCGAAAGGGATCTCAGGGCCGACGAGATACTCAACCAGATACTCTATTTCAGGATCAATCACATACCGGCCGGGCAAAGGTTCAACATCGTCTTCATGGGGATGGGCGATCCGTTCCTCAACATCGAAAATGTCTCCCGCGCCCTCGCCGTCGTGAACGACATCGACGCGTTCGCGCTGAGGGAAAAGAGAGTCACCGTGAGCACGGCCGGCTTCCCCGGCCGGATCGACGCGATCTCTTCCTCCCCGTTGAAATTCGGCCTCGCCGTATCCGTCAACGCGACGACCGAAAAGATCCGCTCGGAGCTCATGCCCGGAGCGGGCGGCCTTCGCGAGACCGTCGCGGCCGCCGAGCGATTCGCCCTCGCGAGAAAGTCGCGCACCACGCTGGAATACGTTCTGATCGAAGATGTCAACGACAGCCCGGAGGACGCCGCCAGGCTGTCCGCCATGACGGCCGGGAAACCGTTCAAGATCAACCTGATCCCGTTCAACGAATGGGAAGGATGCCCTTTCAGGAGGCCCTCCGAAAAAAGGCTGGAGGAATTCATCAGGATCCTGCTTCCAAAGGCGCCGGCCGTAACGGTGAGAAGAAGCCAGGGGAACGACATCAGCGCCGCATGCGGGCAGTTGAGGATGAGGGAAAGACCCTGAGACGGGAAGCGCAGGCCTTCGGCGGCCCTTTACTTGAGCATGATCATCTTGCCTGTTTCGAGGATTCCTCCGCGTCTCACGGAATAGAAGTAGACGCCGCTTCCAGCCGGTGAACCGCCGTCATTCCTGCCGTCCCACGCCACTTCGAGCCGGTCCCCAGCCACGCTTCCCCGGTAAAGGCGCCTTACCAGCCTTCCATCCACGTCGTACACGACGATTTCGGCTTCGCCCCCGGCCGCCCCTTCTTCGAAATCCACCCGGATCGTCGTCGCCGGGTTGAACGGGTTGGGATAGTTGGAAAGGGCGACGATTCCTCCGGCATCCGGCAGGGCCGAGCCGCCGGCTCCGGCGATCACGGTCGAGACGAGCGACACGATGAACTCGTCGAGCCCCCGCACCTCGGTTCGGAAGCGGCAGATCGGGATTTTCGATCGTTCCCGAGTACCTCGCCGCCTCCCCGCCGAAGAGGAACCTGAAATCCTCGGCGAAGATCTCCCTCGGCCTGTCGGCGTGCACCGCCGTCGGGCGGAACTTATCCTCGTCGAGGATGTCCCTCAGGGACATGTACTCGTTCCATCTTCCCGTATCCCCGTCGGGCAGGTAATTTTCCTGCACGCAGTGCCCGAATTCATGCGTCACGGTATAAGCCGTCAATTCGTACCCCGGCTCGAAAACCCCGGGAGATAGGAAGATCGTCGTGCCGACGGTCGAACTGGAGAGCAGGAATCTTCTCGGAAGGGGGAGAATGTAAATCTCGACGTCGATCTCCACCGGAGCGCCGCCGACTTCGATCTCCCTTAAAGCCGAAGCGACATATTCCAGGTCAAAGGGGTGGAAACTCCCGTCTCCCTTGTTGAATATCGCCGGATCGGAAATATCCTCGATCAGGATATAGGAAGCTGCCCCCCGGCATTTCGAATATCAGCCGGCCGTCCGCGTCGCGCCTCGTCATCTTCTCCATGATCGCCTCAGGCTCATGGATTCTGGCGGTAATACCGTTTTCCAGGTAGCGGAACTGGGGAATTTCCTCCGAATGAAGATCGGCCGGAATGGCGGTCAGGCACATCGCGAAGCAGGACTAGTAAAATTGTTATGCTATTTCTTTTCAACATATTACTGCCTGTTTTCTGACACCCGTTCCTAAACCGGGGTCTATCCCGGCCTTAATCGGGGACTGCAACCGCTGTTCCCTGAAGCAAAAAGGAGGAGTTGAAACGGCTGTCGATGGGTCGAATCGGGCCGCAGCGGAATGCGGGCATTCAGGTCTCTCGGCAACTCATTTAATTTTCAATATCTTATTTCGATGGCAAGAAATCGCACAAATCCAGTCACGGGATTATTAAGAATTTCTTTCGATTTATTTTCAATGGAGACAACCGGATCTTGAAGGAAAAACGGGGATTTTTCCCCGAATAGTAAGAGATCGAAGAATGGATTTTAAGACTTATTATTATTTATTACAACACGTTACACTAAATTTTCAGGTGGTGGGAAAATGTCCCCAGAAATTCGGGACATTATCTTGCCGTTATTTCGATCAGAATCTGGTCCTTGAGGTTACGTAGAAAGAAGGCGCGTTGCCCTGGCTGAATGCCGCCTCGAATCGCATGATGTTCTGGATTGGAGAGATCACCTCGAAACCGAAACCGCACGATGAATAGAAGCGGGCGTATTCAAGGTCCGGAAGGTTCTCGACAACCGTTCCGTTATCGACGAAGGTGACGGCGTTCACGGCGAAATCGAATTTCCCGATTACGGGCAGTTTGAATAACTCCGGGCCGTAGATCCTTTTTCTCCACTGGAGCGATTCGGTAACCTTGAAAAACCCGCTGACGTCGTTGTTGGAGAATCCGCGAAGATCTGTCTTGCCCCCGAGTTTCATCCTGTAAAAAGACGGCAGGTCGCCCTCCCTGTCGTCCACGCTGATCCCCATTATGAGGGTCCCGTATTTATCGAAAGGCACGTAAACATTCCCCGTGAAATCATAAAATGTGTACTGCTGATTTTCCCCGTGAATGCTGAAGTAGCGCAGGAGCTCAAAGCCGGTGTAGACGCCCCTGAAAGGCGCGACAAGGTTATCCCTGCTGTCATAGAATACGAGGAATCCATAGCTCATGAGCAGCTGCCTGAAGAATATCCCTTCGGGGCCGGTCGTGTTTCCGGGAAGGGTCATCCTCGAGACACGTTCTTCGACGGCCAGTTCCGGAGTAAGCCACAACTGCCTTATCAGGCTTCGCGTAAGGGGGAATCCGACGGCGGCCTTGGCGCCGTTGCTCTCCTTGATGAAATCGCCGAGCTCGGGCTGGTCCATTCTGTAATATGAAAAGAGGCTGAGGCCGGCCCTGAGCCTGAAATCCCACAACCAGGGAGCCGACCATGTGATCCCGCCGTACCTCTCTTTTTCCGGCCTTCCCTTGTAGGTCAGCAGGAGATCCTCCCCGGCGCCCCTGAAGTTCTTCACTCTCCATCTGAACCCGTAGGTCACGCCGAGGTCTATGCTGTAATCGACGGTCGGGAAAGGATATTTCATGAAAAGCCCGGGACGTTCCTCCACCCTTACATCGACGGCGCATCTGCCGTCCGGCCGAAGGCCGCACCGTTATCTCCACGACCGAGAAGTAACCCATCCCCCTGAGGTACGAATTGTCCCTGAGCACAAAGGCTTCATCGAGCCTCTCCCCCTGACGGGTGGCCATCTCGCGGATTATCGTCTTGCGATTCGTGTGCTCGTTTCCCGTGACCGTTATCGTGTCGACGATGCACCCCGAAAACGGACGGACGGCTTCAACGATTTCCGAAGGATCGGACGATCGGAGATCGTCCATCCCATTACACGAACCGAATCCGAATTTACGCGCGAGGGATTCAAGGGCGGTCGGAGCCTGTTCTTTCTTCCCCTCAACCGCCGGGGAGACAGCCGCCGCGCCTGCCTCCATCCCGGCATCCCCGGAGGCATGGAGAAAGGTTCCATGGGCCAATATCGCGACAAAGATTGGAAAGGATGGGATGATTCTGAATTTCAAAATGCCGAGACTCCGGATCCTCAGGCCTGGGTATATGATTTACACGCCGTAAGATAATAGGGCGTCCCGGTCCTGTAAAGGGCTATGATCGCCCTATTCCGGCAGTTTCGGCTTTTCCCTGTGATCATGAAGACCCGCTTTGGAGACGATGAACGCCCCGGTCCCGGCGAAAGCGGCGATTATATTGATCAAAACGCCGACCCCCCTCAAAAGGGCCGCGCCGAAGAAAATCGGGTTTAAAAACATGACCGCCGACAGCAGCCCGGGCACCGAAAGCAGGAAGAAACCGATGAATCCCTTCATGAACAGGGAATCGGTGCCGATGTTGAATTTACTCGCGACGGCACGCCCGAGGGCGAGGGAACTGGCGAAATACCCCATGATGATAAGAGCCACGTAAGAAAGGATTATCAGTATCGCCACCGGGATTCCGATTATCGTTATGCTGAGGATCACCGCGACGATCGCCATGACGACGCCGCCGAAGACAATCGACAGCACTCCGACACCGAACGATTTCATGAAGGATCCGAAAACGAAATCGGAGGACTTCCTCATCCTTTCCGGAAGGAAATATATTATAAGAAGGATCGCCAGCGTGCCGACGATGAAGCTGACTATCTTGGCCAGGGCGTTGAACAATCCGCTGCCGAATTTCGAGATGAACGGGACCCCGACAAAATTGTGAGCCCCGCCGACCACGACGGTCTGCCCCCTCACGTTCGCGTTCTCATCCTCGTCGAGGCTTCCGAGAACCGTCACGACCTCGCCGTTCACGATGGCGCCCGCGGTTATCTTGATATCGCCCAGGATGCTGACCACGTCCCCGGTGACCTTCCCTTCGACCGTCACGTCGCCGAAGATGGCGACGACATCGCCCCGCACCATCTCGTGCCTGCCTATATGAATATCCTCGCCGAAACGTACAAGCTGGTCGCTGCGAATGACGCGGAAATTCCGCTCGTCCAGGTCGAGGCTTCCGCTGTCCGAGGCCAGGTCGACGGCGCCATCCAGTATCAGGTTCAATTCCTCGCTGTTGAGGGCGTCTTCAAGGCCTTTTGCCAGCTCCTCGGTGTTCATGTGCAGGAAGACCTCTTCGCCGTCCTCGGAACCCACCTTCACGCCTTTGTCGGAAATCGATATCTTGATGCTCTTTGTCCTTGACGCCGGAAGGTTTTTTCGCCAGATCCTTGTATTTCCTTATCTCCGGCTCTTCGTTCCTGGAGGGCTGTTTCGGAGCGGCCGGTCTGAGCGTATCCTGCGCAGCCGTGGTTTCCGTCCCGGATGCGGCGGGATCATTCCCCTAGTCTCGGATTGCGCAAAGATGGAAACTACCGGAGAGACGGCGTGACTGACGGTTCGCACAGCCTGCCCGGCGCCCAGGGCGAAAAGGACACAGATCACGGGAATGATTTTAGCGGCTACCATGTTAAAAAACGCCAGCATGGGTGTCTCCTTTTTTCCAGGCGCCCCGCGCGATTCTGATGGCGACATACGTGATGACGGCCATCGCGATAATTGTCAGCCCGATATGCGCCAGCGGCATACCCGCTATCTGTCTCTGCATCGTCTTGAAAAGGACCCTGCCCGCCACCCTGTATCTTTCGACCGTGCTCGCGTAATCGACAAGGAGCGACGGATCGTCGATCGTCTTTCTCGCGAAATAAAGACCTGCTCCGGCAAGTTCCGCGAGTCTTTTCCCGGCTGACGCCATCACATAGAGGAACGGCGTATAAATGGCCGTGAAAAGGGCGAACACCGCCGCCGAGATTCCGGTGACCCTGACCGGGGATGGGAGCCCTTCCCAGAAATCTCCGAGCAGATTCAGGGCTTTTTTCAGCGGCGTGACCCTGTATCTGGCGACGTTGACATGCGCCATGACATTGCGGTCGAAATCCGCCGAAGGCTCGTACAGCTCCATCTTTTCAAGGGCGCCGAACACTCCGGCGAACTGGCTGTCGATCCGCCGGCAGGCGCCGCATCCGCGAAGATGGTTCTCGTACTCCGCCGTCGCGGCTGGATCGAGCGCGCCGTCATGGTACTTCTGCACAAGCATTCTGAAAATGTGACACTTCATGCGGGTCTACCCCTCGCTCTCTTCAATGCCTATATTGCCGCTCGCTGTCTCCATGAAGATCTTGGCCTTCCCTTCCCTCACCACTCCCGAGATATTGTTTCTGCCGACCTTTCGGATATCGATCGGCAGATGCACCGAGATTTCACCCGATGTCGTCCCGGCGTCGAGCGTATAGCCGCCCTCCATCAGGGTCAGGAATCTCAGGAATATATCCCCGCTGGAGGCGGTAATCCTGTAATCGACGCTTTTCTCCGGCTTCACCCTGAAGGCCGTGGACCCGCTGGCGGTCGAAGCGTTTATGCTTCCCCTGACATCCACGAACTTCGCTTCGGCGCTTATTCCCCTGTAATCCAGATCGCCGACGCCGTCGACGATCACGGTGCCGTATTCAATCCTGCATTTCAGGCTGCCGCCTATTTCGGCCAGTTCCATCCTGCCCGAGGCGGTTTCGGCGGTGACGTTCCCCGATATATTCTTCGCGAATATCCTGCCGCTCAGCGTTTTGAGATCCGCGTCGCCGGCGATATCCATCGCTCCGATGCTTCCGGCCGAGACGGTGGAGACGATATTCCCGCCTATGCTCCGCATCTCCACATCCCCGCTCGACGCGTCGGCCTCGACATCGGCGTTCATGCCTGATATCGATATCTTCCCGCTTGCCGTCGTCACATCCGCGCCGATCTCTTCTGGAAGAATTATTTCGAGTTCCATCCTGATTCCCGACTGCCTCTTCACCAGGAACGCGATCAAATTCCTCTTCACCTGATAATTTTTCGGGTATATCGTCTCCAGCTTTATCGTATCGCCCGACCTTGTGACCTTTACTTCCATCTGCCTGATTATTTCCCCCGCCTCGTCCTCGTTTTCCACACTTCCGCTCTTGATCGTCTTCAGAAATATATCTTTCCTGCCCGCTTCGCCGGTTATCGATATGTTGCCGTTGATCCCCAGTATGACGACCTTTTTCGCGCCGCCGATCTCGATCACGCGGGAATCGGTCTCCGTGAAGGCGCGAGCCGACACCGCGTCCCCGGGCGCGCACAGCACGGCCATGGAGGCGATGACAGCCGCTGTTTTCACGAATTTCAACATCCTTGCGCCTCCCTCATTCGGAATCCTCAACGATCGCCCCGTCATCCTCGACGAGTCCCCTTTGAACGAAAATTTCCTTTATCATGTTCCTGGCCCTGTGAATCCTCGCCTTGACCGTGCCGAGGGGGATCCCCAGGTTGTCCGATATCTCCTCGTACGACAGCTGCTCCTGGTGCCTGAGAATCACTATGATCCTGTAGTGTTCAGGAAGAGCGGCCATCGCCTGGTCCAGCATCTCCATCATCTCCCTGTTTTCAATCTCCCTGTCGGGATTGACGGTGTCCGCCGGTATCTGGCGGGACATCTCGCCATCCGTGCCGGCGACAGGCTCATCGATGGAAACGATGCCGCTTTTTCTGCGGCGTATGAAATCGATGCAAAGATTCGACGTGATCCTGTACAGCCAGCTCGAAAAAGGGTACGCAGGATTGTACCTGTCGAGAACGTTGAACGTCCTGATGAAAACATCCTGGGCAAGGTCTTCCGCGTCCGAATGGTTTCGAACCATCCGCATGCAGATGCTGAAGACCGGGTTCCGGTATTTGACCAGGAGTTCTTCAAAGGCTTTCCCATCTCCTTTCAGGCACCGTTCGACAAGATTTGCATCTTCATGCTTCAACGCTTACACCTTGAGTACGGGAAGGGGTGAATATTGTTTCCCCCGCGAACCTATCTTTTTACAAATAATAAAATTGCATGCGCCGCGTGAAAAGATAGCAGGATCGGCCCGTAGTGAAAAGCCGAATTTGGCAACGCCTTCATATTCAACGCATTATATTATTCGGGCGGGCGGAGTGCCATCGATCAATTTCTCTTGACACCCAGCCTTCAGAAAACTAGACTCGCTGCTGGGTTTGATTATCCCTTACTGATTGCAGTTCAGCCGGTTATATGCGGGAGGAACAGATGACGACGATAGAGCTCATATATGCGCGGGAAGTGATGGATTCGAGGGGGAACCCGACGGTGGAAGTGGAGGCCTATCTTTCCGGCGGAGCCATGGGAAGCGTTATCGTACCCTCCGGAGCCTCCACGGGCGAACACGAGGCGGTCGAGTTGCGCGACGGCGACTTGAAACGCTTCGGAGGCAAAGGCGTGCTCAAAGCCGTGGAGAACGTCAACGAGATTATAGCGCCGGAGATTATCGAACTGGACGCCCTGGACCAGGTTTACATAGACGGGCTTCTCTGCCGGCTCGACGGCACCCCGAACAAGGCCAGGCTGGGCGCCAACGCGATTCTTGGGGTTTCACTCGCGGTGGCGAAGGCGGCCGCGGAAGAACTCGGGCTGTCCCTCTTCGAATATATCGGAGGCATCAACGCCAAGGTCCTCCCCGTCCCGATGATGAACGTTCTCAACGGCGGGAAGCACGCCGACAACAACGTCGACATACAGGAATTCATGATCGTCCCGGTCGGCGCGGGGAGCGTCGCCGAGGCGGTACGATACGGAGCGGAAACATTCCACGCCCTGAAGAAGATCCTCTCAGGAAAGGGATACGCGACATCCGTGGGGGACGAGGGCGGATTCGCCCCCAACCTCAAATCGAACCGTGAAGGGTTCGAGGTCATAGTCGCCGCCATCGAGAAGGCGGGATACAGGCCGGGCGAGGATATCGCGCTTGCGATAGACCCTGCCGCGAGCGAATTCTTCCGCGACGGCGCCTACCATCTGGCCGCCGAGGGGAGGATCCTGGGCGCCGAGGAGATGGTCTCGTTCTACGAGGGCCTTGTCGCCGACTTCCCGATCATTTCGATCGAGGACGGCCTCGGCGAGAACGACTGGGACGGGTGGAAGCTCTTGAACAGCCGCCTGGGGAACAAAATCCAGATCGTCGGCGACGATATTTTCGTGACGAACACCGAACGCCTTTCGCGCGGGATCAGGGAACGGTGCGCGAATTCGATACTGATAAAGCTCAACCAGATAGGCACTCTGACCGAGACGCTCGACGCCATAGAGATGGCGAAGAAGGCGGGATTCACTTCGGTCATCTCGCACAGGTCCGGCGAAACCGAGGATGTGACGATAGCCCACGTGGCTGTGGCAGTCAACGCGGGGCAGATAAAAACCGGATCGATGTCAAGGACCGACCGAGTGGCGAAATACAACGAGCTCATGAGAATAGAGGAAGAACTGGGCGAAACGGGCATATATCCCGGAATCAGCGCCTTCGCGGCGTCCGCGGGGCGCGGACGCTGACGCGATGCCGGCAAACTCTGGAGGAACCGATGAAAAGTCTCTGGGGACAGGGTAACAGGTATCTTAGGGTAAACAGGAAGAATATCGAGGTAAGCCCGCATTTCGCAAAGCTGGTCTTCGCGGGGCTGATCGTGCTCCTCGCGATGATCTTCGTCGCCGGGGACGTCGGGCTGTGGAATCTCTGGCGCGCGCAGAACCGACTCGAGAAGATAAAGAGCGACATAACCAGGCTCGAGACGGAAACGCAGTATCTCAGGATACAGAACAAAGCGCTGAAAACGGATCCCTTCGCCATCGAGAAGGTCGCGAGGGAAAGGTACGGCTACCTGCGCTCGGGCGAAAAGGTTTTCAGGATAATCACGCTTCCCTCCGGAGAAGAAAATTCGAAAATAATACCGAGTTCTCTTGACATGGAAGGCGCGGGCCGATAATATTGCTGCAGGATTTGATGCGGGGTGGAGCAGTCCGGTAGCTCGTTGGGCTCATAACCCAAAGGTCGCTGGTTCAAATCCAGCCCCCGCTACCAAAAGGAAAGCATCCGGGCTTCAGGGCCTGGGTGCTTTTTGTCATCTTACGAGAATCACTTTCCCGCCGGCGGACCGGTCCCCAGAACGAAGCCTTACGAAATAAACACCGCTCGGCGCCTCGCGTCCATCGTCATCCCTGCCATCCCAGCAGAACCCTCGGCCCGGATCCTCCATCGTCCCGTCGAACAGGCTCCTCACCCTCCTGCCGGCAGCGTCGTATATCGCGATCCTGACCGCGCGGGGAAAAGCGCCGTTCAGGCGATCCTCCGCCGCGGGGAACGATTCCTTCGCGTTCTCCAGTCGAATGAATGTCGAAGAACCGAAAGGGTTGGGGCTGGCTCGCAAGAAAAGGGGAGCCGAATCACTGCCCACGGGCTTGAGCTCCCCCGTATCGCAAGCCCGCCCGGCAAGGATTTCGTAATATTCCCTTCCAGCCCGGAAAAAATCCGAAGTCGCGATCGAATCTTCGGCTGACGGCCAGTCCTCCCTGTCAGCGAGAATCCCGAGGACGGAATCGATCCAGTCCGCCAGCCTTTCCGCGGCGAAACGTTCGTTTATCCGCACGTGCTCCATGTTGAAATAGAACGGCGATGTGTGGGCAAAAAGGGAATCGCCCGTCGTGAACCAGTTGCCGTTACGGCCGAGCGCCCTCGCCGCGATCCACGAGCTTTCGCTGACCCTGATATTGACGAGGGTATCGATCATGCACGGATCCGTCGTCGGATATATCGTCTTGACGCATTGGCCGTTCCTGACGATCTCCACCCTCTCGAGCGGATAGGCGCATTCGACCGTCACCTCCACCGGGATCTTGTATTCCCCCCTGTATACGAAAAGGGTGTCGCCCGCCCCGAAGCCGAGGACGGCGAAACGGGAGAAGAGCGGACCGTTCGTCGCGAATGTCCTTCCCCTCCTGATTCCCTCGAGCCATGCAAGATAATCGAACTCCTCCGTTCCGATATTCACGTACGTCCGGAAACCCCCGGCCGGATACTGGTCGAGCTGGTTCAGCAGGGCGTCCGTCCCTCCGCAACAGGGAATCCTGAAGCCGCAGTTGAGCAGGTCATACCACAGGCCCGTCTGCATTCCCCACCCGTGATTGCTGTAGCTCAGTATCTCGACGGCGTCGACCTTCCCGTACATCACGTCGACCGGCAGCTCCCTCGCGATCCCCGATCCGGGCCAGTCGATTATCTGGTCGAAATCATCGGACGAAACGGGATGCGCGGCGATCACGATCGCCCCGTCCTGGGAATGCGCCGCATCGGCGAAACCGGCGAGAATCCCGCCCCAGTTCTCGGAGGTGGGCTGCAGGAGCGTGTTCAATCCGAGCAGGCCGTAATGGCCGTAGACGCCGCTCCGCTTCTCCTCGGTCATGTAGACGATGCAGTCCGGGGAGCTGCACGGATCGGGGCCGCCCGTGAAAAAATATTCATTGTCGAGGCAGTTTATCACGGCGAGATCCTCGGCAGTGGCCATGAAAAGGGCCTCGCACGGATCGAGCGTGTAATAGCCGTAACCGTGATTGAGATGGGTATGGGGGTCGCCCGGATACCATCCGGCCGCCCTCATGTCGCATATTCTCCCGAGACCGACCACCACCGCCGTATCGGCGCTCACTTCTATCGAGCGGACGTCCGCCCGGTATTCAAATCCGTATCCCGTCCGGACCGTCACCTTCCCCTCGGGCACGACCACCGAGTATTGCCCGGAACAGTAAAAATACCCCTCCTCCGCGCTATGGTAGAATGAGGTCCCCGGAGGCGGATAGCGATGGATGCCGTATTGATCGGTGACGCTGCACCTCGCGGGAAGCGCGCCGCCCGTCGCCGCGTCGACGACGTTCACCGTGAGGATGGACGCGGCCGCCAGCGCCGACGATTCGGACGCGCGACCGTACGCTCCCGCGCAAAGTAGAAGGCAGATGGCCGCGGCCCCCACCGGAGTGAATACGGAACGTGCGGAGAAGATTCCATTGCGACATTCGAAATTTGACATGGGCTGTACCGGCAGGCTGAGGTCTTCTGTTTTCCTATTCCTCTTCTTCCGCGAGGATCCCCCATTCCTCGAATATGGAATTAGCTATGAGATAGACCGACTCGTGATCGAAGAACCACAGCGGCAATCCGAAATGAAAGCTGTTGGCCGCTACGGCGACCCCTTCCTGAACGTCCGGCACCTTGTCGGAATATTTCGAGAGCACCAGCGCGACGACGGCGTAATCGACGGCCGAGGTCGTGTTGCGCGCGCGCATCCTGTATAGCGGATGGAAACACGACCTCTGGTCGATCTGCCTCGTGTCCATCCAGTACTTTGTGTCGTACATCTCGACGTACGTGAATCCCCTCACCTGCGGGTTGAAGAAGCAGGACGGACATGTGACCTCGTCGGAGAGACGGACTTCCGCGGGCATCTCCGGGAACTCGAGAGCCATCGGGTCAGTCGCATCCTTCACGATGTACCTCAGTGCATCCCTCTCCAGACTCCTGGCGGGCATTTCGGCGCCGGTCCGGAAACTGGCGGTCACCTTGTCCACCACCGATACGCAGAAATCCCTGTACCCCATGCAATTCACCCCGCTCGTGTCGGATTCGCTCCCGGTCATGTCGTATTTGAAGGAGGCCGGGAACAACGGCGCCTGCGGGAATATCAGCGACAACCCTCCCCCAGCCCTGTCCGACCGGCCGAGCAGCCATAGATGGCCGCCCTTGGTAAGAAATATCGACAGGTAGTTGACCGGCAGCGTCCCCGCCTCGCCGATCATGCTTTCCGGAGTGAATTTTATTATCTGACCGAGCGTGGTGTTGGTCGAAGAACTGTAAGTCCAGATGATATTCTTGTACTTACCTATCCTTTCCATCTCGGGCGCCTTGAAATTCAGATCGGCGCAATCGATCACATCCCTTTCCGGCAGGAATCCCGGAGCCATACCGCAGATATTCAACCAGAACTCATCGTGCGCGGACTCGGTCGGCAGCACCATGTTCGGGAAGAAGGTATCGTCGAGGGGGAAATCGTCGACCCACAGAAGATCCCTTTCCATCGAGAAGGGGATCACCTCCACCTCTATCCTGCCGAGGGTGATCTTCCCGCCGTTGTCTATAACCTGGATATAGAACATGTGGGTGCCGGAGTACAGAATCCGCTCCGGGGCCTGCTTGTGGTATGGGCTGAAGTTCACTTCCCAGCTTTTCGGATCGATGAGGTCCTGGACGTCCCAGCCGTATCGGTACCCTGATATCTCTCCTCCATACGAGCTCGCGTCGGCCGACCATGAGAAATTGAGCGGCACGCCCGGGGGAAGCTGTTTCTGTTGGGGATTGATGTCGGGCCCTATAAACCGCGCCCCGCCGAGGAAGGGTTCCGTGACGGTGAGAAGGGGGCCGGTTTTCCATGAAACAATGAACTGCTTCACGTTGTGGTTCTTGCGAAAAATGGCCGTGACCGCGCCGGCCTCGTCCTTCGCCTGTACCGCGAAGATGTAGCTGCGGTTGACCTGCAGAATCTCGTCGTCCCCGAGAATCGTCGAGCGCCCGGAATCGCCGGGAGCGGTGTAGCTTGTCCAGGAAGACCACTTATCCTCGTAGAATTCCGGATTCGCGTTGAGATGGTCTATAATGAGGAATGACGGGTCGTATATGTTCTCCGGCGTTACGACCTGGGAATAAAGGTATCTCACCGAATCGGGCGACTGCGAATTCGAAGGGCTGTCTATGGGATCCCTTCCGTCCCACCTGAATGTGATTACCGTGCTGTACGTCGTCGATGAGCCTGCCGGGGCCTTGATATCGATCAGCGGAGCGAGGGTCCACGCGGTGAACGAGCGCGTAGCCGGCTCGGACCGATTCCCATCGAGGTCCACCGCCCTGATGAACAAGGTATGGGTGCGGTCGAATACCGTATAGAGCGAATTCGGGGGATAGGGGCGGGGGGAACTGTCGGCCGCGACCCTGAAGATGCTGTCAAAGCTCGTCGTCTTCGTCCATTTATCGAGTCCGGCGGTGTCCGCCGGCGAGAATCCGATCGGGTCCCCCTCGGCCACGACAAACTCGAACCCGGCCAGCTCTCCGTCCGGGTCCCATCCGCTCCAGTAGAAATGAACCTGGTAACTCGTCGTATCGTTCTCGACGGGGCCGCTGGAGAGCCAGACCTCGGGCGCCTGGTTCGTATGTATCTTGCCCGTAATGACGCCGTCGGAACAGCCCGTAAGGAGGACGGCCAGCGCCGCCACAACGCATAACAGGATACCGGAAATCCGATAAAGCTTCATCCGACTTCTCCCGCGCTGTGAAACGATATTTATCGCTGTCGATTAAATATATATATAAATCGAATATCTTCAAGCAGGAAATGCTGTTTTTCGGAGGAGCTTTGCGGCGGGACGGCTTGCCGGTTCATGCCCGGCGGACGCGATCGTGACAGAAATGAAACGCGGCCGGCGCCTCCGGAGGCGCCGGCCGCGGGCATCGAACTTACGCTATTTGCTTCGATCCGGATGGGGAGGCGTCTTTATCCTTTTGACGGGATTTTTCCTCAGTTCCTCGAGAAGGTATTCCATCGCCTTCTCGATCATCGGTTCCCGCCCGCCTGTATCATCGTCGGATCGTCCCAGACGTAGATGTCCGGGTCGACTCCGACCGCCTCGACGTCCCACTCGCCTTCGGGATTCAGGAATGCGAACCCCGGGACCGCGAGGCCGCCGCCGTCGATGAATCCGGGCGAGAATCCGTAGCCTATCAGGCCGCCCCAGGTCTTTTCGCCGATCAGGGGGCCGAGGCCCGCCTTTCGGAAATAGAACGGGAAGGCGTCCCCTCCGGACGAGGAAAGGCCGTTGATCAGCATCGCCTTCGGCCCCTCGTTCAGCGGGAAGGGCGTCGAGGTCGGTTCGACATGCCTCGCCGACCAGTAGCTGAACGCCTTCGACCCCATCGTCTGAACCATCTCATAGGGGGAATGCCCGCCGCCGTTGTAGCGTTCGTCGATGATCAGGGCTTCCTTGTTCATGAGCGGCTGCCACGCCTTGAGAAATTCCCTGTACCCGTCGAGCCACGTGTTGGGAACATGTATGTAGCCGATCCTTCCGCCCGAAAGTTCGTCGACCAGCTTCCTGTTCTTCTCAACCCAGTCCATGTAGAAAAGGGAAAGCTCCGACTCGATCGGCGTCACCGTGATATCGCGAGCCCCCTTCAGCGACGGCTTGTCGTTTATCTTCAGCGCGACCGGGATCCCCACCTTGTTCTCCAGATGCGCGTAGGGGCTTTGGGAAGTACTGACGCTTTTACCGTCGATCTCGAGAAGGTACGTCCCCTCGGCGACGTTCATGCCGGGCTCCGTGAGAGGCGACCTCTCGTTTTCGTTCCAGTTGGCGCCCCTGTATATCTTCGAGATCCTGTAATAGTCGCCGTCCGCCTCGAACCTGCAACCGAGAAGGCCCACCGGCACGCGCTTCACGCGGGGCATGTCGCCCGAGTTGACGTAGCAATGCCCCGCGTTGAGCTCGCCTATCAGCTCGCCGATGATGTAATCGAGGTCCCCCCTGTGAGCCACGTGCGGAACGAGCGCCGCGTAACGATCGTGCATCTTCTTCCAGTCGACTCCGTGCATGTTCGGGTCGTAGAACCAGTCGCGCATTATTCTCCATGCGTCGTGGTATATCTGGCTCCATTCGTCGGCCGGATCGATCCTCGTCTCCATTTCGGAGAAATCGAGTCGGCCCTCCGAAGTTTTCTGGCCCGGAGCGAGGTCGGCGATGCCGTAATCGTCGCCGGGCATGGAGAAGATGAATTTCCCTCCGCCCGCCGAAACCTGGTAACCCGCGAGGCCGCTCATGATCTCCTTCGTTTCGCGCTTTTCGAGATCGAATTTCTTCAGAACATTCTTGCCGGCCTCGTCGGTCGTCATGAAAACGATCCCGCCTTCGACGGCCGTGAGAGCGAAATAATTTCCGGCCGCGCCCGGAATCGCAAGAGCCCTTCCGTCGAAACCCTCGGGGTCAACGTCGACCACGACCTTTTCGTCCTTCTTTTCCTCTCCCTTGCCCGCCTTCTTGTCATCCTTCGGGGCGTCGGCCGCCTCTTCCGCCTTCGGCTGTTCCTCGTCGCTGAGCGGAGCGACCGGATTCGGAGTGTCGGCCTTGAGCGTCGCTATGTAGATTCTGTCGTCCCACCTTTTGGCGGGGTAGATGAAATCCCTGCTCGAGACGAAGTAGACGTACTTCCCGTCCTTCGAGAAGACGATGTCCCTTTCGTTGGTGAAATCGCCCGTCAACCGGGCCGTTTTGCCGCTGCCCAGCGAATAGATCCAGAGGGAGGTCATGAGGTTGTCGCCGGTCTTCGTGTACCCTATCCACCTGCCGTCGGGCGAGAAGGTATAATCCCTGATCGCCGCGAACGCCGAGACATCCGCCTGCCGCTTCTCGCCGCTCTCCACGTCGACGTACCACAACCTGTTCCTTTTGTCACCGTATGCTATCATCCTGCTGTCGGGCGACCATACCAGACCGTTGATCCACGAATCCGTGCCCTTCGTGATCTGCCTCGGCGAGCCCTCTCCATCCTGCGGACGAATCCATATCTCGTACTCTCCGCTTTCCTCCGAGAGGTAGGCTATCCACCTTCCGTCCGGCGACCACTCCGTCTCGCGCTGCCTGACGTCGGGGGACTTCGAGAGGTTCCTGATCATGCCGTGCTCGGCCGGGACGGTGAAGATCTCGCCCCTCGCCTCGAAGACCGCTCTTTTTCCCGATGGAGATATCGAAAATGAGCCGATATTATCCTGCACGTTCTTGTAGACGGGCCTGACGAACGGCTTGTCGCTGCCGAGAGCGACCTCGATCTTCCTCGGTTCGCGGCTCCCGTCCTCCATCCAGTAGATGTATCCCCCGTTCTCGAAGATGATCCTGTTCCCGCCGCGGCTCGGCCACAGCACGTCGTACTCCTTGAAATCGGTCACCTTCGCGAGATCCTTCGTCGCCAGGTCGTACCTGTAGATATTCAGCTTTCTCAGCTCGTCGCGGTCCGACGTGAAATATATTCCGTCGCCCACCCACATCGGGAAATTGTCCGTGCCTTCGTAGGGAGCTATTCGTTCGATCTCGTTCTTTTTCAGATCGTAAATGAAAACATCCTGCGCGCGACCCGCGGTATACCGCTTCCAGTTCCTGAACTCGCGCGACTTTATGTTGTAGGCCAGCTTGCCGCCGTCGGGAGAAAGGGAGGCGGGCCCCCCCTCGGGTATCTGCAGCTCCTCCTCCACCCCGGGCTTTTCGGGATCGATCAGGAAATACTTCCCCTCCCTTTCCCCGAACGGGGTCCTGTTCGCGCGGACGAGAATCTTCTTCCCGTCCGGCGTCCAGTCGAGGATCATGTAGTCATACCCGCCGCGGGGCGGCATGACACCCACGTCGGGGTAAAAGGTGAGCTGTTTCGGCACCCCGCCATCCCAGGGCACCACGTATACCTGCCTCGATCCCGAATATTCGCCGCTGAAGGCTATCCGTTTGCCGTCCGGGGATATTCTCGGAAATATCTCCAGCCCTTCGGGAAACGACGTGACCCTTCGGGCCTGGCCGCCCGCGGTATTGACGGCCCATATATCCCCCGCGTAGACAAAGACCGCCTTGTCGCCCATGATGTGCGGGTAACGCAGCAGTCTCGCTTCCTCGCCGCTCGCCTGCCGGGCCACGCAGGAAATCAGGATCATGGCCGCGGCGGCGAAAGCGGGCCTGTAAAACGACCTTCGCATCCGCCCTCCTTTGGAAAACAGTCTCCGCCTCAAGTAAACCTTGAGCGATCGTACAGGATATACACTGGCGCCGTCCACTGGTTCCCCGCCCGGGAACAGCTTCAGACTTGACAGGACTGCCGTTATGGAATATCTACTGCATTGACGAATCCGGGCGGCGGATGACGGCGTCCTTTCGACCCGGTGCGTCCTTTCACTCTGCCCTGAGAGGCCTGATGGCTGATAATAAAGGAATCCCGGCGAACCTCTCGGCCGGCCGCCCGGCGGGCGCGCAAGACCTTATAATAGTGCGGCGGCACCGCCTGGTCCGGGCCATGGCGCCGCGATCCGGCGGCGTGCTCCTCGATTTCGGATGCGGCGACGGGGCGCAGACCCTTCTTTTCGCGAAATGATTTCCCGGCAATCATAGGGCTCGACATCGGAGCGGGCCTTCTCGCCCGGCTCAGGGACGAAGCGGCGGAGCGCGGCCTCGGCGGCGTCGTCCTGCCGGTGAATTACGACGGAAGAAACATCCCCCTCGCCGACGGCTCGGTCGACTTCGCCGTATCGTTCGAAGTGCTCGAGCACGTGAAAGAGGAGGCGCAAATCCTGGCCGAGCTGGCAAGGGTGACGAGGCCGGGCGGAATCCTCGCGATGTCGGTGCCCAACCGCTGGTGGATATTCGAGACTCACGGCGCGAACCTTCCGCTGCTGCCGTGGAACCGCGTGCCCTTTTTCAGCTGGCTTCCGAAAGGGCTGCACGACAGGTGGGCGAGGGCGAGGATCTATACGAAAAGGGAGATCTGCGGAAAACTGTCCGGCGCGGGTTTCGAGATCCTGGATTCGGCCTACGTCACCGCTCCGATGGACGTGGTACGCTGGCGCCCCTTGAGGAAGTTTCTTCGTTCGACCCTGTTCAGAAACGATCGCACCGGCGTCCCCTGGATGTCGACGGCGGTTCTCGTCGTGGCCCGGCGAAGGTGACCGGGACGGTCAATCGCCGGCGGGATCGCCCGGATCGAGGAGCCACTTTAATCCGTCCTCGCGGCTGGTGAAACAGCGAACGTCCAGGCCCCGGTTGACCGCCACGTTTTCGAAGAACTTGCCGATCTCCTTCCTCTCCTCCTTCACGACGAGGGCCAGCCTGATATTCCCGGGCGCGTCCTGCGTGAGGCCCGAGGCGAAATCGAAATAATCCACCGTGGCAGGATAGGCGCGCGCCGTGGTGACATCGACCAGAACCCTGTGCCAGCCGTTCCGGGCAAGTATCTCGTTGGCGTCTATCTTGGAATTCTCGAGCTCGGAGATCGTGAATTCGCCGAAGTAGTACAGCTCGATGTATTTCCCCTCGTCGAATTGCCTTATCGTGTAACTCATATCCTCCGCCGGATCAAGGTTTCCTGAAATAAACGGTCATCGCCGCGCCCGCGACGCAGAGGATGATCCCCGCAAGCTGCACGGGGGATATCCGCTCTTTCAGAATGAAATACCCGAGTACCGTTCCGATCACGGGCGCAAAACAGAACGCTATGGTCATCACGGTCGATATATTACCAGATTTCAGCCCGGTATAAAGAAAAATGATGCCGAGCCCGCCGGAAAGAATCCCTCCGCCCAGGGCGACTAGAAGGATCGGTTTCGGCCCTGAATCCCTGACCTGGCTCCAGAAAGGGTGCGAGATGACGAGAAGCAGCGCCAGCGACACGAGTGTCCGGATCGCCGCCCCCATCACGGGCGAGAAGCCGCCCAGCCCGACTCCCCGTTTCTCGAGCATCGAGCCGCCTGCCCAGCACAGGGCGGCCAGTAAAGCCCACATCTCAGCGCGCATAACCATCCTTTCCAGCCGGCCTCACTTCGCGAAGATCAGCAGGCTGACCGCCATCACGACCATCCCGGCCACCAGGCCGTATATCGCCAGGTGGTGCTCCCCGTATTTCTGCGCGGTCGGGAGAAGTTCGTCCAGCGAGATGAATACCATGATCCCGGCCACCGACGCGAACAGCATACCGAAAACCACGTCGTTGATGAATGGGAATAGAACGGCGTACCCTATCGCCGCCCCGACGGGTTCGGCGAGCCCCGAAAGGAAGGAGTAGCCGAAGGCCTTTCTCCTGCTCCCCGTGGCGTAAAAAACGGGAACCGACACTGCGATCCCCTCGGGAATGTTGTGGATCGCTATCGCGACGGCGATACCCACCCCCATCGCCGGGTCCCTGAGCGCCGCGGTGAATGTCGCGAGCCCCTCCGGGAAATTATGGATCGCGATCGCAAGGGCGGAAAACATCCCCATCCTCAGAAGGACGCTTTTGTCCGCCACGGCGCCGGGACCCATCTCCTCGAGCTTGCGGGCTTCGTGGGGATTTACCGCCGCCGGGACCAGCCTGTCTATGAGGGCGACGAGAAAGATCCCCGCGAAGAAGGCCAGCGTTGCCGCGAGATACCCTTTGAAATCGCCGAGCGCGGCGCCGAGCGACACCCGCGCCTTGAAAAAGATCTCGACCATCGACACGTAGATCATCACGCCTGCCGAGAAGCCCAGGGAAACGCAGAGAAAACGGGTGTTGGTCTTTCTGGCGAAGAATGCGAGAGCGCTCCCCACCCCGGTCGAGAGGCCAGCGAACAGCGTCAGCCCGAAAGCGAAAAGGACGCTGTGCAACTGCATCGGTGCCCTCCGGAACGAGACAAGCGCGCGGTGTAAATGACTGGAGCTATTTCAAGGCCGCAAGAGCTTCGTCGAGCGTGTCGTACATCCTGAGTATCAGCTTGAGATTCGTGACCTTGAAAATATCCGACAGGCGCTTCGAATTGACGACGACGACAAGCTCCGACTTTTCCTTCTGAGCCATGGTCCACGCGGAAATCATTATCCCTATGCCCGTGCTGTTGGACCATTTCACCCTCGAGAGATCGAGGATGATCTTCTTAACGCCGGAGGCGAGGACGGTCTCCACTTCCTTCCAGAGGAGATAGTCCTCCTTCTCGCCGGACAGTTTCCTGCTCCCCATGTCGATGACGGCGATGTCGCCCACGCGGACCGTTTCAATGCTGCTCAAGCCGTTCTCCTCCGGAATCGTCTCTTATGGTATAAACGATGGGCTAAAATTACGCCCGCCCGCCCATTCTTTCAAGATTATTTTTCAAGGCCGGCGCTGCCGAGCTATAAAGCTTTTTTCCACGCCTGGTGTATAGCCGCGGCCCCGAGAAAGAGTCTTCTGTATCTCACTTCTTTAAAACCCGCCTCCTCCATTATTCCCGCCAGGGCAGGCGCGTCATGAAAGAGAGGGATCGAAGAGGCAAGGTAGGTGTATCCTGACCGCGTTCCCGACAGGATATTTCCCACCATGCTCGCAAAATACTTTACATAAGTTCGATAACACGTTTTTATAAAAGAATATGCTGGCTGACTCGTCTCGAGGTTGACGAAGCATCCACCGGGCTTCAGGACCCTGTGGAATTCGGCGAACGCCGCCGTCAGTTCCTCCCTGCTCGTATTGATGTTGCGGGTCGCGAAGGCCATCGTCACAAGATCGAGGGTGGCATCCTTGAAAGGGAGCATGCCGGCCCTTGCCGCGATGAAATCGATCCTTCCCGCCTCCCGTTTCTTCGCCGCCTCGGCCAGCATCTCGAGCGAGAAATCGACCGCCGCTACCCTCGTCCCTTCCGGAGCGAGGCCGCTGAGGCGGACGGCCAGCTCTCCCGTGCCGGTGCAGATATCGGCCCATACCCCGGCGCCCGCAGCCCGGGAGGCCGCCTTCGCGGCCGCCCTGCGCCAGCCAACGTCGAGGCCGAGCGTCATCAGATGGTTGACCAGCTCGTACCTGCCGTGCACCTCCGAAAAGATCGCCCTTATCTCGCCCGCCGTCGCCTTCCCGGCAGTACCCGCTCCCTTCACACTTTCATTTTTCAAGGCCGTGCCATCACCCCTTTGCCCCCAAACCGATCGCCTGCCGCGACACTCCTGTTTTCATGCCCGCGATCCTGATGCCCAAAAGGATCCTGAAGAGAAGGGTTCCGGCGATCCATCTCCCGGCCCTCCGGGGCAGGGCCGACAGGGCTCTTTCGAGAAAAACCGGAAACAATACGGGAACCGGGAGATAGTACCCCCTCGCCCCGACAAGCGCCCTTATCCTTATGAACCCGGAGTCCCTGAAAAGCGTTCCGAGCTCCGAGTTCGTATATTCCTTCAGATGAAATCCCGTCGCTATCTCCGTGAAATATTTTGAGATATCATGCGGGCCGTTCAGCCTGTTCGGCGTCAGGCAGATGTATGTCCCGCCGGGCGCCAGGCATCGGTATACATTTTTAAGATGTTCCACGAGATCGTCGGGGTGAAGGTGCTCCGCCAGCTGGTCGCTGAAAACCGCGTCCGCGCTTCCTTCCGGCACCGGTATCTCCAGGCCGTCCGAAATCAGGAGCCGCATATTGACCGGGATCGCGACGTCCCCGGCGATCTCCTTCGAAACGTCTATCGCGTACACGCGCTTCACGAACCCGGAGACGAGAAGCGAGAGGGCGCAGGCGCCCGCGCCTGTTTCCACGAATGTGGATTCACCGCCGATGTAGCGCCTGAGAAGCTTCAATCTCGCGCGGGCGACCGCACGGGCCGACTCCGGAGAGGATTTTCTCCTCAGTTGGGAATGGCCCGGAAGCCGCCTGTAGAGCTCGTCGTAGAGGGCGGGGTACAAGCGTCCCCGCTCCTCCCTCGGAGCATTCCTGAGGATGTCGGCGAGCTCCTTCTCCACACGGTAATGCTCGAGGAGCTCATCCCGTCCACCGCCGGGTCTCTTTGATTTTCCGCCGCTCATCGGGCTCTCACGCTCCGAAAATGTTTCTGCGAAACAGGAAAAAAAGCGCGCCGAGCAGGCAGAGTCCCGCCCAGAGGTAATCGAGTGTCAGTCTTTCTTTCATGAAGAAGAACGAAAAAGGGACAAAGATGGTCAGCGTTATGACCTCCTGCAGGATCTTGAGCTGGCCGACCGTCATCACCTGGTGCCCTATCCTGTTGGCGGGAACCTGGAGAAGATATTCGAACAGCGCGATCCCCCAGCTCAGCAGCGCCGCGACGATCCATGGTTTTTCGGGAAGGTTCTTCAGGTGCCCGTACCACGCGAATGTCATGAAAACATTGCTGCAACAGAGAAGCACTATCGTCGCGACATAATGCCGCATATTATTTCCTCCGCCTCCTGTTACCGCGATCCTTCCAGTTCCACCATTTGCGCAGCTCGGGATGCGGATCGTCGTTGCGTGCGCAGTAAACGGCGCATCGGAAGGCATAGAGCACGCAGCGATCGATATGGGCGCCCCTGATCTCCTGAAGCTCCTCGTACATCGCCTCCGGATCCATCGCGGCAAGATCCTGGGCGCGCCGGCATCCGAGGTCCCTGAGGTCCGCCGCGAGGCTCCTGCCGATGCCTGGAAGGCTCTCGAGATCGTCGTTGTCGATTATCCGATGCGCCACAATCCCTCCCGGCAGGCCGCCTTGCCTGACCCACCCGAATTACCGTGAATCACTCCTTATCCCCCCTCATCGTGAACAGGAGAATGACGCCGCCCGCGACCGCCAGGAAGGTGCCGACGATCCCCTCCAGCGGTGCGCCCGAGGATGAATCCGCCGAACCCGACGAGCATCCCGAAGACGACAAGAAGCCCGGCGATAATGTTGACGGTCGTGCCTTTGGAACCGCTCTTTTCGGCCCCGTCGCGGAACCTTTTCCAGCCCGGGCCGCCCGGTCTCACGCGGCTGTGGAACTCGCGCAGCCTCTCGTCGCCGACCGGCCTTGTGGCGAATGTCACGGCGACCCAGAGGATGACGGAAAGGGCGGCGGTCAGGGCCGTCGAGTAAGGAAACTGAAGCCACGAAGCCCCCTCGAGCCCCGGCCTGCGCGACAGCAAGGACAGCACGAAGGTCGCAGCCATCGCCACCGCCATCGCCGTTATCTCCGACCAGGCGTTGACGCGCCACCAGTACCATCTCGCGACGTAGACCGACCCGACGCCCGCCGTCACCGAGATGATCAGCTTCCACGCGAAGGATATGTCTTTGACGAGGAATGACGATGCCGCGCCGAGAAGCGCGAGGCCGACGATCGCAAGGCGCGCCAGCAGGACATATTCCTTTTCACTTCGTCCCTTCCTAAGAAATCTTTTAAGAAGATCGTTGACGACGAGCGAAGAGCCCCAGTTGAGCTGGCTGTCGATGGTCGACATAAATGCGGCAAAGAAGGAGGCGAGCATCAGCCCGAGCATGCCGGGCCTGAGCAACTCCCTCATGACGAGCGGGTAATAGGTTTCGGGGTCGTCCACGCTTCCAAAGAAGGCCATCCCGCAAAGACCGACGATTATCCAGGGCCAGGGCCTGAGCGCCACGTGGGCGATGCAGAACCAGAGATACCCGAAGACGGCGTGCTTTTCGTTTTTAGCGGCGAAAAGCCTCTGCGCGAGATACCCTCCCCCGTCTATCGTGTACGACGCCCACCAGACGACCAGGACCAGGAGAAGAAACTCGGTGAACGGGTTGGCGGAGAGAATCGAATCGAAGCCCGGGACGACCCTCAGCGTCTGCTCTACGTCGAATCCCCCGCTCAAAAGCCCCGCCCTTATGCCGTCCAGCCCACCGACGCGCCTTAACGCGACAACAGCGAGGTAGACCGACCCGCTCATAGCGAGAACAAACTGAACAAGATCGGTCATCACGACGCCCCACAGCCCGGACATCACGGTATAGAACACCGTGACGAGGAACAGGCACATCACTATGAATACCTCGGGGTTCATCCCGAGCACCTCGCCGGCCTCCTGCCATCCCATCACGACGATGATGATCTTGGCCATTGCCTTCATCACCCAGGCGATCACCAGAATGTTCTGAAAGATCCCGAACCACGCGGCGCGATAGAAACGAAGGGCGGCGGCCGGCTTTCCGTCGTAACGAAGTTCGATCAGCTCGGCGTCGGTGGTTATACCGGCGCGGTTCCAGAGCCTGGCGAAAAGAAAGACCGTGAAGACCGCCCCGATCCCCCAGTGCCACCAGATCCAGTTCTGCCAGATCCCGCCCCTGGCAACGAGGCCCGAAACGACAAGCGGAGTGTCGGCGGCGAATGTCGTGGCGACCATCGATGTTCCTATGAGCCACCATGGAAGCGAACGGCCCGAGACGAAGAATTCCTCCGTGCTGCGCGACGCGCGCCTGGAGAGAACGACTCCGATCCCGAAAACGATCACGAGGTATACGGCTATTACCGCGATATCGAGACCCGTTATGATCATGCGGCCGGAGCCTCCTCTTCGCGGGTCTGATCGCCGATGAACCTGTTATACAGGAAGAGGGCCACCAGCGCCGCGACGCCTATCGCCGCGAAGGTGAACCACATTTTCGAGGGGTCCCTCGGCCCCTCCGCGGGGCAGTACTTGCCGAGAAGGTACCCGGAAAGGGGGCCCCCGACGAAATTGGCGATGAAGGCCTTAAGATAGCTGAATCCGAGATACAGCCCGACCTTCCCCTTTGGAGCGAGGGTCGCCACGTAGTCGAAGAACCTCGGGGCGAAGGTCATCTCCCCGATCGCGAAGACGGCTATCGCGATGCACGTTCCCCACAGGGTCGGTAACAGTCCCAGGAGTATCATGCCGCAGACCGATATCGCCATCCCGAGGCCCATCGAGCCGAACGGTTTCATCTTCGTGACCAGGGCCGCTATCAGCATCTGGAAAAGGATGATCATCCCCGGGTTGATGGAGATTATGTATTCCATCGGCGCCGTCTCCGATATGTGGGTCACGATGTAGGTCGGCACCGAGAGGTAGAGCTGCCAGAACATCAGGTCGAACCCGGAGAAGATGATTATGAAGGTGAGGAACTTGAAATCCACGAAGAGCCTGAACATGTCGGCGAAGGTTTCGCGCACCGAGCGCACCGGTTCGCCCGTCCTGTCGGGCTCTTTATAGAGGAAAATGACGAGAAACAGCGCCACGATGGACATCGCCGCCGAGAAGAAGCAGATGACCTGCATCCCGAAACCCTGCCATTTCAGCATGTCGAGGAAGGCCTCGGGGGACATCGGCGGATTCTGCGACGCGGCCCTGTCGACGAGGCTCTGCGTGATCCCGAAGGGCGGAACGTTGGCGCCGACCCAGTCCTTGAGCCTTGTGAAGTTGGATTCGGAGAGCCAGTGCCCCAGGTCCTGCCTCAGGCTCTTGGCGATGATCTTTCCCGTGAAACCGCCGATGTTGATCACCATGTAGAACAGCGAGAACCCGATCTTCGAAAGGCCGTCCGGCGAGGTCTTCTTAACCGTCCCCGATATGACCGGCTTGACGAAGGCGCCCCCGACCGCTATGAAGAAAAGCGCCACGAGGGCCGTTGGTTTGGACGGCAGCAGCCCGAGAATCGTATACCCGACGGCGAGCACCGAAAACGTGATGAAGAGGCTGTTCCGGAATCCGATCTTGTCCGAGATCGCCCCTGTCGGGATCGGCATCAGGTAGAGCGAGGCGATGAAGAACCCGGTGATGGTGGCGGAAGCCTCGACGCTGAACCCGACCCTTCTCGTCAGGTAGAGGACGAGGATCACGTTCATCCCGTAATAGGCGAGCCGCTCGAAGAGCTCGATCGTGTTGGCGACCCAGAAAGTCCTTGGGAATTTCGTCAGGTACATGCCGCCCGTCCTCCCGAGGATTGAATGAGCCCGCCAGCGGCCTATTCACGGGGCATCCCGCGCCGACGGGCATGAAAAGGAACCGGCTCCCGAAGGAGCCGGATCCGACGATCGCGAAGAGGGATCAGAACCCCGCCTTGAATCCTATGTATATCGTATATCCGGTCAGGTCGACCTTGCCCTCGTCGTATTCGCCCTCCATAGAAGCTTCCGCCGGACCGTAACTCCAGTTACCTTCGTCATCGGTAAAACCCGCGAGGAAGACATCCCTCGTCTCCCCCTCTAAATCAGTGGCTGTTCCCTCGAAACCGCCGATCGAGGCCCACCTGATCTTGAACCCCACATCGAGGGAGAGGCTCGGAATGATCGGGAATTCCATCCCGCCGCCGCCGTGAATGCCGAAACCCCAGGTTGAAAGTTCGGCGTCGTAACCCCCCTCGTCCGATAAATTGGCCAACTTGAACCCGAAATCGAGTTTCGTGTAATACATAGCGCCGCCTGCGTACAGGTACGGCTTCATGCCGGAGAAAGGAACGTTCGGCTTGAAATAAAAGTTGGCGTTTATGGGAAATGCCTTGATCTTGTGCTCGAACTCCACGGATTCGTCTCCATCCGTGAAGGAATACTCCGAATTCCCCATCATCATCCCCGCTCCGACGCCGATCTCGAACATGGGAACGATCGAATAGTAGAACTCGCCTCCGAACTCGGGGACCCATTTGATATTGTCTATCTCTCCGGCCCCTCCGGAGGCAAGGGATTCGTTGACTTCATCGACCCAGTCGTTGAAATCCCCGTACGAGATGTGGCTGTACCCCCCCGTCGCGCGGAACCCGATCCCCGCCTCCGAAACGCCGGCGGCGGCGGTCACGATCGCCACGGCTGAAATCACGGATAAAAGACCTTTCATGGCTCCTCCTTTGTGTTCCCTCCGGCCCGACACTCATTTTACGCAAGTTTCAGGCCCGGACGCGGCCCGCGCGCTACTTGCGCTGCTTTATCTTGTTGATATCCTTCCTCGTCCCGATCACGAGAAGCACGTCGCTGTCCTTGATGACGAAATCGGCGTTCGGGACGAGGATGAAATTCTCCGGGATCAGTTCCTTGATCCCTATCACGTTCACGTTGTATTTCGCCCTCAGCCCGAGCTGGGCGAGGCTCTTGCCCACGAGCTCCGAGATCGGAGCGATCTCGGCTATGATGTAATCGCCCGACATCGGCAGGTAATCGAGGATGTCCGGGGCGGCGAGGTTGCGAGCGACCTTTATCGCCATATCCTTCTCGGGGAAGATTATGTCGGTCGCCCCCACGTTCCGCAGGATCTTGCCGTGGTCCTCGTTCGTCGTCTTCACGACGATCCTCTTCACCTTCATCTCCCTGAGATAAAGGGTTATAAGGGTGGCCGCGTTCGCGTTCCCTCCCATGCTCACGATATTGGCGTCCATCTGTTCCAGACCCAGGCTCAGAAGAAGGTCTTTCTGCGTGGCGTCGCCGATGATCGCCTGCGAACAGTAGGGACGGATCCTCTGGATCATGTCCTCGTCCTTGTCGAGGGCCATCACGTCGTTCCCCTCCTCGAAGAGGGTCTTCGCGACGTGGAACCCGAAATTTCCCAGTCCTATCACGGCAAATTTGCCAGTCATATCCTTTCCTTTCTCCCCGTGCCGGATGGCCCTTTTACCCGATCATCACCTTTTCTTCCGCGTAAGTATAGTGGCTCGCCTCTTCCCTGCGTGTGATGATGTACGCAACGGTCAGAAGCCCTACGCGGCCGAGCAGCATCATGACTATTATCACTCCCTTGCCGCCGGCCGAAAGAGCCGGCGTGATACCCGTCGAAAGGCCCACAGTTCCGAATGCCGAGACGGCCTCAAAAAGGTAGGCGAGGAAATATTCATTCCCGGATCTCCCCGTGCCCATCTCCGTAAGGAGAAGGAGCACGACTCCCGCCGTGATTACGAGCACGGCCAGTATGAAAACGGCGAGCGCCCGGGAAACTATATCCTCGGGTATCGACCTCATAAAGAGGCTCGTCGATTTCCTCCCCGTTATCTTGGTCTTGAAAATCGCGGCGAAGACGGCGAACGTGGTCGTCTTGACCCCTCCCCCGCACGACCCGGGACTCGCCCCGACGAACATCAGCATGACGAGTATGAAGAGGGTCACGGGATTGAGCATGCCTATGTCGAGGGTGTTGAAGCCGGCGGTCCTCGCGGTCACCGACTGGAAGAGCGAGGCGAAAAGCCGCCCCTTCGTGGAGAGGTGGGCCAGTTGTCCGGAGCGTTCCGCCATGTATATGACCGCGCTTCCCGCGAATATGAGAAACGCCGATGTCGAGATCACCATCTTCGCGTGGAGGGAGAGCGGCGGTTTTCTGCGCCCCTTCTTGTGCTTTATCCTGTTCTTGAACTCGTACATGACTGGATATCCCAGCCCCCCCACTATTATCAGCAGCATTAAAGTCGTGTTCACCCACGCGCTCTCCACGTACCGCATGAGACTGTCCCCGAAGGTGGCAAACCCCGCGTTGCAGAAAGCCGATATGGAATGGAACACGCTCTTGTGGATCGCCTGCATCGCGGGCATTTCGCGGTTCCAGAAAAGGAAGAGCGACGCCGAGCCCAGGAATTCGAACACGATCGTGAAGATAAAAATCGACTTTATAAGGCTCCTGATGTCCCCGAGCGGAGCCGACGTGAAGGTCTCGGTCACGACCCACCTCTGTTTCATCCCCACCCCCTTGCCCAGGAAGAGGAAGAGAAAGACCGAGAAGGTCATCACTCCGAGCCCTCCGAGCTGTATCAGTGCGAGAATGACGGTCTTGCCGAACCCCGTGAAAGCGGTTCCGATATCGACGACGACGAGTCCGGTCACGCAGACCGCCGAGGTCGCCGTGAACAGGGCGTCCATCGGCGCGAGCGGCTCGCCCGTCGACGCGGCGGGAAGCGTCAGCAACGCGGCTCCCGTAATCGCGGCGGCGGTAAAGCTGACGATCACGAGGAAACCCGGCCGTATCCTCTGGATCGACTTCAGGAGGTTGATCCTCTGTTTACTGATCCTGCTATCCGGCAACTTGACAGCCTTTCCGCTGCTTCATGTCCCGTTCCGGCCCTCTTGACGCCCACCGGCTGCGGGCGCAGCCTTCAATCCGGCGATTCTGAACGCTGCCCCGGAAAAATTCAAACAAAAACTTGCCGGGAGGCGGCGCCGGGCTCCCGATTCGATCTTAAATCCGTTCCATTAATTGTTCGACAATGACAAACTCATGGAATATAATGGCTCCCGATCTTTCTTCCCGTAAAAGAAGGGTTTCTTTCGCGGTTTTATCACATCCGGGGGCCGGCCGGTAGTAAAAGGATGACGGATGGCTGAAAAGGGAAGATCGCAGGCGAAGGATGACGGGGCCAGGTGGTGCGCGCCTGATTGCCCGCACGCCTCCTTCCCGGAGAAGGATCATCTCGGGGGGGCGTGCCACACCTTCATCGCGCTGCACTGCGGAAAGTATGACCGGCTGGTACAGAAAAGCGCCCTCTGCCTCGATCTTACAGACGGCCCTGACGCCGGAAAGGAATGAGAGATGACCGACTTGAGCAAGATAACAACCCAAAACTCCGGGCACGGCCCACGGCCGATCGATAAGACGGCCGTTGAAAAGATACTTGCAACGGCCCTCGGGGAGGGCCGCTCGAGGCTTTTCGAGCACGAGATATACGGCATACTGGAAGCCGCGGGCTTCACGACGCCGCGGCACCTTTTCGCGGCGGATCCGGGAGCGCTCGGCGGCCTCGATCTTTCGTCGATCCCCGGCGGCGAGGTGGTCTGCAAGCTCATCTCGGAGCAGATGCCCCACCGCACCGAGCACGGAGGGATAAGATTCACCGCCAGGACGCCTGAGGCGCTCGCCGAGGCGTTCGAGGCCTTCGGGAAGATATGCGCGAAGATGGGGATCGCGATGTCCGGGATGCTCGTTGTCGAGCGGCTCGACATCAGGGATTCGATCCCGCACCAGCTCCTTATATCGCTCCGGCAGGACCCCGCCTTCGGCCCGATCGTGGTGCTGGGGCTCGGCGGCACGGGCACAGAGGTCTACCAGGACGGCCTGAAAAGCGAGAAGGGGCTCTTCATCGCTTCGGCGGGATCGATCATCGAAAGGGACGGAGTCCTCGAGGGCCTGGCGAGAACGATGTTCTTCCCGATCATTTCGGGCAAAACGAGGATCACGGGCCGCCCCCTCGCCGAGCCGTCGGCGATCGTCGACGCGATGGAAAGGTTCGCCCTCCTGGCCTCGGCCTTCTCGGCGTCATCCCTTGAAACGGCTTTCACGATAGAGGAGCTCGAGGTCAACCCCCTCCAGATAACCTCAGGCGGCGCCCTGGTTCCCCTCGACGCGCTGATGAAGATCTCCTCGAGGAAGATGAAGTACGCCGATCCTCCGGCGGACAGGATAAATAAGCTGCTCAACCCGGAGAGCGTCCTTGTCATCGGCGTTTCGGACAAGCGCCCGAACATGGGGCGCATCATACTGAGGAACATCATCTCGGTCGGGCGGATACCGAAGGATCGGATATGGCTGCTGCATAAAACGGCGACGGAGATCGACGGCTGCAGGGCCTGGCCGTCCATGGACGCCCTGCCGGGAAGGCCCGACCTCGTCGTCTTCACGATACCGGCCGGGGAGGAGTCGGTCGCCCTTCTCGAGGACATGATAAAGGGCGACAAAACCGAATCGATCATCCTCATCACGGGGGGATTCGGCGAGACGGCCGACGGGCAGCACCTCGACCGCAGGATCAGGGATGCCGTCGACGAGGTGCGCTCCAGGCCCGGCGGCGGGACGGTCCTCAACGGCCCCAACTGCATGGGGATCGTATCCTGGCCCGGAGGTTACAACACATTCTTCCTCCCCGATTACAAGCTTGCGTTCAACGGGAAATTCGGAGGGAACGTCGCCGTCGTGAGCCAGAGCGGCGCGTGGCTCGTCACGCTTCTCAGCACCCTCGCGACGATCCTCAAACCGAGATACATGATTACGGTCGGCAACCAGATGGACCTTACCGTGACCGATTACCTGATGAATCTGAAGGACGATCCTGGCGTCGAGATCTTCTGCATCTACCTCGAGGGGCTGAAGCCGGGGGACGGGGCTCGTTTCCTCGATGTCGCGAGGAAGATAACGAAAGCCGGGAAAAAGGTCGTCGTGTACAAGGCCGGGAGGACCGCCGAGGGAGCGGCCGCCGCAGCCTCGCACACCGCCGCGATGGCTACCGATCACGACGTTTTCAGCAGGCTCGTCGCAGGAGCGGGGATTTACGAGGCGTCGAGCCTCGAGGACATGGAGGACGCGGTCAAGGTCCTCTCCCTTCTCGCCGGGAGAAAGGTCGCCGGCAACCGCGTCGGGATATCGAGCGACGCGGGATACGAATGCTCGGTCGCCGCGGACCATCTATATTCCATGAAACTTGCCGAATTCAGCGGTGAGACGATGGAAAAGCTGGCGCAGCACCTCACCGGCCTCGTCGACATTCACAATCCGGTCGACGCCACGCCGGCCATCTTCACCCCCGCCTACGGCGAGGCGGCCGCCGCCATCGTCGCCAACGAGGGAACCGACTGCGCGGTCATATCGAACGTCGCGGCCACCGCTACCCAGGAAAACCTCCCGGCCGGGCCCGGGCACAAGGAGGATATAACGAGGGAAGCGTCCCATCCGAATACGCTGATTCGGATCTTCAAGGGGACTGAAAAGCCGATGGTCGTCTGCATGAACGAGGGCAGAATATACGATCCGGCGGTAAGGATGATGGAGGAGGCCGGGGTTCCGGTCTTCCGGAAGATAGACCGAGCGATGAAGGCGATGGACGTCTTCATACGGTTCGGAAGGAACGAAAAATAGCGGTTCGCGTTTTTTCCGTAACCGGAGGGCGGCTTGCGCACACTGAATTAGATGGGGCGGCACGCGGCCGCAACATAATCGCGTCCCTCCCGTATTGATTGGGTCGGCCGGTCGCTTTGCAGGGAAAGGTCAAATGAATATAAAAATCAGGAACCTCAGCCAGGTTTACAAGGGCGGGAACCGCGCCCTTGACGACGTAGACCTCGATATCGGCAGCGGGATGTTCGGCCTTCTAGGCCCCAACGGCGCCGGGAAGACGACCCTGATCAAGGTCCTCGTGACGCTGATGAAACCATCGTCGGGTAACGTGACTATCGACGAATACGACCTCGTAAAAAACCGCAGGGAAATCCGCGGCATGCTGGGCTATCTCCCCCAGGACTTCAGGTTCTTCTCGAGGCTGAGGACCTGGGAATTCCTCGATTATATCGCTAGCTTGTCGGGGCTTCGCGACTCGAAGGTCAGAAAAAAGGCCGTCGACGCGATGCTCGAACAGGTGGGCCTCTTCGACGTGCGGGACCGCATGGCGAACAAGCTCTCCGGCGGGATGAAAAGAAGGCTCGGCATCGCGCAGGCCCTCATCGGCGACCCGAAGATCATCGTGGTGGACGAGCCGACCACGGGGCTCGATCCCGAGGAAAGGATCCGTTTCCGCAACCTGATCGCCGACATGGGACACCGCGACGTCACGATCCTTCTCTCCACCCACATCGTCGGCGATATTTCGAGCACGTGCGACAACATGGCGCTTCTGAACGAAGGAAGGGTCGTCTTCCGCGGCTCTCCGTCGGAGCTGATCTCCATGGCAAGGGGGCACGCCTGGCGTTTCGAGGCGATCGACAGCGAGCTCGACGGAATAAAGGAAAAATTCTCGGTCATATCCGCGGTCCCGTCTGAAAACGGCTGGGAGGTTCACGTGGTGGGCGACGGCCTCGACGGGTTTCCCGGCGAGGAGATCGAGCCGGACCTCGAGCACTCCTACGTATATTTCATGGAACACGCGGTGAAGGGCGCGGGGCGGGCGGTTTGATTATTTTACGGCGGCGCGCCGCCGGCCGGCGGCAACCCATGGCGGAACCTCTCTTGTCGAAAGGTTGATGCGATGATCTCCCTGTACAATATGCGCGTCGTCGCGAAAATAGAGACGAGGACCCTCTTTCGAAGCTGGTTCTACAGGATATTCTCCGCGATCTCCGTCGCTTTTCTCGGAATCTTCAGTTTCGCGATGATGGCAAAGGTCACGCATGGCCCGTGGGCGATGCGGGCTGTCTCGTCGACGGCGCCCTACGTGCCGATCCTGTTTCTCAACTCGGTGCAGGCGGTCATAGCGGTATTCCTCGCGTCGGATTTCCTCAAGCGCGACAAGAAACTCGACACGACCGAAGTCGTTTACATGAGATCGATGACCAACGGGGACTACGTCCTCGGCAAAACGGCCGGAATACTATTCGTTTTCCTGATCCTGAACCTTGCGGTTCTGATCGTCACCCTGGCACTTCAGCTCATCCTGTCCGACGTGCAGGTCCACTGGATGAGCTACCTCATATATCCCCTGGTGATAAGCCTTCCGACGCTGGTCTTCATCCTCGGCCTTTCCTTCCTCTTCATGTCGCTCATCCGCAACCAGGCGGTCACATTCATAGTCCTTCTCGGCTATATCGCCCTGACCCTCTTCTTCCTGGGGAACAGGTTCCATCACCTCTTCGACTACATGTCCTACAACATCCCTATGATATATTCCGATTTCACGGGATTCGCTGACATGCGGGGGCTTCTGCTGCACAGGGGCATATATCTGTTCCTGGGCCTTTCCTTCATCTTCCTCACCATTCTGACCCTCAGGCGCCTTCCCCAGTCGAGGGCCCTGACGATGGTTTCAAGGGGGCTCGCCGTCCTCTTCTTCGCCGCCGGCGTGACGCTGGCTTTTGTTTTCATGCATGAGACGGGCTCCGGCAGGGCGCTTCGCGCGCGGATGCTGGAGATCGGCGGGCGAGCGATGGAAGGACGCGCCCTTTCGACGAAGCGCTGCGATATCGACCTGGACCACGATGGAAACTCCTTTTCGGCGAGGGCGTCGATCGCCGCGGTAAACACCGGCGCCGACGCCGCCGCGCGTTACATTTACAGGCTCAACCCGGGACTGGAAGTGGACGCCGTGTCGGGAGGCAAGGGCCCGATGAAATTCGAGAGGGATCTGCACATGCTCTATCTCGAGCCCTCCACGCCCGCTCGCGCCGGGCGAAAGCGATTCGTTCTCCATCGAGTATCACGGCGCTATCGACGAGCGGGCGTGCTATGTCGACATCGACGAGGAGACGAGGAGCCAGGCGTCGAGGATGAATGAGGCCGAGATGATGAACCTCGGGAAACGGTATTCCTTCGTCGACCCGGAATACCTCCTGCTCACGCCCGAGACGCTCTGGTACCCGGTGGCCGGGCCAGGGTACGATCCGCGCCGTCCCGAGCTTTATCACAGGGATTTCATCGACTTTTCCCTCTCGGTCAAAACGTCGCCGCGGTTGTCTGCGATCTCGCAGGGGAGGATCGACACCCTCGGCGGGGGCGGTTTCAGGTTCACGCCGGAAACCCCGCTTCCCTCGATCACGCTTGCCGCGGGAAGATACGAATCGATGAGCGCCACGGTCGACTCGGTCTCCTACAATATCTACCTTCTCGAGGGGCACGACTTCTTCACGTCATATTTCAACGAGATCGGCGACACGATGGCGACGATCATAAAGGAGATCAGCGACGAGATAGAGAACAAGCTCGGCCTCGAATACCCTTACGAAAGGCTCAATCTCGTCGAGGTTCCGATCCATTTCCACAGTTATCGCAGGCTCTGGTCGGTCGCCCAGGAAACGGTTCAGCCCCAGATCGTCCTTCTCCCCGAAAAGGGGGCGCCGCTCGAGAGCGTCGATATCCGCAGGATATCGCAGGGCATGGAGAGGCGTCGGTCGAGATCGAACGAGACCTCCTCCCCCGCCGACGACCAGTCCTCCGTTTTCAGCAACATGATAAGGTCGGTTCTGGTGGAGAATTCGGGCTTCTTCCGGTTCCGCCACGACGAGGACGAGGATCCGTTCGCCTTCTCGCCGAGTTACAACATTTTCCCCAACTATATGACCTTCACAAACGACATCGAATCGTCCCGGTGGCCCGTCCTGAGCATGGCGATGGAAGCCTTTTTCGCGGGCAAGCTCGAGGAATCGACCCCGCGGTTCGTCAGGTTCTTCACGGGGCTTTCCCCCGAGGAGAGAATCAATCTCGCCCTGCAGGAAAAGACGCTTCAGGAGATCATCGCCGACCCCGGGAAGCGCGACCTCGCCAATTACGCGATAAAATCGAAGGGCGATTACCTCTTCATGCTCCTGGAACAGAAGCTGGGGCAGAAGGAATTCAACCGGTTCCTGTCCGGGCTTCTCGCTGAAAACAAGTTCAGGAGAATTTCGGGAGAACAATTCGTCAGCGGGATAAGCGCCGGCTTCGGGCTCGATTTCGGGAGTTACATAGGGGAATGGTACGACAGCCGGCAGCTCCCCGGGTTCATTATCGGAAACGTCCGGACCTTCAAGGTTCTCGACGGCGACCGCGAACGCTACCAGGTTCTGATGAAGATAAGCAATCCCGAGCCGGTCAACGGCCTCTTAAAGATGACGGTGAGGAAAAGGCAGGGGCCCGGCGAGGGAAGATTCGGGGGACGGCGCTTCGGAAGGCGCCCCGACACCGACGACGACCTGGTCAAATTCATCTTCCTCGGCGGCGGCGAAACCCTCGATATCGGCCTTGTCCTCGATTTCCAGCCCGGCATGGCCCAGATCAACACGCTCGTATCGAAGAACATCCCGTCGGTGATCGAGATCACATTCGGCGATTTCGAACTGGACAGAAGATCCATCCCGTTCGAGGGCGAACAGCTTTCCGACCGGCCCGTCCTTCTTGCGGACCTCGGAGAGACGGTAGTCGACAACGAGGATCCCGGATTCGTGCCGGAGCAGAAGGAGGCGCGGAGCATCCTCAAGAAACTCTTCCCCGGAAGCCAGCCGAAGGACGACGAGAAATATCACGGCATGGTCTTCTGGCGCAACGTGCCTAAATGGATCGCGACGACCGACTCGAAGTTCTACGGCAGGTACATCCGTTCGGCTCACTACACGAGCGCGGGGAGCGGAGATCGCAAGGTCGCGTTCAACACGATTCTTCCCGAAAGCGGTTTTCATGACGTCTACTACTACGTAAGCAAGATATCGACGCCGTGGAGGCACCCGGGAGAGGAGCAAAAATTCGGGAGCAACCACTTCCTCATTCATCACGACGACGGCGTCGAGGAGACCGAGATAGATCTCGACGGCGCCGAAGAGGGCTGGAATTTCATCGGATCGTACTACATCTCGGCGGGGGCAACGTCGGTCGAGATGACGAACAAATCGGGCGAGAGCCGTTTCGTGACCGCCGACGCGGTCAAATGGGTCAAACGATAGGAAGGATCGCAAATGATGAATGGATTCAACGGCAAGTCGGGCAAATCCGGGCCGGCAGTCCGGCGGGCGCTGGCCGCCGCCCTCCTCATTTCGTTGTCGTTTCCGCCCGCCGCGGCGCGGGCGCAGATGGTGCTGACCCTCGGGGACGCGCTCGCGATCGCCATGGAAAAGAGCCCGAGCATAAAGCACTCGAAGCTGAATCTCGAACGAAGCGAGGCTTCGCTGACGGCTGCCAACGCCCGGCTCAAATCGAAATTCAGCCTCGCCGTCACGCCCATCGATTACACGAACTATACCCGGTTCAACGACCTTTTTTCCGCCTGGTACACCCAGGAATCGACGTCATCCTACGGCACCTTCAGGATCGACCAGCCGATCCAAGTGGACCGACGGGACCCTGTCGCTGATCAACATGTTTTCCTGGAAGGATTCGTACAGCGAATACAACGAAGAGAGCAGCGAGACATTTTCGAACAACCTCTACATAAATTTCCAGCAGCCGATATTCACGTACAACAGAACGAAGATGAACCTCCGGAGCCTCGAGCTCGACCTCGAGAACAGCAAGCTGAACTACGCCCTCCAGAAGCTCTCGATAGAGAAAACGGTCCTCGAAAACTTCTACGAGGTGTACCAAACGAAAAAACGACTCGAGATAGCCATGGAGGAATACGAAAACATCAAGAAAAGTCACGAAATCAGCATAAACAAGGTCGACGCCGGGATCGCGAGCCTTGAAGAACTTTACCAGTCGGAGCTGAATCTCGCGAACGCCCATTCCTCGGTGGCCAATTACGAGGTGAGTCTCGAGAGCGCCTACGACAGGTTCAAACAGCTTCTCGGCATCGACATTAGCGAAGAGATCGGGATAGAAGCCGACATCTCGTACCGGGAATGCCCCGTCGACCTTCAGGTCGCCATAAGCCACGGGCTCAAGCACCGGGCCGAGCTGAGGCAGCGGAGGATGGACATCATAAACGCCGAGGACGCCCTCGTGATGGCCGGCTCGAAAAACGAGTTCCAGGGGAACATCAACATTTCCTACGGAACGACCGGCACCGACGAGGCGATATCCAATCTGTACGATTCCCCCGACAAGAACCAGCAGGTGTCGGTATCCTTCGAGGTGCCTCTATGGGACTGGGGCGAGAAGAAGGCCGACATGCGGGCTTCGCGCGCCTCCCTCGAATCGAACAGGCTCTCCCTGGAAGAGGAGGAAAACAACATCCTCATTTCTATAAGGCAGGCGTACAGAAACCTGGAGAATCAGGTCATTCAGATAGATATCGCCAAGCAGAACGTGAGGCTTTCGGAATTGACCTACTCGATCAAATTCGAAAATTACCGCAACGGGGACCTTTCGAGTTTCGATTTGAACCAGTACCAGAATCAGGTCTCAAGCACGAGGCTGAACGAGGTGTCGGCCCTTATAAAATACAAGCAGTACCTGCTCGACATGAAGATACAGTCCCTCTGGGACTTCGAGAATAACAGGCCGGTCGTGGAATGACCGGGCGCGAAACGTCAAACCATTCGACAAGGAGCTGGATGTGAAAAGACTTCTGTTTGTTCTGGCAGCGACGGCGGCATTTTCGTCGTGCGGGGGCGACCAGGCCGCGATCGACACCGAGATTTCGGTGCCCGTATCCGTCCAGGAGATCGCGCTGAAATCGATAGAGCAGTACATCGTCGCGACCGGCACGGTCAATTCGCTGAGCGAGATCACGATCAAATCGGAGACCAGCGGCGACTACCGTCTTCAGAAAAATCCCGCCGACGGGCCGCCCCTTCGCCTTCGGCGACGCGGTCAGAAAGGGACAGGTCGTCATAAGGCTCGCCAACGAAGAGGAAGAAAACAACATAAGGATCGATTCGAAGAAACTGCATCTCGAAACATCGAAGCTCGACTACGAAAAACAGAAATCCCTTTACGACAAGGGCGGGGTGACCCTCACCGAGCTCAAGAACTCGGAAAGGACCTATATGGACGCGGGGTACGACTACGAGAACGCCCTGCTCCAGCTCGCGAAACTCAGGATCTCCCCCCCGTTCGACGGGATGATAACCGATCTTCCCTATTACACGGACGGAACGAGGGTCGAAGCGGGCAGCAACATGGTTCAGGTAATGGATTACGGCGGCCTCTACCTCGAGGTCAACATGCCCGGGAACGATCTCGGCGCCGTCAAGCAGGGCGCGGAGGTGAGGATCATGAATTACACGGTGAAGGACGACACCCTCGCCGGCAGGGTGAGCCAGGTCTCCACCACACTCGACCCGACGACGCGATCCTTCAAGGCCTCCATCCTGGTCGATAACCCCGGCCACATCCTCAGGCCCGGAATGTTCGTCAAGGCCGAGATAATCGTCGCGCGGCACGACAGCGTGATCGTGATACCGAAGGAGGTCATCCTCGCCAGGCAACGGGGCAAAACCGTCTTCATCGTCGACAAGGGGGCGGCGCAGGAACGCGTTCTCGTGACCGGCCTCGAGAATCCCACAGAAATCGAGGTCCTCGAAGGGTTGAAGGCTGAGGACCGCCTCGTCGTGAAGGGATTCGAGACGCTTAGAAACCGTTCGAAGGTCAAGGTCGTCAGATGAGAACCATATCGGATTTTTCGGTCAAACATCCCGTAACCGTCGCGATGGCGATATCGGCGGTCCTGCTCCTCGGGTATATCTCGTTCGGAAGGCTCGGGATAGACCTCTTTCCCGACCTAAACAGCCCGAAGCTGTTCGTCGAGATGAAGGCAGGCGAAACCCCTCCCGAGGAGATGGAGAAGAATTACGCGAGCCCGATAGAATCGGCCGCGAGCACCCTGAAGGGGGTTACCGACGTGTCGTCGGCGATCCGCGTCGGTTCCGCCCAGATCACCGTCGAATACAAATGGGACGCCGACATGGACGAGGCATTCCTGGACCTGCAGAAGAGCGTTACCGACCTTACGCAACGGTTCGACAAGGACGAAATCGAAGTCACGATCACGCAGCACGATCCCAATTCCGAGCCCGTCATGACGATCGCCTTCATGCATCCGGAGATCGACGATCTCGACGAGCTGAGGAAGGTTGCCGAGAACTACCTGCGAAGCGAGCTGTCCCGCGTGGAGGGTATCGCCGGCGTCGAGATATCCGGCGACGAGGAAAAGGAAGTGATCATCGAGACGGACGGATACCTTCTCGACGCTTACGGCCTTACGGCGGAAGAGGTCGCCAATAGGATCGACAGCTACAACCGGACCGTCTCGGGGGGATCCATCACCGAGATGGGCCTCGAATACACGATAAAGGGCATCAGCGTCTACGGGACCCTCGACGATTTCGGGAACATCATACTCGCGTGGAAGTCCGCCGCAGAAGAGACGGGCTCGCAGAGCGCCGCCGTGTCATCGGCTTCCAACCTGCAGGACGAGAAGGTCCCTGTTTATCTCAAGGATGTCGCCCGCATAAGTTTCGCGAACAAGGATCCTGAGAGCATCGTGATGTACAACGGCCGCAGGTGCCTGGGCCTTTCGATATATAAGGAGATGAAATTCAACACCGTCGAGGCCTCGAAGACCCTGAAGGAGTCGCTCGATGTCATCCGCAAGGCCCTCCCCGGGTACGAACTGGTGATCATCAACGACCAGGGAAGGTTCATAACCGCCTCGATAGACGAGGTGAAACAAAGCGCCCTTATCGGCATACTGCTGGCCGTGCTGATCCTCTACGTCTTCCTCAGAAGGATAGGCACGACGATCATCGTCAGCGTCTCCATCCCGATATCGATCGTGGCGACATTCAACCTGATGTACTTCAACGGGCTTTCGCTGAACATCATGACGCTCGGCGGGCTGGCGCTCGGAGCCGGCATGCTCGTTGACAACGCGATCGTCGTCATGGAAAACATTATCCGAAACATCGAGGAAGGGATGGACCTCTCGGAAGCGTCCATTGCGGGCACCTCCCAGGTGAGCGGGGCGATTACCGCCTCGACCATCACGACGATCGTCGTCTTTCTCCCGATCGTCTACATACACGGCGCTTCCGGGGAGCTCTTCAAGGACCAGGCGTGGACCGTCACCTTCTCCCTTCTATCCTCGCTCGCCGTCGCGATCTTCGTCATGCCGATGATGGCCAGCAGGTTTATCAAAAGACTCCCGGCCGGAACCGTTTCGCGATCCATCCGTTTCCCCTGGTACGGCAAAGCGATTGAAAAGGTGCTGGACAACAGGTGGAGGGTGATCGGTGCGGCCGCCCTGCTGGTAGCGGGATCAGCCATTCTGATTCCGCACGTGGGCAGCGAATTTCTTCCTAAAACCGCCATGAACGAATTCACCGTCAAGATCAGCCTGCCGGAGGGAACGGAGCTGGAACGAACCGCGGGGACGGTGGCGGGAATAGAGAATATCGCGCGCGGTATCCTCGGAGACGATCTCGAAACTATTTACAGCCTCGTGGGGCCCGCCACCGGTATGAGCGGCAGCGAGGAATCGATCTTTCAGGACGAGAATACGGCGTCGATCAAGATCGTTTTGAAGAAGGACCATGCAATCGGATCTGAGAAACTGGTGTCGGATCTCGGGGCTGCGATCTCCGTCATTCCGGATCTGGAATCGGAGTTCGTCCAGGACGAAACGGCTCTCCTCGCCACCCTCGGAACCGATTCAGCTCCCGTCGTCGTTGAAATAAGGGGAGAAAACCTGGAGACCCTCGAACAAATCGCCTCGGGCGTGAAGGAAAGGCTCCTCGCCATCGGCGATCTCTACAACGTGGAGACGAGCCTTGAACGCGGACGTCCCGAGGTCGACATCGTCATTGACAGGCTCAACGCCGGCATGCGGAATATAAGCGTCACCTCGATCGGCTCGCAGGTATCGAACCTGCTAATGGGCAGGCAGGCGGGCCAGTGGGATTACGACGGGGAAAAGAAGGATATCACGATCAGAACGCCGGAAACCGCCCTCGGCAACCTCGATGACCTCGTGCTGGACAGCAGCGGCGGCAAGGTAAGGCTCGGCGAAATAGCCGGCATAAGGCACGGCTATGCCCCTCGCGAGATAAACCGGATCAACCGGGTCAGGACGGCCATCGTGACAGCCGGACAGAAAAAGGGGCGGCCGTTCGACCACATGATCAAAGACGTAAGGGCGAGCCTGGCGGGCATCGACCTGCCCGCCGACTACAGACTGGTCATCACGGGCGAGGAGGAAAAAAGAAGGTCGGAATTCGAGGACCTGCGCTTCGCCCTGATCCTTTCGATAGTCCTGGTCTACATGGTGATGGCGGCCCAGTTCGAATCGCTCATCCATCCCTTCGCCATCCTGCTTACCATTCCCTTCGCTGGCGTCGGAGCAGTGCTGATCTTCTTTATACTCGGGAGAACGCTCAACATCATGGCGTACATAGGGATCATCATGCTGGCGGGGATAGCTGTGAACAACGCGATCCTGCTCGTCGACGCGATAAACGGCCTCAGGAGAGAGGGCGTCGCGAAAAGGGAGGCGATCGTCGAGGCGGGAAACCGCAGGATACGTCCCATACTGATGACGAGCGCAACGACGATCCTCGCCCTTCTTCCCCTCACCTTCGGTATAGGGGAAGGGGCCGCGCTGAGGTCGCCGATGGCGCTGGCCGTGATGGGCGGGCTGGTGACTTCGACGATCCTTACGCTATTCGTGATCCCTTGCATATATCACGTACTCGACAGGGCCGGACAATGATCGGAAATCTGATCACACGCAGGAAGATCCTTATCAGCATGTTCTTCGTCGCGCTGACGATGCTCGGGATCGCCTCGTACAATCTGCTTCCCGTGGAGCTGCTGCCGGATGTCGAGCTTCCGTACCTCTTCGTTAATATCTTCCCCGTCAGGGATACGGACCCCGCGCATATCGAAACGGAAGCGCTGATACCCGTCGAAAGCGCGATCGGCACCCTGGAGAACATCGACAAAATAGAATCGTACGCCGATTCCCGCGGCGGGATGATAACGGTCACGTACAACAGGAATACCAGCGTCAAATACGCGTATCTCAAGCTCCAGGAAAAGATCGCCGAGATCAGACCGACCCTTCCTTCGACCTATGTAATACTGTTGAACAAGATAGACATCGAACAGGCCACCAACCAGTTCATGAGCCTTGAGATCCGCGGCGAGGGCGGCCTCGACAGGGTCAGGTACCTGGTCGACAGCGAACTCAAGAGGGAATTCGAGAGCCTCAACGGCATCTCCAGCGTCTCGGTCTCGGGAGGCCGGGAAAAATCGGTGGAAATCATTCTCCAGGACGAGGCCATTGAAGCCTACGGGCTGACACCGTCGAGGATCTCGGCGCTGATAGGCCAGAACAGCGCGAGCAACACGTACGTCGGCCAGGTTTACGGGGACGGAATCTCGTACTTCGTGAACGTCGTGGCCGAGTACACCGATATATCCGAAATCGAAAACATCATCGTGACCAGGACCGGCCCCGTGCTTCTCAGGGACGTGGCCGATATATATTTCGGCGTCAAGGAGCAGACATCGATCAGCCGGGTAAACGGCATGGAAACGGTCACGATGGACCTGGTCCGGGACGGCCAGGCCAACCTGATAGAATTATCTCACGCGACGAGGGAGGTGGTCTCCCGCCTCAACAGGGAAATGAAGGATACGGGCGTCGAAATCGTCGTCCGCAACGACAACGCCGAGCTTATGGAAAAGAACATAGACCTGATCATCAGGCTCGCCGTCATCGGGGGCCTGCTGGCCGTCGCCATACTCTGGATCTTTCTGAGAAACCTCAGGCTCGTTATGATAATAGCCCTCTCGATACCCATCTCGGTCTTCACCGCATTCAATTTCTTCTATTCCGCGGGAATATCGATAAACACCCTCACGCTCATAGGGATGGCGCTTGCGGTCGGCATGCTCGTGGATAACAGCGTCGTCGTGCTGGAAAACATATACAGGCTCGTTTCGTCGGGGATGGACACGACGAGGGCCGTAATACAGGGGGTCACCGAGGTATGGCGTTCGATAGTGGCCGCCACGCTGACCACGATCACCGTTTTCGTGCCGTTCATGTTTTCGTCTGAGTTCCTCGTGCGGACCATCGGAAAACATGTCGGCGTCTCCATCATATCCACCCTTCTCGTCTCCCTCGTCGTCGCGCTTTTTCTCGTGCCCATGGTGACCCATTTCTTCCTCTCGAGAAGATCAGTCTCGGACAGCGCCGGCTTTCAGAGCGAATCGGGCGGCAACAGGATGCTCCGGATATATACTGTCCTGCTCAAAGCGTGCCTTCGCTACCCGATCAGGACGATAATAACCACCGTCGTGGCCTTTTTCGCCAGTGTCATCCTGTGCTTCGGGATGAGCCTTAACGTGACGGAGGAAGCCGAGGCGGACAATTTCAACATATACGTCACGATGCCCTCCGGATCGACCCTGGGAAGCGCCGACCTCGCGGTTGCCGACCTGGAACAGAGGCTCGAATCCATAGCTGAAAAAGAGGACGTCGTTTCCAAGATCTATGAAGAGGAAGCCGTGCTGACGGTAAACCTGAAGGAGGACTACAACAGGGTCGCCAACCGTTCGATGCAGGCCGTCAAGGAGGACGCCAGGAAACGGATGGAGGGTTTCAACGCGGCGGAGGTGTCGTTCGACCCTCCGGCTTCCAGCAGGCGTTACCGCGGGGGTCACGGCGGGATGGCCAGGAACATGGAGCGGATGTTCGGCATCGGTTCGCAGCGCGAGAAGGTAGTCATAAAGGGAAACAGCATCGAATCGATGCAGGATACCGGCGAGAACATAAGGTATTTCCTGGAAAACCTCGAGTCGGTGAGCTCGGCCGATATGAACATAAACGAAAACAGCCCGGAGATACATCTTCTGTTCGACACGAAAGCGATGAGTTATTACGACATACCCCTCTCGTCCGTGGCGTCCGAACTCGCCTCCTTCTCGAAGGAAAGCCCCAGCTCGATAACCTTCAAACAGGGCACGGATGAATACGAAATCATATTCAAGAAGAGCGACCAGAGCGACAGGAAGATGGACGATCTCAGGACACTGCCGATCCAGGGGCAGGGCGGTTCCGTCGTCGAACTGCAGAATCTCGGCGAAATAGTATATTCGCACGGAATGCCCGGGATAAACAGGGTTAACCAGGAAAAACAGATCGAGGTCACGTACGAGTTCAACTCCGACGTCAACAGTTCGAAGGAGGTTCTGGAGGCCGCGCGGGCCGAGGTGGATCAGATGGTTTCGAATCTCGTCATTCCTTCCGGCGTGGCCATTGAAGTCGTTCACGAGGAAAACGACTACAGCGAGTTCAAATTCCTGACCGCCGTCGCGTTCATCCTCATATACATGATACTGGCCTCGGTTTTCGAATCCTTCGCCACTCCGGTCGTGATGATGTTCACCATTCCCCTGGCGGCGATCGGATCTTTCTGGCTCCTGATTTTCACAGGGACCTCCCTGTTGAACGCCTATACCCTGACCGGTTTTCTCATACTTCTCGGCGTCGTGGTGAACAACGGGATCATCCTTCTGGATTACTCCCTGATCCTGAGGAGAAGGGGATTCCGCCGCTCCCGCGCGCTGATGCTCGCGGGTCGGGCGAGAACGAGGCCGATCCTGATCACATCGATCACGACGATAGTCGCGATGGTCCCGCTCGCGATGGGAAGGACCGAACAGGTGGCCATGCTCGGCGCCCCCTTTGCGATAACTGTCATAGGCGGGCTGACCCTGAGCACTCTTTTCACGCTGATTTTCATACCGGTCGTTTATTCCGGGATGGAATCTGCCCTTCAATGGCTTCGCGGGCTCGATTACAGGATCAGGCTCGCGCAGGCTGGCGGCGTTCATCGCGGGTTGCTGGCTGATATACGTCAACGTCGACAGCACGATCTGGCGGATTATCTTCCTGTCGGTGATCACCTTTGTCGTGCCGGGGCTTACGTGGTTCGCCCTTTCCAGCCTGCGAACGGCGAAAACGGAGATTATCCCCGAGGACGAGCCGATAAGGATAACGATCCGCAACCTCGCGAAGATTTACGATCAGCCCTCCCGTTTCATGCGCGAATGGAACAGGGGGAAACGGATCCCTGAAAGCCCCTCCGAGCTGGACGCTCCCGCGCTCCGCGGCGACCCGGGCAGCCTGCTCTGGAAGCTCCCTCTGCTCGGCTTCATGATCTACTTCGTATATTTCTACCTTACGAGCGCGCTCTGGACTTTTATCCTGGTCCACCCGATATTCTTCTTCGCGCTGCACGTCCTCAAGTCGTCCAGGGAATGCCTCGTTTCCCTCCGCGCTTACCGCGGGGATGAAAACGGCCCGCCGATCTTCGGTGGTTTCTCACTGCGCTCGGCGGACATTCTCCGGCCGGCCATCCTCTGGGGATATCCACTCTTCAACATGGCCTATTTCTGGCTGAGGTGGCACAACATCGCCGCGGTTATTTTCGCCGGGCTACTTTGGTACGCCGCCCTTCTCGTGTTTGTCACCGCCGATAAACTCCACCGAGAAAAGGTCAACATAGCGAGGATAGCTGGCAGGCTGGCCACCGTCAAAAAAGGGTTCTACTACCTCGTAAGGGCGATACCGGTCGTCGGAACGAAGAAGGAGCCGTTCAGGGCCCTGGCCGGGGTGTCGCTCGAGATAGAAAAGGGAATGTTCGGACTTCTCGGCCCCAACGGCGCCGGCAAGACGACCCTGATGAGGATCATATGCGGCATCCTAGACCAGAGTTACGGGAAGATAGACATCAACGGCATCGACATAAACGAAAAACGGGAGGAGCTCCAGGGGCTCATCGGTTACCTTCCCCAGGAGTTCGGGATGTACGAGAACATGACCGCCTGGGAATTTCTCAACTACCAGGGGATCCTCAAGGGGCTCACAGACAGGGGGGCGCGGGAGAAGATGGTGGAGTACGTCCTCGGCGCCGTGCACATGGATGAGAGCCGCGACACGGCGATAGGATCGTTCTCCGGCGGCATGAAGCAGAGGATCGGGATAGCCCAGATACTTCTTCACCTGCCGCGCATACTCGTCGTCGACGAGCCGACCGCCGGCCTCGACCCCAGGGAAAGGATACGTTTCCGCAACCTGCTGGTCGAGCTCAGCCGGGACCGGGTGGTCATATTCTCCACGCACATCATCGAGGACATATACAGTTCGTGCAACAAGGTCGCCGTCCTCGACAGGGGCAGGCTCCTCTATCTCGACGATCCGGCGAAAATGAAGGATCTGGCCCGCGGGCACGTCTGGCAGTTCCTGGTGGCGCCGAAGGACTTCGAACAGACGAGGGAGACGATGAAGGTCGTTCATCACATGCGCCAGGGCGAAATGATCAGGGTGCGCGTGATCTCCGACGGAAAGCCCGTTGAATACGCCGACGAGGTTGTTCCCACTCTGGAGGACGCCTACCTGTGGCTGCTCAAGGACAAGGACAGGACATGAAACTGAAAAACAGCCTGGATCTCGCCGTGAGGATGTCGCGATACAACCTCAAGATAGTCTTCGCGAACAAATTCGTGTATTTCCTGCTCGCCGCCTTCGTCTTCTTCCTCGGAATAACGGCGATCATATTCTTCAGCTCCGATTCGGATCCGGACGCTTCCGACGTCTACAACCTCCTGCTTTTTCCCGGCATCCTTCTAGTTTTCTACCCCACCGCGTTCGGGATACAGAACGACGTCGACTCCAGGATGATCGAGATCCTCTTCGGGATACCGAACTACAGGTACAAGGTATGGCTCCTGCGGCTGGCCCTGATATGGCTCATCGTAATCGTCTTCCTTGCCGTTCTAGCCCTTCTCAGCTCGGCAGCCCTTGTCCCGGTGCCGATCGCGAGGATGATCTACCACCTGATGTTCCCGATCTTCTTCCTCGGATGCCTTTCCTTCATGTTTTCCACCCTGATCAGGAGCGGAAACGGGACAGCCGTGGTGATGGTGGCCATAGGCATGGCCTTCTGGATATCTTCTGGAGTCATCGCCCAGAGCAGGTGGAACCTCTTCCTCAATCCCTTCGGCGAGAGCACCAACCAGGTTGTATGGGCCTCGACGATCCTCAAGAACAGGATATACCTCGCGGTCGGATCGATCCTCGCGCTGCTGTACGGGCTGATGAATCTGCAGAAACGGGAGAAGTTCATCTGACGGCGGCGCAGGCAGCCTTCGGCGGTCCTATATGCCGTATCTGAATATATAGTAGATTTCGACCAGTATTGAGATCATCATCTTCATTTATCCTCCGATCCTTTCTGAATTGAAAATCCGTCTCGTATCGTCGTGGAGAAGGACCCACAAGGTATAGATGCCGAGAAAGGTGCCGAACGGCACGTTCAGTATGTGCAGAAATCCGACAACCAGGGTCAGTATCCTTCCCCACTGATAATGCTTGAGAATGGCCACCCCGCCTATGAGGCCGGGAAGATTGACAAACAGAAGGAAGGAGGCGATGATGAACCCGATCGTCGTCGTTATGGTCATGACCTCGATATCGCCCGAAAGCATCCCGCCTCCGGTTATCGCCGCGAAGATGATCATGGCGATGAGGATGCCGAGGGCACTCCAGGCTATATGCAGCACACCCAGTATCGTAACATGTTGTTCCATTTCAGGGGTCACTCCTTCCGCGTGGGCGGTTCATGCCCACAGCCTTGCGATCCTTAAAACCAGCCGAGATCGTTCAACTCGTCTATCTGTCTTCTCATCTTTTTGTGCGTTCTCTCGAACCGTTCCCCCAAGTCCTCGAGTTTTTCGCCCTTTCTCTCGAGTTTCTCCGCCTGCGCTTCGATCCTTCTCGACTGTCTCTCCATGTCCCGTTCGAGGTCGTCGGAATCGTAATCATCGAGGATCAGTTTGAAAGCTCCCGCGACGGCCTTCAGCCCGAGCTCGGCTCCCTTGGCTCCTATCCGGGCCCCCTCGATGCCCAGTTCCTTCGCCGTTTCTATTATCTCGTCGAGGCTCTCGTAGTAATTTCCGACGAGCTCGCGCTGATCGCCGTCGAGCTTGACCTGGTCGTCGTTTATGTAGAGCTCGTAATCGCCGGTGATCTCTACGACATCGTCGTTGTCGTTGCATTCTATTATGATCGTTCCATCCTCAAATTCGACGGATATGTCCTCGCCCCGAAAGACGTTTCCGCCGCGACCTCCATCCATTCCGATGGCCGCACCAGCGCCTGCGGCGGTAAACGCGGACATCATGAAGATTGCCAGTATAAATGCGGTTCTTTTCATGCCCCATCCTCCGGGAAAAGGTCGTCTGGTTCCGTGACTCGTGAATGAATACGCAAAAACGGGCGATCTTGTTGCAGGGATATGAGGATCATCCCGGCCAGGCGATTGTGAACCTTTATGGACAGCCGTACACGATCGTTGTACCAAACGGTACATTTCGTCGGTTCCAGACGGGGATGGGCAAGGACGGCTCGTCCGCCTATAGTATTGTAATACAATTAGTTAGCATTCTTTACCCTCGGGTGGAAATTCGGGCACTCAACCTGCAATGCCGATTGATACAGATGTAAAGTACCGGGCCGATTCCGTGAGGGGGAATTATTCATGGAGCCGGCCTTCCGAAAGTAAATCAACTGAATTCATAGTGTGAATGTCCCTGAAAGGAGAGAGAGAATGAAAAGTTTCCTTGTTTACCTTGCAGTGCTGATCATGGCGCTGGGGTCCGGATGTCAATTCCTCGAATCGACTCCGGCGTCGCCGGTTTCCGAAGAGGTGTCGGAAGACGCAGCGATCGATCTCGATGCGCCTACAGGCGGCCTGACGGCCTCCGATGAAGAGCCGGCCTTCGGGGAGGAAGACGGCGAGTACCTTCGATCCCTTACCGTCGAGCCCCTGTACGACGACCCGATTCAGGAAGACGCCCAGATCAAGGCGGCCGAGAACAACCGTTACGCCAGGGTCTTCAAGCTTCGCTCGATCTGGGGCCACCTGATCAGAGCCGCTTCGGATTCCACGGATACGGACTGTTGCCCGATCGACTGGTCGGGGGGCATAAAGTTCGACGGCGGGTTCGTCGTGATACAGAAACTCATCGCCTTCGATGCCGGGGATTACGTAACCAGGATAGACAGGTCGACGATCGAATGGGTATCGCGGACCTGCCCGCACGTTGACGGGATCGAGGTCATACTGATTCAGCCGAATCCGACGCCCAACAGCGTCGACTCCCTCGATTTCGTTCCGATGGTTCATTTCAAGGCCGGCGCCTACGAGCATTCCTTCACACTCGAAGAGCTCGCCGCGTTCCAGGAGAATCACTGGGTCGACAGGTGCGGCAACGGCATAATGGTCTCGAGCCGCCTCAGGCCGTTCGGATGCCAGAAGGGGTACCTGTTCGGCGCGTGGCAGGCGATCGAGCCTGACACCATTTACAGCGAAGCGACGGACAGCACCGAAGCCGAGATGCGCGGCGTCCTGCTGGGGCTCTACAGGGGAGTATGGATGGGGGATAACGGGATGGCGGCGGGGTTCGTGAAGGGATTCGCCGGCACGAACAGCGAGGGCGAGAACGTCATCTTCGGGAAATTCATCGATCTCGAAGGCAGGTTCAAGGGCTTCCTCCGCGGCAGATACGGGTTCGATCCTTCGGTGGATGTCGCGTTCCAGCCCTCCACCGGATGGTTCGACGGTGTCTGGATAGGAAAGGACCTCGGGACAAAGGGAACACTCGAGGGAAGATGGATAACCGACGTCGAGACGGGACAGGGATATTTCCACGGGAATTGGGGCTTCAGGTGTTTGGAAGATAACTAGACGATCCCGCCATGACCCCGCACAGGGCCGCGTTTCGAGAAAACGCGGCCCTTTTTATTTCGGGATCGCCGCCCCGGCCTGCCGGCGGGCGTCACGGGATAAGATCGTTGGCCAATCCCTTCAGCTCCGCCTCGTCGAAGACGCTCGACGTTATTTCGAGGATCTCTTTATAAACGGCGGGATTCCCGGCGACGATGTTCCCGGAGGAAAGAAACCCGTCCTGCCCGAAGAAATCGCTTACCACCCCCCCCGCTTCCCGGATTATCAACGCTCCAGCCGCCATGTCCCACGGTTTAAGGTGGAGCTCCCAGAAACCGTCGAGCCGCCCTGCAGCCACATGGCTGAGATCCAGGACCGCCGCTCCGGCGCGCCTTACCCCGCGGCATACCGGAAGGATCCGCTTGAAGGACTCCACGTAGATATCCAGATATTCCTGCGCCTTGAACGGAAACCCGGTGCCGATCAGCGCCTGCGACAGGCCCTCCGCCCCGGAAACGCGCATTCTCTCTCCGTTGCAAAAAGCCCCCCCTCCCCTGACCGCCTCGAAGAGTTCCTCGCGAAGAGGATCGTATACTACGCCGAGCGACACCTCGCCTTTCTGAACCAGGGCTATGCTGATGCCGATAAAGGGATAGCCGTGTATGAAATTGGTCGTCCCGTCGAGGGGATCTATCACCCAGTACTCCTCTTCGCCGCCGCGCCTCGCGAACTCCTCGCCGAGCACCCCGGTTTTGGGGAAGGCCCTCATTAGCGTTCTCGTTATCATCTTCTCGCTCAGCCTGTCCGCCTGCGTGACGAAATCGTTCTTGTTCTTCTCCTCGATTTCCCCCGCCATCTCCCTGCCGAACGTCTCCCTGATGAAAGAACCCGCCGAGAGAACGGCTTCCCTTGCGACCTCGATCCTGCGCCTCATTTCGGTCCCCTTTCCGGAACGCACAACCTGTCGGGCAATTTAATCCCGAGCCCTTCACGCATGACGGCGAGGAAAGCCCTCGCAGTCGAAGAAAGATACCTGCCGACCGGCACCATCAGCCCGAGCCTTCGCTCCATCTCCAGCCCCTTTATCTCGAGCCCCGCCACCCTGCCGCTTTTAATGTATTCGCTCACCGTCCACTCCGGGAGTATCGAAAGGCCGAGCCCCGAGGCGACAAGGTTGCGTATCGCTTCCTGGCTGTCTATCTCCATCGTTACCCTCAGGCTTACTCCCTTGTCGGCGAGCGCCTTCTCGACGATCTTCCTCGTCACCGATTCCTTCTGAAACGAAATGAACGGGTACTCTCCGAGCATTGCCGGCCTGATCCCGCCGCGTCCCGCGAGAGGGTGGCCGGGCGGAGTTATGGCCACGAGACGTTCCCTGTACACGGGGAAGATTTCGACATCGTCCAGTTCCTCCCCCGGGAAAAGATCCGCGGAACTGAGCCCGCCGGAATGCAGGGACCCGACCACCAGGTCGAGGCGCCCGCTCTTCAGCCCCTTCAGAAGCGGAAGTGTCGAGCTTATCTCGAGGCCCACTTCTATGCCCGGATAAAGCTCGTGGAATCTCGAGAAGATGCCGGGCAGCACATAAATGCTCGCCGCGTCGATCGTCCCCAGCGACAGCCTCCCCTTTCGAAGCCCCTGAAGATCGCCGAGCTCCCTCATCAGCTGACCCTCGAGGTCGATGTATCTCCTCGCGTATTCCAGAACCGTATTCCCCTCTTCGGTGAATCTGATCTCCCTGCCCTTCACCTCGAAAAGACGCCCCCCGAGCTCCTCCTGAAGTTTCCTCAGTTGAATCGAGACAGCCGGTTGCGTGACAAAATGCTCCCTTGCGGCAGCGGTGAACGATCCGCTGTCGGCAAGGCTGACCAGATATTTAAGGCTTCTTATTTCCATAACTATTATTTATGTACTTTATTAAAATAATAAATTTGATTTATTATGTCAAGATGTTAATATCAATTATCGCGTAATCGTAACCGCCATGAAATACATGGAGTAAGGCGATCGGCCGACAACCGGCGACATTATTCAGAGGATTCATTTTCAAGGAGGCAACAATGCAGGTTAAAAACAAGCCCGTGAAACCGAAGGGCAAGCTCGGCATCCTGACCCCCGGCATGGGGGCGGTCTCGACCACATTCATCGCGGGGGTCGAGGCGATCCGCCGCGGCAAGGCGAAACCAATAGGCTCCCTGACCCAGATGGGGACGATAAGGCTCGGCAAACGCACCGATAAAAAGTCCCCCATGATAAAGGAATTCATCCCGCTGGCCGAGCTGGACGACCTCGTGTTCGGCGGCTGGGATATCTTCGAGGACAACGTCTACACGGCGGCCACTCAAGGCCGGCGTGCTCGAAAAGGAATTGATCGAGGGGATCAGGCCTTTCCTTGAAGGCGTGAAACCGATGAAGGCCGTATTCGATCAGCGGTACGTGAAGAATCTTTCGGGCACGTGGGTCAAGAAGGGGAAGAACCTCTTCGATCTCGCCGGGCAGCTCATGGACGACATGAAGACCTTCAAGGAAAAGAACAAGTGCGACAGGCTGGTCATGGTGTGGTGCGCCAGCACGGAGATTTTCATCAAACCATCCAGGGTCCACCAGAGCATCGAAGCTTTCGAGAAGGGCCTGAAGAAGAACGATCCCGAGATCGCCCCGAGCATGGTATACGCCTACGCGGCGCTCTCCCTCGGAATCCCCTTCGCGAACGGCGCCCCGAACCTCACCGTCGACATCCCGGCCCTGCTCGAGCTGGCCGACAAAAACAACGTCCCCGTATGCGGGAAGGATTTCAAGACCGGCCAGACCCTGATGAAGACGATCATCGCCCCCGGCCTCAAGTCGAGGATGATCGGGCTAAACGGCTGGTTCTCGACAAATATCCTCGGCAACCGGGACGGAGAGGTCCTCGACGATCCCGAGTCCTTCAAGACGAAGGAAGAGAGCAAGCTGTCGGTCCTCGAGCATATCCTTCAGCCGGAGCTCTATCCCGATCTCTACGACAATTTCTATCACAAGGTCCGGATCAACTATTACCCTCCGCGCGGCGACAACAAGGAAGGCTGGGACAACATCGACATCTTCGGATGGCTCGGCTACCCGATGCAGATCAAGGTCGATTTCCTCTGCAGGGACAGCATCCTCGCCGCTCCGATCGTGCTCGACCTCGCCCTCTTCATGGACCTTGCCTCGCGCATAGGGTTCAAGGGGATCCAGGAATGGCTCTCGTTCTATTTCAAGAGCCCGCAGCACGCGCCCGGGCTCTATCCGGAGCACGACCTGTTCATCCAGCTCATGAAGCTCAAGAACACCCTGAGGTACATCCAGGGAGAGGACCTGATCACCCATCTGGGACAGGAATACTACGACTGAGGACGCAAAAGCGGGGGGCGATTCTTCGCCCCCCGCTTTCTTCACCGCGAGCCGCATCCATCACGATCGCCGGCCGAACGGCCTGCGGCCTATTCGCTCAAAGCCCTGTAGAAATAGCTCCCTCCCCTGTACAGAAGAAGGAGGACCTTGTCGCTCCTGCCCGCGTCGAGCACGCTCTTGAAATCCTCCAGATCGGCAATCTTCCTCCTGTTGACCTCGACAATCACGTCGCCGCGCGCAAGGCCCGCCTTGTTGGCGGGGGTGCGGCTGTCGACCTGGGTGATGATGACGCCCTTTATGCCGAGCGGAATCCGGAGGGCCTGGCGGTACTCGTCCGTCAGGGTCTCGAGCCCCACGCCGAGAAAGACCGGATTCTTGTCCTCGATCTCCTTCTCCGGCTCGGCCGGGCTGTCCTGCGGGCTCTCCCCCATCTTGATTTCGACCGTTCTCGGCTTGCCGTCGCGGATGATTTCGAGGGCGACCTTGCTTCCCGGCTCCGCCTCCGCGGCGTACCTGCGGAATTCATCGCTCTTCGAGATCTTCCTTCCGTCGAACTTCGTCACGACGTCTCCGCGCTCGATACCTGCCTTCTCGGCGGGGCTTCCCTCCGTGACTTCCGAAATCACAACCCCGCCGGCGTCCTTGAGGCTGAAGAACTCCGCCATATCGGGATTCACGTCCTGCGGCTTGACGCCGACGTATCCTCGAATGACCCTGCCGTGGGCGATCAGGTTATCCATGACATTTCTAGCGAGCTCTATCGGGATGGCGAATCCGATCCCCTGGTTGCCGCCCGAGCGGGAATAGATGGCCGTGTTTATCCCAACCAGTTCCCCCCTGGTGTTGATCAGAGCGCCGCCCGAGTTTCCCGGGTTTATCGCCGCGTCGGTCTGGATGAAATCCTCGTAATCCACGAGGTCGAGTGAACGCCCGAGCGCGCTCACGATCCCCCTTGTGACCGTCTGGCCCACCGCGTAGGGGTAGCCGATCGCGAGAACCGTCTGCCCGAGCCTCAATTCCCCGGAATTCCCGAGGGCGACCGAAGGGAGATTCGCCGCGTCTATCTTCAGGACGGCGACGTCGCTTCTGGGATCGGTTCCTATGACCTTCGCGTCGAAACTTCTTTTATCGGGCAGAATAACCTCTATCTCGACGGCGTTCTGAACGAGATGGTTGTTGGTCAGCACGTAACCGTCGGCGCTAACGATAACCCCCGATCCGAGGTACTGCTGTTCCCTTTCCCTCGGCACGTTGTAATGCCTGAAGAAATCGTCGAAAAAGCGCCTGAATGTGGGATCGTCCATCCAGGGCGAAGTTGCCTCTCCCTGCTTGACGACGGATTTGGACTGTATGTAGACGACCGCCGGCACGACCCGTTCCACCACGTCGGGAAGCGATTCCTCGACGTCGGCCTGGGCGGAAGCCTCGGACGTCGAGCCGCCCTGGCAAAGAACCGTGGACTTCCCGTCGAATAGAAGATCCTCCGCCATCATCCCGGCGAGAAACAGCCCCGCAAAAAAGGCGACGGTGAGAACCCAACTGGAATATTTCCTCATACCGCTCATTTTGCACCTCCTGTGACAGTTTCTTTTATCATGAATATTCATTTTGTACGGATTTATACACGGGGCATCGATGCCGGGTTCCATCAATCGAAAGGATCGCCCTGCCGCGAGGCCGCGGATCGTCAGAACCTGACCTCGAATCCATCCTCGCCCGGCGTCGCCGGGATATCCTCCACCTCGACCCCCGAAACCATGGCCCGGGAGGGCCCGGTACGAACGCCGTTTATGAACGCTCCGACCTGCTCCGGGGCCCCCTGGGCCTCGGCCTCGACCCTGCCGTCCCTGGTGTTTATGACGAAACCGGTCAAGTTCAAAGTCCTTGCGAGATTCCTCGTAAAATATCTGAACCCAACGCCCTGGACCATGCCGCTGACCGCGATACGCACTCGCCTCAAGATCCACCGTCCTTCCGGGAAAAGGCGCGATTCGATCCTAGAACATGGCGGGCCGATCTTCCAGATAATGTTTCATTACCATCCGGGGCTGTGTTATAATGCCCACGTAAGTCCGGGAATTGTCCACTACCTGTGAATACGCGCTCGCGGCCCCGGTCATCGAGCAAGCAATCTGAGATGCATACACGACGAACTTCGCTTGCCCTTGCGATTCTGATTCTCGCCTCGAATGCAAGGTCCGGCACAATCGAGAAGACTATTCGGTTCGACCCTCCCGTGCTAAGCAATTCCGGAGAGGGCCTGTTTTTACGTATGCCCGGATGCAGGACCATGGGGCATGCCGGGCAACCGGCCCTGCCCGTATATGCCGCCTGTTTCATGGTACCGGCAGGGGAGCAATTGCTATCGGTCGAGATACGCGGCGTCGATCCGGCGACGATCGACAACACGATCAGGGTTGCGCCGGCGCCGGGGCCCTTTCCTCCGGGAGCCGGGGATGCGGCGGCCCCAAGCGCCGATATCGAAACCTACCAGTCCTCCCTCCCGTTTCCCGCCGAGGACGGCGTTCTTTCCTCCGTTCAGAGTTTGTCGGGGGTCGGCCTCGCGTTCATAAACATTTATCCGTGCAAGGTGGTCCCGTCCACAGGGCGGATCATCTGGTACCGGTCGGTGGCCGTGGTCCTTCATACCGGGCATACCGGGCCGTCCGCGGACGGAATGAACCCGATCCGCCCGGGCGGCGTCGACCGGTCTGTCATCAGAATGATCGACAACCTGGAAAACCGGGAGACCGTCGCGGCCGACATTTACTCCGGTACTTTCGCCGACAGGGCGGACGCCGCTGGGCATATTCCCTATGTCATAGTCACCAGCGCCGCGCTCGCCCCCCATTTCGAGCCTCTGGCAGGGCTGAAAAAAGCTTTCGGGCTCCGGACCAGGACCGTCACCGTCGACTCGATATCCGCCGCCTGCCCGGGGGTCGATCTGCAGGAGAAGATCAGGAATTTCATAAAAGACGCGCGAAGCCTCTGGGGAACGGAGTTCGTCCTGCTCGGTGGCGACGACGAGATAATCCCCCACAGGAGCCTTTACTCGAAGGTCGGGACCGAGATCGAACCGGACATCCCCTCCGACCTTTATTACGCCGCACTCGACGGCAACTGGAACACGGACGGGGACGCTTATTTCGGAGAGCCGGGTGAGGAGGACCTGATTCCCGAGATCCGGCTCGGAAGGCTGCCCGTGACCTCGGCCATCCAGATCGATAATTTTTTCGCGAAGCTTCAGGCTTATTCGCTCTCGCCTCCCGTCGACGCCTGCTCGAGGGCGCTCATGGTGGGCGAACTTCTCTTCACCGGCGATTATCCGACCTGGGGGGGCGATTACAAGGACGAGATCGCCGCGGGGACGGACAACTATGGATTCACCACGGCCGGCATCCCGCCCGTCTTCGAGATCTCGACCCTGTACGACAGGGACCTGCCGGCGGCCTGGACCGAGGCCGATCTTCTTCCCCTCCTGAACTCGGGGCAGAACCTGGTGAACCATCTGGGGCACTCGAACCTGCATTCCGTGATGCGGATCCCGATATGGGACGTCGGCCTTCTAGCTAACACCGTTCCGGGAAATATGCCGTTCATCTGCTATTCGCAGGGGTGTTACGCGGCGGCTTTCGACAACCGCGACGACCAGGGGACCTTCTACGCAGACGACGCCATTGGGGAACAGCTCCTCACCGGGCCGGCCGGGGCGGTGGCCTTTATCGGCAACACGAGGCTCGGATGGAGCACGTACGGCAGCACTTCGAGCGTCTCGCAGTATTTCGACCGCCAGTTCTTCGACGCGGTCTTCGGCGAGGGGGCGGCGACGATCGGCGAGGCGTTCGACGATTCGCGCGTCGACAACATACCTTTCATCCCCTACGCGGCCTTCAGGTACGTCATGTACGAGATGTGCCTTCTCGGCGATCCGGCGATGCAGGTCTGGACCGGCCCGCCCTCGTATCTCGCGGTCGGGCACGACAGCATCCTTCACACCGGCGATCAATCCCTCAGGGTGGAGGTTTCGGGAGGCTCGGGGCCCGTCGAGGGCGCCAGAGTGTCGCTGTCGGGGGACAACCCCGTGATATACTGCACCGCGATGACAGACGAGAACGGCGTCGCGTACCTTTATCCCGGCGCCGGGAGCGAGGGCGCGGTCGCTCTTTCGGTGGCGGCGCCCGGCTTCTACCTTTATTCCGATTCGCTCCCGGTCGAGGAACAATCCGCGGCGAATCTGTATTTCGCCTGGTTTTCCATAGACGACGATCCTGAGGGCGGCACGATGGGGGATTCGGACGGGATCGTTGAGAGCGGCGAAACGATAGGGTTCGACATGGCGGTTCGAAATGACGGGGCCTCGACCGCCATCGATGTGTCCCTTACGGCCCGTTGCTCGGACCCTTTCGTGACGATACTCTCCGACACGTGCCGCATAGGCGACATGCCGAATAACACGACCCTGCTTCTGGATGACGCGGCGGTGATAAGAATTTCAGACGGCGCCCCCGACGGGCATTCGTTCAACCTCGATTTCATCCTTTCCTGCGATGGGCAGACGTGGAGTGTGCGCCAGGCGATCAGCATCGACGCCCCGGGCGTCGCCCTGGCCTCCTGGTCGGTGAGCGACCTGCCGAACGGCAACGGGAACGGCTGCATCGAAGCCTGGGAGTACCTGAAAGTGCATTGTTCCTGGTTCAACAACGGGAGCTCGGACATCATCAACCCGGTTATCTCGATACTGGCTCCGGAGGACGGCTGGAGCAGAGTCGTGAGGAAATACGAAGCGCTGCCAGACATCCCGGTCGGAGAAACCGTCTCCTCTTCGGGGGAGCTCGAGCTGTTCGTAAGGGAATTCACCCCTCCCTTCTCGGAGGTCGCCTTCTTCCTCACGCTCGAGGCCGACAATATCGCGGCCCGCCCGGAAACCCTCTCGTTCACGACGTGCGGGAGCGGATTGGAGGACGACGCGTCGGCGGAGGGCCCCTGGACCCACGGAGCCCTCACCGGATACGACGGATGGCACGTCACCGGGGAGGACTTCCACTCCTCCCCGTCGAGCTGGAAGTGCGGCGGAGGCGAAGGCGAAATATACCCGAACATGATGAACGCCGTCCTTGTCACACCGCCGCTCTGCCTTTACGAGAACTCGGTTCTCACCTTCACGCACAGGATGCAGGCGGAGGCGACCTCCGTCTATCCATACTGGGCCGAGGACGCGGCGATCGTCGAGATCTCGACCAACGCCGGCGCAACGTGGACGGTCGTCTACCCGACGGTGACCTATCCTTGCAGGGCGAGCGCGGCGAACACGATCTCATTCCCTTCGTACCAGAGATGTTATTCGGGAACGATAGGATGGAAATCCGAGACGTTCAACCTTTCGGCGTGGAAGGGGCCTGTTCTGATCCGTTTCCATTTCGCGACGAATGAACAGATAGGTTTTTCAGGCTGGTTCATCGACGACATCTCGGTGACCACGGAGCAACTGACCGGGGACGGAGACGACCCGCCTTCGGCCGCGCAGGCGACGGCCCTTCGCGGCGCCTGGCCTAATCCCTTCAACCCGTCCACCAGCATTCAATACTGCGTATCGGGAACCTCGAGGGTGAAGATGACCGTCTACGACGTGGCCGGCCGGCGCGTTCGGGCCCTTCTCGACAAGGTCCATGACGGCGGTTCCTACAGCGTTTCGTGGGATGGAAGGGACGATTCCGGATGCCGCGTGGCGAGCGGCGTCTATTTCTGCCGTATGGATACGGGGCTCTATTCGGCTACAAAGCGCCTTGTTCTGCTGAAGTAACCCTGACTATTTTCCAGCCCGACGCTTTCCAGGCCGCCGCGAATCGAGGAACTGGAAAAGCTCGTCCTTCACCCTCTCCGTTTCCGCGTATCCGATGTCAATTATCTCCCCTGCCCGGTCGAAATCGAAGGTCTGGAAGGCTCCGACTTCGGGATTGATCATGAAGTGCGGGCCCGTTTTCAACTCGGTCAGAGCCAGAATTCTCGCCGTCGCGATCGCGAGGCTGTCGGTGAAGATATCCATGATGTTTCTTTTTCGCCGCCCCCTTTTCTCCTTTTCCACGAGAGCCTTCCACTTTCCTGGGCTGATGGAGGATAAGAGCGGCTTCCCGGCAACGCTTTCCCTCATCCAGTCGTCCATCTTTTCGAGAAGGCCTATGCGCCCCGCATTGTGCGACATCCTTTCCGGGAAGACCGACCTGGAGGCGTTGACGCCGATCACCTTCCCGGCGCCCAGTTCCTTCGCCAGGTTTATGGGAACCGGATTCAGGATCTCCCCGTCGACGAGGTGCCTTCCCATCGCCTTGACGGGCGGGAATATCCCAGGCATGCAGGCGGAAGCGCTCATCGCCTCGACAAGGTCCCCCTCCCGGAACACGAATTCGCGCCCCGTATCTATGTCCGAGGCGACGCAGGCGAACGGTATCTCGAGATCCTCGATCTTTTTTTCTCCGAGATTCGTGCGCATGATCTTCTCTATCTTTTTCCACTCGAGGATGCTCTTCCCGCCGAAGGATAACTTCACGACGCTCAAATAGTCCTTCCAGCCGAAGCTCGTCGCGATCTCCTTCATGAATTCGGGCGTGAATCCGGCGGCGAACGCCCCTCCGATAATCGAGCCGATCGAACTTCCCGAGACGCATTCTATCCTGACGTCGTGCTCCTTGAGCCAGAGCAGGACGCCGATGCTGCAGAGACCCCTGGCTCCTCCCGATCCAAGGGCGAGCCCGGCGCTTCGTTTCTTCCTTGCCATCTTATTCTCCTTTCGTCTCCCGGCCCGTCACCATGTGCCCGGCCGCCGCCCGCCCCGGCCCCCTCCGCCCATCCTCAGCAACCCGGGCCGCTTGACGAGCAGGTACAGAAAAGCGGCGGTCAGGGACAGCAGGGCCAATATCAGGACGGGACGGTCCTGAAGGAGGCGCGGCTTGATAAGGACCGATATCAATATCCCCGATATCGCGCCCCCCAGGTGGGCCTCATGGCCTATGTTTCCGAGACCCGTCCTTATCCCCCATACCGAGACGGCGATGAATAGTATCCCGAACAGCCAGGACGGCATGGCCACCGGGAGGAAGAGTATGGATATCGAGCTGTCCGGGAAGAGCAGGATGCTCGAGTAGATGACGCCGCACACCGCGCCCGAGGCGCCCACCGCCCGGTAAGACGGGTTGTTTCTCTGAATATAGAGCGCCAGCAGGTTTCCGCCGAGCAGGCTGCCGAAGTAGACTGCCAGGTACGGCATGAATCCGAAAACCGTTCCGACGCCTATGCTGAAAGAGTAGAGGGCCATCATGTTGAAGAGCAGGTGCGCGACGTTGGCGTGTAGGAACCCCGACGAAACCATCCTCACGACCTCGCCGCGGCCGAGGATATCGCCGACCGAGAAGACGTTGCGCTCGAAAAATCTTCTGTCGCCGAACCCCCTCCATGAAAAAAGAACGTTGGCGATGATAAGCATCACCGTAAAGGCTTCGTTCGCGGCTTCCATCCGATTGTCACCCTCCCGCGCGCCGGCGCGGCGCAATCACAACGATATCGCGCCCCTTGAAATATCCTCGACCTTGCTCCTGCAATCGGCCAGCGAATCCTCCGGAACCCTCCCCGTCAGCACGACGAGGTCCGCGTATTCCACTCCGTCGATCTCGCCGCCCGCTTCGAGTATGGCATCCCTTATCTTCTCATGAAGGTTGTACGGCATCTCCAGCCTGAATTCCCTTCTCGGCACAAGCCTCTTGACCGGAAGGCCTGCCAGGACATCTTTCGCGCAATCGCCGTAGGCCTTGACGAGACCGCCGGTCCCGAGTTTCGTGCCTCCGAAATACCTCACCACCATGACGAGGACGTTGATTATAAGGCTCCCCTTCAATACCTCCATGACGGGCCTCGCGGCCGTGCCTTTCGGTTCCCCGTCGTCGCTCATCCCCGAGTTCTCCGTGTTGGCCCCGCCCGTGATGAACGCGAACACCACGTGGTTGCATCCGGGGTGCTCCCCCCTCTTCTCCGCGACGAGCCCTCTCGCTTCGGCCGCGTTTGACACCGGAACGGCGAAGGCGAGGAACCTCGAATTCCTGACAACGGACTGGCACGAATTCGCGCCGTCCGGAACGTATCTCTCCATCTTCATCAGGGTCCCTCCGGATTCGCGGAATAATAACAGTTGAACGCGAGGGAGCTTTCATACTATTTATTACGTGACGACTGTTCAAGCATTGTTTTCATGCCTCGGCCCCGACGGGGGCGGAGGCGGAAGTGGAGAGTGATTATGGCCGATGTCACCGCGAGATTCCTCGAATACGTGAAAATAGACACGAAGTCGGACTACGATTCGACAGCCAATCCGAGCACGCCCGTGCAATTCGACCTCGCCCGGAAGCTGGTCGGCGAATTGAGGGCACTCGGCCTCGGGGACGCAGCCGTCGACGAAAAATGCTACGTCATGGCCACCCTCCCCGCGAATATCGAGAAAAAGGTCCCCGTCATAGGGTTCGTCGCTCATCTCGATACGAGCCCCGACATCTCGGGCGCCGGGGTGAAGCCGCAATTCGTCAAGAACTACGACGGCGGAGACATCGTCCTTAACAAGGCGGAAAATATCATTCTCTCTCCCGGGGATTTCCCCGAGCTGAAATACTACGAGGGGCAGACCCTCATCACGACCGACGGGACGACCCTGCTCGGCGCGGACGACAAGGCCGGCATAGCGGAGATCATGACGGCGCTCGAGCGCCTGTCGAAGCACCCTGAAATCAAGCACGGCACGATCAAGATCGGTTTCACGCCGGACGAGGAGATAGGCAGGGGCGCCGATCATTTCGACATAAAGAAATTCGGGGCCGAATACGCCTACACGCTCGACGGCGGGCAGCTCGGCGAGCTCGAGTTCGAGAATTTCAACGCCGCGAAGGCTACGATCGCCGTCAAGGGCCGCAACGTGCATCCCGGTTACGCCAAGAACAAGATGATCAACTCGATGATCATAGCGATGGAATTCAACTCCATGCTCCCGGTGCGCGAGACCCCGTTCAACACCGAGAAATACGAGGGTTTCTTCCACATGACCAACATGAGCGGCGACGTGGAGAACTCGAAGCTCGTTTACATCGTGAGGGATCACGACATGAAGAAATTCCTCGCCAGGAAGGAACTGATGCTGAAGATCGGCGCCTTCCTGAACGAAAAGCACGGCGAGGGGACCGTTTCGGTCGAGCTCGAGGATCAGTACTACAACATGAGGGAAAAGATAGAGCCGGTGATGCACGTCGTCGATCTCGCCGAACGAGCCATGCGGGACGCCGGGATCGAGCCGAGGAAGACGCCGATCAGGGGAGGCACCGACGGGGCGAGATTCTCCTACATGGGGCTTCCGACTCCGAATATCTTCACCGGGGGCCACAACTATCACGGCAGGTTCGAATATATTCCGGTCGAGTCGATGGAAAAGGCCGTCGAGGTGATCCTCGGGATAATATCGCTGTACGCCGCCAAATGAGGCCCCGGGGCCGGCGAGGCAGGGTCGAAGGCTAGAGGTTCTGTTTCCCGGTGATCTTGTCGATATCCAGCCGGAGAATCGAGAATTTCTCATAGGCAGAATCGTCGGTGAGGTTCCTTTCCTTTACGGGATCCGGATCCTTTTCCTGGTGATCGATCAGGACGGCTATCCCGTGTTTCTTCTCGTCGAGGCTTTTAACCTCCGACATCCTCCCCCTCAGGACGAGCGACCGGTACTTATGCTCGCATTTGCCGTGCTCGTATCCTTTGTCGTCGACGACGGTGGCGCAAACGGACGGGTTTTCCCCGAGGAAATCGAGCTTAAGCCCCTCCCCGGCGCAGTGAAAATAAAGGGCCCTTCTTCCGGGATCGAAGCCGTAATTCATCGTCACGATGTAGGGCTCGGAACCGCGGCACATGGCGATAGCGGCGAGCCTGCCTGAAGCCAGGATACCGGTTATCTCGCCTTCATCGGATATCTCCCGGTCTTTTCGTCTCAAATGGTAACCCGCCATGACAGCCTCCCGTGTCTCGAAATGTCGAGCCTCCTGATGCGCAGGGTTTCAAGCCGCGTCAGGGCTCGACCCTTCGCTTCGGGGGTCTGGCCTTCTGGAAGCCGAGCTTGTTGATATCGACCTCGCCCCTTGCCATGAACCCCTCGCCGAGAACCTCGTGAACCTTGTTAATTATCACGAAAGCGTTCGGGTCTATCTTCCTCACTTCGTCGACGAGCCTGTATATCTCCCTGCGGCTCACGACGGTGAACAATATGTCCCTCTCGACTCCCCTGTAGAGGCCGCGGCCGTGAAACGCGGTGACTCCGCGTCCCATCCCGTGCATTATCTGTTGCGCTATCTCCTCGTACCTGTCGGAGATTATGAAGGCGGATTTGGCGTAATCGAAACCGAGGATGATCATATCGATCAGTTGCGAGGAGACGAACAGCATGAAGAACGAATAGAGCATCAGAAGGACGACCGGCTTTTCCGGGGAAAGGCCCTTCACCTGCAGGACGACTCCGGCGAGGCATATGACGAAGAAGTCCGTGATGATAATCACGGTCCCCGGTTTCGCCCTCCACCTTTTTTTCGCGACGGCCGCGACGATGTCGCTCCCGGCAGTCGTTCCCTTGAACTTGAAGATAATCCCCAGGCCGACTCCGATCAGTATCGCCCCGATCAATATCATGAAGAAGAAATCATTTTCGAGGAGATACTTTATCGTGCCGGTATCCTGCAGCCTGATTGATTTTACGATATTCCCCCTGAAAAGATCGACGCAGAACGAGTTGACGGTGAATCCCCAGAATGTCCTGAACCCGAAAGATTTCCCCATCTCCCTTATACCCCAGACGAAGAGGGGCAGGTTCATCACCCACATCAGAAGGCCGATGGGAAGGGTTCCCCCGGATATGTAATGAACCGCCATCGACAGCCCGGTCACTCCTCCCGGCACCACCTTGGCGTCGACGAGGAAGACCGCCACGCCGAGGGACATGACGGCGGCTCCGACCGTGATGAAGAAATATTCCCCGAGGGTCCTGGAATCGATTCTTTTCAACTGACGACCTCCGTCAACGCCGGGCCCCGGAGCGCCCGCGCTTCCCGGCGCGGGGCGGGCATTTCCGGCGCGAATCATCCCGGAAGCACGGCGATGCGTCCGGTTCCCTTTTTCGTGAATGCGCCTATCGTCGCCGCCTCGATTCCCTTCCCGAGAAGCGCGCCGAGCAGCTCTTCAGCGCGCCTTTCCGGCAAGGCGATCAGGAGCCCTCCGGAAGTCTGCGCGTCGCACAGAATCATCCTCTCCGTCTGCGAGACGGATGGATCCCAGTCGGTGATCGAAGCGGTGAAAAGATGGTTGTTCACGGTCCCTCCGGGCACGACGCCTTCCGCGGCGAGCTCGAAGGTCCCCTCTATGACCGGGACCCTGTCCTTCCAGATCACGGCGTCCACGCCGGCGCCCTGCGTCATCTCCTTGAGATGCCCCATCAATCCGAATCCCGTCACGTCGGTGCACGCGCTCACGCCGAAACCCGCGAGCGCCTCGGCCGCGGCCCGGTTCAGCGAGCTCATCACCTCGATGGCCCTGCCGGTTATCCCCGGGCCGGCGATCCCCCTCTTCATCGCGGTCGCGATAATCCCCGTTCCGATCGGCTTCGTCAGTATGATGGCGTCTCCGGGCCGGGCGCCCGAGTTGCGCAGAATCTCGCGCGGATTCACCGTGCCGGTCACGGCCAGCCCGAATTTCGGTTCGCTGTCCTCTATCGTATGCCCTCCGATTATCGATATCCCGGCTTCGTCGGCCTTCGAACGGGCGCCGTCGAGAATGAGCCTCAGGACGTCAAGCGGGAGCCTCTTGTCGGGAAACCCGACGATGTTCAGCGCGAAGATCGGCCTCGCGCCCATGGCGTAGATGTCGCTCAGCGAATTCGCCGCCGAGATCGCTCCGAAGGTGAACGGATCGTCGACGATCGGAGTGAAGAAGTCGACGGTCTGAACGATCGCCAGATCGTCCGTCAGCCTGTACACCGCCGCGTCGTCCGATTTGTCCTGCCCGACGAGAACGTTGCCGTCTTCGGACAGGGGAAGCCCCGAGAGCACCTTCTCCAGGTCCTGCGGCCGGAGCTTGCAGGCGCATCCGAGCCCATGCGTGAAACGCGTAAGCTTCACCGAAGCGCCGAGCGCCGCCGGCGCCTGCGCGCTCTCCCCGTCGCCGGGATTCAATCGTTTCACGGCGTCGATGATCACTTCCAAAGCTCTGTCGATCTCGTCTTCGGTCGTACCCCTTCCCGTCGAGAAACGCACCGTCCCCATGGCAACATCGACGGGTATCCTCATCGCCTCCAGCACGGCGGAGATGTCGACCGAATCGGTATGGCAGGCGGCTCCCGCCGAGGCCGCCACCTCTTCGCCTATCCCGTCGAGCAGTGTGTTGGCTTCCACCAGGGGGAAACTCACGCTCAGGGTGTTCGGCAGCCGGGCTTCGAGGCTGCCGTTTATCTTCACGTACGGCAACGCGGCCCTGAGCCCGTTCTGAAGGCGGTCCCTCATCCTTTTCATGTGTTCCGTGTTCTTCCCGAGGTCCCGCGCCGCAACGCGCGCCGCCGCCCCCAGCCCCACTATCTCGAGGACGTTCTCCGTCCCTGCCCTGAGGTTTCGTTCGTGGTCGGCGCCGTGGATCAATTTCGCGAGAGTTATCCCGCGCCTTATATAAAGTGCGCCGATCCCCTTCGGAGCGTAGAATTTGTGCCCCGCGACCGAGAGAAGGTCGACTCCCAGGTCATCCACCCTCACCGGTATCTTGCCGACTGATTGCGCGGCGTCCGTATGAAAGACCGCCCCTCCCCGATGGGCTGCGGCGGCAAGCTCGGACAAGGGCTGGATCGTCCCCACCTCGTTGTTCGCGTGCATTATCGAAACGAGTATCGTGGAGGGAGTCATCGCGTCCGTCAGATCGGAGACCGAAACCATCCCTTCCCCGTCCACGGGAAGGCGCGTGACGCGGAAACCCTCCCTCTCCAGGTGGCCGCAGACCTCCATGACGGCCGGATGCTCGATGGCCGATGTGATTATGTGATCCCCGCGTTCCCTCAGGGAATACGCGGCTCCCTTTATCGCCATATTGTTCGATTCGCTGCCCCCGCTGGTGAAAACGATTTCATCCGGACCGCAGCCGAGAAGAGCCGCCAACTGCCTCCTGGCCTCGCCGACGGCCTTTTTGGCCTGCAACCCGTACCAGTGGGAACTGGAAGGATTCCCGAAATTATCCTCCAGAAAAGGACGCATCGCCGAGGCCGCTTCCGGATCGATCGGCGTCGTCGCGTTGTAATCGAGATATATCGGGCGCATTAAGGGATCTGCCCTCCCTGCCGCGCTTTTCGCGAACGGCCGGTTATAATCGACGCGCTCATTGTAACCGCGGCGGTCCCGGCGGCAAAACCTTTTTTACCCGTGATGACGATTTTGACGCTGCGACCACGTCCGGAGCCCGCGGCGCTTGACATCGGCCCGGGTCTGGATTATCGTTATCCGTCTGAAATCGTCGCCTTTCAATGACGCGCCCGCGGGGGCGTCTTCGCGCGCTTTATGAACCGGGGACAGAGGCCATGATCAACAAATCGACGCTCGCGGTATTATTGATGTTTTCCTTCCTGTCGTGTTCCGGCGGGAAGGAGCCGGAGAGGAGCAGGCCCGAAATGGCCTCGCGATCCTCTGACGTGCACATATTCTACTACGCCGGGTACGGCACCCCCGAAAAGGACGGCGCCTTTCACGGGTGGAACATGGACGCCGAGACCCGGGATGGCCGGAGGATTTCGTACATAGGCGATCAGGATATCGCCTCTGCGTTTTACCCGGCTTTCGGATGCTACAGCTCGAACGATCCGGAGATGCTGAGAAATCATATGTCCCAGCTCGCAGCCGCCCAGGTGGGCGTTTTGTGCGTCTCGTGGTGGGGAAGGGATTCATACGCCGACAAGGCCGTGCCGGGAATTCTCGACGCCGCCCGCGAAGCCGGCCTCGAGGTCAATTTCCTGATCGAGCCGTTCGAAGGGCGGACACCCGCGGCCGTGGGGGACGCCATACGCTACATTATGGAAAAGTACGGCTCCCACGGGGCGTTTTACAGGACGGACAGGTTCGGCGAGAAACCGATGTTCTATGTCAGGGATTCCAGCCTTCACGCCACCGGATCAGTGGGGGGAGATCCTGCTGCCGGCCGGCGCGAAAACCATCAGGAAAACTCCGCATGACGCCCTGGTCATTGGGATGTGGGACGGGCCGGAGGATGGGGATGCCCTTCACGGCGCCGGGTTCGACGGCTTCTTCACCTTCTTTGGATCGCACGGCGCCACTTACGGCTCGACGATGGACAACTGGCTGCACATGTCCCAGTTCGCATGGGACAACGGGATGCTCTTCATCCCCACCCTCTCGCCGGGCTACGACGACACGAGGATCAGGCCGTGGAACACGACGGCGCTGAGAGACCGGGCTTCCGGCGAATATTACAGGGAGACGCTTCGGCGCGCCCTCGCCGCCGGCACTCCATTCTTGAGCATTTCGTCCTTCAACGGCTGGCATGAAGGCACCCAGATCGAGCCGGCGGTGCCGAAGCAGATTGCCGGGCATACATACGACAATTACCGAAGCAGTAACGTCGGGATGTATCTCGATCTCACGAAACAGATCGTACGGGCTTTTTCCAGGTAGGACCGCGGGGGTTCCGGTTCACCGGCAAAGCGGGAAGGATCCGCGCTTCGAGCGCGGGCGCCGGAGGGCGCGTTCAATATGAAAACGGCCGGGTTGAAATCGGAATCGCTTCTCCTGATATCCGCCGTCATATGGGGTTTCGCCTTTGTCGCCCAGAGGGCGGGCATGGAACATGTCGGCCCTTATATTTTCAACGGAATACGTTTCGGGCTCGGAGCGCTGGCGCTGCTTCCCTTCACCGTCCGGTCGCTGAGGAGGGGAGATCCGGCGGGCGGCGGGAAGGTCCTGGTCGTGGGAGCGATCGCGGGGACGATCCTCTTTTTCGGGGCATCCCTTCAGCAGACCGGCCTTGTCTACACGACGGCCGGCAAGGCCGGCTTCATCACCGGCCTTTACGTCGTGCTCGTACCCATCCTCGGGCTCCCCATCGGAGTGAAAACCGGCCTCGGTACCTGGCTCGGCATCCTTCTCGCCGCGGTCGGGCTTTACCTTCTCAGTTTCACGGGGGGATTATCGATAAGCCCCGGGGATCTGATGGTTCTCGGCGGCACCTTCTTCTGGGCCTCGCACGTTCTGCTCATAGGGGCGATGACCTCGAGATTCAACCCGCTTGTTCTCGCCACGGTGCAGTTCTGCACCTGTTCCCTTCTGAGCCTCGTCGCCGCGGCGCTATTCGAACCGGTAACCATGTCGGGAATCCGGGGAGCCGCGATACCGATACTGTACGGCGGATTCCTCTCGGTAGGGATTGCCTATACGCTCCAGGTCTTCGCCCAACGGAATACGCCCCCCTCCCACGCGGCGATCATACTGGGTCTCGAAACCGTTTTCGCCGCCCTCGGCGGCTGGGTAGTCCTCGATGAAGTCATACCCCCGAGGGGTCTCGTGGGATGCGCGTTCATTCTCGCGGGTATTGTACTGTCGCAGTCCTTCGTGAAAACCGGGAAGCCGGCCGTCGCATAACGCATAAAAAGAGAGGTGCGTGAAATGAAATCAAAAGGTCAAAGGTCTTCGGGGAATCGCGTTCTAACATTCATGGCGATATTCGCAATCCTGGCGGCCGCCTCGATCGCGGGGCTCGCGGCGCCTGAAACCGCCGCGGCCGGGAAGCCTGAGGAGGGAAAAATATCCCTCGGAGCACGGACGCTGATCCTGCCCGCGCCGGTCTGGATAATCTGTTCCTACGACTCGTCGGGCAGGCCCAACGCGATGACCGCCTCATGGGCCGGAATCTGCTCTTCGGATCCGGCGAGCGTGACCGTGTCGCTTCGCGAATCCAGGTATTCTTTCGACGGCATCATCGCCCGCAAGGCTTTCACCGTGAATATTCCGTCCACGAGGTTCGCGGCCGAAGCGGCCTTCTTCGGAACCGTTTCGGGCAGGGACATCGACAAGTTCCTGGCCACCGGCCTGACGGCCGTCGCCAGCGGCCTCGTCGACGCCCCATATATCGGGGAATTCCCGCTCGTTGTCGAGTGCAGGCTGTCCGGCACCTACAACGTCGGATCGCACGTAATGCTCATCGGGGAGATCGTCGACGTGAAGGCGGATAGTTCGGTCCTTGACGGCAGGGGCATGCCCGACATGGATAAGGTCGATCCCTTCGTCTTCGCCACGGGGAGCGGGAGCTTTTACTCCATCGGCGAATCGCTTGGATCGATTTCGGAGCTCAGGGATAAAATCGGAAAATAATGACATTGAATGTTTATAACCTTAATTCGCGTGGAGAGACATGAAGGTAATAATTCTCGGAGCGGGGCTGGTTGGCGGTCCGATGGCGAAAGACCTCGCCGCGGAGGAGAGATTCGACGTAAGCGTGGCGGACATCAATGAAAGCGCCCTGAAACGGCTCGAGTGCGGATTGCCGATCAGGGCCGTCCGGGCGGACCTTTCCGATCCCACCGACGTCGCGAGGCTCGTCGAAGGGTACGACATCGTGATAAGCGCCGTGCCCGGATTCATGGGCTACAGGACCCTGGAAGCGGTTATAGGGGCCGGAAGGAACGTCGTCGACATAGCCTTCTTTCCCGAGGATCCCTTCACGCTCGACGATCTTGCGAAGGAACGCGGGATCGTCGCGATCATGGACTGCGGCGTCGCGCCGGGGATGAGCAACATACTGACCGGTTACGCCGACCACCTCCTCGACGCGACGGAAACGGCGATAACCTACGTGGGGGGGCTTCCATTGATCAGGGAGTGGCCCTACGATTACAAGGCCGTCTTCTCTCCCGTCGACGTCATCGAAGAGTATACGCGGCCCGCCCGGTACGTGGAGAACGGCGTGATGGTGGTCAAGCCCGCCCTGTCGGACCCGGAACTTATACATTTCCCCGAAGCGGGGACCCTGGAGGCGTTCAACAGCGACGGGCTCAGAACGATGGCGACGACGATAAAGGCTCCGAACCTGAAGGAAAAGACCCTCAGATACCCGGGGCATATCGAAAAGATGGCGGTCCTGCGGGAAACCGGCTTTTTCAGCCGGGAACCGGTCGAGATCGGCGGGCGGATGATAAGGCCTCTCGACTTCACCGCGAAGCTCCTCTTCCCGAAATGGGAAATGCGCGAGGGCGATATCGACATGACGATAATGAGGGTTATCGTCGAAGGGACGCACGGCGGGGAAAGGCTCAGGTACACCTACGATCTGTTCGACAGGTTCGATAAAAAGACGGGCGTTCATTCGATGGCCCGCACGACCGGTTACACCGCGACCATGGCTCTCAGGATGATAGCGGGAGGCCTCTACACGAGAACCGGCATCTCGGCTCCCGAGTACATAGGCAAACAGCCCGAATGCGTCGCGTTCATGCTCGAGGGGCTCGAGCAAAGAGGGGTCGTGTACAGGGAGACCGTCGAGAGTATCTGACGGCCGGCGGGATCGGCCGGCAGGGGGACGGGATTTCGGGACGCCGGGGAGCGAATGATCCGCGCGGCGATTAGCCCTTGAGCCTCTCCCTCAATCTCTCGACCATGTTCTTTTCTTCGAGGCCCTTTTCCATCGCGCATATGGCGCCGAGGATGTCGAATCCGGTCTCTTCGATCATATCGTCGGTGCATTTCGTGACGGCGTCCCATATCGGCTCGAGAGCCTGGATCGTCTTCTTCCCTTTCGGGGTCAGGGACAGTATCCTCTGCCTCTTGTCCTCTTCCCCCGTTTCCACCCTGATCAAGCCCTTTTTAACCATCAGGCTCGAGATCTGGCTTATGGCGGGAGGGGAGATCCCGAGGGCATCGGCCATATAGGTCACGGTCACCCTCTCGTATTTCGACAGCATGTACCCGACGAGGAACCAGCTGTCGCTGAAATCTATCCCTTCTTCCTCGTAGATCTGGGACACCTCGGACTTCAACCTGTCGCTCAGTCTCTTCAGCCTGCTCGCGAAGGCGAATGCGCCAAGATCCCGCAGGATATCAATCAATCTGATACCTCCTGGAAGCTCCTGCCATCGATAATATCTATTATTTCGATTATCGTAACAGCTTAAGGAACGAATAAACAATAATTAAATCGACATAATGGCGCTAAAACCGGCGTAACCATCACCGGCTCTTCGGGCCGGAGCATCCGAGATGCCGGAAATTGATTTCCGCTCCGCGTCTCAGCGCCTCGTTGAACTCCGCCGGGGAGGCATTCCTCAATCCGGGATCTGAAATGCTATTCCTTGCTCTTTCTATATTCGATTCGTTGACGAAACCCTCTATGGGCGTCGGGCCCTGAAGCTCGCAAAGCGGGCTCAGGCATATGTATCCCCGGCATAAATCCCTCAGCGTGAAATATGGATGCCCCAGGCTGTAAATGCCGGTCGTTCCGGTCAGAACGCCGAAAGGAGTGCCCCTCTTCCTCGTGTCCACCCCGAATGGAAGCGAACCTTCGGGAAGCCTGGATATCAGGGCGTCTACTATCCCGTCCGCCGCGTGAACCTCACGTTTCCCGCAACCCTCCGCCGGCTCCCAGGGGCCGTGAAGAAGGACGGTGAAAGGATTCATCTTCAAGGACTCGGCGAGGTTCCCCAGAGTGGGCGGCCCCGTCTTAATGGGGACGCCTTCACTATCGCGCAACGCAAATTTGTACTCAGTCAAGGCCTGATACATGCTGCAATGCACCATTGCTTTCTCTCCGGGGGCCTGGAGGATGGATGAGAGAACCCTGAACCAATTCTCTTCGCCTCCTCCCCCCGCCACCCTCGCCAGGAATCCACCGAAATTATTATCCTTATTTTCCCCGGCCGGGCAGAGAGCCGGCGAATCGTTGAGCCCGAATATGCGGAATCTTCTCTGCCCCGAGGACAGGCCGTTGTTGACCATCCAGGCGGCCTTGAAAACATCGATGTATTCCCGGTACCCCCACATCGGGCTGAAACGGAAGGCGATCTCCCTCGCCAGGCCCTCATCCCACCCGTCCCCCGTTATAAGGCTGTCTATTAAGGACTGGTCCTCGCGCCTCGCGAATTCAGTGCAGAGACTGTATATGCCGTTCGCGTAAAGCGCCGGGATCATCCGCTGCACGAATTCGGCGTTCTGCTTTATCCTGTGCGTCTCGCCCAGGAAGATGAAGTTGAATTTTGTGTTGTATCTTGTATAGCAATCGATAATGAAGTCTTCAGGCCTCTGCGCCTTCGATTTCACGTGCGATTCGAGCGCTTCCATAAGCTGCGGTTCTATCGGCGGATATTCGACGTCGCCGGAGCAGCACATCAACGCGGGGAGCGCCAGCAAAAGCAGCGTCTTCCTCATCTCCAACCCTCTTTCCGGGCCTTCCTGAGCCCGGCCAGGAAGGGCTTGAAGAGAAAACTGTTCACGCCGAGACGGCAAAGCCGTTCGTACATCGGTCTGGTCACCGTGAAGGCGAGAATATCCGGGGGCAGGTTCTTTCGCATGGCCATATCCGTCCCGCCGATCATCGCCTGTGGAGCGTCCATGTCATCGAAAAGGCTGAGCATCAGCATGCACCCCGCCCCGAAGGGCGCTATCACCGGCGGAATGTCCTCCGGCGCAGAAAAATACTGGGCGCCCGTCATGAAAACGCTCAACTGGTCCGGGTTGACGAAAAAGGTCGCGGTTTTAAGGTAATCGTAGAAATCCTCCCTGAGCCCGCCGATCACTATCCTGCCGTTCGCGGGTTTGTATGTCCTGCCGTGCTCTATCCAGCGTTCCATAAGCTCGCGCGATTCCTTCAGCCCCTCGGTTTCCGCGAGGAAGGTTATGAATTCCTCGCGCGGCCTGGTCTGAAGTCCGAAGAATGCCCGGCCGCACCCTCCGCACCCGTAATCTTCCGCTGAAAGCGAAAGGTATTTCCCGGCCATCCATTCGTCGAACGCCTCGAAAAGGCAGCGGAAGCCCCGCGAGGCGGGCGTGATCGAAGGCTGCGCCTCGATCCCGGCCGGAAGATCATAAAGCCCGATCGGGCGCAGGGAGACCCCCGATTTTTCCATCAACGCGTGCGGATAAGGAACCATCTTCACCCCTTTTCGATATCTTCCGGCCCCGGTTGATCGATCCCTTCCCCGGGCCTTTCCGAAAGGAACAACAGGCTGTCGTATGCGGAAGCGTAGGTCACGCCGAGAATCGGCGTGACGAGGAAATTGAAAACGGTCGTCGTGACGGCGCCGAGCATCGGCCTTCCCGTGAAATACGGGATGACGGACAGCCCGTAGAGCCCTATGAGGATGCCGTAATACACGAACAGCTTCCCCGCGTGGCCGGAGGTGATCTTCGCGCTGTATTTAAGCGTGTCAACCACGCCCCCGGGCTTTTCAACGACGATGAACATCGCCATCCCGAGTCTTGCCATTACGTACAATCCGGGGAGAATAAAGAGAATCATGCCGGCCGCGACGGCGATCGACATCGATATCGCCACCATCCAGACCCTGAGGTAATCAGAAAATGGATGGAATATCACGGTCGGCGAAACCTGCTCCTCCCTGACGAGGCGAAGGCAGTAATTGAACCATCCCGCCGTGAGAACGAGCCCGAATGTAAGCTGGACCAGCATGCCGGTGATGTCCCCGCCGGGAATGAATCGCGCAAGGAGCATCAGACCTATCGAATAAACTATGATTATCGATATTCCCCTCAGAAGGTCGACATGCCTCGCCTTGAAGGTATGCCAGCCGCTTCTGAACCATCCATCGATCGAGACGGTGTATTCTTCGGACATCATTCCTCTTCAGCAGAGCCGGCCACCGCGGGCCGAGCGCCGGTCATTCATAGAATCGGGGCCCCGGCGGCGCCTCTTCAATCCCGGCCGTCCTTTTTATCGCGTTTCTCGAATATATCCTTCGCCGTGTAAAGAGCGTTGAGCGCCTTCGGGAATCCCGCGTAAACGGTCATCTGCAAAATGACCTCGATCACTTCCTGGCGCGAGGCGCCCTGGTTGAGAGCCGCGTGGATGTGAACCCTGAGCTGCGGGTCGCATCCTCCCATCGAGGTCAGCGAGGCGATCGCGGCTAGCTCGCGCGTCCTTAAATCGAGCCCCGGCCTCGAATATATGTCGCCAAACGGATACTCAACCAGGTACCGTTCTATCTCCGGCACCAGATCCTTCAGATGTTCCACGGCCCTCTCTCCGCCCTTGCCGTCGACCTCCTTGAACCTTTCAAGCCCTCTCCTGTAGCGTTCATCGTTCATGAGCAGCTCCCGCCCGTCGATCCTTTTCGGATTCAATCGTCCTTGTCCGTTTCGCGGCTCCGTCGGCCGCGGCTGAACTGGTAAATCGCCCCGGCGGCCGCGATGGCGAACCAGGTTATCATGATGACCGATCCCGCTTCGGATCCCGGTATTATGACGTTCCCCCTGACGCGGAACATCGAGCCGGGATCATAGCCGTTCCCGAGAAGAAAAAAACCTCCCGCCGTCATGTACCAGGCTCCCACGGCCGCCGTCGATAATATGACTATCAATCTTTGGAACAGAAGCGCCATTACCCCGCCGACGACGGCGAGTATAGCGAAAAGAATGATATTCAGCCCGCTGCCGGCTATCCCGGTGATGATCACTCCGAAAAGCCAGCCCGCGCAGGCGCCAAGCACGAATATCCCGAGGTAAAACATGGTGACGAAGAGGGACATCCCGATAAGACCGCCGGCTATCCCGGCGATCACGGGCACAATTCCCATTCCACCCATGTAGTGCACCGCGATGCCCGCGGCCAGCCATGCCCCGAGAATGAACCCGGCTATTCCTATGACTGCCTTGAAGATACGGTAGCCCCAGAAGCAGGCGGCCATCCCCGACAGGATGTAAAAAAACGAAAATCCGTTCTCGAGCCCCGAATGCAACCGTAACCTCCGGCGGAAAAACGCTCACCGCATGGAAGGTTACATCGTCGCGCCTGAAATTTCAACAGGATAACCGTCAAATCAGCCCGATCCGCTCGAATCTCGGCCTATGCGTCACGAGATCGAACGAGAACCATCGGAAGAACAGGCTGCCCTCCACGTTGCCGATCGAGAGAAGCCCCCAGTATCTGCTGTCGTAGCTGTCGTCCCTGTTGTCGCCGCAAACGAAGAGGTATCCGTCCGGAACGACTATCCTCTTCATCTCATCGCTCCGGGAAGCGCCCGGCAGATATTGCACGGTATATTTGATCCCGAAAAGGTCCTCTTCGTAAAGGCCTGCGTCGCCGGATTTCTCCAGGAACCTTCGCGTGATGCTCGTTCCGTTGATTTTCATCAGCCCTCCGGCTATTTCAACGACGTCGCCCGGAATCCCGATCACGCGCTTCGTGTACAGCTTGCTTTCGTCGAGGGGGAATTTGAATACTACGATATCTCCGCGCCGCGGGATCGACCATTCCACAAGGCTGATCTTCGTCAGCGGGAGTTTCAGCCTGTACGCGAGCTTGTTCGTGTAAAAAAGGTCGCCCTCCAGGATCGTCGGATTCATCGAGGCGGTGGGGACTATATAGCTCGCGAATACCGAGGACCTGATGCATATGAATATGAGCGCGAATACACCGTAAAAGATAACGTTTCTCTTGAATGAATTTCCATTGAACGCCCTCATCGCGACCCTCCGTATGCGAAGGAATCGAACGGCCGCCGGATCTTCCGGCGATCCTCGTTTCGTCGAGATCGCCCCGGCCGGCCGATTCATGGATATTATACGTCGTCGACGCGGGAATGTTTCCGATCTAGACCAGGGCGTCGAAGGGAGAAGAGAACTCGACCATCCCGGCGGCGTTTTTCAGGGCGCCGGGCTCGAGCTCGATCGCCATGAAGGCTTCACCCGGGACGTCGAAGGGGACATCGAGCCCGAAGCCGCGGGCCGGCTGGAACCCGAATTTTACGTAAAACTCGGGGTGTCCGATCACTATGACGGCATTATGGCCGAGGCGCCTGCATTCCCTGAGCCCGGCTTCGACGAGCCTGCTGCCGATGCCCGTTTTCTGAAGGCGGGGATCGACCGACATGGGCGCCAGGGTCAGCACCGGTATCTCCCCATCCTCGGTTATGATCCTTATCATGCTGAAGAGTATATGGCCCTCGACGCGTCCCTTGTTCACCGCCACGAGGGAAAGCTCCGGTATATAATATTCCGAATCCCTTATCGCCTCGACGAGGTCGGGTTCCCCCTCGTTTTCGAAGGCCCTGAGGGTGAGTTCCCGGATCTCTTTATAGTCTTTTTCGCCGACTTTTCTAATGGTTGCGGTGCTCTCCATCCACGATGTCCTTTCCAGTCGGTGTTACGAAGCGCCCCGGTCCGCCTATCTGCCTGCCCGATGTCTCAGCGAGCAAAGGATATATCCTGCGGCGAATCCGACGGCAACAAACAAAAGCAGCCAGATGATTCTCGACATGCTGAGATGCCAGAATAAAATGTTGAATGAGGCGACCCCGGCATTCTGAAGTATCACGATGAAAACCAGGAGCGCGAGAACCAGCAAGAATATCCCTTTTGGTTTCATGATCGGCTTTCCCTCCTGAAGAAAACGTATCCCGGGCGGACGGCGAAGAGGACCAGCGCGCCCGCGAACCACCATACGCTCAACCTCGAAATCGCCGGGAAGAGGCTCGCGGCGATCAAAGCGACGCACACCCCCTGAAACTGCGCAAGTTTCAGGTCGACATAATTGAACCTTCTTGTCCTGCGATTGAGATCGTCATAAAACGAATTTTTCACGACTGTTCCTTTCTTGTAGTAGACGGGACGATGATATCAGATCGGATGCCGTCCGCTCAACAACTACTATTCGACGGGCGCATGGAATCGTCTAATTTCCGTGAAGCGATTTCAGCCGGCTCCACGAAGAGCTTTCGGCCGAGGTCGTTCCGCAGTCAACGTCGAACGCTCCGATCAGCCCGCACGGAAGCCCGAGCGGGTGGTTCCCGGAAGCGCAGGGGGAATCGCTTTGAAGGAAGAAATTACCGTCGGAGCGCGGGAAGACGGAACAGAATTGAGGGTCGAGGCTGAAGTTCCCGCCGGTCCCGATGTAAGGGGCCTGGTTATTGAGGTTGTTGTAAATGTCGTTGTATTCGAACTGCATGGTGAGCGACGTGTTGTAAAGCATGTAGGTGTTGTCCACGATGATGTTGTTCCAAATGATGTTCGCGACCGGATTGCAGTCTACGATGCTTATCCCCGCGCCGTCGACGCCGCCGTGGCCGGAGATCGTGTTCCCGATTATACAGATCCCGTTCGATTCGCTGCTGCTTATCCCAGTCCCGTTCGAATGGATGATATTCCCCAGGATATTGATCGTCGAAGTTGATTGAATGATGTCTATCCCGGATCCGGAATTTCCCTTCAGAACGCAGTTTCTCACCACAATTTCCCCCGAGAAGGCGAGGTTGACCACTATGCCGGAGGCCGAGGCTCCGCTCACCGTGAATCCCCTGATTATATAAATCCCCCCGGAAAGCACGAAGCCGTGGGCGCTCCCCGCGCAGTCGATTATCGTTCCGGCCGCCCCCGCTTCGCCGATTATGTACAGGGGCTTGGAGAAACAATCATTGGGATAGAGGGGGCTGTCTATCGAATACGTCCCGGGCGCGACAAGGACGGTATCGCCCGCGGAGCAGATGTCCAGCGCGGCCTGGATCGACTGCGCGTCGCCTCCCCCCGACTGGTCGACGTACCATGTGGCGCCCGGAGCCGATACGGGCATCGCCGCCAGCGCGAACGTTAGAACCAGTTTCAGGATTTTCAATGAAATTCCCTCCGTGATCTGCGCCGCCCGGTCAGGACAGCCTTGCCGCTATCGCGGCGACATGCCGTCCCTGGTACCTTGCGGCCTCCAGCTCGTTTTCGCTCGGCATCCTTTCCCCACGCCCCCCGGCTATGGTCGATGCGCCGTAGGGGGATCCCCCCGTAACCTCGTCTATCCTCGTCTGGCCCTGGAACGAGTACGGCAGGCCGACGATTATCATTCCGTGATGAAGAAGGGTGATATGCGTCGATAGTATCGTGGATTCCTGGCCGCCGTGCTGCGTCGCGGTACTGGTGAAGACGCTGCCGACCTTACCTACGAGAGCGCCTTTCGCCCAGAGCTGCCCCGTGGAATCGAGGAACTGCCGCATCTGGCCGCACATGTTCCCGAACCTTGTCGGCGTTCCGATGACGATCGCGTCCGCTCCCTCCATCTCGGCGAGGGTGATTATTGGAACATGGGCGAAGGCTTTCTGCGCCTCCACCGCGCCCATCGCCTGGAGCACCTTGTCGGGAAGGGTTTCCGGAACGCGCCGGAGGCTCACCTCGGCGCCCCCTACCTCCGAAGCACCCGCGACGACCGCCTCCGCCATGCGGTAAACATGCCCATACATCGAATAGAAGAGTACAAGAACCTTCATAAAACGACCTCCACCATCTATTATCCGGATTAACCCCTTGCGTTATTATATAACAAAGGAGGGAATTTTTCTAATACTATTCATTTAACGAAGGATATCGAGTGGGTCTTACCTGATATTCCAGAGCTTCAGGCTGTCGAGGACGGTGGCTGAGCCGACGCTCTGGAAGAGGGCCGTCTCCTCCGCCGTGAATCCGCCGCTGACGTCGATGCCGACCGCGGACCTCTGAGTGAAGGTGGAAAAATAAACGCACGCGTTAAGGTATGACCCCCTGGGGCCCGGATGCCCGCCGTCCGGATCGTGAAGAACGATCTCGGGGTGGGCGGCCAGCACGACGTCCCACGCGACGCCGCACGGAGCCACCATGAAGCCCATGTCGTCGGCAAGCACCAGCGTGCCGGCTCGTATCATGACCTGGAATTCGTGAAAGGTCAGGTGGTCGCCGCTCAAAAGATCGATCCCGTCCTGCAGACACCAGTCCATGAAGAAAACGATCTTCGTGCACGGCTCGTTGGCATAGATCGAATCGGCGAGGATCTCGATCGGGGGAAGAATCGTATAATGATACTCGGGGAAGGCGACGTTGTAATCGGATCCCTGAAGGAGGACGTAATCCCATTTCTCGAGCTTTATCCTGTCGAAGACGTCCCCCCTGTCGACGATATCCTGCAGCGAATGCCCGAGGTATATGGCAAGCTGGACGTTCATCTCGACGCCCGCCGAATCGGCCAGTTCCTGGATGGTAGCCGGGGTGTCGTTATATGCGGTGAGGCTGTTCCCGATGAGCAGGACGTCGCAGCACGAATCGCCGAATCCGAGGCAGGGATCGTCGTTCGCCGGAGCGGCCGGGTCCTTGCCGCAGCCGGTAACGTTCATGACTAAAAGCAGCGATACAAGGACTGCACGCGGCGCGAATCCGCTTTTATTTTTCCGCATCGCCCGTCACCTCGCATGAATCGGCCACGATCGTCACGACGGATATGTACCCCTTCGCCGAGGCTTTCAGCCTCTCTCTCAGTTTGTTCGTCCCCACGGCTGAGATCGAATCGGCCGTCCCGGCCGCTTTGAGCTCTTCGGCCCAACTCTTCGAGATGCACGGCGTGTAATCGACGTGGCAAAGAACGGAACGTTCCTTTTCGATCCCTTCGATATATTTCGTGTCCAGGCGTGTTTCCTTCACGATCCCGCGGACCCTGACTTTTTTTCCGTTGTACGTGTCCTTGTCGAAAACGGTCATTCCCCCGCCGGGGACGATCTTTATCCTGGCGTCCCCCACCGTCTTGAGTCTCATCTTTTTCCCGTCGACCCCGCATACATGGATGATCGTGCCGCAGGTTTCGACTCTCCTGCCGGCGTACTTGTCGATGCCGGCGACCAGGCTGTCGGAGTCGACGACGATCGCCGTCCCATCTTCCCCGCTGCCGCCATCGCCCTTAGCGGCGCCATCGTCCCTGACGCCCCCCGTCGCGGCGACGCCAAAGGCCGCAGCCGACAGGATCAGGGCAGTGGAAATAAAAATGCCGGTTACGGACTTCATTAAAATCCCCTATATTGAATCAGGACAAGAGAGCTTCCTTCCTGAGCAATTATACCCAAAACAGGGAAGCTTGTTCCTGTATGAAAACAATTAATCACGATATTTCGGATGGTGGGATCCGGAAATTCGGTTGATGAAGCCTTCGATATCGCCCTGGGCGGGAAATCTCTACCCCGCCGTCTCCCCGATCATCTCGCCGGCGCGCTCCGGATTGCCTTGACACTCGAGCAGCGCGCTCAGCATGAGCGGCACGACGATCGTCGCGTCCGACTCGATGACGAACATCGGCGTGTCCTTCGTCAGCTTGTCCCAGGTTATCTTCTCGTTCGGAGTAGCCCCGGAATACGAACCGTAGGAGGTGGTCGAATCGGAGACCTGGCAGAAGTAGGCCCAGGGCCTCGCCTCCAGGCCAAGATCGTACTTGATCGACGGCACCACGCAGATCGGGAAATCGCCCGCTATGCCGCCGCCTATCTGGAAAAAGCCCACTCCCGGCTCCCGGGAAAGCTCCTGGTACTCGTCGTAAAAGGCGGCCAGATACTCGATCCCTGACTTCACGATCGACGCGTCGCACTCGCCGTTCTTCACGTACGAGGCGAATATGTTGCCGAAGGTCGAGTCCTCGCAGCCGGGGACGACCATCGGAAGGCCGGCCTTCGCCGCGGCAAGGAGCCAGCAGGCGTCCGGATCCCCCTCGTGGAGATCGGGGTCGAGGGCCTGGACGAGCTCGTAGAAGTACTCGTGCCAGAACCTGCGGCGCCCCTCGGCGCCCGCGTTCTTCCACATCGGGACGATGATCTTCTCGACGGCGCGAAACGCCTCGTCCTCGGGTATGCTCGTGTCGGTCACCCTTCGCATCCTGTCGTTCAGGATCCGCGTGTCGTCGTCCTTCGTGAAGTAGCGGTAGTCGGGAAAATCCTTGTAGCTGCCGTGCGCCACGAGGCGGAAGAGCGATTCCTCGAGGTTCGCGCCCGTCACCGAGAGGCCGTGGATGAGCCCCTTGCGGATCGCCGGAGCCATCGTTATCCCGAGCTGCGCCGACGACATCGCGCCCGCCACGGCCCAGAACATCCTGCCCCCGCCCTCGATGTGCCGCCAGTAGGCGATCAGCGCGTCGCGGGTCGCGCGCGCGTTGAAGTTATGGTAGTTATTCAGTATGAATTCGAGCACCGGGAGGTCCGCCTCGGCGGCGCCCCCGCCGTCCATGCGCACGTAGCCGGCTCCTGATTTTTTCCTGGCCATCGCCTGCCGCCCTCTTTAAATAAATTCAGTGTCGTATCGACCTTGTGATTCACGCGACCCCGGCCCCGCGGGCCCCGGGTCGACCAAGACTAATACAACCGGGCGGCCGTGTCCACCGGTTTCACGATGAGCAGCGTTCGAGACAGGTCGAAGTCTAACAGATCGTCTGTGGTACAAAGAGGATTTCAGGCTGCCCGCGGAAGGTCCAGGGGCTCAACCCTATTTTCTTTTGAGATATATTTCTCGCAGGTGATTCATGCGGTCTTCGGAAAGAAAGACGCAATCGCACTTCCCGGCCTCCCCGGCCGCGATGTCCTTCGCCTGCGTCGTGCAGTCCGGGGCGCCGCACAGCCCGCAATCCAGCCCCGGCAGATCGGCGAGGACAGACTCCGCTTCCATGATCCGTTTTATGCGTTCCTTCAGGCCGCCCATGCCGCCTTCGACCGATCTCGGCAATATCGGGGCTTTCGCGTAGAATTCCTTCCCTTCGAAGCGCCTTTCGACCTCGGCCGCGAGATCGGGATCGTCCTTGGGCAGCTCGGACATCAGCCGTTTCAGCTTGGCGTGCGATATGTAAAGATTGTCCACCGTCAGGTTGCCGTTGAGGCACCCTCCCCAGCAGGCGTAGCACTCGAGAAAATCGATGTTGCGCAGCTTTCCTTTTTCGATGTCGTCGAAAACCCTGATGATGTTGCTGAGGCCCGTCAGCGACATATACCTGTATCCGTGGAGATTCCTGTGCTGGCCTTCGCTCATGTCCCACTCGAACAGCGATTCGCTTCGCAGCAATTCCGCGGTCAGGGCTTTCTGGTCATTGACATCCTTCCGCGATTGGGCGGATGCGAGGATCCCGTTATACACGTCGGCGATCCCGGTGGCTCCGTCGAGGTCGCTTTTGACCCCCTCCGCAGGCTCTATGATTGAGATGGTCTTCGCCTGGCAGGAGGTCACGTATATGGCGGCTATCTCGTCCTTCGAAATCCCGAGTTCCTCCGAATATTTGCGCTTCAACTCGCGGCCCGCCAGCTCCCGCGGGGTCTCGAGGTGGACCAACTGATCCACCATGCCCGGATAGGCGACCTGCACGAGGCGCACAATCACCGGACAGGAGCTCGTTATCAGCGGCAGTTTGCCCTTCCAGGACTGCACGTATTCGCGTATGGCGCGGTTGGCGAGCTCGATCTCGGCCGTGAAGATCCAGACCGCGTCGAAACCCATCGATTTCAGGCCGTCCACGATGTGGCCCGGAGTGACGTTCGCCGGGAACTGGCCGAAAAGGACGGGCGAGGGAACGGCGACCTTGAACTTGAACTTCGAGACCTCCTTCACGGACCGGGTCGTGGCGTAGATGGCGCCGGTCGGGCAGACCTTCAGGCACGAACCGCAGTCGATGCACAGCTCTGATAAAAGGCCGGCCCTGCCGTCGCGAACGCGAATGGCCTGCGTGGGGCAGGTCCTCATGCAGGCGAGACAGCCGATGCATCTGTCGGCGTCGATTTTAAAGCCGTGAATCCATTTACGCATCCGGAACCAGCCTTATCCCGGCCATGACGGTCGTCCCTTTTCCCACGTCCGACTTGATTTCCAGGAAATCGGAGTGCTTCCTGATGTTCGGAAGCCCCATGCCGAATCCGAAACCCATCTCGCGCATCTCGTCCGTGGCGGTCGAATAGCCCTCCTGCATCGCCTCTTTTATGTCCGGAATCCCCGGGCCTTCGTCCGTGATATCGATCCGGATCTCCTCGTCCGTTATCACGAAATCCATCCGGCCGCGGTTCGCGTACATCACGACGTTCATCTCCGCCTCGAAAGCCACCACGACGACCCTTCGGATGATGTCGGGATTGAAGTCGAGGCTTTTCAGCAGGGCCTTGATCTCCGTCGTGTTCTCCCCGGCCTTGTCGAAGTTGCACGAAAGGATGGAAAAGGATTTCCTGAACAGTTCCTCGGCCATGGTCACATAGCTCCCTTCATGCCTTTCTCGTACAGGATTCCGCAGATCTCGAACATTCCCAGGGCCGTCGAGAGGACCGGTATCTTTTTCTGGCGCGCGAGCTCGATCGTCTTGTCGTTGGGCCGCTTGCCGCGGATATAGAGGATGGCCCTGACGTCGGCCACGTCGGCCGTCCGAACCGACTGGATGTTCGTCAATCCCGTTATCATCAGCGCGCCGGGCTTGTGAAATGCCAGTATCTCGCTCATGCCGTCCGAGGCGAGGACCGTGTCCAGGTCCATGTTCAGGTCCATTTCCGGAGTGAGCGACTGGCATTGCAGTATTCTCATGATTTCTTCCAGTTTCATTTCTGTCCCAGCTCCCTTTGGCTGCCGCCCCGCGATCGATTAAGGTTATTTTTCATCCCAACGACGTTCCGTCCCGATTGCGTTCAATCTCACTCCGGGAAAAAGGTCTCGTTCATCGCCTTCGCCGCCTTTCGTCCCGCGCCCATCGCGCTTATGACCGTCGCGGCGCCCGTCACAACGTCCCCGCCGGCCCAGATCCCGTCGAGCGAAGTCTTTCCCGTCTCCTCGTCCACCTCGATATTCCCCTTCCTGCCGACCTTGAGGCCCGGCGTGGTCATCGGGATCAGGGGGTTCGGGCTGTTCCCGATGGCGACGATCACCGCGTCCGTCTTCATCAGGAACGATGAATCCTTTATCTCCACCGGCTTCCGGCGCCCCGAGGCGTCGGGCTCGCCGAGCTCCATTTTCACGCATTCCACTTCGGTCAGCCATCCCTGCTCGTTCCCGATCAGCCGGACCGGCAGGGTGAGATAATCGAAGATCACGCCCTCCTCCTCGGCGTTCTCGGCCTCCTCGGCCCGCGCGGGGAGCTCCTCTCGGCTCCGCCGGTAAACGATATGCGATTCGGCGGCACCGAGCCGGAGGGCCGTGCGGGCCGCGTCCATCGCCACGTTGCCGCCGCCGAATACGAGGACCCGCGAAGGCTGCTTCATCGGGGTGTCGTGCGCCGGGAAGCGGAAACCTTTCATCAGGTTGCATCGCGTAAGGTACTCGTTGGCCGAATAGACGCCGTTGAGATTCTCGCCCGGGATGCCCATGAACCACGGCAGGCCGGCCCCCGCGCCGACGAAGATTCCGTCAAACTCCTCCTGGATGCTCTCGATCGTGCGCGTCTTGCCGACGATGAAATCGAGCAGCAGTTTCACGCCGAGGCTCTGGACGTATTCGACCTCGCGCTGCACGATCGCCTTGGGAAGGCGGAATTCCGGGATGCCGTAGGTCAGAACCCCTCCCGCGGCGTGGAGCGCCTCGAATATCGTCACGTCGTACCCGAGAAGGGCCAGGTCGTTCGCCACCGTGATCCCGGCCGGCCCCGATCCGACGATCGCTATCTTCCTGCCGTTCGAGGCCGCGAGCGCGGGGCTCTCGGCTTTGCCCTCCGCCGCCTCGAAGTCGGCGAGGAAACGCTCGAGGCGCCCGATCGCGACCGGCTCCCCCTTCTTGCCCAGCACGCATTTTATCTCGCACTGCTCTTCCTGCGGGCAGACGCGGCCGCAGACGGCCGGCAGGGCGTTGGTCTCCTTGATGATCTTTATGCCGGAACTGAAGTCGCCGCCGGCTATGGCCCGGATGAAGCCCGGTATGTCGATCCCGACCGGGCACCCGTCGCGGCACAGCGGTTTCTTGCAGTCGAGGCAGCGCCCCGCTTCGGCCAGGGCCTGTTCCTCGGTGTACCCGAGGGCCACCTCGTCGAAGTTCCTGACGCGCTCATAAGGCTCCTGCTTCGGCATCGGCTGACGTTTTTTGTTGAGTTCCCCCGGCCAATGTACGCACCTCGCGAAATTAAAAGTGGGAGGCGCAGCCGCTCTTTCGGAGCGGATGAACCTCTTCCGGATTATAGGTCCGCCTTCTGTTGAGAAATTCCTTCCAGTCGACCTCGTGGCCGTCGAAATCGGGGCCGTCGACGCAGGCGAACTTCGTCGCCCCGGCGACGGTCAGGCGGCAGACGCCGCACATCCCCGTGCCGTCGATCATGATCGGGTTCATGTTGACCATCGTCTTTATGCCCATCGGCCTTGTCGCCTCCGAGACCTTCATCATCTGAAAGGTGCAGCCGTTGACGACGATCCTGTCCGGCTTGATCCCTTCGAGCGTGAGGATCTCCGAAAGGCGCGTCAGGTGCCCCTTGTATCCCTTCGTCCCGTCGCGCGTGATTTCGATCACGCGGTCCGCGACCTCCTTGAAACGATCCTGCCAGTAGAGCAGGAAATTGCTTCGGGCCTCGAGGAGCGCGAAGACCGTGTTCCCTTTTTCCTTCAAAGCCCGGGCGACCGGGTAAACGCTGCCGATCCCGTAGCAGCCGCCGATGCAGAGGACCGTGCCGAACGCGCCGATCTCCGTTTCCTGCCCGAGCGGCCCCGCGAAGGTCGGGATCGAGTCGCCCGGCTTGAGGCGCGCCAGCTTGGCCGTCGAGGCTCCGACCTGCATGAAGATGACGGTGACCGTCCCCGCCTCGCGATCCCAGTCCGCGACGGAGAGCGGGATGCGCTCGCCGTTCTCGTCCGCTCGCAAGATCACGAAATTGCCCGGCTGGACCGACCGCGCCACCGCGGGCGCCTCCACGACCAGCTCGTGAAGGTTCGGAACGATCATGCGGCGCTCAACGACTTTGTACATTATGCTCCTCCGGCTTTCGACGCTTCGATGCTCACCCTGGCGGGATTGGAGTCCAGTCCATTAAAGAATTTCCATCCGTCAAACGATTTCAGCCCCCCGAGATTCACCGGGCAGAAGGCGTAAGCGGCGCCCTCCGGGCAATCCGGGTCGGCCTGCGCCACGATCTCGAGCTTCATCCCGTCGTATGAAACGGTGACCATAGCGCCACTCGCGACGCCGAGGCGTTCCAGGTCGCCCCGATTCATGCGTAGGTTCGTCTCGAGGCGCAGTTCCCCGAGCCCTTCCACCACGCCGGAAATATCGATCGAGCGGTGCTCGAATCCGCCCTGCTGCACGACGAGGAGAAATTCCCCCGCGCCAGCGGCCGGCTTCCCCTTCTTCGCGGCCGTCTTGGCGGCCTTCTTCGCTGCCGCCGGTTCCTTCTCCGGTGTGAGGCGCCGCGGTTTCCTGTCGGCGGTCGCGGGGAACCCGGGGACCGCTTCGTGAATCTCCGCGAGGATCTCCGCTTCGTCCGCGAAGCCGAGCCCGTCGCAGCCGAGCTTGTCGGCCAGCCCGGCGAATATCTTCCAGTCAGGAGGCACGGGCCCCTTCGGGTCGCCCTCCGGCGTATCTTCCACCATGATTAGTTCCTGAACGCGCCCCTCGACGTTGGTCATCGTCCCGCCGCACTCGGCGAAACCGGCCGCCGGGAGGTAGGCGTCCACCTCGAAGGGGGGCCTGTACATGTCCTGGCTTATCAGGAAATCGCAATCGGGGCGCTCGGCGAACGGAGCCTGGCCGACGAGGTAGATCACCTTCGGCCGTTTTCCTTTCGAGTAAATATCCCCGAGGCCGATCCCCGGCTCCTTTGCCTGTGCCCGCCCCGGCGGCATTTCGCCGAAGGCGCCGAGCTCGAGCGCGCCGCGGACGTTCCCTCCGTGGTAAAGCGGCAGAAACGATGTCCCCGGGCGCTTCGAAAGCTCGAGCAGAGCCTCGATCAGCCGTGAATTGTCGCTGTAACCGAAGACGACCGGGCCTACGATGACTGAAAGGCGCTCTCCCGATCCGATCCATTCCGCCGCCTCTTCGAGTTTCTTCCCGTCCACACCCGTCTCGATGGCGGCCGCCTCTATCTTCTTCCTGTCGCCGGCGAGGTACCCGGCGAAGGCGTCGAGGAGAGCGCCTTCCAGGCCCGGCAGGGGCCGGAGATGATGGTCCGTGTAGCGTGAAAGGTTCGAATCCCTCGCGTCGATCACCGCGAGCCTCGCGCCCTTTTTCAGCGCGCGCCTGATCTGCACCCCCGCGACGGAGAAATAGAACCGCGAGTCGAGGCCGACGGCGATTATCGAGTCGGCTTCGGCGATCCCGCTTATCGAGATCGGCAGGGAGAAAAGCCATTTCCACAGATCGAGCCCGCCCGGAAGGTTGAGCCCCGCCGTGGAATCGATGTTGCCCGAGCCCATGCAGGTCCGGACGAATTTCCCCGCCGCGTATATGCTTTCGTTCGTGATGTCGCCCGAGACCAGCATCAGGAAATCCTCCGGCGCGAGCCCCTTGAGCCTGGCGGCCGTCTCGTCCATGGCTTCGGTCCAGGAGACCTCGCGGAAATATTTCCCGCGCCTCAGCATCGGCTTCCTCGCCCTGTCGTGATGATGGATCGTCTCGGGCATGCAGAACCGCCCGCGAACGCAAAGCTGCCCGTCGTTGATCTCGGGTCGAGATTGGGATGGACCTTCGACAGCCTCCCCTCCCTGCGGTGCAGCTCGATCCGGCACCCGAGCCCGCAGAACGGGCAGGTCGAGATCTCGACGCCGTCCGGCTTGCCGTCCCACTTGGAGCTTTTGTCCGCGAGGGCCCCCGTCGGGCAGACCGAGACGCAGGCGCCGCAGAACTCGCATCCCCCGTCGACGTGGCTGTCGCCGAAGGCCGGCCCGATCCTGACCTTCGGGCCGCGGTACTTGAAGGCGAGGATCGAGGTGCCGCGCACCTCCTGGCACATCCGAACGCACCTGCCGCAAAGGATGCAGATGTTGTAGTCGCGGTCGAAGAAGGGATCGTCGTGCTCCGCCTCGAAGCCGCGGTAATATATCGGGTAATCGATCGCCGTAAGGCCGGTCTTCTCGACGACCTCCTGCAGCTCGCACTGCCCGTCGTTCGGGCAGTAGCGGCACCCCGTGGTCACGCCGACCTTGCGTATCGTGAACTGGTACTCCTTGCACTCGTCGCTCTCGCCGCAGACGAGGCAGCTCGAAGGGTGCTCGCTGAGGATCATCTGGAGGATCTCTTTTCGCATCTCCCGGAGCGTCGCCGTGTCGGTCAGGACCTTCATGCCCTCCTGAACCTTCGTGCTGCATGAAAGCGAGTACCCGCGCATCCCCTCGATCTCCACGACGCACATCCTGCACCCGCCGAAGGGGGTCAGATCCTTGTGCGAACAGAGCGAGGGGATGTAGACGCCGCTCAGCTCGGCGGCCCGAAGCACCGTGATCCCTTCGGGCACGGTGACGGCGCGGTGATCGATCTCCATCCTGATGGCGGTCGCTGTTTCAGCCTTGTTTTGCACGTCAGTCATTATTGCCCCTCACGATTCTATGATGATGGCGTCGCCGGCGATCGCGTCGAAACGGCAGATCTCGTAGCACGACCGGCATTTTATACATTTGGATTCGTCGAGATTATGGACTTCGGAACGGGGCCCCGTTATCGCCCCGGTCGGACAGACCTGGACGCAGCGCTGGCAGCCGGTGCACTTTTCCTTGATGATGCGGTAGACGATAAGATCGCGGCAAACGGCCGCCGGGCAGCGCTTGTCCACGATATGTGCCAGGAACTCCTCGCGGAAATACTTGAGCGAGGTAAGGACCGGGTTGGGCGCCGTCTGCCCGAGGCCGCAGAGCGACCCGCCCTTGATCGCGGCGCAGAGCTTCTCCAGCTTGCCTATGTCGTCCATCTCGCCCTTGCCCATGCAGATATTTTTAAGGATGTCGACGAGGTGGCGCGTCCCGACCCGGCACGGCACGCATTTGCCGCACGACTCGGACTGGGTGAAGCTGAGGAAATACTTGGCCGTGTCGACGATGCAGGTGTCCCTGTCGATCACTATCAGGCCCCCCGAGCCCATGATCGAACCGGCCGCGGCGAGATTCTCGTAATCGATGGGCGTATCGAGAAACTCCTTGCCGAGGCACCCTCCCGAGGGCCCGCCCGTCTGGACGGCCTTGAACTCCTTCACCATCCCCCCGCCGATGTCGAAGATCACGCTTCTGAGGCTCGTTCCGAGCGGGATCTCGATAAGGCCCGTGCGCCGGACCTTTCCGACGAGGCTGAAGGTCTTGGTCCCCTTGGACGTCTCGGTGCCGTACCCCGCGTACCACTCCGCTCCGTTCCGGAATATGTTCGGAAGGGTGCTCAGGGTCTCGACGTTGTTTATGATCGTCGGCTTTCCCCAGAGGCCGGATATCGCGGGGAAGGGCGGCCTCGTGCGCGGCATGCCGCGCTTTCCCTCGATGCTCGCCATGAGCGCCGTCTCCTCGCCGCAGACGAAGGCTCCGGCGCCCTCCTTTATCGTTATATCGAAGCTGAAACCGCTCCCGAGTATGTCGTCGCCGAGAAGGTCGAGGCCGCGTATCGCCGCGATCGCGTTCCTCAGGCGCTCGATCGCGAGCGGGTACTCGGCCCTGATGTAGATGTATCCCTTCGACGCGCCGATGGTGCTCGCGGCGATCAGCATCCCCTCGAGGAGCGCGTGCGGGTCGCCCTCGATGAGGGAACGGTTCATGAAGGCTCCCGGGTCCCCCTCGTCGGCGTTGCAGACGAGATAGCGCTGGTCGCTTTCGGTCTCCCTCGCGAAGAGCCACTTGCGCCAGGTGGGGAACCCCGCGCCGCCCCTCCCGCGAAGCCCCGAGTTCTTCACCGTCTCGAGCGCCTCTTTCCAGGGCATCTTCAAGGCTTTCTCGATCGCCCGGTAGCCGTCCCGGGCGAGGTAATGGTCGATGTTCTCCGGATCGATGATCCCGCAGTTGCGAAGCACGATGCGAACCTGCGGCGCGAGCATCGGATGCTCGAAGAAGCGCGGCATCCCTTCGATCTTCTCCTCGTCGAAATGCCCCACAATGTGCGGTTTGTAGATCTCGTTCTTTATGAAAAAGGCCTCGAGGAGCCTGTCGACCCCGTCGGCGGAGACGTTCGAATAGCTTATGCGCGGCTTGCCGGGCATCTTGATGTCGACCAGGGGCTCGAGATAGCAGGGGCCGATGCAGCCGACCCTGACGATATCCGCCTCGAGGTTCCGGGCCTTCAGGAACGCCTCTATCGCGGCGATCGTCTCCGCGGCGCCGGCCGCGAGGCCGCAGGAGCCCGCCCCGACGTAGATCAGCGGGCGTTCGTTGTTCGTGTATTCAAGCCAGTTCTTTACCGCCTGCCGGCGGCGCGTCTCAAGTTTTTTGTTGTTCATCGAGAATCCCCTGAAGTTTCAGTACCGACATCTGGCCGTAGATTTTATCGTCGAGGGTCACGACAGGCGCGAGCGCGCAGCACCCCAGGCAGACCACCCGCTCGAGGTCGTACTCGCCGTCCTTCGTCGTTTCCCCCGGCTCGATCTCGAAACGCCTTTTGGCCACCTCGAGCATCTGCTCCCCGCTCTTGACGTGGCAGGCCGTCCCGAGGCACACCTTGACGTGATGTTTGCCGCGCGGCATGAATCGGAACTGCGTGTAGAAGGTGGCCACACCGAAGATCTCGTTCTCGGAGATTTTCAGCCAGCGTGCCGTCTTCGCGATCGCCTCCCTCGGCAGGTAGTCGTAGATCGACTGGATTTTCTGCAGAACGGGGATAAGGTCGGCGCGCTCGCCCTTGAATTCCCGGGTGATACGTACAAATACGTCATCAGTCATCGATCCGCTCCTCGCGATGAAGAAAAACCGGACGGATTCCCTTTATCTGACGCCCAGATTGAAAAGCTTGAGGGCCATGCTCCAGGTATCGGCCTGTGATACGAACAGGCCGATTCCTGCCTTGCTGGCTAGATCGATCACGTCCTGCGCCGGCGTCTTGCCCTTTACGAAGACGATCGCCGCGACGTCGACCAGGTTGGCCGAGGCGATCAGGCTCTTGTGTGTCTGCAGGGTGATCAGAAGATCGTCGGCCTTGGCTCCCGTTATGATGTCGGAAACCATGTCCGATATGTAGACGCCTTCGAAATTCTTGTCCTTGTATTCCGTTATCGCCTTTACTTCAGCTTTCTCAACCAATTCCGACAGTTTCATGATGTCTTCCTTTCATTGCGCGGGGCGCAGGGTCAATAGATTTCGGTAAGCCCGGTATCCGCGATGACTATCCCTTCGCATCGGTCTATGCTGCAGCAGAGGCTGCACGGAACGACCAGGATCTTCTTGCCCGGCGCGCCGATGTTCTGGTTGAAATATTCGTTGAGAGCCTTTATGCCTTCACTGGAAACGCATTTCCCCGACTCATGGGTGCTGTCCGCGCAAAGGGCCACGTAGACCCATGTCTTCCCGCCGGCGTCCCTGCCGGCCTTGAAAACCCCGCATTCGGGGTCGTCGCACGTGGACATCATCAGCCCCATCATATCGTCGAGGTCGACAAGTTTCCCGCATTCATTGCATTTAAGATTGAATTTTGTCGCCTGGTAACTTCCGAGATAGATCCAGCGGTGATCGCCGTCCTGGTACTCGTCGATCGGGGCGATCGCTTCCGTGGAGAAGAACGCCGAACGTCCCCCGCACTTGGGACATCCTTCTATAACCAGATATCCGTGGCGGATGTCAACCATCTCCCATTTGTGGTTGCATTCACTCATTTGCCCTCCGATCCGGTTGTCTTGAGGTACACTGCATGAATAAACAATTTATTCTCCGCGCCGGAGGCAACGGTGAGGCCTGATGTTCTTCCATTTTCATGCGTTTGTCAACCCCGTTTCACAACAAAGATCAACTTTCGCACAAAATATATCACAATATTAGATATATTTTATTTTTTCCCGGACAGTTTACGGATGATTGCGGGGACGGCCGGTTTTGCGGGGGTATTTCTGGAAATAATGGAGCGGTAAAAAGCCGCCCCGGATGCGTCGGGCACCCGGGGCGGCATACAGGTCAGCAAGCGATCATGTCGTACGTAGTCGATGTAAATACATCGGACGATCAGTCTATCAGTTTCTACCCTACTTTTTCTTGGGTTTCTTCGCGGGGGTCTTCTTTGCCGCCTTGGCTTTGGGCGCGGCCTTCTTGGCTACGGTTTTCTTCGCACAGGCCATATGAACCTCCTGATAGTCCGCCTCATGGGCGGGTAACGGTTTGACCGCTTGCTACCCGGTCCTGAATCAAATCGGGGACACTGTATTCTTTCCCTTTTCCTTTGTAAAGAAAAAAGATGCGCCCGCGCCGCAATTCTTCAGGTCCTCCCGAACGCCCTTTCTGGAACCCGGAAACAGCATCTCCAGCGCGGTCCCCAATTCTCCCTCAATCTCCGAGGGCCACCTTCTGGAGCAATATGTCTTCGATTTGAAGGTTGCTGTTTTGTCTCTTCTACATCAAGAAAGTCTTTTGCGTAAATGTCAGTTGATATTTATTTGAACAATAAAAGAGTCTAACTCAAACCCCACTGCAGTAATAGTATATCCTACGGCTATGTCGTCGACCATTTTATATTCGTACCCTATCGCACCCCATCCACAAGGCAAACTATTCCACGTTCTTGGTTCATAAGGTGCCTTGGTAAAACGGTTTTCCATCATCTCGCCATCCGGCAAATAATCCGAAACCGTATTCCCGAGATCATTCCAAGCACTGTTATCAATGGGGTAAGTATCTTCATAAAAATCACGGCGCCAAGCTTCAACGGCATGTTGTAATTCCAAACAATCCGCGACAACGAGAGCTTCGAGAACCTCAATATTGTCGTGTTCAACAATGATCGTAGTTGCTCCAAATCCTTTTACATAATAGACATTGAAATGAGGAAGATATTTGTAGTAGCCGATCTCTCCAGGTGATGATGGTATTGAATCTAGAGGTTGGTCATTTAATCCAGTGAAAGGATTAATTAATCTTTCACCTCCAGGCAGATAGTCAATCAAGGCTTTTCCTGTAGCAGAAAGATCAGAATCTACATTATTTGGATAGTACCCATTATTATCATTTGCGAATGCTTCAACTGCTTCAATAAGGGTCAGGCTGTTGCCTTTTACAATGGCTTCCAATTCCTGAACCGTTGGAGCCTGGCTTTCCACAATTGTGTATTCTTCACAACCTGTTATAATAACTGCCGTTATAGTAATTATCGCAGCTATCGCTGTTTTCATTTCAATCCTCCAGAATCCACTATTCTGAAAAGTTGAATAGTCGCATAAATAGAGCCATTGCTATACGATGGTCTGAAATCGTTGATCTTCTCTATTCTACTTTGTCTGCTCATCGAGTCTATTCTTCCTTGCCGCCGCAGAATCAGCAACTGAAATTGCCTTCCCAACAACCTTTGCACCTGGCAGTTTTGATTCAGACAATACACTATCTCTTTGCTGTTGGGTTAATCTCTGCTTCGGACTGTCGGAAGATTCCTTACTACAGCATCCAAAAGAAAGGATCACAAGAATTATAATCAATACCCTTATCATGAAGATCCTTTCAATTCGGTTGTTCAGACTGATCGTATAACGTTGTGAGCATTTGCGGCGCGGCTGCAATTCTTCTGTCCTATATCTCAAGCACCCAACTTCCCGTGCGGCCGTGACAACCGAGCCTGCTGCAGCAGGCGAGCAAGCAAATGCATCTGTTATACGGCGGAATAACCAAATTCAGTACATTGATTTTATCGCACCCCAACTCTTTGTTTCAGTAGCGATTACACTCGCCTCATATGGTAGAACAAATTGACTTCCATTGACTTCTTTTATCGTATGAAGACAATCACAATCGCAAACGATCGGTGCCCCACGTTCGTTAGTTGGATGAGCAAGAACCGTTAATATCACTGGATTTGAGCCCGAAACAATATCCTGCATTCCCATAAGCGTAAAATATCCCAGAAAGAAGTATTTATCATGGATATATACTTCCCGTAAAAAACCAATAGAAATGCCGGTTCTGATCTCTCCCATGGTCGGCCCTACTAAATATTCGTTAAGTACAGGGGGATTTAATGCAACCAAATAATCAGGTTCCCAGTGAATCATGAATTCCATACCAGTAATACAACCAGGTCCTTCTTCGTCGGTTGGGGCATAGGCGATCCAAACATTAAGAAATCCATACTCGTATATGTCTGCTGAAATATCAAGAGTGTTAGGATCCGCAAATAAATGAATCGTCCCTGCTGCATTGGATGAATTCGCAGAAGAAATAATTAATATAATACTAATAAGAAGTTTCTTAAGCATATCACCTCCACCAATCTTGCATCATTGCGAGTTTGACACCCTGGGTTCTCCTGCAACCGAGTTGACAATAGAGCACGAAAGTGCATCTGTTATAAGACGTAAGCCTGTATTGAGCATTACTAATTCATTGCATCAATAATTGCTCTTCTCGAATAAACTGCCGGCTTTGGATATTCAGACATAATTTCTTTCAGTAATTCAGGGAGATGATTTCTCATATCTTTCAACTCTCCATCACATCGTGCATATCCTGTCCAGATCACCTCGGAATTCTTGTCGCATGTAACAACGAACCGTATTCCTATCTTGTTTTCCTCGCCTTCATACACTTCTGAATATATCACTTCTCGAAATATATGTAGCCAAGTCAGTTCATAGAGTTCTACGGGCTTCTTCGGCAATTCGAAAGAATCTGATCGAATCACAATTACAATTATATGTGCATCCTGATTTTTCGAATCATATCTGAATCCAATATCCCCCAAATAATTAGTCGCACATTCAATCAGTTCGTTTTTCATGTGCATGTCGTTCGGTAGCCCCAAAACAGAAATATCATAATATGGTTCAAGGGGAAGTGGTATAGATTTGGAGTAGTCTACATTCAGTTCTATTTCCAGATCCTGTTTCTGAGTCGTATTACACGAAACGGAAATAAGCAGCACACATATTAATGGCAAAACGATCTTCATACTATTACATCCAGTGCTGTGTCACATAACGTTGTGAGCATTTGCGGTGCGGCCGCAATCCCTCCGATTCTGTCTCATCAAGCACTCAATTCCACGTAGCCGCAACAGCCGAGCCTGCACACGCAGGCGAGCAAACAAATGCATCTGTTATGTGCTGCGGCCCTTTAACAATATTACCACTCTGGCTAATATTCCACGGTTTCATAAACTCCAAGTTCAACGCTCTCGTCTATCATGTTAATATAAGCATCTCGATTATACTTCCCGTCACTCATGCTGACTATCCAATAAATCCCTCACTACCCCCATTATCTTTCCATATTACCCTGGTTCGCCATGGTTGTGTCCCTCTATCCAATCCTGCCTTGAGAGCAAGCTCAACAGCTCGTTCTCGCGTCACAGAGAATTCACAATTCCGTGGATCTTCGTTACAATTCGGAATGTATTTACAGAACTACGGGGTTAATCAATTCACCGTTCTCAGTGATGTGAAGGATAATGTCCTTCGAAATATATGGCTTATCAATTACCTCTAAAAGCCATACGAGATAATAATTCTTTTCATGCACAACCTTTTGTCGCTTTGTTAGTTCATCATATCGTTCATAAATTTGATTACCACTTGACACGCCAGGTAAATATTTAAAATTGCGGTGGTAATAAGATCGACGCCAGGGTACTTTATCTTCTCTCCAGCATCTATGCTTCCAACGATATCTTCCCACTCGAATAATGGCTGCAGGCATTCTTCCGGAGCTCATTGTATTCAGCCTGCAAACCCGCCTCTCGCTTGTCGGAACTGTTCCAAAACCGCGCGGACCAGCTTTCTCTTGACCTAGGGTTTTACAGGTGTCTTGATACGTTTTGCATCTCCTTGAGCACCTGAAGTTAATTTAGAACGTACTAGCAAGGAGTTGCTGAGCTTTTAGCGGATTCTCCTCTCACACGTCTTTGAGTATTTCATGGCTTCGTTCACTTTCATAGTATGGCGCCCGGGCATTTGCGGCGCGGCCGCAATCCCCTGATTCTATCTCATCGTGCACCTTGAGCCACATGCGGCCGTGACAGCCGAGCCCTGGCGTATCCAGGCAAGTGCGCAAATGCCTCTTTTATGCGCCGGATTATTTAGCTCAGTCCCTGTAAATCGTTTTGATAACACCCCATGTAGATTCTTCTGTTCCTACCGTAGGGCAATCATAATAACACCCATACCGATAGTCATCGTTGTTGATTTGAAATCTAAAGGTGCATACTTGGTGTAATACGGGTATCGGATCACAATTGTATATCCCCAAGCCTCCATTTAAGTGTTCATCAAATCCGAGATTCACTTCGTAACCCCCAGCACCCAATATCACAAAATATTGACAAAATATAATCGTAGGGTCAGAAATGCATTGATTTAACATTACATCTACACCTTCAAATATATCAGTACCTTCAAATGACGCGACCAGTTCCTCCGTGTAGCCGAACCCAAGAGGGAACAAATAACCCTCTGGCCCTTCATATGTGATTCTAAAGCGGGCACCTTGGCTCTCAAAACCATCTATTGGAACAATTAAAAAATATATTGGTAAAGATCTATATTGAACGAATTCCATCGAACCACAAGAAATTGGATTCCCATCGGAACTCATCCAAAGGTGACTTATGTTATCGGGATTGATTTGAGCATACAGGAAACTTGAACTGAATATGACGATAAGCCCTATCATTAACAATTGCCGCATAATCTCCCCTTCCTGAACAATAATGATTTGGCTGTTAGTATATCATGAATACCTAATCAGAACAACATACTTTGGCGTATAACGTTGTGAGCGCTTCCAACGTGGTCGGAGCGCGGTTCCTTACCTCTGATCTGCCCCTTCCCCTATTTAAGCGCTCCGGCCATGTTCAGCGAGCTTGGCTCCCTGGGTGCCCATGCAGCCAGGGTGACAAGCGAGCAAGGAAGCGCATCTGTTATGTGGCGTCTACTTATTCAATCTCGGCTTTAGGCTCCCAATAAAGAAATACTCTATGAACCCTCTCTCACGATCATCAGCGACCGGCAAATATCTCAATTTATATGATTCGAGATCTTGAGGAAGGTCTGGATTGTTGCTTAGCATCCCCTTCATATCAGATTTTGTATCAATGCTTCTATGATCTAGTATTCTTTTAAGAATTGTGTTGGTCCGAGTCTTTCCTACATATACGATTTCAGAATCGTTTGGGAGTGAGAAAGCATATATTCCCGGAAACATGAGCTGTGCCGGCTTCTCATTAACGATTAAGCCCACAGTCAATGGCCGGACAGACATCAACCGTTTCAGAGCCTTCAAATTATTCTCGATGTTACATTCATGATCGTTCAAAGCCATCGATTACCCCTATTTCTAGTAGATGCCACATAACGTTGTGAGCATTTGCGGCGCGGCCGCAATCCCCTATCGAACTATCATTATGCACTCGAGCTCACACGGCCGTGATGGCCGAGCCTTGGCAAAGCCAAGCGAGTGCGCAAATACCTCTTTATACGACGGAATCCTTCTTTATTTAATAAGCGATTTGATTGCACCCCAGCTCTTTGATTCAGTTCCTATCACCCATGCTTCATATGGAAATACAAATTTCATTCCTCGTACTTCGTGAATGGTTCTCATTTCATCACAAGCAGCTATGATTGGATTATCATGGTTATTTACCGGAGCATCTACTAGCAGATAGAATGACAGGATCAGAACCAGATATAATATCTTGTAATCCAAGAACAGGGAAGTATCCTAAAAATACATAGTCTTCATATAAGTAAAGATCCTTTCGTAGTACTATGCTGATTCCATCTCGAATTAATCCCCCCGTAATCGAAACTATTTCTTCTCGGAATACTGGCGGACCTGCTTCCACTAAATATGGATCATTCCAACTCAATCATAAATTCTAATCCTGTGATACAAGGAAGCTCTGCATTATTCAAGTCCGAGTAGGCGATCCATATTTTCATTATTCCAAACCGAGCAATATCAGCAGAGATGTCCAAAGATGTAGTATCAGCAAACAGATGGATTGTACCTTGCGAAAAGCTATCAGCAGGGATAGATGCCATAAGGAATATTAAGATCATAATCGAAATTCTCATAATTCCACAATTCCTTTCGCTCTGGTTTCTGTCGTATAACGTTGTGAACATTTGCGGCGCGGCCGCAATCCCTCCGTTCTATCTTATCAAGCACTTAACCCCTGCGGCCGTGACAGCCGAGCCCTGGCGTCAGCCAGGCGATTGCGCAAATGCCTCTGTTATATGCCGTTGTCGATAGCAATACTTCATTAATCTAGTTAACTAGAGGTTTCAATGACTTAATGGATCCCCAACTCTTGCTTTCAATGGCTACTACTCGCCTCCAAGTCAAGATGAGTTCCGGCCCACCTGCACTCCATCCACGTATCATAGCTAAATGGGTATCCACCGCAACGCCTTTCGTGAAGGCAATTGAGAAATATCCTTGTCTGGCAACAGCAGCTGAAACATCCGCCAAAGCTGCTTCACGAAGATTATATCGAACTACTCTGGGCAAATATCCTATTTCAGCATATATATATATCGAACAATCTTCTAATATGTTTGCCGCATCTATACAATCAGGCGGCTGAAGAAACAAGCTGTCCAATTTCCTGTAACAATACCTTGCTCCGTCATAATTTGGCGCTGGTTCAATATAATGTTCTATCTCGATCATAATAATTTCAGCATCAGCAGGTATAACCGACACATCCCATATTACCCATGAATATAACTCAGCCCCATATGTCTCTCCAAATGTCGATACATCGGGTGAATCAATCAACTTGCAGTATTGATCAGGATATGGAGGCCCCAAAGAAACTCGTCCAACACCATATTCTTGCTGGACAGGAGATATCCTCGAAATCGAATCGGAGGATTCCGATATGAATGTCAATTCGCGAACTGTATTGTGTGTTTGGTTATCTTGTGAAATTCCAGAATATGAAAGAAACAGAAAGAGTGGTGATACAAAGAATATAATACCATTCATTTTCATGTCCCTCCTTTATGTCCCTTACCTCAATATTATACATCAGGTGTATCAAGACAATGGTATATAACGGTTTATTTACGACGCCTTATTTCGTTTAAGATTCTTTTGGCCGTGCATTCGCGCAGGATAGCCGCAGCAACGCCGGACTTCCCGCCAGGCACAGCCTTCTATATTATTAAACGAAATTCTTTCGTCCCGGAACATTCACCCGCCTCCGTACACCCCTCCCGCACGGACTCGAAACCGAACCCTTCCGCCCGTCAAACCACGAAGATCACAGCGAGAATCCCGACCTCTCGAGCCGCTTGCCCAAAGACCAGTACTCGCCGTGAATGTACGCTATGAGCGCGATCTTCGACGCGTCGACCTTCCCGTTCGTCATGCAGGAGCGGAGCGCGTGCTTTGCCACCACCTCGCCGATGAACATGTGGTGAAGGCCGAGATCGATCACGTTTTTCAACTCGCACTCGAGGTTTATCGGGCACTCCTTTATCATCGGGGCGTCGACCTTCGTTCCCTGGACGGCGGTCAGCCCCGTGATATCGAACTTGTCGCACTTGTTCCCCGATATGATCCCGCACTTGTCCACCGCCGGGAGGATATCGACCGTCGGGATGTTCACGGTGAAACACCCGCTCTCTTTTATCATCTTGTACGAATACCTCGACGGCCTTATCGAGATGTGGATCGTCTCGGGATCGGCGCTGTCGACGCCGGTCCACGCGATCGTTATGAGGTTCTTCCCCATTTCCTTGTGGGCGCATCCGACGATCACCACGGGCACGGGCGCCAGGATGAACGAGCCGTGCATTTCGATCTTTTGATTCGGCATTGTCTTCTTCCCAATCTATAAAGCCATGCGCGTCCGGCCGCCGGCCTATCCGCACTTGGAGAAGCCGCACTCGCGGCAGACGGCGCATCCTCCCTCGTGTTCCATCAGGCCCCCGCACTCGGGGCAGAATCCCGCCACCTGGTCGAGGTACCCCGAGGACATCTTCTTCACCTTGTGGCCGACCGGGGTCTTCTCCTCGAGGAAATACCTCTCGAGCGCCCTCGCGATCGCGTCGCTGCACGAGAGGATCATCCCGCCCTTCTCCCAGCCGGGGTTCGGGCAGCGGATCCCGCGAAGCTGCTTGACGATCGACTTGGGGTCGATCCCGGCCCTCAGCGACAGGGAGATCAGCCTGCTGATCGCCTCCGACTGCGAGGCGCTGCACCCGCCGGCCTTGCCCATCTGCGTGAAGACCTCGAAGGGGCCGTGCTCGTCCTCGTTTATCGTGACGTAGAGGTTGCCGCACCCGGTCGTCATCTTCCAGGTCTTGCCCGTCGTGACGGCGGGCCTCGCGCGCGGCGTGAGGAGGTGCTCGCCGTTCTCGCCGATCGTCACCGTCTGCGGAGGGCCTCGAGCCTCCGCCGTCCCCTCGCCCCTGTTCACCGAGCCGATGTTTAGGACCTGCTCCTCGCGGCTCCCGTCGCGGTATATCGTGACCCCCTTGCACTCCGACTCGTACGCCCTGAAGTAGACCTCCTCGACGTCCTTCTTCGTCGCCGAGTTCGGGAAGTTTACCGTCTTCGACACGGCGTTGTCGGTGTATTTCTGGAAGGCGGCCTGGATCCTGACGTGCCATTCGGGCTTGATGTCGTGCGCCGTGACGAAGATGTTCCGCCACTTCTCGGGTATCTCCTCGATCCCCTGCACCGATCCCTCGCTCGCGATCTTCTTCATCAGGTCCTCGCCGTAGAACCCCTCCTTCTCGGCGATCTCCCTGAAGATCGGGTTGACCTCGACGAGCTCGTCGTTGTCCATGACGTTCCTCGTGAACGCGACGGCGAAGAGGGGCTCGACGCCGCTCGAGCAGCCGGCGATGATGCTGAGCGTCCCGGTCGGGGCGATCGTCGTCGTCGTTGCGTTCCTCAGCTTCGGCGCGCCCGGCTTGTCGTAGACGCTCCCCTTGAAGTTGGGGAAGAAGCCCCTCGCCTCGGCGAGAGCGGCGCTCTCCTCGCGCGATTCCTTCTGTATGAATCCCATCACCTCTTCGGCGACCTCGAGGGCCTCCTCGGAGTTGTAGGGGATCTCGAGCCTGACGAGCATGTCGGCGAAACCCATCACGCCGAGGCCGATCTTCCTGTTGGCGAGCGTCATGTCCCTGATCGCGTCGAGCGGATACCTGTTCATGTCGATGACGTCGTCGAGGAAACGCGTCGCCATCCGCACCGTGCCGCCGAGCTTCTTGAAATCGATGCTGTGCTTCCCGCGCGATTCCTTCGTCATGTTGGCGAGGTTTATCGAGCCGAGGTTGCACGATTCGTACGGGAGCAGGGGCTGCTCGCCGCAGGGGTTGGTGCTCTCTATCGCGCCGACCTGCGGGGTCGGGTTGCTCCTGTTCATCCTGTCGAGGAAGACGATCCCCGGCTCGCCGTTCTTCCACGCGAGCTCGACGATCATGTCGAAGACCTTGCGCGCCGAGATGGAGTCGACCACCTCGCGGCCGTGCGGGTTGAAAAGGTCGTAATCGGAGTCGTTCTTGACCGCCTTCATGAAGTCCTCGGTGATCCCGACCGAGAGGTTGAAATTGTTGAGCTTCTTGTTGTCCCTCTTCGCCGTGATGAAATCGAGGATGTCGGGGTGGTCGACGCGAAGGATCGCCATGTTGGCGCCGCGCCTCGTCCCGCCCTGCTTTACCGTCTCGGTGGCGGCGTCGAAGACCGTCATGAAGGATATCGGGCCGCTCGAAATCCCCTTCGTCGTCTTCACCCTGTCGTTTTTCGGCCTGATCCGGGAGAACGAGAACCCCGTCCCCCCGCCGCTCTTGTGGATCAGGGCGGTGTTCTTGATCGTCTCGAAGATGCTCTCCATCGAATCCTCTATCGGGAGGACGAAGCAGGCGGAGAGCTGCTGGAGCTCGCCCCCGGCGTTCATCAGGGTCGGCGAATTCGGGAGGAACTCCAATGACGACATCATGTTATAGAATTCTTCCTCCCAGTGCGCCCTCACCGCGTTATCCCCGTAGCGCCCCTCGGCCGAGGCGATGTTGCCCGCGACCCGCCGGAACAGCTCATCAGGCGTTTCCGTTATCTTCCCGTTGACGTCCTTCCTGAGATAGCGTTTCTCGAGAACACGCAGAGCGTTGTTCGTGATGGCTGGCGAGGGGCGGCCTGAAGTCATGCTAACCTCCAGTTGTACAATCTCTTATAAATTATTATTTTCGCGCTGACCGGCCCCCGCTTCATCGCGTCAATATCTTGGGGCCATCGGCATGTTTACATACCACATCTGGTGGAGTCAACAGGAAATCTAAAATAAATCGAAGCTGAAAATTTATCGATCGTATGGTATATTCGACCCCGGTTCCTGGTCATCAGCAGCACAGATCGAAAGGATGAACGAAGTGAAAATGAGCCTTCTCGAAACGTTCCGGCGCGGCGCCTCGATCGCCCTCCTCGCGGTCCTCGCCGCCGCCCTTGCTTCATGCCCCGCGAGGGCGCAGACCTTCGGCCAGTTCACCACGGCGGGGGTCGCCGCCGACGGCGAGGGGGGCTTTTTCATGACGGCCGGAGACGACGTGATGAACGCGGGGGTGATGGCGCGCTTCCGGATCACGTCGAAGAGCGACCTCGGGTTCCAGGGAGGGCTCGAGAGCTTCCACGACGTCAACTCGCTCGGGATCGGGGCCGACTTCAAATACTACCTTCTGAGCGGCGAAACGACACTGCCCGTCGACCTCGCCGCCGGGGCCTCCCTCGGCGAGATCTTCTCGGACGACTTCGGAAGGACGATCCTCGGATTCTCCCTCATCGCGAGCGGCAGGCTCCTCGCCGACACCTCGATACCGCTCGAGCCGTACGGATCGGCCGGCTTCTACACGGCCTTCTTTCATGACGGGAGTTTTTCGGGCGACAGCACCGACTCCGATGTCGTCGTTCGCGGCGGGTTGAATCTCGATCTCAGGGACGACCTGCAGTTCATGCTCGAGCTCAAGATCGACGGGACCACGACCTTCGGCGCGGCGCTGAACCTGATCTTTTAAAGGGCGCGTTCCGAAGATCTTGTGAGGCTGCCCGCTATCGTCAGGCGGCGCGCGGGTACCGTCAATCCCTCATCGCGACGATCACCGTGGTGTTGTCGTCGCCCCCCTTCTCGTTCGCCATATCAACGAGGGCCTTGCACGCCGCGGCGGGATCTTTCCCGAGGAGTATCCCGGCGATCTCGCCGTCGCTCAGCATCGATGAAAGGCCGTCCGAGCAGACGAGGATCCGGTCGCCCCGGAGAAAGGGCATGGGGCCGTCGATATCCGGCTCGACATTTTCCCTGAGGCCCACAGCCCTCGTTATGATGTTTCTCTTGGGATGATTCCTCGCCTCTTCCCTGCCGAGCAATCCCTTGTGCATCATCTCGCCGACGAGGCTGTGATCCTTCGTAAGCTGGTCCATCCTGCCGGGGCGCGCGAGGTAGACGCGCGAATCGCCGGCGTGCGCTATTATGAATTCGTCGGGAAAGAGCGCGACCGCCGTCAGCGTCGTCCCGGCGACGCCGTTCTTCCCGTCCCCGACCTTCGCGAAGACCTCGTTGTTCGCTGCGATGAAGGCCGATGCGAGGGCCTTCGCGGCGTTCTCCGCGGCCTTGAAATAGATCTCGCCCATCACCTCGACGGCCATGCGGCTCGCCTCGCCCCCCGAGAAATGCCCGCCCATCCCGTCGGCGAGCACGGCGAGAACGCCGCGGCTCTCCGTGAGCGCTTCGTTCTCCGGTTCGAAGACGCTGAAATAGTCCTCGTTGCGCCTGCGCTTTCGCCCCCTGTCGCTCTTCGCGCCGATCGTGAATGGAAGTTTGGAATTCCTGTCGAGCATTTACGCGTCCCTTTCGCTGATGCCTACACTATCGGCCATTTCTTCGGAAGCTCCAGCGACATTATCTCGCAGGATGCTATCATGACCCTGGCGAGATCGGCCGAATCCCTTATGCGCCCGGGCAGGCTGTCGGATCGTATCCCTTCGAAGCCGAACCGCGCGAAGAAGGAAACCGCCGGCGGCGGCGAGAGCACGAATGTCCTTTCGCAGGCGCCCGAGTAGTACGAGAGAAGCCTTCCGACGAGGGCGCTTCCGACGCTTTCCCTCCTTCGCTCCTCCCTGACGGCGACGAACCTCAGCAGGGAGTCCTTTTCGAACTGCCTGCCCGAGACGGCGCCCGTCAGCGTGCCGTCCGATTCGAACGATGCAAAAAGATCGCCATTCGGCGCGTTTCTCTCGGAAAGGCCCGCGGAACGGAGAAGATTTTCCATCTCCATCGATAGGCGTGGATTGATATCGGTGACCTTGTAGATCTCTCGATCCATCGGATTCGTCGTCCCCGCCCCCGCCCGGTCCGGCAACCGCCGGGGCCGGGAGCGCCCGCTTGTACAGGATCAGAATACATGCTACACTCCCGCAGGTTAATGCCTCGACCGGTCCTGGTCAATTAAAAAGGGCCGTTTCGGCGGGGCCGCGCGGAAGGAGAGACGCTTGGACAAACTCGGGACATTCAGGGAGATCGCGGGCGCCGCGAAGGCGGTGATCTTCGATTTCGACAACGTCCTCGTCGATTCCGAGCCCTTCCATTACCGCGCGTACGCGCGCGTCTTCGGCTCGAAGGGGCACACACTCGATCCCGACGAGTACTGGCTCGAATGGACCTCGAAGGGCGCGGGGGCCGAGGGCGAGATATCGCGGCACGCCCTGCCGTTCGATCCCGCGGCGATCCGCGCGGAGAAGGATCCGATCTATTCGTCGTACTGCGTTTCCGGGGCGATCCCCTTTTTCCCGGAGGCGCTGAGGATCATCGAGGGATTCAGGGCGGACGGGCGCGTCATGGCGATCGCCTCGGGGTCGTACGCGTGGGACGTTCGCGCGCTGCTTCGCGGAGCGGGCCTCGAGGGCCTCTTCCGCGCCGTCGTCGGCAAGGACGGCGTAAAAAAGACCAAGCCGGATCCGGAGACCTACGTCAGGGCGCTCGAGGCTCTGGGTATCGGCGCCGCGGAGTCATTCGCAGTCGAGGACGCCGAGAAGGGGGTCGTCGCGGCCCACGAAGCGGGGATGAAGGTGATCACGATCGAGACGGACGTCACGAAGGGGTTCGACCTCGGCGAAAGCGACCTTCACCTCGCGGGGCTCGGCGAGTTTTACGGCCTGATGATCGAGGCGGGAATAGGGCGCCCGAAGGGCGGCGGAACGGCTTGAGCGCGGCCGGCGGCGCCGACGCGAATCCGGCGGACCCCGCGGCGCCTTTCCTGATCGCGCCACGGAGGCCTGCCCCTACTTTTCCTCTTTCTTCCTTTTTCCCTCGCGAAGATTTCTCCAGTATTCGATCCGCTTGATGATCTCGCGTTCGAAGCCGCGATCGACGGGGTGGTAATATTCCCTCCCCTTGAGCTCGTCGGGGAAATACTCCTGCCCGCTCACCGCGTCGGGGTCGTCGTGGGGATATTCGTACCCCTTGCCGTACCCCGCGTCCTTCATCAGGCGGGTCGGCGCGTTCCTTATCCAGAGCGGGACCGGCAGCGGGCCGTGCTCCTTCACGTCGCCGGCCGCCGCGGCGTAGGCGGTGTAGAGCGCGTTGCTCTTCGGCGCGGCGGCCATGTAGGTCGCCGCCTGCGCGAGGGCGAGCTTCGCCTCCGGCATCCCGATGAACCTCACCGTCTCGACGGCGCCGAGCGCCACCTGGAGCGCCGCCGGGTCGGCGTTGCCGATGTCCTCGGAGGCGAAACGGACGAGCCGCCTCGCGACGTAGAGGGGCTCCTCCCCCGCTTCGAGCATCCGCGCGAGCCAGTAGAGGCTGGCGTCGGGATCGCCCCCCCTGAGGCTCTTGTGAAGGGCCGAGATGATGTTGAAATGGTGCTCGCCCTTCTTGTCGTAGAAGATGTTCCTTCGCTGCGCCGCCTCCTCGATCGATTCGCGGGTCAGAAAAATCTCCCCCGAGCCGTCGTCGAGCGATTCGACGACCATCTCGAGGGCGTTGAGGGCGGTCCGGGCGTCCCCCGCGGCGAGGTGCGCGAGATAGTGAAGATTCTCGTCCGCGACCGTCACCTTCCTCGAGCCGAACCCCCTCACGGGATCGTCGATCGCCCTTCTCATGATGGAGACCACGTCGTCCTCGGAGAGCTGGTTCAGTATGAAGACGCGGCACCTCGACAGAAGCGGCGATATCACCTCGAAGCTCGGGTTCTCCGTCGTCGCGCCGATGAGGATGATCGTCCCGCTTTCGATGTGGGGGAGAAAGGCGTCCTGCTGCGCCTTGTTGAAGCGGTGTATCTCGTCGACGAAGAGGATCGTCCTGCTGCCGCTGAGCTTCAGCCGCGAATCGGCCTCGGCGACTATCCTCCTCACCTCGGCTATCCCCGAGGTCACGGCGGAGAAGAATTCGAAATGCGATTCGACCGAGCCGGCGACGAGGTGGGCCAGCGTCGTTTTGCCGCACCCCGGCGGGCCCCAGAAGATGATCGAGGATTCGAGCTTGCCGCGCTCGAGCATCCTTCTGAGGATCCGGCCCTCGCCGACGACCTCGTCCTGCCCGACGAAATCGCCGAGGCGCCTTCGGCCTCATCCGCTCCGCGAGGGGCGGCGGCACGTTCTGCGAAAAGAGGTCGTTTTCCATGTCAGTTGGAGGAACCGAAGAGGGGCGCGGCCACCGGCGCCCTATTTGTAATCCGGTTCCATGTCGAAGAAATGTTCCGTCCTGAGGAATCTTATCGTTCCCGATTTCGCCCTGAGCACGAGGGAATGCGTTATCGCCCCGCCGGGCCTGAATAGGACGCCCTCGAGAAAATCGCTGTGCGAGACGCCGGTCACGGCGAACATGATGTTCCCGCTCCCCGTGAGGTCGCGTATCTTGAATATCTTCGCGAGCTCGGGGTCGTCCGCCTCCGCGTCGGCGCTCTCCCCCGCCATGAACCGGGCCTGGAATCCGCCCCTCAGGCACGCGAGCGCCGCGGCGGCCAGTATCCCCTGCTTCGAATCCCCGATCCCCATGGCGACGTCGATGCCGGTGCCGGGCAGCGCCGCTGAGATGGCCGCGGCGAGATCCCCGTCGCGGCAGAGCTCTATCCTCGCCCCCGCCTTCCTGACCTCGGCGATAAGGCCCCGGTGCCGTTCGCGGTTCAGGATCGAGACGGTCAGGTCTTCGACGTAGACCCGTTTCGCTTCGGCGATCCTGACGAGGTTCTCGAAAACGGGAAGATCGAGATCTATGCTGTCGGCGGCGTCGGCGCCGACCGCGATCTTTTCCATGTAGGGGTATTTGTGCCGGTAGAAGGATCCGTGCTCGCCCACCGTTACCGCCGAAATCGCGTTCGATCCGCCGTCGGCGAGCGAAGCCTTGCTCTCGAGCGGATCGAGGGCCAGGTCGAGCTCGATATCGCCGCCGCCTCCGACGGTCCGCCCCTTGCACAGGGCCGAGCCCTCGGCGCAGCTCTCGTCGTCGATCACTATGTTCGCGTTGATTCTGACCCCGCGGATCGCCAGTTCCATCGCCGTCGCGGCGGCCCTGTCAGCGGCGATGGGATCCCCCTTGCCCATGAACCTCGCGGAGGCGAGAGCGGCCGCCTCGGTCACGCGTACAAGTTCCAGGGCAAGGTTTCGGTCCAACTTTCATCCCTTCGGGCTATTCGTCGTTCCTGTACGCGCCCGGATCGCGCCCTTCGGGCTCGTCCATGCGCGGCCCTGCGTCGGGGCGGGGCGGAATATCCGTTTCCTTGTAATTATTCTGCAGCTCGACGCGCTCCGCGACGACCATCTCGTTCAGTTCCTTCGCCATCTGGTACTGATGGATCGCCAGCACAACGGGCAGAAGGATGTACGCGAGCCCCGCCGTCAGCGGTATGGCGAAGATCTGGATGACGAAGGTCAGCCAGAACCAGTTCCATTGCCCGAGATAGACGTAACCGACCGGGCCGAGCATGATCCAGCCGAGGAAGAAACCTATCGACGCCGCCACGCCGGGATTTTTCGTGTCGGGCGGCGTCTTGAGCTTCGTCAGCTCATGCTCGTACATCCCGCGGTGAGGCCCCTCGTTTTTGAGGGTCTTGCCGCACGACGGACAGAAGGTGCTTCCTTCCTTGATCTCTTTGCCGCAATGTTGACAGAACATTATGTCTACCTCCATTCCCGGAACCTTTTGATCTTCATATGATACGAGTCCGGGAGAAGGATTGTTTCGATACCGGTACGCATTGTATATATAACGGGCCCGCGGTTCAATAAGTATTTGGCCGGGACCGGGTGGCAGGGCCTGGAATATCGACCGCCGTCAGGGCCCCTTTCCTCGAGGGCCCGCTCCAGGATCCCGAGGTTCAGCTTCGCCGCGGCGTTGTCCGGCTCGAGCTCGAGAGCCCTTTCCAGGTGGAGCCGCGCCTCGTCGACCTCTCCGAGGGCTGCGAGTATCGCGGCGAGATTGACGTGGCCGACGGCCCATTCGGGCCTTTCCCGCACGACCCCCCGCTGAATGGCCAGCGCCTCCGCGGATCTTCCCGCGCCGTGATGGCACATCGCCACCCTGTCGAGGTTTTCCGGGGTCCCCGGGAGCCTCTCGTAGAGCTCGAGCGCCTCCTCGAACCTCCCCGTCCGGAATAGGACCCTCGCGAGCTTCTCGGACGGCCTCGTCGCCCGCCCCCCGCGGCCATGAGCGACCGGAGCCTCTCTTCGGCCTCCTCGTGCCGTCCCGCGCCGATCAGGGCCTCCGAGTAATTCAGCGAGGCCTCGATGTCGCCGGGGCGTCTCGAGGATATCGTTTCGAGGGGCATCAGCGCCGCGGAAGGCCTGCCCGTCTTCAGAAAGAGAATCCCGAGCTGGTAGAGAAAATCGTCGCTCATCGCGCCGCGGCGGGCCGATCTCACGAAAAGGCTCTCCGCCTGGGCCGGGTTGGTGGAGGCGACGAGCATCCCTTTGAGCCCGAGCAGGTACGGGTCGCCGGGATCCAGGAAGAGGCCGTCCTCGACCCTGCCGAGAGCCTCGCCCTCCCTGCCCATCTTGAGGTTGGCGACGGCGAGGTTGCGGTAGATCAGCGTCTGCCTCGATTCGTCGCAGAACCTGCCGGCTTCGCTGAATTCCGTAAGCGCCCGCCCGGTTTTTCCGGTTTTCATCAGCATCACGGCGAAGTTGAGATGATTCTCGCAGCTCTCGTAGTCGTCGAGAAGGGTCTTTTCGAAGAGGGCGGTCGCCTCATCCTCCCGCCCGAGCATCCCGAGCGCCATCGCCTTCTGGCCGGCGAGCCTCGCGTCGCCGATCCCCGCGGCCGCGAGGCTGTCGGCGACCTCGAGGACCCGCCCGAATTCCTCCCGGGCTATCAGGGCGAGGATCTCGAGATCGGCGGAGTTCCGGGGATCGTCCCACGCCCCGCCCGCCGGAGGGCCCCCCGTCCCTGAGCATGCCGAAAATGACGCCGCGACGGCCAGAGCCGCAACGGCGAGGGCCGCCCAAACAACGGCCGCCGCACGGAATGATCTTCGGGGCGCAATCTTTTTCAATGATGACATAATGATTCCCGCTTTCGAATGGCCGGACGAACCGAAAGGCTGCCGGACCATTTAAATCGGACGAACCGAAAGGTTGCGGAATCATTTTAAATGGAGAGAGGTCCCGATGCTACTGCTTTTTGCGGCCTAGAGCTTCTTCAGCTCCTTCTTGCGCGAAAGCATGATACGGTACCTTATCTTGCCCAGATAAATATTAAGCGGGTGATTCCTGTCGAGGAAGGTGAGAACCTGCTTCTTCCTGACTCCCATGCGGGAGAGCTCCAGGGCCGCCGGAGAGTTCGTGTTGTCGAGGGCGTAGGCCTTCGAGAAACAGCTCCGCGCCTCCTTTCTCGCCCCCTGCCCGAGGAGAACCCTGCCGAGATTGACGAGCAGAAGCGGTTCCTTCCCGTCGCTCATGGAAAGGGCCTTACGGCACATCTTCTCGCCTTCCGCAAGTTTTCCCTGCATCCCGCAACACAATCCCATGGCCGAGAGGTAGAGCGGATTGTCGGGGGAAATCCTCAGCGATTCGTTCACGAGCACGGCGGCTCGCTTGTAATCGCCTTTCCTGATGAGGTTTTCGGCCTTGACGAACAATTCCCTCGATTCGAAGGTTTCCTTTTCTTCCACGAGCTGTTCCATTTTGCATCCCTCGTTGCAGAATACAGGCGCCTTCCGGTTCTTCAGGGACCGGCCGGACGCTGAAAAACGGGAAGAATTGATTGATGCCGCATCGCATCGCACCCTTCGCCGATCAATATGCATATTCCGTTCCTTTCAGGCTCCGGAAACTGGCCCTTGTCATATGCCGGCCGCGTTGTTATCTTACCTCAATGAAACATTCAATTTGCGCGTTTATAATCGCCATCGCCGCTCTTCTTCCCCCTTCCGGCTCCCTGTCGCAGGGGATAAAGGGACGGGAGATGCTGGGGGCCAGATTCGGCGGAATCATCACGACCGGGGAGCTGAACGACAGTTTCGGCCACGGCAGCGAGCTCGAAATCCACTTCACTGAGGGGCTCGGCTCCTGGTACGGCGTCGAATTCTCCCTCTCCATGCACAATCTCGGCAGGTCGCTCGACAGGGAGAAGGACATCGACTATACGGGGACGGACAGGAGCGTGAAGGCCGGCGTCTATTCGATCACCGTCGGCATGACCACCTTGACGAAGATTTCGCGCAAGATATCGTTCGGAGCGGAGGCTGGAATCGGGCTGTACACCGTGACCGCGACTATACCTTCCGGAATATGGGAGGGCCGCATAACGAGGAACGAGTTCGGCTTGAACGGCGGCGTCGATATATACTACGCGCTGAACGACCGCGGGCTCTCCATTGACATCGGGGCGAAATACCATTATCTGTTGTCCGGCAGGGATCCTTTGCAGGTTCTCTACGCCTATACCGGCGAGGAAGGTTGCGGGTTCACGCAGTTGACCCTGGGGATAATTTTCTTCACCAATTAACGCGCGGCGCGGATCGATCGGCCGCCGGGGGTGGACTTGAACGAAAGAGAAGAGCTCAGGCGCATACTTATCGACCGCTCGATCAGGAAGGGCGAATTCACCCTCGCCTCCGGGCGAAAGAGCAACTATTACATCAACGGGAAGATGACCACCCTTCATTCGCGCGGGCTCTACCTCGCGGCGAAGCTGATGCTGGACAGCTTCTCGGAGATCGAATACGGCGCCTTCGCCGGTCCGGTGATCGGAGCCGATCCGATCATAGGCGCGCTTCTCGCCATCTCGGCCGAACGCGGCATCGAGAAGGAAGGCCTGCTCGTCCGGAAGGAAGCGAAGGGGCACGGCACGAAGAAACTGGTCGAGGGGAACATTCACAACGGTCTTCGCGTCATCATCCTCGAGGATGTCGTCACAACGGGCGGATCGCTCCTCAAGGCGGCCGAAGCGGTCGCCGCCGAGGGCGGCATCATAGCGGGCATAAGCGTTCTCGTCGACCGCGAGGAAGGGGCCGCCGAAGCCATCTCGGCGGCCGGGTACGAATTCAACTCGATCTTCAAGGTCGGCGAACTGCTTTGACGAAAGGGTCCCGTCCCGGCTCTTACTGCTGCGGAGGCGTATAGTACTGAACCCCGGCCGTATCCTCCGGGAGAATGGCGAAGAAGCCCTCCGGAAATTCAGTCCCGAGATCGATCCGCGTCAGGAAGTATTCGTAATACTGCCTTTCCCCGAAAAATCCGCTGAACCGCGAAGGGAACCAGGTATCGTCCATCCTGAGGTAGTCGCCGTACAGGTCGACGGTGACGAACGTCGAATCCTCGCGGTTTCTCACCTCGGTCCCCTTCAGAAGGAAGGTTTTGCCGTCTATCGTGAAAGTCACTATTTCGTCGCCGTTTTCGTACTTCAACCTGTAGTCCGTCTCTCCGGCGGGGCCTCGAGCAATTCCCCCTTGAGCCCCGATTCCGGTATCCATTCAAGCATCCCGGGGAACCTGTACTTGACAAGGCCCTTCTCCCATCTGTTTATACGCGGACAATCCGCCCGAGATCGAATACTGGTAGCTTTCGTTTTTGTCGATGACGAGTATCCGGACGTCGATCATCCGTCCGCCCTCGACGTTCACGATCCTGTTCTTGATGAGCTGGCCGTCCTGATATATGTCGAACGGATAGCTCTCGGCCACCTGGACGGAGGAAATTTTCTTCATGAATCCCCTGCCGGTGAACGAGGTGAGCTCGCCGATCTTCTCCTTCCCCCCGTACGCCTTGACCATGCGCGCGAAGAGGGCGTCCGGGTTGTCGACGCGCGAGGAACATGAAACGGCGAAGATCACGGCGGCGATCGCCGGAAGACTCAATCCTTTCACAAGGTCGATTCTGCGGGGATAACGCATCGCGAATCCTGCCCCCTTCCGCCCGGCGCGGAAGCCGGCGGGAAAACCCGCCGGCCCGCCGCGGCATGTTTTGACGCGCAAAAACCCGGATCAGCCGAGTTTCTGCCTTACGATCTCCTTTTTCAGCTCCGATATCGCCTTCGTGGGATTCAGGCTCTTGGGGCACGCCTCGACGCAGTTGAATATCGTGTGGCAGCGCCACACGCCGTGCTTGTCGTCGAGGGCTTCAAGGTGCTCCCTCGGGCTTTCGTCCCTGCTGTCGGCGACGAACCTGTACGCCTTGAGAAAGGCGTGCGGGCCTATGTATTCCTTGTCCGCCCAGAACGACGGGCACGACGAGGTGCACGATCCGCAGAGGATGCATTCGTACAATCCCTCGAGCTTGTCCCTGTCCTCCGGGCTCTGCAGGCGCTCCTGGTCGCTCGGCGGCGGGGTCCTGGTTATCAGGAACGGCTTGACCGCGAGAAGCCCCTTCACGAGCGGGTCGAGCGATATCACGAGGTCCTTTATGACCGGGTATCCCCTGAGAGGCTCGACGGTGATCGTGTCCCCGCCGAGGGCGTAAACCTGCGATTCGCACGCGAGGTTGTTCACCCCGTTGATCGTCATCGCGCAGGAGCCGCAGATGCCGCTCCGGCACGAGCGCCTGTAGGTCAGGGTCCCGTCGATCTTCCACTTGATATCGTTCAGGCAGTCGAGCACCGTGTACCCCTTGGGGACCTCCAGTTCGTATTCCTGCATGTATTGACCGCGATCCTTCTTGTCCGGATCGTAGCGATTTATCCTGAACTTGAACCTTGCCATCCCGGGGCCTCCTTTAATAAACGCGCTCTTTAGGCTCGAAGCGTGTGATCTTCACCGGCTTGTAATCGAACTTCATCTCCTTGCCCTTCTTCCAGGCAAGGGTGTGCCTCAGCCACTTCACGTCGTCGCGTTTGGGGAAATCGGTCCGGCTGTGCGCGCCCCTGCTCTCTTCCCTGGCCAGCGCGCCGGCGACTATGAGCTCCGAGAATTCCAGCATGTGCCCCAGCTCGATCGCCTCGAGAAGATCGTAGTTGAAGACGGCGCTCTTGTCGTCGATCCTGATATTCCTGAACCTGTCGTGCAATTTCCCGAACTCTCCGGCGAGTTCCTGGAGGTTGCAGGCATTCCTGAAAATGCCGCATTTGTCTGTCATCATCACCTGCAGGCCGTCCCTTATTTCGACCGCCTTCTCGGTCCCCTTCGATTCGAGGATCCGGTTGACCTCGTCGATGGCGTCCTTCGCGGCGTCCGCGGGAAGCTCTGGGAAGGAGCTGTTTTCCCTCAGGAACCGCACCATCGCCTTCCCGCACCGCCTTCCGAAGAGGGAGGCGTCGAGAAGCGAATTCGTTCCGAGCCTGTTCGCGCCGTGAACGCTCACGCACGCGCACTCGCCGCCGGCGTAGAACCCGCGCACCGGCGTCTCCTTGCCGTCGAGAAGCACGCGGCCGTCGATGTCGGTCGGGATCCCGCCCATCGAGTAGTGCGCCGTAGGCTGGATCGGTATCGGCTCCTTCACGCAGTCGACGTGCAGGAACTTCCAGGCCAGCTCGTGGATCTGCGGAAGCTGTTTCATGATCTTCTCCTCGCCGAGATGGCGAAGATCGCAATAAACGTAGGGCTTGGCCGCCTATTCCCCTGCCCTCGTTCATTTCCGTCTGAATCGACCTGGAGACGAGATCCCTGGGAGCGAGCTCCATCTTGGACGGAGCGTACTTCTCCATGAATCTCTCCCCCTTGTCGTTGATCAGGTATCCGCCCTCGCCTCGCGCCGCCTCGCTCACCAGTATGCCCTGCAGGTAGAGGCCGGTCGGATGATACTGGACGAATTCCATGTCCTCCAGCGGAAGCCCGGCCCGAAGGACCATCGAGAGCCCGTCGCCGGTGTTCGCCATCGCGTTGGAGTTGATCTTGAACACCTTGCCGTATCCGCCCGTGCCGAACATGACGGTCTTCGCGTGGAAGACGTGCACGCCGCCGTTGACGATATCCCACGCGACGACGCCCCTGCAGACGCCGTCCCTTATTATCAGCGACAGCGAGAAGAATTCGCTGTAGAAACGAACCTCGTTGCGAAGGCATATCTCGTAAAGGGTGTGCAGAAGGGCGTGCCCCGTGCGGTCGACCGCGTAGCAGGCCCTGAGGAACGGTCCTCCCCGGCCGAAATCCTTGGTGTGGCCGCCGAACATCCTCTGGGCGATCCTGCCCTCGGGGGTCCTCGAGAAGGCGCAGCCGAAGTGCTCGAATTCGCGAACGACCGTCGGGGCCTCCCTGACCATTATCTCTATGGCGTCCTGGTCGCCCAGGTAATCGCTCCCCTTGACCGTGTCGAACATGTGCCATTCCCAGTGATCCTCTTCCTCGTTCGCGAGCGACGCCGCTATCCCGCCCTGGGCGCCGCCGCTGTGGGAGCGGGTGGGAAAGACTTTGCTGATGACCGCCACGTCGAATTCCTCAGACGCTTCGACCGCGGCTCTCATTCCAGCAAGGCCGGCCCCGACTATGACCACGTCGTGACGGTGGACGCTGTGCACGCCCACTCCCTCAACGTCGTGAATTTTCTCGGGATCTTTGAATGTCATGGTCCATCAACCTCCGTACTGGAATGTTATCATCGTGAGGGTCCCGTAGATTCCGAACATGAGCGCGATCGCGGCGATCGCGCCGTAAATCAGGATCCTCATCCATCCCTTGTGTATGTAGTCGTCGAGAACTATCCACAGGCCGTAAAGGCCGTGAAACAGCGCAACGATCAGAAACGAGATGTTGATCGTCTTCCAAAGGGGTGTCGCCACCCGTTCCGCTATCGCGGCGTAGGTGAGCTCCCCGCCTATCAGCACGTGAAGATTTATCACGTGAATCAGAAGGATCACGGCGAGATAGACGCCCGATATCCTCTGAAGGAGCCACGGAAGAGCGCCGCCCGAGGTCGTTGTTTCCCTGAATTTCATGCCGCTCCCCCCTTCTAGCCGTGCAGCGGGGAGCCCATGCGGGAGATCATGACCGCGCCAACCGCGATCCATGATGCCAGCCAGACCACAACCGCCGCCACGTAAAGTGTTTTCTGCTTCTCCACCATCACGCCTATGTCTATAAGCGTTATCCTCAGGCCGTTGAAAAGATGGTAGAGAATGACTCCGACCAGCCCGACTTCCAGCAATTTGACTGCGGGGCTGGCGAAGAAGTTCATGATTCCGTCGAACGATCCTTCCCCTCCGGAAAGATGGCTGATCACCCAGATGTGTATGAGAAGGTAGAAGATCAACCCCAGACCGGACAGGCGATGGAGTATCCACGCAAACGTGCCCGTGTGGATCCGGTAATGCTTGATCACCCTCATCGGGCTCCTCCCAGGTTAAAGAAAATGACAGAATCCAGCGGGCGGAAAGGATCCTGCTGCAATTCGTAAAAACCGTCCCGCAAAACTACCACAACCGCCGGCCCGTGTCAATTGATGCATTTTCCCGTTATTCGCCGCATTTCGGGCCTTTTCGGGCGGCCCGGGGCCTCCCCCCGGGGACGCAATCTTACATGTTGTCATCGCGGGCTTTCATGCCTACAATGTGGCGACGGCCGCGGGCCGGAGGAGAGGGAGGATATGCCCGGGATACATTTTTATTTCGACCCTTGCGGGAATCTCGACCGGAAGGAGGACCTCCTGCTGCACTCGGCAAGGTCGCTCCTTCACGAGGAATGGTTCATACTCAAGACGCTCGTCTCGAGGCGCGGCTGTTTCCTCGGAGCCACGTATCACCCCAAATACCCGGTCGCGATCTTCGAGAACAACGATTTTTTCATATGCCTCGAGGGAATGATTTACGGGGAGAGCGCCGGCGGGGTCGACGCGAAACTCAGCGACCTTGCGGGCATCCTCTTCGGGAACCCCCCGCGCTCGCTCGACAGGGCGAGGGATTGGCTCCTCGCGACCGACGGCGATTTCGTGATATTCATTCAGCACAGGAAGACCGGCTCGATCTGCGTACTCAACGACGCCCTTGGCAGGCTGCCCCTCTATTACAGGCACGAATCGGGCCGGCTGGCCCTTTCGCGCGAATCGAGGTTCATAACGAATCTCGACAACCGCGTCGAATTCGACCGCCTGGCGATCGCCCAGTATCTGCTTCTCGGCTTCATGCCCGGGGACAAGACCTTCTTCGAGGGCGTTTCGCGCCTCGAGCCGGCGACCCTGATATCGATAGACACGGAAGGCTGCGCCGATTTGCAGTCGAACGACCGCTCGGGCGGCGAGGCCGGCGGGAGCGGCTCGCGGGTAAGCTTTCACCGCCTTTTCACCCTCGATTTCTCGGCCCGAAGGGGCAGGGACATGGATGCCGGCGCCTGCGCGGCAAAGCTGGCCGACATCTTCCGCAAGGCCTGCCGGGACCGCGCCGACGAGGCCGGCGTCAACGTCCTCTCGCTGAGCGGCGGGCCCGATTCCAGGGCGGTCGCCTCGGCCCTCGCCTCAGGGAAGGTGCCGTTCCACGGCGCGACCTTCCTGGGCGACTCCGGGGAAGACGCGGCCGACGCGAAAACGGCCGAAACGGTCGCCGGGATCCTCGAGGTTCCGTGGCGCCTTTTCAAATACGGCCCGGCCCGCGGCTCGGACGCGATCAGGCTCCTGAGGATGAAGAACGGCGGCGACCATCTCGGCATGAGCTTCTCGATGGGGCTTTTCGACATGATCAGGGAGGCCTGGGGCGACAGCGTGACATTCTTCACCGGGGCGGGCGGGAGCCTCGTCGTCCCGGACAACAGGCCCGCCGGGAGATTCGCCGGAACGGATGAGCTGGCCGGCCACCTGATATCCCGCAATTCGATCCTCACCCTCGCCCAGGCGGCGGCAGTCACGGGGCTCCGCGGCGACAGGATCAGGGAATCGATAAGGGACTATCTCGCCTCCTGCCCCGAGCACAAAATGCCCGACAAGTACCTTCACTTCATGGTGTGCGGGAGGGACATGAAAAGGGCCGCCGAGGGAGAGGACCGCAACCGTTTCTTTTTCTGGACGGTCGCCCCCTTCAATTCGCTGATGGTCATCGATCACGCGATGAACTGCCCGGACGGAGTCAAATCGAAACACCGCCTGTACCGGGAATTCCTTTCGCTTCTTTCGCCGAAGGCCGCCGCGATCGATATCGTGGGCGGGATGACTACGGACCGGAACCGGTTTCCCGGCCTTCGCGCCGGGGAGCCAGGCCGGGGACTGCCCGAAACGCTGAGGAACCTTTTCGGGAAAAGGGGGAAAACGAAGTCCCGCCCCATCGGCGGCCGCGACAGCAGGTCGGCGGTCGTCAGGTGTTTCATGGAACAGTTCGAGGGTTGCGATGCGGTTCCCGAATACCTGTCCCAGGAGTCGGTCGCCTCGATCATGCCTTCGCTCGGCGGGCGCGCCTTCGACCATCTCTTCACCGTATCGTCGCTGATCGAGGATATCACCTGCGGGGAAAGCACGATCGAACGCTACGCCGGCATCGACCTGATCTGACGGCGCTCACTTCCTCTCCCTTTTTTTCAAAAGCGACTTGCGGAGCTTGCCCTCGAGCTCAACCGGAAGCGGTTTTCCCTGCGGGCGCTGCTGCTCCGCTCCGCCTTCCTCCCCGGGGGGGGACGGCTCGTAAGCTTCGATCCCGAGCAGATAGTGAAGAATGACGAGGGCGGCCTCCTTGTCCGGTATCATCCCCCTGCCGCCCTCGTCCGGATCGAGCTGGGCGAACGGCGGGATGGGAGAGCCGACGCAGGAGGGGCAGCCGTGCCTGCAGCCGCACGACGTTATGAGCTCGTGGGCGGCCTGCATGATCTCCTCGATGATCTCGTACGCCTTGAGGGCGAATCCGAGGCCTCCGGGGTATTTGTCGTAAATGTAAAGGGCCGGGCTGCCGGTGGACCTGGAATTCACTGTGGTCCCGATGTCGAGCGGATCGCACATCACGAAAAGCGGGACGACCTCGCGAAGGACGTTCGAAAGGCCCAACAGTCCCTCGGCGGCGACCCTTCCCCACTTTCGTACGAGCGACGATATGCCGGGGTCCGGCTCGATCCAGAGCCCCACGGTCTCGAGGATCTGTGGCGGGAGGTCGCACTTCCCGTACCCTATCGAATCGCGGCTTCCGAACTTGATCTTGCGGAACATGAAGGTCAGGTCGGTGACCGAGACGTCTCCGAAGGCGATCCTGCTGGCCCTCCACCGCGCGTTCTTCTCCTCGCGGTCGACCTTCACCTGCGTTTCGGTGATCGACTGGGTGTAGTAGTCGACGTTCGTCTTCTCTATGAACGCGATCTTCTTCTCTATGTCGAGGTCGCGCACGAAATAGGTCTCAGCCTCGTGAAGATATATGGCCTGCGGATGAACCTGCTGGAACGCGCTCGCCTCGTCTATCGTCCCGATCACCCTGTTGCCGTCCGATTCGTCGATGATCGTATAGATGTTGGGCGATATGTTCCTGAGGTTGACCGACGCGCTCGGATACCCCTGCCCCCTCCAGTACCATCTCCCCTTGACGAAGTTGAGCTCCCGTTCCTCCTCGAGGAGCTGCGCGATGGCGGGGGCGTATTCCCCCATCGCCTCCACCTCCTTCGCGGCGAGCGGAAGCTCGAAGGCGGCCGCCCTCATCTGCCCGAGAAGGACGTGCGGGTTCGACGGATCTATTATCGCGTTCTCGGGGGAGCGCCCGAAGAAATAGGACGGGTGCCGCACGAGGTACTGGTCGAGCGGCATGTTGTAGGGAAGGAAGAAGACGAGGGCGTCCTCCTCCCCCCTCCCCGCCCTGCCGGCCTGCTGCCAGGTCGAGGCGATGCTCCCCGGATAGCCGACGATGACCGAGGCGTGAAGCGACCCGACGTCGATGCCGAGCTCGAGGGCGTTGGTGCTTATCACGGCCTTGAGCTCCCCCTCGAAGAGACGCCTCTCGATCTCCCTTCTCTCCTCGGGGAGATAGCCGCCCCTGTACGGATGCACGAGGTCGCTCATCGAGGCCCTGCGCTCGCCCAGCTTCTCGCGCGTGTAGCGCGTGATCACCTCGCTGACGACCCTCGCGCGGACGAAAGCTATCGTCTGGACGTCGTCGAGCACCAGCCTCGACACGATGTCGGCCGCCTCTATGTTCGAGCTTCTTCTTTCCATGTCGGCGACATCGATGGTCGGCGGATTCCACATGAGGAAATATTTCCTGCCCCGGGGCGAGCCGTCCTTCGTCACGACGGTCACCTTGCGCCCGAGCAGCCTCTCGGCGTGCTCCCCCGGATTGGCGATTGTCGCCGACGAGGCGGCAAAAACGGGGCTCGACCCGTAGTGCGAGCAGATCCTCGAAAGCCTGCCGATCACGTTGGCCACGTGCGAACCGAAGACGCCCCGGTAGGTGTGTATCTCGTCGGTCACGACGTACTTCAGCTTCGTGAGAAAGGGCGCCCATTTCGAGTGGTTCGGAAGGATCCCGGAATGGAGCATGTCGGGATTCGTAAGGAGAATCTGCGCCTCGTCGCGGAGCTTCCTTCGAAGGGGGGCGGGTGTGTCCCCGTCGTAGGTGCCGGCGCGAAGCTCGATCCCTCCCGGGCCGGCGTACCTGTTGATCACCCTCAGTTGATCCTGGGCGAGGGCCTTGGTCGGGAAAAGGTAAAGGGCGCGCGACTCAGGATCCTCGAGAATACTTTCCAGAACGGGGATGTTGTAGCACAGCGTCTTCCCGCTCGCGGTCGAGGTGACGACGACGACGTTCCTTCCCTCGCGAAGCGCCTCCACGGCCTCGACCTGATGGATGTAGAGCCGCTTTATCCCGGACCGCTCGAGGACGGCCGTCAAACGCTCCGGCAGCGGCCTGCCGAGCTCGCCGAACCGGGCCTCCCTCGAGGTTATCGTATGCCTGTGGACCAGCTGATCGCGGTAGAAGTCCTCGCTCTGCATCTTTTTCAGGAATTTAGCGGTGTCCAAAGCCACTCCTTTTCGCCTTTTCCCGGCATCCCGCCCGCTCCCCGCATCCTTCGGGGGAAGCGCGTTCGACCGGTCAGTCCCGGCATTCCCAATCCCGCCCCGACATGAAGACCGTGACGAGTTCCATCATCGACAGCAGGTCGAGACGATTATGGTGTATGACGGCCGCCATCTGAGCGGCGTTGCGCGTCCTTACATATTCGTGATAGGCCCCCGGTATCAGGCTGCCCGGTATATCCCCTTTTCTTTTCCTGCCGAGAAGGAATACCTCGAGGGTCTGCAGCTTGTGGTTCGGCGTCCTGCGGCCGAGGACCTTCCTCGCGACCGGCAGTAGGTCGACGTGGGCGCCGGGGAGGGGAAAATCGATCATCTCCACGGCCATCCGCTCCGCGATGAACGGGATGTCGAATCTCTCGCCGTTGAAGGTCACGAGGACGGGAAACCGCTTTATGATATCGGAAAGAAATTCGAGGACGGCCTTCTCTTCCGTGTAATCGCGCGCGAAGAGCTGATCGAGGACAAGTTTGCCCCCCCGCGCGTACATCAGCCCGATGAGAAAGAGGGGAGTGTTGCCGAGCCCCGTCGTCTCGATATCGAGGTAACATACCTCGGAGGGCTCCGCCTCCCTCAGAAGCGAGAGGGGCTCCAACCCCTCCTGCCGCGGACGGAACGGGGCGGACAGGGTCTCGAGATATTCGTTCAAAATCTTCGGGGCATCCGCCCAGACCTTGCCGGCGTCGGCGAGGACCCTGTAAAAGACCCCGCCCGCGGAGGCGGCCGTCTCCCCGGGGATGAACATTTCGAGGGGGCCTTCGGGAAGCGGGGCTTCAGAGGTTCCCCTCCCCGCCATCGCCTCTTCGAGATCGCCCGGGCCCATCGGCCTGAAAAGATCCTCCACGGAGGCCCCGGCGGCTTTTCGGGCATAATTGCATTCCGCCTTCCTTTTCAACTCGTCGAGCCTGCTGCGAAGATCCATTTTCGACACCCGTGTTTGAGCCGCCGGCACATCCTTCGCCGGCATCGATCGGCGGCAATCCTCCCCGAATGCCCCAGAATATCCCATCCAGGGCTTCTTTTCAAGGCGGGTTATCGATCTTTTGCGTCGAAATTGGAACATTTAATGCGGCTTTCCCCGGAACGGGGGGACTTGCGGGATTTTCGAAATATAACCCCCTCCCCGCGGACGCAAGGTGATACTTTTCCTTGACTCATATCCGGTTTTCAAGATACCTTACGCGGGGGTTGAGGGTAAATTCTGAGGACTGGAGGGTGTAACGTGATTAATAAGAATAAACTGCCTTCGTTTCTCATATCCAGCGGGATCATGGGCATAATGTTTTATCTCGCCTTTACGGCGGACAACGCGGACAGGCTCGAAGCGCCCCGGCAGGCGTCGATGATATCCCTGCCGGAAAAGGTCATTACGGAGACCGGCAGGGCGATGGCGAGGCAGCACGTCCCGCAGGCGCCCCAACCTTCCTGCAGCGGAGCGGTCGGAAGGAACATGACCTTTTACGACGCTCTTCAGAGCTGCGGATTCACCCCGCAACAGATAATCGAGATATCCAGGGCCGCGAAACCGGTCTACAATTTCAAGAAGGTCTTTCCCGGGCAGACCTACGAGGTTTTCAAGGACCCCGAAGACAATTTCAAGAGCCTGAGATTCAATATAAGCGCCGAATCATACGTCGAAATCACCGACGGTCCGGCCGGGTTCAGCGTTACCCGGAAGGAATTCCCGTACGAAACCGTCAAGAGGGAAGTCTCCGGCGTCATCGAACATTCCCTTTTTGCAACCCTCTCCGAACACGGGCTGCCCATCGAGCTCGGCATCAAGCTGGCCGATATCTTCGCCTGGGACATCGATTTCTTCAAACAGATACAGAAAAAGGATTATTTCAGGGTGATCTACGAGGAAAAGCGGATAAAGGGCCCCTCGGGCGAGCCCGGATCCGCGATAACGGGCGATATAATAGCCGCGGAATTCAGCACGAGCGGCGATTTGCATTACGCGTTCCGTTTCGACAACGGGAACGATTCATTCGATTATTTCGACGAGACGGGGAAATCCCTTCGCAAACAGCTGCTCAGGGCTCCGCTCAACTATTCGAGGATAAGCTCGAATTACAGCCACAGGCGCCTCCACCCGGTGCACAAGGTCTACAAGCCCCATCTCGGGATCGATTACGCCGCGCCGACAGGGACCCCCGTGATGACGACGGGAGACGGCACCGTCATCAAGGCTTCCAGGACCCAGTCCAACGGCAACTACGTCGAGATAAGGCACAACAGCTCATACACCACGTATTACCTGCACCTGAGCAGGTTCGGCAAGGGCATCCACGGCGGCGCGAAGGTCAGGCAGGGACAGGTCATAGGGTACGTCGGCCAGACCGGTTACGCCACGGGCCCGCACCTCGATTACCGGATCAAGCAGAACGGGCAGTTCGTGAACCCGCTCAAACTGAAACTCCCTCCGGTCAATCCGGTCTGCGAAAACAGGCGCGAGGCTTTCGGCCTGCAGGTCAACGAACAGATCGCAACGCTCCGCAGGATCCCCGTCCTGAGCGGGGAGGACGCTTATTACGCCGGCATGAAAAAGGAAGATCCCCCGGTCCCGGCGTCGTCGGTCGTACATTAAAGTAAGATCTTCGGAGCGGGCATCATCAGCCGTTCGATATAAGATGGTAACCAGGGAAAAGATCCTCGTACACGCCTGTTGCGCTTCATGCTCGACCCACGTCCTCAGCCTTCTCTCGGCAAGGTACGAGCCGGCGGCCTTCTTCTTCAATCCGAACATCCAGCCCGAAGGTGAATACAGGCAGCGCCTCGCTGAAACGGCGAAGGTCTGCGGCGACCTGGGCATCCCGCTGATCGAGGGAAAATATGATCCGCTCGCATGGGATGAGACGATCGCCCCCTGGCGGGACCTCGGGGAGAAAAGCGAAAGATGCTGGGCCTGTTACCGCCTGAGGCTCGAAGCCACGGCGGCAGAGGCGGCGCGCGGAGGAACGGGGATATTCACGACGACCCTCTCGGTAAGCCCCCACAAGATTTACGAACGCATCTTGATAGAGGGCGAGGCGGCGGCCCGCCGTTTCGGCGTCGCATTCCTGGGCGAGGACTTCAAGAAGAAGGATGGTTTCAGGATCAGCGTCGAACAAAGCCGTCTGTTCGGCCTTACGCGGCAGGATTACTGCGGATGCCTGCCGAGCCGCGAGGAGGCGGCAAGGCGGCGGGGGTAGGGGTATCCCCGCAATAAAAGGGCCGGCTCCCAAGGGAACCCGTTGGGCATCCCATGAAAACCGGCCTCGCTCTTAAGACCGATCGTGGCGCGTTCGAAGGGGTAAAGGGCTCGCCGCGGTGAGATGCAACCGCCGCTTCCTGTTCCCCCTGATCGTCATTCCGCTAAAATTGCCTCGACCGGGCAGACCTCCACACAGCTTCCGCAGTCCGTGCATAAATCCGCATCGATGACGTACGTGTTGTCGCCCTCGGTGATCGCTTCAACCGGGCACTCGGCAGCGCATGCGCCGCAGGAGATACAATCTTCGTTAATCTTGTGAGCCATCTTACCCTCCGCTGATTCAGGTGATGATCAATTTCTTCCTATATAAATAAAACCTTATTGGGCGTCAATAATTATCATCGCATAATGCCCGGGGGGATCGATTTTTTTTCTGGGGCCCCGGGAGTTGGAATCAACCTTATAAAAACGGCGTTACTCATTTTCAGTACTTCAGTTATGGTTTTTTCAACGTTGCCGTGGGTCGCCATTCTCACGATTCGCTCCCCATTCAGCCCCCCCCTGAGGAGGATATCGAGGCCCATCGCGGACGCCTGGTTGATGCTGGAAAGCTCGCGCCTCGCCCACCTCGAAAGGAGCCTGTTCCTTGCGATCTCGATCTCGGCGGGCGAAGGGGGTTCGGCGGAGAGCCTCGATATCTCGGCTTCGAGAGCCGCCGATGCCGCTTCAAGATTCCCGGCCCTCGTGGTCATCGTCGCCGTCACGGCGACGGCGCCGGGATAGATCTCGGCCGTGCTTCCGGTCGAATAGGCAAGCCCCTCGACCTCCCTTATCTGGAGCTGCATCCTTCTGCTGAGAACCTCGGAGGCGATCATCAGCGAGGCGGCTTCTTCCAGCGAAGGATCGGAGATACGCCAGCCCGCCCCCAGGCTCACACCCTGCTTGCCTGTACTCCCATCGTAAATCTCCGGGATGACGGAGACCGATACCGGGGGGCATTTCGCCGGCCGGCCGGCGGGAAAGCCGCCGAAGAGAGCCGCGATCCCGCGAAGGACCGCCTCCTCCGGGTCGGGAGATACGGCCGTCACGACGAGGTTCGCCCCGCAGAGAGCGGCCTCCCTGAAGGCTTCGAGCTCGCCGGGCGTTATTTCACCCAGGCCCTCCATCTCGGGAAAGATGGGAGCGGAAAAGGGATGGCCGGCGAAAAGCCGTTTCGCGATCTCGCCGGAGAGAATCCCCGACGAGGAACCGGACCTCGCGCCGAGCTCCCTTCCAAGCGCCGCGGCGGCGGCTTGCACGTCCCCGGCGACGATCGACGACCCGGAAAGATGGCCGGCAAGGAGGCCGGCCGCTTCGATCATCCTTTCGGCGGGGGCCTCGAGGCGGCAGAACGCCCAGGCTTCGTTCAACATGTAATCGTCCATCGGGATGTACGGGTTGTCCCCCCATTGCAGCGAAGCCCCCATGCCTCTCAGCTTCGACGTCAGCGCGATTCCATCCGCGGAATTCTCGAGGACGGCGTGAAGGATGACCGTCATCCCCCGCCGGAAATCGGTTTCGACGCAATTTCTGCCGCTTATGAGAATATGCAGGGCGCCGACCTCCGATCCGGCCCTTGTCGACGCCGCGATCCGGCAGCCGTTCTCAAGGGTCCTCGACGACGGTTCGACCGAAGCCCCGGGCACGGCGGGGTCCGTTGAAACGGGTGTTATCTGAACGGCGTTGAAAAGGGCCGGAGAAAATACCGCGGAAAGAACCTTCCCGAGATCCTCCGCCCCGACCTTCCTCACGCCTGACATGCTCTCGTCGAGGTACCGGCCCCCCGAATATGCCAGCCTTTCCCCGGCGACCATTATATAGAGATGTATCTTTTCCCTGTTCAGGGCTTCTCTCGAGAGAAACGCCGTTTTCGCCTCCTCGATCTCCGCTGGGGAGGGCTTCCACGATGCAAGGGCCTCGAGGGCGGCCGGGACAGCCTCGGGACGCCCCGTCTCCGGGCCGTCGCAGTCGAGGTGAAATCTCAGGGCGGAAAAGCCGGCGTGCACCTCGAGCGAGGCCTGCGCGGCCGCGAACCCCGATCCCTTCAGGATAGCGGGAAGGGGCGAGCTCGCGCTGCCCAGTATCTCCTCGAGAATCAGTACCGCCGGGAACCCCTTTTCACCGGGCCCTGGAACAGGGACGAGAATATCCATGCCGGGATCGAGCCTGTCGCTCGGGCGCACCGTCACCTCGCCGCTCCATCTCGGCTTCGCCGTCGCGACGCCGGATTCGCGGTCGCCTGCGCCTTCCTTCTTCTTCGCCTTCCCGCGGCCGCCTTCATCGGCGGCCGATTCTCCCGCGCCGCGGCGGAGACGGGCGCCGAAATAATCCTCGATCCACCCCTCCACCCGCGCCTCTTCGAATCCGCCGAAAACGAATATCTTCATCCGCCCGGGCGAGTAGCGGCCATGGTAATGCCCGATGATCCGGTCCCGCGTCATGGCCTCTATCGTTGCCGGATACCCCATGATCGGCTCGGCAAGGTCGCTGCCGCGGTAGAGATACCTTTCGACGAAACCTTCCCTTTCCTCACCGGAATCGTCGGCGGCCTGCCTGATCTCCTCGAGAATGACCTTCCTCTCCTTCTCCACCTCATCCGGAGGGAAGATCGAATGCAGAAGCATCTGTGAAAGGATCTCGATGCCTTCCTCCGCATACGCCCTGTCCACCAGCAGGAAATAGACGGCCGTTTCCTTTCTCGTGAACGCGTTGAGGAAGGCCCCGGTCCTGTCCGTCCAGTCGCTTATCTCCCTTCGCGTGAAACGCTCCGACCCGTCGAAGAGGAGGTGCTCCAGGAAATGGCTGACTCCCCTAGTCTCCGGCGTCTCGAGGGCGGAACCCGTGGGGACCGCGACGGCAACGCACACCACGGCCGAACCCGGTTGAGGCCGAAGTATCGTCTCGGGGCCGTTGCCGGCCGCCGCTCCGAGCGTTTCCCCGCCGTGAAGAACGAACGCAGCCAGGAACGGCAACACCGTTAAAACCGGAGAAATCCTGCGATGAACGGCAGTCATTTCAGACACCCCTTCCGATCTATCCCTTTTGAAATTGAAGGTACCGGCCTACTTCAGAAGATGAATAGCCCTGCCCTCGACAGCCTCCGCCGCCTCGCAGAGCGCCTCGCACAGTGTTGGATGCGGATATATCGCCGAAGCGAATCGGGCCGCGGTCATGCCCTCCCTGACCGCGAGGATGCCGGCCGCGATAAGTTCGGTCGCCTGCGGGCCGATGACATGCAGCCCGAGAAGCCTCCCGTCCTTCTTCGAAGCCACCCATTTGACAAATCCCTCATCCTCGCGCAACCCTTTCGCCTTTCCATTGGCCGCGAACGGGAACCTGCCGGTGGCGACCTCGAAACCGCTTCTTGCGGCCTCCTCCTCCGTCATGCCGACCTGCGCGACCTCTGGAAGCGTGTATATCGTCGCGGGAACCGCGCTGTAATCGATCAGGCTTCCGCGCCCCAGGGCGTTTTCCGCCGCCACGATTCCCTCCCTCGTGGCGACATGCGCCAGCAACCAGCCGCCGACCACGTCTCCCGCCGCGTAAATCCCCCCGACATTCGTTTCCATCCCCGCGTTCACGCCGATCCCGGCCTTGTTGAAAGCGACCCCGGCATTCTCGAGGCCGATCCCGCCCGTGTTCGGCCGCCTTCCTACGGAAACGAGCGCCACCTCGGCGACGATCTCGTCGCCGTTTTCCAGGACGGCGGCCACCGCACCGTTCCTCACGTCCATTTTCACCACGCGGGTGGACAGGCGAAGATCGATCCCCTTCTTCCTGAAGGAGGACTGAAGGAGCCTGACGACCTGAATGTCCGCGGTCGAGATGAGGGTCGGGAGCATCTCGATTATCGTCACCTTCGTCCCGAACGCCTCGAATATGGAGGCGAACTCGCAGCCGATGACCCCGCCTCCGACCACGATCATGCTCGCGGGGATTCTTTCGATGTCGAGTAGGTCGGTGCTGCTCAGTATATGCCTGCCGTCGAATTTCATTCCCGGCAGTTCGATCTCCGAAGAGCCAGAGGCTATGATGATTTTTTTACCCCTGATCGCGCCCATCCCCTCCACCTCCACCCCGCCCGGCGCCGTTATCGTCCCATTACCCTTCAGGACGGTGATCTTCCTTCCCTTGAGCAGCTTTTCGACGCCTGAGACGAGGCCATCCACGACGCGCTGCTTGTGAGCTTTCATGGAAAGGGCGTCGGCGACAATCTTCCCTTCCACCCCGGCTTCGCCGCCCGTCGAGGATTGCTTCACGAGATGAGCCAGCGCGTGCATCGTTTTCGTCGGTATGCAGCCCCAGTTGAGGCAGACCCCCCCGAGCTTCTCTTTCTCGACGAGGCAGACCTCGGCTCCCATCTGCGACGCGCGGATCGCGGCGGGGTACCCGGCGGGCCCGCCGCCCAGCACTATAAGATCGTATTCCTTCGTCAAGCCTCCGAAACCTCCGCGTGCCTTGTTGCCGTTATCAGAATATTCCCTCAACCTTGTTCTTGAGAAGCTGGGCCTGCGACCTGTTCAGCCGCACCTCGGTCCCGTCCGAATCATCGAGCGTCATGATGTAGTTGCCCCCGGACCACGGGACAATCTGTCTTATCCTCTTTATATTGACCAGGTGGTCCGATCCGAGCCGGATGAAAAGGCGCGGGTCCACCTGGACCTCTATCTCGTCGAGGGCCGTGAAATTGGAGTCGAACTTGCCCCCCGCCGTCCAGGCGACGACCTTGCCACTCTCGGTGCTGAGCATCGCTATCTTTTCGATCTCCATAAGTTCCATGCCGCCCTTCACCCTCAGGACGATCCTCGGAAGGAACCGCATCCCCGCCTTTATATTGGAGGTCAGTTTCCTGATCCTTTCCACGAATTCATCCCTGCGGGGCATCAGCGCCACGGCCCTGCCGAGGGACTCCTGCAGCCTTTCCTTCCCTATGGGCTTGAGAAGATAGTCTATCGCGTGTATCTCGAAAGCCTTTATCGCGTACTGATCGTAAGCCGTCGTGAAGATCACAAGCGGCAGGGCGTTCTTCGCCGCGAGGCTTTCGACGACCTGGAACCCGTCCATCACGGGCATCTGGATGTCGAGAAAGATAAGATCCGGTTTCAGCCCGAGTGCCATCCGGACGGCTTCCTCCCCGCCTGAAGCTTCGCCCGCGACCTCCAGATCCTCGAGCTCACCCAGAAGGTACCGCATCTCATCGCGGGCAAGCTGCTCGTCATCGACGATCATGGCCCTGATCTTCAAATGATTTCCTCCTGTCAACCGCAATCCGGGATGAAGAGCCTGACCGAGACGCCTCCTCCATCCGCCGGAGTTATGGCCACCCTTCCCTCTCCCCGGGAATATATTTTCAGCCTCTCCACCACGTTTCTCAATCCGACTCCCTTCGGGAGTAGCTCTTCCAGCACAAGGGCCCCCGTCACGGGCCCGTCGTTGGAAACCTCTATCTCCGTACCCCTGCCGGAGCGCCTCGCCGCGATCCTTATCGTCCCGCCTTCGGTCCTTTGCGAAATCCCGTGCTTGACGGCATTTTCCACGATCGGCTGCAGCAGCATCGTCGGCAGCCGGCAGCATTCCGATCCGGGACCGAGATCCTTGACGATCCTGAGTTTCTCCTCGCCGAATCGTATCTTCTCTATCGAAAGATAATCGTCGATGAAGGCTATTTCATCGGCGAGTGAATGCGCGTCGGCGGTATTTTCGAGGGACTTCCTGAATATCGACGAAAGTGTTCTCGTCATCTCCCTCGCCTTCTCGGCGTCGGTTCGAATGAGGGCCGAGATCGAGTTGAGCGTGTTGAAAAGAAAATGGGGGTTTATCTGGCTTCTCAGCGTCGTGAGCCTCGCCTGAATAAGCTGGTTCTCCTCCTCCCTGAGGATCTCCTCCATGCGGGCGTTATTGGCCATCTTCAGCGCAATCCCCACGGTATAGACGAGCACGATGACGTCGATCGTCATGAAGAACCAGTCCCGCATCGGATAACCGTAGAGCCATCCCTTTTGATAGAACCTGCCGAGCAGCACGTACCTTAGAAGCGCGAACGATAAGCAGAGGGCGAAGGGAATGAAATTCCTGTCGAATCCGCCCCTGAAGAGCTTTTCGAAGAAATTATATATTATGAGGAACGGATTGAGCGAGAAGTTCCAGATCTCGCCTCTTCTGCCGAGCCATGAATAGAGCATCCCCGCGGAGAATCCGGCGACGGTGTAGAGCGGGAGGGCGACGACCTCTCCGAAGATCCAGCATGTCAGGCCTATGACGAATCCCGCGCCCGCCCCGACCCCGACGCCCCCCATAAAGCCGGCGACCAGGGCGCCCTCGAGAGCCAGGTCCATGGCCGCCTGATTGGAGAGTTTCCTCACGACGATACCGATCGCGAAGATGATCGAAAAAAGGACCAGAAGCCTTACGTAGGCCGACTTCGTCACGGAGAGCCGGGCCAGCAGGCCGACGACCGACCGGAATCCCAGCACCAGGCTGATGATCCCCGCCATCACAGCGATACGAAGGAGGAGGTTGATCAGGATCAGTTGATCCTGCGATAAGCTGAGGGGCATCATGAGGCTCTCCGCGCACTACAGGCGCTTGCCAAACATTTCGATGATATATTCCTCGTATTGCTTCTGCCTTGTCAATCCGTCTATCCGCTTGTACAACCTGCCGTCCCTCATGAGTATATAGGTTACAGGCAGATCCCTCGCGCTGCCGAATTCCCTCGCGGCCGTTTCGCCGTCGGCGAAGGCGTCGAACTTGACGTCCCTGCCGGCGAGCATCGTGCCGAGGGCCGGCGTCCCCTGCTTGTCCATGGCGATGGCGAGAACCTTCACGTTCTTGCCGAATTTCCTCTGTATCTCGTTGAGGATCGGGATAATCTTCCTCGAATCCTCCTGCCACGTCGCGAGGAATGTGACGAACAGTATCTTCCCGCTGTAGTCGGAGATCTTAACCGTTCTCCCGTCGAGAGCGCGCAGCTCGACGCCCGCGAAGTCCCCCGTGCGGGAGGGCCTTGCGGCGGGCTCGGCGGAAGGCTTTTCCTCCTTGTTTTTTTCTGACGAACAACCCGGCTGGCCGGCGGCCAGAACGGCGACAAGCAGGATCGCGGCGGCTTTCGCGCCTCCGAAAAACGTTTTAATAGACAATTTTCTACAACTCCTTGATCAGGGCGTTGGCTATGGTGTTCTTCTGGATCTCCTTCGTGCCTTCGTATATCTCGGAGATCTTGGCGTCGCGGTAGAATCGCTCTACCTCGTATTCGGTCATGTACCCGTACCCGCCGAGAAGCTGTATCGCCTCGTCGGCCACATAGACCGCGGTTCTGGCAGCGACGTACTTGGCCATCGACGTGAGCTTCGGATCGATCCTGCCCTGGTCGAAATTCCACGCGGCCTTGTAGGTGAGGAGCCTCGCGTACTCTATGGCGGTCGCCATGTCGGCGAGCTTGTGCTGGTTGACCTGGAATTTTATCAGCGGCGTGCCGAACTGCTCCCTTTCCATCTGGTACGCGATCGCCCTGTCGAATGCTCCCTGCGCTATGCCGAGGGCCGTCGCGGCGATCTCCACGCGGCTCTCGTCGAAGAACTCGAGCACGTGGTAAAAGCCCTTCCCTTCCGAGCCGATGACGTTGCCGGCAGGCACATTCACGTCGTTGTACGAGATCTCGGCGGTCGAGGTCATTTTAATCCCCATCTTCGATCCCACGTCCTTCGTCGTCAGCCCCGCCGCGTCCTTCGGAACGAGAAGAATCGTCATTCCCTTGTAGGACGGCTTGACCTCCTGGTCGGTCTGGCAGAGCGTAAGGTAAAAATCCGCTATCTGCCCGTTCGTTATGAAGGTCTTCGTCCCGTTTATAACCCAGTGGTCGCCCTTCTTTACCGCCCTCGTGTCCATCCTCGTTATGTCGCTGCCGTGATTCGGCTCTGTAAACGATCCGGCTGAAATGATCTGTCCCGAAGCTATCCTCGGCAGATATTCGCTCTTCTGAGCGTCCGTGCCGTTGCGCATCAGTATCTCCGAGGCGAAATCGGAGAGGGCCAGCGCCGTTCCGAGCCCCGAATCCTGCCTGCAGAAAGCCTCTACGACAAGGACGTTTTCCGTCACGCCGAGGCCGAGCCCCCCGAATTCCTCGGGAAACATCAATCCGACGAATCCGAGCTCCGCCGCCTTCCGCCAGAGCTCGCGCGGAAAGGAATGCTCCTCCTCGTGCTTCAGCGCCAACTCCCTCGTAAATTCACCTTTCGCAAATTTACGAGCCGCTTCCTGCATATCCTTTTGTTCGGTTGTAAGGTTGAAATCCATCGTATCCTCCCGCAACATCAGGCCATCGGGGTTTCGCGGGCGTCACCGGCCCGTATAACCCTCTTCTAATCGTTGACTTCGGCGATTCTACCAAAGACCCGGGCTCAAAATCAACAGATACTTGGAATTTATCCTTGTTTGGAACGGATATTGCGGATATTCCGGACGGGAGGATAACGATGAAAATCAAGGGTTCCTTCAATATAACGGTTCTGCTTCTCGTGATTCTGTCCTTTTCGTCGGCCCCATCCGCGGCCGGCGACCGCATTTCGGCCGAGAAGGCCTTCGTCGAGGCTCAGAAATCACTGGCCGACGGGGACGACCAGGCCGCGGAGAAGGCCCTGATGACATCCCTCCGGCTGGATCCGGCCTTCACCTCGGCTATCTGGCAGCTTTCGCAGATATACGAACGGCGCGGGAAGCTGGAATACGCAAGGGAGCTGCTCCTTCGCGGGCTCCAGCAGGAACCCGGGGCCGCATGGGCGAGGGACAAGCTCGGACAGTTGGAAAAGACCCTCACGAGGAAGCTTCTCAGCGAGGCCGAAGCGCACATGGCCGCCGGCAGGTACGATCAGGCCGTTCCCAAACTCTCACTCTACCTCGGCATCAAGCCGCACGACCCTGCCCCCCTGGAGATGCTCGGGAGATGCCATCTCGCTCTCGACAACCTCAAAATGGCGGGGGAATACCTGCGCCAGGCGATCGAGAGGGATCCGTCGAACCGCGACATCGCATCGCTCATCGACGAAGTGGAAAAACGGATTTCACGCTCGGAGGCCGAAGCCGCGATCGGCCGCGCGGAAACGATCCTGGCGGATTACGGGCACGAAAAAAACCCGGGCGCGAAGATGGATGCAGAGGACGCGCTTCGCGAGGTTCTCGACAAGGATCCCGGGAACGAATGGGCGGCAGGAAAATTGAAAGAGCTCGCCATGCCGGCCCCGGCAAAGGCCGCGAGTGTCGAGGAGGAGGCTCCGGGCGGGGCGGCCGAAAAGGGATCGTCGGAGACGAAGGCGGAGGGCCGGGGATTTCCCCGGGCGATTCTTGCCCTTACCGGCGGGGTCGCGATCCTGGTTCTCGCCGCCGCGGCTGTTCTCCTGGCGCTCAACCTTCGCGGGAGGACAAGGGTAAAAAGTCACCCGCTGCAGGGGAGCCTCAGCCTGATACCGATGCTCGACATAGTCTCCCTGCTGAGCAGCAATCTCAAGACGGGCAGGCTGGCGGTCACGGCCGGGCAGAACCGGGGCGAGATCTATTTCGAGAAGGGCGAAATCGTTCACGCGAGATTCAGGAGTTACGACGGAAAATCCGCCTTCCACAGGATATTGGAACTGCAGAACGGCGATTATTTCTTCTTCAACCACCTTCCAAAAGTGAAACACACGATATCGGAGCCGTTGAGCCTGCTGCTGCTGTCCATCCCCCCGGACGAACAGCCGAAGCCCGCGAAGAAAAGCGGGAATACAACGCAGAAGATCGGAGTTTAAGCCTGCGGCGGCAACGGCCGGACCGGCGTTACGGACGGCGGGCCCTCGAAGCCGCCCCGTCAGACCGCGTCGGCGGCCAGTATGCTTTCGATGGGGGACTGTTCCGTGCCGGGCACCCGCCTGTACCTGATATCACAGTGAATCGAGGGGTGCACCTCTTCGCCGCTCAGGCGGCACGATTTGATGAAATTGTCGCGGATCGATTTTGCAAGCGAATCCACTTCTTCGGGGCTCTTGCCGTTGATGAACAGGGAATAGCTCATCGGATTCTCGCCCCTTGACACGACTGCATCCTGGCCGAGCTGCTGGCAGAGCACCTTTTCGATCGTGTTCCCGAACCTGGACGCGTTCTCCCTCCGGCCGTTCATCGAAAGGGTGACGAGATTGAACTCCGCGCCCGTTATCCCGGCCCGTTCCACCATCATTAGAAGAGGATGGACGAGATCCTTCTCCCTGTTGAACCGGGGCTCGAGAGGGATCGAAAGGCTGATCGTGTTGCCCGGGCTGATCTGGATCTCCCCGTCAAGCGCCGAGGCAAGCCTCCCGAGAACCAGCCCGCGGTGCGCTTCGTTGCAGGAGAGGAAATCCCTGAGGCTCTCGCGGGAGGTTTTCAGCAGGTTTGTCGTCCTTGGCCGGAGATAAATCACCAGCTTCCTGTTGATTTCGCCCAGGTAATCGTACTCTTCCCTGAGCGACGTGCTGCATTCGATGAACGGGGGGGACGAGAGCCAGACATCGTAAGCCTCGATCACCGAAATCATGAAATCCTTCAGCATGCCGCTTCCGGTGAAAATGGTTATGTCCGGAACGGCCAGCTTGTGGCCGCTTATCTTCTTCTCTTCGATAAACTGGTCGAATATCGCCTTGATTTCCGGCCTGACCCTGACCATCGTCCTGCAAACGTTGAGTTCCTCTGATTCTATCATGAAAATCTTCTGGAGCTCGTCGAGGCTGGATATCAGCTTCTCCACGTTCCTCCAACCGATCTCTATCAACCTTTCCTTCTCCGGGGTCCCCATCGATTCCTTGCTCTCAACGAGGAGCCTCACGGCGTTTCTTATCGAAGTGAGCGGGGTGCGCATCCTGTGCGACAGCGACGTGGCAAACCTGGATTTAAGTTCGTCGAGTTTCCTGTAATGGGAAAAATCATGCAGCAGAATCAGATAGAGCAAGCCTTCCCCGGCCGGCCTGTAACTGCACACCTCAAGGCCGAGCATCCTGCGCGTCTTCCCGTCCGGCAGCGCGACGTCCGCGTACGTGATCGCCGAACCGTTCATCTCGCTTTTGGCGAAGATCGATTCCGGGCAGTTGCTTCTGATCATCCCGCCGATCTGCGAATCCTCGCCCGCCCTCAGGACCGATCTGGCGGACTTGTTGGCGAAGACAAGTTCCATATTTTCATCGAGAAGTATTACGCCCTGCTCGACCGGATCGAAGAACCCCTCGAGCATCCCGCAGAGGGAACCCTCGCGTGGGCCGCGGTCGGACGGTTTTCTTTCGGGACAGGTCGCGATCATCGGTAATACCATCCAGTATATATGCCGTTTCTTCAAGCGGGAGAAACGCAAGGGATGTGCCTTGAATCGCGGGGAACGTCGCCGGAACGTCCGGGGCCATGCTCCACAACAGGGAACAACCGCGACAGGGGCCATTCGCATATTGCACAAATGAATGGATTTTTGAATGCCGGCGCCCGCTGGGGGGCGCGATCATCCGCCTTCCCCGGACGCTGCGGCGGCGGGGAATCGGCACTTGAAGAATACGGAGACGGAGGAGTCGAAAATCCTGTCCCTGCGGCCGCCCGATTCGATCCCGCCCGTCATCGTCAGATCGAGTCCGCCGGACAGTTTCCGGGTGAGCCCCAGGAGGAAGCACTCGCGATGCCCCGACCCGTCGAAATCGACCGCGAAAGCGGACCCTTGCAGTTCGGTGCTCCCGCCGGCCTTTATGCCCACAAGGGCGCCGACAAGAAGATAATCCACGTTGACGAGGCCGTCGCCCTCGTTCTTCTGGCCCACCCTGGTCCAGGTGGCCGACGAGCGGAATTTCAGGTAGGAGGTCTCTTTTCTGAATTCTAATCCAGCGCCGACGTCCGGGTATATGCCGCCCGCGCTTCTGAACGAGAAAGGCTCGAGCGCCCCGGAACCCGATGGAATCCTGACGTCCCAGCGCAGGAAAAGCCCGGAAGTGTTGAGGCTGTCGCCTTTGATTCGCGTCGCGGCGCTGACCGATCCGTCCCCGAACCCGTGCTTGAACCCGCCCTTCAAATGTATCGCCGGATATATGATCCCGAGCTTCACCGAGGTGCGCCGGCCGGGATTGAATGAGACCCCGAGCCCGAGCACCATCGCGTCGGCGCGGTCCGATTCAAGCCATGTCTGGCCGGCGGTCAGTTCCGTTCCAGCCGTGTCGGCGGGTTGAAACCATGTGGGAAGATCCAAGTAGAGACCGGTTCCCGTCGCCGCGGAGGAACGCAGCAGGCAGAGGAGAACCGCGGAGGAAAACAGGCGGCAGGAGATACGTTTCAACCACAATCCCTTCAGCCTTCTCCCTCGAGGAGGCGTATTTTCCCCTGGTGACCGAAATTGACCAGGATCGTCTTTCTTTTCCCGGGAAGGGTCTCCTTGGCAATGATCTTGCCGTAGTCGTTCCATGACCTGTGATAGATGATGTCGTCGATTTTGTATGTCATCGCTTTGTCGTATTCGAACGAATGTTCCTTGTCCTCGGCCGAGAAATCCTCGGGAGCAGTCTCCTGCCCGCCTCCCGCGGCCTCGACCTCATTTGCCTCTTCCTTTTCGGACTCGATCATGTAGGGGAGGAAGCCCTCGCATCCCGGGCACTTCAACCAGAGAACGTCGTTCTTCTCTACTTCCTCGACCACTTCCATATCGAACGTTTTCTTGCACACGGAGCAATACTGTTCGATAACCCTGGCCTCACTCTTGACGCCCTTCCTGCTCTGCGTCACAAAAACCTCCCATCGACACGGTGTCATTCCTCGCTGCGCGGCTCTTTCAGTCGGAAATAATCCTGCAGCAGTCATCGGCCTGCTTTTCGGAAAGATACCTCATCCCGCAAACCGGGCATCTGAATTTTCCGTCCAGCCTCCCGTCCGCCTCGGCCTTCGCCAGCAATCTATGGAATTTAACGTAATTTTTACCTTTTTTAAGGAAGTCATCATCATGAGTCTCCTGCTTCATTGCGCTTCTCCTCCCATCCCTGGAATCATACCTCAGTGACCACATCATGATGTAGAAACAAATTTCTGCTGCCCAACATGTGGTGTTGTTTTACCACAAAAGAGCCGAGCCGTCAAATGAAATTTTAAATAGTCGCCGCGGGAAAACCGGCTGCAGATGGGAATATATCACGGATCGATTTTATTTGCAAGCACGCGGCGAAAACGGCCGCACAGCGGCGATAAAGAAACGCACACGGCGGCCTGCCGCCGATCCTATTTTCCCCAGGCGATGTTCCGGTTCCCCGCGAGCCACGACAGTACGGCGGCAAGAACCGAAAGGTTGGTGAGAACGAAGAACGCGGGGACACGCAGCGAGCGATGCCTGAAAATTATCCCTGCGGCGGCGGCAGAGTAGAACAGGATCTGCAGGGCGAGGGTCAGCTCGAAGAAGCGCGATCCTGTCAGAAAGAGGTTGTCGACGAATATCGCGATCAGGATGAACGGGACCATCCATTTGAGAATCTTGTGCGAGAACAGCTCGAACGAGAGCGCCGGGAATCGAAACGGGTTTAGGGCCCCGGATATGCTCGCAAGGCTTTGCAGCCCCCTCATGACGACCCTTTTCTTCGCCCCGAATTCGTCCATGAGCCGGCTGCCGGGGATGTCCCTTTCGACGCTCAGCGCCTCCGGCTCGTATCTCAGTTCATATCCGTCCATGTAACACAGGACGGGCTCGATGAAGTCGTCGTCGATCCCGGGGTCGAGCGGCTTGTAAAGCTCCCTTTTGATGGCGTAAATCGATCCGTTGGCGCCGATGATGGAGTGCGTGCGGTCTTCGAGCGCCTTGATCCATTTCTCGTAGCGCCAGTAGTGGTTTTCGCTCCCGTCCTCGCCGACGAGGCGGAGCGCCCCGCACACCACTCCGACGGACGGATCGCTGAAATGGAGTACGAGCTTCCTCACGGCGTCGCGGTCGTACATCGCGTTGGAGTCGCTGAAGACGATTATTTCGCCGCGGCATCTTTCCACGGCGATGTTGCGGGCGATCGTTTTGCCGCCGTTCCCTTCGATCCTCAGCAGCGACACCCCGCGGGAGGCGTATCCACGGGCGATTTCGTCCGTGCCGTCGGTCGAACCGTCGGAAACGACCACGATCTCGAGGCGGGAGCGCGGATAATTCAGCTCGAGGGCGTTCTCCATCTTCCGGGCTATGATCTTTTCCTCGTTTCGCGCGGCTATCAGAAGCGAAACGAAGGGCAGCTCTTCATCTTCATATCCCGGCGCATGCCTGTATTTTCCCGCCGAGAGGCGCGAGGCCAGACAGAGAAGCAGCGGATACCCGATATAGGCGTAAACAACGACGAAGACCAATATTGCAAACAGCGTTTCCATCATTTCCCCAGGGACTTCCGCGCGGCGCGGAGCTGCGGGATTACCGCAAAACCACTATCTTCTTGACGCTCTCCTCGCCTCCGACCCGGGCTTTCACGAAATATATCCCGCTGGAGACCCTCTCGCCCCTGTCGTTGGTCCCGTCCCATTCCATGTCCTTGTACTGCCCGCCGTACAGCGGAAGCTCGAACAGGTGCCTCACGAGCTGCCCCTTGACATTGTAGATGTCGATGACGAGCGTGACCCTGGAATCGTCCAGCGCGGAAGCCGTCATCGCGCGCCCTCCGGCCCCGGCGGGGGAATCGACGTCGGGGAAATCGCCCGGAATCTTCACGGTGAAGGAGACCTTTCCTCCGTCCGCGGGGCTGAAGGGGTTCGGCGCCATGGCGGAAAGCAGCCCGCTCGGAACCGGTATGAGGGATTTTTCCGCGACGACGCCGCTCGCGAGAACGTAGACATACGGCTGGCCGTCTTTGACGCCGGTTATCCTCGAGACTATCTTGTATTCGTAAAGATGCATCGCAACGACATTCTCGTCCCTGAAGAGATAGTAATTCCTGGTCGTGCCCGGCGCATGCGGGTCGTCACCGTCGACCGTCTCTATCACCTCGAAATCGGTCCCGAGTGTGGCGTCCCTGCGGTTGATCTCGAAATCGGAGCCGAAGACCTGGCTCGCCGTTATCCACGAAAGGTCGATATAGTCCGACCCCGCCTCTGTGTCGATCATGTAATATTTCATCCCGACGTATGTAACGCCTATGGCGTCCCTCGCCTGTATGCCGACACAGTTCTCGACTATGATATGAATCAGGTTCTCTCCGGGATCCAGGCCCGACTCTATGATTTTGCTCAGGCTTTCCCTCGCTCCGTCCCACTTGCCGTCCCCCGGCACGATCGACACGAGAACGCCGTCGTTGATCTGCGACCATCCCTTTTTGATGTACGGCGCGTAGTCGACCCTGTCGGCCTCGAATTGATCCGGATTGAGGTTCTCGACGGCGGGATTGAAGGCGTCGGCGCTCAGAAGGTACGAGCCGTCGTACGTCGTGTCGCTGGTGAAACCGGGGACGTAGATGATCTCGACCGTGGGCGCCATCTCGTAAAGATCGGGGATCGAATTCTCGTTCTCGTCGCCGAGCCCCACCTGCTTCATCGTGTAGAGGCAGATCGGAAGCGGCACCTCGAGGGTGGCGTTGTTCATGATGCAGGAGAGCTGCTCCCCGCAGGGATATCCGGCAGGGGCGTACGAATTGCCGTTCCTTCCGTTAAGATACCCGGACCTGGCGCTGCAAAGCGCGTTCGCGCTCGCGTATTCGTCGAGGGCCCAGAAGACGTGGCTCATCTCGTGAATGAAGACGTGCGCAAAATCCTTCCCCGTGCCGAAACGGCATGCCGGGTAGGGGATGACGATGAACGGCCCGCCGAGGAAGATCGTGTAAGCGACATAACCCCCCGACGGTCCCTGCCAGCATTCGTTGAGGCTCGCGTCGGCCACGAAGGCGGTGAAGACCCAGTCGGTGGATATCGGGTAGGCGCTTCGCATCGTGTTGTTGAATTTATGCGTGCTGCCGATATAGTCATGCGGGATCGGAACGTATCCCTCGTAGCCGGAAAGATGTTCCATCGTTTCCATTATCCAGTACGGATCCGAGTCCCAGTCCCCCTCGATCGGCTCCAGCGTGACCGGGATCTTTTTGAACTCCGAGGGACAGTTGACATAGAAAGCCAGCTCGACCCAGTGCGTCGCCTGCAGGTACTGGGAGAGGCCGAGGTTGAGGTCGACGATCACAGCGGCGATCTCGTCGTCCGTCCAGTTCTCGCTCCCGCTCTGCCCGCTTTCGGGAAATATCACGTTGACGAGCACATTGCCCATGAGAAATTCCGAGTTCTTGTCTATATCCCGTTCGAGCGCGGCGTACGCGGCGGCGGAACCGTCCATGGGGCGGTTGGTGCCCGTGTGCTTCAGCCTTACGTCGGCAGGCATTTCCCTCACGGGAAGGTCGATCGGACCGAGATCGAGCCCCGCGGGATGGCCGCTCTGCTGGAAAGCCCTCTCGTTGAAGAACCCGTCGATGATTTTCCTCGAAACAGGGTCCACTCTCCCCGGGATCGCGCCCGATCCCGGCGTTACGATATCGACGTCCAGCCCGGGGAAATCGGCGAGGCTCGTCCCCGGCGGGAAATAGCCGATGATCAGGCCGGGGGGTATGTGGATGCACCCCTTCGCCTCCAAGCGGCCGGCTATATCTCCGGCGGCGGCGCAGACGGCAGGGTCGCCCCCTCCGATGACGATCGCCATCGGTTTCAATCCGTATTGTTCCTCGAAGATATTGGCTGAAGAAGCGCCCGGGCAAAGTAATGAGAGAATAAGTGCAGCGTAGACCGAATGCTTGAAGCTAAACACCGACCACCTCGCTTTATGCTGGGTTTACATATATCGAAAAATACTCCTCCGGCGGCGCCATGGCAAATGAAAAAGGGGGTATCGGCGGAGGGCCCGAAGGCTTCGCGGAAGAATATTAATCCTTTCGGAAGTCGACCAGAACCGCCTCGGTTACGGTGACCCGGGAAACGGGCCGGATCTTCGATCTGGAGGATTCGAGCCGTGTATGGGCCGTTCTCTCGACCCTGCTCCTGACCAGCCCCCAGAGGGGAACCCGTGGCGAAAGCATCAGCGTGCTCCGCTCTTCCTCGATTCTTTCAGCCTTCACCCCTCCGAGCTCCACCGGTCTGGAGGAGCTTTTCAGGTATTCGACCACCGAGGATTCAAAAAGCCCGGCCGGCGTCGAAATCTTCTCCACGCCGAGATCCTTCCTCACTGCGTTACTGTCCACTGGCGGGAAAAGCCTTTCCATGCCGAAGTCGTCGATTTCCTCTTCGGAAGGTTCGCGGAAAGGCTCGAGGCCGTCCCTTATCGAGACGCCGAGAATCAGATCCCTGACCTCGCCTGCGGACGTCGCGGAAACGATCCGGCCGTCGATATGGAGCCTCGCGGTCATGGTTTCCTCGTCCCGCGGGGGCCATGTCGAGGAAATTATCTCCACGAGGAAGACGCCCCGGCTGTCGTCGAGAACCGATATCCCCACCGTCGTCGTGTCGGCGACATCCGCTGTTTCGGAGATCACCATATAGAGGACCGAAGACCCCGCCTCGAATCTGACCGACTCGAGCGACACCCCCGGCACAAGGAAATCGAGGCCCCCGGCGCGCGGCGCCGGGGAAAACAGAAGCACGGCCGCGGCGGCCGCTGCGGCAGCCGGGCTGCGATGAATCCGCATGCGCGATATTTTCCGGAAACGGTCCACGAAATCTCCTTCATCCGCCGCCCGTCGCGGGGCCGTCCCCCGGCGGCCCGGCTTAGTCAATGCCGCTCCCCCGCGGCCGGATCGCCGCCGCGGCGGTGCCCGACCCGCTTCACCATCTCATCGAGGACAAAATCGGGATCCTTCGCGGACGTGTGGCAGTACCTGCAGGAGATCCTCGCGGTGGAGGAATATTTCCCGCCCCTCGAATGGGTCGTTCCCTGGCCGTGACAGGCCTCGCACTGCACTCCCCTCAGGTCCATTCCGCCCTTTTCCTCGGACTTTTCCGAATAACCGCTGAATCTGCCGTAACCGGTGGTGTGGCAGCTTACGCAATCGGGATTATTTTCCTCCCCAGCCAGGGTGAGCCTGTTGAAGGCCCTGAAATGCGGGGTCGTCATGAAATCGGCGACTATGTCGTGGTGGCATCTGTTGCAGACCTCCATGCCGAGGTACCGTTCGCTTATCTTGCCGCTGACGGTGTCGCGGGAGAGAAATTCGGACAGGCTCATCTCCCTGACCCTCTTTCCCTCCTCCACGCCGAACTGCCGCATCATCTCGGCCATTTCCGGATCGCGGGGCATCGAATCCCGGATCGCGACGAGCGAGGTGTCCGAAAGGAACGCCCGGCCCGAAGAGTCGAACGATATCTCCGCGATCCCGAGCGTTTTCCCCCTGCTTCCAGCATGGAGCACCGGCACCCCCAGATCGTCGAAAAGCCCCCCGATCGTATCGGCGCAGTCGCCCGAAGGGGCGGCGTCGCCCTCGGCGTGGCCCCGGATGACCAGATCCACCCCGTCAAGCGCCCTCAGGATCGGTTCGAGATCGGCCTTATTCATATGGGCGAGAAGGATCACGTAGTCGCACAGAGGCCTCATGCCGTCCAGAACCTCGGCGCCCTCGGCGAGAGGATCGGCGATCTCGAATTCACCCTCCCTGGAGGGTTCCTCTCCGAGAAGCGCGAATATGCCGACGGTCGAACCGCCGACCTTTTTTATCACGTACGGAGGAAAGAGCCTCTGCCCGTCGAGATAGAGGTTGGCGCAGATGACTGGAAGCCCCGCGTCCGCGTCTTCGCGGATCGCCCTTAGCCCGTATCCCAGTTCCTTCTCCCCCACCGCGACCGCGTCATACCCCATCTCCACCATCATCGACGAGAGGAATCTGCTCCTGTAGAGCTCGGCGATGCCTGACTTCGCGTAGAAATCCCCCGCCGAAAGCAGAAGGGCTTCGGAGCCGCCTGCCCGGATATCCTTGATCAGGGCGGCCCGCCGGGCCAGCCCTCCCATCCTGTTGCCGCCTCAGCCGCCGGAGAAGATCATGCCTTCGTCGTCTCCCGTGAAGATTATCCTGACAGGTTCCATCTCCTTGCAGGACGGAAGAATCAGGGCTACAAGAGCCGCGGCGAGCGCTATTACAGGGAATCTCATGCTTCTTGATCCTCATTTCCCGGAGAACGATTTCTTGCGTTAAATATATAGAGAGGGGCAAAGCGAATCCAGTCCCTTTGCCCCTGATATGGTAAAATCCCTCTTACTTGGCTACTCGACTCTTCAGAGCCTTTCCTGCCGCGAAGGCGGGGAATTTTGTTGCTGCAATTGTTATCGTTTCGCCTGTCTGAGGGTTGCGGCCTTTGCGTTTTTTGCGCTTGCGCTGCACGAAGGTGCCGAATCCCGTGATCTGGACTCTTCTGCCCGCGGCGACCTCGTTTGCGATGATGCCTTCCTTCGGAGACGTGCTGAAAATGGCCTCGACTGCCGCCCTGGTATTCTTCATCGTCATGCCCGTTTTCTTGGCGACCTTCTCGATCATCTCGGTTTTGTTCATCATATCACCTCCTTCGATTTTTGTTGAATTAAGCGGAACTCTACGCCTCGCGCGAAAATATTGTCAACAGTTTTGTACGGTTTTTTCCCGTCCGTACAAGATTTTTCGGCAATCGCCGCCTAGTTGGAAAGGGCCGATCTGAGGCCTCTTCTGCCGACCTCGTGATAGATGTCGGGAAGATCCTTGATCCTTATCCTGAAATAAAAACCCCAATCGTCGGCAAGCCTGCTGTGAGTGAATTCCGCCTCCCAGCAATGAAGATCGCGGTGGATGCTGTAAATCTGGCTCGTGAACCTGCCTCCCTCCGGATCGAAGTAGGCCGTGTAACGGGCCGTCCATCCTTTTGTCAGCCTGAGCGTCCCGCTCATGTCCACCTTGCTGCTCACCGTTCGCGTGAGGTCCCTGCCGTAGTTGGTGGAAAAGCCGAATCCCGTCCTTATGTTCCACGAAGGATACTTGTCATCGCCGTCCCCGCCCGGCATGCCGGTTCTGCCGGTCACGACCGGATTGTCCCCCGCCACGTCCATGGAGCCCGCCTCGTCCGTGAGCCTGGAGGTTGAAGAGTCCGGCTTTTCGTTCCTTGCCGCCGCGATGACGTCCTGCTCCCGGTGCTTCCATCCGGAACCGTACGAAAAGCCCCCGCTGAAATCGCGGTTCATGTCCATCGAGAAATTGGTGGAGACGATCTGCCACTGGTAAGGGTCGATCGTATGGTTCAGGCGCAGGGACACGAGCTGGCCGAGGGCCGTGCTTATGCTGCTTCGAATCGACGAGAATCTCCGGTCCCTCTCCAGCTCCGGATTGTAGCTTCCGTTCATCTCCCATGTCAGGGCGTTGTTCTTCTTCAGCTCCTGCCCGCCCTTGAAATACTTCAGGTCGAGGATATTCCGGACCGAATACGAGACGCTGCGGCTCGATCGCTGGTTGGCGGTCAGCTTGGGGGTATAAGAATAGTTCAGGGTCGGGTTGAAGGTGTGCCTTACCCCCCGAAGCATACCGATCCTGGGGCGGAAGGTCCCATAGAAGCTCGTCCCCAGTCCCACTCCCATCGACATCGAAACCTCGTTCGTGTAATCGGTGTCGGCGACCGGGCCGGACCTGTTCGTGCCCGAGGCGTAGGTCCCCTGGGTCAGGCCCAGCGCGCCGTATATCGGAGCGGCTCCGGCGTCGGCAAGCCTCAGGGACGAGGAGGCCCCCGAACCGGCGGATGTGAAGGTGAAATACCCGCTGTCCGGCGAGGTTGCCGTGAAATTCACTCCGATATTCTGTCCGGCGGCCGCCAGCAGGCTTTCGATATCCATCGCGAGGAGCTCGAGGTCGGTCGCAGACAGGCATGAGCGGTCGGGCACGGCGACCACCGGCCCCGCGACTCCGTCGACGTCGATCGCCAGCGCATTGCCCGACGCGTCGATATATACCGGCGCCCCTATCTCCCTGCCCGTGATCACGGCGGGAGCGGCCTCCACTATCAGCCCCTCGTTGATGTCGTCATAGAGTATGTCGTAATACTTCCAGTTGAGTCCTATCCTCGGGGAGAGATTGATGAAACTTATCTTGTGCTGCTGGCTCAGCGAGGCTCCGGAACTCGCGTTTATCTTGCCCTTCTTCCTTGCGAGGCTCTCCTCCGTATTGATGCTGCCCGTGAGGTTGGGTGCGAAGCTGATGCTCCTTAGAAGCTTTTCCCATGCCCTCCTCCGGGGTTCCGGATGTTTTTCCCCGAACCACAGCGAGGTGCGGGGAAGATTCAGGCTCAGCGACGGGATGGTCATCGAAATCCTGTTCTCGTTCGGGTTGTCCGCGCTGACGTTGAGTTTCTGGTCGCGCCTTGCCGACAGGCTCAGGCTCGTTCCGCCCCAGCTCTTCCTGTAGCTGGCCGTGGAGTAGATCCTCCTGTCGATGATCCTTTGGGCGTCTTCGGCGTTGTAGAGCGAAGACTGCGCCTGGTCGCTGCTGACGAACCTCAGGTCCGCGTTGAGCGAGGCGCTTTTCCCGAATTTCTGGCTGTGCTTGCCCTCCATCGTCCATTCGTTCGCGCCGGTCTGGAGGTTCTTGAAAAAATCTATTTTCGCGTCGCCGTCGAGCACGTATCTCAGCTTGTAGCGGTTATCTATATGAAACCGGAAGCTGTTGTTCTCGTTGAAGTCGGACAGTATCCTGAAATCGGTGTAATCGTTGGTCGCCCAGTAATAGCCCAGCCCGCGGATGTACCTTCCCTCCCTGCTGTTCATCCCGATGTCGAAATTCGGGCGGATGATCCCGGAATGCCTGTCGCGCCTCAGCGAGTTGGCCAGATAGGGCAGATAGAAGACCGGGATCTCCCCCACGTAGAGGGTGATCGGGCCGGAGACGATCTTTTCCCCGATGTATATCTTCATCTTCCCGGCCCTCATCGAATAATGGGGCCTCTTCAGATCGCAAGTCGTGTAGGTGGAGTTGTACACCTTGAGAACCTTGTCGCCGTCCTTGAAGATATGTTCGCCGCGGTAGTAGCCGGTGTCGTACTTGGTCGACCCGTCCACGACGAGCCCCCCTTCGGAATCCATGTCGTATCCCATCGTGGCGCCGAACATCTCCTGCTTGTCCTCTTCGAGAACGGGATCGCCCTTCGCTTCGAGGATGTTGAGCCTCGAGTTGAATTTTATCTCGTCCGCCTTCAGCGATTTGTCCTGGTAATCGAGGTTCGCTCCCCGGTTCAGCAGGATATCCTCGACCTCGGCGAAATACTCGATCTTCCTCGCCTTGTACACGATCCTCTCCGCGTTCCCGGCGAAGGGCCTGTACACGAGGCTCGAATCGATCGTCGCCGACAGGCTGTCGATCGTCTCCCCCGGCTTGAGGATGAGGTAGTTGTACACGCCTTCGGCCGCGCCGGAGATCCGCACGTAACTGAGGTCCTCGTCCCTGAACCTGAAATACATGCTGTCTCCGCGCGAATAGTTGTTCGATACCTTGTTTTCCTCGCCTTCGTACGGATAGTACATGGCCTTCGCGCCGCCGAAGACCTTCACCGAATCGACCAGGTCGTCGGACATGAATATTATCACCGAATCGCCCTCGAGCCAGGAATCCTCCCTCCACGGAGAGCCCGGATCCGGAGCGTCCGCGAGCCTGCCCTTCCCCGGCAGAACGATCCTCTCGATCCCTTCGTCCCGGTAATGAAGAACGGCCCTATCGCCGCTCATGCGGGAGTTCCCGCTCGTCGCCCTGGGATTGCCGAAAAGCTCCACGTACCCTTCGTTGTTGTGGATCACCGAGGAATCGCACGTGGCCCTCGTCTCTCCCTTGACCATCTTCACGTCCCCGGTCGCGTACCCCGTCGAGCTATCCATGTCGAAATGCATGAGGCGGCTCGTGACGCGCCCCTCCTTCTCGGACCTGTCGTCGAAGACGAGAACGGGATCGACATCCATCACGGCTTGCTTCGAATTCCTGAAAAAGCGTGCGTGCCTGCCGGAGATCGAATAGTCGTCGGCCTCGTCTATCAGCACGACGCGCCCCGTCGCGTCGGCGATCCCCGCGACACGGTCGTAATGAACGCTGTCGGCGTACATCACCCTGGTCTCGTCGGACATCCTGACGCTCCCGATCAGGGTGACAATCGCCATCCGCCTGTCGTAACGGGCCCTCTCGCACGTTATCTCCATCGTGCCGTCGAGGATCCTGACGTTATCCTTCAGCGAAAGGGTGTTTTCGAAACCGGAATATTCCCCCGTGTCCCCGAAGAGCTCCATCGTGCCGTCGTGCCCGTGGACGTTCCCGATGAGGACCGTGCGCCTCGCGCTGCGGAAATCCTTCCCCTGGTCGCTCGTGATCCACGCCGACTGATGGTCGATGCGCACCCCGCCGTCCAGGTACGACACCTCGACGCCGTCCTCGAGCCTGAGCCTGTAGGTGGCCGCGGTGACCCTGTAGACTGTCGAGTCGGCAAGCGCCGGATCGGCGTCGGCAGGCCCAACGGGAACCCGGGGATCAGCCTGCCGGGCGGAGGCGGAGAGGGCGAGGCACAGCGCCGCGAGCAGTCCCGCCGCGGCGCGCAGCGCGCGCCCGGGAACGGGCCGATTCCCCCCTACATTCATCCTTTGCAATACCGGCATTTGACTTTCCGCCTCCGCTCCCGCCCGTTCACTGCTTTTCAAGGGCGAGCATGGAAGCTCCGAGAAACGAGGCCATGTTCCCGAGTTCGGCGGGAACGATCCGGACAGCCGACAGGATATCACCTATGAGATGTTCTTTCATCGATTTCCTTGCCGGTTCAAGTATAAAATCCCCCGCGCCGGCGACGCCGCCGCCAACGGCGACGACCTCGGGGTTGAGGATGTGAACGACGTTCGCGAGCCCTATGCCGAGCAGCCTGCCTGTCTCGGCCAGGGTTTCCACGGCCGCGGCGTCGCCTTGCAGGGCCGCTTCATGGATATCCCTGACGGTCAGCCCCGCGCTCCGCGAAAGCCGGCTGCCGGGCGTTCGCCCGGCCGTTTCAACCGCCCTCGCAGTGATCGAAGCCGAGCCGATGACGGCCTCCAGGCACCCCCTGCCGCCGCACGAACAGGGCGGCCCCCCCTCGATGATCACATGATGGCCGATTTCTCCGGCAAGCCCCTGCGCCCCGTGGTACAGCCTGCCGTCGATGACGATGCCGCCTCCGACCCCCGTGCCGAGCGTTATTGCGACGAAGTGCCTCGTCCCCCTTCCCGCTCCCATGACGTATTCGCCCCACACGGCGCAGTTGACGTCGTTGTCGACGGCGACCGGGATGCCGAGCCTATGCCCGAAGACCCTGCCGAGCGGCGCGTTCTCCCAGCCCGGGAGATTCGGAGAGGTGTAAAGAAAACCCCTCTCGCCGTCGATCAGCCCGGCGCAGGCTATCCCGGCGGCCCGCGCGTCGCCGAAATTTTTCCGCCTCTCGCCGTACCACTCCGCGACCTTCGCCGCCGCCGCCTCGGGCCCGCCCGCCGGCGTCGGCAGCAGGCCGTGCTCGATTATCGCGCCCCGTTCGGTCACGATGCCGAGCTTGACGTTCGTCCCGCCGATATCCACTCCGAGTATATTCATGATCGCTATCCTTTCCGGGCCGCGGGCCCGTCGAGGCAACCCGCGGCCTCCTCCACCGCCACGTGCGAACCGAGCACGAGAAGGGTGTCGCCGGGGCCGAGCGATCCCGCCGCGAGATCGATCGCCTCCGCCATGCCCGGCGCCTCCGCCGTCCCGGCCGCGAAGATCTCCGACAAATGCCCCGCCGTCGCGCTTCCCTCGTCCTTCAGCGGCACCAGGATCACCTTCCTCGCCGACCTTGCGGCCGCCGCCGGGAACCGCCCGGTCTCCTTTCGCGCCATTATCCCGAAGATCAGCACGTTCTTCTCAGGGGGGGAGATCCTCGCGAGGGTGTCCATCGCCGCCAGGAGCGATTCCTCATTATGCGATACGTCGAGCACGACCCTCGGGTTTCCCGGCATCACCTGGAAGCGCCCCTGCATGAAAGCCTTTTTCAGCCCTTCCCTGATCGAGCCTTCGCCGATCCCGGCAAAGCGGCCTTCGAGAAGCTCCGCGCACCTGACGGCGGTCGAGGCGTTCTTCATCTGAGCCCTCCCGATCATCGAAGTGCGAAGGCGGCCGTAATCCCTCACCGGCGTGCTCAGGTTGAAGGTCATCGAATCCGGCTCGATGGAGACGAGCCTTCTACACACCCCTTCGCGGGCGTCCGTCATCGGGACGCCGCGTTCGCCGCAGTACCGGCGCGCCCTGCCGAGGAGCGCCTCCGAATCGAGGCTCGCGACGAGGGGGACCCCCTCTCTCGTTATGCCGAGCTTTTCACCGAGTATCTTCGCCCTGGTCCTTCCGAGGTGCTCGCGGTGATCGACGGAAATCCCCGTGATCACGGTGAGCGCGGCGTCGACCAGCCTCGTTGCGTCGAGCCTGCCGCCGAGGCCGACCTCGAAGACGGCCATATCGACCCCGCTTCTCATGAAATGCAGGGCCGCGGCGGCGGTCATCCCCTCGAAGAAGGTGAAGGGTATCCTGCCGTGATGCTCCCTCAGCTCCCCGAGCAGGCCGTCGAGGACGGGGCCGGGAATCTCCTCCCCGTTGAGCCGGATCCGTTCATTGATCCTGAACAGGTGCGGGGAATAAAAGGCCCCCGTCTTCAGCCCGGCCGAACGAAGGATCGAGGATATGAAGGTCGTCACCGAGCCCTTGCCGTTCGTGCCCGCGACGAGGATCGAGGGAAATTTCCGCTCCGGGCCGCCGACCTCTTCGAGAAGGGCGGTAATATTCTCAAGGCCCAGCTTCATAGAGGCGGGCCTCAGGGAGAATAGAAATTCTATGTTGGAAAAGGGCCTGGCCCTACCAGATGAGTGAGATCGTTTTGCGGTCATTCTCCTGGTCTTTTTCCTCCACCCGGGTCGATATACCGGTCATGAGGCTGCCCGTGATGTAATCGAGCGTCTTTTTCAGCTTCTGGCGGCTGGCTATAAAATCGATCATGCCGTGTTCGAGAAGAAATTCTGAACGCTGGAACCCCTCGGGCAGTTCCTCTCCAACAGTCTCCCGTATGACCCTCGGCCCGGCGAAACCGATAAGGGCCTTGGGTTCGGCGATTATGATATCGCCCTGAAAGGCGAACGACGCCGCGACTCCCCCGGTCGTCGGGTTGGTCAGGACGGAGATGTAGGGCAGCCCTGCCCGCGACACCATCGCGATCGACGCCGAGGTCTTGGCCATCTGCATGAGGGAGAAGATCGATTCCTGCATGCGGGCTCCCCCCGAAGCTGTGACCAGGATGAGCGGCAGCCTCTCGTCCACGGCCTTCAGCGCGATCCGGTGGATCTTCTCGCCGACGACCGAGCCCATGCTCCCGCCCATGAAGGAGAAATCCATGATCCCAAGGGCCACCCGCCTGTCGTTGATGCGGGCCGTGCCCGTGATTATCGCCGAATTCCTGCCGGAATGCTTCTTCGCCGCCTTGAGCCTGTCGGTGTATCTCTTGCTGTCCCTGAAAAGGAGCGGATCTGTCGATATTACACCCGGTTCAGTCTCCTCGAAGGTGGCCTGGTCGAAGAGGATATCGATGTAGGTCGCGGCGCTGATCCTGAAATGATAGGCGCACTTCGGGCAGACGGAAAGGTGCCTTGCCAGTTCCTTGCTGTAGAGGATCTCCCCGCAGGAGGGACATTTCTCCCACAGCCCGTCCGGCACTTCCTTCTTTCGCCAGGTCTTTATCCCCTTCTTATCCCTGGTAAGCCAGTTCATACCTGTCCACCCCCGGGGCAGGACCCCGCCGTCCATTACCGTCAGTTCCCCCCTGCATGAAGCAGACCGGGTTCATCCGGATCCCTCGACCTGATCTTTCGTCTGCATATAAATGTAGCATCCTGGGGGTAAAGCAGGAAACCCTTTTTTTGACCACTCAGCCGCCCCGCATCTCCCGTGAAACGGCCTGAACGATCCTGAGGAGGGTCCCGGCCCCGCTTTTTCCCATCCGGACGACCTTTTCATGGCCCGTTTCAGTTCGCGAGACGTTGGCGGTATGGTTGGTGATCCAGCTCAGGCAGGCGGCTTCTATTCCTATTTTTGCCGATTCGACAAGCTCCGGGAGGGGTGACATCGTCGCGGCGTCCGCGCCAAGCCTTTGGGCCGCAACCGCTTCCGCCGCAGTCTCGTAATTCGGGCCCGGCGTCCAGAAGAGCGTCCCGTTCTCCAGCTCAACCCCCGCCCTGAGGGAGGCCCTGCTTACCAGGCTGCGTAATCGTTCGGAGATGAGGGGGGTGTTTCCGGCAATCGGGCTGCCGGGAAGCCCGGGGTGGCTCCGGGCGAAGGGGAGGGAAACGATATCCCCGGCGAGCATCCAGGAACCGGGCCGAAGACCGGCCCTGAGGCTTCCGGCCGCCTGTGTCAGAAGGAGGCTTCGGCACCCGAGGGCGGCGGCCAGCCTCACCGGGCCCGCCGCGGCCTCCCACTTCCCCTCTTCGTAGAGATGGGCCCTTCCGGCGAAGACAAGCACCCTGTCGCGCAGAAGGAAGATCCTTCCGGGATGCCCGCTTACGGTGGGGGAGGGAAGTTCCTCGAAATCGCAGTATCCGCAGGAGTCGATCGGCGAGGCCAGGCCCTCCATCGCCGAAAGCCCGGATCCCAGGATCACGGCAAGATCGGCCTTCCCCATGAACCGCGGCATGACGGCCGCCATTTCATCCTCCAATTTCCTTCTCCAGCACCAGGGCGTCCTCCCCGCTTTCGCTGTAATATCCCCTTCTCACGCCGATCATGCGGAATCCCTTCCTGCGGTAGAAATTCTGAGCCCTCAGGTTGCCTCTTCTCACCTCCAGGATCGCCCTCGCGCAACCCTGCCGCGCCCCGTCGGCGAGCGCCCTGTCGAGAAGGGCGTCGGCTATCCCCCGGCCCCGTTTCCCGGGACGCACCCCTATGCTCAGTATATGGACCTCTTCGTATCCGAACCACGCTATGACATATCCTTCAATCCCGCCGTTCTCCCTGTACACGAGGTTGGACGCCGCCCCTTCCAGCTTTATCTGGCTGCGGAACATCTTCTCCGTCCAGGGCAGATCGAAGCATTCGTTCTCCAGGGCGAGAAGCTCCGGCACGTCAATTTCAGACATCCTGCTTATCAGGACATCGCTCATCCCCCGCCGCCCCCCTCCCTGAGTTTCATCCCCGCGGGGATCTTCGCGTCCGGCGGCCTTATGTAAAGGGGCTCCAGGCAGGCAAGATCCTCGTATGCGACCGGCCGGCGGCCGCGGACCAGCATCGCGAGAAGGGCAGCCGAGGGAAGCGACCAGGCGGGTCCGGCGAAGAGGCATCTTTCCCCGAGCGAGGCGGAAAGAATATCCCTGTACCTTGCCGCCCCCGAACCGCAGAGAATGACCGCGCCTACGGGGGACCTGGAATCGACGAGCCGGCCCGTGTCTTCGGGTTTTACGTCGCGCGGCCCCTCGAGCTCGACCGGAGATCCAGAGCTTACATCGTAGAGAGCCGCGTAGACCTCGCCGCGCCGCGCGTCGAGGAGAGGCAAAACGGGCGGCCCGGCGAAAGGGAAAGCCGACGCGAGAACCTCGAGGCTGGAGGCCGCGAAGACGGGGCGCCTTCGAACCGCGGCAAAAGCCTTGACGGTGGCGAGCCCTATCCTGAGGCCCGTGAAACTCCCCGGCCCGGTCACGACCGCGAAGCCGTCGATATCGTCCGTCACAACGCCCGCCGTTCGCATACACATGTCGACCGCCGGCATGAGGGTGGCCGAATGGGTGTCGCTCGCGTCGAAGAGAATCTCGCAGAGCACGTTTTCGCCGCGCGCGACCGCGACGCTACCCTGCGTCTGCGAGGTGTCCAGCGCGAGCATCAGTAAATCGTCCTTCATGGCGCCTCCCCATCGAGCTTCCCGGCTAATCCGGCCGGGCCTTCGATCGTTATCCTTCTCGATGTCTCCCCGGTCATCGAAATGCGGACGACCACGTCGAAGGGGGCCGCCCCTTCGGGAAGCCTGTCGCCCCATTCCGCGATCACGACGTTCCTGCCGTCGATGGCGTCGAAGAAACCTATCTTCTCGACCTCCTCGAACTCCTCGAGCCTGTACAGGTCGAAATGAAACACGGGCACCTCTCCCCGGTACTCCTCGACAAGGATGAAGGTCGGGCTGAGCACCTCGGCCTTTATGCCCATCCCTTCCACAATCCCCTTCACGAGGAGGGTCTTTCCGGCGCCGAGCCCGCCTTCGAGCGAAAGCGCGGTCCCCGCGCTCATCGATCTTCCGATCATGACCCCGAGGCGGAAGGTTTCATCGGGAGACGCCGTGTCGATCGTTATCGTCTCGCGCCGGCCTGCCGGCTTTTCGAACCGCTTCAATCCGATTCTCCGATCCTATCTTGGAACCAGTGTGATGCAGGGGATTATCATTTCCTCGAGGGAAATCCCGCCGTGCTGGAACGTGCCCTGGTACTGCCTTTCGTATTCGTGGAAATTGGTCGGGTAGACGAAATAGTAGTTTTCCTTCGCCAGGATGTAGTTCTTCGAAGGGCTCTCCGACGGCAGCTTGTATTCCTCGGGTTTCCTTATAAGCAGCGTCTGTTTCTGGTCGCAGTTGATGTTCTCCCCGAATTTGTACCTCAGGTTGGTGGAAGTTTCCCTGTTTCCGTGCACCAGGCTCGCCTTCTGCCCGAGTATCGAACCGTGGTCGGTCGTGATGATCACGTCGGCGTCGTGCCTCGACATCTTCCGGAGAATCTCGAAGAGCGCCGAGTGCGAGAACCAGGAACGCATCAGCGAGCGAAAGGCGCCTTCGTTCGGGGCGATTTCCTGCAGGATCTCGCTCTGGCTCCTACCATGGGCCAGGATGTCCAGAAAATTGAATACCATGGCGACGAAATCGATGCCCCTGTAACTGTCCACCTGCTTGCGGATCTCGTTCGCCTCCTCCGTCTGATATATCTTTATGTACTTGGCCGACAGGCGTTCCAGCCCGGAGCCCCTGAGCTGTTCCTGCATCAATTCCTGCTCGTAACGGTTCTTGCTGAATTCGTCGCGCGATTTCTCGAGCCAGTAATCAGGGTAACGGCGCCTGATGTCCAGCGGATAGAGCCCCGAGAACATCGCGTTGCGCGAGTAGGGCGTGGCCGTGGGGAGTATGGAAAAATAATTGTCCCTTTGAATGTCGTAAAAGGGGGCGAGCAGGTCCTCGATCGCGAGCCACTGGTCGTACCGCATGCAGTCGATGACTATGAAATAGACCTTTCTCCCCTTTTTGAGCCTGGGAAAGACGAAACGCCTCATGACGTCCGGGCTCATCACGGGCGGCTTGTCCGAGTTGATCCACTCGATGTAATTCTTCTCGACGAAACCGCCGAATTCGAAATTGCATTTCTTCCTCAGGTCGACGTGGATCTGGTCCATCCCCGTCGAGCTGAACTTGTCGAATTCGATGTCCCACTGGCTGAGCTCCTGGTGTATCCTGGACCATTCCTCCCAGGTCGGCCCCGAGCTGACAAGATCGTCGACGCGCCTGAACACCTGCAGGTAATCCTTGCTGACCGCTCCCGCCTGTATCTGGTGCGATTCGAGCAGCCGCTTGGCGGCCGAATAGATCTGGAGCGGGTTGATCGGCTTGAGAAGGTAATCGTCTATCTTCATCCCGATCGCCTGTTCCATCAGGCCTTCCGCTTCGTTCTTGGTTATCATTATCACCGGCATGCCGGCGGATATCTCCTTGATCTCCTGAAGCGTCTCGAGCCCGCTCTTGCCGGGCATCGTCTCGTCGAGCAGGACCAGGTCGAATTTCCCGGCGCCGAGAGCCTCGACGGCCTCCTCGCCGCTCGCGACCCCCTTCACGCTGTACCCCTTCCCCTCGAGGAAGAGGATGTGCGGGCGAAGCATGTCTATCTCGTCGTCGACCCACAGTATCTTTTTGTCTTTCAACGCTTCTTCATCTCCCGTTTCTGGCTGTCGACCGGGAAGGTTATGAGGAATGTCGTGCCTTTGCCCGGCTGCGAATGCGCAACCCGGATCGACCCGCCGTGAATCTCCTCGACGATCCGCCTCACCAGGGCCAGCCCGAGCCCCCAGCCCCTTTCCTTCGTCGTCACCCCGGGCGAGAAGACCCTTCTCCTGAGGCTCGCGCTCATCCCCTTGCCGTTGTCCGAAACGGTTATCTCCACCCGTCTCTCGCCGTTGTTGAGCGCGGCCCTTATCGTTATCCTCCCCTCCCTGCCGGATATCGCGTCGAGCGAATTCTTTATGAGATTCTCGAATACCCAGCCTATCAGGTCGCGGCTGCATCTTATGAGAGGCAGCTCTTCGAGCTCGACGGTTATCGTCGAATCTATCCTGAGAGCGGGCCTTCGCCGCTCGAAGTATCCGACGGTCTCCTCGATTATCGGGGCGAGTTCCTGATATTCGAGATCGGGCGCCGAGCCTATCTTGCCGAATCTCGACGATATCCTGCCGAGCCGCTCGATGTCCGCCGACGCTTCGTTTATCGCGTCCGACATCCCTTCGCTGCATCCGGACTTCTCCGCGTGATCCCTGATGATCTCGATCCAGCCCATGATCGAGGAAAGGGGCGTGCCGAGCTGGTGCGCCGTCTCCTTGGCCATCCCGACCCATATCGACCTCTGTTCCCCCATCTTCATGGTCCTGAAACCGACGAACCCCAGCAGAAGGAATATCACGAACACGGCGAGCTGGATGTAGACGGCGAAGCCGAGGTCGCGGGTAAGCTCGGTCGTTCCGTAATGAATCACGAGCTCATAACCCCGCCCCTGAACCTTCACGGGTTCGTTCGCCTCGTCGAATTCCATCGCCATGTCGTAAACGCTCTTCAGAAGCGGGGTCGCCGGGATTCTTCGGGATCGAAGTCGAGCCCCCTGAGATACTCGTCGTCGCCGATCATCTCAATCCCTATGCCGTTCCATATGAGGGGGTGCCCCTCAAGGTCCGTCAGAATGTACGGGATGGTGATCGCGCTCCTGATGTCGCGCAGGAAATTCTGCCTGGACTCGTCCATCGCCTCTTCGAGGCTGATCCCGACGAAACGCGAGAACAGCACGGTCGTCGCCTCCGACTGCGCCTTCATCCTCTCGATAAGGGTGTTGTTGTACCAGAGCGCGGCCGAGACGAGGATCAGGGTCCCGAAAATGAAATATACCTTCAGAAGAAAAGGAAGATTCCGCGGGGTTCTCATCTTAAAATCATGCCTCAAGATACTCCCTGCCGCCCATGTAGGGGACAAGGGCTTTCGGTACGCGCACCTTTCCCGTCGGAGTCTGGTTGAGTTCCAGGATCGTGGCGATGACCCTCGGAAGAGCGAGGCCCGACCCGTTGAGCGTGTGCACGAACTCCGGCTTGCCGCCCCTTTCCCTCCTGAACCTGATTCTCGCCCTTCTGGCCTGGAAATCCTCGAAATTGCTGCATGAAGATACTTCGAGCCATTTCTCCACTCCCGGAGACCAGGTCTCTATGTCGTAACATTTCGCGGCCGAGAAGCTGAGGTCACCGGAGCACAGTTCTATGACCCTGTGGGGTATCTCGAGAATTCGAAGAACCTCGCAGGCGTCGTTGAGAAGCGTCTCCAGTTCCCCGTAGGAATCGTCCGGCCTGGTGAATTTCACCATCTCGACCTTGTCGAACTGATGCACCCTTATAAGGCCCCTCGTGTCCTGGCCGTAGCTTCCGGCTTCCCTTCTGAAACAGGGGCTGTAGGCGGTGCATTTTATCGGCAGCGCCGATCCCTCCAGCACCGCGTCCTTGTAGACGTTCGTGATCGGGACTTCCGCGGTCGGGACGAGGAAGAGATCGTCCTTCACGCAGTGGTACATGTCGTCCTCCATCTTCGGCAGCTGCCCGGTGCCGGTCATGGAGTCCCTGTTGGCGAGGTAGGGCACGGCCAGTTCCTCGTACCCCTGCCTTCTGTGAATGTCGAGGAAGAGGTTGACGAGTGCCCGCGAAAGGAGCGCTCCGTCCCCGCGCAGGACGACGAATCCGCGGCCCGTCACCGCCGCTCCGGCCGCCATGTCGAGTATCCCGAGTTTTTCCCCGATCTCCCAGTGGAAGAGCGGTTTCCACGCCGTCCGTTCGCGGATCGCCCCACGTCGAGACGACCGGATTGTCCTGCGGCCCCTTTCCCGCCGGAACGGATTCGTGAGGGATGTTCGGTATCGACAGCTCGGCCGCCTCCAGTTTTTCGACGGCGGCCTTCAGCTCGACGTCCACTTCCTTTATCCTCTCGGAAGTTTTCTTCATCCTTTCGAGGATGCCGGACGCGTCCTTTTTCTCCTTCTTCAGCCGCGAAACCTCCAGGGACGCCTCGTTCTTCTCGGCCTTGAGCTTTTCGCTCTCCTGTATGAGATTCCTCATCGCCGCGTCCATCGCGAGAAAACCGTCAAGGTCGAAATCGACGTGCTTGCCCTCGATCCCGCGCCTTACCCTGTCCGTGTCCTTCCTTATCAATTTTCTATCCAGCATCTGCCACTTCCCGGCTGAAAGCCGATTTCAACATTTTCCCACGAGGCGGTCGGCCCCGGAATCGAGAAGATAGCGGGCAAGCTTCGCGCTTACCTCCCGCTCCTTCCCGGCGAATCCATGCATCATCCCTGAAATCTTTTCCGAACCGTCCGGCGCGGCGACGACCGCGCTGATCTGGAATGTCTCCCCGTCGACGTTGCACAGCACGCAGACGGGCCCCTTTCCGTCCCTTGTCAGTTCCGCGAGGAACATCCGCTCGAGCGATATCTCCTGAAATGAAGGAGAATGATTCACGCTGTCGGCAATCTGTCTCGTTTTCCTGTCGTTCCTGCGCGCCACCAGCGCCAGCCCACCCTGCCCCGCGGACGGCATGCATATGGACGGCGTGAAAACCTCGGTCACCCTGTCCTGGCTGCCGAGAGCTTCGACCTCCGATGCGTCCGCCACGAAGCCGCCTATCTCTCCGCGTTCCATCATCGACACCAGATCGTCGAATTCGCCGTCGATGTCGACCAGCAATAGATCCGGCCTGTAGTAGAGAAGCTGCCCCCTGCTCGCCGGATCGGACACGGCGATGGGAACATCGTCTGGTTTCTCGTCCAGGATAAGATCGTCGGAGGAAACCAGGACCTTGAACGGATTGCCCCTCTCCGACGCGGAAACTATCTCGAGCTCCTGCTGCAGGTTCAGCGGAACGAGGTTCGCGTCGACGATCACGAGGTCTATCTTTTCCTTCAACAGGAGGGAAAACAGGGTTGCGGCGTCGTTACCCCTGCACAATCTCGCGTCCTCGGCCCTTCTGAAATCCATGAAGGTCCGTTCAGGATTAGCCTCGGCAAGGATCTCGAGAACGCCGGCGGCCCGGACGATTGACGCGGCATTGTTTCTGCACCCGGTCGTTATTACCCTGCCCCCAGTCACAACCATGCTCCTTGCCGTGAGACGCCCTGATTACGGAACACATGCAGAAATTATCACAGGCGCTTAAAAAAGGCAACGCCAAACGAAGCTTTCGGAGCCGCGCGCGGACGGCCGGCGAGGAGATCGATATTCATCGATTGGACGGCGGGGGCGGGAAATCTTCGCGACGGATGCCGCGGGCTCAATTCTTTCTCGGAACGGCCGGGGAAGGCTTGATCTGGCTGTTTTCGAGCAGTTCCTCGATCTTCTCCAGGGGGATGTCGAAATGCACCATCTCCCTCAGCGAGAATCCGAAGAACGATATCTCCAGGAGCAGCGCGACGGCCATCGCGTGGAGCGACGACATCATCGTCAGCAGGCCCAGGGCCGCGAAAACCGCCGACGCGGACCACAGGAAATAATCGACGTTCCTCATGGATTTGAGCCTGTAGAGAAGGATGTGGTGAAGGTGCATATGGTCGGCCTCGAAAGGAGGACGGCCGGTAAGGATCCTTCGCAGAAAGGCCAGCACTGTATCCATAAGCGGGATACTCAGAACGATTATGCACCCGCATATCCTGAAAAACATGTCGCGCCCGGGTATTATGAGCAGCAGCGATATGAGCCCGAACATCAGCCCGAGAAAAAGGCTTCCGGAATCGCCCATGAATATCCTGGCCGGCGGAAAGTTGTAGCGTAAAAAGGCGAGCATGGCCCCGAGAAGCACCGCCGAAAGGGCGACGACTATCTCGAGACCGAAGACATATCCTGCGATCATGAAGGCCGACGCCGATATGACGGCCAATCCCGAGGCGAGCCCGTCTATGCCGTCGATCAGATTGAACGACGTGGTTATCATCAGCATCCACAGCGCCGCCAATCCGAATGCCGCGAATGAAGTCGGAAGCGACATGTGGGTAAGCCCGAAATGCTCAAGAAGCCCGACCCCTCCCGCCGATACGAAGACGGAGACCGCGATCTGGAAGAAGAGCTTGTATATGTAGTGAAGGCTCCTCAGATCGTCGATTATACCCAGAAGAAAAACGAGGAATCCGCTCGCTATCAGGATCGGAAGAAAAACCTGGTTCATAAGGTTGTGCGGCAGGAAAAACAGAAAGGCCGGTATCAGCGCGAAGACGATCGACCCTATGATGGAGGCTCCGCCGATGTGCGCGATCTCGCGGCAGGTCCTGCCGTTGGGCTTTTCGCATATCTTCCATCGCACCGCCATGCCGATGGCAAGGGGCGTAAAAAAAAGTCCCAGAACAAAAGCTGTGAGAAACGGGATTATCGTTCCGGCACCGGTCAATTCACTCCCCCTTTTCACCTGTCACTTGAAAAGAATCGTTTATTGGCCCGCGCATGTCAAGAAGTAAAGGCCGCACCTTCCGCGACGCGCCATGAAGCGTAAAACGCCGTTTACCTTCTTTTAATGAGTGGGCGCGCGAGTTCCATCAGTTCCTTCACGGTAATCGCGCGGCTCAGGAGAAGCAGGCCGGAGAAGAAACACGATACGACTGCAGCGTGAAGGATGGTCTGAACGATGTTGCCTGAGCCGGGGGCGATCAACATATAGAGAAGCACCGTCGTCGTCGCCGACAGACTCGATTTTGCCGCCTTGATCCAGTCCCGGCGGCCCCAGAACCCCGGAGCCATCCGGTAAAGGGACCGAAGGCCGAATACTTCGATCGGCAGATACGAGATGAGCGTCGATATGACGGCCCCCTTCGCCCCCCAGACGGGGATCATGAGCATGTTCAGCGCGAAATTGAGCACGGCGCCGGCAAGGGTGAGCCTGGCGTACGTGTCGGCCCTGTCCGCGGCCACCAGGCCCGGAAGAACCACAGATCCGATCCCTCTCAATACTATGATCGGAAGAAAAAGGAGCATGATCCCGGTAGACGATTCGAACTTGTCGGTGAAAAGACCGGTAATGATCGGGGACGCAAGGCAGGCGAACACCACGACGACCAGAAGCGAAAAGTGAAGGCAATCGAGGATCGATCGGTTGACCAGATCCGTGAATCTTTTCATGTCACCCCTTGACCAGGCCTCCGCCAGCGCGGGCCGGAGCATCATGACGAGCGCGAAGGTCGGGAAAAGAGTCGTTTCGTGCAGGTTCCTGGCTATCGAATAAAGGCCCACCTCATCGGCCCCGTTGAAGTACCCCAGCATCAGTTTGTCGACGATGGAATAGATCGTGACCGACGCGCCGCTTATGGCGAGAGGGGCGCTCAGGCGCAGGAGGCGCTTCCGGATCATGGGAGTTTCGCCGGGGTCGGCGGCCGGAAGCTCCATTCTCCACAGCACCCAGTAGACCATGATCGTACCGGCGAGCATGGAGGCGACATACGCGCCGAGGACCCCGGAGGCCCCCATGGCAAACCTTGCCGCGACGACGGTCAAGGCTATCCTTAATACGAAGGTCGCGGACCTTACAGCGAACAGGAACCCGAACCTGTTGAGCCCGAGGATGAGAAGCGCAGCCAGCTCATTCAGGCTGACGGAGAAGATGACCAGGCCGCATATCCGGAAGAGGGCCGTCAGCTCCTTCTCCCTGAAGAAATCGGCGAGCTGCGGCGCCAGAACCGTCACCGCGACGCCCACGGGGACGGTAAAGGCGAGCCTCAGCATGAGGGAGCTGTTTATCAGCTGCCTTATGCGTCTCGGCGAGGAGACCTGGTACTCCGTGACAAGCCTCGAGGCCGCCCCGTCGATGCCGAATTTCGCCGGAATAAGGAAGATCGTCGCGAGCGCCATCGCCCAGTTGACCAGCCCCATCGCCCTCGGCCCCATCCATCTCGCGACGATCAGGGAGACGAAAAAAGCGCTGACGAGCGGAAGCGCCGTCGAACCGAATGTCCAAAGGTACCCGGTGGTCAGCGACCCTCTGCCTGCGGTTTTGTTTTCCATTTTATCGGCGGGAGAATTTCTTTTCGAGAACGTCGGCGATCCGCTGCGCCGTCCTTCCGTCCCACAGCGGAGGAATGCCGTGCGCCCCGGGACCCTCCTTCAGGATCCTGACGGCGGCGTCCCTCACTTTTCGCGGATCGGTCCCCGCGAGCACGTTCGTGCCCATCTCTATCGTTATCGGCCTTTCCGTGTTTTCGCGCACCGTCACGCAGGGCACGCCGAGCACCGTCGTCTCCTCCTGTATCCCGCCGGAATCGGTGATGACCATGCTCGCCGATTTCATCATCCTGAGGAAATCGAGATACCCGACCGGCTCGATCATCCTGAAAGCGGCGGAGGATTTGAACGGCGGACGGGCCGAATCGATCATTTTCCTGGTCCTCGGATGAACCGGAAAGATGACTGGATGATATTCCGTGAGGGAGCCCAGCATCTCGAAGAGGGATCTCAGGTCCTCCGGGTCGTCGACGTTCGAAGGCCTGTGAAGGGTCACGAGAATGTAATCGCGCTCCGCGAGCCCGAGGTCGGCGAGGATCGTCGATCTGCCGGCTTTCTCCAGGTAATGGAGCAAAGAGTCGATCATGATGTTCCCGACGTAGAATATCCTGTCGCCGCCGACCCCCTCGCGCCTCAGATTCACCTCGGCTTCGGGTGAGGTGGTGAAGCAGAAGGACGACAGGATGTCTGTCACCATCCTGTTGATCTCCTCCGGCATGTCCAGGTCGAAACTTCTCAGCCCGGCCTCCACGTGCGCCACCGGGATGCGAAGCTTCGCGCCGACGAGGGAACAGGCAAGCGTCGAATTCACGTCGCCGACGACGATGATAACGTCGGGCCGCTGGTCCTCGACGATTATCTCGAAGGCGACCATCACCTTCGCGGTCTGCTCCGCGTGGCTGCCGGAACCCACTCCGAGGTAGATGTCCGGCTCGGGCAGCTCGAGATCCTCGAAAAAGACCTTCGACATGTTCTGGTCATAGTGCTGCCCCGTGTGAACGAGAAGGGTCTCCATGTTCCCCCTCCTTGCGAACTCACGGACCAGCGGGGCGACTTTCATGAAATTCGGCCTGGCGCCGACGACGAGGACAGCCTTCATTTCCTCCCCTTCCGGGCCGCGCGAACGGCGGCCTTCGCGGAACCGGCCCCGCTTCCGCTCCGGGATGCACGCGGAGCGCCGCGGCCGGACTTGCCGGCACTTTCAAGCCTGCCGCCGTACATTTTTTTGTAATACCTCTTGAACCGGCCTTCCTTGACGGCCATCCACCACCCCTCGTTGTTGCGGTACCATTCGACCGTTTTCCGCATCCCCTCGTCGAAGGCGGTTTTTTTCCTCCATCCGAGGGCTCGGATCTTTTCCGTGTCAACGGCGTAGCGCCGGTCGTGCCCCGGCCTGTCGTCGACGAGCGTCAGGAGATTCATGTCGGCCCCGGCCAGTTCGACGATCTTTCGCGCGATCTCGAGATTGGGCTTCTCGTCTCCGGCGCCGATATTATAGACCTCGCCCGCGACTCCTTTTTCCCCCGCGATCGCTATCGCCCTGCAGTTGTCCCCGACGTATATCCAGTCCCTTACGTTGCGGCCGTCCCCGTAAAGCGGAAGGGGCTTCCCCTCTATCGCGTTCGTGACGAAAAGAGGGATGAATTTCTCGGGATGCTGGTACGGCCCGTAGTTGTTCGAGCTCCTCGTGATGACGACCGGAAGGCCGTATGTCCTGAAAAAGGATCTTACCAGCATCTCGGCGCCGGCCTTGCTCGCCGAATATGGGCTGTTCGGAAGAAGCGGATCGGTCTCCCGGAACCTGCCCCTCGCGATGCTCCCGTATACCTCGTCGGTCGATATCTGAACGAAACGACGCACTCCGTGCTTCAGGGCGCCCTGCAGAAGCGCGTACGTCCCGACCACGTCGGTCTTCACGAACCCGCCCGCCTCCATGATCGATCTGTCGACGTGCGTCTCCGCGGCGAAATTGTATATCACGTCGGTGCCGGGAAGGATTCCGTCGAGGAGCTTTACGTTGCAGATATCCCCCTTTATGAATTCGAAATCGGGCCTTCCCTCGAGATCGGATATGTTTTCGAGGTTCCCCGCGTAGGTCAGCTTGTCCAGGACGACCACATGCCGGGCGCCCCTACTCCCGAGAAGCAGTCTCGCGAAATTGGAGCCGATAAACCCGGCTCCGCCGGTAACAAGAATCTTCTTCATCGGCACTCACCACCTGCCGTCCGCCCCCGCCGGAGACGTTCAGCCGTTCGCGTTATCGGGCCTCCCGAAGGAATGGTACCTGAATCCCATCGCCTTCATGACGGCCGGCTTGTAGATATTCCGGCAGTCCACGACGATCGGAGCCTTGAGCGACTCCCTGATCCTCTCGAGGTCGAGCTGCCTGAATTCGTTCCACTCTGTCATTATAACGAGCGCGTCCACGCCCTTCATGGCCCCGTATGAATCGTCGAAGTAGACGATTCCCTCGCCATATTCCTTCCTGGCGTTGTCCATCGAAATCGGATCGTAGGCGTGAACCGTGGCGCCCTCGTCGCTCAGCCTGTCGATGAACTTCAGCGACGGGGCGTGGCGAAGGTCGTCGGTGTTGGGTTTGAACGAAAGCCCGAGGACCGCGATCGTCTTCCCGCCGAGTTCGGGGATTTCAGTCTTCAGCTTCTCCATCAGCGCGTCTATCCTGTACTCGTTGACGTCGCTCGCCGCCTGTATCAATCCAAGCCTTGCTCCGACCCCCGCCGCGGTGTGCAAAATCGCGGAAACATCCTTGGGAAGGCACGAGCCGCCGTAACCGACGCCGGCGTGAAGGAACTTCGGGCCGATCCTCTTGTCCAGCCCCATCGCCCTCGCCACCTCGCCGACGTCCGCGCCGATCTTCTCGCAAAGGTCGGATATCTCGTTTATGAACGATATCTTGACCGCGAGGAAGGCGTTGCTCGCGTATTTCACAAGCTCGGCGGTTCTTATCGAAGTGAAGACTATCGGCGTCTCGAGGAGGCACAGCGGCCTGTATATCTCCCTCATGATCTCCCTCGCCCTGTCGCTCTCGACGCCGATCACGACCCTGTTGGGGCGCATGAAATCCTCTATCGCCGAGCCTTCCCTCAGGAATTCCGGGTTCGAAACGAGGTCGAACGGTATATCCTTCGTCAGGTTCTCGCTTATGATCCTCCCGACCGCCTCCGAGGTGCCGACGGGCACCGTGCTCTTCTGCACGAATATCTTGTACTCGTCCATGTTGTCGGCAACGTCCTTGGCCACCTGGCGCACGGCGCTCAGGTCGGCCGCCCCGTCGTCCCCCATCGGCGTGCCGACGGCCGAGAATATCACCTGCGAAGCCCTGACCGCCGCCTTCAGGTCGGTCGTGAACTCCAGGCGTCCGCGCCTCGAAATTTCGCCGGACAAGCTCCTTCAGGCCCGGCTCGTAAATCGGCATTATGCCTTCCCTGATCCTCCCGATCCTTTCGGCGTCTATGTCGACGCAAATGACCTTATTGCCGAAATCGGCGAGACAGGCGCCGCTCACGAGCCCGACATAACCGGTGCCGACCATGCAGATCCTTGGCATTCGCCACTTCCTTTCATTGCCGTTCCAAAAAACGCCGGCGGATCGAAACAAGGCTCCGGAGCCCGGCGTGTTCAGTCGCGTTCCCGCCTTCCGGAATCCACCGCTCCGCTCCACCAGCGGTAAAGATCGTCCAGCATCCTCTCCGCGAATATCTCCCGTTTCCATCCTGTATCAGCGCGAAGCCTCGCATTGTCGCCGACGAGCACCCTGACGTCCGCCGGCCTTTCGAGGGCGGGATCCCTCGCCACGCGGGCCTCTATACCGGCCGCCGCCATCAGCATCGCGAGAGCCTCGCCGAGAACAAGCCCTTCGCCCGACGAAACATTGTACGTCCGCCCCTCTTCGCCCTTTTCCATCAGCAGCCTGTAGGCGCGAACGACATCCCTGACGTCGAGAAAATCCCTCGTCACTCCCGTATCCCCGGTCCTTATCTCCGGCGCGTCGAGGCCGGCCTTTATCCGCGCGACCTGCCTGGCGAAGGAGGGGAGCACGAAGGTCTCCCTCTGCCCCGGGCCCGTATGGCTGAAGCTTCTGCTAAGGACGACGCGGCTTCCGAACGCGCGGTAATACTGCATGGAGAGGATATTCTGCGCCGCCTTGCTCGCAGCGTAAGGGCTGACCGGCTCCATTGCGCACTCCTCTTTCAACGGCATCTCGCCGGGGGAACGCCTTCCGTATTCCTCGCTCGAGCCGGTGATGAAAATCCTGGCGCCCAGGCCGGCCTTCCTCTCGGCTTCGAGAAGATTCAGCGTGCCGATGAGGTTCGTCTCGAGGGTCCCCCTCGGATCGACGAAAGAAGCGGCCGCCGAGCCCTGCGCGGCCAGGTGAAAAATCGCCTCCGGCCTCGATTCCGAGAGTATCTTCGCGAATCCCCCCGCGTCGAGAAGGTCGCACCGCCTGTAAACCGCGCCGCCCGGCAAGGCACCGGGGGCGGGGGACGATTCCTCGAACAGATCGACGGCCGTCGTTTCATATCCGGCGCCGAGCAGTTCCCTCACGAGGTGCGCGCCCACGAATCCGCAGGCTCCTGTAACGAGCGCTTTCATGGAAATTCCGTTCCGTTAAACCCTGTACGGGCAGTTTCTCCAGAAATCGAGAAGATCGGCCAGCGTCTTATCCATCGGTATCACGGGCTCCCAGCCCGTATCCCTCCGGAACGCCGAATTATCCCCCTCGAGCAGGGGAACGTCGCTCGGGCGGAGCCTGCCCTTGTCGGTCCGCACGTCGACGCGGACTCCGCTGATCTCGACGAGTTTCCCGAGGATCTCCCTTATGCTGTAACTCCTGCCCGTGCAGATATTGTAGACGGACCCGGGCGTGCCTTTCTCGAGCGAGAGCCAGTAAGCCCGCACCATGTCGCGAACGTCCGTGAAATCGCGCTTCGCTTCGAGGTTGCCGACCTCCATGACCGGAGGCTTCAGGCCTTTCTCGATGTCGATTATCTGCCTGGCGAAGTCGCTGCACACGAAGACGGGAGCGCGTCTCGGCCCCGTATGATTGAATCCCCGCGTTCTCACTATCTTCATGCCGTAGCTCATGAAGTACTGGTAGCCGAGCATGTCCTGCCCGACCTTGCTCACGCCGTACGGGCTGAGCGGCCTGAGCGGATTGGATTCCTTTATCGGGACCTCATCCGGATATACCATGCCGTATTCCTCGCTGGAACAGGCTATCTGTATGCGGCAGTCGAGGCCGAGTTTCTTGACCGCCTCGAAGATATTCAACTGCCCGATGATGTTCGTCTGCAGCGACTCGCTCGGAGCCTTCCATGAAGTGGGGACGAAACTCTGCGCGGCGAGGTGAAAGATCCTGTCGGGCCTCACTTCCTCTATCACGTCCCTCGTCGACGAGGCGTCGCGAAGGTCGCATTCGAGAAGCCGGATCCTGTCCTGGATATGTTCTATATTCTCCATGCGGCTTCTCCACCGTATCATTCCGTACAGTTCCACGTCCGTTTTGGAAAGGCACAGTTCGGCAAGGTGGCTGCCGGCAAAACCGGTGATACCGGTGATCAATACTCGCATCAGGCTCCTCTTTTCCAGTCATACCGAAGAAAACGCCTTCGGCGTAAACGATACAACCACAAGTTTTTCAATTATATCAAATTGCGGGTCACGGTCAAGCAGTCAATGCATCGCGGATTCCCCCGAAGGCGGAGCGGAAGGCCGGGGCCGGCACGCCCTAGCGGCTGAAAACCATGCAGTAGGTGTGGTCGTATCCGAAGTCGGGGGCGTCCCAGCATGCCACGGTTTCCCCCCTGAAGGTAAGCACCTTCGAAAGGGCGCCGGCGACGTCCCACGCGAAGGTCGAAATGCCCGCCTCGAGCTTCAGGTTCCCCGCCTCGACCACGACATGGGCCCCATCCTTCATGAGATGCCTCACCTGCCCGAATATGCCGGCGAGCTCGTCGATGTAGGCGCCGTATCCCTTCCAGGCGCCGGTGTAGGCCGCCAGGGGATCGTTATCCCGCCCCCTTCCGACGTGGGGGTACGGTGGGGAGGTGACGCAGAGGTCGAACTGCGGCAGACCGAGCGAAAGGAGGCTCCTTGAATCGCCGAGCACGAGATTGCCGGGCTCGGCGAGACAGGAACGGATGTATTCCGCCCGCGATCGATCGATCTCCACTCCGAAGGCCCTTCTCCCCATCCGCTCGGCCACGACGAGAGCCGTGCCGAACCCGGCGAACGGGTCGAAAACCAGGTCCCCTTCGCGGGTGAACCGGCCTATGAAGTGCTCGACCATCCCGTCCGGGAACCTCACATCCTCGTCCCTGTACCTTTCGGGGAGGGTCAGGCTGCATTCCTTTGTCAGTTCAAGAAAGGTTTTAGTCATTGTTTCACACCTCAAAGAGGCCCGGATGCATACTTTATGCCCGTGTGTTTCGATGCGGCGGCCCCGGCCCGGGAAGAGCGGATAAAAATGATATTCGGTGAAACCATTCGGGGACGCGTCTCGTATCAATCATTGTAGTATGCGAATTACATTCAAAACGGAGGTTGCCATAATGAAACCGGTGAGATTCCTGATGGCGGCGCTGGCGGTCGTTTGTTTTTCCGCTCCGGCGCTTGCTGACAACAGCGGACGGATATATGGAAAGATCACCACCGTCGACGGTGAGGTTTTCGAAGGCCTCATTCGATGGGACAAGAACGAGGGATCGTGGGTCGATTTCCTCAACGGCAACAAGGACCTCCCCAGAAAGAGCCGAAGCGAAAGAAGGCGATACGAAGACAGGCGCAAGAGGATAACCATCTTCGGCATAACCGTAGGTTATTCCGACAGTTACGCTTATCGCGCCAGTTCGGCGCAGTCGGGGGTCCGCTTCGGGCACATCAGCAGGCTCGAAGTGACCGGCGACGACGCCGTCCTTCTGACCCTGAAATCGGGCAAGGAGGTCGAACTGGAAAACGGCTCGACGGATATAGGCACGTCGATAAGGGAGATCATAATCGAGGACCAGGACGAAGGCGAGATTGAATTCGACTGGGAGGACATCGAATCGGTGGATTTCATGCAGGGCCCGGCCGACCGGGTCTCGATTTATGGAGAGCGCCTCTACGGGAAGGTTACAGACCAGGCGCGGGGACGAATTCACGGGATGTATCTGCTGGGATGTCGACGAGCTGTTCACCGAAGACATCCTTGACGGCGAGGATGACCGCCGAACCAGAAAGATAAAATTCGACGCCATTCAGGCGATCGAACGGAGAAACTCAGGCAGCGCCGTCGTTCACCTGAAAAAAGGCGACAGTGTGGTGCTCAGGGGAACGAACGACGTGGACGATTCGAACCGGGGGATAATCATAACGAACGCCGATATCGGCGAGATCATCGTGGGATGGGACGAATTCGACAGGCTCGACCTCGAAAAGGCTCCCGCCGAGACGCGTTACGACCGGTTCGACGGTGGGGGCTATCTCGAAGGAACGGTGAGCACGCGGGACGGCAAGAATTACACGGGCAGGATCAGGTGGGACGACGACGAGGAATACACCTGGGAATTCATCGACGGCGAAGATCGCGATATAGATTACAACATCGAACTGGCGAATATCGCGGAGATCAGGAACAAGGGATCCCGCTCGGCCGAAATCGTCCTTCGGAGCGGCCGCGTGATCCGCCTTCGCGGTACGAACGATGTCGATGAGGACAACAAGGGGATATTCGTCGCGCAAACCGGCGGTGACGATGTCGAGATCGCTCTGGGACGAGTTCGAGAAGGTCGTATTCCGGAAATAACGGGGACGGGCGCCCTGCGCGACGCGAACCCTGTTTGCCGTGAAGTTCCGCGAGGATCGCTTCGGCCGCATCCCTCGGGGAGGGGGCTTCGTATATCGGCCTGCCGACCACGAGGTAACTCGATCCCGATTCCATCGCGGCCCCCGGTGAGGCGACACGCTTCTGGTCTCCCGAAGCAGCTCCCGCGGGCCTGATCCCCGGCGTCACGATCACGAAGTCGGGGCCGAATTCCCTTCTGATGGCCGAAGCCTCCCGCACCGACGCGACGACTCCGTCGAGCCCCGCGGCCGCAGCGAGCTTCGCTCGCCTCAGGACCAGGCTCTCGACATCGCCCTCATAGCACGAGACATCGATCAGATCCTCCGACGACATGCTGGTGAGAACGGTCACTCCCACGATCAACGGCCTTGCCGTGTTGTTTTTCAGCGACGTTTCCATCGCGGCTTCGGCCGCCGCTCTCATCATCGGAAGCCCCCCGCACGTGTGAATCGTCATCATGTCGACGCCAAGTCCGGCCGCCGCCCTGACCGAACCGGCGACGGTGGCGGGGATATCGTGAAATTTGAGGTCAAGAAAGACCGAGACGCCGCCCTCCTTCAATTCCCTTATCATCCCCGGCCCTTCGGCGGTGAAAAGGCGGCTTCCGACCTTGAAATAATCGACCGTGCCCGCAAGGGCGCCGACCAGGCCGGCTGCCCCGGCGGCCGTCTCCACATCGAGAGCGGCTATCAGCCGCGGTATTCTCTTCACGAATCTTCCTTCCTGTTGATCCCGCCCACCGGTCAAATCCTCGCGGGTAGCCCCGTGCGCTCCAGCTCGTCCGCGATCCTCTCGGGAAGGCCCGGATCGTAAAAAATCGCCGTGCCGACCTGGACGGCCGCCGCTCCGGCCATGAAAAACTTCATCGCGTCGCCGACCGACGATATCCCGCCGGCGCCTATCACCGGTATCTTCACCGCGCGCGCCGCGCGCCACACGGCTTCGAGCGCCACGGGAAGGATCGCCGGCCCCGAAAGCCCCGCCCTGACCATCCTGAAAACCGGCCGGCGATTCGCGACATCGATATCCATGCCCAGGACGGTGTTGATCGCCGTTATGCCGTCGGCTCCGGCCCCTTCGGCCGCCGCCGCGAGGCTCGCTATGTCCTGCACGTTCGGCGTGAGCTTTGCAAGCAGGGCGACCCCGGGAAGCTTCGACCTCGCCTCTCTCACGTACGAATCCACCTTTTCCGGGTCGGTCCCCACCGCCATGCCCCCTCTTTCGACGTTCGGGCACGAGAGATTCAATTCGACGACATCGACATCCCGGTGCCCCGACGTCTCGTCGAGGAGCAGCGTGTAGTCATCCCAGTCCTCCGCCGCGAGACTCACGACCGGCCTTATCCCCGCCTCGAGAATGGCCGGGAGCTTTTCACCGAAGAATCTCGCGGCGCCCACGTTCTCCAGGCCCACCGAGTTCAGCAGGCCGGAGCCGGTTTCGCGCAGACGGACACCGGGGTTCCCGGCCCTGGGTTTCAGCGATATCGTCTTGGTCACGACCCCGCCCAGCCTCGCGAGGCGTATCATCCCCGAATATTCCAGGCCATACCCGGCCGGCCCCGAGGCGAGGAGGACGGGATTGATGAACGCGGCATTCCCCACGCGGAAAGCGGTATTTTTACCTTCCGTCACCACCACTCCTCCCACGCTATGTCCGAAGCCCTGAACACCGTTCCATCGTCGCACACCGCCTTGAAAACGATCCTTCCCTCTTCGCGCAGCGGAACCGTGCATCCGCGGCAGGCCCCGACTCCGCAGGCCATGACCGCTTCGAGCGATGTGTGATGGCTTTTGAATCTGCCGCCCGCCCTTTCGACGAGAGCGCGGACCATCGCGGCGGGACCGCACGAATAAAGCAGCGGCGCCGATATCCTTCCTTCATCGAGCAGTTTCGCGAGGAGCGTCACAACGTCGCCGCTGAACCCGGCTGATCCGTCCATCGTGGCCCTGAAGACCATGTCGAAATCCGCCTCGAAGGAGGCGTCCGGGGATTCGGCGCTCGAGGCCGCCCCGTGGACGAGATATAACCTTCCGCGGCCAACGCGCCTCTTCCATGTCCTGGCGGAATAGATCATCGGCGCGAGCCCCGTTCCTCCGGCGACGAGCACGGCGTCCTCCCCACCGGGATCGGCGAAGGACGATCCTCCGAGCGGTCCAGCCAGATCCATGACGTCGCCCGGCCCGGCCGATGCGAGCATGGCCGAACCCTTACCGGCGACCTTCACCAGCAGGGCAAGCTCAATGTCCGTGAGATCCATTATGCTGTACGGCCGCCTCAGCAGCGGGACGGTCGAATCGGACACCCTGACCGACACGAACTGGCCGGGCAGGGCGTCGGGAAAACCTTCCGGCCTCTCGAACACGATGACGCCGCACGACGGGGAGATCCGCTCGCTGCTTCTTACCCTGGCCTTGTACGATCTTTTCGCGTTACCCTTCATCCGGTCTCCCTGAAGCGCGGGCCGCCGCGCCTGCCCGAAGCCGCGTCCCTTCAAAATCGCCTGCGCGGGCGGCTCAGCGCCCGTCCGGCGCGCGGGAGGTGTCCGGAGCGGCCGCGCCGGTCCCCCACATCTCGCTGCGCAATCTATCGAATCTATCCTTTGTCATCATATGCATCATGGAAGCGCTGATCTCGCCGGCGGGGGCCGATCCGGCCTGGTCCGCAGCCTTGTCTCCCTCCCTCGGAGCCGGGCGCTTCTGCGTCCTGGCCAAGTCGGCGGCCGGGTCCTGGGACGACCCGCGCCCCGGGAGATGCCGGGCGGCCATGGCGAGGCTGTCCGCCACGTGCGACGCGCGCCTGGTCGCCAGCTCGGCGGCGATGGCCGCGGTATCAGCCATGGCGGAATCGATGTAGGCCTGCCACATATTCCCGGTATCATCGGCTTTCATGGAGAAAAGCTCCTCCAGCGCCCCCTTCGCCTGCTGGCTCCTCGGATAACGGGATATGAGGCCGGTAAATGCCTCCACCGCCTTCAACGTGTCGGATTTTTCCCTTTTGTATATCCACCCCGTCGCGTAAGCGGCCTTCGCGGCGTAGCTCGATTCTGGAAAGCTGTCGATTACCGCCCGGTAATTGAGGAGCGCCGGATCGATCTCGCCGAGCCTCGTGAACTGGATCTCGGCGGCCATGAACCGCCGCTGCGCCATCTGCTCGCCGGAAGCTCCCGCCGACTCCGCTTTCTGCAGTTCGAGGAGCCTCTTTATGCTGGTCGCTTTCTGCTGCGCGAGGGGGGAATACGGCGACGAGGAGGATTCCTTTCCGGCCATGTCGAACGCCTCCTGGGCCTGAGGCAGCGAATCGAATTTCTCGTGGTAGATGATGCCCATGTGGTACCAGGCTTCGGCCGAGAAATCCGATCTCGGAAACTGCTTTGCCGTGTTTCTGTAAATATCCATCGCGAGGTCCAGGGAATCCATGCAGACATAACTCGAAGCCCGGCCCAGCATGACGGCTCCCTTGTCCTTGACGTTGGGGACGTCGGGCAGGATCTCGTCGTAAATGTCGAGGGCTTCCCGGCATTTTTCGATCTTCGCGTAGCAATCCGCGAGGGCGAGGGAGACCCTGTATTTCCTTTCCCAGGGAATGCCTTTTCTCAGGAGCTTGCCGTAGTTTTCGGCGGCTTTCTCCCAGTCCTTGAAGAAATAGTAAAGCTCGGCGCTCTTGAGCACCGCTTCCTCCACGATCTCGCGTTCGGACGCCTCCGTGGAGACAGCGGTGTAGAAACTCAGCGCTTCCTTGTCGTTTTCCAGCTTCAGGTTGATGTCGCCTGAAAGGAAGAGCACGCTGTGCCGGAGCTCGTGCCGGGGGAATCCGTTGAGAAAACGCTGCGTGTAGAGAAGAGCCTGGTTGTATTCCTTTTTTTCGAAATTGGCGAGCGCGAGCCAGTAAAGGGATTCGGGCACGTACTCGCTTTCCGGGAAATTGGTCGTCAGCTCGAGGAACTTCCTTATCCCCTTGTTGTGATCCGCCTGCCTTATGAGGGCCTTCCCCATGAGAAATATCGCGTCGTCCACCCAGCTGCTCTCGGGCTCGTTCTGAAGAACCTTGGAGCATTTGACGACCACTTCCTTGTATTTTTCCCTGGCGGCCCTGTTGTCCCCGCCCGAGGACTTCGCCTCCAGCTCCTCGGCTTCCTTGTACAATCTTCTGGCGTTGTACATCGTGTTGAAATAAACGCAAGACTGGCCCACCGCGAGAACGCAAAGAGCGATCGCGAGGGTCCCGTACAGGGAGGTTCTTTTCATGCCGGTCACCGTGGTCCCCCATCCCAGGGGCAAGGGTTCAGGGTCATCGGCCGGAAGGACTTTTCATCCTTTCACCGGCCCGTCCATTTCAGGATACATCGGAATACCATTTTCCCTCAAGGAAAACTCCGTGGACCCGGCCGGTGAACTTCTTGCCGATCAACGGAGTGTTATAAGATCTGGATCTGACCATCGCCCTCTCGAACACCCATTCCTCCTTCGGATCCAGCAGCACGAGATCGGCGGGGAACCCGGGCTCCAGCCTTCCACCCGGTATCCCGATGACGGAAGCCGGCGCGGCCGACAGGAGCCGCAGGAGCTCCACAAGCTCCATTTCGCCTTTTTCGACGAGCTCCGTGTTGAGCTGGGCGAAGGCTGTCTGAAGCCCGGTCATCCCGGATGGGGCGTAATTGAACTCGACCTGCTTGTCGATCTCCGTATGCGGAGCGTGGTCGGTGGCTATACAGTCTATCGTCCCGTCCCTGAGGCCGGCCCTGAGCGCGGCGATGTCCCTGGACCCGCGCAGCGGCGGGTTGACCTTGAAATTCCTGTCGTAGCTCTCGAGCATGGTTTCATCGAGCGTAAGGTGGTGCGGCGAGGCTTCGGCCGTGACCGCGATCCCCGCTTTCTTCGCCTTCCTCACGAGATCGACCCCTCCCGCCGTCGAGACATGGGCTATGTGAAGCCTCCCTCCCAGTGAGGGCGGCCAGCCTTATATCCCTCGCTATCGCGATCTCCTCCGACGCCGCCGGCGCTCCCCTGAGCCCGAGGCGCGTCGAAACGTAGCTCTCGTTCATCTGCGCGTCGTCGGCGAGATACGGATCCTCGCAATGTGAAATGACCGGCAACCCGATCATCTTCGCGTATTCGAGCGCCAGCCTCATCACCTTCGAATTGACTATGTATTTGCCGTCGTCGCTCAGGGCGACCGCCCCGGCCTTCTTCAGGTGGTGAAACTCGGTGATCTCCTCGCCGGCGAGACCCTTCGTGACCGCCCCCGCGACGTAAACCCTGCAGCGGCCCGACATCTCGGCGCGGCGCCTGATGTATTCGACGACGCTCGGGTCGTCGACGACGGGCTGCGTGTTGGCCATGCACATGATCGAGGTATACCCGCCGGAAGCCGCGGCCGCCGTTCCCGTCTCGATCGTCTCCTTGTCCTCGAACCCCGGCTCTCGAAGATGCGTATGTATGTCGACGAACCCGGGGGCGAGCACCAGGCCGCCGGCGTCCAGCACGGGCAGGTCCGTTTCCGGGGTTTTCTGCGCGGACACCTCGCAGATCATTCCCTTCTGAACCAGGACGGAGCCGGTCTTGATCTTTCCGCCCGCCGGATCGGCGATCTTGGCGCCCATGATCCAGAAATCGCGTTTGTCTTTCCAGCTGATCATCAGTTCTCCTCGTCTTCAGTTACCGTTTAATTCAATTCGTCCCCTTCGACCGTTCCGCCGGCTATGAGAAACAGCACCGCCATCCTTACCGCCACGCCGTTGGCCACCTGCGGAAGTATCACCGACTGGTCGCCGTCGGCCACTTCCTGGGCGATCTCGACGCCGCGGTTTATCGGGCCCGGATGCAGCACGAGGCACCCTTCGGGAGCCGACTTCAGCACGTCGCACGAAACGCCGAACACCTCGAAATACTCCCTCATGCTCGGGAAGAGTTTCGACTTCTGCCTCTCGAGCTGGATGCGGAGTATGTTGATGGCGTCTGCGCCGGATATCGCCTTTCTCAAATCGTATTCAAGCTTCACGCCGCCCTCGCCGAGTTTCGTTACTTCCACCGGCATCATGGTGGGAGGTCCGCACACCGTCACCTCCACGCCCATCTTCGTAAGCCCCCAGATGTTCGATCTCGCGACCCGGCTGTGCATGATGTCGCCGATTATCGTCACCTTCTTTCCCCGCAGCGTTCCCCACCGCTCCCTCAGGGTCATCATGTCGAGAAGCCCCTGGGTGGGGTGGGCGTGCTGCCCGTCCCCCGCGTTGACGATCGAACAGTCCAGAAACTCCGACGCGAACCTGTGGGCTCCCGAGGATTCGTGGCGCATCACCACTATATCGACCTTCATCGCCTTGATGTTTTCCAGCGTGTCCCGCAGGGTCTCGCCCTTTTTCACCGACGAAGTGGCCTTGGAAAAGTTTATTATGTCGGCGCTCAGCCTCTTTTCCGCGAGTTCGAAACTCATCTTCGTCCTCGTGCTCGGTTCGTAGAAGACGTTGGCGATGGTCACGCCCCTCAGAGCGGGCACTTTCTTGATTTTTCTTCCGAGGACTTCCTTGAAATTGTCGGCCGTATCGAGTATCTGGGTGATCTGCCCCTCCGTCAGGTCCTCAAGTCCCAGGAGATGTTTTTGGTTGAACTGCACTTTTTAAATGCCTCCTTCCGGCGACCGGCGGTCTTGTCCGGATGGAAAGGTTATTTCTTCCGTGATTTAGTCCTCGCCGCCGCTTTCTTTTTCCGCGCCGCGGCGGCCGGCTTCACCGCGCGCGGCTCGCACCGCTTCGCGGTTTTTTTCTTCCTCGGCGGAGCGGCCGGGCCGGCCTTTTTCCTTTCCTCGTCGCGGATCACGTCGCTGAGGACCACCTGGTCCTCCCCGTCTATCTCGCTCAGAAGCACTTCGACCGTCTCGTTGGCTGCGGTCGGCACGTTCTTGCCGACAAAATCGGCCCTGATCGGATATTCCCTGTGCCCCCTGTCGACCATCACGGCAAGCTGTATCGCCTTCGGGCGTCCGAAATCGACGAGCTCGTCGAGGGCGGCCCGAACGGTTCTTCCGGTGAAAAGGACGTCGTCCACCAGCACGATCGTCTTCTCCGTGATGTCGACGTTTATCTCCGTTTTCCCGACGACCGGCGAGCTCGCTATCATCTGAACGTCGTCGCGGTAGAGCGTGATGTCGAGAGCGCCCACCGGCACGGAGCTCCCCTCGACCTTTTCGATCGCCTTCGCTATGCGCTCCGCGAGGGGAACGCCCCTTTTTCTTATGCCGACGAGGATAAGGCCTTCGACGCCCTTGTTCCTCTCCAGGATCTCGTGAGCTATCCGCACAATGGTCCGCCGAAGCTGAACGGCGTCCATCACGATGGCTTTTTTGAGTTTTTTCAAGAAAACCTCCTTGCCGGGCAGGGCAAAAAAAATCCCACCGGTCGGAGAGGCAGGATGGGCTGGTTTGCAGGGATGACCTTTACCGATCCTTTCCTGGTCTCCCGGACCAGATTAAAAGGCCTGACCTGAGGCATTGTATACCAGGCGTGACACGAATGCAACGGATTTTTACGGATTTTTTTCGCCCACCGGCCCCGCCTTGCCTACGTCAGTAGCGGAGGGTGCACGCCACGACCCTGTTGTCCGAAAATGTCGGGATGAGCAGCATCTTCCATTTCGGCAGGAAACAGATGTCCGCCGAGTTTACGCCGGCCGCGGCGGTGTCCAGAAGGACATAGATCCCGCCCGAAGGCTCGACCAGCATTGTCCTGCCCTTCCAGTCGGAGACGATGAAATTCCCCTTGCCGTCCATCGCGACCCCGTCGATGCCCGAGCCGATCGTCACGATATCCGAGATCTTCCCGGTTTCGATATCGACACGCTTCAACATCGAATCGCCCGAGACCCCGATGACCAGGCTCCCGCCGTCGATGAAAAGCCCGTTCGGCTGGTTTATCGACGGCGCCATCGCCCAGAGTTCCACCTTCTCCCCGTCGAACCTGTAGATCGCGTTCTGAGATTCGGCCGAATCCGATATGTACACGGTCCCGTCGGCGCCGACGGCGACGTCGTTCAGAAACTTCGACCCGGGCGCCGGGTGCCTCGCGAGAACCTTACCCTTCTCCACGTCTATCTCGACGAGCTCGTCCACGTCGGCGACATACAGCCTTGTCCCGTAAATCCCCATCCCCTTCGGAGCGTTGAGCCCCCCGATCCATTTCAGCCTTACAATCTCGCCTTTCATCGAAAGCTGCGATATGAATCCATTCCCGTCCTTGTCCTCCGGGCCACCGCCGATGTTCGACACGTAAAGGATGTGCCGTTCGGCGTCGTATACGACGGACTCCGGAGTTTTGAAGACCCTGTCCGTTTCCCACTTCTTCACGAGCGAGACGGCGCCGGCCCTGGGCGCCGAGACGGCGAGGATCAAAAATATCAAGGCGGCGAACCTTTTCATGGCATCTCTCCTATTTTTTGACTTTCCTGCCGAGCACCTTCTCGACGTCGGCGATCTTCCCGCCGATACGCCCCGATGCCCCTTCGCGGTCGTCGATCTTTATCGATGTGATGACGCGCGACGAGACGACGCGCATCGCCATGTGGCATCTTTTCACGAGATCCATCACTTCGTCGTAGTCCTCCTTCGACAGTGGTCTCCATCGGCCCCATCCTGTAATCGAGCCCCGATTCGTCTATCAGCGAGACTATTCCAGCGACGTGCGCGCCGAGCTTCACGCCCTTGTCGAGCGGCACTATCGAAAAACTCGCAAGCATGGCAGACCTCCCGCTTTATTCATGCCGCGCCTCGGGGCGCCGGCATTCCGATACGATTACCGTTTCATCCCGTCGACGAGCCTTTCGATCAACGCGCGGTTGTCTTCGAGAAGCCCGGACGCCGGCAGTCTCGGCACGAGCTCCGCCCAACTTGCGTCGATCCTGTAAGCCCTGGCAAGCCATGGAACCGCCTCGTCCGTTCTCCCGACGCCCGCCAGGGTTATGCCGACCCAGAAGGCGGCTTCGCCGTTCGTCGCCTCGTCGGGGACGATCGTGGTCGCGATATTATAGCATTCGAGCGCCTTCCCCGTGTCGCCGGATGCCATCCATTCGTCGCCTTCATTGAGTTTCAGATATGCCCGCTGAAGCCTCACGAGGCGCTTGAGCTCCGGCACCGGATCGGGATCGTCCTCCACCCTCAGGTCGAAGATCCTGTCGACCCACTGTCTTCCGGTGTTATTGCCCGACACGACGAGTATCGCGGCCGATTGCCTGCCTCTTATGTCGCCGCCTTCCCTTTCGGCCGCTTCGAGGGCGGCGATGAGCCTGTCGGCGAGGTCGCCCTTCGATTCTTCGTATGCGCGGGCCATTGCGTCCCAGACCGTCGGCCTTTCCATCAGATTCGCCTGCGTCGAGTACTGGACTCCCACCCTGTGCCCCGCCGCGAAAACCGCCTTCGAACCGGTATGAGCGGCGACATTGCCGCCCGCATCCACCATCGCCACCTGCCTGACCGATTCGCCCGGATCGGTGGACACCAGGGCCTTCAGCGCCTCGCCGGCCGTTCTCCCCGTCTTCATGAGCTCCAGGCCGAGCGGCCCGTACGAAGGCTGTACGAAGGACTGGGTGGCGACTGCCCCGACTCCCGCCTCGGCCCATGGGACGATGGCCCCCACGGAAAACCAGTGCGACTGTACGGCGACCCCCATCTGGCCCGTTACGGAGTCGCGCGCCACGATCGAATATGTCGCCACCGGCCTTGCCGGGATGTCGGCGCCGCGGGCGGCCGCGGGAAGCAGGGCGGCGAGGAGCGTTGCCGCGAATATTTTCATGAGGACCTCCAGTGTGAAACGAGGCGGGGACGACGCTTGCAACCGAGCTCTCGCCCGCGCGGCTGCGGTTCCGGCCGGGTTTCGCCGGTTGTGATCCGAACGGCGCCCGAAGGGCGCGGGGTACCCCGATCTATACGAACTCGCCCTTTAGGTTTCTCTTGCCGTCGAGCGAGAGTATCTCGAAGTCCTCGCGGTGCAGCCTCGGGTCGTCGATGATCTCGACGACCATCCTGTAGCGCCCGGCCAGTTCGCGGAGGAATTCGCTCTTCTCCTCGCGCATGTATATCCCGAGAACCGGGTTCACCCTGAACTGCATCCCCTGGACCTTCTTGAGCGCTCCTATCCTTCTCATCCAGTGCTCGATCTTCATGGCCATCGATTCGATGCTGAGGATCTTGCCGCTCCCGGCGCAGTACGGGCACTCGTGGCTGTAGTAGTGGAGAAGGCTCGGGCGCACCCTCTTGCGGCTGACCTCGATAAGGCCGAGATCGCTTATCTGCGAGACCCTGGCCCTGGAGCGATCCTTGCGCAGGGCGTTGCGGAATTCGTTGTACACCTTCTTGCGGTTCTCCTCGCGCTCCATGTCGATGAAATCGATGACGATAATCCCGCCTATGTCCCTGAGCCTGAGCTGCCTTGCGATCTCCCTCGCCGCTATGAGGTTCGTTTCGAGGATCGTGTCCTCCTGGTTCTTCTTGCCGGTGAACCTACCGGTATTGACGTCGATCGAGACCAGGGCCTCGGTATGCTCTATGACGATATACCCTCCCTTGCGAACCCAGATCTTGCTTTCCAGGGTCTTCTCGATTTCGTCCTCTATCTCGTAATAGTCGAAAATGGGGGTTTTCTCCGAATAAAAGTTCACCCTCGACGCGAGGTGCGGCGCGAAGGATTTCAGGTAGGCCGCGAGCCTGTCGCATTCCTGCTTGTTGTCGACGATGATCTGGCTGACATCCTCCGTGAAAAGATCCCTGAGCGCGAATACCGTGATGTCGACGTCCTCGTGAACGAGGGCCGGAGGAGAGGCCTGTTCGATCTTCTTCGCGATCTCCTCCCACTTCGTTTCGAGGGCCTTCATGTCGTCGCGAAGCTGCTGCTCCTCGACCCCGTTCCCCGCCGTGCGCACTATGACGGCCGATCCCTTGGGGCGGTACTTGCGTATGATGTTCCTCAGCCTGTTTCTTTCCCTGCGGTTCTCTATCTTCTTGCTGATCCCGATATGATCGAGATTCGGCATCAGCACGGCGTAACGGCCGGGGAGCGATATCTGGGAGGAGACCCTCGGGCCCTTCGTCCCGATCGCTTCCTTCCTTATCTGAACGACTATCTCCTGGCCTTTTTTCAGGAGGCTTTCAATGGGGGGGAAATCCTTCCTCTTCCTGCCGGTGTTGATCTCGAAGTCCTCGTCGTCGACCAGTTCCGGATCGAGCGCTCCGGTCGCGACGTCGCTGACGTGCAGAAATGCCGCCTTCTCCTGGCCGATATCGACGAACGCGGCCTGTATCCCGGGGATCACCGCGTTTATCCTGCCGATGTAAATCCCCCCGACCGTCCTCCGGCTCTCCTCCCGTTCGATGAGGAACTCGACCAGTTCGTTATCCTCAAGGATGGCGATCCTGATCTCCCTCTGCGTGTAATTGATAACAATCTCTTTTTTCATTTCTTCCTCTTATTATAAACCCTGTTTCACCATATCCATGGGTTGGATATATTCATCGCCGGATCTGTAGCGTATCTCCGTTCTCCTTATCCTCGCGAGCTCCGCGAACGGCCCCGGCATCACGGCCAGGAGCAGGTCCCTCGGCCCGGGCCTTCCGAAGGCGGGCAGGGAAAGCACGACGGCGTGCCGGCCCCCGCCGGGAATGACCTCGCAGCCTTCGCAGCTTCGCGCGTTTCCCTTTCTGTCCGGAACGGGTATCCCCGACCGGATGATATTATCGATTCTCCGGCCGAGCCATCCGGCGGGATCCTCGAGAAACTCCCCGGGGGAGCTTAGAGGCCCTCCCATCGATGCGAGTTCTCTCCCGAGCCGGTTCCATTTTACACTCAGTCCGCATGGTTTGTCATCTTTTTTGGCTCCGTCTTCGCCCGTGGAGTCGTCCGGCGGGGCCATCCCCCCGCGCGATTCCCCGCCCGGCAGGTCGCCTTCGCCGGCCCCGCTGAGCGCGAGCGCGACCGGCAGAAGATCTATTTCATACCTGTACACGGCGTCGTCGCAGAGTTTGCCCTCTTTTCTCCCGAACGGCCCCGCGGCCCCCGTGATCCTGATCCCCTCCGGCAGCAGGCCGTCGAAGGTCCGGGGGGTGACCCCGGCGGGGCGCTCCAGATCCACGTCGAAAAATTCGCCCTCGCCTTCGATGCCTACGGCGAGGGACGGCCCCATCGAAATCTTCGGGATGGGGTGGAATCCCTCCGTGAAAACGAGAGGCAGGCCCGATCGCCTGAGCGAGCGATGCAGGATGTTGATCAGCTCCCTGTGGGAAAGGAATCTCGCCCTGCCTGTCTTTTCGTAGGCGAAGCGGTATCTGTGCGCCGCGTGGGGATCGGGTCCCTTCTCCCCGGCCTCCATGATCCGCGGCGGAACCGGCTTCGAGCTGTCCGCCCCGGATGTCTCCTCGCGCGCGCCGGCCGTGCCCCCCGGGTTACCTGCCGCGGCGCCGGATGCCGCGGCTGAGCCGGCCCTTCTGTCCTCCACCCCGCGGCATGCGCCGCAGCCGTTGCACTCCGAGACCCTGCAATCTTCGGTGGGTTCCCCCACCCGCGCCTTTTCCATCTCGGAAAGGAGGAATTTTCTGCTGACCCGCGAGCCGAATCGTTCCCAGGGCGGCTCCTCGTCCTCGGGAATCCCCGACAGAAGGCCGTCCAGGGTCATGCCATGCTCCCCGAGGATCGATTCCCACTTCCCAAAATCGAGATTGTCGCGCCACCCTTCGAACCGGCAGCCCCTCTCGAAGGCCGCGACGAGCACAGGCCAGAGCGCCTTCGTGCCTCTCGCGAAAGCGCCCTCCAGGGCGCACAGCTGCGGATCCCTGAGGCTGAGCTGGACGCTGCGGTGCCGGAGCCTTTCGCGCAGAAACCTCTCCTTCTCCGCGATCTCCTCCATCGAGCACTGCCGCTGCCACTGAAACGGCGTGTGCGCCCTCGGGACGAAGGGGGAAACCGACACGTTGAGCGTAAGGCGCCTGCCCGCGCGCGGAAGAGCGACGATCCTTTTCACGAGATCCACGATACCCTGGAGATCCTCGGCGGTTTCGGTCGGCAGGCCGATCATGAAATAGAGTTTCAGCGTCTGCCATCCGGCTTCGAGTATGTTCGAGCATCCCTGCAGGATCTCTTCGTCGCTCATGCCCTTGTTGATGACCCGGCGAAGTCTCATCGTGCCGGCCTCCGGAGCGATCGTGAATCCGGATTTGCGCACGAGGGCCGATGCGGCCACTACCTGTTCGCAGATCGTCTCGGGCCTGAGGCTCGGAAGCGAAAGGGAGACCCTGCGCCGAAGCAGTTCCGGTTCGAGCCTCGCGAAAAGCTCACCGAACCTCGAATAATCCGACGTCGACAGGGAGAGGAGCGATACGTCCTCCCAACCTGAGGCGTCCAGCCCCTCGCAGACCGCGCTGACGATCTCGTCGACGCTTCGTTCCCTTCTCGGCCTGTAGGCCATCCCGGCCTGGCAGAACCTGCACCCCCTCGTGCAGCCGCGAAGAAGTTCCACCGAGAGCCTCTCGTGCACTATGGACGCGGACGGCACGATCGGTTTTCTCGGGAGATCGCCTTCGCGGAAAAGATAGGTGCGCGCTTTCGCGGACGCGGTGACACCGTCCACGAAGACCCCCTCGATCCCCGAGAGCGCCTCCCTCATCCGCTTCCTTCCGGCGCCCGAGCGTTTCAGGCCTGAAAGAAGATCGACCGCTTCGGCGAGCGATTCCTCGCCGTCGCCCAGGAAGACGGCGTCGAAGGCGTTTATTATCGGCAGCGGGTTCGACGTGCAGGGGCCGCCAGCCACGACGACGGGGGCGTCCTCCCCCCTTGCCGACGCCTCGGCGGCGAGGCCGGCGAGATCGAGGATAGCGAGGACGTTCGTGTAATGAAGCTCGTACGGCAACGTAAATCCGACAAGGTCGAAACGGCCGAGAGGCGTGCCGGTCTGCCATGATCGCAGCGGCTCGCCCGCCGAACGGAGCCTCCGCTCCATGTCCGGCCAGGGGGCAAAGGCATATTCCACGCCGATTCCCCTGGATGAAAGAACGTGGTATAGGAGCCGCAGGCCCTGGTGGGTCATCCCTATCTCGTAAAGGTCGGGGAAAATGAGGAGAACGTTGAATTCCCCGGCGGTGAATCCCGGGCCGGACAGATTAAGCTCGCGGTCGATGTACCTCGAGGGTTTCTCGACCCCTGGAAGAATGCCGTCATCGTATACGCCGGCCGGCGTGGGGGAATTATTCATAATAGCGCCGTCAGACTTCCCCGCCGACCGTTATGCCGGGTATCCTTATCGTCGGCTGCGCGTCGGAAACGGGAACATGCTGCCCGTCCTTCCCGCACGTGCCTATGTCGAAACCGAGATCGTTGCCCACCATGTCTATATCCTTCAGCACCGCGGGGCCGTTGCCTGTCAGCGTGGCGCCCCTAACGGGCCTCGTCACTTTTCCGTTCTCTATCAGATACGCCTCGTTCACCTTGAACACGAAATCGCCGCTCGACGTGTCGACCTGCCCGCCCCCCATCCTGACGACATAAAGCCCCCTGTCGACGCTCGAGATGATCTCCGACGGGTCGTGCCGCCCGGGGGCGATCATCGTGTTGCTCATCCTGACTATCGGCCTGAACCTGAAGTTCTGGCGCCTTCCGTTTCCAGTCGATTCGAGCCCCGACTTCCGGGCGGCGCGCCGATCGAGAAGATATCTCTTCAGCACCCCGTTCTCGACGGAAACCGTCCTCCCCGCCCTTACCCCCTCGTCGTCGAAGACGTAGGAACCCCTCATACCTTCCAGGGTGGCGTCGTCGACCACCGTGATGAGGGGGGATGCGACCATCCGGCCGATCTTCCCGCTGTATATCGAAAGACCTTTTTCCGCGGCGTCTCCCTCGAGGCCGTGCCCGATCGCCTCGTGGACCATCGTCCCTCCGGCCCGGCTCGCCAGCACGACCGTCATCGTTCCCGCCGGGGAGCCTTCCGAATGGAGTATCTTTACCGCGCTTTCGCTCGCCTCGACAGCGAGGGCCCGCACGTTGTCGCCGTCGATAAATTCGAATCCCTTCCTGCCGCCGATCGCCCTGTGCGCGGCCTGTATGTCCCCCGACGACGCGGCGACCGCCCTCACGGTGAAGATCACCTGCCGCCGGTCATCGCCCGCCGCGACTCCCTCGCTGTTGAAGATCCTGACGGACTGCGACATGTCTCCGAAACCGACCCTCACCTGCGTGATCTCCGGGCTCACGGCCCTTGCGGCCCTGTCGGCCTCCATGACCCTCGCGACCTTCTCGCCCAGGGGCACGCCCTCGGCCGGGACGGCAACATCGGGCGTAAAGCCGGCCTGCATCGTCCCGGGCGGGGTCATCCGGCCCCCGTTCTTTTCGATATCCCGCAGGACAGCCCTGCCGATCCTGAGCAGTTCCCCGGCGCTGATCACGTTGGAATAACCGTAAGCCGTTCTGTCGTTCGAGATCACCCTGAGGCCGAATCCGGTGTCCATCCCGCTCGAGATGCTCTCGATCCTTCCGTCATCGCAGCTTATCGAATGAACCAGCCTCGATTCGAAGAAGAGCTCCGCGAAATCGCCGCCGCCGTCGACGACCAGATCCAAAGCCTCATCGATCCGCCCGCGTGAAGGCAGTTCCATCATCTCGCGGATTTCCTCTCGGAGAGGAAATCGTCCCCACATCCCCTCTTCTCTTCGAACACGTCCTTGCTGTATTCCCCGGCACGGCCGACCGGATAGCGGCCGGTGAAACAGGCCGTGCAGTAATTGGCCGGCTCTTCGACGCAGGCAAGGAGCCCTTCCTCCGAAAGATAGCGCAGGCTCTCGACGCCCAGGAAGGCGCGGGTCTCCTCTATGGAGTGAGTCGAGGCGATCAGCTCAGATCTTGTGGGGGTGTCGATGCCGTAATAACAGGAATGAGTAATCGGGGGGGAACCTATTCGAAGGTGGACTTCAGCGGCCCCGGCCTGCCTGATCAGGGAAACCAGTTTCTTCATCGTCGATCCGCGGACTATCGAATCGTCGACGACGGCCACCCTCCTCCCCTTCAGGACACCCTTCACCGTGTTGAATTTGATCCGAACGTCCCAGTCCCTGTCGCTCTGCTTCGGCTGGATGAAGGTCCTTCCGACGTAATGGTTCCTGATGAGCCCCAGCTCATATGGAAGCTTCGACTCCACGGCGTAACCGAGGGCTATCGTGTTGCTCGAGTCCGGAACGGCGATCACTATATCGGCGTCGGCAGGCGATTCCTCGGCAAGCTTCCTGCCGAGCTTGCGCCTGACCTTGTCTACGTTCTCCCCGAAAACCCTGCTGTCCGGCCTCGAAAAGTAGATGAACTCGAATATGCACCGCGACTGCCTCTCCGCGGGGGCGGCGAACCGCGTCGACCTGACCCCGCCGGCGGATACCGTCACCAGCTCGCCCGGTTCGACCTCCCTGACATATTCCGCGCCCAGTATGTCGAAGGCGCAGCTTTCGGAGGCCACTATGGTGGCGCCGCCGCATTTCCCGATGCAGAGCGGCCTGAACCCGTGGGGATCCCTCGCGGCGATTATCCCGTCCTTCGTCAGGAAGATCAGCGAGAAGGCCCCCCTGACGTTCTCGAGGGCGTCGATCACCATGTTCTCGGTGCCCTTCATCCTGCTTTTGGCTATGAGGTGCAGGATCACCTCGCTGTCCATCGTGCTCCTGAATATCGAGCCCTCCTCCTCCATCGCTTCCCTGAGCTCGACCGCGTTGACGAGATTTCCGTTATGCGCAACGGCGATCTTGCCCATCTTGCAATCGACGAGGAACGGCTGCGTGTTCACCACGTGGGAGATGCCCGTCGTGGAATACCTGTTGTGGCCGATCGCCATGTGCCCCTTGAGCTCGCCGAGGATCGTGTCGGAAAACACCTTCGAGACGAGGCCCATCGCCTTGTGCTCGCACATCCTGCAGCCGTCGGAGGTTATGATGCCGCTGCTTTCCTGCCCGCGATGCTGAAGGGAATAGAGGCCGAGGTATGTCATATTGGCCGCTTCTTCGCTGCCGAATATTCCGAAAACAGCGCATTCCTCTTTCAATCCTTCAGCTCCTTTTTTATTTCCACCGCGGTCACGCCGATAAACTCGTATCGCTGGTAATGGGGATTGAGCAACAGGCCCTCCCGCCTCGACCTTGTCACGGCCATCTCCTCGGCGAGGCGTTTCGAGCTTTCCCCGTCGGGGGCGCCGCAGAGGATTCTCCAGACCTCGCCGGCCTTCATCGCGGAAACCTCGACCCCGTCCAGCCTGCCGTTCAGCCGCGAAACGAAACCTTCCTCCCTGGCCCCGTCCTTTTCCCTTATCAGAAGATCGCAGGCGAAGACGGGCGTCTCGCGGATCCAGTCCCCGATCCATCACCGGGAAGTCCCTTTCGGGATGCAGGTCGCCTCGCTCGAGGCCGTTCCCCGCGGGCCCGCCCAGGGCCCTGAGGGAATAGCAATGCTTGTTCTGGTTCGTGAAGGCGCTGTCGAGCCTCACCGCTCTGTCGATCTCATCGATGATCCGCTCCGCGGACTCCCCCGCGGCATCCATGGCCCAGTAGGAGTACCGGGCGAGCCCCCGAAGCCTTCCGGAAAAATCGAGCTTCTCGGTCAGCGTCATCCAGGCCGTCTGCGCCACGAGATCGGCGACCTTCAGCCTCACGCGGAGTTCCACCCTGATCTTCATCGGTCTCCCTCCTTCCCCCGCCCACCGGATTTTGCGCCCGCGCGTGCCCGCGATCGCGAGAAGGGACGAGAAGAAAGCCCTGCCGGGCCCCTCATCCTCCATCTTCTCGAACTTCCCCGAGGCCATCATTCTTCTGCGTCCCCAGGCGCCGGGGAGATCCTCGGGGACCTGCCTCAGCCAGCTTGCCCTCTCGGGATGCGGCATCATGGCGAGCACGTTCCCGCCGGGATTGCACACCCCCGCAATGTTGTCGACCGATCCGTTGGGATTGACCGGGAAACTTTCGTCGGCTCCCCCCCTGCTGGTGCAGTAGCGAAGGGCGATCTGCCCGTTTTTCCTCATATCATCGAGAATGCCCGGATCGCCGGTGACGAACCTGCCCTCGGCGTGCGCTATGGGGACCGGAATCACCTCTTCCCTGTCGTAAGAGCCGGTCCAGACGCAGGGCGAATCCTCCCTGCGCAGGAAAATCCAGTCGCAATAGTACCCTTCCCTGTCCGCCATGACGTTGGGCGCGAGAGCAAGGTCGACTCTCTCCCAGTGGATGCCGGGAATGAATCCCGATTCGACGAGGACCTGCGCGCCGTTGCAGATGCCGAGAACGGGTCGGCCTTCCGCCGCGAGCCGGCTCAGCTTGTCCATTATATGGTCCTTGGCCGCGACTACGCCGGCCCTTATCCTGTCCTGGTAGGAAAAACCGCCGGGCAGAATGACTGCCAGGCTCTCCTCGAGAATGGCCGGATCCTCGTTCCAGCGGAACAGGTCGGCCTCCAGACCCACCGCCCTGACCGCGTCGGCCGTTTCGTATTCACAGTTCACGCCCGGGAACTGGATTATCGCCACCCTGCCCCTGAAGGATCTCGCCACTCAATCTCCTTTCCCTGCTCCGAAAATGTCGCGGCAGCCGTTCATGAAGGCTTCGCGCAGCGTCGTGTTTTCCCACGCGGCGAGCCTTCGCCCGCCGGAAATCACCTCGAGCCCGGGCGCCGCGGACAGCGCGCCGACGCGGAAAAGCTTCACCCTGTTTCTCGCGCAAAGGGCCAGCACATCCCTCTCGATGCCGGGCGGCACCTCGACGATGAAAGCCCCGGTTTCCGAGAAAAGCACCTTTTCGGGCCCGAGGCCGCACGGCGCGAATTCGTCGAGATCGATCACGAGGCCAGGCCCGTCCTGTTTCCCGTCTCCGACGATCATCTCGGCGACCGCGGTGAGGAGCCCTCCCTGGGAGACGTCGTGGCAGGCGTTGATCCAGCCGAGCCCGTGCATCTCGATCACGGTCCTGATCTGGTTTCGCTCGCGCACGAAGTCGGCCTCCGGAACGTTGGCCCCGATGGCGCCGTAAATCACTTTGTAGTACTCGCTGCCTCCGAGCTCGTCGAGCGGCTGGCCTATGCAATAGACCTCGTTGCCCGCTTTCTTGAAGCGGAGCGAACGGCATTTCGAGTAATCCTCGACGATCCCGACGCAGGCGACTATGGGGGACGGCGGGACCGCCCTGCCGCTCTCGCCCTGGTTGTAGAAACTCACGTTCCCCGAAACGATCGGGAGCGGATACCCTTCGTGCGAAAGAAGGCCTATGCCCCTGCAGGCCTCTCCGATGCCCCTGACTCCCTCGTGGAATTCCCAGAATACCTCTTCCATCTCGGGATTGCCGTAGTTGAGGCAGTCGGTCACCGTCGAGGGCACCGCGCCGACCGCCGCCACGTTTCTTGCAGCCTCGCAGATCGCGAGAGCCCCGCCCTGGTAGGGATCGATGATCCCGTAGCGCGGATTCCCGTCCACGGTGACGGCAATTCCCGTCTTGCGGCCCGGCAGAGGGGCGATAACACAGGCGTCCGCTTCGCCCGGTCTCAGCACCGCGCGTCCCTGCACCTCGGAATCGTAATGCCTGAAGACGTGATTTTTGGAGGCGATATTGGGCGACGAGAGCACCTTGAGAAAATCGTCGTAAAGCCGGCGGCCTTCCCCGGGGGCCGGCTCCTCGAAAAGGACCCTCCTGCTTTTCCGGGCCCTGTCGTAGGCTATGCCCGTCGTGATCACCTCGACCGGCGCCTCGCACACGACCTCGCCGTTCGACACTATCGAGTACGTCTTTTCCACGGTGACGTCCGCTATGGGGAAGGCGCCCGCGCCGTGGTATATGTGCGGAAGGTCGAAATCCTCGTTGTATATTTTCTGAACATCTTCCACGAAGTCGGCGGGAACAGCGAGTGCGTAGCGCTCCTGCGTCTCGGAACAGGCGACAACGGCAGGCGGAAAATGCCCCGCGGCCGTGTTGACCATGTCGAGATCCAGCCTGACGCCGAATCCCCCCGCGTCGGCGAGCTCGGAGGTGACGCACGAGATTCCACCGGCGCCGAGATCCTTGAATCCGATCGCTATTCCCCGCTCGGCGGCGAGATCGAGCACCCTCCTGTTGGCCACGGCGAGCACCCTCTTGAGGAACGGGTCGGGCACCTGGACGGCGCCCCTGTTCGTTTCCTCCTCGCCGGCAAGGTCCTCGGAGGCGAAGGCCGCTCCGCCGAATCCGGAATCGTCGGTCGGTTTGCCGACGAGCACTATCTTGTAGGGTTTCTCGGCGGCTTCCTTCGGCACCCTGCTCCTGATGATCCTCGACTCCCTGACGATGCCGAGGGCGACGACGTTGACCAGGCAGTTCTCGTCGAACCCTCCGTCGAAGACGATGTCGCCTCCGAGGTTCGGCACCCCGAGCGCGTTTCCGTACTGCGCGATGCCTTCGACGACGCCCCTCGCGATGGCGACGGTCTGCCGGGCGTTCGGCCCTTGCGGATCGCCGAACCGAAGGGGATCGAGAACCCCGACGACGTCGGCGCCCATGCAGTACACGTCCCTGACGATGCCTCCGATCCCCGTGGCCGCCCCCTCGACGGGCAGCACCTGCGAGGGATGGTTGTGGCTCTCGTGGGCGATGACGAGGCAGTGCCAGTCCCCGTCTTCGGCCTCCGCGAACCTTATCACGCCCGCGTCCTCGCCCGGCCCGATCACGACGTTGGGAGCCTTCGTCGGGAGCATCTCACCAAGAATCTTCCTGCTGCTCTTGTAGCTGCAGTGCTCGCTCCACATCGTGTTGAATATCGTGAGCTCGACGATCGTCGGGTCCCTTCCGAGAAGTTCGCAGACCCTTCTCGCTTCGCCGAGAGTGAGGTTGAGCCCGTTATCCCTGAGCGATTGCAGGACCTGCTCATCGGTCCTGCCTGAAATGATCACAGTTCCTTTCAGCAACCGGGTTTTCCTTTCCCGGTCCTGGCTTTTTTCGACAGGACCCGGTTGAAGATAAAATCGACCCTGGCGAGATGCACGTCGAGATCGAAGGCCTCACCGAGCTCGGTCTCGGTGCAAAGGTCCGTGAACCTTCGGTCGGCGGCGAGGATCTCCCTGAAGCTCCTCTTCGATTCCATGCTCGCCATCGCGGCCTGCTGGACGATGGCGTAGGCGTCCTCGCGCGAAAGCCCCTTCCTGACGAGAAGCAGAAGCAGGTGCTCCGAGAAAACGAGGCCGCCCGTCAAACCGAGATTCCTCTTCATGGCCTCTTTCTTCACCCGGAGGTTCTCGAGGATCCACGTGAATTTTTCCAGCATGTAGGCGAGTATCATCGTCGAATCGGGGATTATGACCCTCTCCACCGACGAATGGCTGATATCCCTCTCGTGCCACAGCGCGACGTTCTCCATCGCGGCGAGCGAATTGCCCCTGAGCAGCCTCGCCATCCCCGCCACCCTCTCTGCGAGGATCGGATTGCGCTTGTGGGGCATCGCGCTCGATCCCTTCTGTCCCTTCGTGAAAGGCTCCTCGACCTCGCCCACCTCGGTCCTCTGAAGCCCCCTGATCTCGGTCGCCATCTTCTCGAGGGAAGCGCCGATGATCGCGATCGCCGCGAGGTAATCGGCGTGCCTGTCGCGTTGAATGATCTGGGTCGTGACCGGCGCCGCCTTCAGCCCGAGCCTTCGCATCACGTAGCGCTCGACGCCCGGCTCTATATGAGACATCGTTCCCACCGCTCCGGTCATCTGCCCCACCGAAATCCCAGCGATCACCCTTTCGAGCCTCGAAATGTTCCTTTCGGTCTCCGCGTACCAGACGAGGAGCTTCAATCCGAAAGTTGTCGGCTCCGCGTGTATCCCGTGGCTTCTCCCGATCGTGGGCGTATGCCTGTACCTCAGCGCCTGCTTCCTGAGCACGGACCTGAGTTTTTTCAGCTTGACGAGGTTTACGTTGCCCGCGTCCCTCATCTGGCAGGCGAGGGCGGTGTCGAGAAGGTCGGAACTGGTCATCCCCATGTGGAGGAACCGCCCCGGCTCGCCTACGCGCCCGGCAACGTCGGTGAGGAAGGCGATGACGTCATGCCTCGTTTTCTTTTCGATCTCGAGGACCCTTCCGATATCGTACGCGCCCTTCCTGCGTATCTCCCTTGCGGCCTTTTTCGGTATCAGGCCCGCTTCGGCCATCCCCTCGCAATAGAGAATCTCGATCTCGAGCCAGAGATCGTATTTGTATTTCTCGGACCAGATCCCCGCGATTTCAGGCAATGAATAACGAGGTATCAAAGGGTGTCTCCTTCCATGACGGGCGCACGGGTCATGCCCTCTCCTGCGCCTCGACCAGTTTGAGCTTCACGGCGAGGGTCCTGCCGCTCCGCCACAGGACGATGTCCAGCGAATCGCCCACCTGAAGCCCGAATATCGCCCTCTCCGCCTGCGTGGCGTCGAGTATGGTTTTCCCGTTGATTTCGATGATCACGTCGCCGACCTCGATGCCCGCGTCCTCGCCGGGCCCTCCCTGCTCGAGCTGCGTGACGACAAGGCCGGTGTTGAACGGTATCCCGAGCTGCTTGACCACCTCGGGGGTCATCTCCCTCACGACGAGGCCCGTCCAGACGCTCCTGAACTTGCCGAATCTTCTCAGCTCGTCGACCACCATCCTGGCCGTGTTGGCCGGTATGGCGAACCCCATTCCGATGTTGGTGCTCCCGCCGCTCATGGAGAAGATGAAGGTGTTTATCCCGATGACCATCCCTTCCGCCGAAACCAGCGGCCCGCCGCTGTTGCCCGGGTTGATCACCGCGTCCGTCTGGATCATGTTCTTGAATATCTGGACCGATCTCGCCCCCTGCTTGACATCCCTGTGCAGGGCGCTGACGACGCCCGCGGTGACGGTCGGCTGGTTGTCGTTGAAAAGGTACGTGAAGGGGCTTCCGATCGCTATCACCGGCTCGCCGATCTCGAGGTTGTCCGAATCCCCGAGCGGAGCGAAGGGCAGCCCGATTCCCTCCACCTTCAGCAGGGCGAGATCGAATTCCGCGGTGGCGCCGACAAGGGCCGCGGCGACCTCCGTGCTGTCCTTCATCGTGACGAATATCTCGTCGGCGTTCCGTATGACATGTTCGTTGGTGAGAATGTACCCCTCGGGGTTGACTATGACCCCCGAACCGTAGCTTGGATAGCGCTGCCGCGAGACGCCGGACCTGCCGCCCCAGAACTGCTGAAACCATTCGTCCCAGCCCTGGTTGGCCATGACGACCTGGGTCCTGTAGGCGGTCACCGACACGACCGCCGGCGCGACCCTGCTCCTGGCGGCCACGATCGCCTCGCCGCTGAAGATCCCCGTCCCGCCGGTGACGATATTCCCCCTGGATTCGGGCAGGAATGAATCGTTTCTGGATACCCGCAGCACCAGCGCGATCGAGATTATCAGCATCGCGAGCGACAGGCCGAACAGCACGCCGACCACCGCCGGCAGCATCCCGGACCATCTGGATTCAAAAGGTCTCAATCCGCGATCACCCTCTTCAAGTCTCCTTCTACTTCTCCACCTTCTCCCAGTCGGAAAGGAAACTCTTGATGCCGGAGTCGGTGAGCGGATGCTTCACGAGCTGGGCGATCACCTTGAACGGTATCGTCGCTACGTCGGCGCCGAGAAGCGCGGATTCATAGACGTGCTGCACGCTTCTTATGCTCGCCACGATGATCTCCGTCGCGAAAGCGTAGTTGCCGTATATCGTCACGAGGTCGGCTATCAGGTCCATTCCCGGCTGCCCGACGTCGTCGAGCCTGCCCACGAAGGGGCTTACATATGTCGCGCCCGCCTTGGCGACGAGCAGTCCCTGGTTCGCGGAAAAACAGAGCGTTGCGTTCGTCTGAATCCCCTCGGACCTGAACATGCCGATCGCCTTGATCCCCTCCGTGATGCACGGAACCTTGATGATTATGTTGTCGGCGATCTTGCAGAGATCCCTGCCTTCCTTCACCATGCCCTCGGCTTCAAGCGATACGACCTCCGCGCTGACCGGCCCGTCGACTATCGAGCAGATCTCCCTCAGCGTCTCGCGGAACAAACCTTTTTCCCTGGAAAGAAGGGTCGGGTTCGTGGTCACGCCGTCGAGCAAGCCCAAGCTTGGCCGCTTCCCTGATCTCCGCTATATTCGCCGTATCGATAAAGAACTTCATGATTTCCTCCCGGCAGTTAAAACCCTGTCGTCTGTTATCGCGCAACAAGGATGGTCCGACGATCCTTAAATGAGGCAGATATTATACATATATCCGTACCGCCTGCCAACCTAATTCGCCATAAAAATAGGGACTCGGAATTGAGCGGCCCGCCGGAGGGGATCGGAGGCGGAACGGGTTCGAGCCTCCTGTGGAACGGGCTGCGGCCGGCGCAAAGGGAAAGGAAAGGACAGAGGGCCGACATGGCACCGCATCCTCCCCGGAAACGGCGCTCAGTAGTCGGCTTTAATGAAGTAGAGGCCGTTCGGGGGCAGGGTCGGCCCGGCCGCCGCCCTGTCTTTCGCCTCGAGCACCCGCCCCGATGTCGACCTTCCCGCCCAGTCCCGACCCGCAGCACGGTCCCGGCGATGTTCCTGACCATCTTATAGAGAAAATGGTCCGCCGTGACGGAGATGGTGACCAGGGGATCCGATCTTTCGACGCCGGTCCGTATCATCCTGCAGATCGTCCCGGCATCGTCGCCGGCGTTCGCGAAGGACGAGAAATCGTGCTCCCCCTCGAGCGCCCTGAGGGATCGGCGCATGGCGTCGGTATCGAGGCCGCCCCTCACGGGATAATAATACCGGTTCCAGAGCGCAGTCCTCTTCAGTATGAATATGTAGCTGTAGGTCCTGCTGAGTGCGTCGAACCTCGCGCTGAACGACAACGGGACCTCCTCGACGCTTCTCACGGCGATATCGCGGGGCAGCTTGGCGTTGAGCGCTCGGAGCAGGACGCCGGTCCCGAGGCCGATATCGATCTTCACGCTGGCCACCTGGCCCGCCGCGTGGACCCCAGCGTCGGTCCGGCCGGCTCCGGTAATCCTCGCGTCGCCCGCGTCGAACTCCGCGAACGCCCTGTACAGACTCTCCCTGGACGGTCCTGCAGCCCGGCTGCACCTGCCATCCGTGGAAATCGGTTCCATCGTACTCTATCGTCAGTTTGAAATTCCTCATCGCAGGATGATAGCAAAATGCGTCGCCCAATCCAAGGCCGGAGGTGCAGGAAACCGGAGTGTGGCCGTCCCTTTCGTGCCTTCGGCGCCCCATCTCCGGGAAGGTCGACACTCAAGCGGAAACGACGGGATGCCCCTCTCCGGCAAAGCCCTTCGGGCGCGCCGGTGTGGAACGTTCCTTGCAGCGACTGCAATCAGGAACATAAAGTATGTCTCATATCTAAAGCACGATCGTCATCGAATCCGTTTAAATCCGAATCCCATGTACGGCGGAGCCTCGTTCCATGATGCGAACGAAACCGGCCGCGGCGGGATGGTTAAAAATCAGGTTTTGCCTCTACCGTGACGATATCTGCGGGGAATCCCGGATCACTAAACTGCTGCTGCTGGGATTAACGAGGGATCCGCCGCCGGTTCAAGGAAGCACGGTAGCTTCAGGGTGGGGCCGCGCTGGGTGGGCGCGGGGACGGGGCCGGGCGACGGCGCAGGACGCCGAAGCCCAGGATCCGCTCCGCGAACGCCCGGCGCGGCCTCTTTAGTACGGCAGATCGGTTTCGAGCGAGTCGGCGTCCCAGCGCCGGAGCTTGAACTGATCCGGCCTGAGCCTGTATCACCTCCCTCAACCATTCCTCGCCGTATCCTTCCTCCCTCTCCCTGCCCGGCTCGACCTGGATGTACCCGTCGTTGTATTTTCTGACAAGGTCCTCGGCCAGTTCTACGTAACGCTTAACCGCCCTGTCGGCGGAGCTTCGCGAATAATCCTCGAGCCAGACCCTGGCGAGATCCGGATCCGTTTTGAACAGTTCCTTCGCCGCCTTCTCCATCACGGGCTGCATCACGCTGAAATTGTCCTCGAGCTCCTTCTGGACGGCCTGTATGTCCTCTTTCATCAGGGAATACCTGAGGTTCGCGTAGTTGGCGACGAAGTTGAAGACCCACCACGCCGAATCCCAGCTGAACTTCGCCATGTCGCCGCGCGCGAATGTCTCCGGGACGCTCCGGGAGCCGGCGTATATGGGGACGTACACCGTGAAATAAGAGTCGTCGACGCCGTACCAGAGAACGCCGCCGATCGCGTCCGGCATATCCTTTCTCGACTGCGAGACGAAGGAGAATCCCGTCTGCTGCGTCGAGATGGGCCTTTCCCACGTGTAATCCTCCCCGTCCAGCGTCCAGGTCATCGGGCGCCACCTGTTCGGCGATCCGAACGGGCCGGCGTCGACCCCCCGGGTCATGTCGTACTCCGTCCCCTCGTAGTGATCCCGCATGAGATCGAAGACGTCCCTGCGCGTCAGCTTCGAATCGGGCTTGATCCAGAGCGGATAAGGTTCGGCCCCCTCGACCCCCCTGTGGTAGTCGGGGGAGAATACGCGCGAAGGCGCCGCCCGCCTGAAGATGCTCCAGACGCGGGTCTCGCAGTACCGGAGTTTCTGCGGGCTGGCCGGGCAGTAAGCCTCCTGGAAGCTGAAGGGTTTTCCCGAGGCCGGATCGTAATAACCCTTCTCCACGGCGAAATCTATGACGTCCTTCGAATAGAGGCAGTTTTCGGGGTCGTCGAGCGGGAATCCCTGGATTCGGGACATGTTGGCGTGCGCGCATATGTACCCGTCCGGAACCCTGAGAGCCACCCAGTTCGCGCCCTTCACGCCGGGCCCCTTGCCGATCATCTCCATGAGCCAGGCTTCCCCTGGATCCCCTATGTAAAAGGACTCGCCCGTGCTCGCGTATCCGTACTCCTCGACCAGCGCGCCCATCGTCTCGACCGCTTCCCTCGCCGTCTTCGCCCTCTGCAGGGCCAGCCTCATCAGCCACCAGTAGTGCAGGAGCCCCTCCTTGTTTTCGAGCTCCTCCCTGCCGGTGGTCGTCGTCTCCCCGATGACGACCTGACGCTCGTTCATGAGGCCGACAACCGAATACGTGCTGCCCGGCTGCCTCACTTTTCCCTTCAGGTTCCCGTCCCAGTCCTTTATCTCGAAGTAATCTTCGGGGCCGTGATCTCCGGCCGGCATCAACCTCAAAATCGGATGAAATTCGCCGTCGCACGTGTAGGTGACCATCACCGAACCGTCGGCGGAGGCGCCCCTCGTGACGAGAAGATTCGTGCAGGCTGAAAGGCAAGAGCCCGAAAACAGGGCGGCCGTGAACACGACCGCCGCGGCAGAGAATTTTTTCATCCATCGCTCCTTTGATTGCGTCAACCGGCCGCCGGACCGTTCGGCGGAGCCGACATACGTTATACGGATATTTAAAGACTTTTATCCCGAAAAAAGCTACTCTTTAAAATACGCGTAAAGGGGGCCGGAGGCAATAATCCCCCCTGACACGCGCGCGAGATTGACGCTAAACGCCGAAAAGGAGTCGAAATGAAGGTTCGGATAAAGGATATCGCCGGCGCCCTGGTCTTCACGGCGCTTGCCTCGTGCATGCCTTCAGGGCCTGCGCGCTGCCAGTCGCGTTACGACAGGCTGCTTCATGATTCCGCGGGACTCGAGAAGCTGAAGGCCCTATCGCTGATGGAGGAGAACCGGCCGGCTCGATGAAATCATCAGGACCCTCGTCGCGGATCCCGATCCCCTCGTCAGGCTCCGGTGCGCCGAGGTGCTCGGAAGGGTCGACGACGACACCGGCACGATCTATTACCTGTCAAAACTGGTCAGGGACGGCGATCCCGACGTGGTCCTGTCGGCGGTCTTTTCCCTCGGGCTTGCCGGCCACAGGAAATCGACCGAGCAGTTGACGATCGAATCGATCTCCGAGGCTGCTGAAAAAGGGGCCGGTCGAACATAAGAGGATGGCGATACGCGCACTCGGCCTCACCAGGCTCAAGGCGGCCGGCGAAATCATCGTTCCTTATCTGACCGATTTTCATTCCACCCTCAGGGCGGAGGCGGCTATGGCGATCGCCGTGCTCGGAGATTCGTCTTTCGCGGAGAGCTGCGTGAACTCGATCATGGACCCCGCTCCGCACGCCAGGGCTTCGGCCCTGTACGCCATCGGAAGGCTCGGTTACAAGGCGGCGGCCGGACGGATCGCGCCGCTACTCGTCGAGCGAGGACGCCGAGGTCAGGATGCGCGCGGCGGAGGCGCTCGGAAGGCTCGGGGAGAAATCGGCCGTCGACATGATCGCCGCCCTTCTCGAGGATCCCGAGCGGATGATGAGGATAAAGGCCGCCGAGGCGCTTCAACGCATCGGGACGAAGAAAAGCGCAGAAAAACTGGAGATGTTCCTCTCTTCCGACGACAATTATCTCAAGTCGCTCGCCCTCGACGCGATCGCCGCCTCGGAGGACGGGAAGTTTTTCGACAAGGTCATTCCCCTGCTCGACGACGGATCCGTCATGGTGAGAAGATCGGCGATAGCCGCGGTCTTCGGCACCGGCGGGGAAAAGTCGAGGCAGCACCTGCTCAGGACCTTCAGGGAGGGGAACCACTACGACAGGATGGCGGCGGCGGAGCATATCGGCCGCCTGGGCGTGAAGGAGGACCTTGTTCTCCTGACGGAAACCCTTCAATCGAGAACCGATCACTTCGCGAGAGAGGGGGCGGCCGCCGGGCTCGGCAACTGGCCGAAGCCGGAACAGCTGCTGGAGCCTTCGGGCTTCGGGGGCGCAAGGCCGGTCGACGTGCTTCTCGAGGCGGCTAGGGGGGACGACTGGGTGGTGGCCGCGATATCGGTGGAATCGATCGGCAAGACCGTCGCCTCGAGCGTGATCGGCGAATTGGGCTCTATCTTCGAAGGCTGCGTCACGCGCCTCGATTCGGACGTCAAGCTGGCGATAACCGGCGCCCTCGGGCAGCTCGCCGGAGGCAGGGGGCTCGATCCGGAGCGCAAGGAATCGGCGGTCTCGATCCTGAGGAAGGCCGTCTCCGACCCGGACCCCAGGGTGCGCGGATCGGCAGTTCAGGCGGCGGGGCGCCACGGCATCGTTCTCTCTGAGGATCCGAAGGCGTCCGGCAAATGGGACCGGGGCGATCCGCCCCTCGCCGGATCTGCTCTACCGACGGGGAACAGGAGGATGACCATCGTGACCTCGAAGGGGCAGATCGAGATCGAGCTCTTCGGAGACGACGCTCCGCTCATCGTCGCGAGCATAATCGCGCGGGCCGAGGAGGGTTTTTACAACGGCTTGAATTTCCACCGCGTGGTCCCGGGATTCGTGATCCAGGGCGGATGCCCGCGCGGCGACGGATGGGGCGACGCCGGATATTTCCTGCGAAGCGAGTTCAACGCGCGGACATACGAAAGAGGCACCGTCGGCATGGCCCATTCCGGCAAGGACACGCCGGGAAGCCAGTTCTTCATAGCGCAGACCGCCCAGCCTCATCTTGACGGGAGGTACACGATCGTCGGAAAGGTCGTCAAAGGGCTCGAGATAATCGATCTGATAGAGATCGGGGATACGTTCGCGATAAGAGTCGGATCATGACAGCCGGCCCAGAATTCTTTTCTGGCAATCGAAACCGATAGGCGGCAGATCGTCCGGGGCGAAAAAACCGGCGCTCACCGCGTCGTCTCCCGCGCGAAGGCGCCCTCCGCAGACGTGTCCCAGGAAGATCGTCAGCAGGGTGTCGCCCCTCGGGTCGTCGAAACACGATTCGACGGCGTGGATCCCGTCTATCTCGACCTTCAAACCGGTCTCTTCCTCCAGCTCGCGCACCGCGGTGGACATCACATCCTCGCCGTGTTCGATGTAACCCGACGGAATGACCCAGAATCCCTCGAAGGGCTCGAACCGCCTCTGCACGAGAAGCACCCTGCCCTCCCCGTCCCTTACCAGCACCCCCGCCGCGGGAGCCGGATTCATGTACTGTATGAAACCGCACCGGCCGCATCTCATCCTCGGATGAGGCCCTTCGTCCGCGGCCGCCAGCGCGTCCCCGCAAAGGGGGCAGAATTTGTATCTTCGATCCATCGGAAACGCCCTATCGATCAGAATATCGTATCGGCCGCGGCGTCGCACTCGTACCTGAGAAGAAACCAGCGCCAGTCCTGATCCATCTTCTGGAAATCGACGCCGTAGACGCTCTTGAAACGGACGCTGAAGGGCCCCGCCTCGGTTATCTCGTTCGTCGACCTGTAAAGTTCCAGAATCTTGTCCATGCCGTGCTTGTCTATGAGCCAGGTGACGAAGGATCCCCAAGCCGGGATGGTCACCGACACCTTGAAATCGGCGAAATCCCTCTGGTTGATCGTCCTGAAAAGAGCGGGAAGGTCCTTGCGGAAAAGATCCTGCTTCGCCGCGTTATGAAGGTCCCACCCGTTGTATTTCGCCCTGAAATGAAACCCCAGCCCCTTCGACAGGCCGAAGGGCGGAGTCCCGAGGTCGTAGAGGATGAGATGGATCATTTCGTGGTCCTCGTACGTATCGAGCGAATGCAGTTCCCTGTCGTCCCATCTCGTGAAAGGCTGGTAGCGTTTTCTCCCGGTGACGTCGAAAAACGTCTGTTCGTCGGGATAGAGCCTGTAATATATCCTCTTTTCGGTTTTCCTTATGCCGACTTCCCCGGCGATGGCCTCCACCAGCCTGACCTCCCTGTCCATGTCCTCCTCGGGGAAAGGCCGCTGCGGCTGCCAGCGGAAGGTGATAAATTTGGTTTTCTTTTCCTCCCATACAAGTTTCTGTCCGTATCACGAGGCTGATGTCGTCGAAATACGCGTACCCCGTCATGCGGTTGATCAGCCCGATCTCCATCGACACGGCCCCGTCCGGAACGTCGGCCTTCTCCTCGTCGAACGCCCAATTGCCTGTGCCCACCCTGCGGTTGGTCCACGCGTCGGCGTAATACCTGTCGTTGATCCTCCGGCCGTCCTTGTCCCGGAAGATGAGAAAAAGGTTGGCGTTGTCATCCTGCCCCTTGCCACGCTGGATATTATCCGTCTTGATGTACCCCGAGAAATGCACCTCGTATCCGGGCCTGACGGGATGAGTCTGGAAAAGCACCATCCACTTGTCCGTGTAGCTCAGCCCCCTGAGAAAATAGGAATGCTCCCCGGAAAAGCTGTGTTCGGTGTTCTTCCCGTACATGTTCATGGTTTTGCCTTCTCCCGAGAAAACCCGCATCTGCCACCCCACGGGCATGAATCCGTCCCACTCCTCGAAAGACGGATTCGTGACGAGATTGACGTTCAACTGTATCTCGGGCAGGCCGGCGGATTCATCCTTCTTTCCCGCGCATCCCGGCAGGACCGCCGCCATGAGCATCGCCGCGATGAAACCATTCGTTGTTCTTCTCAATTCCATCGAATCCTCCCTCAACGCTTTTTGAGATCCCGCGTTCATATCCGCAAGGGGCTGCCGGGCTCAGTTGCTCCGTCCTCCCCTGCCTTTGGCATCCATTCCGAATTTTTTCCAGACAAGCGCCATTTCGTACAATCTTCTCTGCACCAGGTCGTTCACCGAGCCCGCGGCGTACCTGCCGTTCTTCATCCTTCTTCCCCGCGGCGACTCCCGTCAGAATCGAGATTCCCTCGTCGACGTCCCTGACCGGGTATATGTGAAACATCCCCCTCGAGACGGCGTCGACGACAAACCGGTCGAGCATCAGATCGGGCACATTCTGATGGGGTATCATGACCCCTTCATCGCCCCTCAGCCCCCGCGATTCGCATACCCTGAAAAATCCCTCGATCTTTTCGTTCACCCCGCCTATCGGCTGGATCTCGCCCTTCTGGTTTATCGAGCCGGTAACGGCCAGGTTCTGCGCGATCGGGAGACCGGAGACCGCAGAAAGTATGGCGTAAAGTTCGGTGGAGCTGGCGCTGTCTCCGTCCACTCCGCCGTACGATTGCTCGAAACAGAGGCTCGCGCTCAGGGTGAGCGGGTGGTCCATACCGTATTTTCCGCTCAGATATCCGCCGAGAATCAGCACTCCCTTGTTGTGTATGCTCCCGCTCATGTCGGATTCCCTCTCTATATTTATAACCCCGGAGTTCCCAAGTGACACTCTCGCGGTTATCCGGGAAGGCTTCCCGAACATGTAATCGCCCATGTCGTACACGGACAGGGCGTTGACCTGGCCGACCACGCCGCCGGAGGTCTCGATCATTATCGTGCCTTCCTCTATATGCTCCTGGAGTTTTTCCTCGTAGAGGTTGATCCGTTTCCTGCGGGCTTCCAGCGCTTCTTCGACGTGCTTCCTCTTCACGAACCTGTCCCCGGCCGATTCGGCGAAATAATGCGATTCGCGAACCACCTCGGAAATCCTCGAGAACCTGGTGGAAATCTTGTTCTGCCTTCCCGCGGTCCTCACACCGAATTCGACGACGGCGGCGACCGCAGAACGGTCGAACGACTTCAACCCGTCCTTGTCGCACAGGGATTTTATGAATCCGGCGTACTGATCGATCAGCCCGCGGTCCCTGCCCGCGGTCGAATCGAAATCGGCCCTTATCTTGAATATTTTCCTGAAATCCTCGTCATAAGCCTGGATGATGTGGTAGAGCCTCGCGTCCCCGATCAGAACTATCTTGGTCGCCATGGGTATGGGTTCGGGCTTCAGCGCGGAGGTGCTTATGAAACTGAACGCGTCGTAACTCTGGATGATCGATTCGGAGCTCTTCAGGGACCTCTTCAGTATCTGCCAGACCCCCGCCTCCGTGAAGACGTCCATCGCGTTGAGAACGAGATACCCGCCGTTCGCCCTCTGAAACGCACCCGCCCTGATGTTCATGTGATCGGTCTTCGCCCAGCCGCCCGGGTAGAAATCCCTCTCGATGACCCCGAAAATGTTTATCAGATTCGGGAAATTCTCGATGATCACCGGGGGGCCGGTCGTTTCGGAGTTGTCGACGAGCACGTTCACCCTGAATTCGCTGAACGGATCCTCGCCCGGTTCCGCCCCCTGCGCCATGACCACGGTTTCCTTCTGCTCCTCTTCCTCCGTATCGCGGAACAGGTCGAGCTTCCTTATTATGGCCCTCTCGACCGCCGTCAGCTCGCCGGTGAGCTTCTCGTTCCTGAACCTTTTGCTTATTTCCTCTATCATCTCGTGAACCACGGGGTGCACGATCTGCACGTCGAGCTTTTCCAGCCTCTCCTTCATCTCCTTTTCGATATCCTTCATCTGCTCGTAGATTTTGGACATGTCTTCGGAGAGGTTCTCGGCGTTCTGCTTCATCGCATCGAATTTCTTCTGCGAGCAGCTTCCCCTCCTCGACCATTTGAACGACGTGCGCGTAATCCACGGGGTTGCCTTCAACGACCGGAACTATCTGCGGCCTGACCGACGTTCCGACCTGCACGCTCACCATCGCGAATCCCTGCTTGTTTATATTCTGCTCGAAGGCGGCGATTATCTTCTTCTGTTTCTCCTGGTACTTCTCGATGAGTTTCTTCCTTCGGCCCTGGTAGAATTCGCCTTTGAACACCACGGGGATCTTTCTCTGCAGATCGAATATCAGCCCGTCCATGTCAGCGGCCAGCCTGATCCCCTCGCCGGCCTTCAGTTCGATGAGAACGGGGGTCCCGGGGTGCCTGAAGTTGAACATGTAGCAGATATCCGGCGGAACGGAGTTCCTGTGTTCCATCTTCTGGAGAAGATGCTTGATCGTCGTCGTCCTTCCCGTTCCCGAGAGACCCGTTATGAAGATGTTGTATCCCCTGTGCTTCAGGTCCAGCCCCATCTTGATCGCGGTGAGAGCCCTGTCCTGGCCGATGATGTCCTCGCACGGCTTTATTTCGGACGTGGTCCTGAAATTGAAAGCCGTCAGCGGGCAATTCCATCTGAGTTTGCCCGCAGGCACTTCCTTCGCTTTCGGTGTTTTGCTCATCATGTCCCTCCGTGCTGTTTTACGCCGCAACGGACACTCGCTACGATCCTTGCCATCCGGCGCCCGCGGGTCCCGGGACCGCGCGAGGCGGCTCCCGCAAGTTTATGTGTTTTTCGATGATACGTCAAGGGAAGGGCAAACCCTTATAAGAATTTGCGCACAACTCTTGACATTACCGGTATTCCGGAGGATGCGACCCGTCAATCCAGCCTTTGTATCACTATGACCGAGGCGTCGTCCTTGGGCCGGTCCCCGCCGCCGAACTCGATCACCGATCTGTAGATTTCGTCAATGACGATAGGTGAAGGCTCGCCGCGATGCCGGCGTACTAGGTCGATCAGGCGGGCTTCGCCGAACATCTCGCCGTCGCCGCGGGTTATCTCGATTATCCCGTCCGTGTACATGACGAGGGTGTCCCCGGGGTCCATGAAGGCGAACCCCCTCTTGAACACGGAATCGCTCAAGGGGCCGAGAATCGTACCGCCGACGTCTAGCCTGTTCATCGTGTCCTTCTTGAAATGCAGCGGCGGGGGATGCCCCGCGTTTATGTATACCAATGTCCCGTTGCGCTCCAGCTCGCCGAATACGAGCGAAACGAACTTGGTCGAGAGGCGGCTCTGGTGAATGACCCTGTTGAGTTTCCTGATCACGCCGGATATCTTCATCTCGTTCTCTATGCCCATCCTCAGGCCGGTCATTATATCCCTGGCGAGCAAGCGCGGCCGGAAGGCCGTGACCGCTTGCGTCTCCGATCGCGAAGCTGAGGATTTCCTCGTCGAGGATGTTGAAATCGTAAAGATCCCCCCCGACCCTCTCCGCCGGGACCGATCTTCCCGAGATGTCGTACCCTTCGAACCTCGGATCGCTCTCGGGCAGGAGGCTCTTCTGAATCTCGTACGCCTCCTGCATGTCGGCGCTGAAACGGTTCGTGGACTGGCTGAGATTGATCGTGCTTCGGATCGTGTTCATCGAAAACTGCAGCGTCTCCCTCACCCAATCCTTGTCCAGCCGGAAAACGAGGAGATATTCGTCGAAATCGCCGAGCATCGTGGCGATGCTGTTGCCGCCCCACGGGGCGACTTCGGAATCGGCGAATATGTAGCTTTTATGCTGGTAAAGTATCTTGAACACCGGCTCGTCCTTCGACATCGTCTCGGGCCAGCCGCCGCCGGGCTCCCCGACGGGTCCCCTGACGAGGCGGAAGGAGCCGAATTGCATGTGGTATATGCACCCGCTCCTTATCCTGAGGTCGCTCTTGAAGGACTGCACCAGTTCGTCGAGAATCTGGAAGAGAAGATCCCTCGTGCTGGGATTTTCCTCGATGCGCACAAGCAGGGAATCGAATTTCCGGTAAAACAACTTCGGCTGGAAATCAGTGTCGCTCATTATCCGCCCCGTTCATCGGTACGAGTACGCGGCGAAGATAATGCTTTGCGATTCCGATTTCAATCTAATTCGCAGGCCCGCCGCGCCGCCTCATTCGGCGCCCGCGGGGCCTGTTTGGGCTTTACGAACGGCGGAACTGCGTTTATACTTCCGGCGTATAATCCCGCGGGGGCGGTGAGGGCTGCCGCGCCCCGTGCCGCCGGAGGATGACCGGGATGCCGGCCGGGCTTCGAGCGCGGCGGCTTCAGGAACCGGAGGAAACAGATTTATGGCAACACGACGCACTTTCATGAAGGTTCTCGGAGGAGGCGCGGCCCTTCTCATGACGCCGGCGGAGAAACTCGCCGGCCTTTCGCTTCCCGGGGAAGACCCGACGACCTTCGCGGTCGTAAGGGGAAGCGACCCCTCGGCCGCCGTCAGAAAAGCGGTCGACATGCTCGGGGGCATGGGCTCGTTCGTGAAGACGGGCGACGTCGTCTTCGTGAAACCGAACATTTCGTGGGACAGAAGGCCCGAGCAGGCCGCGACGACGAATCCCGCCGTCGTGGAAACGGTCGTCGCCATGGTCAGGGAGGCGGGGGCGTCGAGGGTCATCGTGGCCGACAACGCCTGCAACGAGGCGAGGCGAACGTACAAGACGAGCGGCATCCGCGAGGCGGCCGAAAGGGCCGGAGCGGAGGTGCCCATTCATGGAAAAGAGAAAGTTCCGGACGATGGACCTGGGCGGCGATGTACTCAGGGACTGGGAGGTCTACACGGAAGCGATAGAGGCCGACAAGATAATAAACCTGCCCGTGGCGAAGCATCACGGCCTTTCCAACGTCACCCTTTCGATGAAAAACCTCATGGGGCTCATCGGAGGAAGGCGCGATCTGCTTCATCAGAAGCTTCCCGAGTGCGTGGTCGATCTGACGGCCTTTTTCAAGCCATCCCTGACGATACTGGACGCCGTCCGGCTCCTCAGGATAAACGGCCCGCAGGGTGGAACGCTCAGCGACGTCGTGAGACTCGACACCATAGCCGCCTCCGCGGACCAGGTGAAGATGGAGGCTTTCGGGATATCCCTCTTCGAGGGGGCCGAATTCGACACGAACCCGCTCTCCTTCCCCCACGTGAGGATCGCCCAGGCGAAGGGGCTCGGCTCGGTCGATTTCAGGGGCAAAGGATACGGGGAGATCAAACTGTAAATGGCGAACATGAAAAATTCAAGAAGGCTTTCCCAGATTCTGTTTCTTGTCGTGTTCCTTGTTCTCTTCATTCAGACGGAATACAAGGGAGACGACGAACTGGGGCTGCCGGTCAGGCTCTTCCTCGATTTCGACCCGCTCATAGCCCTGAGCTCGATTCTCGCGTCGCACGCGGTGAGGGCGGTTTTCCTTCTCTCGCTTGATCACCATCGCCCTGACCGTCTTCCTCGGAAGGTTTTTCTGCGGCTGGGTATGCCCCCTGGGGACGATGAACACGGCGGTCGGATTCCTGCGCATGCGCCGCAGGAGCAAGTCTCCCGGACGGGGCCGGGTTCCCCCGTCTCAGAAAGGTCAAGTATTTCATACTCGTCTTCATCCTTTCGGCCGCGCTGTTCGGGTGGAACACGGCCGGGTTTCTCGATCCGATCTCCCTTACGATAAGATCGCTCGCCATCGGCTTCAACCCGGCCGTCAACGGGATCGTGAGGTCGGCGCTCGAATTCGTCTATAGCCTGAACATCCCGGTCGTATCGGGCGCTTTCGACGCGCTTTATTCGAAGATGACGGGGACGGTGCTGGCGTTCGAGCAACCCGTGTTCAGGCAGATGATCCTGATCGCGTCGATCTTCGCCGCGATCCTCGCCCTGAATTTCGCCGCGCCGAGATTCTGGTGCCGTTACCTCTGCCCTCTCGGGGCCCTTCTCGGCCTCGTCGGCTCGAAGCAGATGCTGGCCCGCGTGGACGTCGACGGTGCCAAATGCATCTCGTGCCGCAAGTGCAACAGGGCCTGCCAGGGCGAGGCCACCCCGTTTCCATCCGGCAGCTGGGCGGGCAGGGAATGCCTCCTCTGTTACAACTGCAGGGAGATATGTCCTGTCAAGGCCGTCGCTATCCATCCGACCGTGAAAAAAACCGGAGACGGTAACGTCGATCTTCAGAGGCGAAGGCTCCTCGTCGCCGGGGCGGCGGCCCTCGTGACCGTGCCCCTCGTCAGGTTCGGAGAGCATCATAAAAGACCGGACCCCTCGCTCATCAGGCCTCCCGGAGCGATCCCGGAACCGGAATTCCTGCAGACATGCGTCAAATGCGGAGAGTGCATGAAGGTCTGCCTCACCAACGGGCTTCAGCCGACCCTGACCCAGGCGGGATTCGAGGGGTTGTGGACGCCGATGCTGGTGCCGAGGCTCGGGTACTGCGAATACAACTGCAATCTCTGCTCCCAGGTCTGCCCGACCGGGGCGATCGCCGGCGTCACCCTCGAGGAGAAGCAGCGGATACGCATTGGGCTCGCCTTCTTCGACAAAAACAGGTGCATACCCTATTCGATGGGCAGGAACTGCGGAGTCTGCGAGGAACACTGCCCCGCGCCGGGCAAGGCGATAAAATTCCGCGAGGTCGAAGGCAGGGGCGGCGACGGCGCCCCCTTCGCGCTGAAACTGCCCGAAGTCGACCCGGCCCTCTGCATCGGATGCGGCATCTGCGAGAACAAATGCCCCATCATCGACAAGCCGGGAATGCGCGTGAGCTCGATAAACGAAAGCCGGGCGGAATACAAGCTCTACCTCTGATCCGATTAGCTCGGGATCTTCGAGGCGGAGAGGTCAGGCTTCCGGCAGAAGAGCTTCCACGTGGCTTTCCACCGAATCGGCCAGAGCCTCCAGGTCGTAGCCGCCCTCGAGCAGGGAGACGATTCTTCCCCCGCAGTGCTTTCGCGCCGAGTCGCGTAGAAGCCGGGTCATCTCGCCGAACACGCCGGTCGTCAGCCTGCAGCCGGAGAGCGGATCGTCCCCGTGGGCGTCGAACCCGGCCGATATCAGAATGAACTCCGGCCTGAACTCGTCCAGCGCGGGGATTATCCTTTCGTGAAACTTCCCGAGATAGAGCGCGTCGTCCGCCCCCGCGCCGACGGGAAGATTGATCGTGTATCCGGCTCCCTTCCCCGCGCCGACGCTGTTGAAATGCCCTGTTCCCGGGTAATGCGGATACTGATGGAGGCTGATGTACAGCACCCTGTCGTCGTCGAAGAAGATCCGCTCGGTCCCGTTCCCATGATGCACGTCCCAGTCGACGATCGCGACGCGCCCGAGCCCGCCTTCGCTTATAAGCCACGAGGCGGCGATCGCGACGTTGTTGAATATGCAGAAACCCATCGCCCTGTCCCTTTCCGCGTGGTGCCCCGGCGGCCTTACGGGGCAGAATGCCGAATCGATCCCGCCGCCGAGGACCAGCCGGGCCGCCTGCGCCCCCGCGCCCGCCGCGTGGAGAGCGGCCTGCTGCGAAGCCGGCGTCGCCACGGTATCGCCCCAGTCGAGCACCACGGGCGAGTCTATCTTCATCGACAGGATGTCGTTCACGTACTTCCCGTCGTGGACCAGTTCCAGGAGCTTCGCGTCGGCGCTCTCGGCTTCGATGAAATCGAGCTCCCCGGAAAAGGGGCAATTGCGAAGCCGTTCCATTATGACCTCGTACCTTTCGGGGCTCTCGACATGGTTGTATCCCTGAAGGTGTTTCCCGAAAAGGTGATGATATATGATCCCTGTCATCGGCCGCCCTCCTCGATGCCGCCCGTGAGCGGGACGAACCTCACTCCGATGAGCGATTCGTCTTCGAATCGATCGCCCTTCCTCGTGAGCTTTCTAAGGTATTGAACGCCCACTCCGACCGGAATTACCATCCTTCCCCCTTCCGCGAGCTGCCGCGGCAGAGCTTCGGGAACGGATTCGGGGGCGGCCGTCACGATTATCGCGTCGAAGGGCGCCTCTTCGGGCCAGCCGCGCGAACCGTCTCCCGTGCGGTAATGTATGTTGCCGTACCCGAGCGCCGACAGGATGCGGCGCGCCCTTTCGGACAGCTCGCTTATTATCTCGACAGTATACACCGCGGACGCGATCGACGCTAGGATGGCGGTCTGGTACCCGCTCCCCGTTCCGATCTCCAGCACGCGGTCCGATTTCCCGAGCCCGAGCTGCTCGGTCATGTACGCCACGATGTAGGGCTGGGATATCGTCTGGCCGAATCCGATGGGAAGCGGGGTGTCGTCGAAGGCGGCCCCCGCGAGCGCGCCCCCCACGAACAATTCGCGAGGAACCTTCTTCATCGCGTCCACGACGCCGGGGTCCAGCACCCCTCTGCTGATTATCTGGGACCGCACCATCCTTTTCCTGAGGTCGTCGGTCCCGGTCTTGTCGCTGTTCACTTTTCCCGCGTCCCCCCGTGACGGCAACCGCCCTTTACGGCTTTTACCCGCGCATGATCATCCTAGAATATCCGGATGAAAGCCGCAACGTGAATCAGCGGCCCGGGGCCCCGGGAGGTCCCGGCCGATGGAACAATGCCGGAAGCAGGAAGACGAAAAGGTTCGCGAAAAACATGACGAAGAAGGAAAGCTGGCCGTACCTGCAGTAAAAGGTGAGGTTGTCGATCAGTTTCACCGGGACCATGAGCACGCCTTCCTTGTTCAGCCCGATGCTCTGGCTGACCCTGCCCGCGGGATCGACGGCCATCGACACGCCGGTGTTTGCGGATCTCACGAGGGTGACCCCGTTCTCCACGGCCCGCAGCACCGCCGTCTCCGCGTGCTGGAGGGGCCCCCGCGCGCTCCCGAACCACCCGTCGTTCGTCACGTTCACGAGGAACTCCGCCCCTTCACTCACATATCTTCTCGTGTAGTCGGAGAAGGTGGATTCAAAGCATATCAGAGCGCCGAACTTCCCCGCCGAGGAGTCGAAAACGGTCTGGGTCGTACCCTTCCGGAAGTTCGCCTGCCCGAAATCGATCTTCTCGAGAAAGGGAAGATACTGGCTGAATGGAATCCTTTCCCCGAGGGGAAGAAGGTTGATCTTGTGATACTCGGCGGTTATGTTCCCGCTGCGGTCGATGAGCCCGCACGCGTTGAAAGCCCGCCACTGCCCTCCGTCCTGGATATGGTTGATGTAGCCGATGAAAAGATCGACCTTCGATTCGGCGGCGATCTTTTTCAGCCATCTTCTGTAGGGCGTCGAATGGCTTATCGACACCGGGACAGCCGTCTCCGGGAAGATGACCAGCACGGCGCCGTCCCCGGCCGAGGCCTTCGTAATCGATTCGACCTGCGTAAGGATCGAGTCGCGGTACTCGGGATTCCACTTTAACGCCAGATCGACGTTCGGCTGGACGACCGCGACCCGGGCGGACCGCTTCCCCGGCTCGTCCCTGTCTATCGCCGAGATGCGGAAGGCGCCGTACGAAAGATGAATTCCCGCGATAATCACCAGCGCGGTCAGGGCCCATGCGCGTCCCCTGTACGTTCCGGCGAACAACAGGAAGGTCACCAGGACGTTCGCCAGCACCATGATCATGGAGAACCCGAACGGCCCGTAGAAAGAAAGCCCCTGCATGGCAAGCGGGTACGGAACGAGGGCGCTCGATATCAGTCCCCACGAGAAGGCGAGCTCCCCGCTGGAGCGCATGAATTCGGTGAGCGCCCACAGGGCGGGGGCGGCAAACAGGGCCTTCGCTCCGAACCGCCTGACGAACCACGCGAGAACAAGCGCGAACAGCCCGGGGAACAGCGCCAGGTACATGACGAGCAGCACGATCGCCGGGATCATGACCCAGGGCATGCTGAGGTTCGATTCGGGGACCAGGTTGGCGATCCAATAAAGCATCAGGGAGAAAAACGCGATGCCGAAAAGATAACCGGTCAGGAACCCCCTCTTCAGCGCTCCCTTTCTCCAGCCGAAGGACGGGAACACGACGAGGAAATACCGCAGAACGGGAACGAGCGCGGCGACGGAGAGCAGCCGCGTCGGGAAGGGGGGAAATGACATGGCGAGGATCAATCCGCCGAGCAGGCCGGAAAAGATTTCCTGCCTCCACCTGTACAATAACGATCCTCTGCTCAACGATCCCTCCCCCGTAAAAACTGAGCGCAGTATACGAAAGCGCGGATGCAGGGGCAAGACGAATTCCGCGCTGAAACCGCCCGCGCGCGGCGCCCCGCCTCAATTGCCCTTCCCCGGCGCCATCCCGTAACGCTTTATCTTTTTAAGGAGCCCCTGCCTCGTTATGCCGAGCTCCGCCGCGGTCCTCGTCCTGTTCCCCGAGAACCTCTCGAGAGCGTCGACGATCATCTTCCGCTCCAGATTTTCAACGGCCCCCGGCAGGGTTCCCGCCGGCCCTTCCGGCCCGGGCTCCCTCGCCGGCTTCGAGTCACCCGCCGCAAAGGAAAGCATCCCCGGATCTATCCTTTTCGCGCCCGGATAAAGAGCGATGATCCTTTCCATCTCGTTCTTGAGCTCGCGGACGTTCCCCGGCCATTCATAAGAGAGAAGGCGCCGCGCCGCACGCCGAGGTGATCGCCGGGGCCGTTCTTCCCTCCGCCGCCGAAGCCCCCTCGAGCAACATCGAGGCGAGGATCAGTATGTCCTTTCTCCGATGCCTCAGGGCGGGGACGAAAAGCCTCACCCCCTTTATCCTGAAATAGAGATCCTCCCTGAAGGCTCCCTTCCTCACCAGTTCCGCGAGATTCCTGTTGGTCGCGAAAAGGAACCTGACGTCGACGGTCCTGGTGTCGTTTTCGCCGAGCCTTCTTATTTCCTTCTCCTGAATCACGCGCAGAAGCGACGCCTGCAGGCTCGGCGGCAGTTCGCCGATCTCGTCGAGAAAGAAGGTGCCGCCCGCCGCGCTTTCCATAAGGCCGCGCCTGTCGCGCATCGCCCCGGTGAAGGCCCCCTTCATGTGCCCGAACAGCTCCCCCTGGAGAAGTGTCGCCGGCATCTCCATGCAGTTGACTATCACGAGCGATTTATCCCTCCTGCTCCCGATCCTGTGGATGTTGCGGGCCACTATCTCCTTTCCAGTGCCGTTCTCCCCCTCGATCAGGACCGGCACCAGGGAAACGGAGACCTTCCTCACCGCGTCCCTCAGGTCCTCCATCTGCTCCGAGATCCCGTACATCGGCGGATCGAACCCGGCGCCGCCGCAAATCCCGCCGCCGCGATTCTCCCCGTCGCGCGAGCCGGCGCCTGGGACGGCCGCCGCCGTCGAAACGATCCTGCCGAGCAGCTCCAGGTAACTTCCCGCCGCGTCGATCGATTCCTGAAGTCTTCTTCCGTCCGCAGGCCCCAGCCCCAGCACCAGGTCGATGAGAAGCTCCTCCATCGACGTCGAGAATTGCCAGAGATCCGTCCCGAGCTTCCCGACATTCCATCCGTTGAGGGGATTCGATATGTAATCCGGCACGGCCGCCGGAACTCCCGCGCTTTCGCGCGGAACGAAGAACGTTTCCGCGGGCCCCGCGTCCGGCCCCGCCGCGAACGGCTCCTGGAGCGTGAACCGGATCTGCCTGTCGGAATATCGGCTCCTGCCCGGTTCCGAATCCGCCCTGTCGTACCGGTGTTTCAAAACGGTGATTTCGCCGCCTTCGTTCCGCACCCTCGCGTGGACGAATGCGCACCGCGCGCCGCTCGCGCCGCACATCAACTCGAGAAGGTTGTTCGTGATCTCATTCATAAACGGTCTCTCTTCCCCTCGATGAAGGTCCTTTGATGCCGGCGACCGCCCGGCTTCCGCGGCCAGGACGGCAAGAATCGTTCCCGGGGCCGCCGGGCGGCGTATCGCGCGGGAAGCGAAGGGGTTGGGCAGCCGCATCGGCGCGCGGCCGCGGCGCGGACCGTCAGGATCCTGACATCATGAATATCTTGACTTGATCGCAACTAATTTAATACCATGGCGAAAAATCAGGGTTCTCTGTGTCGGATCCTTCACGCTCGGATTTAAACGACAGTCCATGTCATTAGTGTCGAAGGGGGGAATCAGATGACCGATAGTTCGTTCAAGCCCTATGTGTCGCCTGAAACCAGGATGAAGGAATTCACGGTTCCGGCGCTCGTTTTCGGCGCCATCCTTTCCATCATCCTTGGGGCGGCAAACGCCTACCTCGGCCTCGTAGCGGGGATGACCGTCGCAGCCACCTTCCCGGCGGCGGTGATGGCCATGGCGGTTTTGAAAATCTTCAAGGGAACGATCCTCGAAGAGAACACGTGCCGAACGACCGCGGCGGTCGGAGAGGCCATCGTGGCGGGAGCGATATTCACGATCCCCGCTTTCCTCATCGCGAGGAACCCCGACACCGGAGAACCGATCTGGGATCACATCCACTACTGGGAAAGCACGAGCCTCATGCTCGTCGGCGGCATCCTGGGAGTCCTCTTCGTGATATTCCTCAGGCGCGTGCTGATCGACGACAAGAGCCTGCCCTTCCCCGAGAGCATGGCCTGCGCCGAGATCGTAAAGGCCGGCCAGGGGGGCGCGACGGGCGCGAAGTACGTTTTCAGCATGATAGGGGTCTCCGCGGCCCTCGAGCTCTTCAGGAACGAGTTCGGCCTGCAGCTCATAAAGGGATTCGTCAAACAGTTCTGGGTCCTTCCGACGGTCAGTAACTTCAGGCTCCTCACATCCAACATGAAACAGATCGGGGAGACGCTGAACCCGACCGGCGGCATATTCGTCGAAACTCCCGACGCCTCGCCCGCGATGCTCGGCGTCGGCTATATCATCGGCCCGAGGCTCGCCGCGATCGTCTTCGCGGGCGGGGTGTTCGGGCACATGATGATGGTTCCCCTGTTCATCTTCATCAACGGCTCGTTCGGAGCCGGGACCGACTGGCTTCGACGGCGGGGGCGGTATGGAACTCGCAGGTCCGCCCGCTCGCCGTCGGCTCGATGCTCGTCGGCGCGTTCTACACCCTTTTCAAGATGCGCAAATCCCTCGGAGCCGGCATCGCCCGCGCCTTCAAGGACCTCGGGCAGATAGGCAAGGCCTCCTCCGGAGCCGAGGTAAGCAGGATCGAGAAGGATATCCCTTATTCAATAGCGATCATCGGGATCGTCGTCCTCATGATCCCCATTTTCTTCCTCTATCTGCATTTCAGCGGCAGCGTCGTCGGGGCCCTGGTTTCGACGCTCGTCATGACGGTCGCGGGATTCCTTTTCGCCGCGGTGGCGGGATTCCTCGTCGGCACCATCGGCTCCAGCAACAACCCGATCTCCGGGCTGACTCTTTCCACGCTGATCGTGGCGGCCATACTGATGGTGATAGTCGGAGTGAAGGGGGCGTTCGGAGTGGCGGCGGTGCTCGGGGTCGCCGCGGTGGTCTGCTGTTCGAGCGGCGTCGCCGGAGACATCATACAGGATCTCAAGGCGGGGCACCTGCTGGGCGGCACACCCAAGGCGATGGAGCTCGGCTGCATCATAGGAGTGATCGCGGCGGCGTTCGTCATGGCGCTCGTCCTTCAGCTTCTCCACACCGGGTACGCCAAGATGGGCGGAATCGGCGGAGAGATGCTCCCGGCGCCTCAGGCGGGCCTCATGGCCATGCTGGCGCAGGGGATCATAACGGGTCAGATGGCGTGGCCGCTCGTGATCATGGGCGCGCTCTTCGCCGTAGCGCTGATCCTGATCGGAGCCCCGTCCCCGATGCTCATCGCCGTCGGCATGTACCTGCCGTTCCACACGACGTCGGCGATCTTCATCGGCGGCATCATCAAGTGGATAACCGACTTGATCATGAAGAAGAGAAACCTTAACAAGGAAAGAACCGAAAACACCGGCATCCTCCTCGCTTCCGGGCTGATCGCGGGACAGGCGCTGATGGGCATCATCATCGCCGCCACGGTCGTCATCGGAAAGGGCGACGCGATCATCCCGAAGATCATCGAAGGCGGCAGTCCATGGCTCGCCCTCGTCGTATTCGCGCTGCTCGCGTATATCCTGATCAACATTCCGTTGAGGAACGGAGCCGAAAAGAAATAGAATCGCCGTCAAAGGGCGCGGCGCGGGCTCAGGGCCTGCGCCGCGCCTCATTTCACGCCGGGCCCCGACACGGAAAAGGCAATGTTTAAAAAGAAGAAGAAGACAAGATCCGAAGTGAACCTTCTGACGCTCGTGCCGGAACGCCTCGTGGAACACGAGCTCGGCGAGGACGGGATCGTCACGATCCTCGCCCCGAGATTCACCAACAGGATCATGAAGAGGCTCGTCGAATCGAGGATGAAGAAAAGGTACGTAAGGATCAAGCTCGACGAGATCGGAAGCGCCGTATGGCTTCTCTGCGACGGAAGGAGCGACGTGGGCCGCGTCGCGGAAGCCGCGAGCGAGCGCTTCGGGGAAAGGATCCAGCCCTGCCACGACCGCCTCGCCCTCTTTTTCGCCCAGTTGGAGGTATCCGAGTTCATCAGGTATTCGAATCTGGAAAGCGCCCGCGAAGCGGGCTCCGCTTGACCCCTACTCGGCGGGCCCGAGTATCGCGTAACCCCTGACCGTCATCCTCCCCGGCTTCCCTCCCGCCGGTGGCCTGGATTCGCCCCACACCCACACACTGAAACGGTCGAAGCCGATCAGGGCTTTCCCGAGAGAGCCTTCCATGCAGAATTCTTTCGCGTCATCGAGACGGTTGACAAAGACCGTCGTGTCTCCGACGCTTATCACGCCGTGCAAAGCCTCCATGCCTTCCCCCGGGAGAAGGCGATATCCCCTGATTTCGATCGCGCGAAGCGAGGGATCCATCCGGACGACCCTTCCCGTGACGCTCACGTCGTGCCCCTCAAGCATCGAGAGATCGCTTTCGAATCGAGGGCCGGAGATTATCCATACCCGCCCGTCCCCCTCTTCAAGCCTGAAACGCCTGTCGAATGGGGAGGGTCCGTCGATGATTATCCGGCCTTCGATGGTGAAATCGTTTCCGGACAGGCCGCTCGAAGGTGGAGCGGCGGCGCAGGCCGCCAACGAGACGAGCAGCGCGCGGGAACAAATTCCAATGGGCCATCGGAGCCGATCCGCCGTCGAACGGCCGAATCGGACCTGGCCCCGTAACGGCATCCTGATTTCCATTCTACTCCAGCCGCACGATAACGGCGTTCATCAGGGAATTGATCCCCGAGTCCAGGTAAAATTCGCTCCGGCAGCCCTCGTCGAATTCAAGAAGTATGTACTCGGGCCCCATCGATTTGACCGTGCCCGACACCGCGCTCAAACATCCTTCGGCGTGAAGGACCCCGAGCGGCGCGAAATCTCGCCCTGAGGTCTATCGATGAATAGGAAAATCTCGGATCGGCGCTGATCCCGGTGCCGTCGAGGTAGAGCGCGGCCGCCCAGTCGGAAAAGAGCTCGAAAAAATTCATGCCGGCCGCAAGTTCCACGATTTTCACGCCCGAGGCCCTGGCCTGCACTATCTCCCTGAAGATCGACTCTCCGAACCGGTCCCCGAGATACCTGAAGAAAAGGAAGACCGCCCCCCTTTCGTCGAGCGCGTCGCCCCCGTGAATAAGCGTGACGGCCCCCGGATCTTCGAGAAAGAGGCCGGCTCGCGCGATGTTGCTCTCGGTGTGGTCGTTCAGGTCTTCGGCGATGTGTGCGAGCCCCTCGTCGATCCATGTCCCGGCCGCGTATTTCGCACTGATCCCCTCCCCGAGTATCAATATCCTGTGGTTGAACATTATCATGTGTAGAAACTCGTGCGCCAGCACACCCCTGACGACCTCCAGAGCCCTCTCCTTCTCGTACACGTTGCCGTACAGCCCGAGAGGATCCGGCACGAATGTATAAAAAACTTCCATGCCGTTGGTGCATGATGGATCGAGCCAGCCGGGCAGAAGATCTCCCGGCAGGAAAAATCCCGCGATGTACCCTTCGGTCGAAGCGGTCCCCGGCTCGATAAGCCTGTTTATTACGGGCGAGAGCAGTATGCTCACCCTCCCGTCGCCGTTGATGTCGGATTCCGGACCGAACGCGTCCCTGTTGATCGAATAGATGCCCGTCTCGAATGACTCTCCAAGAGTCACCGCCTCGGCGTCGGAGATGCAGGAACCGTCGGTCTCCCGGTCGACGTAAAGGAGCACGTGGTTGCCCGCATACTTCAGGTCGGCGGTGACCTTAACGAATGAAGACGGCTCGATCGTGCTGCCTTCGATATTGGCGTAGACGTCGAACACCGCCGTATCCGCGGCGGCGCGCTGTGCGCCGGCGTCCCGGCCCGAGCGTGCGGAACGCGGACCGAATTCTAGAAGATCGGAAAATTCCGCTCTTTTCTTCTTTTCGAAATCGAACGGGCGCGACGCCGCCCGGCGGGAAGCGGCTTCGCCGCGAGCCGACGAGCCCCGATCGGCGGCGCTCGTCTCCCGCGATCCTTCGACACGCGGGCCGCTCGGGACGCGCGCCGCATCATGTCCCTCAGTTCCCCCGGGAAGGCAACAAGGCGATCCGGAGGCGAGGTCGTATTCGAAAAATCCCGAAGGAGACGGGACGGCGCTGTTGAAAAGGACGAGCAGATAAACCGTCGCTTCGTCATCCGACCCGAGGGTGAAATCGTACGCGGCCGCGGAGAAAAATATCTTCGCCGCGTCGCCCGGATCCTGAATCACGCCGAAACCGGCCGGATCGGAGGAGACGGGCAGAACCGATAATTCGAACAGCCCGGAACTCGAAACGGGATTCGGCCACTGAAGCCTCAACTGCCCCGAAAAGGCGCCGTCGGGGACGACCACGGACATCCGCGAAGATGTCACGTCGAACGGAGCCGCGACGCGGTACGAATAACGGTTCGTGAAATTGCACGCCGAGAAGGCGGCCTCGATCCGCGTTTTATCCGTCAGAAGGCCGCTTCCGTATATCGTCAGCGTGTCACCGACGCCGGCTGAATCGGGGCTTACCGCGTCGATGACGGGCATCTGCATGACATCCGGATCATCGCCGCACCCTTGAATCGACATGGCGGCAATTACGCACATTATGCAAGGATACTTCCAGGATATTTTCATAAAGATCCCTTCCGGATGCTGCCACCCCGGGAGACGCCGCGCCGCCCGGGAACGTTGTAACCTTATAACATCTTTATATTAAAAAGCATAAGAGCGGCCGCGGTCAAGTGCTCACTTTCGCGGCGCCGTTCACACGAATTCCATAACACGGCATGTATCTTGCAGTTACCCGGTGGAAACATCAATTCATACGGCGAAAGCACCTCGAAGGAATTCGTGATAATGAATCTCAGGCTCGACATGATCTCCTGCGATCCGGCCACCGGGCAATCGATTGCCCGCGATTGCGAGGAAGCCGGCTGGACGGTTTCACGATTCGACTCCGTCGAAGGGTTCATCGAATCTCAAACCGGCGAACCTGCGCCCCTTCTGATCCTTTCCATTACCGCGGCCTGGAACGGCGGCAACGACGATGGAAGTTTGCAGAGGATGAAGGAATGGCGATCGAATGACGCTTCGTCGCAACTGATCCTGTTCGCCCCCGAGGGACTCGCCGGCGTGGACAGGCTCGCACTGAAACTCGGAGCGCGCCACACCCTGTATTATCCGTATGAGACCAAAGACCTCAACATCATTCTGTCGGGGTTCGCTCAGGGCCTCGGCAAGCGCCAGCAGATGAACGAGGTGAGCAGGCGCAAAAGCGGCCCCGAGGGTTTCGAGGAGATGATCGGGACGAGCAGCAGGATCGCGGCCGTGATAGAGCTCGCACGAAAGGTGGGCCGGAGCAATTTTACCTCCGTGATGATAGGCGGGGAGAACGGGACCGGGAAGGGCGCCCTCGCGAAGGCCATACACATGTCGGGCGAGAGGGCGGACGGGCCGTTCCTCGAAGTGAACTGCGCGGCGATCCCGCGAAACCTTCTCGAGAGCGAATTCTTCGGTTATGAGAAGGGGGCCTTCACCGACGCCAAGGAAAGGAAGATGGGCCTGTTCGAGCTTTCGAACGGCGGAACGATATTCCTCGACGAGGTCGGCGAGATCGATTTCAACCTGCAGGCGAAGCTTTTGAAATTCCTCGATTCCAGGACGATAAGGCGGATAAGCGGGACTCAGTTTCTTCCCGTGGACGTCAGGATCATATGCGCCACGAACCGCGACCTCAAAACCCTGATCGAGCAGAAACGATTCAGAGCCGACCTTTATTACAGGCTGAATGTCATCGAGATAACGGTTCCGCCTCTGCGTGAAAGGGTGGAGGACATAAGGCCGATAGCCGGAAATTATATCGCCCTTTTCTCCAAGCGGATGAAAAAGGGGGATATCAGGATAACGGAGGAGGCGCTCCGGCTCATGGAATCATATTCCTGGCCGGGCAACATCCGCGAACTGATCAACATGATCGAGCGGGCCGTCCTCCTCGATTCGCGCGGGGAGATCAGGCCCGAGGATCTTCCGATAAAGAAGGAAGAACAGGAAATCATTCTCAACATCACGGAACAGGAAGGAACGATAAGGATCGATCTTCCATCCCAGGGGAGCCTCGCTCGAGGAGATCGAAAAGGGCGCGATCATAGCCGCCCTCAGGTCCGCGAGTGGAAATGTGACCCGCGCGGCGGACCTTCTTAAGGTGGAACGGGGAACGCTGAGATACAAGATGAAGAAACACGGAATAGACGCTTCGAACATTAAGGAAAATGTCAAAACCGGCGAATATGAGCCAGTAGCCGTAACAGACTGATATTTATCTGGTTACCCCAAGGATCACTCCCCCGAACTATGGATATCCCCCGAAAGATCAGGAATATTCCCAAAAAAGGTTCCCCGCTATTCGGGCCCAAAGAGTGGAAAAACCAACTATTCTGAAAATAGATCGGCCCGCCAGGCGATTATCGCGATCATTTTATAACATTTGATATCAATAGGTTGCGGGCGTCGCCGGCCGCCGGTAAAACCTGCCGGAGCGACATTTGCCTCCCTTCCCCAGGATCCCGGAAGCCCCCTTCCGCAGGCATGGCACCCGGGTTGCCTTGTCATAACACTGGATTTGATAAAAAGCTTTCCAACTGAGCCCGCACTAGGAGGTGCCGAGCATGAAAAGAACCAGAGCCCATAATTTCCTCACCGCATTGACCATCCTCAGTGTACTGGCTGCCATGGGCTGTGGGACCAACTCACCTGTTACCCCCTCACAGGAAATCACCATGCCCGGTGTAGAGAGTCCCCTTTTCGCACAGCTCGTCGCCTCCGCGGGCTCATCAAGAGATATGCTGGGATCGGCTTCGTCCGCATTGATCTCGGCTGCTGAAGGCGGAACCGTAAGCAACGGTTACTACAGCGTCTATTTCCCCGCCGGTGCCCTGAGTGAGGACACGGAAATCACGATCGACATGCCTCGTTACCCTGAAGCTGTCGTGGAACTCGGACCGCACGGGATCCAGTTCAACAAGGCCGTGATCCTCTCCATCTCCCTCGACAGGCTCGATTCGGATGCCCCGGGATACAGCGTCCTCTGGCACAACGAAGAGACCGGTCTCTGGGAGAACATCGGCGGGTACATCGAGGACGGAGCCTCGAAGGTCGAGTTGGAACACTTTAGTGATTACGGATGACGCTCCTCGATAAACCATAGCCTTGCGATGATACCTCCTCCAAAAACCCTCCTTACGGAGGGTTTTTTATTTCTCTTTTCCCCCTTTTACCTCTAATATCTTCCTATGAAAGAAGTAAAAGGACTTCCAGCAAGATACAGAATTATCTCTCCTATTGGGCAAGGAGGGATGGGGAATGTCTATAGAGTCTTCGACAGTGTGGCAGAAAGGGAACTTGCTCTCAAGCTTCTCTCATCCAGGGAAATTGTATCGAAGGATTTCCTGACACGGGAATTCGAGATACTTTCCAGACTGAACCATCCGAACCTCGTCAAGGTCCACAACCTCGGCTTCACTTCTGACGATACGCCGTTCTTCACAATGGACCTTGTAGAGGGAATGAACATAAAGAGATTTCTTAGCGGAACCTTCAAACGATTCATATCTCCAGACGATACTAAGATCGATTCTCTCGGCCCTCAACTATCTCCATGCAAAAGAGATATATCACGGTGATATCAAGCCCGATAACATCCTGATATCGAACGATCCCACGGCCGACGTTCATGTTACACTCCTTGATTTCGGACTCGCAGTAAACAGACCTGTCGCGGGGGGAAAGATCTCCGGCACATTGGCCTTTATAGCTCCCGAGCTGCTTTCGGGTGGGGAATACACTGGCGTCGTCCGACCTCTTTTCCCTTGGAATGACACTGATCTCCTCGATGACAGATATCGAAATTCCGCTCCCGGGAATGTTGGACGACGTATTTTATAGACAAGCTTACTCTCTCCTGGAAAAACGACTTTCATCTTCCCGCGTTGCAAATCCTTCATCCACGGCGTCACTGATCATATCATTATGCCAGACAGATCCATCCCTTCGCCCGGGAAAAGTTGAAGACTGCTTGAAATCTCTTCCCTTCTTTGATCCTGGCCGCGAAAAGGGTCCAACTAATTTTGAGAATATCTTCGTGAACAGAAAGGATGAGCTGTCCAGGCTCGATTCCTTTCTCGATAGTCCCGACCCTCAGATAAATACGATCCTGCTCAAAGGACGGACTGGGATCGGCAAAAAGAGCCTTATAAATAAAACAGTCGTCAGTGCACAGCTTCGAAATTTCCTGACCGTCGATTTTTCCAGCCCTAGGTACAATACCGACCCATTAGACTGTTTTATCAAACTGCTTGGTGATAACCTCACTGAAGAATCCAAGAACAATCTTCTTCGAAGCCATAATGATATACTTAGATCCTTAGGTTCAGTTAGTCTTCTTGATACATCCTCGATTAGAGAGAATCGCTCGAAACTGATACACGACAATATTGTCCAGTATGTACACGATCTTTCAATAACGCGTCCGGTGCTTATCTCAATCCCCGACGCTAGAAAGGTTCGGCATTGATTTTCTCGAATTTGTACATCACTTCGTATATGAATCAAACCTCCTTGGCTCCAAAGTTCGGATTCTTCTTTCAATCGACACAGATAGTAGGCAATCAAATGCAAAATCATCCTATATCGAAAAGATTAATTCCCATAGCAGTGTGGCTAAAATGGACGTTAAACCCTTCATCAAAGATGAAACATCTAATTTAATTACTGAATCATTTGGGGGTAAAGTATTTTCAGAATATCAAATAGAGATCGTGCATAATTTGTCGGGTGGTGTTCCCCTTTTCCTTTCCATGCTTTTGCAGCATTGCATCTCTCTTGATATCCTACATTGGGATGGAGCCGCTTGGAGTCTCGATACTGTCCTTTTTAAGAATTTCGAAGCTCCAGATACGCTCGGAGATATGATAGAAATAACCCTCAAAGAACTCGACGACCGGAAATATAATATACTCCAGACTCTTTCTGTTTTCAGAGAACCTGTTCCGATTGATGAATTCATTTCCTTCCTCGGTTCTGGAAAGGATCTATTTTGGGATATTAACAACCTCATAAATAGTCACCTAATCGATATGGTAAATGGTTATTTGGATTTCTCAATCCCCCTTTACCGCCAAATCGTATTGAAGAATCTATCCTCAGGTATACGATCTAAACTCAATAGTAAAATTGCTCGTTTCATGATGCTCAATCATCCGGATAAATGTGTAGAGATCACTAGGTATCTGCTCGAAGCAAAGGAAACAGAGAGAATGCATCAGATATGGTGTCGAAGCTTTATCTTTTCTAAGTGATAAACACCAGTATCATGAAGTCTACGAACTTTCCTCTTCACTATATGATTTTGCAAATTCATACGGATCATTATCTCAACAAATCCATTTTCTACAGATTCTTTCACATGCCGAAGTTATGATTGGATCAGTAATAGATGCCGCTTCACATTTCAGCATACTCGCTGAATGCGAGAATAGTCCATCAGACAAATCTCTATACTTAAAATACTTGGGTTGGATTAAAGAATATCTATCTTTCTGATAGGGAGGGTGCACATAAAGATTACGATCTAGCCTTAAAATACGCTCGAGTATCTGGAAATGTAGAACTTGTAGCAGAAATATTGATGTTGCAAGGTTACAGCCTAACAAGGAAGAACTCTATCGAGCTCCTTCAGGAATCGGCACATCTTATAAAGAATATTAATACTGATCTTTATACAAGAATAATTTCAATAATCATATATGTCTCTCAGCTTTCAGGTGACATCGAACAAATGCGAAGATATATCAAGGAACTGAATTTGCTTTTTGAAACTTCAGACCTTAAAGACACAACAAGAATTAAGACCTACAATATTCTATACCTAGTTTCATTCCTTCAAGGAGATTATTCAGCAGCAAAATATTATGTAGATGAGATGATTAATCTTTCAAAACATACTTTAAACGAACTAGATAATATTTCAAATTTAGAAGTACTAGGAGGATTATTTTATATAGAAGGGGAGTTTCCTCAGATGATTGATACTCTCAACGAAGCCCTTTCCCTCGCAAAAAGATTTGGAGTATCAACCTCAATGATTATGATTCTGGAAAACCTATCAGGAGTATACAGGATCCTTGCCGACTACGGACAATCCATGAATGTTGTTAAAGAAGCCGAATCGCTTCTTAGTAATTCCACTGTGCGCAATGTCAACCTCACAATCTACCTGAAACCACTTTCGTTATATATCCAGCTCGGCGACCATTTCAGTTCCAGGATCGAGCATTACTCCCGCAAGCTCCGCGAAAAGGCGCAAAGAAACTCAGATCAGATCATGCTCGGTCACAGGCAACTCGCCCTGTCGCGATACCATTACCAGAAGCTCGCGTTCAGGCAAGGGATAACCTGCGCCCTAAAGGCTCTCTCGCACTTCTCCTCTTCGAACGACAGGGACGACATCGTCGATTCCCTATCACACCTTGCGATCTACGAGGTGGAAAAGGGAGACTTGATCAGCGCGGGCGGGCACGTGAAGGAAGCCCGGAAGATATTCGACGAGATCCATTGCGAGTACCTTCGTCCCTATCTTCTCCTCGCCGAAGGCGCGGTTGCCCGCGCGAAAGGCGACGCCGCCGCCGAAGGGGTTTTCGAAAACGCTCTTGCCACAAGCAAAAAAATGGGGACGCGCGAGATCACATGGCAGATACAAAGGCAACTCGCGCTGCTCTTCCTGGATTCCGATGACGTTCAAACCTCAGCGGCATTTTACAGGGACGCCATGGAATCCATCAAACAGATCACCGAGTCGATCCCCGACGACAATATCAAGATGTCCTACCTCTCTCTTCCCTTCAGGAAAAGGGTTTTTGACGAAATCAAGACGCTCAGATCCAAATGACATTACGGGATCGCCTTTGCTGATATTCCCGCGGGCCGCCTCCTGGCGGCCCGCGGTATTCAGGATGCAGGCCTGATTGCGCTTGTTATCCGTATCACCGCCTGCCCGTGAAGTATCCGACCAGAAGGGAGAGCCCGAGCGCAGGCAAGGCTGTCCAGTAGTAAGGCACTCCCTTCATGTGCAATGTCGCCGCAAGGATCGATATCGTAATGACGAATATGGCGAAATACAAATATCGCCCGGCAGCAATCCGACTTTCTTCCCTCGATCGGATTGCTTCCGCGATTCCGATTATGGCGCCATAGATGGGGAATGCAATCAGCATTGCTACGCCTCTGTCGACTCCCCGTATTCCCATTTCAATGCCCACCGTAAAAAGGATTATCCCGGACATATAGATTATCAATAGCGAAAGCGTATTTCGAAACATAGACATCACGCCCTGTATATGGTGAAAAGACAACTGAATATCGCCACAACTAATCCGGTGGCGCAACAGGTGGTCGTACAGTGTGCCCATCCGGGTCCGGCTAAGTAACACCTGATAGAACACCCGATACAAGTAGACACAGAACCTTTTGTAACACATTGCCAGTACGCCTGAGCATTGGAGCCTTCGGCCGTCATCCGCATCGCTTGATTCCCGTCCAATCCATATCGCGTTGAATTCTCCAGCGCCTCCATGTCGAGAGGATGGGATATTTCGTATCCCTCATCCTTGAAATATTCCGCGGCCGTAACAAGATACTCTCCTTCACTCTCGTAATAATAGATCATAGCCGCCGATTCGTCGGATTCAGGACGCCTGCACGGGATCATCGTCAAATTGGAAATCCTATCGTTTCCTTTGTCATAGGCCTTGTAGCAGGCGGCTTCCCTCATCATGACCCTGTACCCTTTTTCCTCTATGACGGAGGCGAAAATGGGGTAGCTGACCCTTGTCTCAATCTCATCCTCCACATCCGTCTCATCGACGGGAACGATTTCGATCTCCAGATCGTCCTCGAGCTCACCACCTTCCGTGGGATCTGAGATATCTTCATTCTCTCCGCAGGACCCGAGAAGGAACGCCATGATGGCAAGTACGAAGATCAACGTTTTTACTGATCTGAACATGACAACCTCCATTGATCGTTTGTGTGTCCCCCCGGTTCCTGATAAATTTATTAAATCCATATCATAAGCATCGCCTCCTTCCCCGACTCGTTATACCATTCAATAAACGGTCCACTTTGCGGCCATGTTGGTCCCCACAATCCTAATAAATCGAATACACCCTGCATCAGACAGTCATCATGTTGCCTGAATTGATGTTGGGAGATCGTAGAATAGCCTTGCCCCGTGTTTTCAGCCGTCATTTACTATGACTGCCGCGATCTCCCGGCGCAAACCTCTGTTCATGTGTCCAGAGACGGTTCGCCACCTGTTCAGGCCCTTATCGTGATAATTTGGATGACAATAAAAAAGAACCACCACTGTCTACGGCATGGTTGCGCGATGGGGGGACTCAGAGCGGCACCGTAGAAACTGGATGGTTCTTAACCGAAAGACCGTCTGAACAAGCCCGGTCTTTCAGAAAGCTGGAACTGTTAAGCGACTGACAGCCAACCTGTATATCAGGAATCGTGCCATCGCCAGCATCGCCGCATTAATTGCTACATTTGGCGTACATTTGGCATCATATTATTACACAATATGTTACGAGGCGCCTGAAACAGGCCGCGATGGACTATTATTCCCGACCGACATCGGTTGTAAAATCGGGTGTTCACCAGGTGAACACCATCAGCACAATTATGAACATATGTCGATTGCACGCATATTGTTCCGGAATCTTTCTGCATATGTGCATACTGTGTGCGGTGTAAACAGAATCGACAGCGAGGGATCGTTTCACTGATAAGCGATAGGGGGCGATGTTATAAATCTATTTCGATGAAGAACGACCTGCAGCGTCACCTTATGTAGTACCCGAGGCCTGAGCGTTTGAGTTCCTTATAGAGGGTTCCTCTTGATATACCGAGCCATCTAGCCGCCGCAGCCTTGTTGCCGCGGCAGATGTTCATCACCTTTTTGAGTTTCTCGTTTTTGCTCCCGTGTTCCATCATGTCGGGCCTGCTCTCGGCGATCCCGCGGTCAGCCTCGAACCGGTCTCTGATCCTCTCCGGAAGCATGTTAAAATTGATGACCCCGCCGCGGCCCATATACGCGAGCCGGTCCAGTATGGAGAAAAGTTCCCTGACGTTGCCAGGCCAGTGGTATGCCTGAAGGCTTCGGAGGACCGACTCCTCAATTCGGACCGTCCGCCCCGCATTCGTCTCGTTTCCGTTGCCACAGAGCCGCCAGGCAATCAGCGGTATGATGTCCTCGGGCCTTTTCCTCAGAGGTTCGATGTGTATCTGGTCGACGTTTATCCTGTAGTAGAAATCTTCCCTGAAGGTCGATTCATCGATCATGTTCTCGAGATTTCTATTCGTCGCGGATATTATCCTCACGTCGACGGGTCGTTCCACGTTCTCCCCTATTCTTCTTATTTTCCCTTCCTGGAGCACGCGAAGCAATTTGACCTGTTGAACGGAAGTCAGTTCGCCGATCTCGTCGAGGAAAAGGGTCCCTCCGTCGGCTTCCTCGAAAAAGCCCTTTCTGTCCGTCGCCGCCCCGGTAAAACATCCCTTTCGATGGCCGAAAAACTCGCTCTCGAAGAGATGGTCGGGTATGGCGGCGCAGTTGACTGGGACAAACGGCTTCTTCGACCTGTCACTTGCCGCATGTATCAGGCCGGCCACCAATTCCTTGCCAGTCCCCGTTTCGCCAGTCACAAGGACTGGTTTGGAGAAGGTTCCCGCGAATTCTATTTTTTTCCACAGCTCGATCATGCTCGAAGAAACGGCAGCCAATCTGCCGGCTATCATTATCTCCGGGTCATATCCCATGCTGATGATACTGCCGTTTTCAGCCGTCGATGTTTTGATAAGCCCCCTCGTCCTTTTAAACGACAGGAGCCTGTCGAGGAGCTCGTCCGTCTTCGACCTGAGGAAATCGTCGTCCATGACCGAAAGCAGGTACCCGGCCTCCATGAGGCACCTGATGGCTTCTTCAGCGTTAGCGGGCCGACACGCCGGCATACTCACCTTTTCACGGCCCTCGAATCCGCGCGCGTCGATCCCGGATAATACTGAGGCGTACATCAGGTGTGTTCTCGCCAGCTCATGGCTGCAGCCGCAGGCGCGCAGAATATTAATCGATTCCCTGAACGCGTTCTTTCCCTCGGATTCCGATCCTGAATGAAACTTTAGGGTGCCGATCTCCCTGAAAACCAGCCCTTCGCACAAGCTGTCCCTGTTCGATTCAGCCAGGGACAGCGAGGATTCAAGATACTTTTCCGCTTCGGCGATTTTGCCGTCCTTAAGAAGAGCCCGGCCGATTCTCATCCTGACTTCGGACGCTACCTCCCCTTTCGCGGAAACAATGTCAGCCACCGCGAGGCCTTCTTCCAGAAGCGCCAACGCCTGCTTGTAATCGCCCCGGTTTTCCGACACTGAGGCGGAATACGCCAGAAACAGCGCCGTTTCCTTCCGGTAACCGAGTTGCCGAGCCATTTTGCCGGCTCTTGAATAGGATTTCAGCGCCCCTTCATAGTCTCCGCATTCGCGGCGTATATTCCCCTGCACCAGCAGAGACCTGCAAATGCCGGGCGACCACTCTATTTTCCCGAATAGCGATCTTGCCCTGGAAACCGATTTTTCCGACTTGCCGAACATCCCTGTATGATAGAACACGATCGCTTCGTTGAGCAGCGCCGCCGCTTCTCCATATTCGTCGCCGAGAGACCTGCAGAGATCCTTCCCCCGAGAGAAATACTCGGCCGCCTTGTCCATAAAACCCATCGATCTCGCCACGAGCCCCAGCATCACAAGAACTCTGGCCCTGGCCCTTCTATCATTATTGTGAGTGGCCAGCCCGAGCGAGGTTTCCAGCTCTTCGCGGGCCTCGCCGGGCATTCCCATGTTGTACTTGCACGCTCCGCGCGCCAGAAGCGCTTCGATGACGATCCTGGGCGGAAGCCCGACCAACCTGTCAGGCCGGATGCCACCGAGCGTTTCGAGAGCTTCGGAATAATGCCCGAGCCTTCTGAGGACGTTGGAGCGAATGATCGCCGCCTCGGCTCCAATACGCGAGTCGAGAGGGAGATGTGCGCCATCCTCCCCTTTCCCACCCGCGGACGCCGACTGCGCCATCGAGACGTCGATCCGTGAGAGCAATTCGAGACATTCATTGAAATTCGACAGATAGTAGGCGCTTCTTGCCGCGGATACGAATACGACTGGTTCGAGTTCCTTCAGAGACGCAAATCCGGCGACCAGAGTCATGGCATCCATGGCGCGGTTGTACGCCTCTCTGTATTCGCCGTCCTCATGGAGCTGCGCGGTTTCGGCTATGAGCTTCTCAACGTCTGTTTTACGATCCGTCATTACTCCGGTTCCCGGTGATTCAGCGTTTTCCGCCAAGAGCGAACTCATGAAGAATCATGATTAATTTATTCTTCACGCGGGAACGCCGTGATACCGTCCTGCCCTTTTCTTCGACCGGCTCCGGCGGCACGGGATCGCCATCCCCCGAAACCGCGAGCACAGGCTGGTTCTCATAGACCGACAGGCAGTACACAACGATACTCGGCTCCACCTTCAAATGTGGATCCTCCCCGGGATCGGCGTTGAGCATTTGCTCGATGGAAAAATATCGCGCCAGATCCATTTCCGTGGCACTGGCAACCGAAGCAAGAGAGCACAAAAAGACGACGGCTGCCAGGGTCAGCGTGAAGAAAGGTGCGTCTTTCTGAAGATGAATCTTCATATACACCTCATCCGCTGTGTTGACACATGCGGATCCCGTCCACCTGATCTGATTAACCCTGTATGTCAGCCGCCTTAACAGAATCGCTTTTTAGAATCTTATCAGAATGCTTATAGGGCGTCAAGTGCCCTGGCAGGCATCTGCCTGTCATTATTAAAATTAAAGCCCGTTTTTTGGGGGAGTCTCTTCGTTTGTTATTTTCGGAACGTGTTGAAATTCGGATTATTTTTACAAGCATGCAAGGGAACCAGGCCCTTTCGCTCAACGCCACGGTCAGCGGCAGGACGCGGGGCGGATCAACCGTTGAATCGTGGAATTGTCATGTCGCTATTTCTTATCGATGTATCGAACACCCTCCATATCCTTGAAATCGGCATCTTGAGTCCAGAGCACTGCACCCGAGGCGCGGGCAGTGGCCAGAATAATGCTGTCCGCCATGGGCAGATGTGTCTCCAGGCTCAGTCGTGCGGATTCAAGCGCCAACGACGCTGTCAACTCGATGACTGACGCTTGTTGCATGACGGCTACCGCCTGTAATGCGTCACCTTCTCCACGCTGTTGTAGAATACGCTTGAACACTTCGAATATGCTCAATGTCGGCACCACCAGTTGCCCCGAATCTTGAATCGGGCGGGCAAAAAAATCCGCATTCGGCCCATCCGCGAAGTACTCAAGCCAGCCGGAGGAATCGACCAGATTCATACTCTGTCATCCTCTCGTTTGACCGTTGTGTCTATACCGCGCACAAACCCGCGCATACGCCGGATCGGCCGAACGGGTATCAATTCGATGCGATCGTTGTATGCGATGGCGTGCACTTTCTGGCCCGGCTTGAGCCCAAGAAGTTCACGAATCGCTTTCGGAATGACAAGTTGATACTTTGGCGATATCGTAAGGGTATTCATACGTCTCCTTTATCGATAATGCTATCGTCATACAATAAGTATATCGATAACACATTTGCATGTCAACCTCCCAAAATCATGCTAACGTTTTAGGTCTGGCGCGGACCCTGCATTAGCAGGAACCGTAACAGGGAAGATCCGACGACTGGAACCGAGTGTTCGGCAGACAGATAAATAGCATCTTAATTACCACTTCATCATGAAACTTATACAGCATGATCCGCGCTCTATGTCAGCAGAAAACTCCATATTCTTATAGGGCTTTGTAAAGTAGTATGTCATAAACGTTCCTAAAATGGCCCCAGCACACACATCCAAGGCATCATGCTTGTCAGACTCAGCTTCGATGCGTGACCAACCCACAAATGTTGCAGCGACATATGCAGGGATTCCATAAGTCTGACCTTCCCCCTCTAATTAATCCAGACTCTGAGCTAAATATACCTCGTATTTATGCTGCTTCGCAAACTCTTCCGGGGTCAGATTCCCCAGCGATCCGTGTGGTCTGAATGTGTTGTATTCGCACCTCCATTTCTCGATCTTTTCTTCGGCATCCGATAGATTGACAAACCAGTTTTCATTGAGACACTCGTCACGAAACTTGCCGTTGAAGCTCTCGATGATGGCGTTTTGAGTAGGCTTGCCCGGCTGGATGAAACCAAGCGACACATTGTTCCGGTGAGCCCATTCATCCATCGCCAGGCTGGTGAACTCAGGTCCGTTGTCGACGACAATCTCCTCGGGCAATCCTCGGGACCAGGCAAGGTAATCAAGAACCCTCGCGACACGCTCACCACTCATTGACACCCCGACTTCGATATGCACCGATTCTCTAGTAAAATCATCCACGATCGTCAGACACCGTAACTTCCTTCCTGCGGCCATCGAGTCATGCACAAAATCCATAGACCATCTTTCGTTCTCACGACCGGGGACTTCTATTGTCCGTACTCGGCTGGATCTGCAGGTCCTCTTGCGCTTCCTCTTGATCACCTGAAGCCCTTCTTCGCGGTATATCCGCTCGATCCGCTTATGATTATCCGTAAATCCCTCTCTCTTGAGCAAAACCAGCAGCTTGGGTGTCCCGTATCTTCTGTGATCGTTTGCCAGGGTCTTTATCTTCTCTCTCAGCATCTTATCGTCCCGAATCTTCCCACTGTATCTGCAGGTCATTCTGTCGAGCTCTATCAGCCTGCAAACCCGCCTCTCGCTTATCGGAAGCTGTTCCAAAACCGCGCGGACCAGCTTCCTCTTGTCCGCGGGTTTTAGAGGTTTTTTGATATTTTTAGCATCTCCTTGAGCGCCTGGTTATCCAGAACCTGCTCAGCAAGGAGCTGCTTGAGCTTTTTGTTCTCCCTCTCGAGGTCTTTGAGTCTTTTGGCTTCGTTCACTTCCATGCCGTCGTACTTGCGCCGCCAGCGGTAAAACGTCTGTTCGCAGATGCCGTGCTGCCGGCAGATATCTTTGGCCGGCACTCCGGCGTCCGCTTCCTTCAGAGACCCCTATTATCTGCTCTTCCGTAAATCTTTTTGATCGCATGAACCGCCCTCCTTGGTCTAAAATACCAGAAAGACTAGCTCATGTCTTGGCTTAGTTTAATGGGGAAAGGTCAAGTCCACCCATATCTTTTTTGGAAAAATGCCGCTCCAGAGAATGCAGCAGCGGCATGCCCAGAGGGAAAAGCATTTTCTCCATGGCCCTCTGGCCGGTCACGATCTATTGTATATTTAAGTAAGTATGTAGTCCCCATTGTGCTGAAGAATGATTTGTAGAATTGATGTCTACCTGTTGTATCATCGATAATACAGGTCATTGCTAATGCAGAGGATGGTATAAGCACCTGGCCTATATCACCGATCTTTTCACCTGTACTTTTCGCAATTACTTCTACCGATGACAATACCAGGACACATATTACCGCAATAATTCCGAATATGAACCTCAATCGAGACTCACCGCCCTCTTCTATTCTGCCTAACGTTAGCATCACGAGCAGACACCGAAGGTGTCTGTCTCGTGTATGCGTATGTTAAGGCTCATCAACTGAAAAGCCTATCCGCCTTTTCTCGGGCACAGCTTTCGGGCTCATAAGCTGTCTGATCGCCTGGACAAGGGATAAAATCTGTACATCATGTTCCGCCAGGTGTTTTTCCAATTGTTCAAGCTTGCCCGACAACTCCCTGTTTTCATCAATGAACCGCCGTAATTTGACGAAAGCACGAACAACAAAAACACTCATTTCCACCGCACGGCGCGTATTCAGCACGCTGGCAACCATCAAAGCCCCGTGCTCTGTAAACACATGTGGCAGCGCCTTCGAATACTTCAGGTTCACCAGGTGGTCGCATTTTGCGACCACCTCTATTCTCTCCCTCTCGGTCAATTGAAACATGAAGTCTTCGGGAAAACGATCCATGTTTCTTTTAACCTGTTCGTTCAAACGTTTTGTCGTCACTCCGTAAAACTCAGCCAAGTCGGCATCCAATATGACTTTTTCGCCTCTGATCAGTAATATCCGCTGCTCGACTTTTTCCACCCGAACCAAAGCATCTCTTGATGTCATTTCACCACATCCTCCCTTCCCAAGTCTAATTTATATCGCTAGATTTTCTCCTTTATGTAGACTTAACTTAATGTATACAGAACTATTATATCAGATATCACTGCGAGCCCCGCAGTGTATCCAATATCACCGCGAAAATTTATTGCTCGAACCTGTCATTAATCAACAAAGTATTGATCCCTGTCTTAGTTCCTTTCCGTGAAAGACATCGAATTCTCGCAGCGTATCCGGATTAGCATATCTAATTTCTTATAAGTCATCAAGCGGACTCCTGACTTTCCTGCCTTCACAGTACAGTACGTTAGTATGTACCATCGTCGTATTCGGCTCTCAGCCCCATCTTTGGACCAGGCCCGGTCGTCCGGCCGAAATAAACCGACGATTCACCTGCACCCGGCCGTTATGACTTTTAATTTCACGCATTCTTTACTGCCGAAGATTTGACCTCAATTGGATAATCCTATTGACACTTGTAAAATTTTGTTTACATTTATATAAGTAGCTATTACGTACCGTGTTATTAAATAACGACGGTCGGACCTGTAAAATATTGTTTACGCATTGGTTGCGTCCGTTTACCAGATTCGGCGCGACGCGATTCATAGATATTCGTATCGTATTTGTTTACAAAGGATTGACTAATGCGCGCGAATAGGTTACATAGTGGCATGCCGCTTGCGCTAAGGAAAGGTGCCAGTACCTTTATTTATAGTGATTTGAATGGCTTGAACGCGAAGGATGACCTGTTCAGCGTATCCGGTCGGAACCGGATCTGGTTCCCCGATCGTCTCGCCCGGTTGCGGAGCCGGTACGGACGGGTCGCGAACGAAAAAGGCGTCTTTCGAGACTTTGAGACAATGGAGACGATCATTTTCAAGAAACAGCAGAATATGAGGACGATCGAAACGGGCTCCGGCTCGGGCGGCCATCCGCGTTGCATCGCCGCCGGCATGTTCATGCCGGTCCGCCAGATCAGCGAGGACATCTCGAGGCTGGAGAAAGAACTGGAGGCGATCTGCGAACGCCTCGGCAGGGCCCCCGCTCGCGCGGGAGAGACGAACCGGGCCGGCGACGCCGAATATTGCTTCCGCCTCCTCGACCACCTGTCGTACCACGCGAAGATACTTCGCGAGCTCGCCGAAAGCATAGCCGCGGGGAAATGGACCATCTCCTCCGAGGGGCCTCCCAGCGACCTCAACGGCATCGTCACTCACTGGGTGCAGCGCATGAAGGGGGATAATTCGTACGATAACCGCGTGAGGATCACCCTCAAGCTCAACAGGAACATTCCCCCCATCGCTATGCGGGCGAGCGAGCTCTTTCAGATCGTGTACCACCTCGTCGGCAACGCCATAGAATCCCTCTCCTCCCTGAGCGACGGGGAGGTCACGATAAAGACCGGGGTCTCGGGGAATAATCTTCTTCTCGAGGTGATGGACAACGGTTACGGGATCGCGAAGGAGGCCCGCGACAAGATTTTCGAGCCGGGATACTCCGCGGGGCGGGAAGCAGGAGATGGCGAGCGCCGGGCGGGCCCGGAGCTTTACACGGCGCGAAGGATAGTCGAGGAATACGGCGGCAGGATCGACCTTCAGAGCGAGAAGGGGATCGGAACGGTCCTGAGCGTTTTCCTGCCGATCGACGAGAAGGCGAAAAGGTCGTCCGGATCAGACGGCGAATGCATGGCGGAATCACCTCCTGCAGCGGGTGATACAAGGAATGTTCCCGATCCCCCGTCCCGATGACGGGCGGCGGACCCGGTTGCGCGCCATCGCGATACGGCGGATACGCGGGTCGGGCCTTCGAAGGAGATGTTTTGAGAATGTGTTCATCGCATAGTAAATCCACCGGCCGGTTGAACAGTTTCGCCGGCCAGGAGTTTCCCCTGTCGCGTCCCCATGACACGGGGCGCAGACAGGCACTCGGATCGGCGGAAGGCGAGGTTCCTGAGAAATGAGCAGCGATAAAATCGGCAAGGTGAACGACTTCTTCGCGGAGGTCGAGGACAATCTTGGCGAGATCGAGAAAACGGGATCGGCACAGGCGAAGGGGACCCTGTCCAGCGAGCTGAAAAAGACCCGTCACAGGCTGACCAAGCTGGAGATGCTGATCGACATAACGAAAAATCTAAACTCCACCCTCAACCTCAACGAGCTCCTCGCCGGCATAATCGATTCGGTGATTAGGCTCGCCGACACGGACCGCGGATTCCTCATGCTCGCGGCACAGGACGGCTCCCTTCAGTTCCGCATCGCGAGGGACCGCAGGGAACAGTTCCTCGCCCAGGACGATTTCGAGGTGAGCCGCAGCATCGTCAGCGACGTCTTCGACAAGGGAAAGCCGCTCTTCATCTCCAATGCCACGGAGGACGCGCAGTTCAAGGACCAGCAGAGCGTGATCGACCTGAGGCTTCACACCGCCGTATGCGTCCCCCTGAAGCTCGAAAACAGGATCATCGGCGTGATCTACACCGATTCGAGCAGGCTGTCGAAGGAGCTCTCCGAAGACGACATGTCGATCGTCATGGCCTTCGCCGCGCAGGCCGCGATCGCCATCGAGAACGCGAGGCTGCACGGCGAATTGATGCTCTCCAGGGAAAATCTCACGAGGGAAAACCAGCAGCTCAAGCAGGAGCTCTCGGGGCAATACGAGTTTTCCGGGATAATCGGCAAAAGCAAGTCGATGCACGACATATTCGGCGTCATTCAGCGGGTCGCGCCGCTCGACACGACCGTCCTGATACACGGCGAGACGGGGACCGGCAAGGAACTCATCGCGAGGGCGATTCATCATCACAGCCTTCGCAGGGACGGCGCCATAGTCCCGATAAACTGCGGCGCCATGCCGCCCGACCTTCTCGAAAGCGAGCTGTTCGGGCACAAAAAGGGTGCCTTCACCGGGGCGGTCAGCGACAAGGCCGGACTTTTCGAGACGGCGAACGGCGGGACGATATTCCTCGACGAGATAGGCGACATGCCGTTGCCGCTTCAGGTGAAGCTGCTTCGCACCCTGCAGGAGGGCGAGATACGTCGCGTCGGAGACAACACGACGAGGAAGGTCGACGTAAGGGTGATTGCCGCGACGAACCGCGACCTCGGCGAGGACATAAGGAACGGGCGTTTCCGCCAGGATCTCTTTTACCGGCTCAACGTGGTGCCGATTACGATCCCCCCCCTTCGCGATCGAAAGGACGACATCCTCCCGCTCACGGAGCATTTCCTGAAAAAATACTCGAAGAAGATGAACAAGGGGGAGATCAGGATCGTCCCCGAGACGATGAAGATACTGATGTCCTTCAACTGGCCGGGAAACGTGCGGGAGCTCGAGAATACGATAGAAAGATCCCTCGCGCTCTGCGGGGATTCGAATATACTTTCAAAGGAGTTCTTCCCGCAGTTCGGCGTCGAGGCAGGGTTCCTCGATGAGCTCGGAGCGAGGGGGACGCTGAAGGAGAAGCTGGCCGTCGTCGAGAAACAGATCATAATGGAAGTGCTCGCCGAAACTGGGTGGAAGATCACGAGGGCGGCGGAAATTCTGGACGTCACCCGCCAGCACATTCACAACAAGATAAAGGCGCACGGCATTTCGCGGGACCTTACGCAATGACCGTCCCTGGAGGAAGAGATGGAACTGACCTCTGTAAAAATCGTCAAGCCGGCTGAGATAAATTTCATCCTCGGGCAGTCGCATTTCATCAAGACCGTCGAGGACATTCACGAGGCGGCGATCAACGCGGTCCCCGGCATAAAATTCGGGATCGCCTTCTGCGAGGCGTCCGGCCACTGCCTCGTGCGGTTTTCCGGCAACGACGACGAGATGATCGATCTCGCGAGGAAAAACGCCCTCGCCATCGGAGCGGGCCACACCTTCATCATCTTCATGAAAAACGCCTTCCCAATCAACCTTCTGGGCGCCGTCAGGGCGGTCCCCGAGGTGTGCGGCATCTTCTGCGCCACGGCGAACGAGGTCGAGGTGATCCTCGCCGACAATGGCGCCGGGCGGGGGATCATGGGGGTGATCGACGGCGCGAAGCCGAGCGGCGTCGAGGACGAATCGGGCCGCAAATGGCGGCACGGCCTGCTCAGGAAATTCGGATACAAGCTCTGAGCGGGCGGTCATCTAATGATGCCGCCGCGCGGATCGAGCCCGCATCTTTTCATCCTGTAAAGAAGGGTCGTTCGCTTCATCCCGAGGATCGAAGCCGCCCTCGTCATGTTGCCCGAGGCTTCGGAAAGGGCGAGCGCTATCTGTTCCTTCTCTATCCCTCTCAGCCTGTCGCCGAGGGCGGTTTTGCGCTCGGACCCCGGACGCGCCTCGTATATGAATCCGCCCGGCGAATGAAGCCCCGAATCCATGCCTTCTCCCGATCCGCTCTCCAGCGCGCGTCGCAGCATCCCCGGCGGGATGTCGGAGACGGCGATCCTACCCTTCCCCCTTTTTATCGCGGCCGTGAGAAGCACGTTTCGCAGTTCCCTCGCGTTGCCCGGCCATGAATGCGCCTCGAGAAGCCTCAGCGCCGCCTCTCCGGCGGCAAGGGGTCCGATACCGTACTGTTCAACTGTCTTCGCGAGGAAATGAGCGGAGAGCATCCTGATGTCGCCCCGCCTTTCACGCAGCGGGGGTATCCGGAAGGCGAGGGCGGAAAGCCTGTGGAAAAGATCGCCTCGAAAAGCGCCCGATTCGATCGCCGATTCAAGGTCCCTGTTCGTCGCGGCGATGACCCTCGCGCCGCTCTTCTTTACCGTATCGCCGCCGACCGGATAGTACTCCCCGCTGTCGAGAAATCGCAGGAGCTTCGCCTGCAGCCCCGGGGGCAATTCCCCGATCTCGTCCAGGAAGATGGTCCCGTCTCCGGCCGTTTCGAGGAGTCCCCTTCTTTCCCTTCCTGCACCGGTGAACGCCCCTCGCGCGTGGCCGAACAGGGCGCTTTCGAAAAGCCCGGGGGGAAGCGCGGCTGCGTTCACGGGGATGAAGGGCAGGGCGCCGCGCCCGCTCCACCGGTGGATGAGCTTCGCGACGACCTCCTTGCCGACCCCCGATTCCCCCGTCAACAGCGCCGGAACCGGAAACGGGGCTGCCTGCCTTATCCTTTCGAGGATCGAGATCATCTCCCGATCGCCGGTCACGAAGGGGCGGTCATCCTCCTGCATTGCGGGGCTGTTTTCTTTTGCGTCGCCGGGCCTTCGATCACGGCAACCCGGCGTCCCAGGGCGCCTGCCCGGCGCCGCGACAAGCCCGCGATCGCGGCCATCCAGCGACCCGCAATCGAGGCCGCACCTTTGCGCCATCGCAAGAGCGGTGCGGGAAAACGCATCCGCCGCGCCCCCCCTTCCCCTCGACCTTTCGAGCCGGGACATCAGGTTAAGCCAGCGTATCCTGGCGGGCCTGAACAATTCGAGCGCGTCCCTGCACGAGGCGATCTCGTCCAGCACCGCCGAGGCGTGCCCCGCGTGCGACATCCCGAGATGGGCTTCAGCGCAGATGAGAAGCCCGGTCAATCTCTGCCGCCGATCGGCGGCGTCCCGGCCGCCGGCCGGCGGGGAGCCGAGCTGATGTACGATCTCGACCGCCTCGTCATGATTACCCCTGAGGTTCTCGATAAAGGCCCGTGCAAGGCCGGAGCTGACGGCGCCGTTCCCGATTCCCAGCCCGAGATACGACCGCCGCGCGAACTCGGCAAATGAAACGGCCTCATCGATCCTCCCCTCCTCCGCGCTGATCACCGCAAGATTAACGGCTGCTTTCGCGGCCGCCAGCGCCTCCCCCCTTTCGAGGGAAACCCTGAACGCCCTCTCAAGAAGGGCGCACGCCTCCCTGCGTCTTCCCTCCGCCTTCATTATAACTGCCCTGTTGACGTACAGCCCGGCCGGGACGCGTCCTTCCCCCGTCCGGCGGAACAATTCCGCGGCCAGCCTCAGGTACGAAGCGGCGAGAGGCGGCTTTCCTTTTGTATGGTAGATCCGGGAGAGAACGAGCGCAGTCCAGGCTCCATCGACAGGCCGCTCGAACCTTTTCTCCCTCAGAGACAGAACGAGGGCGACGGTGTCGTCCCCCCTTCCGTCGAGAAACCGGCGATACCGCTCCTCCAGGCCGGATGGAACCTTGTCCATTCCTTACCTTCCGTCAGAGAGATCTGCTCCGGTATTTATTCCGATTGTTTATGCAAGATGGGTTCCAGATTCGGGGGTAAAATTCTCCGCGTCGCCGTTCGACAGTCATCCGGGCAGAATCGGCGGGTGTGGGGAATCTCTTTCCCGGCGGGCGGCCGGGCGAAAACCGCGGGTGTGGGGAATTTCATTCCCGGCGGGCAGCTAATGAGTGGCTTCCCCCCTCCCGCCTTCGCGTCTTTGACGAAAATGGAAGAAGGCGAAGATGGCGGCGAAGCAGAAATATCCGAACGCGTACGATCCCCCGGCGTTCCACCCGATGACGCTGACCGTCTCGTTCCCGCTGAATTCGAAGGCGTGAATCACCCCGAAGAAGGAAAGCAGCGCCGCCGCGAGAGACCAGAGGGAGGCCTTGAGAAACTCCCTCTCGATTATGAATACGCATATCGCCGCGAGGATCATCGAGATGAATATGAATCCCTTGTCGAGTGCGAGAAGACCGAGGAACCCGTTGATCGGCACCCCTGAGCGGGCCTGTTCGGAAAGAAGGGTGCCGGCTCCCTGGTAGCCGAGTTTCAGGATGTTGGTCCCCCAGGCGGCGAAGGCAGGAAACAGCCCTACCACCACCGCCGGAGCGTGTTCGCGCGGCGTGGCCTGGAAAGCCTGGGCCGAGATGATGACCCCTATCCAGAGCACGATCGCTATTCCAGCCTCCATCGGTATGATCGTGTTGATCAGCCTGACGCACCCCGAAAGCGCAATCGCAACGAAAAAGACACCGTTCAGGACGGAGTATCCCGTCCTCGCCCCCAGCCCCTTCCATCCCGGATGCCCGATGTATATCGTCGTCGGGAAACACGATCCGAAAAGGGAGGCGAGGAGGGAGCCGATCCCGTTTACGGCGAGCGAAGGCATCGTTTCGTACCTGTCCCCCGCGGCCTCGGCGCTCTCGAGGTTCTGAAGGGATCCGAGCACGTTAAAGAGGCCCATCGGTATGATTATCGACATGTAGCGCCAGAGGTAGGGGCTTCGCATCGCGTCGAGAAGGCCGGCCCCCGAAAAGAGCGGAGGATGGAATCCGACGTCGGCGGCCGCGGCCGGAATCGCGGAGACATCCATCGTCCCGAAAATCCACGCGAGCGCGGTGCCGGCGAGAAGCGCGGCGAGGCCTCCCGGGATGCCGAACGGAAAACGCACCCCGGAAAAATACTGGACCAGTATCAGCGCCAGGGGCAGCATCGCGATCAGAGGCTTTTCGAATGTCTGAAAGGCGAAATCCATCGAGATGAAGGTGATGGCGATCCCGGAGAGGGTCGCAAGAAGCGCCGCGCGCGGCGTTATCCTCCGAAGGAAATCGATATAGAAAGCGCTGCTGAATTCTATCACGCCGCTGAAGAAACAGGCGAGAAGGCCGACCTTCCACGCCATTTCGTAATTCCCGGTCTCCCTGTACACAGGCCCCATGACGAAGATGAGGTACGCGAAGAGGCTGACCGTGTTGATCCCGTATGGAAGGGCGGTGACGTCCCCCCTTTTTTCGCGCAGGGCCAGTTTTCGCGCCTGCCAGGAGTAGAACAGATTCCCAAGGACGACCGAGACCGCCGCGCCCGGCAGTACGCGCGTGAACACGAAGGCCGATGGTATCCCGGCCAGGACCGGGCAGAGGGTCGCAATGAGAAGGAATTGAATGAGGTTGTCGATGGCAAGGCCGAAAAATCCGTCGATGTCGCGCCTGACGATCCATGGATAGCGGAATTCGCCGCCGTTCATGACTCCTCCTTCCGGAGAGGGATCGGAAATTTTCCTGCATTGACGCAAATCGGTGTTTGGAATAGAGTCGTTGGAAACGGGAATATTATACACCGCCCGGGAATATTTTATCAACAGGGAGGAATATCGATGAGAGCTCGTACCTCGAATCCGGCGGCGGCATTATCGGCGGCCCTCCTCGCCGCGGCCTTCCTGATGCCCTCGTGCGCCGAAGACTCCGTCACCGACGACCCAAGCCTTGTAACCAGGCTGGATGTCTACGCGGGCGACAATCAGACGGGAACCGTGGGATCGCTTCTCCCGGATCCCCTTGTCGTGCGGGCGTCGGATATTCTCGGCAACCCGAGGCCGGGGATCACCGTGCAGTTTTCCACGACGAACACCGGCGCCTCGGTCAGCCCCGCCTCAGCGCAGACAGGTGCTTCCGGGTTCGCGTCGTGCGCCTTCAGGCTGGGAAGCTCAGCGGGGGAGCAGCAGGTCCAGGCTTCGACTGAGGGCGACAGCACCTATTTCACGGCCACGGCCTCGGCTCTGGAATGTCCCGAGGAGGATCCGGGGGACGCGTGCGCGTGGCCGTCCGGGCACATCTTCATAACGACGACGAGCTCGTCGCTTCTCTCGGGAAACGGCTCGGTGGTCATCGACTACGATCCGGAGACCGGCGTAATCGAAAAGGTTCTGGAAACGAACGAAATCATAATCGACCTCGCCTTCTCGCCGCGCGGAGAACTTTACCTCTCCACGACGGATGAGATCTTCAAGGTCGATCCCGATGATAAATCGCTCTCGGCCTTCCACACGTACGCCTCGCCGGCCCCCGTCGAGATCGAGCCCGATTACGGCAGCGTTCTGGCGGCCGTAACGTCGACGAAACTCTTCGGGGTATTCTGCCCCGCCTCGATTCTTTCGGCGGAAGCCGGGGTCTTGGCGGCCCGGCCTGAATGCCTCGCCATCGATCCCGTGAGCCGCGACGCCTGGATCGTGACCGGCGTCAACCCGACATTCCATTTTTACAGATACCCGTGGGACGGGCGCGGCGATTTCGGCCTGGGAGTAGAGGAAGTCATCGCCGCGACCGGCACTTCCGCGCCGGCGGGGATGTGCGCCGACAGCACGGGCAACATCTATGTGGTCCTCGACGGCAACGGAGCGGAGAGGACGATCGGAAGGATATTGTCGGACGGAGCGTGGCAGAGGACCTTCTTCGACCTGTACGATTATTCGGCGACGGGCCGCTGGGGGGATATAGCGTACCTGGACGGCGAATTGTACCTTATCGACACCAGGAACAACGCGCTTGTGGCCATTTCAGCCACGGGACCCGGGATCAATATAAACGTTCTTATGGACACGGCCTTTTCGGACCTGATCGATCAGGGCGAGCGGTACGGAATATCAGCTTCGCCCGGGGCGGCCTGTCCTTGACGGCCGCGCGGCCCGATACCGGGCCCGTTTATTTTAGATACCCATCCATCCAGCCGATGAACTGCTCGTAGTAGAAGATGTTGTTTTTGGGCTTCAGGACCCAGTGCCCCTCGTCGGGGAAATAGAGCAGCTTCGAGGGGACTCCCATCCTCTGAAGGGCGGTGAACATCTGCAGCCCTTCGCCGACCGGCACTCTGAAATCGAGCTCTCCGTGCACAACCATGCACGGCGTCCTGAAATCGGCCACGAAATTGTGCGGGCTCCACTTCTCGTAGATCTCCCTGTTGGTCCAGGGCTTCCCGCCGAAATCCCATTCCGGGAACCACAGCTCTTCGGTGACGCCGTATTTGCTCATTATGTTGAAGGCCCCCGCCATCGAGATCAGGCAGGCGAAACGGCCGGTGTGCCCCTCTATCCAGTTGATCATGTACCCGCCGAAGGAAGCCCCGGCCGCGCCGATCTTCTCCGGATCGACGAATGGCAGTGAGGCGAGGTAATCGACGCCCAGCATGATGTCCTCGTAGCACTTCCCACCCCAGTCCATTGTTATCGCGTTGACGAACTCCTGCCCGAATCCGTCGCTGCCGTGGAAGTTGGGGATGAATATCACGTACCCCGCGGCGGCGAAGGTCTGAGCGTTCCAGTTCGTGTACCACGAGTCGATGAAGGCCGACTGAGGCCCGCCGTGCACGATCACGATTGCGGGATATTTTCGATTCGGATCGAATTTTGGGGGTTTGATGAGGAATGCCTGGATCAAGGCGCCATCCGCCCCCGTGTACCTGACCTCTTCCGCCGTATTGATCTCGAGATCTCTATACGTCTCCGCGTTGAAGTCAAAGAGCCTCCCGAGCCCCCTGCCGTCGGACGACATCCTCCATATTGAGCCCGGATAGTCGAAACTTTTCCTTTCGAACACCAGGGTCTTCCTGTCGGGCGAAACCCTGATGGAACCGTTGTTGGACTTCGCCACGAGCTTTTTCATCTTCCCGCCCGCTGGGTCGAGCGAGAACAGGGCGTTGTGCCCGTCGTCCCCCGCGGACATGTATATCGTCCTCGAATCGGGGGACCATTCATAATCCCCGACCCAGCGGTCGAAATCCGCCGTGACCTCCCTCGTCTCCCCCGTCTTCCTGTCCATCAGCATAAGCCGCCAGCGGTCGGCCTCGAAGCCGGGCACCGACTGCGCCCTGTACGAGAGAAATCTTCCGTCCGGGCTGAAAGCCGGGCTTTCGTCAGCCGCCTCGCTCGAGGTGAGACGCGATATACCGCCCCCCGGCAATTCTATAAGGTAAAGGTCGGTATTGGTCGAAACGGCCTCGTTTTCGGGATCCTTCGAGACGCAGCATATCTGCCCGCCGTCCGGAGAAAAACAATATTCCCCCGAACCGCCCCACGGGTAGGTCGGGAAATCGCCCCTCCGCCCCGCCGTGAGATCCCTCGTCTTCCCCGTTTCGACGTCGGCGATGAAAAGGTGGTTCCTCCCGCCTTCCTTCCAGGTGTCCCAGTGCCTGTACAGGAGATGCTCTATCACCCTCGCCTTGACCGGATCGGCCTCGCACTCCTTCCTTCTTTTCGCGTTGCAGTCGTCGTCCGCGCAATTCGGATCGACGAACGAATAGAATGCGATCGATTTCCCGTCGGGAGACCAGACCGGGTCGTGAGCGCCCGTGGATATGCCGGTGAGGCGCCTCGCCTCTCCGCCGTCCGCCGCTATCAACCAGATCTGAGAAGCGCCGCCGCGCGTCGACACGAAGGCTATGGAACGGCCGTCCGGAGACCATCTCGGATGAAGATCAGCCCCTTCGCAATCGGTGAACTGCACAGCGTCGCCGCCCCCGATCGGAGCGATCCAGATATGCGTGCTGTTGCCGTTACCTTCCGGATCGGGAACCGTCACGGTGAAAAGGACCCTCGTCCCGTCGGGGGATATCTGTGGATCGCCGCATTTGGTCATCGAGGCGAATTTCTCCACGGTCATAACGCCGGCGGAGAGGCTCGCCGCCGCCATCACGAACGAGAGGAAGATCAACGGGAATATCCTTCTCATTGCACGGGCTCCCTTCGGAAGAATGCCAAAAAAAAGCCCGACGAATCGGGCATACACTCTCAAAGAATCATTTCAAATCATTCGGGCCCGCCGGCCTTCCATCCGCGCCGGCGCCCGGGGCGGTCCGCGTCTTATGCCGGCCGGCCGAGTCCATCTATTTCTTCAGGCTGTCCACCGCTTCCTGTTCGCTGTCCAACACGTCGAAGATCATGTTCAGGCGGGTCACCTGGAGGATTCCGAGCACCCTGTCGTTAGGCTGGCAGAGCTTGATGACCCCGCCCTCCTTGGCGAAGCGAGAGCGCGCGGAAACGAGGATTCCGAGCCCCGTGCTCGAGATCCATTTGACCTTCCCGAGATTTATGACCAGGTCGAGCTTCTTCTCCCCGATCAATTCCGAAACCACGTCGATCAGTTTCATGTTGTCGGGGCCCCCGTACATCTCTCCCGAGAGCTCCAGAACCGTGATCCCGTCAACTTCCTTCTTCTTAATCTTCATCATCTCTCCTGTACTGATCAGAGGTCAAAAAAATCAGAAGCTCGCAAGGGCGTCCTTTTCGTTGCCATAGACTTCAAAAACTTCGGGGATGAGGCCGCACGTTTTCAGCACCGACGTGACGCGGTCCTGAACGCTGTGAAGTTTCAGGGATGAATTTTCCCTTTTAGCCGAGGCATAGGCTGCAATGAGAACCCCGGCCCCGAGAGAGTTGAGCCATCTCACCTCACCGAGGTTGAGTACGAATTTCCGCTTCCCCTCCTTGAGATGCTCCTTGATGATCTCATGGATCTTCTCCGAATTGGGTCCGCCGTCGATCTGACCTGCGAGATCAAGGAACAGAACACCACCCTCATCCCTACTGGTGATGGTCAGCATACAGGACTCCTCTCTTTGGGCGCTTTCGTCAATAATTTCTTCATTTGATCCAACCGGTGCCTTAATAATAAGTCCTGGAACCTCTCAGGACAAATGGAAAATATTCTGGATTCGCATAGTATCATTGACGTTAATCGCTGTCAAGAACCGTAATATCCGCTCCCTGCCAATTCCACCCCTGGCCTACCCTGGTCAACGGCCGGCTTCGAGAATCACCTTCCCGTTCCCGGCGGCCACCTCGCCCACCCTGAAGGGTTCCCAGCGGCAGCCCGAGCCTCCCTGCCGCGGCCTTTCGGCCCCGGGGAGAATGATGACCATGCCTATTCCCATGTTGAAGACCCGGTACATCTCGCCCGGGTCGACCTTCCCCTTCCCCATGAGGTACCTGAAGACGGCAGGGACCTCCCACGAGGAAGTGTCTATCTTCACGTCGCAGCCGGCGGGGAGGATCCTCGGTATATTATCCGTCAACCCGCCGCCGGTTATATGCGCAAGTCCTTTTATATCATGATGTTCAAGGAGGGCCTTTATCTCGGGCAGATAGCTTCTGTGCGTCTCCAGGAGAACGTCCGCCACGCTTCTCCCCGTTCCCGGCATCTCATCCCCCGCTGCGAGCCCCTCCTGGTCGAAGATTATCCTTCTTGCCAGGGAATACCCGTTGGTGTGAAGGCCGGCCGAGGGAAGGGCCCAGACCGAATCGCCCGGCTTTATCCTGCTTCCGTCGATTATCTTCGCCCTTTCCACCACACCGACGATACAGCCGGCGAGGTCGTACTCGCCCTCGGCGTAAAAACCGGGCATCTCGGCCGTTTCGCCGCCTATCAGGGCGCAGCCGTTGCTGCTGCAGCCTCTCGCCATACCGGCGATCACGTCGGTGATGACGGCGGTATCGAGCTTCCCGCACCCGAAATAGTCGAGGAAAAAGAGAGGAAAGGCCCCCTGGACGAGGATATCGTTCACGCAGTGATTCACCAGGTCCTCGCCGACTGTGCCGTGCCTTCCGGACATGAAGGCGACCTTCAGCTTCGTCCCGACGCCGTCTATGCTCGAGACGAGCACCGGGTTTTCGTACCCCTTCCCGAGATCGAAAAGCCCCCCGAAATTACCCACTTCCGACAATACCCGGGAATCCCAGGTGCTCCTCACCGATTTTCCTATCCCCTTGAGAGCCTTCCCGGCGGCGTCGATATCGACCCCGGATTCGCTGTATTTTGAGCTCAAAATCCCTTCCCTTCCTCGATAAAGAATCGGACGCGGATAAGGCGCCCCGCATCCCACAGGGGCATATTATAACTAAAACGGATTATGAATCCACAAGTAAAACGCCGAAGCCTTCTTCAATGATTTCCGGGGGCCGGTCAGAGCTGAACGTGCTCGACGAGCGAATTGTAGATCTCCGTTGTCGCGTCGGCCTCGACTATGATGGGGAACTCCCCTTTTCTGTAGAGGGCGAGGAGCAACTCCGCGGTCCTCTCGTGAAACTGCGTCCCCTTGTAGGTCTCCAGCTCCTCGAGAACGCGCTCGATGGGCAGCGCTTTTCTGTAGGGTCGATCGGACGCCATGGCGTCGAAGGCGTCGACGACCTGCATGATATGGGCGGCGAGCGGGATCTCGTCCCCCTTTAGCCCCTTCGGATACCCCGTTCCGTCGGGCCTTTCGTGATGGCATCTGATCACGTTCCCCGCTTCCTTGAGGAACTTGAGCTGTTCGACGATATCGGCCCCGATATCGGGATGCAGCCTGAGCGCCTTCCACTCATCCTCCGTCAGGGGGCCGACCTTGAGGAGGATGTCGTTCTGCACCGATATCTTCCCAATATCGTGGAGGAGGGCGGCGTATTCGAGCATCTCCATGTCTTTGGAGGTCATCCCCATCTCCCTCGCTATCCTCAGCGCGTAACGGGAGACCCTGTAGGAATGCCCGTGCGTGAAGGGATCCGAAGCGTCGATCGCCGACGTGAGAGCGGCGACGGTGTTTATGTGCGTCTCGCGCATGTCGAGGTAAAGCTGGAACGAGTACCTCGCGAGGAAGAGGGGTATGATGAACAGCGCGATCGTCCAGACCCCCGCGTTCCTGTAAAGAAGGGCGATGACGGCCGCCACGGGGAAGAAGGCCAGGATGTGGAAGAAGTTCCACATGTAGTTCTGCCGCCAGACGAGCATCGGGTTTCTTTTCCCGCTGAGCGCTATCACCAGGCTGACCGACCATGTGTTGAAAAGATAGTAGAAGACGCATGCGGCGAAGAGCGGCACGAGGAAAAGGGGAGACCCGATGTCTCCCAGGCTCCCGAACGACCTGTAAAGCAGCCCGGAAAGCCCCACCGTCATGACGAGAAGCGGGATGTTGAACAGCACCTTTATCAGGGGGCGCCGCTGAAACAGGCCTTCGGTGATCAGCGTCGCCGCCGCTTCGACGACAGCCATCACGGCGGGCCCGAAAAGGACGATCCCCGCAAGATCGATCGGCGAGGAGGCGTAAATCGACGCCCCTCCCTTCGGCAGCGAGATCTGCACAGAATCGGCTATGATTATCAGAAGAAGGAAAAGGAGTATCTCGCGCCACCGGTCGACCGGCAGGTCCCTGACGAACCACGCCAGAAGCCCGAATCCGGCGAGGATGAAAACCGTGTAGAAGAGCTTGAATCCCGAACCCGAACTGTTTTTCGCCATATTTTTCTCAAACCTGTGACCCGGTCGTTGCGTGCGGCCAGCCTTCGCGCGGCCTCGGGGTAATTCACCGCCGGAGATGTCTGCAGTATCCGTGCCAACCGGTTGCGGCCCTGCTCATGACGAAGCTTCCGGATGATCCTTTTTCACTATTAAGGGATTGACCTTCGCGGAGGGAAAGAGAGGCTGCCGTCAACTTATCCTGTAATGTGCTTCCCTGCGCGTTTTCCATCTGCCGAACGGGCGGTTGACCGCATCGAGAACCGCGAGAACCACGGCCTCGTTCACGTCGCGGCCCACGAAAGCGATTCCCGAAAAGCATCTGACCGAGCGTCCTTCCAGTAATTCGACCGCCGCGACCAACGCTTCGCGTCCCGCCAGCTCAACCTCCTCGATGCCAGATAAACACAGATGGAAATCCTCGTCAAGAAGTTCCGTGAGGGCGTGTATCGTGGCTTCGGCTATCGTCTCGTGCAGCGGTCCCGATTTTCTGAAGGCTCCAAGGCACCCGACGGCCCGGATGCCGTTTCTCTCGAGCCGCACCTCGACGTCCATGCGGGTTTCGTCCAGGGTCAGGCTCAGCCCCCGGAAACGCGTCCTCGTTTCATCCTCCAGGAACTCAAGCCGTGCCGGTTCTTCAGCGGAAGTTGTTCTTTCCATTTGCGCAGTCCTTCTTTCCGTCGATTCCGACAGCATGTCGTCGACCATGGCGTCGAACCGGCCGGGATCCTGGCCCGGGGCGTCCCCTTCCGCTTTTTCGGAGGCGGCCTCGAGAAGCACGACGCCGATCTTGCGGTAATCCACAGCCAGCCCGAGCTGCGCTTTCAGGCACGTCTCGACGTCCCGCGCGATCATCTTGGGCTGCCTGTCGGTTGCGGCCACAACATGAATCTCGGAGATCCTTCCCGATTTATCGGTGGTTATCCTGCAGGACTGGATATCCCGGATCTTGAGTATCAGTTCTTCCGCTTTATCTATCTGATCCCGCTCGGGGAATTCTTCCAGCAATTATGAACTCTCCTTGTGGCCATGCTTTCGCCTTGTTTTAATTCATTGTAACACAAATCGTTATAATATTCAATACGGAGAGGCGTTAAAACAGCCGCAAAGCCCCTATAAACGGCGCGAATCGGTATTAAATTTCCCTGCCTACCGCGGTCATCCCCGCAAATTCGTTGAAACGGCGCCTGATGTCGCCGTAGTCGAGTTTCTCGAGCCTCGCGACCGAGAAATCCTCGCACGTGAAACTCGCCGAGACCGTTCCGAACACCATCGCCCTTTTGAGGGTCGATTCGCCGGTATCGCCCGCCGCCGCGAGACACCCCATGAATCCTCCTGCGAAACTGTCCCCCGCCCCGGTCGGATCGAAAACATTCTCGAGCGGGAACGCGGGCGTCACGAAACGGAATGTCTCCGTCATCAGCATCGCGCCGTGCTCGCCCTTCTTGATGACGACGGCCGAGGGCCCCATGGCGAGAATGGCGCGCGCTGCGCGGATCGCGTTGGATTCGCCGGTGAGCTGCGCTGCCTCTCCGTCGTTGACGAAGAGAATGTCTATCCTCCCGAGAAGCGCGGCCAGGCTCTCCCGCTTGTTCTCTATCCAGAAATTCATCGTGTCGCATCCGACGCAGGCCCCGTCGCCGACCTGGTCGAGCACGGAATGCTGAAGATCCGGGTCGATGTTCCCGAGGAACAGGTATCCGGTCGAACGGTAGCTTTCAGGGAGCACGGGGCTGAATTTCTCGAAGACGTTCAATTCGGTGACGAGGGTCTCGCGCTCGTTCGGATCGCTCCCGTACCTGCCGTGCCAGAAAAAGGTTTTGCCGCCCGGGATCGTTTCGAGTCCGCGAAGGTCTATCTTCCGCGACTCGAGAACGGACCTGTGCCGCCGCGGAGAAATCCTCGCCGACGACGCCGACCAGGCTGACCGGGCAGAAGCATGAGGCCACTATCGAGGAATAGGTGGCGGAACCGCCGAGAGCCCTTTCCACCTTACCCTTCGGAGTCTCTATCGTATCGACGGCGACGGAACCAACTATCACGATGCTCATTGAATTCCTTCCTTCCGGGGCGGCCCGGGCCGTCCCCCGATCCCCGCGAAAGCCCGCCGCGGCGGTGTCACATGTGGTCCGGAGCCGACACGCCGAGAAGCCCGAGCGATTCGGCTAGCACGATCCTCGAGGCCTCGGCCAGAAGAAGCCTCGCCTGGCTGAGACGCTCGTCGCTCGATACTATCCTGCATATATGGTAGAAGCGGTGGAAAGAGGCGGCGAGCTGCTGCGCGTACCCCGTCAGCCTGTGAGGCTCGCACGATTCCGCCGCGCCTTCGACCAGATGCGGGAAGATCACGAGATTCCTGATGAGATCGAGCTCCTCGGGCTCGTCGAGAAGCGAAACGCAGGACATGTCCTCCGGAAGCCTCACCCCCGCTTCGCCGGCGAAGGCGATCACGCTGCATATCCTCGCGTGCGCGTACTGAACGTAGTAAACCGGATTCTCGTCGCTGGACTTGCGGGCCAGCGTCAGGTTGAAATCGAGATGGGCGTTTATCTTCCTCATGAGGAAGAAGAACTTGGACGCGTCGCTGCCGACGTCCTCCACGAGGCTTCCCAGCGTCTCGAATTCGCCGCCGCGCTTCGACATCTTCACCTGCCTGCCGTCCTCCACGAGCCTCACCCACTGCACCGTCATGATATCGAGCCAGCCGTCCGGGGCACCGAGCACCGCCGCTGCCGCCTTGAGCCTCGCTATGTGGCCGTGATGATCGGGGCCGAATATGTCGATCACTCGCGAATAGCCGCGCCTGAACTTGTCGAGGTGATAGGCCGCGTCGGCAAGGAAATAGGTCGGCGTCCCGTCGCTGCGGATCAGGACCCTGTCCTTCTCGTCGCCGTAGTCGGTCGACCTGAACCAGAGCGCCCCGTCATCCTCGTAGACCGCGTTCCCCGATCTGAATATCTCGAGCGTCCTCTCGATGCCGCCGCCGGCGGCGTGAAGTGTGGATTCCCTGAAATAATTGTCGAAAACCACCCCGAATCCGTCGAGATCCTTCCTGATCCACCGGATGATGTGGTCGAGGGCGAATTCGCCGAATATCGCCGCGGATTCCTCCGGGACCCTCGCCAGCCAGAGCGCCCCGTCCTCCTCCGGGATCAGTTCCGCGATATCCGCGAGATAAGCGCCGGGATAACCGTCCTCTGGGAAGGGGACATCCTCGCCGAGCCTCTGCATGAAACGCGTCATCAGCGACACCCCGAGCTTCCTGACCTGGCTCCCGGCGTCGTTGAGGTAATATTCCGATTCCACATCGTGCCCGGTCTTGCGGAGAATATTGACCAGGGCCGATCCCACGGCGGCCGCCCGCGCCGCCACTATCACGAGGGGGCCGGTCGGATTGGCGGATACGTACTCCACCTGAACCTTCTTCCCCCTGCCGATCTCCGATCTTCCGTAATCCCGGCCTTCGATGTTGATGATCTCCACCTGTTTCGTCAGCCAGGCCTTCGAGAAGGCGAAGTTGAGAAACCCCGGGCCGGCCACTTCGACCCTGTCGATGAAACCGGGGTCGAGGACGATCGAATCCTTCAGGCGCCCGGCGAGCTCCCTCGGGTTTCCGCCCAGCCGCTTCGCCGCCGCCATGGCGATATTGCTGCTCAGGTCGCCGCGGCCGGGATCGTTGGGGCGTTCGATCTGTATGTCGCCGGAGGCGTCCCGGATTCCCATCGTCTCGAGCGCCGACCCTATCGCGGAAGCCAGCCTCGACCGCACGGAAGGTTCAGGTCCCTGATTTTTTTCAGGCGCCATCGGGAAATTCCTCTCTCGGGGCGTCTCCCCACAATTTTTCCAGGCTGTAGAATTCCCTCGTTTCCGGCCTGAAGATATGAAGCACGACGGTGAAACAATCCAGCAGTATCCAGTGCCCCGATTCATATCCCTCGACGTGGGCCACGACGTCCCTGCCCCTGAAGGTTTCCTGGACATGGTCGGCGATAACCCGCGCGTGAACGTCGCTGCCCGCCGAACATATTATGAAATAGTCCGCCACCCCCGATATCTTTTTCAGGTTGAGCAGGGTGATGTCCTCGGCCTTCTTGTTCCAGACCGCCTTGATGATCTGTTTTGCCAGCGTCTTGGGCGCGGTTGCAGCCAATTATTCCCAAACCCCCTTGATCCGGGTTCCGCATCGGGGGCATATCCCCCCGGTCCCGTGCATTTCAACCTCGTATCCGCTGCGGGTCACGATCTCTTCGCCGCAATCCGGGCAGAAGGTGCTCTCAGTACCATCGATGAATATATTACCAATATAAACATAATCAAGGAATCTTCGGGCTATTTCGTGGGAACGCTTCAATATCTCCGCCGAAGTGGGCTGCGCGCCGTTCATCCGGAACCTGGGGAAAAACCTCGAAAGATGGAGCGGAATCGCTCTCGAGACGCCCGCGAGCCATCGCGCCAGAGCCTCGATCTCTTCGGGAGAATCGTTCAGCCCCGGGATGACAAGGGTTGTCACCTCCACGTGCGAGAGACCGGCGGCGATCATGATGAATCGCTTCACCGGCTCGAGGCTTCCGCCGCAGTATTTCCTGTAGAAATCGTCGCTGAAACCCTTGAGGTCTATGTTGAACGCGTCGATTTCGGAGGCTATCCTCCTCCCCGGCTCTTCGTTGATGTAGCCGTTGGTCACGACGACGGACTTCAACCCTTCCGATGCCAGCATCGGAGCCGCGTCGAGAAGGTACTCGATCCAGAGAAGCGGTTCGGTATAGGTGAACGCCACGCCCGACGACCCGCTTTCCTTCGCGAGAGCGGCGAGCTTCTCCGGAGGTATGAAGGTGACCGGCGCTTCGATCTGCGATATGTTCCAGTTCTGGCAATGATCGCACGACAGGGTGCATCCGTTGGGGCCGAGGGAGAGGATCGAGCTTCCGGGCAGGAAATGATAGAGCGGTTTCTTTTCGATCGGGATCGACGGCCACCGTGACCGTATTCCCGTACGACAGGGCGACGAGCGTGCCGCCCTCGTTCCTTCTCAGCCTGCATCTCCCGCTTTTGCCCGGAGCGATCAGGCAGCGATGCGGGCAGAGGAGGCATTCCACCTTCCCGTCGGTTTTCTTTTCGTAATAAAGAGCTTCCATGGTCCCCGCCGGAAATTGCGCACCGCTGAGGGTCCGGGAGAGCAGCGCCGACCCGGCCGCCCCGCGGCGCCGCGTCATGAAGAGAAGGGGTCGACGCGCCTTATGACGTAATCGGCGGCGTGGCAGAGGGCGTCCCTCTCGCGTGAAGGATTTGCCGAAAGAAGCGTATCCTTCGCCGTCTCGCCGAGCTCCCTGGCCTTTTTCAGCGAATATTCGATGCCGCCGAAATTCTGAACGAACGACACGACCTCGCCCCATTCGTCGCGCCCGGTGAATCCGGAATGGAAAAGCTCCCTCACCCTGGCCTTATCCGGATCCGGAGCGTTGCGGAATGCCGTGATAAAGGGCAACGTCACCCTGCCGTCGGCGAAATCCGAGGCGACCGGCTTTCCTATCCTGTCATCGGCGGCGATATAATCGAAAAGGTCGTCGGTGATCTGGAAAGCCAGCCCGAGATTGGTCCCGAAAAGAGAATATCGTTCACGCGAACCGTTGCTTTTCCCGCCGGCCGCCGTTATGGCGCCGCATTCGCCGGAGGCGGAAAACAGGGACGCGGTCTTGCTGTAATATCATGTTCATGTACCTGTCCTCGCTGACCTCGATATTGCGGGCGAGTTGAAATTGCATCATCTCCCCGACGCTCATGATGTTCGTCGTTCTCGCGAGAATCTTCATTATCCCGTCGAGCCCCGCTTCGCCGAGGCAGGCGAAGGCCTTCGAATAGAGAAAATCCCCCATGATCGTGGCCACGTTCCTGCCCCATTTCGAATACATCGTCTCCCTGCCGCGGCGCATCGCGTGGCCGTCTATGATATCGTCGTGGATAAGCGTCGCCGTATGGATCAGTTCGACCGCCATCCCCCCGGTCACGGCGCTTTCGCCGTCGCCGCCCACGCTTTTCGAAGCGAGCAGGAGTATGTTCGGCCGAAGCCTTTTCCCGGGAGTCAGGTTGATGTATCCGCAGATCTCGTCGATCAGCGGCATGTCCGAGCCCAGAACGTCGCGAAGTTTTTCCTCGACCGCGTCAAGGCCTTCCCTGACGGGATCCTGAAAGATCGAGCAGATTTCCCTGTCGGAATAATCCATCCGGATACCGATGATTCCTTTCTCCCGCAAACCGGCGGTTCCCGCCGGCGCCGACCCGAACGGCGCGCACTCCCGGTCCGCTCCTCGATGAGGCGCGATGCTTGAAGTTAGCAATTACCCCGGGACATGTCAAGAAACCGCCGGGCCCGCCTTGTCTCCCCTCTTCCTTTTCCTCTCTATCAATATGGACAGGGTCGCGCTGACGAGAAAGAGCACGACAAGCGGAATCGCCATGATAAGCTGCGAAGCCGGGTCGGGCGGCGTCATCACGGCGGCGACGACGAATATGAGAAGGATCACCCATCTCCATTGCCTGAGAAGCGCCGAAGGCGATATCACGCCGAGCGCGGTCAGGGATACGATGACGATGGGCAGCTGGAAAACGAGCCCGAAAGCCACGCAAAGCCTCGCGACGAATTCGAAATATCTGTCGACCGAGATGAGCGGCGACAATTTCTCCGTCCCGAAGGCCATGAGAAACTTCAGGACGACCGGGATCATTACCCAGTAAGCGAAGGCGGCCCCCGCGTAAAACAGTACGTCGTGGCCGGGATGATCAGCGGAAGAATCACCCTTTTTTCCCTGGAAAACAGCCCGGGAGATATGAAGGCCCAGACCCTGAAAAGCAGATAGGGAAAGGTCACGAGAAAGCCGGCGATGAAGCTCAGCTTGAGCCTGACCATGAAAGCCTCGAGCGGCGCGTGGAAATAGAGGCTTTCAACAGGGATCCCGGCGAGCAGGAACTCGAGGATGTATCCCGAAAAAAAGGACAGGACTATGGATACGGCGAGCCAGACGGCAAGAAGGCTGATTAATGTGGACCTGAGATCCTCGAGATGATCGAAGAATCCCATCTCCTCGAGTTTCTCTTCCTTTTCGCCAGGCAAGGCTTCCCCCGGTTTACTTCTGGAGTTTTATCTCGAACATACTCGAGTCTGCTGGACATCATTCTCGGTTTCCTTGCCGCTGAATTCGTCTTCAGACACGACCTTGCCCTTCATTTCATTCGAGGATTCGGATTCGACGATGTACCCTCCGTCGATCGCGATCTTAGCCTTTCCATCGACCTTGACTTCGCCGTCGAGCCTGCCGCTTTCGCTCTTCGGTGTAATTTCGAGATCTCCCTTGAATTCAATCTGCGCGACCTCGATCCCGTCCTTTTTCTCGATCTTTTTCAGTTCGAACGAACGTTCCGATGAGCCCGAGTCTCATCTTCGGTGGCTCACTTTGCGGCATTCCCGAGTCCTCCTCGGCCGTTCCGGCATCCTTTTCCGGAAATTCCATGGTCCACATGGCCCCCTGCGTCAGGGTATCCGACGGGAGTCGAGGCGAACCATTTCTCCACGTATTCGGTCGTCGGCTTCCCCCTTCTCAGCCCCGGAAGAAGCCCGTTCGGGCCCATGGACCTTTCCCATGGCGTCGACCGTGATCTCTATCGCCGTCCCATCGGACGGATCGGGCCCTCGATAATCGGACGAGCGCGGACCCCGCCATCCCCCTCTTGTCGGCGGATTCCAGGTAATTCAATTTTACGTCGTACTTCCCGTCTTCCGTCATTTTAACGAGGGAAATCTCGACGATGTCGGAATGAACGTTCATGAACTCGTTGCCCTGGAAGAAGGCCTCATTCGTCGTCGATCCCTTGTACTTCAGGACCTCCCCTTCCTTCGGCGCGTATCTCAGGACGATATCGCCCGCGCATCCTCCGCGCCGCAAACGGGGAAAACATCCCCGCCGAAAACGACAGGACCCGACGACGGCGGTCCGGAGGGCCGCCCGCCGGTTCGCCTCACACCAGTCCATATCAGACCTCCTTGTTGAATCCGCGATAAAGATTCCCGCGCACCGATGTTCCCTTAACGAGGATAAACCCGCCCGCTCTCCGATTCAAGGAAAAGGGGAAACCCTGGGCAGAAAGCCGGGAACATCATCAATCCTTTTTTTCCAGAAGTCCGCGCAGTTCCTGCAGGAACTGCGAAATATCCTTGAAATCCCTGTAGACCGAGGCGAACCTCACGTACGCGACCTGGTCGATAAGGGCCAGCCTCGACATGACCTCGTTGCCGAGCTCCTGCGTGGGGATCTCGTCCCTCACGCGCCCCGACACGGCCTTCTCCACCCCGTCGACGAGCGCTTCGAGGGTCTCCGCCGACACGGGGCGCTTTTCGCAGGCGCGGAGAAGCCCGTTGATCATCTTGTCGCGGGAATAATGCTCCCTGCGGCCGTCCTTCTTCACCACCATCACGGGCCTGTGCTCGACATACTCGTACGTCGTGAACCGGTGCCCGCAGGCCGTGCATTCCCTGCGTCTCCTGACCGCGGAATTCTCCTTCGTGGAGCGGCTGTCCACGACCTTGTCCTCGTCATGACCGCATGCGGGGCAACGCAAGCCTTCCCTCCCCGGGAATTCAATCCTTGAGCGATTCCTCGGAAACCGGCAGCGAAAGATATATCGTCTCGATGCCGGCTTCCCGGATCAGATCCTCGCCGAGGCTGTCGGGATAACGGGTCCCGAGCACGAGCCTCCTGATTCCGGCGTTGATTATCATCTTCGTGCAGCTGGCGCAGGGCGAGTTCGTGCAGTACATCGTGGAGCCTTCCATCGAGGCTCCCCCGCCCGCCGCCTGAATGATGGCGTTCTGCTCGGCGTGCGCGCCGCGGCAAAGCTCATGCCGTTCGCCCGAGGGAATTCCGAGTTTCTCCCGAAGGCATCCCGTTTCCAGGCAGTGCGCGAGGCCTTTGGGAGCGCCGTTGTATCCGGTGGATACTATGCGTTTGTCCCTGACGATCACGGCGCCGACCCGGCGCCTGAGGCACGTGGACCTTTCGGCCACGAGATGCGTGATCTTCATGAAGTACTCATCCCAGCTCGGTCTGTTGAATCCGTCGCTTAACATCACGCCGTCCTGTGAAAAACACGGCCATCGCGCATTATTCGTAGAGAGGGAACCGCGCGGCCAGCGCTTCCGCGTCTTTTCTCACCTGTTCGAGGACGCCGTCATCCTCGAGGTTACCGAGTACTTTCGTCATCAGGGCCCCCACCTCGGCCATCTCGGGCTCCTTCATGCCCCTCGTCGTGAGCGCCGGGGTCCCCACCCTGATGCCCGAAGTCACGAACGGGCTCTGGGTGTCGAACGGTACCGTGTTCTTGTTGACCGTGATGCCGGCCTTGTGAAGGCTGGTCGCCGCGGCCTTGCCGGTGAGCCCCTTGTTCGAAAGGTCCAGAAGGAACAGATGGTTGTCGGTGCCTCCGCTGACGACCTCGAATCCGTTTTCCATCATTACCGAAGCGAGCTTCGCCGCGTTGGCCACGACCTGTTTCTGATAGCGGACGAATTCGTCCGACATCGCCTCCTTGAAACAAACCGCCTTCGCCGCGATGCAGTGCATGAACGGGCCGCCCTGAGTGCCGGGGAAGTTGAACTTGTCGACGTTCGCGGCGTGCTTCTCCGGGCAGAGGATGAGACCGCCCCTCGGCCCGCGCAGCGTCTTGTGCGTCGTCGAGGTCACGATATCGGCGTAAGGAACGGGGCTTGGATGGACGCCCGCGGCCACGAGCCCCGCGATATGGGCGATGTCGACCATCAGGAAGGCCTCGATCCGGTCGCATATGGCGCGCAGCCTCGCCCAGTCCCAGAACCTCGGATAGGCGCTGGCGCCCGCGACGATAAGCCTGGGGCGCTCCCTGACGGCCTGTTCCTCGAGTGTGTCGTAATTGAGGACCTTCGTCACCGGGTCGACCTCGTAATGGACGACCTTGAAGAAAAGGCCCGAGAAATTGACCGGGTGCCCGTGGGAGAGATGCCCGCCGTGCGAGAGGCTCAACCCCATTATCTTGTCGCCGGGCTGGATCAGCGCCAGGTAGGCGGATATGTTCGCCTGCGTCCCGGAGTGGGGCTGGACATTCGCGTATTCCGCCCCGAAAAGCTTCTTCGCCCTTTCCCGCGCCAGATCCTCCGCCTGGTCCACGAACTTGCATCCGCTGTAATATCTTTTCCTGGGATAACCCTCCGCGTACTTGTTCTGCATCGGGTTGCTGAGCGCGGCCAGCACCGCCCTGCTGGCGAAATTCTCGCTGGCGATCAGCTCGAGCTGGGTGCGCTGCCTGTTAAGCTCGCCCCTCATCGCCTCCATTATCTCGGGGTCGGCGTCTTCAAGGTATTTGAAGAGATTCTCGTGGAACATCACTATCCCCCTGAAGGGTTCCGCCGCCTCAGCGGCTTCCTTTTTCGTATTCGCTGATCTTGTCGATCCTGATCTTGTGGCGCCCGCCGTCGAACGGGGTTTCCAGCCATGTCCTGACCAGTTCCTCGAGCTGCGGATCGTCGAAGCTCTTCTCCGACAGGGCCAGCACGTTGGAATCGTTGTGCTGCCTTGTCATCCGGGCCTCCTCGACCGTTCTGCAGAGAGCGGCCCTCGCGCCCCTGACCTTGTTCGCCGCTATCGACATCCCGATGCCGCTGCCGCACACCACGATACCCCTGTCGGTCTCGCCTCCGGCCGTTTTCTCGGCCACGGGGATCCCGAAATCGGGGTAATCGGCCGCGTCGGTGCCGCTCGTCCCGATATCCACGGTCTCGTGCCCCATCTTTTTGAGCATTTTCTTCAGGCGTTCCTTCAACAGGTAGCCACGGTGATCCGATCCGAGTGCTATCTTCAAGTAACTCTCCCTGCGGCCCCCTGCCGGCCCGGAATTACGCCCCGCGCGGCGTGATTTATATGAAGTCGAGCCAGGCCATGTGGCCCTCGACCTCGGCGTTCAGCACCTTGAAGAAAATATCCTGCAACTTCTTCGTGATGGGACCGCGTTTCCCCTCGCCTATCTTGATCTTGTCGATGCTGCGGATCGGCGTTATCTCCGCGGCCGTCCCGGTGAAGAAAACTTCATCGGCTATGTAGAGCATCTCCCTCGGAACGAGCTGTTCGCGCACTTCGTATCCGAGCTCCGTCGCCAGTTCCATCACCGAGTTGCGCGTGATGCCGGGCAGTACGCTCGCGCCTAGAGGCGGAGTGAGGACCTTCCCGTCCAGTATGAGGAATATGTTCTCCCCGCTCCCTTCGCTGACGTATCCGTTGGTGTCGAGCGCGATCCCCTCGGCGTAGCCGTTGACGAGCGCCTCCATCTTTATGAGCTGGGAGTTCATGTAGTTCGCTCCCGTTTTGGCGAGGGCTGGAAGTGTGTTCGGGGCTATCCTGTCCCATGTCGAGACGCAAACGTCGACGCCCTGTTCGAGGGCCTCGGGCCCGAGGTACTTGCCCCATTCCCATACGACGATAAAGGCGTTTATCGGGTTGGGGAAGGGATTGACCCCCAGGGAATCGTATCCCCTGTAAACGACCGGCCTGATGTAGCACGCCTCCATCTTGTTGACGCGGACGATCTCCTTGCAGGCCTCGATGAATTCATCGAACGGGATCTGCGGCTCCATCCTGTACATCTTGGCGGAGTTGTAAAGGCGTTTGATATGGGGCTCGAGACGGAAGATCGCCGACCCCTTTTTTGTCTTGTAACATCTTATTCCCTCGAAAACGCACGTTCCATAATGTATTACGTGAGAACAAACGTGAATCTTCGCGTCATCCCAGTCGACGAACTTTCCATCCATCCATATCTTTTCCGATTTCTTCAACGACATCCTGAACTCCTTTGCGGCTCCGGCATGGTGGTTCCCAGACAGTTGATCCCCTGAAAAACCGTTGTCCCCTTCCACAGGGACAACCCCCGCTATTATAGTTATCAGGCACTTCGACGGCAATTTAAAAATTTCATTTTCTACTGAATTATCCAGAATATCGTAAAAGCCGGGGCGGCACATCATAACTCTGCGCGGGGCAATATATTGACGGGCTCTCGCGGGAGAATCGGGGTCAGCCGGGCAGGCTTGCGCCGAAACGCTCCTTCATATGCCCGACCAGGCGCCGGACGAGGCCGAAGAGCTCGTCGCGCGTCGCCGCGTAATCATCCCCGGTTCCTCCGATGGGATCGGAGACGTCGGGGTCGCCCCTCCCGGGATCGAGAGTCCCGAGTACGATCAATTTCTCCCGGGCTTCGGGGGCGAGGGCGGCGATGCCCGCCGCGTGGTCGAGGGTCATGGCGACGATCAGGTCGGCGCCGGCGGCCGCGGAGGCGGAAAAACGCGCCGAACGGCGCCCCTTCAGCGAGAGCCCCTTCTCTCGAAGCGCCTCTTCGGCGTGAAGGGTGGCCCCGGCTCCCTCGCTCGCGGACAACCCCGCCGAACCGAACTCCACCCTGCCCTTCCAGGATTCGGGGATCAGGGACCGGGCGATCTCCTCGGCCATGGGGCTTCTGCATGTATTTCCGGTGCAGACGAAAACGACTCTTATCATCTTTCTCCATTCCCGCGCTCGGCGGGCGCCGCCGGGGAGACGCGCGGCGTTTACCGGTGGAGAGTAGTACCGGCCGGGAAGGCGTGTCAAGGCCAAGAAGGGCGAATGGCGCGCGCGGCATCGCGACCCGAAAAAACTGTACAGCGGCCGGTTCCGATATTATCTTTTACTCACAGGGGGATGGAGTGAAAGGAACCGAAGGAATGACCAGACTAAAATTGATGAAAGCCATGGACGTGGAAGCCGGGCAGGTGATGATGGAGGGCGCGGTCGACGTCACGATGCGCATGCTGATCTCCGGCGACGACGGCGCTCCCAATTTCGCGATGAGGCTCTTCGAGGTCGGGCCCGGCGGGCGCACGCCCTACCACTCCCATGACTGGGAACACGAAATTTACATAGTGGAAGGAAAAGGCAAGATAGTTTTCGAAGAAGAGGAAAAACCATTCGAAAAGGGGGATTTCATCTTCGTTCCAGGGGGGAACATGCATTCCTTCATCAACACGGGCGCCGGGAAACTGCAATTCCTCTGCCTCGTGCCCGTTGATTGAGAATTCCGGAGGGCCTGCCCCGGAATTTTGCCCGGGTTTTTGGACGGTTGAATTAAATGCTAAAACGCGCGCGGTCCATTAACAAGATCGGAGTCTTCATGAAAAGAATCTCGGCGCTCCAGATCCTGGTTCTGGCCATCTTCTTCGCCTGCCAGGCGTCAGCCGCTCCCGCACCGTACAAGCAGAAGAAGTTTTTCGGCCCGATTCCGTTGAACAACGTCAGCCTGAGCATGGGATTCATCGACGGGCCGACCGATGAATATCTCGCCGGGCACCTGGCGAACTGGGCGACCGACCGCGGCGGAGAGGATTATTTCGAGGTCATCTCCACCTCCCCCTTCGTCCAGATCGGGTATGAGAGGATGCTCTCTCCGTTCCATTTCGCCAGGGCGAACCTCACATTCTGTCACCTCAAAAACAGGAGCATCGGGTATTTTTACACGCTGGATCCGGATCCGGAGGCCGAGCCCCCGCAGATGAGACTCGATTTCGATCGAGAGCTGAGGATTTACTACCTTTCGCTCGACCTCGGATTCGGTTATTACCTCGTCGAGCCCAAGGTACGGTCGCTTGCGCCGTATATCTCCGGCGGGTTCTCGGGGGTCCTGCCGATGGCGAGGCTCGATACCGACGCCGTCAGGGAAAGCGGGGAATCGTACGATCTGCCCGATGAGAACGTCGAACAGAATTCCCTGCAGGCGGGACTGCACGCCGAATTCGGCCTGCGCTATTTCATAACGGACAGGTACGGCGCCGGGATCGAGGGCCGGTACCAGATGTCGCAGAGCAAATTCGAGATACATAACTACAACTTCGACATGGACTATTCGGGATTGTCGTTCGCGCTGAACGCGTATTATTATTTCTGATGAGGACCGAATCCTTCGACGCGGTTGTGATCGGCGGCGGGCCCGCGGGGTCCACCGCCGCCGCCGGTATCGCCGGCGGCGGATTCTCCACCCTTATCCTCGAAAAACGGGACCGGATCGGTTTCCCGGTCAGATGCGCGGAAGCGATCGGCCCCGCTTCCGTCGCCCGGCGGCACATCGAGATCCGCGGGGATTTCGTTTCGGCGACCGTCGACGGCTTACGAATCGTCGCTCCTGATAAAACCACGTACGAAAAATCGATGCCCGGCGCCGGCTATATCGTCGACCGGGAGCTCTTCGACCGGCGGCTGGCCGATATCGCGGTGGAAAATGGCGCGGAGCTGCGGACAGGCCACCAGGCCACGGACCTGATTCGGAAGAACGGCCGCGTGGCCGGCGTCAGGGTCCGCGACCTCGCGCGGAATGAGGAATATGAAGCCCTGGCCCGCGTCGTCGTCGGCGCGGACGGCGTGGAATCCCTCTCGCCGAGATGGGCATCCCTCAAGGGCGGCTGCTCGCCGGGCGATATCCTGTCCTGCGCGCAGGAGCTCGTCGAAGGGATCGACGTGCCGGGGCGGTTCGCCGAGTTTCATCTCGGGCACCGGCTGGCTCCCGGGGGGTACGCCTGGGTCTTCCCGAAAGGGCCCCGAAGCGCCAATGTCGGCCTCGGGATAAACCCGCTCGAATCCGGGGGGATGACGGCCGTCGCTTTTCTCGAAAGGTTTCTCGCGGAAAGATGCCCGGGCGCCCTTCGCCGCCGGCTCGTCGTCGGCGGCAGCACGGTGGCGAAAAGGCTGCGGTCACTCGCGACGGCCGGATATGTCGCGGTCGGGGAGGCCGCCAACCAGAACAATCCGCTCACCGGAGGCGGCATACTCGAATCGATCGCGGCATCCCAAATGGCCGCTTCCGTCGTCCGAGACGCCCTCGAAAGGGACGACACCTCCGCGAAGAAGCCTCGGCCGGTACACGAAGGAATGGGACAGAACATACGGCAGGACGTTCGACAGGTTTCACCGGGCCGCCCGCGTAATCTACGGCATCCCGGACCCGGTGATGAACAGGCTTCTTGAAAATCTCGGACGCGAGAAGGGCCTGGCCGGCGGGACCGGGATCGATCCGGCGAGAATTCTCGGCGTCCTGCTGAGGACGAGCCCGTCCCTTTTCCTGAAGACGCTTCGCGGCGCCTTCTGATCCGGCGCGGGCGGCGTGGCCCCGCCGCGGGGGGCGATCTTTCATCGAAAAGACCTTTTTCGCGGACGGGATCTTTTCACCCGGCGGATTTTTTTATGACACGGAAGGTTGAATTAAATGCCTTGAACGGTTATAATACCGTTAATTGAAAAAGGAAGAGATGCGGTGATCAGAATAGATCGCGGCATATGCATAGCGTGCGGAGCTTGTTCTGCCGTCTGCCCGAATGAAGCGCTCATTGTCGAGGGACTGACCTTGCGGTCGTTCCCCGAGCGATGCCGCCCCTGCGGGCAGGCGGCGCTTGTTTGTCCGACCGGGGCCCTCGAGTGCCCGGTCGCGCCGGAGGATGATGGCTGAGAAACCAGGAATAGATATCAGGGGGCTCACGGTGGGGCCCCTCGAGACGAATTGTTTCATCGTCTCCTGCCCGAGGACCCGAAAAGCCCTGATAATCGATCCGGGCGGAAACGCCGAAGCGATCGCGAAGCTCGCGGCCGAAACGGCGGTCGATCCCGTATTGATCGTGCTCACGCACGGCCACAGCGATCACATGGCCGCGGCCGCCTCCCTCATGCGAAGATTCGGGATCGGGCTGGCGATTCACGGCGCGGATATCGACACGATGAAGCTCTCGGTCGATGACGCCCCCATGTGGGGGATGGGCGCGGTCGAATATCCCGAGGTGACCTCGCTTCTTTCCGACAACGAGGAGATCCCCTTCGGGGAGGCTTCGGCCGTGGTGATGCACACCCCCGGGCATACGCGCGGCGGGATATCGATCCTCGCGGGCGGCGCCGTCTTCGCCGGGGACACCCTTTTTTACGGATCGATAGGAAGGACCGACTTCTTCGGGGGCGATATGGAGACCCTCCTCGAATCGGTCAGGACGAGGCTCTTCACCCTTCCCGACCCGACCCCGGTCCACTGCGGCCACGGGCCCTCGACGACGATAGGGAGGGAAAAAGCACATAATCCCTTCCTGACCGGGCTCGTCCCCTGAGCGGGAATCCGAAAACACGGGCGCCGGAGACGAGGGCCGGACCCCGGGAGTTCGGAGCGAATCCGAGGCTCCCTCCGCCCGCGGGCGGAAATAATCGCGAGATATCCCCTTATCCTCATATTTTTAAAGACAGTTGGACTTTTTCTTGCTACCGTGAATGTCCTGTGGAAAAATGACATGCAGGGCACGGCCCGAGATCGGCCACAGCCTCTCAGCCGCCGGCCGAAAGAACAATACCAGAACAGGGAGGGTCTCTTGGAGATCAGGGAAAAGATCAAAGGGTTCATAGTGGAGAATTTCCTTTTCGGAAACGATGACGCGTCTCTCGGCGACGACGATTCGTTCCTCGAGTCCGGGATCATCGACTCCACCGGCGTCCTCGAAGTGGTCGGTTTCATCGAAGACGAATTCGGGATCGAGGTCCTCGACGAGGAGCTCGTTCCGGATAACTTCGACTCGCTCGGCAAACTCACGGCCTACGTGGCGAAAAAGAAGGGCTGAGACGGGGACATTTTCGGAAAGTTGGCGGGAAAGACGATGCTCGTTCAGGAACTGCTCGAAAGAAGCGCCGCCGCGACGCCCGGCAGGGAGGCGCTCGTCTGCTCCGGGCGAAGGCTGACCTTCGCGGAGATCGACGCGGAGGCCAACCGGCTCGCCCACGCCCTTCGGCGCGGCGGCGTCCGGTACGGCGACCGGGTCGCCGTTCTCATAGACAACTCGCCCGAGACGGTCATATCGGTATGGGCGGCCCTGAAGGCCGACGCGACCTTTCTCGTGATCAACCCGACGACCAAGTCGGCCAAGATATCGTACATCCTCGGCAACTGCGGGGCTTCGGCGCTGATAACGCATTCGGCGAGGTGGAGAAACGCGGCGGCCGCTGTCGCTTCGACCCCCTCCCTTAAAACCGTCATCTGCGCGGGGAAGTCAACGCCGGCGATACGCGAAGGCGTCCCCGGCGGCGTGAGCTTCATCGAATGGCGCGAGGCTCTGGGCGGGATGCCTGAAACGCGGCCCGAGCGCAAGTCGATAGACATCGACCTCGCCGCGCTGATCTACACATCCGGGTCGACGGGGAATCCCAAGGGGGTCATGCTCACCCATCAGAACATCGTATCGGCCTCGACGTCGATCACGACATACCTGGAAAACAGGGCGGACGACATCATAATGAGCGTGCTTCCCCTCTCCTTCGACTACGGCCTCTACCAGATCCTCATGGCCGCGCAGTTCGGGGGAAAGGTGATCCTCGAAAAATCGTTCACCTATCCGTACCAGATAATCAATCTCATCAAGGATGAGAAGGCGACCGGGTTCCCGATAGTCCCCACGATATCGGCCATTCTTCTGCAGATGAAGGATCTCGGCAGCGAGGATTTCAGCGGCCTGAGATACATCTCGAACACCGCCGCCGCCCTCCCGGTCAGCCATATCAGGGGGCTTCAGAAGATCTTCCCGTCCACCACGATATACTCGATGTACGGGCTGACCGAATGCAAGAGGGTCTCCTACCTTCCCCCCGACCAGCTCGACCGCAGGCCCGATTCGGTCGGGAAGGGGATGCCCAACGAGCAGGTCTACCTGGTCGACGAGAACAACGGGATCATAACCGAAGCCGGCGTTATCGGGGAACTGGTCGTGCGAGGCGCGAACGTGATGAAGGGGTACTGGGAGCTGCCGAAGGAGACCTCGGAAAGGCTGCGCCCCGGGATACACCCCTGGGAACAGTCGCTCTACACCGGGGACCTTTTCAGGATGGACGAGGAAGGGTATCTCTATTTCGTCTCCCGCAAGGACGACATCATCAAGAGCAGGGGCGAGAAGGTGAGCCCGAAGGAAGTGGCGAACGCGATATACGCGATCGAGGACGTCGTCGAAGCCGCCGTCATAGGCGTGCCGGACGACGTGCTCGGCGAGGCCGTCAAGGCGTTCGTGGTCTTGAAGGAAGGCTCGAAGATCACGGAGCAGGATATCCTCGCCCACTGCTCGAAGAATCTCGAGGACTTCATGATGCCGAAGATCGTGGAGCTGAGAAAATCGCTCCCCAAGACCACGACCGGCAAGATAACGACGAAGAACCTTCAGTGAAAGGATACGACGCATGGAATTCAACAGGAACGTGCTCGATTTCGACGTGGAGGATATCGCCGGGCAGCTCGTCGACTTCATACGAGACCAGGTGAAAAACAATTTCCGCCGAAAGGGCGTCGTCATAGGGCTCAGCGGCGGCATAGACTCGGCCGTCGCCGGGGCGCTCTGCGTAAGGGCCCTCGGCCCCGAAAGGGTATTCAGCGTTCTGCTCCCGGAGCGCGATTCAAATCCGATAAGCAGGGAGTACGGGCGAAAGTGCGCCGTGAAACTGGGGATCGAATGCGAAGAGGTCGAGATAACCCCGATGGTCCGCTCCTTCGGGGTCTACGACAAGAGAAACGCCGTGGTGAAAAAATATTTCCCCGATTACGACGGAGAGCGCAGGTTCCGGCTCACCCTGCCCCAGGATCTTCTCGACCGCGACAGGATCAGCGCCTACCACCTGGACATGGAGCTCGCCGACGGGACGATCGCTTCGAAGCGCCTCGCGCACGAGGATTACCTGACGATGATGGCGGCGAACGACATCAAGCAGAGGGTCCGGATGACCCAGCTCTACTACGAGGCCGAAAAGAGATACTACGTCGTTTGCGGCACGACGAATCTTCCCGAGACGATACAGGGATTTTTCGTCAAGTTCGGCGACGGCGGAGTCGATATGGAGCCCCTGACCGACCTTTACAAGGCGCAGGTATTCGCCCTCGGAAGGCATCTCGGCGTCCCCCGCGAGATCATCGACAGGACGCCGAGCCCCGACACCTACAGCCTGCCGGTCAGCGACAAGGATTTCTATTTCTGCATGCCTTACGAAACGCTCGACCTCGTGATGTACGCCGCCCTCAACGGCGTTCCGGCGCAGAAGACGGCCGAGGTGCTCGGCATGAAGGTCGAACAGGTCGAGAGGGCCTGGAAGGACATGGAAAGAAAGAAATCCGCTACAAAGACGCTGAGAATGCTGCCCCCCGCGCCGACCCTGGTTTTCAAACGGTGACGGCGGAGGCCGTGGAAGGAATTGGGGGCGGCGGGGACCGCGCCCCCGGAGAGGTGACACGATGAAAATATGCTCGAGATGCGTTCTTCCGGAAACCTACCCCGGGATCAATTTCGACGGGGAAGGGGTCTGCAACTTCTGCAGGATGTCGAAGGACCGCGAACGGCTCAGGAAATCGATGGAGAAATACCGCGCCAAGTTCGAGAAGCTCCTCGCGGAGAAAAGGAGAAGGGGCGGTTACGACGCGATCATGGCCTACAGCGGCGGCAAGGATTCGACCCACACGATGGCCGTCCTCAGGAAGGAATACGACCTCTCCATCCTCGCCATGACCCTCGATAACGGCTTCATATCGCCGAAATCCCTCGAAAACATCCGGAAGGTCGTCGAGGGGCTCGGCGTCGACCTCGTTCTGTACAAACCGCGCCTCGACATCCTGAGCAGGATATTCCTGAAATGCGCCGACGAGGACATCTACACGAGGAAGGGGCTCGAGAGGGCCAGCTCGATCTGCACATCCTGCATGGGCGTGGTGAAGTTCGTCGCCCTGCGAATGGCTATCGAGGGGAATATCCCCTTCATCTTCTACGGTTGGTCCCCCGGGCAGGCGCCCGTGGAGGCTTCGATATTCCGCAACAACCCCGACATGATCCGCGGCATGCAGGAGCAGTTCACCGAGCCGATGAGGAGGATCGTCGGAGACGACATCGACAATTACTTCCTCACGGAGGAGCACTTCGCGATGCCCGACCGCTTCCCCCACAACGTGAGCCCTCTCGCCTTCCTCGAGTACAACGAGGAGGAGATCCTGAGGGATATCGCCTCGCTCGGCTGGGAAAAGCCCGACGATACCGATCCGAACTCGACCAACTGCCTGCTGAACGCGCTCGGGATAGACGTGCACAGGGAGCGGTTCGGATTCCATCCTTACGCCTTCGAGCTCGCCGGCCTGGTGAGAAACGGGTATCTCGACACGGGACGAGGCGATAAGAAGGATCGAGGAGGAATCGAACAAAGGTGTCGTGAGGATGGTCAGGGACAGGCTGGAGAAGGCCGTCAGGCCCCGCTGACCCATTCGACGCAGCGGTCGATGATGGCGTCCTGCCATTCCCTGAGGGTGTACATGTGGTTCGCGTGGGGGATCTCGTCGATCCTGAAGAGGCCCCGGCCGGCCTCGTACTCGTCCGGCATCGCTTCGACGAATTCGCTGTTGAATTCCCATTTGAAGTTGTCGTGCTCCCCGAAGACGAAGAACAATCTCTCCCCTGCGCCTGACGATCTTCCTCCACGCGTCGAGGAAGGCGGGGTTGAACTGAAGGTCGTCCCCGGCCCCGGGTACTGCCACGCTGAGCCCGCTCTTGACGCGGCCCGCGCCGCCGGGCGCCGCGCCCGCCTTGGCGGAGGAGCTCCCCGCCGCCTTGACCGCCCCCGCGCCGGGCGATTCGCCCCTTCCCCGTCCCGCGATCCTTTTCAGCGCCGATTTAGAGGCGACCGCGACCGACTTGAAGATCACCTTCATCTCGCTCCTGCCCGTGAGGAACCGGAGCCACGCCTTCGGATTGAATATCTTCCGCGCGTAGAGCCCGAGGTAAAAACGGGCGTACCCCTCGCTCATCCTGACCCGGCCGTAGTCGAGGCTCGGGAGCATGACCGGTATGCTCAGCAGGACCGAGGCGTCGATTTCGTCGTACCGGCTGTGGGCGAGGATGTTCGTTATCGCGCCGCCGCATACACCGAAAAGGAACGCCTTCCCGGCCCCCGATTCGCGCTTTAGCAGAGCCGCCGCCGCAGCGACGTCCGGCGCGAAAAGTCCCGCGCATATCTCCCTGAAAAGGACCCTCTGCTCCTGGTTCTCCATGACCCCGCCGGAGCGGCCCATGCCGCGCGTGTCGCAGCATACGCAGGGGTATCCCGCCGCCGCCAGCCTTCGCGCGGCCCGCGTGTTGAACCTGAAGGCCCCGTTCATCCCGATCAGCCCGCCGTGCGTGAAGACGAATCCATCGACGCCGGCCGATCGGGCGGGAAGATAGAGGACCGCGCAGAGATCGTATCCGGAGGCGGGGCACGTCGACCGCCCTCTCGACGATCCCTCCGGCGGAGAACGAATCCGAAGCGGCCACGGAGCGTTCCGTAGCCGGCCGGGTACCCACAGGGGGAAGGGCCTTCATCCTCGCCGACATCTCCGCGAAGAAACCCGGAGTCGTCGAGGTGAATATCCTGTTGTTGATCCAGAAGGCGTTGTCGCCGTCGATCGGCACGAACTCGCAGTCGGCCCCCGCGGCGCGCCATGCCGCGGCGAGCCGCTCCTCAGGAGCGCTCTCCACCGTCTCCCTCTCCGGGATCGAAAAGACCGCAGCCTTTTTAATATGGGCCGGGAGGGATGCCGGTAGCGCCGCTTTTTCCGATTCCTCGAAAAACCTCTTCGAGAAAAGGTATCCGTCTATGTTGTTCATCCTGTAACCGGACCGGACGCAGTCGCCGCCCGCCAGAAGCTCCTCTATAATCTTCTCCCTCGTCATCACGGCCTTTTTGAAAATGGCGTACTGGCCGGCCACGTTGGCGCGAAGCGCCTTCATGATCCGGTCCTTCCATTCGTCGACCGGGTTGACGAGGAAGAGGCTGTCGACATCGTCCCTTGCCGACGCGGCGCCGCATGCCGGCACCGCCCCCCACCTGATGCCGAGGAGCGAGATCGCCGAGGCGCCCTCGCTTCTTAGAAGGTCGCACGCCGATCCTATATCGGCCTCGAGCCCCGACAGGGTGACGTCGCCGCTGTCTCCCGGACTGTTTCCGTATCCGTGATAATCGAACGAAAGAACGAGAAACCCTTCCGAAGCGAGGCGCCGCGCGAGGTTCGAGAAGACCCTTTCGCACCAGAATTTCTCCTCGAAGAGGGAATCGCAGATGACGAGCCCCCTTCGGCCTTGCGGCAGGACGTTCCCCACGCCGGGCGCCGGGCCGTACAGCCTGCCGTAAAGAGGCTTCTCATCCGTTCTGAAGAAAAAGGATCTCTCCGTCATCGCGCTTCCGTTCCGGTGTCTTGAAGACCGCCTCCGCATCGCGTCCCGCCTGACTCGGCGGGCCGATCCCCGAACGCGGGATTGCAAGAAGAGTACCAGCGCGGAACGCCCCCTGCAATCCGAAAAGGGCCTCCTGGGCGTCAAATATCGATTGCGGCCGCCGCCGGAATAAAATAGACTACTTTACCGATGGAAAACAAATCTGCCATACCTGTTCTCGCGACGGTATTCGCGGCCTTCGCCATCACGCTGCTCCTTTTCTCCGTGAAGGCGGCGGTCGCGGTCTTCGCGGGCGGCGTCGTCGGGACGGTGATCTTTTTCTATCCCTTCCAGGGCCTTCTGTTCTACCTGATGATGACCTATATCCGCCCGCAGGAATTCGTGGCCTCGCTGAGGGAGAGGCCGCTGATGCTGATCCTCGCCTTCGTGATCCTCGGTACGCTGCTCCTTCACGCTTCAGTGCGAAAGAGAACCTTCATGTTTTTGAACACTAGGCAGGGGCTGCTGATGTTCGTATTCTTCCTTCTCATCCCGCTGAGCCACCTTCAGAGGCTCTACCTCACCGGGGCGAGCGACTCCTTCAACAGTTTTCTGCCCGTATATCTTCTTTTCATCATGGTACTGAACCTGATCGACAACCCGGGCCAGCTCAGGAAGGCGATCCATCTTCTTTTCGCGATGACGCTGCTGCTTTCCCTTAACGGGATACTCCAGTACTTCAGGGGTTACGACATAGCCGGGCAGACGACGTACGAGGGAAGGATAAGATGGATCGGCATCTTTTCCGACCCGAACGACCTGGGGCTCACGATCCTCGCCTTCACCCCCCTCGCCGTGATCAATCTCCTGAACGGGAAAAACTCCGCCCCGCGAAGGATCCTGTGGGGGATCGCGATGGCCGTGCTCGTGTACGCCCTCTATCTGACCAACTCGAGGGGAACCTTCATAGGGCTTCTCGCGATACTGATCTTCGTGATGTGCAAAAGGATCGGGATGGTCAGGGGGCTTGTGGTCGGAATCATACTCGGATCCATCCTGCTCGTTGCGGGCCGAGCCGCATGTCCGACATGTCGATAGACGAGGCTTCCGCGAGCGGCAGGATAGACGCGTGGGCTACGGGGCTCAATCTCCTCCTGTGGCGGCCGATTCTCGGCGTCGGGTACCACAACTTCACCGAGCATCATCATCTTACCGCGCACAACTCGGTCGTGCTCTGCATGTCGGAGTTGGGCCTTGTGGGCCTTTACGTCTGGCTGCTGTTGATCTACTCGTCGTTCCGGGATATGGCGACTCGTGCAGAGATATGGCAAGGGGAACAGAGTTCGCGACTTACGCGGAATTGATGCAGCTCTCGCTCGCCGGCTTCTTCGTGTCGGCCTTTTTCCTTTCGAGGACCTACAACGAAGTGCTTTACATCATCATCGCCGTCTGCACCCTCATTTCATATTACGCGAGGGACCGTTTCGGGTACAGCCAGCATCTTTTCCCGGTGCGTCTTCTGATGCAGACGTTCGTCTTCATGATCGGGCTCATAGCGGCGATCAAGGTTCTGGTAATGATATAGGATGGAGGGAAACCCCTTGTTCAAGGACGCGCACATATGGCTGCCGTGCATACATCGCCCGAAAAGCGAGGACCGGGAGGGCGCGGCGGCCCGTAAGCATCCTTTTCGCCTTCGTCGATCATTTCGAGCCGGCGCAGAAGCCGGACGACCCGCCCGAGCTGCAGGCGGGCCGGGTCAGGGATTGGATAGAGGGGTACGAGAGATGCTACGCGGGCCGCGCGGACAGCCTCGGCCGGCCGCCGCGGCACACCTATTTCTTCCCTCAGGAACAGTACGATCCGCTGATCCTCGACATGCTCGCCCGGCACTGCCGCAAAGGGTTCGGCGAGGTCGAGATACACATCCACCACGACGGCGACACGCCGGAAGGGTTCGTCGATAAGATCAACACGTTCAAGAAGCAGCTCGAAAGCCACGGGCTTCTCCCCGTGGACCGCGAGACGGGCGCGACGGCGTACGGATTCGTGCACGGGAACTGGTCGCTCGACAATTCCCGCAGGGACGGGCGCTGGTGCGGGCTCAACAACGAGATAACGCTGCTGCGCGAAACGGGCTGCTACGCCGATTTCACCCTCCCCTGCTCGCCGGCCGACGGGCAGACGAGGAAGATAAATTCGATATATTTCGCCGACGACGACCCGCGGCGCCCGAAATCGCACGATACGGGCAGGGACGTCGTCTTCGGGGGAAAAGGCTCGGGGGACCTGCTTCTGATCCAGGGGCCGCTCGACCCTGAACTGGAGGAAGCGCTCGAGGGGTTTTCTGCCGGGCATAGAGAACGGCGACGTCAGCCTGACGAACCCGATAACGCGACGACAGGATAAAGCTCTGGATCGATACGGGGATCTCGGTGAAGGGAAGGGAGAGCGTCGTCTTCGTCAAGGTGCACACTCACGGCGTCAAACCGAAGAACACGAAGATGCTCCTCGGCCCCGGGACCGCGGACGGCCTCCGGCTGCTCGAGACCGAATTCAACGACGGGAAGAATTACGTCCTGTACTACGTGAGCGCGAGGGAGATGGCGAACGTGGCCCTCGCCTTCAACGACGGCGCCGACCTTCCGGTCGGCGAGCTTCTCGACTACAGGTTCGTTCTCCGGTGAAAAGGCCCGCGCGCGGCGGGCCTGAAAAACCGAAAGGCGGCCCCGTTCGCGCGGGCCGCCCTGCCGGTGATCTTCGCAGTCACCGTCGAAGAAAATCCTAATTCACGACGAGAATGACCCTTTTCTCGGCCACGCTTCCGCCGGCCGTCGTGATCACGACGAAATACCTTCCGCTCGCCACACCCACCCCCGCGCTGTTCTCGCCGTTCCACGAAAGGGTGGTGGAGCTCTCCCAGCTCTCGTCCCACACCTTCAGCCCCTTCAGGTCGTATATCCCTATCCTGCCGCTTTCGGGCAGGTTGCCAATCGTAAGCGTACCGTCGGCGGGCTTGAACGGTATCGGGTAGATGGCGACCCCCGCCGCGGCGAGATCGCCGTGCCCGTCGTCATCCGTGTCGTTGTCGATCTCCACGGCCGCGAGGCTCGCGTCCGCCGCGTCGGGGCCGGAAACCCGGGTTACGAGAATCGACGCCTCCCCGCATTCCAGATCAGGATCCTCCGCGGCCGACAAAGTCACGGCCCGGGGGATGTACCAGTCGCCTGCGCCGAAAACCAGCGAAGCTCCCGACTCGACTTCGATATCGGAGTCGCCGCCCGCCCTGCTCACGGAAACCGCGAGATCCTCCGAAGGGATCGAGCTCAGCCTCACGGTGAAACCGGCCGTACCGCCCTCCGGGACCTCGAGCGAGGACGGTTCGAGCACGAAGGTTATCTGTTCGGCCGTGCCCGAAGTAAGGAAGGAGAAATCCCCCGATATGGTAAGGTCCTTTCGCTGCTCGCCATGGCTGACCGCGCGGATAAAATAAATGGATCCCTCATCGAGACCCGAGATCTCCATCGAATGCTCCGTCGCGTAAACCGTCTCCTCGGCGCTCTCCAAAACGCTTGTCGCGCCCATCTTCCAGTACTCCAGGCTCCCGACCGTCGGGTACAGGGTCGACCATTGAACCATCCAGGTCGATTCCCCTGTCTTCGTCACCGAATTGACCGCGCATTGATCGGCCAGCCAGGCGGGATCGCCGCAGAGTATCGTCAGGGCGGAGACCGCGTCGGAAAAACCGCTCGTCGAGCCGACGTAAGTTTCTCGATCTCAGCCTGTAGTAATACCGCACCCCGGTCTGAAGGCCGGCCACATCGTCGTAGACGCTGGCCGAGACGCCGACGGCGGCTATAAGGGCGTAATCGGTGATGATCGGTTCCGCATCGGTCGCCGCGGCCGCGCGGTAGATAAGAATCTCCGAAACGGAAGGATCGGCGATCGGATTCCATGTCACGGCGTATGATATGGCTGATTGCGCCTGGAGACTCGCGGCTCCGAGCAGGATGGTCAGACCGGCAAGGCATAAAATCTTCCGGGTGCTCATTCTTTTTCCCCCCGTGCGTCGAACGGAATGTAATGCTTTGATGATGCCGTTGTCAACGCCAACGAACCGGAGGAGCAAAATGCGAAATATTTCGCCTTTTGGATCAGCGGGTCGATGATCGAAGGCGGCCGGCGCTTTGCAGGAAGATCCTTCCGCCCGTTCCCGCCTGTTTCCCGGAGTTTCCCGTCGCCCCTCATTTTCTCTCCTGAGATCGATTAAGTTGTTGGCTCAATGGCTGTTAATTCCTCAGTAACAATCTGCTCGAGATCGAAAATGCATGGCGTATGCCACGTCAGGGCCGCCCGGCAAACGACCGGATGGCGTCGGCGAATACCTCGGTGACCCTTTGCGCGTTGATTGTCCACGTCTCGGCCGGGCAGTCTATCGCGTTCCTGTCCCACTCCCTGCGAAGGCTTTCCTCGAGGGCGGCGCGAAGGCTCCTGTAGTCTCCGCATTCGAAAAGGATCCCGGACCGCGGCGTGACTATCTCGGGAATGCCGCCGGTTCTGGAGGCCACGACGGGGATCCTGCAGGCAAGGGATTCGAGGATCACGTTCGGAGTTCCCTCGTGAAGAGACGGCAGGCAGAAAAGGTCGCTGGCGTTGTACCAGTCGACCATCGCCGAATATTTCACGCCGCCGTGGAAAAAGACCCTTCCCGAAAGCCCTTCCGAGACGGTCAATTGTTCCAGGTGGCCCTGTTCGGGCCCGCTCCCGAGCAGGTGAAGCTCGACGTCGGAACGCTCCATCCCGGCAAGAGCCGCGAGAAGCAGATCGATCCCCTTCACCGGCTTGAGGTTCCCGGCGAAAAGGATGATCTTCTTTTCCCGGCTGAGGCCGAGCAGGGATCTCGATCGATCCCTGTCCCCGGGCTTGAATATATCGCGGTCGACCCCGTTGTACACGACGTGAATCTTCGCGGGCTCGATCCCCTCGTATCTCAGCCTGGCGGCGAGATCCTCGTTGATCGAAACGATCCCCTGCGCCATCCGCATCGCGTCGAGGGCGAGATGCTTTCTCCCGGGGAACCTGAAATAATCGTTGATATCGCTCCCGTGAAGCCTGCATACGATCGGCAGGCGGCAGGCCCTGGCCAGTTCGGCCACGGCCCTGCAGTCCGGATACGCCCAGCTTGCGTACACGACGTCCGGCTCCAGGTCCGCCGCCGCCCTCATGAAGGCCTGCCTGATCGACCAGAGGTAGAACCGCCAGTAGGCGTCCCGGAAGATCTTGGGCGTATAATAGTAGGTCGGAAAATCGAACTTCATGCCGGCGCAATCATCCGGGGGGCCGGGCCTCATGCCCTTCGCGAGAAGACCCAGCCTGTGGGGCCAGGCGAGCGGCACGATCGAGCGTATCTCATGAAGCTTCGCCAGATGGATCAACTGCTGCCTGTTGAAGGGGGCGAACCCCGGCCTCGAGCGGTCCGGGAATAGATTGGTGACGTACAAAACCCTCATGGCGCCAATATATCATCGGGCCCGTTTTTCGTCACCTCTTTTTCCTCCTGCCACCTGTTCAGATAGAATTTCAGCACCATGAGGCCGAGAATCCCACCCGCGACGCGCGACACGAGATTGACGACGGCGGCGCCGACGGCTCCGTACTTCGGTATGAACACGAGGTTGCCGGCGAAATTAAGGGTCAAATTGATGGACGCCATGATGACGAACAGTTGCGGCTTGTTTATCGTATGCCCAAGGAGGGTGAACGGGTTGAGGATCGTGAGAAGTATGAAGGCTCCGACGAGGATCTGGAACAACTGAATGGACGCCTCGTACTGCTGCCCGTAGAAGAAGAGCATCATCGGCCTCGCGACCACGATGAGTATCGCGCAAAGCGATCCCACGAGCAGCGTTATCTTCAGCGTATCCCGGAAGAACTTCGAAATCTCGCTCTTCTTCGTGAACTTGGAAACCTTCGGCAGGAATATCGTGTTGAGGGTCTCGGGCAGCAGCTCGAAGGGCCTGATCATCGTGAAAGCCACGCCGTACAGCCCCACCTCCGACTCCTGCTTGAAATACCCCAGCATGAGCACGTCGAGACGGTCGAAGAGCATGAAAAGGACGCTGAACGCGAACATCCAGCGGCTGTAGGCGAAGATCTCGCCGACGGGATATTTCGTTCCGTGTCCCTTCCTGTAGAGCGTTCTCGGGATTATCAGGGAGGTTATCACGAAGGCGGTGAACACCTCGGCGATGTTGAAGATCAGGGTGCTGTTCACGCCGAGGAGCGCCTTCCACGCGAAAAGGAGTATCAGGCCGGTGCGCACCACCTGGCTGGCGATGCTGATGACCGCCACGGCCTTGAATCTCTCCGTGACGCGCAGAACCGCGTCTGACTGGTTCCAGAGGTTCCAGACGAGGGCGCCGAACGCCGCGAGGCGCAGCGGATTGGTCAAGACCGGATTGTTGAAGATCCTTTCGGCCACGAAGGGCGCGGCGAACCATGAAAGGACGACGAAGGCCCCGGCGGTCATCACCCTTATCAGGTATATCCGCCGGAAGAGGCTGATATAGCTCTCTTCCTCGCCTTTCGAATAGTGCAGGGACATCTTCCGGACCATCGTCGTCGTGAGGCCCATCTCGAGGACCCTCTCCGCGATCCCCATGACGACCGAGGCGATGGTCAGGATCCCCATCCTTTCGACGCCCAGGGTGCGGGCCACGACGATGGTGACGGCAAAACGCATGACGGCGGTGACGAGCCTGCTGGAATATACGTAGGCCAGGTCGCGCATGCTCTTGCGCGCGGACATATCCTTGAGGAAATCGATCCCTTTATCGAGAAGTTTCATAAGGCCCGCCGGGAATCCTTCAATTGATCAGCCTGCGAAGACCGATGACCATCCTGCGGATCGGGTAGAACAGCCGGTCGTTCATGATTATCTTCTGCGTGATGAATTCGGAGCGCGAGAAGAGGTTGAGCAGCTTTATGGCCCAGTCCTCCTCGGCGAATTCGACGTTGACCCTGTATTTTTCGAAATCTCCGTCGATCTCTGATATCATCCGCGGAGATCCTGCCGACGCCGCTCTCCCCCGCGACGCGGACATGCTCGGAGGAATACGGGTCGAGCCCTATCAGCCTCATCCCCGTGGCGTCGAGGGCGACGGGGTCCGTGCTCGCGAGGATCACACCGGCGTTTATCGGATAGCCGTTGATCGGCCCCCTGCCCTGCATGCCGACGATCCCGTCCATGATCGAGATGCGCGGCGGGACGAGCTTCGCGATGTCGGCGAGCATCTCGCTGAGATATTTATGCCAGATCAGCCTGTCCTTCCTCGGGACGCATCCCCACTGGTTCTTAAGGACCCCGGTGAACACCGTCGTCGCGTGCACCTTGAGAGCGGGAAGGGAGATGAAGTAATCGGCCTCGATAAAGGTCCTTCCGAAATCCCATTTCCCCACGTGCCTGCTGTCGACCCAGACCTTTTCGTCGCGGCTCAGGTTGACGGTCTTTATCGAATATTTTTTCGCGAGATCGTAGATCCCGTTCGCTTCGTAGGCCTGCTCCACCGTGTACCTGGCCCCGTCGGATTCGCAGATCGTAATGTCGCCGGTCAGATCCTTCAGATTCCTGACCGCCGCCTCTATCACCCCGATCGAGGTGTTGGCCGTATGTATCATTTCCTTCCGTTCCGTGCACAGGTTGGGCTTCAGGACGACCTTCATGCCCCTTTTAATATCGCGACCGGCTCCGCAAAAGGTCAGGGCCTCCCGCACGACCTCGTCGACGGAGCTTTCCCTGACGCTTCTTATAATCACTGCGCTCTTTTCCATCTGTCTTCCTTCTTGTTTATCTTTGTATTTTCACATGAGTGTTATGGATGATAAATCAATGCAATACCCCTGCCAAACAAATAATTTGCCGTGTTTTAATTATTAATCTCCGCGACCTCGTCAAAATCGACGGCTTGCCTTCGAGAACAATAAAGGGCTATAATTCGCGCAGCTTTGAAATTCCGGCCCGCGTATTGCATAAAGGACTGTAATTCTAACGGCTTGTACGAATCGAGGACGCGTTGACGAAAAGACACCTTCTCGGCCATCTTCTGGGCATCGTGCCCTTCGAAACGGTCCGCGCGATGAGATTGCTTCATCGCGGCAGGCACCTGACCATTCTGACCTATCACAGGGTGATGGACAGGCCGGACTATTTCCCCTTCGACGAGGATCTGATAAGCGCGTCGACCGCGCAGTTCCGCTCCCATCTCGATTTCGTAACGAAGCATTTCGACGTTATCAATTTCCGCATGCTGGACGAATACATGGAAAAGAACGGGACCCTCCCCCCGAAGGCCCTCATCATCACCTTCGACGACGGATACAGGGACAACCATGAGGTGGCCTGGCCGATCCTGAAGGAATACGGGGTCACGGCCACGATGTTCGTGACGGCCGGGTTCATAGGCCGCAGAAGGATGTTCTGGTGGGACAGGATCGCCTATATCGTCAAGACCTCGTCGAAACGGGATGCGCGGGTCGATATCCCGGGCGCCGCGCCGATCGACCTCGGAGCCTTCCCCGACAGGCAGTCCGCGGCGCGCCACCTCATCAGGACGGTCAAAAATCTTCCGGACGGGGAAAAAGAGGATTTCATAGGAAGGTTCGCCGGAATCATGGGGGTATCACTGAACGAGGACGAGCACACGCTCACCATGAGCTGGGAACAGGTGCGCGAACTGATCGCGGGCGGGATAGAGATCGGAGGGCACTCGGTCAATCATCCGATCTTCTCGAACACCGGCGAAGAGCGCCTTCGCGACGAGGTCTCCGGCGCGAAGAAGATCATAGAGGAACAGACCGGCAGCAGGGTGATCACCTTCGGCTCGCCGGGGCGGGGAATCCTGACGGCGGAGGAAAAACCGAGGTTCGAACGGAGGCTCAGGAGCGTCATCGCCGAAAGCGGATATAAATTCTGCACGATGTACCGCTGGGGGCTCGGTTACGAGAAGGGGTTCGAGCCGTACGGCGTCCCCAGGATAAGCATAGAGAGTCACGACACGGATCGTCTTTTCAGGGTAAAGCTCGCATACCCGGAACTGCTCACCTATTGAGCGACTTCCGGGGAAAGGAGCCGGGATGGACCGCCGCGGCGCCGGAAATAAGAGGGTTCTTTACCACCTGCGCACACAGGGCTCGGGTTCGGAGGGAATCCATGTCCGGGGGATGGTGAAGGCTTTCCGCTCGATGGGGTACCGGGTCGATTTCATCTGGCCCCTCGGCGAGGGCGACCCCACGACGAGGGCCGGCGACAACCCCTACGACAGGAAGAAACGCAAATCGATCGTCGAGCTCGCGATTCCCATGATCCCCGGGCCCGTCTTCGCCCTGATGGAGTACCTCTACAATTTCTGGGCCCTTCGGCGTTTCGAGGCGGGCCCTGCGGCGCGAGAGGTGCGAATTCATATACGAAAGGCATTTCTTCTTCTCCTTCGCTTCGGGGAAGATCGCGAGGAAACACGGGATACCTCTGGTCGTGGAGGTCAACGAGCTGGCCGGTTTCGAAAGGGTCAGGGGGAACCATCTCTGCGGCCTCGCGAGAAGATGCGAGCATTCCCTTTTTTCGAACGCGACGATCATATCGGTAGTCTCGAGTTTTCTCAGGGAGAGGATAATCGCGCAGTACCCCGATATAGGGCCCGAGAAGATCGTGGTGATACCGAACGGCGTCGACGCCGATTTCTTCAGCCGCTCCGTCGACGGGCGAAGGGTTCGCGCGGAGCTCGGGCTGGAGGGAAAAACAGTTTTCGGTTTCGTCGGCTTCTTCCTTCACGTTTCGACGTGGCACGCCCTCGAATGGTTCCTGCCGGCCTTCATCGACGCCGCCCGGGAATACCCCGATGTCGCGCTCCTTCTCGTGGGCGACGGCCCGGGGCGCGACGCGCTCGAGGAGATAGGGCGGTCGAAGGGCTTCTCCGACAGGCTGATATTCTCCGGAGCCGTGCCGAACAACCGGATCGGCGACTACATCGACGCAATGGACGCCGGAGTCATACCGCACACGAACGAATACCGCTCCCCGATCAAACTCTTCGAATACATGGCGTACGGCAAACCGGTCCTGGCCCCGCGCCAGGAGCCCGTCGAATCGATCGTCGGCGGCATACAGGGCGGCTTCCTTTTTGAGACGAAATCGGAGGAATCGTTGAAAAAAACGATATCGGTCATGATCGAAGAAAGAGACAGGTGGCCCGGGACGGGAAAAATCCTGAGGGATCTCGTTAAAAACAGCCTGACCTATGAGAAACACGGAGAAACAATCCTCAAGATGCTGCAATCATGCGAAAATGAAAACCGGTGATTTTTCCTCGCCGCCCCCGCGGCGGTCGTTTTAACCGATATTTGACTCCAATTCTTGCATTGAATGCCTCTCGGGCAAATTCGAATTGATAAATCGGGAGGAATCCTGCATACATTAGTATGTCTTAAACGGCCCATCCGGGCCGGAGGATGGTGCGAAATATGAACAGGACCGTATCGGGGCTCATACAGGCATTATTGATCGTAAATATTCTCCTGCTATCCAACGCAGCCGATCTCAAAGCGCAGGTCGGCGACTCGCATCCGAGGATATGGCTAAATTCGGAGACCAGGCCCGCTCTCATCGAGCGTTACAACAGGAACACGACGAATGCGGGCAGGCTCAGGAGCTGGTGCGACACCAACATGAGCGCGAGCCTCGCCGGGTATGTCGATTCGCGGGCGCTCGGAATGCTCAAGGCGGTCAACTACGCGCTGATGTACCAGCTGACGGGGAACACCGCGTACTCCTCGCGGGCCGTTCAGATAATCGAGTACGGCCTGGACAATCCGTACACCGGGTATACGGCCGACAACTGGCCGGGATTCGACAATTTCTACACGGACAGGTACCTCGTGCCGGCCGCCGCCCTCGTTCTCGACTGGTGCTACAACGCGATGACATCGACGCAGAGGACGCGTTTCGTCGCGCAGCTCGACTATTGGGCGAACTACATCATCAGCTCGGCCCCGTGGGCCTGGCAGGATGCTTCGAACAATTATTACTACGGGCATGCCTGGGCCCTTCTGACGACCGGCTACGCGATATACGGGCACAACGCCAACGCGCAGCGTTACATCGACCAGGCCCGCATGATGCTGACCGAGGGCGTCAAGTACACCAACGGGGAGGAAGTGGCGTGGGCCGTGAGCGACAATACCACGGGACGCGCCAACGGCGGGATGTGGAACGAGGGGACGAGTTACGGCGGGGTCAACTATGAATTCATATTCTCGCTAGTCCTTGCCGTGCGTTCAGCGGAGGATCCCGGGGCGCATCCGGATTTCAATTTCCCGGAGGAGGCCGTCCTTTTCCACATATACGCCACCAACCCCGGCGGAGATTACATCCTGTCCGAGGGGGACGGCGCGGGGACGATGACGATCACCGACAAGATCAGGGTGCCGGTGCTTTTCGCCATAGCGCTGAGCGACGGCGCGGAAAAAAATTACGGGCAGTACTGGGTAAATCACTATTCGGCGAACACGACCTCGGACTACAAGCTCTACAACGAATTCATCTGGTACGACGACGGCCTGCAGGAGATAAACTACGACGGCATACTTCCGGACCATTACCACACGGACGGCTCGCAGATCCTGATCTGGCGGGAAGGATGGCGGGAGGATGACTGCTGGATCTCTATGAGGATAGGCCTTCTCAACACCGACCACGCCCACAACGGGCTCGGTAATTTCGTGATCTACGAAAACGGTGCGCTCGCTCCCGACAAGGCGACCGAAACGGGCCAGAACGAGCTCGTAAGCGACATCCATCACAACGTCCTTAACATCCAGCTCTCCGAGGACAGGAAGCTGTACTGGGGCGCCTCGGTCATCGAGCATTTCTTCAACAACTCGGATTATCTCTATTACGCGGGCGACATGAGCGACCCCTACCTCGCCCAGCCCGACTACAGGAACAATACCGTGTCCCACAAGGAACGCGAGTTCCTACTGCTGAAGAAGGAGAAGACCCTCGTAGTGATGGACCGCGGGACCTCATACAACGCCGCGACGGACAAGGCGTTCCAGGTCTACCTTAAGAACGCGCCCACGCAATCGGGGGGCAGCTACAGGACGACGAACGGCGTCTCGGATCTTCTCATCAGGACGGCGTGGCCGGTAGGCGCTACTTTCTCCACAGGCACGAACGGCCTGCCATACCTCCAGGTGAGGGTGCCCGGCGTCGTCAACTCGAGCTCATTCCTTCATCTCCTGAAGGTCGCGCAGGCGGGCGGGTCGCTGAACGCGTCCCAGGTCACGTCGAGCAGGATCGGCATGGTGGCCTCCGCCTTCCAGAGCGGCTCAGATCCCGTGGATTACCTCGTGGGCTTCAGCAACGACCCCGAGGGGGATCCGTTCACCCTGAACGACGTGAGCTTCGCCTTCAACCGCTACAGCGAGGTGGTGAAGGTTTATATCTGCAACCTTCCTCCCAACACGACCTTTTATCTCGCCGGGACCGCCGATGGCGCATCGGCGTCGGTGACGGTTTCGAGGAGCGCCCTCGGAGAGGGAACATCGGCGATGAGCGACGGCGAGGGTGTGCTCTTCGCGCCGGTCTCCTTCGGAGAGGATCTGCTGCCGCCGCCGGTACCAGGCGGGGTCGGCATCGACAGGGGGGACAACTGAGATTCGAACGGGCGACGCGCCGCGCCGCCGGCCCGCGCCTGACAGGCTCCCGCGAATAACGGGGCCGGGGCGTGGGGATCAATGATCGGAATGTTCGGGATCGGACTCGAAGGGATCGCTTTCGAGTCCGTTTCTTTTCATCGCCGCAATGAGGTCTCGCGGGTCCTCGCCGAGAAGGCACATCCGCCCCCAGAGCTCGATGTCGATCAGGTTCCAGAGAAGCTTGATATCGGCATCCAGCACCGGCCCCATGACGGACGGATCGAATCCGAGGCGGGCTGCGATGAACCCGTCATCCAGAAGGAACTTCAGAGGCCGCACCCATTTCGCCGTCGGCACGTCTCCTCCCCACTTCGCGCGGGAAGCAAGGGCGCCCCCGAGATACGGCCTCGCCGCTTCGCGCACCACCTTTTTCGAGGTGTTCCAGCCGACGCAAGCTCCGACCGGGAGATTGACGGCGAACCTGACCACCTCGGTGTCGAGGAAGGGGAACCAGAGGGCCAGGCCGTGCAGCTCGGCCATCTCGTGCCGCCTGTTGAGGAGCGGCTGCTGGTATTCGCAGAGGTTTTCCATCATGAGGGCCTTCACGGCCCTCTCGTCGGCGTCTCGTATCCCGCCCAGGGCCAGGAGTATGCGCGTACTCGCCGCTCCCCTCTCCAGGTTCCCCATACCTATCGAGGAAAGCGAAGGGAGTGGGTTTCTCAGCCTCAGCTCGAGATCGGTCTTCTGCCGGGGCTCGAAGGCCGATGTCAGAACCCGCCTCGCCCCGGCGGGAACAAAGGAAAGGTATTTCGACAGCCTGAGGTACCTGTAAAAGGACCGCACATTGCCCTGCCCTCCGAAAAGAAGGTCGCTCGCGACCCCCTTGATCTGGTTGGCTCTGTTGTGCCGCGCCGCGTTCCACGCGCTGATATAGAAACGGGCGAGATTCGGATGGGCGATCGGCTGGCCGAAGTCCCTTATGCTCCTCAGCAGCCTCGGATAATAATTTCTGCTCGTAAGGTGCGCCACGTGAAAACCGGTGCCGAGCCTTTCGACGGTTGTTCGCGCCATCTCCTCCTCGGAGACGGCGACATCGGCGACGCTCGAGCAGAAGATGGGAACATTCATCCCGATCTCCTTCATCACGCCGCCGAGGTAACTGCAATCGATTCCCCCTCCGCATAGAAGGCCGAAGGTGTCTTCGGAAGCCTGCCCCCTGATCCGCCCCAGGCTTTCCCTCATTACGGAGGTGAGCGCCGCCGGTGCGTCGATCCGCCTGGAGCCGTTGTAGCGGTCGATATCGAAGAGTCCCTCGTATCTGAAATACCTGCCCTCCTCGATCATCATGCTCTTCGTGTCGAGGACGAGATATGCTCCGTAAGGCAGGAGTCGTATATCCGAATAACAGGTGGCGCCTCCGTATACTGCGTCGAAGAAAAGGTATTCCATCAGGGCGCCGCGGTCTGCGGCCGGATTCCCGATCGTGGAAACCACGGCCCTGAGGGACGAGGAAAAGACGAACCTGTCCGGAGGAGACGAGTAATAAATTGGGAAGTATCCGTTCCTGTCCGACGCCAGCAGCAGTTTTCCCGCCGGGCCGTCGTAAAGGGCAAGCATCCACATTCCCGGCAGATCCTCCAGGAAACGGGGGCCCGCCTTGATGTAGAGGGCGATGAGGCCCGCTCCCGTCTCGATCCCCGCATCGATATCGCTGCGCGCGAAGAGATCCTTCAGGCCCGGCATGTACCCGCAGAAGGAAACGATGCGGCCGCCCCCCTCCTCCCGCGTCACCCCGGCGATAAAACCGCCGGTGCTCCCCGACGCCCCGAGAGCGGCAAGGCCCGCGGCATTCCCGGCGATCGCCGGGGCCGCCCCCGCCCCTCTCCCGGCCACCTCCGACATCGCCCGTATGATATCGCCGGGGGCTTTGCGCTCGCCGCCGGCCGCCTCCCGGAGAACCGCTCCGAAGATCCTTCCCATCAGTCCTTTTTCCCCTTTCCGGCGATCTCTTCGTAGATCAGACGATACGCCGACTCCATGCTTGCAAGAGAAAACCTTTGCTCGACCCTTTCGCGGGCCTTCTCGGCCATCTTCCTGTAATGCTCCGGGCTCAGGATGAACCCGCTCATGACGGTCGAAAGGCCGCGCCAGTCCCCGACCTCGACGAATGTGCCCGTGACCCCGTGCTCGACGATCTCCGGCGTCCCCCCGACCGGCGTGACGACGACCGGCACTCCCGAAGCGGCCGCCTCGAGTATCGTCAGCGAAAGCCCCTCGTCGAGGGAGGGCTGGAGGAACATGCTCATCGCCGCGATATATCTCGGGACCTCGGCGGTGAACCCCGGCATGATGACCCTTCCCTGGAGCGAATATTCCGGGATCATTCTCTCGATCCTGCCGCGCTCCGGGCCGTCGCCGACGATGAGAAGCACGCTGCCGGCATGCCCCACCGCCGCCTCGGCGAAGGCGCGAATGATCGTGGGGTGATCCTTCACCGGGTCGAGCCTCGAAACGCATCCGAACACGATCGTCCCGCTCCCCAGGCCGTCCATCCCCGGCATCCCGGGGCCCGCGGGGACGGCGCCGGCGTACCTCGACGTATCTATCCCGTTGTAGACGACCTTTATCCTGGAGCGTTCGATCCCGCTTCTTTTGGAGAAGATATCCCCCGTCTCCTCGGAGACCGCGACTATGGCGTCGGCGAGCCCGTAGAGGTATCTGCGAAGGGGCGGCGACCAGCCGAACGAGGTGACGGCCCTGCCGTGCTTCGTGTGCACGACGGGGATGCCGAGCATCCTCGCCGCCGGGGCGGCGTGAACGTGCGAAAGGAAATTATGGGTATGAACGACGTCCGGCCGGGTCTCGCGAAAATGCCGCGCGAGATTCCTGATGCCGGAAAGATAGCGGATCCTCCCGGTTCCAGTCACCGTGACGGGAAGCCCCGCTGACAGAGCCTCATCCATCAGCACCCCGCCGCCCTTCAGGCAGGCGAGCCCGACGGAGGAGATCCCGGATTCCCTCTGCCTTCGGGCGAGCTCGAGCACCAGCTTCTCGGCTCCGCCGAATTCGAGGCTTCTGAGGACATGCACTACCTTCAATCCCGTACGTCCCTTTCTGAAACAAAGAAGCTCATCTTCCCTGCTTTCGTCAGCGCGATCCTGTCGACGAATTCGACGGTGATGCTCACTCCGTGCGCGGCGAGATCCCCGAACGCCTCCTTCACGAGCCTCTCGGTATCCTCCCTGGCCGTTGTCCCGTCGTGTACGATCCTCGTGAGCACGCGGTCGGAGGATTTCTCGACGAACTGGAACCTGAAGATGCCCGGAACGTTGTAAAGTATCCACTGGAAATACTTGCCGTGGACCTCGAACCCGTCAGGAGCCCTGAATATACCCGTCGTCTTGCCTATAACCTTCTCAAGCATGGGGAAGTTCCTGCCGCAGGAGCATTTCCTGTCCGTCATCACCGCCGTGTCGTCGAGCCGGTACCGTATGAACGGCATCGCGAAGTTCATCAGGTCGGTGATCACGACCTCCCCTTCCTCGCCGATCACCGGCCTGTCATTCTTGTCGACGACCTCGACCCAGAGGTTGTCAACGTTTATATGCTGACCCCGATGCCTCTCGCATTCGCAGGAGATATTGGTGAACTCGGAACATCCGTACCTGTCGTAGACCGGGCAGCCGAAAACCTCCTCCATCTTCTCCTTCTGGAAGTCGCGGAGTGTCTCAGCCCCCGTGACGATCCCGTCGAGCCGCGGAGGATCGATGCCGTACTTCTCGATCGTCTTCGCCATCAGGTAGACCGGGTTGACGTACGACTCGATATACCTCGCCCCGTAGCGTTTTATGCTGCCGACATACTTCAGGAGGCTCTCCTCCCCGATATCCATGGCCGAAAGGTACCTGTAGTTCTGAAAATTCCAGTAAAGCTGAAGCCTCGCCATGGCGATCCTCCCGAGGTTCGGCTTGTGGCCCCAGATGATGGCCGACGGCGTTCCCGGGCGCTTTCCTATCCAGTCCTCCGACCGCAGCTTTATCGCCATTCGCATGCACCAGTAATCCATCGTCTTGTACAGGGGGAGGGCCACCCCGGTCGTGCCGCCCGAGAAATTGCACACGAGGTCCTCCCGGCGGAACTCCCCGGACATGAATTCGTCGCTTCGGGAACGGATATCCTCCTTCGTTATCGATATCCCGTGCTCCCTCAGGACCGCCACGTCGTCCACGCCTGACGGATCTATGCCGCGCCCGGCGAAGAGGCTCCTATAGTAAGGGACGTTCTTTCCGCAATATTCGACGAGGGCGCGAAGCCTTTTCCTTCTCATCCCTTCGATCTCGTCGGCCGAAAGCCAGGGAACGCGTGAAACCTCCCTGTAAAATGAGTATGTCTTCCTATGCCTCAGGACCGAATCGTAAAAGGGGAAGACCATGTTCCTGTACAGCGGAGCGTATAACTGCGTGAGAATCATCCGCATATCCTTTCCCCGCGTCCCGCGGGCGGCTGTCGCGCTGATGAACAATAAGTATTCCCTTTAATCCGTTCACTTTCAAGCAAAAGATGTCCCGGCGGGCCGCCGGAGGCGTGGCCGGGGGCGCCTCCGGATGGAAGGGACGTTTTTATGGCATGCATGTTGCGAAATAATACCTTCGAGGATATGCAAACCGGAACAGGATGCAAGAGGAAACGACAGGAAATCACGGGGAACCGTGACGGGAAAAAAAGCGTTGCCTGTCTCGCGGAAAAGATACATCATATGTCAGTCGCAGGAACGGAAAGAATGAAAAAAACCTTTCTCAAATTCCTTCCCCGAAAAAAATCAGAATCTACAGTTGTCTCCATTTTCCTGATCGCGCTTCTCGCGCCGGCGGCTCCGGCGGCGGACGGCCCCGGGACTGCCGGAGCGCTCTACCTGAGCCTCCCGGTGGGCCCCAAATCGATAGCGATGGGGGAAGCCTCGGCGGCCCTTCAGGGGGATCCTTTCGGATGGATCTCGAACCCGGGCCTTCTCGAGCAGTCCGAAGGGACGGGGTTCGGCATATTCCACAGCCAGTGGCTGCTCGACACGTATTACGACAACGTCATCCTCAGCCACCGCCCGCACAGGATGCTGAGCGTCGGGGCGGCGCTGACCTATCTATCGTCACCCGAGGTGCAGGGCTTCAACGAGGCGGGGGACCCGACGGAGATGCTGGATAACAACAGCTTCCAGGGAATACTCGGGCTCTGTTTCACGCCGGTCGAAAATTTCGGGGCCGGCATCAACGTCAAATATTTCCAGGAAAAGATCGCCGACTATACCGCGAGCGGCGCGGGAGTCGACATCGGCGCGGTTTACACCTTCCCCTTCCCTTCGATCTCGATCGGCGCCTCCGTGCGCAATATCGGGCCGAAGATAAGATTCATCTCCCACGACGAGGAGCTCCCGATGACTATCATTGTCGGCGGCTCCTGGAGCCGGGCCATCGTGCCGGGCGTCGCCTCGTTCACACTGGCGGCGGACCTCGTGAAGCCGAGCCATTCCGACGCCTCGCCGGCGCTCGGGGCGGAGCTGTGCATCAGGGAGCTCGTCAGCCTCAGGGCCGGGTATTGCGGCGAAGAGGAAAGGGAATACACCGGATTCACCGCCGGGGGCGGCGTCAATATCCTGGGGAAACTCGCTGTCGACTACGCCTGGACGCCCTACGGCGACCTGGGCAATTTCCACAGGGTATCGATTTATTTCAACCGGTAAGGGGGCCCCGGGGCCTTTGAAGGATACCGGGTCGGGTACTCGATGAAAAATTTCGATCATCCCCTTATCACAAGCCCTCAGAACCCGGGGATCAAGGCCGTGATCGCGCTTCACAGGAGGCGCGGGCGCGACGCCGCCGGGCTTATCGTCATTGAAGGGACGAGGGAGATTGAACGCGCCCTGCGATGCGGAATCGAACCCGCCGGCGCCTATTACTGCGAGGAGATAGCGGACGGCCGTTTCCTCGCCGCCGTGCTCCCCCGCCTCGAGAAGGCCGCGGCGGAGATAAGCCGCGTGACGGGCAGGGTGTACGAGAAACTGGCCTACAGGGAAGGCTCGGAGGGAATGGTCCTTCTCGCCCGGCGGCCCCGGAGCGGGCTCGACGGCCTCCCTCTCGGGGATAATCCGTTCTATATCGTCGCCGACGGCGTCGAGAAGCCCGGGAACCTCGGCGCGATCTTCAGGTCGGCGGATGGGGCGGGGGTGTCTGGAATCATGGTGACGGGTGGCGGGACCGATATATTCGGGCCGAACGCCATCCGCGCGAGCCTCGGCACCGTCTTCACCGTCCCTTCGGCCGAATCGTCCCCGGACGAGGCGGCCGCCTGGCTGAGGAAAAGGAAGGTCAGGATAATCGCGACCAGCCCCGCGGCCTCGCTGCCCTATACCGAAGCGGACCTCGCATCCCCCTGCGCCGTGGTCGTCGGAAGCGAGGACGCCGGCGCGAGCGAATCGTGGCTCGAGGCTTCGGACGTGAAGGTCGCCATACCGATGCTCGGGATCGCCGATTCGCTCAACGTGTCGACGTCGGCCTCGATACTGGCGTACGAGGCGCTGAGACAGCGCTCGCGGGCGGCGCGGAAGGAATTGGAATGATCAGGGCGGCATTCTGGATATCTTTTATCTTCATCCTCTACACGTACGCGGGGTATCCCGCCCTGCTCCGCCTATGGGCCCTTCTTCTCCCGAGAAGGGTGAGAAAAATGCCCTTCGAACAGGCTCCCCTGGTTTCGGTCGTGATCGCCGCCCGAAACGAGGAGCGCAACATCGCCCGAAGGATCGAAAACCTTTTCAACCAGGATTATCCGGGGGACAGGATGGAGATCATAATTGTCTCCGACGGCTCCACCGACGCGACCGACTCGATAGTCACATCTCTTGTCGAAGGGCGGGGAAAAGCCGCGCCGGCCCTTCGCCACATAGCGCTCGAAAGAAACGGGGGCAAACCGGGCGCGCTGAACGCCGGAGTCGCGGCGGCCACGGGGGAATATATCGTCTTCGCCGACGCGAGGCAGCAGTTCGAGCCGGACGCGATCGCGCGTCTCGTGGAGAATTTCAGCGACCCGGGCGTCGGGGCGGTCAGCGGCGAGCTCGTCTTCCACGAGGATTCCGACACGGCGATCAGGACCGACATGGGGCTTTACTGGAACCTCGAGAAAAGCATAAGGAAAACAGAGAGCAGGATCCACTCGGTGGCCGGGGCGACGGGGGCGATCTACGCCGCGAGGAAGGAGCTCCTCTCCCCCCTTCCCCCGAACGTGATCCTCGACGACGTGATGATCCCGATGAGAATCGTGCTTCGCGGGTATCGGACGGTATTCGAATCGGGCGCCATCGCCTGGGACACGGTCTCGATGGATCACACCCAGGAAAAAAGAAGAAAGGTCAGGACCCTCTTCGGCAACTACCAGCTCGTCCACCTGATGCCGGGCCTCCTTTCCCCGCGTAAAAACCCGATCTTCCTGCAGTTCCTTTCCCACAAGATACTGAGGCTTTTCGTCCCGTTCTTTTTCATCCTGATGATGGCAAGCGCCCTGGCGGCGGGGAGCGACGCCTACACCCTTTTTTTCGCGGCCACACTGGCCATAGTCCTCCTGCCCCTGTTCGAGAAGCCGCTCGCCTGGATCCCGCTGATGCGCAAGGCCAGTTCATTCTCGAGAACCTTCACCTCGCTCAACTATTTCGCCTTCCTGGCCTTCCTGATGCTCCTGAAGCCGGGACGAAAGGAGATCTGGTGACCGGGCGCCAAACGGCAACGGCGGTCCTGATGTACCACGCCCTGGAGGATCCACGGCATCCCGTCGCGGAAGCGGCCGGGGGGGAGCTCGTGTACGTGCTGCCCGGGGAAGATTTCCGTGCCCAGATGCGTCTTCTCGCCGATTCGGGAACCGAGGTGATCCTGCCGGAAGAAGGCCCTTCCCGCGATCCGCGGGCGGCTTCGCCGGACGGCGCGCCCCGGGTCGTCCTGACCTTCGACGACGGCCACGCCTCGAACCATTCCATCGCCCTCCCCGTTCTCCTCGAGCACGGGTTCCGCGGCATTTTCTTCATAACCACCGACTGGATAGGCTCCGGGGATTACATGAGCGCAGGGATGATAAGGGAGCTCGCCGCGTCGGGGATGATCGTCGGCTCGCACGGCCGTTCCCACAGGTTCCTGACCGATCTGAAGGACGGCGAGCTGATCGAGGAACTGGCCGGATCGAAGAGAGCCCTCGAGGAGATAACCGGGACCGTCGTGGACTCGATCTCCGCTCCGGGCGGGCGCATCGACGGGCGCGTCGCGGAGGCCGCCCGGGGCGCCGGTTACCGATGGATATTCGATTCGGCCCCGGCCCTCAACGCCTCGCTGGTCCCGGGCCGACCGGCTCACAGGTTCGCCGTGATGAGATCGGCGGACGCACGCTGGTTCAAAAGCGTCGTTTCGGGGAATCCCCCCCGCTCCGCCGCGGTCAGATTCAGGCTCCTCGAGACCGCGAGAAAGCTTCTGGGAAACCGCCTCTACGCTTCGCTGAGGGATATCCTCCTCGGAGGCGGGCGGCCCTCCCGCCGCGGCCGCTGACGCCGGCCGCCCCGGCCCCGCGCCTGCGGGGTTGCCTTTTACGCCGAATGCTGTATACTTCGATCGAAGATCCCGAAAGGAGAAGACGTATGCCCGTTGAAATGATATTCTCCCGAAGAAGCATAAGAAAATTCACCTCCGAGCCGGTTGGGGAGGACGCTCTCCTCAAGATCATGGAGGCGGGGATGGCGGCGCCCTCTTCCAGGAACCTCAAACCGTGGCATCTCGTGCTCGTCACCCGGCGGGAGACCCTCGACAGGCTCGGGGAAGCCCATCCGCACGGCAAGATGCTGATGGAGGCGACCGCGGCGATAGCGGTATGCGGGCAGCTCGACATATCGCCGGACTTCTGGATACAGGATTGCTCCGCCGCCACGGAAAACATACTCCTTGCCGCGACCGGCCTCGGCCTCGGATCGGTCTGGCTCGGCTGCCACCCGAGGGAGGACCGCGTCGCCTCGGTGAGGGAGATACTCGGGATCCCGGGCGGGATAGGCATCCTGAGCCTCGTCGCGATCGGGCATCCGGCCGAGACGAAGGAGCCGAGGACGCAGTACGATCCCTCGCGCGCCCACAGGGAAAAGTGGTAGGGAAGGCGGAATCATGGAACTGTTCAGGGACGAGGTCTTCGAAACCATTCTCGACAGGATGGAGGACCGGTTCGATTCGCACGACTTCATATTCGAGATGATGCGGCAATTCCCCCGCCATTACACGAACGCCCTCTACGAATGCAGAAGATCCAAGGACCCCATCCAGACCCTTCACGCCAAGATCGGAAGGAAACTGCTGGAATTCGATGGGACCATCGTGAAAACGAGCCGGAGCTCGTCCCGGAACACGCGCGGGCTCCCTTCGAAGAACCAGCACTGGGAAAAAAGGGATCTTTCGCGCGGGGAGGGGCCCCCGCGGGAATAGCGCCCGGGCCCGGGGTTTTTCCGGAAACGGCCGGATAAAAAGGTTTGCCGCGGGTTTGCCGGCATGATAGATTGAACCTGCTTCGATTTTTCGGCAGCCGCCTTCGCGCGGCATCTCCGGGGGTGTTAGTGAATGGTTGATCAGATAAAATCCACCGTGCTGGAACCCTTCGACGATAAAGGCCTTCTGACCCTGCCCGATGTCTTCGACCGTTCCGTCGAGAAATACGGCTCCTCGGTCATGATGAAAAAAAGGCATCCCTGGGGATACCAGTCGATCTCATACGGGGAATTCGGCAGGCTCGTCTCTTTTCTGGGGGCCGGGTTGCTCACCCGGGGGCTCGTCCGCGGAGACCGCGTCGCCCTGATGGCGGCAAACAGCCCCGAGTGGATGGTCGTCTACGCGGCCGTCACCGCGTCGGGCGCGGTCATCGTGCCCCTCGACACGGCGCTGACCGGGAATGAGCTGAAGCACATCCTCCTGCACAGCGAAGCCAGGTTCCTCGTCGTCTCGCCGGAGATCCACGCGGACCTTATCGAAGGAAAGGAAATGGCCGGCACGGATATAATCGTGCTCGGCGAAAGGGATTCCAACATCAGCGCCGCCACCGTCACCGAGATCATGGCGGCCGGGAAGGAAAGGATCGCCGCGGGCGACGATTGCTTTTTGCGGGCCAGGTTCGCCGTCAGACCGGAGGACATCGCGACGATAGCCTACACCTCCGGAACGACGGGCCAGCCGAAGGCGGCCGTCCTGCTCCACAGCAATCTCGTCTCCGACCTCGTATCGATAAAGAACAGGCTGCCCATAACGGCGGCGGACACCTTTCTCTGCCTCCTCCCGCTCCATCACACATTTTCCTCGATGTGCGTCTTCCTCGCCCCGCTTACGAGCGGGTCCGCCATCGCCTTCGCGAGGTCGATCAAACCGAAACAGGTTCTGGAGGATATCGTCAGGGAAGGGGTCACGATCCTTGTCGGCGTTCCGCTTTTCTTCGAGCATTTCGCCCCGATGCTCGCTCCGGTCCGGGAGAGCGAGACCAAAGTGCCAGGGCTCATGAAAAGGATATACCTGTCGATCGCGAGGAAATTCGACAGGATATTCGGCGTGAAGACGGCGCCCGCGCTTCCCGAAAGGAAGGTCGTCACCGCCGGGCTCGAAAAGATAAATTACTGCATATCCGGCGCCGCGTCCCTCAGGCCGGACGTGGAAAACGCCTTCTTCTCCGCGGGGCTGCTGCTGCTCCAGGGATACGGCCTGACTGAAGCCTCCCCCGTGGTCGCGGTCAATCCCTTCGACCGGCCGAGGAAAGGCACGATAGGCCCGGCCCTTCCCGGCGTCCAGGTCAGGATCGAAGATCCCGACGCCGACGGCGCCGGCGAGATAATCGTCAAGGGGCCGAACGTGATGAGGGAATATTACCGCAACCCCGAAGCGACGCGCGCGGCGCTGGTCAAGGGATGGCTGCATACCGGGGATCTCGGCAAGATCGACGAAAAGGGTTACATTTCGATAGTCGGCAGGAAAAAGAGCGTGATCGTCACGGCCGGAGGGAAAAACATTTATCCGGACGAGATGGAAGCCGCCCTCAACAGAAATATCTACATCCTCGAATGCGTGGTGATGGCCGTCGAAGACCGCAGGGGAAATACGAGGCCCGGCGCCGTCATCGTCCCGAACTACGACATGCTGTCGACCGTCGACGAGCTCAAGGGAAACACGACCGAGGAAACGATCAGGAAATTCATCGGGGAACAGATAAAGCTCTTCTCGCAAAACCTCCCCGACTACAAAAAATTGTACGATTACCAGATCAGGAACGAGGAGCTGCCCAAGACCTCGACCCGCAAGGTGAAACGCCACCTGGTGACATGGATCAGGCAATAAAGGGGACGCAGTCGCCCGGGGCCGGCGGCGCAGGACCTTCCTCTCCCCGAGGGGGGCCCGCGGAAATGGACCCTTCCACGGCGGGATCGCCGGTGCGCATCCCCCCCCCGGGGAGCGCGAACGCTTTCGATTATATCTTCCTGCTGCGCCCGATGATCCTGATCCCCGTCTGGACATTCTTTCTTCTCGGGGCGCGGCACGGGCACCGGACCTCGGGCGGATCCCCCGACCCCGTCATGCTCGCCGCGGGACTCGCCATCTTCTCCGCCCTTCTGGGGGCCGTTTACATCATAAACCAGATTACGGACCGCCGGACCGACCTTGCCGCGAACAAGCTGTTCCTGATCTCCCACTCCATCGTCAGCCTTCCCTCGGCCCGTGCCATGGCCGCACTGCTCGCGGCGGCGTCGCTAGCGGCCGGGTTTCTATTCATGAGCAGGAGTTTTTTCATGATCCTGTCGGCGAGCTTCCTCCTGGGGCTGCTCTACTCCGTCGAACCGGTCCGTTTGAAAAAGAGGGCCGTCCTGGACATCGCAGCGAACGCCGCGGGAAGCGGAATACTGAACACCCTGGCAGGCTGGGCCGCCGCGGGGGCCCCCATCGAAGGATACGTCGTCCTGCTTCCCTATCCGCTCGCAGTGGCCTCGGTTCACATGGTCACGGCGCTCGCCGACATCGAGGCGGACAGGGGGAGCGGGCTCAGGACAAGCGGCGTTCTCGCCGGGCGAAGGGACGGAATGCGGATCGCCGCCGGGCTGATGTTCGCCGCCGCCGCTTCGGCCCTCCTCGTCGGAAACCGCCCGGCACTCTTCGCGTCCCTCCTTTCGCTCCCCTTCCTTGTCGTCTCGGCTTCAGGGAGGAAAGAGCCTTCGCCGGGCCGGATCCTTCTCCCCGCGAAGATCGCGACGCTCGTTTTCGCGCTCGCCGCGGGCTTCATCTTCCCCCTCTTCATCCCGCTCCTGGCCGCCGTCATAATCGCGACGAGAATCTATTACAGACGAAGGTTCGGCATATCCTATCCGTCGCTTTGACGCAAGCGGCCTCTTCCTGGCCTCGGCGCCTTCGACAGTCCCCGCCGCCCCGGGGCCGCATAGGCCGGGCAGGGACGGGAACACCGCGGACGCCGGGATTAATTGTTGTTTCAATCGTCCTTGTTTTATCTTACATTATCAGGGATTTCCAGTGATTTCGGGCGCCGGGACCGGCCGGCTCCGTACGGACGCGTGATATTCGGACAGCGGAAAAGCGGATGAATATATTCAAGCGATGTATGGCAACGAAACTCCACACGAAGATCCTTGCCGGTCTTGTCGCCGGAGTGCCTCTTGGCCTCATTCTCGGGCCCAACGCGGGCGCCGTCGAGCCGGTCGGCACGATCTTCATCCGCCTGATAAGGATGATCGTCGTTCCGCTGGTATTCTCGTCGCTGTTCGTCGGGACGGCGAGCCTCGGCGATATCAGGAAGCTCGGGAGGATAGGGCTTAAAACCGTTTCCTATTATATCGTGACAACCGCGCTCGCGATATCGATCGGCGTGCTGATCGCCGGCGTCTTCAAGCCAGGTTCGGGCATCGACGCCTCGACGAGGGAGACGCTCTTCAAGTCATATCAGGCCGAAGCCCTCGAGAACATCGATATAGCGAGCCACAAGCCCGGCATCGTCGAAACGCTCACGGGGATAGTTCCCACGAACCCGGTGGAGAGCCTCGCCGAGGCGAACATGCTCCAGATAATCTTCTTCGCCCTTCTTTTCGGCATCGCGGCCACCCTCGTGCCCGGAGACAGGGCAAGGCCTGTGATAAGCTTCTTCGACGCGGTTAGCGAAGCGATGATACAGATGGTCCACATAGTGATGAAGATGGCGCCGCTCGGCGTGATGGCGCTCATCGCCGCGGTGGTCGGCAGGTTCGGGTCGGAAATCCTTCTTTCCCTTTTAAGTTACTCGCTCGTGGTGATCGCCGGCCTCCTCCTGCATGTCGGGGTTGTTTACTCCTCCGCCGTCAGGATCTTCGCCGGGATGAGCCCCCTCGAATTCTTCCGCGGGATAAGGCCCGCCCAGCTCATAGCCTTTTCCACGTCGTCGAGCAACGCCACCCTCCCGGTCACCATCGAGTGCTCGCAGAAAAATCTCGGCGTGTCCGAAGAGGTGTCGAGTTTCGTCCTGCCTCTCGGCGCCACGATAAACATGGACGGCACGGCCCTCTACCAGGGCGTGGCCACGGTCTTCATCGCGCAGGTTTACGGGATCGACCTGGGGCTCGGCGCGATGCTTACAATCGTGCTGATGGCGACGCTCGCCTCGATCGGCACGGCCGGGGTTCCCGGAGTCGGGATAATCACCCTTGCGATGGTCCTCGAGACGATCGGCGTGCCGCTGGAGGGAATCGCGCTCATTCTCGGAGTGGACAGGCTGCTCGACATGTGCAGGACGGTGGTCAACATCACGGGGGACGCCTCGGCCGCGGTCATCGTGGCCGCTTCCGAGGGGGACCTCGCCGCCGTCAGGAACCGCAGTGGAAGCGAGGCCATATGACCGGAGTCGTCAGGATCCTTTTCATCGTAAATGCCGCCCTGATCCTTCTCGCTTCCCTGTGGGCGCCCTCGCATCTCTGGGGCTCGAGCGCCTGGGCCTGCGTCTCTTTCACCCTCGCGGTTTCGCTTACTGCGGTTTTCGCCCTCCTGATTCCGACAAGGACGGGATACAAGGCCGGGGAGATGATCTCCGGGAGGGGATCGAGCCGGGCCTTCGCCTCCGCGGCGACCTTTGCGGCGGCGGCACTGCTGATGTGGGCCTTCAGGTCGGGACACCGCTACTGGGGCGACGGCATATCCCTCTCGTCCCTCCTCGAGAGGGGGGAATGGCTCAAACCGGGAGCCCCCCTGGCCACGGCATACAACCAGGCGATGCATACCTTCGTCAACTCGCTATTTTTCTCGGGACCGGCGGTGTCGATACCGCTCGCCGGGATCGTTTGCGGCCTCCTCTTCATCCTCGTTTCCTCGTCGATCGCGCGGCTTCACGAGGACGGCGAAGAGGCGCGGTCCGGGACCCGGTTCCTTTCCGCGCTTTTCATCGCCGCGAACGGATATTTCGTCGTTTTCCTCGGGGCCGGGGGAAACGCGGCGCCCGCGATACTCGTTTCGTCCCTTTTCATCCTCGCCGCACTGCACAATATCAGGGGCAGGACTGGCGTCATCGCGCCGCTCGCCCTTTTCGCGCTCGCTTTCTTCACCCATCCATCCGCGATCTTCCTTCTCCCCGGCGCGCTGCTGCTGATCGCGCGAGCCATGCGGGGGGCGGCCTCGCCCGTTCGTACGGCCGCGGCGGTTCTCGCCGTCGCCGCGGCGTGGCTGGCCCTGGACCTGGCCCTCGGCCGTTACGCCGGGACGTCCGGGCCGACGGGATACATGCTCCGGTCGCTCGGCGACTGGCTCGGAAACGCGACGCCGGCACGGGCCGGAAATCTCCCGGCCGTCTTCCCGGCCCTTTGGGCCAACGAGCTGCTGATACTCGGGCCGTCGGCGCTGACTGCCGCCGCGCTCGCCTTCTTCGGAAAGAAAAGGGGCGCAGCGGCCCGCGCCGATTCGGGCGGCGAGGAAAGGTTCCTCCTCCTGCTCGTCGTATCGGCGGCCCTGTTCATATTTGCCGGGGCGGGTCGGGTGGAAGGCGGCCTGAGGTGGGATATCTTCGCCGCCGCCGGCCCCGTCTTCGCGGTCTTCTCGCTGTGGAAGCTGGGCTCGCTTCTTCCCGCCCGGCGGGATTTCGCGTGGGCCCTCGTTCTCCTGTCGGCGGCCGGCATCATGCAGGTAATCCCGCTCGCGGCGGCCGGAAGCTCAGTGAAGTACGGACGTGAGAGGCTCCTCGCGCTGCCCCTTGACGCCGGATCCGCGGAAAATATCCTGGGCCTCCGGGCGATGGAATCCAAGGATTACGACGGCGCCGCGGAATGGTTCACCAAGGCGGCCGAGAAAGCTCCCGGGAACGATCTCTTCTGGTTCGCGCTCGGGCAGGCTTCATTGAAACGGGAGGATTACGTCGAGGCGGTCACCGATTTCATGAAAGCCCTGAAACTGAAGCCGGGAGACCGCGCCTATTCGGAGAATCTCGTCGAGGCTTACATCGGGCAGCGCTGGTTCGAGGAGGCGGCGGACGAGCTCGGCCGGCTCATCGAGGCTGATTCGACGAACGCCGCCTGGTGGACGAAGCTCGGATTCGCCATGAACAACAGCGGCAGGTACGAAGAGGCGGTCGGTGCGTATGAAAGGGCGTTTTCCCTGGAACCCGGGAGCCAGGAGCACAGGACGAATCTTGCTTCCGCCCTTCTCAACAAGGGCGCGGAGCTTCATGAGGAGAAACAATTCGACGGGGCGGCGGAATATTACGACAGGGTGCTCGCGATCCTGCCCGACAACTGGATCGCCCTCAACAATCGTGCGACCCTCGCCATGGATACGGGCGACCTGGAATATGCGCACAGGATTCTCGAGCACGCCCTGGAAATGAACCCCCTTTCGCCCAACCTGCATTACAATATGGGGCTCGTTCAGGAGAAACGGGGAAATTACGCGGAAGCCTTCGAACACCTGAAGGAAGCCTCCGAGCTCAACCCGAACGTGCCTCCTCCGTCGGACGATCTCGAAAGGGTATACCTGAAGCTGAAGGGCGCGGGCGGCGCGAAGTGACCGGAGCGCGGTTCATCGGCCTGCGGAAGGGCCCTCCCCGGCGCTAACGGCTCCCCCGCCGGCGCGATCGGGGATTCGGCGGCCCGGATCGCCGTACACGCGGCGGGCTATCGACGGGAGAATCAGGGTAAACAGGAAGACCATGTCGAACGCCACGGGCAGGAACATCGAATTGGCGATCACGGCCGTCTGCTGAACGAACAGGATCCTTCCCATCTGGGCCGCCTCGCCGTCGTCCTTTCTCCGCGCCAGCGACATGATTATCCGGTAATTATAGACGATCATCGCCACGACCAGCCCGAGCGCGATCACCCCGATTTCGGCAAGCACCTGGAGAAGACTGTTGTGAACGACGTTGCCGAAGGGGATGAATCTGTTGACGTAGAACAGGAAATTTTCCATGCCGATCCCGAAGACCGGGTTCTTCAATCCCAGGATGACGGCAACCTTCATCGTATACAGCCTCGACAGTATCGACGTGTCTTCGGTCATGCTGTTGCCGACCTCGACCATGGATCCTATGCGGTCCCAGTAGGCGGCGGGAGCCAGGATCCCCCCCGCGACAAGCAGCACGAGCCCGGTGACCAGGATCGCCTTGTTCCTTCTTTCGATGAAGAGCAGGGCCATGAACAGCGCGACCAGGCCGACGAACGCCCCCCTCGAGAAACTCAGGAAAAGGACGAAAACCGTGCCGCCGGTCACGGCGAGTATCAGCGGCCTCAGGAACCACGGCCTTCGAAGCCTTGCGAAAAGGAAGAGCTGCAACGGGATCAGAAAATTCAGGGAAAAGGCGAACATATTGGCCTCACCGTTGTATCCCTCGAACCTCAGGACGGCCTGATTCCAGAGCAGGGAAAGGCTGGCCATCGTTTCCGGCGGAGGGACGATGAAAGGCATGAAGCAGTCGACGACGCCGCCGCAAACGATCACTGCCAGCACTAAGATCAATTCCCGCCTCGTGCGCGTAAACTGAACGAGAAAGAAAAGGAAGATCATGTATCTCGCAAGATATCCAAACCTCATCAGGGACGAGCCCGCGTCCCGCGCGAAAGCGATCGATTGAAAGGCCAGAAGGAAAAACGCGACAATCATCATGGTGAACCGGAGGTCATGAATGACGACGATCCTCCCCTTTACGACTGAGACGGCGAAGAGGGCGATCAGCGCAAGAACGGTCAGTTTGACGGCCGGCAGCGGGGAAAAGATATAAATGTTGGAGAAGGACAGGAACAGCAGCATATAAAAGATCCACTCGGGCCTGTCGAAGACGACGAGAACGAACGGGATCAAAAGCAGGGCCATGGCGGCGAGCCTGACGAGACCGGGCGGCAGCAGCAGGACGGCCGCCGAGAGAAGGGCCGTAAGGATCAGGGCGTACAGAACGACCCTGCCGATCGGCATTCTCCCCGGATGAAGGTTATCGTTCATCGCCGCGATTTCTCCGCGGGGCCGGCAGGCTTCCGGGGCGCTCCGGCCGGAACGCCGCCCAAATCCTCATCCGCTCCCGATCCGAACCGCCCTTCCCTGATCTGTTCCCTCAGCAGAATCGCGAAACAGGCCCAGAAAAACGACGCCGCCGTGAAGACCATCACGATCTGTTTGCGCTTGGGCCATGCCCTTATCTCCGGTACGAACGGAGGGTCTATCACCCTTATCGTGCCCGTGCGCATCGTTGAAACCATCGCGGCGTCTGCCAGCTTCACCTGGACGAAGGCAAGCGCGAATTCCTGTATCATCTTTTCGCCGGCCAGCGCGAGGTACTCCGAGGCAAGGCCGGGCATCTCCTTCAACGGAGGAAAGATGGTCTCCAGTCCTTCTCCGGTAATGAGCCTGTCCATCTTCTCGCGGATCTTCAAGAGCTCGAGGTCGAGCCTTTCGACCCGCAGATTCTCCCGCGTCATCGACATCTCGAGAAGTTCCTTCTCCATTTCGAGCATGCTTTGCCTCGCGCCCAATCCCGATATCACGCCAAGGGCCGCAAACGCCTGGCTCTGCATCTCGAACAATCCGTGCCGGGCCATGAAGCGGCTTATCGCCGAATCGGCCATCGCGACCTTCGCCTTCCTCGACACCGACTCCCTTTCGAGGAATAAATGCTTCTCCCTCATGTTCCTTACCGAAAGATCGGTCATCATGCTGTCCATGAATTCTACGTACGCGGCGACCATGTCCCTCGCCCTCACGGGATCCCTGTCCTCCACCCCGACGACGATCACTCCTTCATCCCTCACGATCACGTTCGTGCGCTCGCGCAGTTTGTTGCGCGCATCGTCGAGGTTCGAGACCCCGTATACCTCCTCCAGCCCGAAGCGCTCCGCCATAAGGCCCGACATGTGACGGCTCCTTATGATGTAATCGATGACGAGATTGTTCCTGACCCTGATAAGGCTCGAGTAGGTGTCGCCGAGCGAGCCCAGGTTGCTGAAGAAGCCTCCGGATCCCGTCAGCTCCTTTTCGACGCCTGTTGGTATGAACGAGGCCGACGAGATATACCTCGGCGGGATGACGAGGCTCGCGGCGGCCGAGAAGACGAAACCTCCAGCCGTCACGAGGATGACGGTTTTCTTATGCCTGAGGAAGATGGAAAAAAACGAAAGCATAACCCCGCCCGGATGATGACCTTGACTCGAGCCCGCGCGCCGCTCCTGTGCACGGGAATGTAACATCGCCCCGCTTCCGGCGGCAAGTTCAAACTGGCCCATAAAACAGGCAGCGGGGGCGCGAATCCCGGGACGGGCCCCGCGGCCCGCCGCGGGGCTTGCCGTCCGCCCGCGAATATGTTATTATTTAATGGAGCAACCTTATATGAATAAAGGGGTTGTAAAATGAAAAAGACGCTCTTCGCAACACTGACCCTTCTTCTATTCTCCGGAACGCTGAAAGCGCAGGATCCCTTCGACACGATACACGAGGACATCATACTCAGGATGGATGCCATGCGGGCGGCCCGAAGCCTCGAAAGAAGGATGCTTCTCATGCCCGATCAGACTCCGTCCCAGGCCGGTTACGACGTGATCCATTACGGCATCGATATCGCGATCGACAGGGCGGCTCAGCTCGTGGCCGGAAGGGTCTCGATCCTTTTGGAGAGCCTCGTGGATTCCCTGCAATCGATAGATATCGACGCCGACCCCGCGCTTTCGATCGAGTCGGTATCGCTCGCCGGAGGCACCGGCCTGTCGTGGGCCCGCGAAAACGGCGTCGTCACGGTGGAGCTTCCCTCCGCCCTTGCCGCCGGAGAGCGGGCGACCCTGGAAATCGGGTACAGCGGCCATCCCTCGCTGGCTTCCTACCCCGGGCTCTATTTCAGGACATACGGGACGAGCCCCGTCGTTTATTCGCTGAGCGAACCGTGGAGCGCGAGGACATGGTGGCCCTGCAAGGATTACCCGGACGACAAGGCGATTTTCGATATCCGCATCTCGGTCGAGCAGGGCCTGACCGCCGCGTCGAACGGCTCTCTCGCCGGAGTCAGCGACACGACGTGCTGGGGGCTCCCCTACACCTGCCATTCTTGGCGCGAGAAATACCCGATGCCGACCTATCTCTTCTCGGTCGCGGCGTCCGACTACGTGAGGCTCGACGACCATTTCATCTACGCGCCCGGCGAAACGATGCTGATCACGAATTACGTACTGCCGTCGAAGGTGGCGCAAGCACTGGAGGATTTCAGCATACAGGTCCCCGCGCTCGAGTTCTTTTCGTCGACATTCGGGCTCTACCCGTTCGCCGACGAGAAATACGGCGTGGCCCTTTGCAACATCGGCGGGGGGATGGAACATCAGACGCTGACAAGTTACGGGGCGGCGATGACCCTCGGGACGCACCAGTACGATTACATCTGGGTGCACGAGCTTTCGCACCAGTGGTTCGGCGACCTGGTGACATGCCGTGACTGGTCGCACATATGGCTCAACGAAGGCTGGGCCAGCTACTGCGAGGCGCTCTGGTTCGAGCACGTCGGCCAGCCGGGGGACCTCAGGAGTTACATGGAGACGAGGGACACGCCCTCGACCTGGAGCGGACCGATCCTTCGCGATCCGACGGTCAGCGACCCGTGGTACTATTTCAACAGGGTCGTCTATCACAAGGGCGCCTGGGTCCTTCACATGCTGAGACGCGTGATGGGGGACGCGCCGTTTTTCGCCGCGGCGCGCGACTACCTCGAAGATCCGAGGTTCAGGTTCTCCTTCGCCGACACCGACGACATGAGGGGAATATTCGAGGAGCATTACGGGGCCCCGCTCGACTGGTTCTTCGACCAGTGGCTCACGAGGACCGACCGCCCCTCCTATTCGCTCGTATGGGACGCTTTCGCGGCCGGCGGCGTGGAACATGCCGCCATCGCGGTCGAACAGCTCCAGGCGGTTCCCTACACGATGCCGGTCGATTTCCGGATCACCACGGTGTCGGGAACGATCGACACGGTCCTGTGGATAGACGGGGCGTCGGAATCGTTCCACGTCGCGGCTGGCTCGCCGGTACTCGACGTCGAGATGGATCCCGATCACTGGGTGCTGCGATATATATCGGAGACGGCGACGGGCGCGGTTCCTCCGGCGCCGGTCGCGTGGCTCGAGCAGAACATCCCGAATCCGTTCAACCCGTCGACGAGGATACGATTCGGGATCGGCAAAGACGCGCATCTGACCATCTCGATATTCGACGTCTCCGGGGCCCTCGTCGCCACGCTGGCCGACGCGGCATATCCGGCCGGCCGCCATGAGATCGTCTGGGACGGCAAAACGGCGGCGGGAAGCTCCGCTTCTTCGGGCGTCTATTTCTGCCGCCTGAAAACCGGCCGCACCGCGGTCGATCGAAAGCTCGTCCTGCTTCGCTGAAAACGCCCGCCGCGGCAGGCGGCTCCCCGGCGGAACAGGCGCCAGCCCTTCGGCATGATGCCTTGTTCGCTCCTTCGGCCGCGCAAAAAATCACAGGAAGAACGAAGGGATGCTGTCGGCGAAAAGGAACCCTTTCGTCGTCGGAACGACCCGGCCCCCCTCCACCCTCAGGCATGAATCATCCTCAAGCCTTTCCAGGGCCCTTTCCCACGCCGGGAAACGGCTCAGGAATTCGAGAGGCAGCCCCCTCGCCGTCCTGAGGCCGAGATAAAGCGTCTCGATATCGAGCTGCCGCGCGGTGAGCCGTTCGCTCCCCCTGGGCGGCCCCTCCCCTTCCTCCACCCCGCCGCAGTACCCTTCGATCGAGGGGAGGTTCCACCATCTCTCGCTCCCCGCGAAGGAATGCGCGGAAGGCCCGAGCCCGAGATACGGCGCGTGCGCCCAGTACTTCCCGTTGTGCCGCGACATCGCCCCTTCGCCGCGCGCGTAGTTGGAAATTTCATAATGAATGTACCCGTGATCCGTCAGCGTCGCCGAAGCGAGAAGGAACAACTCCCTCTGAAGCTCCTCCCCCGTCTCTTCGATGCGGCCCGCTGCGAGCATTCTCGCCATGGGGGTCGGACCCTCGATCGTCATCTGGTAGCAGGAGACATGCTCCGGGCCGAGGGAGAGCGCCGTTTCGAGGGTCGACCTCCAGCTTTGGGTCGTATGCCCGGCGAATCCGAAGATCAGGTCGATGCCGAGGTTTTCCATCCCGGCCTCGCGGATCGCGCGGGCGGCGTTCATGGCGGAGCGGGCGTCGTGCCTCCGGCCGAGGAACTTCAGCTCGCCGTCGTCGAACGACTGAATCCCCACGCTGATCCGGTTTATTCCAGCGCCGCGATATTCGGCGAGCTTGCCCGCCGCGACGTCGTCCGGATTGACCTCGATCGTCACCTCGGCGCCGGGGGCTGTTTCGAACCTGCCGCCGATGCGCTCCATCAGCCGCGCGATCGAGCCGGCGGGCATCGCCGACGGTGTGCCTCCGCCGATATACACGGTGTCGAAAGCGGAGAATTCCATCCCCGGCGGGGCATCCTCTCGGGCCAGGCAGTTCAAGAAAACGGCCCGCCATGGAGATCCTGGTGTCCGAGTAGAAGTCGCAGTAGAGGCACCGCGTGACGCAGAACGGGATATGCAGGTAGAGTCCCGGAGGATCGTCATTCATCATTGGTTTTCAGGACCGACACGAAGGCGTTCTGGGGGATCATGACCTTTCCGATCGATTTCATGCGTTTCTTCCCCCTGGCCTGCTTTTCCAGCAGTTTTCTCTTCCTTGTTATGTCCCCGCCGTAACACTTCGCCGTGACGTCCTTCCTCATCGCCGATATCGTGGAACGCGCGATTATCTTGCCACCGACGGCCCCCTGAACGGCTATCTTGAACATGTGTTTCGGTATCTCCTCGGCGAGGCGGTCGCATATCTGCTTCGCCCTTGTCCTCGAGCGGTCGGTGTGGATTATCGTCGACAGCGCGTCGACCCTCTCCCCGTTGACGAGGATGTCGACCTTGACGAGGTTTCCCTCGCGGTAATCGAGAAGTTCGTAATCGAAGGATCCGTAACCCTGCGTGACCGTCTTGAGCTTGTCGTAAAAATCGAAGATCACCTCGGCGAGCGGCATTTCGAAGAACAGCTCTATGCGCCCGGAGGTCGGATAGTGGAAATGCGAGTTCACGCCGCGCCTCGCGAGGCAGATCTGCATCACGGCGCCCATGTACCTTTCCGGCATCATCATCGTAGCCCTTATGTAAGGCTCGAGCGATTTCACTATTATGCCGGGATCGGGATAATACTCGGGATTGTCGACCTCGATCTCGTCGCCGTTCGCCAGGATGAATTTGTATTCCACGCTGGGGGAGGTCATGATTATCCCCTGGTTGAACTCCCGTTCCAGCCTTTCCTGAAAGACCTCGAGGTGGAGAAGGCCGAGGAATCCGCATCTGAATCCGTGGCCGAGGGCGGCCGAGGAATCCCTCTGGTATATCAGCGCCGCGTCGTTGAGCTTGTATTTCTCCAGGGCGTCGGCGAGCGCCGAGTTCTCGTCCGAGTCGATCGGGTATATAGAGGAAAATACCACCGGCTTTACCTCTTTGAATCCCGGGAGGGCCGGCGGCATGGGATCGACGTCGTGCACGATCGTGTCGCCTATCCTGGTGTCGCTGACCGTCTTTATGCCGGCGATTATGTAACCGACCTCTCCGGCGCTGAGGCTGGGGCGTTTCTCCCTTGCGATCTTGAATACGCCGACCTCCTCGATCTTGTGCGTGGTGCCGAGCGACATCAGCCTTATGATGTCGCCCTCCCTGACGGTCCCGTCGACGATGCGGCAACTGATGATCGTGCCGCGGAACGAGTCGTACCGGGCGTCGAATATCAGGGCCCTGAAAGGTTTCTCCTTCTCCCCTCGCGGCGCCGGTATCCGTTTCGTTATCGCCTCGAGTATATCCTCTATCCCGATCCCATCCTTCGCGCTGCAGAGAATGGCGCCGTCGGAATCGAGCCCCAGGTCGACCTCGATCATCTCCCTGGTATTTTCGATATCCGCCGAAGGAAGGTCTATCTTGTTGATCACGGGAATGACCGCCAGATCGTGTTCCATCGCGAGGTAGAGGTTGGCGAGGGTCTGCGCCTCGACGCCCTGGCTGGCGTCAACGAGAAGAAGGACCCCCTCGCAGGACGCGAGCGCCCTTGAAACCTCGTAGGAGAAATCGACGTGCCCCGGCGTATCGATCAGGTTGAGTATGAATTCCTCCCCGGACCTGCTCTTGTAAGGGAGGCACACGGTCTGGCTTTTTATCGTGATCCCGCGCTCGCGCTCGATATCCATGTTGTCCAGTATCTGATCCTGAAAATCGCGGTCCGCCACCAGCCCCGAATACTGGATGAGCCTGTCGGCCAGGGTCGACTTCCCGTGGTCTATATGGGCGGTGATGCTGAAATTTCTGATGCTGGCCATTATCGTCTCCGTCAATCCGGTAAAATTCCCCTCCAGGGGATCATGTCACCATGCAATTTAGCGATAAAACCTTCGGCTGTAAAAGGATATCTGCAACGCGCCGGAATTTTACCACGGATAAAAACAGCCCGGCCCGGGTCTTTTCCCCCGGGCCGGACCGATCCTTGAAATTCCCGCCGCAGTATCTGCATGGCGGTTAGCGGATTACGTTCATCTGCCTTCCATCATCGCGGCTATGTCGCCGGCCACGTCCCCGATCGGCTTGATGTCGAATTTTTCGACGAGGACTTTCGCGACCGCCGGCGATAGGAATGCCGGAAGGGTCGGGCCGAGACGGATTCCCTTGAACCCGAGGTACAGCAGCGCGAGAAGAACCGCCACCGCCTTCTGTTCGTACCAGGCTATGTCGAACGAGATCGGAAGCTTGTTCACGTCGTCGAGGCCGAAGGCCTCCTTGAGCTTCAGCGCGATGACCGCCAGGGAGTAGCTGTCGTTGCACTGCCCCGCGTCGAGCACCCTCGGGATCCCCCCGATATCGCCGAGCTCGAGCTTGTTGTAGCGGTACTTCGCGCACCCTGCGGTCAGGATGACGGTGTCCTTCGGCAGCGCCTCGGCGATCTCGGTGAAGTAGGAGCGGCCTTTCTGGCGCCCGTCGCATCCGGCCATGACTACGAATCTTTTTATCGCCCCCGATTTGACGGCGTCCACGACCTTGTCGGCAAGAGCCAGGACCTGGTCGTGCGCGAATCCACCCGTTATCTTCCCCTTCTCGATTTCGACCGGCGGCGGGCATTTTTTCGCGAGCTCGATTATCCCGCTGAAATCCTTGTGTGAACCTTTTTTGCGGTCGGAGATATGTTTCACTCCTGGATAACCGGCCATCCCCGTCGTGAATATCCTGTCGCGATAGGCGTCCTTCAGCGGGATGATGCAGTTCGTCGTCATGAGTATCGGGCCGTTGAACGAGGCGAATTCCTCCCCCTGCTTCCACCACGAGCCGCCGTAATTTCCAGCCAGATGCTTGTACTTGCCGAAGAACGGGTAATAATGGGCCGGCAGCATCTCGCCGTGCGTATATACGTCGATCCCCTTCCCTTCGGTCTGGTCCAGCAGTTCCTCGAGGTCCTTCAGGTCGTGCCCGGAGACGAGGATCCCGGGGTTGCCCCTTACGCCCGTGTCGACCGTGGTGATCCGGGGCTTTCCGTACGCGGAGGTGTTGGCCTTGTCGAGAAGCGCCATCGTGTCGACCGCCGTCTTGCCGGACTTCATCACCATCGCGACCATCTCGTCGACCGTGAGTTCCTTCGTCATAGAGGCGAGCGCCTCTACGAGGAATTCGTATATCGCCGGCTCCTCGTGCCCCAGCACTGACGCGTGATGCGCGTATGCCGCGATACCCTTGATGCCGAAGAGGAGAAGGCTCCTCAGGGAGCGCTGGTCCTCGCCGCCGGTCGAGAGGATAGAGGCGTCGGCGCTTTTCATAAGAAGTTCCTCTCCCGGCTTCGGCTCCCAGGAGGCGCAGTCGGGGAGGGCACCGCCGAACGAGGAGGCGTACTTCGCGGCAAGCCGCTTCTTCATCTCGAGCCCCTTCGCCACCATGCGCCTTATCGCATCGTCGTCGAAGTTGGCGTTCGTTATCGTCGCGAAGAGGGATTCGGCTATAAACCTTTCCTCTTCGATCAGGGGGTCGCCTTTTTTAATGGCCTGCTCGCCGTATACGCTGATCCCCTTGAGGAGATATATCAGGACATCCTGGAGCCCCGCCGTGCTTTCGGGCTTCCCGCAGACCCCGCGCAGGGTGCATCCCGTGTTCTTCGCCGTCTCCTGGCACTGGAAGCAGAACATGCTCATATCTTTCTCCCTTAACAAGTTACGCGAACACAATCCCGGTTCAGTTATTCGATGTCGTGATTATAATCAAAACCCTTAAGCTTTGCCTTGACCTGGGTCAAGTATATGTAATTAATTTGTTCCTGTCTTTAAAGAAAGTCGCGCAGGGCGGGGCCTGGTATTCATGACAACCGAAAAGCGACGGGAGCGGGATGGATAAGGGCATAAAAAACGCCGGGATATTCGCGGGGCTGGACGAGGCCCTGATCGGCAAGGTCGCGGCAAGGGGGTCCGAGAGGAAAATCCCCGCCGGCGGGGTGATCTTCGTCGAGGAGGACCCGGGGAAGGATTTCTTCATCCTTCTCGGCGGCATGGTCAGGCTGTCCAAATCGACCCAGGAGGGGCGCGAGATCACGATAAGGGTGATTTCGCCCGGCGAAACCTTCGCGGAGACGGTCCTTTTCGAAAGCGGCCGATATCCCGTGACGGCTATTGCCATGGAGGATTCGACCCTGTTCGTAATAACGCGGGGGACCTTCCTGAGCCTCCTCGGCGAGGCCGATTTCCGCGACGGCTTCATCGCCATGCTGATGAAAAAGCAAAGATACCTCGCCGACCGCATCCTCTACCTCACCTCACTGGACGTCGAGGAGAGATTCTTCCGCTTCCTGATCGAAAATTACGGACGCCGCGAGGTCTACAACGTGGATCTTTCCAAGAAGGACATCGCTTCGACGATTGGGGCGGCGCCGGAAACCTTCTCGAGGCTGATCAAGCGGCTCAAGGCGAGGAGGATCCTCGACTGGGATGATGGCGTGATCCGGCTGCCCTCCCGCTTCTGGGAAGAATCGTATTATTCGGATTGAAACATCCCCCCTTCCGATTCCGTATTCAACGCATCGCGATCGTTCTGAGCGTCACCGGGTTCAGGCAGGGCCGCCACACCGGGCCCCGTTCCCCCCGCAGGCGCTTTACCCTTGTAAACGGCCCCCGCTTCTGCGAAAATCGCCGAAGCGCAGGAGGGACAAGTTGGCCGGAGAGATAAACTGGGACGGCTTCAGGACGGAATTCCCCGCCACAAAGGAACTTTTATATCTGAACAGCGCGGCAATCAGCCCGATGTCGACGCGCGTCAGGGCGGCGATCGACGAGGTAAACGATCTCTTCGTTCGAAAGGGGATCCTGGCCGAGGAAGAGGTGTGCGCGAGGGTCGCCGCGATCAGGGAATCTGCGGCGAGGCTTATCGGCGCTGCCCCGGGAGAGATCGCCTTCACGAGAAACACCACCCACGGGGTGCTGCTCGCCGCGAACGGCATCCGGTGGAAAGCGGGGGACAACGTCGTGATGCCGTCGATCGAGTTTCCCGCCAACGTCTATCCCTGGATGGGGCTGTTCAAGGAAGGCGTCGAGCTCAGGATGGTCGAGCCTGACGACGGGGTCGTCACGGCGGAGATGCTGATCGACGTCTGCGACAGGAAAACGCGGGCGGTCACGGCGAGCCTCGTTCAGTTTTCGACGGGGCACCGCATCGACTGCGAGGAACTCGGAAGATACTGCCGCAACAAGGGGATCTTCCTCCACGTCGACGCGATCCAGGCGCTTGGCGCGCTGAAAATCGACGTGAAACGCTGCGGCATCGACTTCCTTTCCTGCGGGGGCCACAAATTCATGCTGGCCACCCCCGGAATCGGCATATTTTACTGCCGCGCTCAGCTGCTCGATGCAATCGACGTCGCATATCCAGGCTGGACGGGGGTCGTCAACAGCCGCGATTTTCTCAATTACGATTTCACCTGGCGCGGCGACGCGGCGAGGTTCGAGGAGGGCTCCTCCAATTTCCAGGGCATCTACGGTCTCGGGGCGTCAATCGACAGGTTCCTCGGGATCGGGCCGGAGAAGACGGAAAAGAGGATCCTTTCCCTGACCGGGCTGCTGGCGGAGGGTCTCGAAAAGCGGGGATACACCGTCACCAGCCCCTTCGGGGAAGGCGAGCGTTCGGGAATAATTTGTTTCACGCACCCGCGGATGAAGAGCGCGGACATACACGGAAGGCTCGCGGCGCGGTCGGTCGCCTGCAGCCTCAGGGAAGGCGCGGTCCGGCTCAGCCCGCACATCTACAACGTCGAGGAGGATATCGAAAGATTCTTCGAGAAACTGGAGGCAGGCTCATGAGGAAAAAGAACGGGAAACCTTCGATCGTGCCGGGATTGATACTCATCTTCATCGGCATCGTCGCGGTTCTGAACAATTTCGAAGCGATAAACCTGGACTGGGAGGTCCTTTGGACCTACTTCATACTGCTGCTGGGGCTGATATTCTGGCTCGGATTCATCTTCGACCGCAGCAAGGACGGGCTTATCATGCCAGGGACGATCCTTCTCACGTACGGGATCATCCTGAACCTCCACATGCGGTTCGACAACATGGACATCCTTTGGCCCTTCTTCATACTGGGACCGGCGTTCGGTTTCTACGCGATGTATCTGCTGGGCAAACGGGACAGGGGCCTTCTCATCCCGGCGGTCATATTGACGATCATCGGCTCGATCTTCCTTCTGCAGAGCTACAGCTACATCAGGTACGTATGGCCTCTCGTGCTGGTGGTTCTCGGCGTGCTCCTGTTGCTGAGGAACAATCGTGACGGCGGCGGGGACCAGGGGAAACAGGAATGACCGAAGACTGGAGGAACTTATGGGAAGACATTTGAAAGACAACAAACTCGCGATAGTGCTGATCGCCGCGGGATTTCTCTTCCTGCTGCATAATTTCTTCTTTTTCAGCGTCTGGGAAACGCTTCTGAAGCTGACCCCCCTCCTGCTCGTCTGGTGGGGATTCCAAATCCTCAGGAAGAGCGGCAGGCATTCCGGGAAGGATCCCGATTTCCAGGTCTTCACCGACACGGTCGTGACGACATCGTCCCCGTTCCTCAAACATTCGAGCGCGTTCGGGGACATCAGGATCAGGGTGGAGAGCGAGGAATTCTCCGGCGGCAGCGTTTCGAGCGTCTTCGGCAGGATCTCGATAGACATGAGGGAAGTCAAGAGGATCGGCAGCTACGGGCAGCTCGACCTTCATTCCGTCTTCGGCGACGTCAAAATCTACCTGCCCGAATGCGTCTCCTACGACGTGAGCGGCAGCAACCTCTTCGGCACGATCATCAACCACGAGGGCGGGAAGATAGAGGGATGCAATTATTGCGGCCTTGGCTCCGAAGGAGGCGGCCGGAAACTCGTAATAAGACCGTCCCTGGTCTTCGGCGACATGGAGATCATGAAATAAGGCGGGGTGAATCTCACCGGACGATTACCAGTTTCCGCGCCGCCGTCGCGCCGCCCGCCTTCAATCTGAGGAAGTAGACCCCGCTCGCCGCATGCGAGCCGGAGTCGTTCCTGCCGTCCCAGACGTAGACGTAACGATCTGGCTCCACGAACTCGTCTATCAGCCTCGCCACCTCCCTGCCCGCCGCATCGTAGACGGAAAGCCCCACCTTCATCCGTTCCGGGATCTCGAATCTGATCTGTGTCGACGAGAAGAATGGATTGGGAAAATTCTGATGCAGAACGACCCGCGAGACCGGGCCCGCCCCGTAACCGGCGATGGCGGCGACGGCGCCGAGCGCCGTCCTCGCAACGTCACGCACGTACGCCATGTCTATGAATTCGAAGAGGTCCGTGCAGTTGTGGTAATGGGGATTGTCCCTGAAGCCGCTCTCGATGAGCAACACGGCAGGCGCGTCGACAAATCCCTTGAAGGCGAGGTTGTCGCTCATCGGCTGGTCCGATTCGCTCCTGTAGAGCCAGTCGAGGGGATAATCGATGGCGTAAGCCTCGGACGAATCGAGAAGTCGCCGCGCGAGGATCGTGTCGATCGTCCCGTCGACCGCCGCGAGGGAGATATCGCCGGTGCCGGCGTAATCGCCGCCCACCATGTCCAGGTTGATGATCCCCTCGTACACGATTCCCGTGTCGACGCCGGCCGCGAACCTCGAGCTTCCCACCAGGCCCAGCTCCTCGGCGTCGAAAAGAACGAATTCCACCGTCCTCTCGAGCGCGGAGCCGGCGAGCACCCTGGCGCACTCGAGGACGCAGGCGGCACCGCTCGCGTTATCGTCCGCGCCGGGAGCGCAAAGCAGCGGATCGCCGGCCCTGTTCATCGAATCGTAATGCCCGCAGAGGATCACCCTTCGGCCCGGGTCCTTCCACCCCTCGCGCCTGAAAACGACGTTCGCGCCCCACGTCGTGTCGGAAATTTCGTACAAGCCGCACGCCGGCTCACCGGTCCTCCACCCCGGATCGACGGTGGAGATCTCGTTCCTCCCCGCCGTCCAGACCCGTTCGTCCCCGCCGACTGCGAAACGCCAGATATCCTTCTCCCCCGAACAGCCCTCCGCCGCCTCCCGCCACGTGACTCCGCCATCCTCGCTCATCCAGAGCGATCCGCCGCCGCCGGCCGCGAGCACCGTCAGCGAATCGACCATCCGGACGCACCTCAGGTCGGTTCCCATTGCCGTCTGCGTCCAGGTCCCTCCGCCGTCGGCGGTGCTGAAAACGACGCGGTCGCCCGCGATGACCCCCCTGCCCGAAGGATGGAAATCTATATCGGCCAGCCTCGAGGTCGTCAGACGCCTGCCGGACCAGTTTCGTCCCATATCCAGACTCTCGAACAGATACCCTCCGTCGGCCACCGCCCAGAAATGAATCGGACCGGTCGCCGCGGACCCGTTTAAATTCCTGTATGAAAACTGCGAGGGGGCCGCGACGACCCACCAGCTCCGGCCGCCGTCCCCCGTATTGAGGAACGACCCGTAATCGCCGGCGGCGAAACCGAACCTCTCGTCGAAGAAGGTGATCGTGTTCAGGGAGTATATCCCCGCCTGGCTCCCATCCTTGTCGACGTTCCACGAGATCCCGCCGTCGATCGACGAAAGAATTTTCCCGTACCCGCTTCCCTTCGCCTTGCAGGCGGCCATGAGTCTCCCGTCGAGTCCCATGTGAAGCTCGTTGACCCTGCCGTCGATCGTGGCGATGAGATCGAAACCGCTCCACTCGTCCGCGACGGTCGACAGGAAAATCTTCCCCTCGATGGAGCCGACCCATACCGAGTCGTTTCCCTGCGAAAAGGCGACTCCCATAAGCTCGGGCGAAGCGACCGAGACCGCGAACCTTTGCACCTCGGGGGAGTAGCCGTACGCCGAGGCCCTGTCGAAGAGGTACTGCATGGCCAGCCATTTCTGCGGAGAGAAGGTATACCTCGTGCCGATAAGTTCCATTTTCCCGCCGACCAGGACGGAATCCTCGCCGCTCAGCTCCCTTATCGTCCGCGCGATCGAGGCCTGATCGATGTCGCCGACGAGATCGCAGATCGTGCAGGGCTGGGCGCGCGTTCCGGCGGCCGGAAGGAGCAGGGCGGCCGTCAAGGCCGGTATGGCAAAGCGCGCGATGGCGCCGATGTGCGGGTTGAAAAGCTTCAAAATAAAAACCTTTCGCAAACGCCAGTCCGGGTTTAATATACAATTCCGGGTTTCGGTTTGCAACTTCGGGGAATTCCGGGGCAATGATCCCGCACATGGACCGCTCGGGGGAATTATATCTGAATAAGGAGGCGTTGCTGCCTTGTCCGGATTCAATGGAGATTTCGGCGTGCCGGAGGAGGATTTCCGAAAGGTGATCTCGGCCGCCCTGTCGCGGGGCTCTTCCTGGGGAGAGCTTTATTTCGAGCATTCCGTCGAGAACATGATAACGATGGAGGAAGGGATAGTCAAGGAGGGGGTCAAATCGATCTCGATGGGAGTCGGTATCCGGGCCGTTAAGGGAGAGGGGACCGGGTACGCCTATACCGAGGACCTATCGATCGAGAAGATGATGCAGGCGGCCCGTACGGCCGCGGCCATCGCCGATTCGGCGCCCGGCCGCGGGCCGGCCGAGATAAAGGAGTCGCGTTGCGAGGACCACTACCCGGTAACCTCGGCTACGACCGGGGAACCGCTCGGCAACAAGGTCGCCTGGATCGGGGAGGCCGGCGAGGCGGCCCGCCTTTCGGACCCGTCCATAACCAAGGTCACTGTCACGCTCGCCGATTCGATCCGCGACATACAGATAGTCACCTCGGACGGCAGGCTGCTGAGGGACAGGCGGCCGATGACGAGTTTCTCGGTTTCCGTTGTCGCCGAAAGGAACGGCAACCGCCAGATTGGAGTGTCGAGCGGCGGCGGCAGGATGGGGCCGGAATATTTCACCGAGATTAAAACCCCGCGGCGCCACGGCATGGAGGCGGCGCGCCAGGCTCTCCTTCTTCTCGAAGCGATCGACGCCCCGGCCGGCCCGATGGAGCTTATTCTCGCGCCGGCGGAATCGGGGATACTTCTTCATGAATCGGTGGGCCACCCTCTCGAGGCGGATTTCATAAGGAAAAAAACCTCCGCGTACACCGACCGCCTGGGCGATCTTGTGGCGAGCGAACTGGTGACGGTGATAGACGACGGCACGGTAAGGTTCGACCGCGGAGCGATCAATTTCGACGACGAGGGGACGATATCGTCCTCGAACGTCCTGATAGAGAAGGGGGTTCTCAAGGCGTACATGCACGACAGGATAAGCGCCGACTTCTTCGGCGTCCCCCCGACGGGAAACGGCCGCAGGGAATCCTACAAGCATCCTCCACTTCCGAGAATGACCGTCACCTATCTCGCCAACGGGGATTCGGACCCGGAGGAGATATTGAAATCCACGAAAAAAGGGATCTACTGCAAATCGTTCAGGGGGGGGCAGGTCGACATATCGAACGGCGATTTCGTCTTCGTCCCCATCGAGGCGTACATGGTCGAGAACGGGAGGATAACCGCCCCCGTCAAGAACCTGTCCCTGATCGGCAACGGCCCGGAGGTGCTCTCCAGGGTGACGGCGGTGGGCAACGACTTCTCGTTCAGCGACGGACGATGGACGTGCGGAAAGGGCCAGCAGGTCCCCGTGGGAGTCGGCCTTCCGACGATCAGGATCTCAGAGATCACGGTGGGCGGGAGCGAGATGCGATGAATCGCGGGGGGTTCGGCGAATGACAGGCGATCAGATGAAGGAAACGGCCGCGAGGATAGTGGAAACGGCTCTCTCGGAGGGCGCCGGCACGGCCGAGGTCGACGTGGCCGAGAACAACCGTTTCGGCGTCACGGTGCGCAACGGAAGCATCGAGAACCTGATCGAATCGGGATCGAGCAGGATAGGGATATCGGTCTCGGTGGACGGCCGAAAATCCTCGGCGACCTCAAGCGACCTTTCCGAAGAAAGCATAAAGCGAATGATACGCGAGGCCGTGGAGCTTGCCGCCTTCATGGACCGCGACGAATATTTCGGGCTCCCCGAACCGGAGGAGCTCGGTTCCGCCGCGATCGACCTCGGCATCCATGACGAGGAGACGTGCTCCGTAACGGCCGACCGGAAGATAGCGCTGGCCATGGAGCTTGAGAAGATGGCGTGCGGCCTCGACGGCAGGATCATTTCCGACGGGGCTTCCCTTTCGAGCGGACGATACTCCTCAGCCTTCGCCAATTCGATCGGTTTCTGCGACTGGTATTCGCAGACCTGGAATTCACTCGAGATCTCCTGCGCGGCGGCTGACAGGCCCGCCCGCGGACCGAACACCGGGAAGAAACAATCCTCGTATTGGTTTTCGACCTCATGCCGTTTCTCCGGCCTCGAGCCTCTCGAATCGATAGCCTCGAGGGCGGTCGAAAGGACGATAGGGAAGCTCGGAGCGGTCAAACCGAAGACGTGCGAGGTCCCGGTGATCTTCGACGAGACGGCCGCGAGGCGGTTCTTCGGCTCGATATCATCGGCGGTCAACGGGGGGAACATATACAGGAGGGCCTCGTTCCTCGCCGACAGGCTCGGCGAGAAGATCAGCTCGCCCCTCGTCACCCTAGTCGACGATCCTCTGATTCACGGCGCGCCGGGCAGCAGGCCTTTCGACGCGGAAGGCGTAAGAACGAGGAAGACGACCGTCGTCGAGAACGGAATCATGAAAACCTGGCTTCTCGACAGCTACCAGGCGAGAAAGCTATCGATGCGGACCACGGGGAGCGCGGGCGGCATATCCAATTTCTACATGAAGCCCGGGGGTTCGTCCCTCGAAGAAATGATAGCGGGCGTCGACGAGGGCCTCCTCCTTGCCGAGCTTTCCGGCCCCGGAGCGAACTGGTCGAACGGGGATTTCTCCCAGGGCGGGCAGGGCATCTGGATATCGGGAGGAAAATTGGCCTACCCGGTGAACGAGTTCACGATCGCCGGCTCATTCCCCCAGATGCTCTCCGGGATATCGGCCGTCGCCGACCGTTTCGAATGGAAGGGCCCTCTATCCTCCCCGGCCTTCAAGACAGACCGGATGACGATAAGCGGCACCTGACGTTCCCTGGAACGCCTTGGCTATTTCAACAGGATCATCTTCCTGCTGAACGCGCTCTTCCCCGCGACAAGGCGGGCAAAATAAACTCCGGACGATACCTGCCCTCCCTGCCCGTCGGTCCCGTTCCACGTGACCGTGTGACCCCCGGCCTCCTCCATCCCTTCGACGAGGACCGCCACCCTTCTTCCGGCGACGTCGTAAACGGCGAGGGCGACGAAGCTCCTCTCATCGAGTGAATAGGCTATGCTGGTGACGGGATTGAATGGGTTGGGCCGGTTCTGATCGAGAAAGGTCGCGACGCCCGGGACCGGCACGGCTCCCGTCTCGAAAAGGGTCGTGGCCCCCTCCGGGTCATTCACGTCGACCCTGTAGAGATATTCGCGCCCCGGTTGAGTCTCCACATCGACGAAAATATATCCCGACTCCCCGTCGATCGATACCGCGCCCTCCAGGCCGGCGAAAAATTCGCAGCCGCCGTCCTTCCTCGAAATCGAAAACGCCGAGACTGGAACCGGCTCGATCGTGCTCCAGCGAATCTCCACGGCCCCGCCCCGCGTCGAGACCGCCCATGAGGCGAGGCTTGTCGCGACGGGCGTTCCATCCGCGTCGATCCTCTGAAGGCATATGTCGGCATCGGCGCCGTTGCTCTCCCATGTCACGAAGGCGCCTCCTCCCCCGTCCGGGGCGAGCTCCGGAAGCCTCTGGTCCCCTTCGGCGGCAGATATCGCAAGGCCTCCAGCGGCCCAGAGCGCGAGCCCTGCCCGGTCGATCTTCTGCGCGTAGATATCGAGGCCCGCGCCGCGCCCGTCCTGCCACGCTATCAAGGCGTTCGACTGCGGATCGACGATGATCCTCGGGTTGAGCTGCGATCCCGCTTCGCCGCACGCGCACAATCCCCCCGCCGTCCACATCGCGGACCCGTCCGGGTCCAGCCGCTGCACGTAAATGTCGTCGCTTCCCCCGCGCCCGTCCACCCATGCCGCCACGACCTCCCCTTCCCCGCAATACGCTATCTGCGGAAGCCACTGCTCGCCGTCCGAGGCGCAGACGGCGATCCCCGAAGGTCCCCACGCCGCCGTTCCCGACGCGCCGATGCGCTGCGCGAAAAGATCCTGCTGCCCGTTACGCATATCCTGCCACGCGATGACCGCCCCACCCGATCCGTCGGCGCACATCTCGATGAATGTGTTGACCGCGCAGCCCGAGACGACGACATTGGCGGAGGACGACCACAATCTCGCGCCGTTCGAATCGAGCCGCTGCGAGGCTATGACGCTGTTTTCGAGGCCGCCGCTGATCCACGCGACGATGACGCCGTTCGCCCCGTCATCGACCATCGAAGGGAAGAACTGGCCGGCGGCTTCGCTGACGGCGACGCCCCCGTCCACCCAGGCGGCCGCGCCCGAGCCGTCCACCCTCTGGACGAATACCCTGCTGTCCGGAAACTGCCCCTGCTGCCAGGCGATGAAGGCCCCGCCCGATCCGTCGGGGAGCGCCAGCGGGAAATAGCAGTCGCCTCCCCCGGATACCGCTACGGCCGAAGGTCCCCACGCGCAGGCGCCGTCGGCGCCCAGGCGCTGCGCGTAGACTGCGATCCCCGCATCCCTGTGGTCGGTCCACGCGATGACCGCGCCGCCGCTCCCGTCGGAAACGGCCTGCCTGAAGAAATCCCTGCCCGCGGCGTCGGCGCAGGCCGCCACGCCGCCGCCGTCCCAGATCACGCCGCCGTTCCCCGCGATCTTCTGCGCGAAGATGTTCCCCGCGGCGCCTCGATGATCCTCCCACACGACGATCGCCTCGCCGCCCGGGCCGGCGACGATCATCGGGTACCACTGGTCGCCCGTCTCCACGCAGACCGGGTTCCCGTTCGGGGTCCAGGATGCGTTGACGGACGAATACGAAATAAGCGGGATCAAGAATAGTATGGCCAGTCCCGCCGCGGCCGGAGAAAATCTGCCCGTTGTCATTTTTGCTCACCTTTTCAGAATGAGCTGCTGCTGACGGTCTTTTCAGCAAGGCACGTTCCACAAACCGGGCTTTCCCGGCGCCCCGCGGGCGCGTACATCAAGACCTTTCAAGACGGTCTTATTTTATGGTAATATCCCGGAATGACGCGGAAACAACGGCAACGATGAATCACGACTCGGGATGCCCGGCGGCCCGGCATGGAGGAGAATAAATTGAAAAAATATCTTGTGATCCGGCATTTGACGGCGTTGATCCTTCTTCTTCCGTCGTCGCTTTTTGCGAAAAGCGGAGACGAGATCGGCGAGCTTCTTGACGCCCACATCGAAGCGCTCGGAGGCGCCGCGAATATCCAATCGATCATGACGGTGATAACGTCGTCCGACGTACGGATCGGCGTCATGAAGGGATCGATGAAATCGTGGTCGATGAAACCGTGCCTTTCGAGGACGGAGATCGCCCTCGGCATATTGAACATCGAACAGGGATTCGACGGCGGCAGGAGCTGGATGAGGGGGCCCAACGGAAAGGTCCAGATCCAGAGGGACGAGAGCACCGAAATGTCTGGGGTGACGAGCTGCCTTCTCAACGATTTCAGCTATCTGTCGCGGCCCGAAGGCGTGGAATACAGGATGGCCGCCGACGATACGGCCGGCGGCGCGAGCTGCAGGGTCATGGAGATCGTCCCGGCCGGCGGGGTCGCGGCGAGGCTTTATTTCCAGGGATCGTCGCTTCTCGTAGTGAAGATCGTCATCGAAGACCCGTCCGGGACCGTCGAACAGTGGCTGTCGGACTACAGGCCGGCCGGCGGCGTCTTGTTCCCGTTCAAGACGGTCATAAGTCAGAAGACCACCGGTCAGACGGTCGTCATGACCGCGTCTTCAGTGGAGATCAACGAGGTCCTCGATCCGGCGATCTTCCTCCCGCCGGGGGACGGTTTGAAGGATTACACATTCCGCGGCGCGGAACCGTCTGAAAAGGTTTCATTCAGGTATGTCGGCCAGCACATCTATCTGCCGGTCAGGCTGCGCGGCATGAACGAAGAGCTCGATTTCATTCTCGATTCCGGCGCCGGGATGACGGTGATCGATTCGACCGTCGCGGCGGAGATGGGGCTCGCCGGCAGGGGCAGCATACCGGGCGCGGGGGCGGGAGGAATGACCGATTTCAACCTCGTCACGATCGACGGCTTCTCGGTCGGCGGTATCGATTTCACGGGCCAGACCGTGATAACGTATCCCCTGTCGGGCCTGCTGGAAGGAGTGCCCGGAATCAGGATCGGCGGGATCCTCGGCTACGATTTCCTCAGCCGCTTCGTCTCTGAGATAGATTACGCCGGCGGGATCGCAACCTTCTTCGAGCCCGATTCGTTCACGGCGCCGCCGGACGCGGCCGTTCTCGACGCCCCGCTGATGCACAACATCTTCTCCTTCAGGGGGAGGCTCGACGGCGAGCACGAGGGGACCTTCCTTCTCGATACCGGGGCAAGCCTTTCGGTCATCCAGAAGGGATTCGCGGACGGCCGCCGGCTTCTTGAAGGCAGGAGGACGGCCGAAGCCCTGATGGCGGGGGCCGGAGGAAGCGGGAAGACGCTTCTTTGCCGCTTCGACTCGATCGAATTCGCGGGCATCGTACATGAATCCCCCGTCTTCGCGATTCCGGAGCAAAGCTCGGGGATAGGCGCTTTCGCCGATATCAGCGGTATCGTCGGGAACGATATCCTGCAGCGGTTCACCGTCTATCTCGATTACCGCAGGCAGGAGTGCCTCCTCATGAAAAATTCCCTCTTCGGGAAGCCCTTTTTCCCCGATCGCTGCGGGGCGGAATTGAGATGCGGCGCAGGCGGCAGGATCGTCGTAGGCCTCGTGATCCCGGGGACGCCCGCCTCGGAGGCCGGCCTCGAACAGGGGGACGTCATAACGGGGATCGACGGCGCGGAAGCCCCAGGTTGCGATTCGATCGACGAGGTCAGGGAGCTGTTCATGGGGGAAGAGGGAAGGAGAATGGATCTGCTTCTCGAACGAAACGGGGAAAAAACAGGTGCAACGATCCTCCTGAGGGCTTACATTTAACGGGATGCCGCCGCCTTCCCGCCCGAGGCGGGCGGCGCAGCCCTCGACCCGAAAGCGAAAGGAACCAAATGAGCATCAGGATTAAATTCATAGGCGCGGTACGGGAGGTCACCGGATCCAACCACCTCATCACGACCGGCCGGTCGAAGATAGCCGTCGACTGCGGGTTGTTCCAGGGGCACCGGGAGGAATACTATTCGAGGAACTCCTCCTTCCCGTACGATCCTTCGGAGCTCGACGCCCTGATCCTTTCGCACGCCCACATCGATCACTGCGGCAACATACCCAATCTCGTCAAGCAGGGGTTCAACTCGAGGATACTCGCCACCGACGCGACGCGGGATCTTTGCTCCAGGATGCTTCCCGACAGCGGGCACATACAGGAAGAAGACATCGAATACGTGAACAAGATTCACAAAAGGAAGAATCTCCCCCCCGTCGAGCCGCTCTATACGCGGAAGGACGCGGAGGACTCCCTGCAATACTTCTCGGGCCATCAGTACAGGCAGAAGATCAGGGTCACCGACGACATCTCGGTGACATTCCACGACGCCGGGCACATCCTCGGATCGTCGACGCCTCTTATCGAGATCGACGACAACGGGAAGAAGACGAGGATCGCCTACGTGGTGGACCTCGGCAGAAAGAACCTGCCGATCCTGAAGGATCCCGAAACGCCGCCGGACATCGACTACATGTTCCTCGAAAGCACGTACGGCGGGCGTCTGCACGATTCAGTGGACACGACCAAGGACAGGCTCGCCGCGATCATCAACTCCACGGTGGATAACGGAGGGAAGATCATCGTCCCTTCCTTCGCCCTGGAACGGACCCAGGAGATCGCCTACTACCTCAACCAGCTCCTGCTCGAGGGCAGGATCGAGCCCATCCCGGTCTATATCGACAGCCCGCTAGCCGTCGACGTCACGGAGGTTTTCGTTCAGCACCCCGAATGCTACGACGAGGAGATGTACGACGCCTTCCGTTCGGGGAAGGATCCTCTGGGCACGGGGCGGTTCAGATACATCACGGACGTCGGGCAGTCGAAGTCCCTCAACGAGGACAAAAACCCGATGATAATCATCTCCGCGTCCGGGATGTGCGAAGCGGGCAGGATAGTCCACCACCTGAAGAACAATATCGGCGACCCGAAGTCGACGATCATGATAGTCGGTTACATGGCAAAGGACACCCTCGGGCGCAAGATCGTCGAGAAGAACGAAAAGGTCAGGATCTTCGGCGAGGACCATCTCCTGAGGGCCAGGGTCGAGATATTGAACTCATTCAGCGCCCACGCCGACAGGGACGACCTGCTCGAGTACGCCCTGCCGCTGAAAGGCACGGTCAAGGATATCTTCATCGTGCACGGAGAAGAGGACCAGTCGAAGAAACTCCACGATCTGCTGAGGGAACACGGCCTCCCGGCAAGGATACCTCAACGCGGAGAGGAGCTCGAGGTATCCTGAAGAGCATGAAGGATACGGCCTCCGGCATGCGGCCGTACGGGATTCTTCCCGGACCCGGCGCACTCAGCCCCGCGTCCATCCGGCCCGGGCGCTTTAGCGCCCCTGTCAAATTTTCTTCAGAAGACCGGCGACGATTTCGTTGAAATCGGGCGACCCGCCGACGAGCCTCGCCCTGAGTTTCCCTTCCCTGTCGATGATGAAGGTGGTCGGCGTGTACATCGTCTTGAGCGTCTTCCTGGAATAGGCGCCGGAATCAATAAGCAGCGGGACGGTGCTCCCTTTTTCCCCGAGTATCTCTCTCGTCTTCCCGTACATCCCCTTGGCGTCGATGAGGAAGAGCTTGAATTCGAGTTCGGTTTCGAGCTTTTTCAGTTCCTCCATTTGCGGCAACTCCGCAATACAGGGCGGTCAGGTGGGGCTCCATGCGCTGATCACGATCCTTTTCCCCCTGTACGAGGAGAGCCGGTGCGTTTTCCCGTGGAGATCGGAAAATTCCATGTCGGGGAGGATCCCTTCGTCGATCAGTCGGGCGGCGGCGAGCCTCTCCTGCAAATCGCCGCGCCCAGGATAGACGGCCGAATAGAGGCTGTCCATTTTCACGGACTTCCCCGCCCCCGGCACGCCGGAAACGTAGGCGATGTACGCCTCGACCGCTTTTTCCGTTTCCCCTTTTTCCAGCATGTAAGAGCCGATGATCGAAGCGGCGAACGGATATCCGGCCGCGCCCTCGAGGATCCCGAGAGCCTCCTCCGTCCTGCCGCGGCCGGAGAGAAATTCCGCGAATACCGACCTCGCATGAGAGTTCCTGTACGAATCGACATCCAACGCGAGGAGTTTTTCGAAGCACGCTTCGGCCGGCCCGGCGAAATCCTCCTCCCCCATCAGGTAGTAGCAGAGGTAGAGATGCAGCCTGAAATCCGATTCTTCTCCTTCCGTTATCTCCCTGGCGAGCGCCACGGCGCCCGCTCTGTCGGAATCCCAGAGGTATTCGAATTTCTTGAAGAGAAGCTCCGCTCTGGCGCCAGGGTCCTTTTCCAGCCCGATTGCTCCGTCGATATACGACAGCGCCCCGCCTGGATCGTTCATGTCGACGGCCATCGTCGTCATTATCGCCGCGATGGCGTTCACCCGGGCGGGATGGCCGGAGTGATCGGCGGTGAAAAACCTCAACCGCTCGATCCTCGCGGCGGGGTCCTCGTGCCCCATCGCGGCATCGAGCGCATCGTAGACGTAAAGGTCGTCGTTCGCCGGGCGTTTGGAACAGCCCGCGCAAACGAGAACGCAGCAGCAGACAATCGCGATCGCCGTTCTTGCTGGTGACATAACCGTGCCTTTCACCGCCCGCGCGAGGCCGCTTCGGACCTGATCAGCGCGACCATCGCGTCCGATCTGGCCTGCCAGCTGCACCGCATGGCGTATTCTCTGAGCCTTGGCCTGTCCGCGCCCGATACCAGGGCGGCGCGGATCTTCTCGACGAATTCAGCGCGCGTGCCGGCAAGATATACCATGCCGGAAAGATCGTCCATATCCTCCGAAAATCTGAAGGTCACTATCGGCTTCTCGACCGCGGCGTACTCGTAGATTTTGTTCGGGTCGGCCATCCTCATCAGCTCGTTCATCTGAAGAGGTATCATGCAGACGTCCATCGAGCCGGTGTAGGCGCCGAGCCTCTCGTAGGGGATCGAGCCGAGGTAATGGACGTTCCGGCGCTTTTCGCGAAGCAGTTCGAGATCGCTCCTGCGGCCTTCGAAGAGGGGGCCGAAAAGCGCGATCGAGGCCTCAGGGAACGAAGAGGCCACCATGTCGAGAAGCTCCATGTCGAACCAGGGCGCGATGGCGCCTGAATACCCGAGCCTTGGGCGCCGGAGCGCCGCGATCTCCTCGGGCTCCCCCGAGGCCATCGCCTTCACGAAAAGATCGTAGTCGACGCCGTTGCCTATGCGGTGGACCTTCCCGACCCCCGCGTCGCCGAGCCTCTTCACCAATCCGCCGCTGACCGCCACGACGACGTCGGCTGCGCGGGCGAGCCTCGTGAAATATCCGCGGGCCCACTTCGGGGCGCCGGGGAATTCGAGCGGATCGTCGTTGCAGTCGTAAAGCAGAATGGTTCGCGGAAAAAACGGGAGGATCGCAGAGTAATATATGTTGGAGACGAACAGGACCCTCTCCCTTCCCGAGAAACCGGTCAGAAGAAGGATCGTTTCAACCCAGACAAGAATCACGGCGTTCCAGAGGAAGCGGGCCGGAGGAAAGGAGAAAAGAGCCCTGAGAGATTTCTGGGGAAAATTCTTGAAGGCGGGGACGCAGACGTGAGTGACCCTGCCGTCCCTCTCGGGCCGGAAATTGTTCTTCTTCCCGGCCACCACGCTCGAAAGGAAGAGCACCTCCCAGTCGGCGGGGAAACGGCTTATTATCTGCTGCTTCCGAGTCCGGACGTAACGCCACTGTATCTCCGAGAAACAGACGACCTTCAATGGATACCCCCGGCCTTCCCGGCGTCACCGGGACATGAACTCCGATATCCTGTCGATGACGTAATCCTGCTCTTCCCGCTCCAGTTCCGGATAAACGGGAAGGGCGAGCGTCTCCTCCGCGGCCCTTTCGGACTCGGGGAGATCGCCTTTCCTGCCGCCCAGGAACGAGAAACATTTCTGCAGGTGAAGGGGCACTGGATAATAGACCTCGCAGCCGATCCCCTCCCCGATCAGAAACGCCTTGAGCATGTCGCGGTCCCTCGCCCGGATAACGTACTGGTTGTATATGCTGACGCATCCTTCCGCCACGACCGGCGCCTCGATCCCGTCCACGAGGGAAAAACGCCTGTCGTAGTAAACCGCGTTCTCGCGCCTTCGCGCGCTCCAGCCGTCGAGGTACTTGAGCTTCACGAGGAGAACCGCGGCCTGCAGGGCGTCAAGCCTGCTGTTGATGCCGACGACGTCGTGATAGTACCTTTCCTTCCCCCCGTGGACGCGGAGCATCCTCATCTTCGCCGCGAGTTCCGCGTCGCTCGTCACCACCATCCCGCCGTCCCCGAATCCGCCGAGGTTCTTCGACGGGAAGAAGGAAAAACATCCGGCGATCCCCATCGATCCGGCCGGCCGCCCCCGGTAAAGGGCCCCGATCGACTGGCACGCGTCCTCGACGACGTGGATCCCTTTCGATTCGGCGATGTTCGCGATCGCGTCCATCTCCGCCGTCTGGCCGAACAGGTGGACGACCAGGATCGCCCTGGTCCTCTCCGTGACGGCCTCTTCGATCTTTTCCGGCGAAATATTGAATGTGGCCGGATCGATATCGACCATCACAGGGGTCGCTCCGAGCCTCGTTATCGAGCTTACCGTGGAAAAGAATGTATAGGGAGTCGTGATGACCTCGTCGCCCGGCCCGATCTCGAGCGCCATCAGGGCGAGCAGGATCGCGTCGGTGCCCGACGCCGTCCCGATGCCGTGCCCTGCCCCGCAATACGCGGCCACCGCCTCCTCGAACCTTTCCACCTTCGGCCCGAGAATAAAATACTGGGAATCCATCACCTCGTCCACAGCCGCGGCGATCTCGTCCCTTATGCCCCCGTACTGCCGCACGAGGTCGAGAAGCTTCACATTTTTCTTCATGATTTCTCCGCCCGCCGGGCCAGCGCGCCGTACAGCTTCTTCAGGTCGCCGCTCGTGCTGTCCCAGTTGTATCTGTCAAGAAAGGCCGCCCTCCCCCTCTCGCCGGCCTGCCGCGAAAATTCCCCGTCCTCGCGGAATCTCGCGATGCATTCGGCCAGCTCTTCGGGGCTGTCGTGCCTGAAAACCAGCCCGCCGCCCGAATCCTCGATTATGCGCTTCAGGGGCGGGCAGTCGCTTACCACCACCGGTTTCCTGATCATCATGTATTGGAATATCTTGTGGGGAATCGTAGTGTCGGTGTGCGGGTTCCTCGCGTGGGGCACGAGGCATACCCGGCTCGCCGCGATGTAGCTCCATATCTTTTCGAAAGGCTGCCATCCGGTCATCTCCACCATGTCCGAGACCCCGAGTTTTTCCGCGAGCGCGACAAGATACTCCATGTACGGCTTGTTGCGGTCGCCCACAAGGACGAGCTTCATGTCGGGGATCCTGCCGCGAAGGTGGGGCAGCGCCCTGATCGACGTGTCGAGCCCGCGATGCGGCGCGAACCCGCCGATGTAGGAGACCATGAACAGGTCCCTGTATTTCCCGATTATCGCCTGGTCGAGGGGAATGTCGATACTTTCGACCGGGGATGTGTTCGGCACGACGAAGATCTTTTCCTCCGGTATGCCAAGCGCCTTCAACCTCTCCTTCGATTCCTCGATCACCGCTATCACGGCGTCCGCTTCGAGGAGGATCTCCCTCTCATAGCGCGCCCAGCGGTTGAAATTGTATATGGTCTTCTTCTTCAGCCGGCTCGTGTACCAGACCTGGAGGCCGCCCGGATAATTTTCGTGCATATCGGCGACGACGGGGATGCCGAGCTCCCTGCCAACGGAAATCGCCTCCCGGACGAGCGGCAGGTCGTGCACGTGAAGAACCTCCACGGATCTTGAAACGGCAAATTCCCTGATCGCCCTGCGCCACGCGGGATCCCTGAAGGTGAATGAAAAGGTGTACCTGTGGAGGATCTCCCTCAATCGTCCCATATGGACGCCCCGGACGCACCGTATCCCGGCCGTCTCCATCTCCCTGGCCTCCCCCTTGCGCCTTTCGAGGAGGAGATTGACCTCGTGGCCTTCCCTGATCAGGGTCGAGGCCTCCTTTTCGATCCTGATATCGGGCGGGGGGATATTGCCTTTGAGTATCATTCCGATCCGCATGGGAACCTTCCTGCGCGATTTGAGAACCGGCGTGGGCCGCCGGGACGGGAAAACGTCCCGGGAATAATACCTTTCCGCCGCGGCATATTCAATACAAATCACCTGTATCAATTTCGCCCCGAACCCTGTATCATTGCCGCGTCAGCGAGCGCCGCAGCGGGCGCGAACCGGAGAAGGAGAATTGCGATGCAAGGTCCCGTGGAGATAAAAAAGGTCGTCTATGGAGGGCTGGGGCTTGCCCATTTTGAAGACAGAACACTGTTCATTCCCTTCACAGCCGCCGGCGACAGGGTGACCTTCGAGGTGACCTCAGAGAAAAAGAAATGCCTGTTCGGGATGCCCGTGGCGATAGAAACACCCTCTCCGTCCCGCATCGAGCCTGAATGCCCCGTATTCGGAAGTTGCGGCGGATGCCACATGCTCCACATGGGATACGCCGACGAGCTCGTGATCAAGCGGGAAACGGTGGCCGAATCCCTCGAAAGGATCGGCAGGATCAAGATCGAAATCTCCGGCGTGACCCCCTGCCCTTCCCGTTTCGGATACAGGAACAACACCCTTTTCCGAGTGGACGAGAGGGGAAAGCCGGGATTCCTCAGGCACGAATCGACCGAGGTCGTCCCCTTTCCCGACGCGGGATGCCTTCTTCTGCCGGACGAGATGAGAACGGCGATATCCTCCCTCCCCGCGGAATCGCTCGTGCCTGGATCGGAAGTGAGGGCCAGGATCGACAGGTATGGCATGGTCCACTTCTGGGGGCTGAGGGATCGCGTGAGCCCGCCCGACCTGCTCATGGAGGCAGGCGGGTTTCAATTCCCCGTCATGCCCGAATCGTTCTTTCAGGTGAACCGGCTTCTCAACGGCGCGCTTATCGAAAAAGCCCTCTCGCTTCCTGTAAAGGCGAGGCGAAACCTGCTCGATCTTTACTGCGGGTGCGGATTCTTCACCTTTCCATTTTCGGCGATCGTGGAAAAGGCCGTCGGGATCGAACGCGATCCCGGATCGTATCGCTCCGGCATGGCCGCGAAACGGCTCAACTCGACCGGCAATGTCACCTTCAGGAATGAAATCGTGGAGAAGGAGATCTTCCGCGTGCGCGAAGCCGACCTTGTCATAGTGGATCCGCCGAGAAGCGGAATGCCGGCGGCGGCCATGAAGGGCCTCGTGAAGCTGCGCCCGGAAGAGATCATAATGATCTCCTGCGAACCGCCGACCTTCTCGAGGGACGCGGCGAAACTGATCGAGGCGGGATACTCCCTCTCGAGCGTTCACGTCATCGACATGTTCCCCGGGACATACCACGTGGAGACCTTGGGGCATTTCCTCAGGAGCTGAACCGCGCAGGACCTTCCGCGGGGCGCGCCGCGCAAAGAACCGGCCGTCCTTTCGCCCTATACCCCGTTGACCGTCGATACGACCCTGACGTTCAGGTTTTCCGTATCGTAATAGCTGGAAACATCGACCAGGCTCGGAGACTTCCTGATCTCCTCGAGCGATACCCTGACCAGCCTGGAACGCTGAACCGCCACCATGCAGCCGAAATCCCCCTCTTTGACCATGTCGACGGCGTTATTACCGAAACGCCTGCCGACCTGGCGGTCCTTGTGCGTCGGCGGGGCGCCGCGTTGAAGGTACGCCAGGGCCGAGTACCTCGTGTGCTTGAATTCGTGTTCCATCAGCCCCTTCAGGTAATTCCCGACCCCTCCGAGGCTGTAATGCCCGAATTCGTCGAGTTTGGCGTCCTTGCGCACCTCCTCTTCGCCGATTATATGCGCCCCTTCCGAGACGACGATGATCTTGTACTCCTGCTCAAAGCCCATCGAACTGCTCAGGGCGAGTTTCTCACGAAGGACCGAAGCGAGCTTCTCTATCGTGAAAGGATGCTCCGGGATCAGGACGATGTCCGCGAAAGCGGCCTCTCCGCCCCTAAGCGCCAGCCAGCCGGCGTGCCTTCCCATAACCTCGAGGAAGAAGATCGTCTGGTGCGATTCGGCGGAATGAGCTATCCGCTCGGCGCTCGTCGTGATCACGTTGAGAGCGGTATCGTACCCGAGCGTGTACTCCGTGCCGGCGAGATCCCTGTCGATCGTCTTCGGTATCCCCACCACGTTAACGCCCCTGCGGGACAGTTCGGCCGCCGCTCCCAGGGTGTCTTCCCCCCCCATGGCGATAATCGCGTCGAGTTTGAGCCTGGCGATATTCTTGAGGACGAGGTCGGTTCTGTCCCTGTCTTTGGCCACCGGGTTCGTGCGGCTGCACAGGAGCTTGCTGCCGCCAAGCCTTCCGTACTCGCGGATTATCTCCGGGCCGAGCTCCACGACGTGCCTGCTGTTATCCTCCACGCACAGCGCTTCCCAACCGCGCTTCAGCCCGATCACCTTGATTCCGTATTTCGTCGCCCTCTCCACGACCCCCGCGATCGCCGGGTTAAGGCCCGGGGCGTCTCCTCCGCCTGTAAGCACTCCGATCCTCATCCTTGTCCTCCGATTATTGAAACCGCCCGTATCCGTCGTCACGAAAAAGCCGGCGAAGAGCGGCGGCGCGCCTCAGGCTCCGCCCCCGCAATCCTTCCCGCTCTTGTACTCGTCGAGAGTCACGTTGTTCCTGTAGCATCCGTCCTTGACGTACTTCAGGTTCGGCATGAACTCGGCGGGCTTCTGAAACCCCGGGATGACCATGATGACCTTCCCGTCGCTTTCCATGTAGGCGAGGGACGGATACCCGGTGACCCTCATTGCCCTCGTCAGTTCCGCCGGTGTGAACACCTTGCCCTGGAAGTTCAGCTTGTCCGTCTTGTTTTCCGCGTCTATCCTGATCGTTATGAAATTCTTCTCGAGGAATTTCTTCACCTCGGGGTCGGAGAAGGTCTCCCTGTCCATCACCTTGCACCATTTGCACCACGAGGTATAGAAATCTATTATCACGGGTTTGCCCGTTTTCGCCGCCAGTTCGATTCCCTGGTTAAAGGGAAGCCACCCCTCCGCTTCCGCCTGCTCCCCTCCCGAACAGCCGTACGAAATCATTATCATCGCGATCGCCAGCGCCGCCAGATGCCTTTTTTTCATCGATTCACTCCTTGCGTGTATTTTTCGAGTTTCCGGTCCCGCTAATATAATGCGGCTGAACGCGAAGTTCAAGAGGAACGCTTCCGAGGCCCGGGCGGCGGCACCGGGCCTGCCGGCGGTCAAGCAGACCCTTGCATAACCGTCCCCCGGCCTGTATCATGTCGGGAGACAAATCGGCCCTTTTACCCGGTTCCGGGACGGGCCCGGAATCACCTCGACGGGCTGAAATGAAAGGAAAACCATGAGCGGATCCCCGTTTAAAAAGATCGCCCCCGCCCTTATCGTGCTGCTCGGCCTGGCCCTGCTCGTGGCGGGGTCGAACGCCGGCGCCCAGGCCCCCCAGGCCGGGAACCAGGCGGGTTACCTGCTTCGAAAGGATAATGAAACCGTCATTCACCCTGGCAAATGGCTCCTTCTCGGGCCCGCCGGGGCGGTTTTCCCCGCCTTCAATGACGAGGAGAAAAAGGACAACGACGCGGCGTTCCTCCTCTCGCAGAGGGATATGGCGATCGAATCGCTGCTCCCCGAAGAGGGGAAAAAGGTGAACACCTTCGGGGAAGAGACGCTGAATTGGATCGTGGTCCCCTCGGACAGCAACGGCGTTCTTCTCGCGCGCGCCGGGAAAGATCCCGCCGTGGCGTATCTCGCCGCGTGGATCGACGCCCCCCGTTGGATGAAGATCGGAATCGAAGCGGTTTCCACCGGCCCGTTCGAGATATTCATCGACGGCAAATCGGTCGTGAAATGCGTGAAGAGCGCGGCGGCGGGGAAGGCGGGCGACAAGCAGAGCGGAAGCGCCAAAATCAGCCGCGGGAAGCATCTCCTCGTCGCCAAGGCCGCGTACGCGCCGGGCGATTCGATCGCGGAATGGCGCCTCGACGCGAGCCTCACCGTGACGAAAAATTTCAAGGACGTCCCGTCGATCAGCCTCGATCCGACCGTCGGCATCGACATCTCGCGCATCCTCGACGCCCCGAACGTCAGATCGATCTCCGTGTCGCCCGACGGCAGGCAGGTTCTGATCGGTTACTGGAAATTCACCCCCCCCGACGGCGGCAGGGAATCCTGGACGGAGATTAGGAATCTCCCCGACGGAACCCTCGCCGAAACGATGGTCGAAACGCAGATGAGCGATGTCGAATGGGTTCCCGGCGGAAGAAGGCTCTCGTACGTGTCGCGCTCGGGCAAATCGGGGTCGGTCAGGATCCTCGACCTCGATTCGGGGAGGATCGAAACGGTCCTCGGCGATATCGCCGATCTCGGCGGCTACTCGTGGAGCCCCGACGGCTCCTTCATCGTCTACTACACGGAGGAGAATTACAAGGACGACGGCTCGGGGATAAAGCGCCTGCAGAATATCGGCGACAGGACGGAGAACGGGCGGAACAGGACCTCCGTATATATAGCCTCCGTGCCGGGAGGGACGGTAAGAAAACTCGCCACGGGGAAATTCGATTCGTTCGTAAACGACATCTCCCCCGACGGCCGGAAACTCCTCCTTTCCAGGGGATACGAAGACCTTTCCGAAAGGCCGTTCGGCAAGACCGAATTGATCCTGCTCGATCTCGGCGACATGAGCACGAAACTCCTCCACAGGGGACACTGGATGGGAAACGCCTCCTGGTCGCCGTCGGGCGACAGGATCCTCGTGGAGGGAGGGCCGTCCACCTTCGGAGAGATAGGAAGGAACGTGCCCGAGGGCGTCATCCCCAACGATTATGACGGGCAGCTCTATATCCTCGATCCCTCGACGGGCGACGTCGAGGCGATCACCAGGAATTTCGATCCGGCCGTGAAGAAGGCGGTCTGGTCCGGGTCAGACGACAATATCTATATCGTCGCCGAGAAAGGCTCGCTGGTGAAGCTTTTCAGGTACGACACTCGAAGGAAGGCCTTCAGCGAGCTCGACACCGGCGTCGACGTCATCTCGTCGGGCGGAGCCGGGGTCACGGCCGACATCTCGAGAACGAGCCCCGTCTGCGTCTTCGCCGGCTCGGGGGCTAGCGCGCCGCAGAGGATCTATTCGATCAACCTTAAAAAAGGCCCGGCGAAGGAAATCGACCAGCCGGGAAGGGATCTTCTCCGGAACGTCCGGCTGGGAAAATCCGAGGACTTCGACTTCATCAGCGAAGAGGGCAGAAAGATCACGGGGTACGTGAAGTACCCCCCGATTTCGACCCCTCGAAAAAATATCCGTGCATCGTGAATTTCTATGGAGGCACCTCGCCGATCGACAAGTCGTTCGGGGGAAGGTACCCCAAGGATCTCTGGACCGAGCACGGCTACATCGTCTATGTTCTGCAGCCGAGCGGCGCAACCGGTTTCGGGCAGGAATTCTCGGCCCTTCACGTGAACGACTGGGGCCGCACGACCGCCGCCGAGGTGATCACCGGCACGAAGAAACTGCTCGAATCGCACCCGTTCATCAACCCTTACCGCGTCGGTTGCATAGGAGCCTCCTTCGGCGGGTTCATGACGCAGCTTATAATCACGCGCACGGACCTTTTCGCCGCGGCCGTTTCTCACGCCGGCATCAGCATGATCGCGAGCTACTGGGGGGAAGGGTACTGGGGATACGGATACAACGCGGTTGCGGCCGCGGAAAGCTTCCCCTGGAACAGGAAGGACGTCTACGTCGACCAGAGCCCGCTCTTTGCCGCCGATCGGATAGTCACCCCGCTCCTGCTCCTTCACGGAGCGTCCGACACGAACGTCCCGCCCGGGGAAAGCGAACAGATGTACACCGCGCTGAAGATTCTCGGCAAGGAGGTCGAGTACATAAAATATTCAGGGCAGAACCATTTCATCCTCGATTACAAGAAACGCGTCGCATGGTCGGACGCCCAGCTCGCGTGGTTCGACAAGTGGCTCAAGGACCAGCCCGAATGGTGGAACGACATGTACCCGCCGATCGAGGATCCGGTGAAGAGAAAACCGGAGAGCATCGGCGTGGTGAAAACCGTGCCCGACGATGGAGGCCCCGTCCTGTTCGGCGAGATCTCGAGGGAGGACATCGCCTCGGAGATCGGCGGATGGGAAGCGGAATACGACGCATACGTTCCCGACGCGGAGCTTCTCCCGTCCCTGCAGGAACTGATTTACGGCGTCGACATCGTCTGCGTGCTCGGGACCTGGTGCTCGGATTCGCAGCGGGAGATCCCCAGGCTCTGGAAGATCCTCGACGAGCTGAAGTACCCCCTTTCGGAGGTGTCGATGTTCGCCGTCGGAAGCTCGCGATTCTCGACGGATACCCCGGCTCCGGCGAGGGCCCTGAACTGGTCGAAAAAGCTCAGGGATTACTACGGCATCGAGCGCGTCGCGACGATCATCCTTTCGCGCGGGGGGAAGGAGATCGGTCGGATCGTCGAAACGCCCGAAGAATCGCTCGAGAAGGACCTGCTGAAGATACTGTCGTCGAAGTAATGACGCCCCGGCGCCGCGATGCGCCCGGGCCTGCGTGAAAGAAGAACGGGGAGCGATCCGCCGCGCGGCACGCTCCCCGTTTCCATGTGCGGTTCACGGGAGGATATCCCGGGCTGTCAGGCCTGGGCTTCCCTGCTCGGAAGCTGGAGCCCCGTCTTGTACACCCGGTCCGCCCTCAAAAGCAGGAAGGCGCTTATCATGCCCATGACCCCCAGCGAGGAGAACATCATCTGCATCGGCTGGTAGCCGCTGCGGTCGACGATAAGCCCCGCGAGCCACGGGAAAAGGGTAAGCCCCGCGTTCTGTATCCAGCCTATCATCCCGTAGGCCGTGCCGAGATATTTTTCGTTGACCAGGATCGGCACGGAAGGCCACATCGCCGCGGGAACCAGCGAGAAGGCGAGGCCGAGGATTATGAACGGGATCGACGGATGGACGTTTCCCATCCCGAGAAGCAGGTGCGCCGGGATCAGGAGCAGGGAGCCGATGACCATTATCGTCCCACGTTTCCCGAACTTGTCGACCAGAAGGCCGAACAGGGGGGTGAATATCATCGTGCTTCCCGAAGCGAGCGACGTGTACCACCCGGCCGCCTCGGCGCTCATGCCGAACTCCTTTTGCAGAAGCCGCGGGGCGTGCGAGAGGAAGGGAAACATCGCCGAGTAGAAGGTGACGCAGAGAAGGCTCACGTACCAGAAGGAAGGCCCGAAATTCCCGACCTCCCTGAAGATCCGCACCACCCCGACCTGCTCTTCGCCTCCCTTCTCCTTCTTCCCGACATTTTTGTCGATGGCAAGGTATACGAGGAAGAAGAGGAAGGTGAGGAACATGATGAGCGTGCCCGCCCAGACCGACCAGGTCCACGAGCCGAGCCGGTTCCTGATCATGGCCGAGGTACCCATCGCGAGGAAGGTCCCGAACCTGCAGACCGTTATATTGAGCCCGAAGGCGAAGGAAAGTTCCTTCCCCCTGAACCATCTGGCGATCACCTTGTTGACGACCAGTATCGCCGCCTCCGATCCGAATCCGAAGATCCCCCTCCCGACCAGCATCCACACGAAGGACTTGTCGGCGGCGACGGAGGTGACGAGCGATCCGAGCACGCAGAGGCCCGCGTAGATGATCCCCGCCCTCTTTATCCCGACCCTGTCGAGGATTATCCCGGCGAAAAAGACGAGGAAGAAAAGGTTCGGGAGGGAGTAAAGGGTAAAGAGCAGGCCGTACTGGGAGTTGTCGATTCCCATCGATTCCTGGATGAAATCGTTGATCGGGGTCACCGCGTCGTAGACGTAGTACGAGCCGAAAAGGACCATGCTGACGATTAAAAGGACGAGCCAGCGATACCAGTGCCCCTGTTCCCGTGTCGCGGATTCCATCAGATCGCTCCTTTGCGTCGAATGAAACGGCGAATATCATGGCCGGAACGGCGCGCCGGCGTTTCCGGCGTCAATCGGTGAAAGACGAACGGTCCCCCCGGCTTCCTAGAACATCCCGGTGTACTTCCACGAGAGGAAATCCCCGAGATCCCAGTACGCCGCGGTAGCCCTGTTTGCGTACTCCATCGAGTACTTCGTCAGGAATTTCCTCGCGCCTTCGGGATTCTTCCCGTGCATGGCGGCGGCCTTTTCCTCTATTCCCGCCTGTTTCCTGAACCCCTCCTCCTCGAAAAGAATCCGCACCGAATCGACGTCGGCCTTCATGTGCCCCCACTTCTGGGCGGCAAGATCGGCCACGCGGTTGAATCCCCACCAGGCGCAGTCTTCATTGTAGGCCGGCCGGCCGCAGAGCTTCCAGGAGGCCGGCACGTCGGTGATGCCGCAGTAAAGCGGGACGAACGCGGTCATCGCCGGGTTGTCCCATCCGAACCAGACGAGCCCTCCGACCGGATCGGGCAGCCATCCGCGCGACTGGGTTATCGTGATGTACGCGCAGTAATACCTCGCTATGCACCTCTCGCCCATCTTTCCCCAGCCGCCGTTTATCTTGAAAAGGGGCATCATGTCGTAATGCATGAAGGGATTGGCGTAGGGGCTCTTGACGAGTTCGCCCTTTTCGCCTTCGACGAGCATGAACTTGGTCATGTCGAACTCGGTGCCTTCGAAGGTGTCCCTGAAGATCTCCATCAGCCTGTCGATACGGACGAGGGTGTCGGGCTTCACCGAGAACGGGTAATTCTCGGTGTTGGGATCGAGTTTCAGCGAGGGGGCGAGAAGGTCGAAGACCCTCCACTCCCTTCGCCGCGCGGCCATGCTCTTTCGCCCTTCCGGATCGTACGCGTAGCAGAACCTGAAGGGCTCGCCCGAATCGGGGTCCCACCAGCCGCGCTCGACGGCCAGGTCGAAGACGTTGGCGGAGGCCATGCAGTTCGCGGTGTCGGCCGGATCGATCTCCATGATCCTCGAGGCGTTGGCCGTCACGCCGACGTGGTCGTCCGGGATCCTCACGGCGGCCCACACGGCTCCCGTGCGGTCGCTCCCCGACCCGGCGATCTCGAAATGCCAGACCTCTTCGGTGTCGGCGAACATCAGGCATTCGCCCCCGTCGTTATATCCGTACTCGGCGACCAGGTCGCCGATCAGCCTTATGGCCTCCCTGCAGGTCCGCGCCCTCTCGAGGGCGAACCGGCAGAGCTCCTCGCACCCGAAGACGGAGTTTTTGTTTCTGAGCTCCTCGCGCCCCCCGAAGGTCGACTCGCCGATCGCGAGCTGATGCTCGTTCATGCAGGGGTAGGCCGAGTTCAGATAGCCGAATGTCTCGCGCGCCTGCGGGATCATCATCTTGAGCCTCACGCCGGAGGTGTCGCCGGGGAATTTCATGAAGCGGAGCCCCGAGTAGACCCCGCACATCGCCCCTTTCCCGTGTTTCGAACCGGCGACCACCTCGAGCCAGGTCCTGTCCTCCCGGCTGTCGCAGGTGTGCGAGGTCGTCGTCGATCCGTCGATCGAAGCCTTTTTCCCTACGAGTATGCAGGTGCAGGCGTCGAGGGCCCCCGCGAAGAACAGCGCGATCGCCGCCGCGAGAGCCGTGCCCATGACATTCCCTCGTAATCTCAAATCGATCCTCCCTTGGAATGATACCTTTATGAATTCTCAACTGCCCGACGAAACTCAAGGCTCTTCCGCGCCGCCGAAGCCGCAGCCCTTCCGCACCGCCCCGAGCCGGCCCCGAACGGTTTCACTGCGCAGGATAGCAGCGCCGGCCGGCGCGGGCAATCGCAATCTGTGCGGCAGCGAGGGTCTTTGGCGAGCGCCGCGCAGTAAAAAAAGACTGGAAATCGTTTTCCCCGCTCGTGTATATTTGTCCGGTAAATTGTCATTCGAAAAGAAGAATCACCACGATCGACCAGCCGAGGCTGACGGAAGAGAGGTGACCGGGCGGAAAGATAAGAGATTGGTGCAGTCGCAACAGCGGCCGCGGCCTGTTCCCGTTCCAGTATCATTGCTCAGAAAGGATTCCCAAGACAATGGCAAAGAACATTTATGTTGGAAACCTTCCGTTTTCAACGACTGATGACGATCTTAATCAGCTTTTCAGCCCATACGGTTCAGTCAGTTCGGCCCGTATCATCAAGGACAAGTTCACAGATCGTTCCAGGGGCTTCGGTTTCGTGGAGATGGACAACGACGACGAGGCGGACAAGGCCATCGAGGCGACCAACGGCAAAGAGGTCGACGGGCGCGCCCTCAAGGTGAGCGAAGGCAAGCCCCGCGAGGAGAAGAGGGGTGGACGAGGCGGCGGTGGCGGCGGATACGGACGCGACAGCTACTAAGCCTCGCGGAACGATATTATATAGATCAGGGACGCGGCGTCTTCCATGACGCCGCGTTTTTTTATCGGCCCGGGGCCGGCCGTTCGAAGGCCTTCCGGCGCCGGCAGGGAGAGAGCCGTCGTCTTACAATAAAAAAGCCCCCGGCAAAAACCGGAGGCTTAGTTATGGCGGGGCCGACGAGACTCGAACTCGCGACCTCCTGCGTGACAGGCAGGCGTTCTAACCAAACTGAACTACGACCCCGAAAATTCCATCATCACGGTTGCCCCAGTCCGGCGCGGCAGGCTCTGAAAAGCTCCGTAAAACACAGCCTGCCCGCCCCTGGAGACATCAATATTTATAACAGTGTCACCTTGTAAAGTCAATCGAATTTTACCGCGACCGGCGCCTCCCGTCCGACCAGGATCCGGGCCACCGCTTCCGCCGTGTAATCGGATATCCCATGGCAGGTTATCACCGTCCTGCCATCCTTTACGTGACGCGAATCCCAGGGCCTTTCAGCGGCGACCACGACCTCGAAACCTCCGCTGATCTTTTCGATATCGTCAAAGGCCAGCGGCCTTCTGAAGAGCATAACGAGAACGCGCGATTCCTCCACGGACCGGTCCTGGAAAGAGTAAAGACCAGCCCACCCAAAAGAATCGGCACGCCTCGCGTCGCACATCGGGACAAGATGCCCGTCTCCGTAAACCCTCGGCTGCCTTCCCGCGGTGACAAGCTCGACGAGCCGGTCGATGAACCTCCTCACGGGATACTGGGCGAAATCCTCCCTCTCGCCATAAAAAAGAATGGCAGGCACCTTCCCCTCGCCGAACGGCAGAAGTTTTTGCGGATCCCCGACGATTTCAACGGCGCTCCCCGCCATTGCGGGATACCTCCACCCTGCCGGAACCCGCGGCCGGGCCATCTCCGCCCTCCGCCTCAGGGTGTTTATTCTCCTCAATGAATCGGCGGATATCTCCCTGAACGCGCCGTCCCAGAAATCGCCGTCCCCCTCGAGATCCCGCCCTACATCTTCGAGCTCCCGGTAAACTTCGGCGGCCGGGCGGCAGAAAAGGAGAAGATCGTTTCCCGCCTCGAGCGCCGTCCTCGACACCGCGGCCGGCCTGAGACGGGCGATCTTTTCCCCTGCGCCTTCGCCGCGCGCTAAAAAGTCCCGCGCGGCGCCTACAAGCCCCGCTCCGGTCAATATCCCCTCCATTTCGAGCCCGTCGGTGATGATCGCGCCGTCAAAACCGATTTCCTCCCTGAGGATTCCCCTGACGATCGCAGGATCGAGAGACGACGGGATTCCCCTTCCGCGAGGCGCCACGTGCGCCGTCATCACGGAGTCGGCCCCCGCCTCGATCCCTTTTATGAACGGGACGATATCCTTTTCCCTCAGCTCCCCGAGGGTCCTGCCGAGCGCGGGAAGGACGAGATGCGAATCGCCGCGGGACGATCCGTGGCCGGGGAAATGTTTGATCGAGGTGAGAATCCCCTCGTCCGCGAATGTTCTCACGGCGGCGGCGACCGCCTTCGCGACCTCGCCCGCGTCCTCCGAGAAGGCCCTGGTGCCGATCACGGGATTGAGATACTCGGAGTTGACGTCGGCGACCGGCCCGAGAAACATGTTTATCCCGCAGGACCGCATCCTTCGTGCGCTCTCCCTGAAAACGGCTTCCGGCAGCCCCGGATCGCCCGTCTCGGCGAAGGCCCTCCAGACCGTCATCTGCGTCGGAGGAACCCCTATCGCCCTCGCGAGGACCGATATCCTTCCCCCTCGTGATCGGCCATCACGAGCGGCACGAGGCCCGACGCCTTTCCGATCACCTCGATCACGTCGGCGCAAAGTTTGCGGAGTTGTTCGCGGGATTCCACGTTCCTCGCGAAAAGAATCACGCCGGCCGGGGGAAACCTTCCCAGCAGATCCCGCTCCGCCGCGGTCAGCTCGGTGCCCTCGAGGCCCGTCACGATGTGCGGGGAGATGATCTCCGGCAGACTTGAAGCCATAAAACGAGGCCTCCCTGTCCCGGTCAATAGACGCTTTCGATCGTGATGCCGGGATAGTAATGAAGAAGGATCTCGACGGCGCTGTAGCCGAGCTCGGCCATCCTTATCGCCCCCGACTGGCACATCCCGGTCCCGTGGCCGTTCCCCGCCCCCCTGACCCTCACTGCGGCGACCCGCCCGCCGTCCCGATCGACATCCATCTTGAAGAGGGTGCTTCTGAGGATGGGGCCGTCGGCCGAACGGGGCCTGAGGACCCACCTGACGCGGTCGCCCTCGACCCTGTACGAACCGTTGTCGGTGACAATATTCAGCGCGATCACGCGCCCGCTTTCGGAGAAGCCTTCGATCTCCATGTCGACGATCCTGCCAAGCGAGGCGGCGCGTTTTCCGAATTCCGCCCGCAACGTTTGTTCGAAGAATCGCATGAAGGGCGTCGCCGTGCCAGCTCTCCTCCCATCTGAAATGGCGGGAATCAGCGCAGAACGACCTGCCGGACACGTCAGCGTCCCTCACGCCGTAGAGGTAGGGATAGGAGGCCTTCGACGGCCAGCCGTCCCTGGAATCGGCCGTGTGCCCGCCGCAGCACGACGAATAATACGCGATGATCGGCACGCCTTCCCACAGCCCGACTACGCCCCTCGTCTCGTCGACCGCTCTCGACGCTTCGGCGTTCTCCCCTTCGATCCCCTTGTATACCTGGTCCATTACCGTCGCGCGAAGATCGTACTGCTCGGCGCTCTTCCCCGGCAGCTTGCTCAGGGCGTAAGAGCGCGACGCGATGGCCTGCGCCCTGAAGGCTTCGTACTGGCGCTCCTTAAGGTATCCTATCTCGGAGGGAAGAACCCCCCTGATATAATCCTCCATCCCGAGTATGTTGATCGCGAGGAGCCCCCCCTGCCCGTCCGCGGCGACGCGAAGGCTTCCCCTGTAAGGCCTGCCATCGAGGCGGACGAACGACCCTTCCGTCCCCGTTATCAATATCGATGAAGACTGCCCGGCCGGCCCTCCCCCGCCCGACACGCACACTTCGTCACTCCTTGCGCCGAGGTGGATCTCTCCCCCTATCGGCCATGAAAGGGCCGTATCGCCCCGCGCGTCGATAATGGATAGTTCGCCGGATTCGACATGGACGCGGACGCTTTTCCGGGTCTCGAGGATCAGGACGCGCACCTCGGGGATCCGGCCGCCCGGCCCGGGGTGGATGGCTGCTTCACCCGCGGCGCCGCCTTCGGGCGAAGCGCCGCTCAGCCACCAGGGCTCCTCCTCCGCGCCGGGGGGCGTCTTCGATTCGCCCTGCTCCACATGATCGCCCGTTTCCGCCGGCGGCATCATGGGGACCCCCCTCGGCCCGCCGCACCCCGAAACAAGGAAGGCGAGGATCAGCGCGGCTGCCGCCGCGGCGTTTCGCAGGGGATATTGCGCTTCGTAATGATGGAATCCCGCGGACATGAACAGACCTTTCTTTTCCCTGGAACCTGACTTCAGCCGGGCGGCGCCCCGGGAGTGCGTCAGAATGGAAAGAAGAACTCCGCGTAAAGCCCGGCGATTTCGCCACCGATGAGGAGTGGCTTGCCCGCTCTCGTCCCGGTCCGCGCCTTGCCGGCGACCTTTTTCTTCTCGGCGCCGGTTCCCGGGCCGGTCGATCCGTGCCAGACGGCCTCGTTGGCGAGAAGAGCAACGGCCACGGCTTCCCCCTCGTCCTTCTCGAGGCCCATCCTGTCGATCATCTCCCCGACCATCTTCCGCAGGATCGGTTCGTTTACGTCGATCTCCGGGCCGTCCCCGCTCTCCGGGCCTATCCTGAAATGGCTCGCCACCACGAGACCGGTCATCTCGCTGAGAACTGACGGGTTCTCGGGGAAGCTTCTGCCGCCGATCTCAAGGCATTTCAACCCGATCAGATCCACGTTCTCCGGATCTATCTCGATATCGTCGAAAAGATCCAGGAAAAGCGTGTTGATGTGGTGAAGCAGCAGGAAATTGATTCCCGCAAGTTCCTCGGAATCGAAATCCCCGCTCCGCCCGAGCGCCTCGATCGTGGCGACAAGCTCCCTGGGAAGCGAATGACTCTTGAAAGAATATACGTCCAGGAGCGTCTCGTCCCCCCTGCCCGACACATCCACCACCGCGGCTCCTATCCTGCCCGGAACATTGCCCGTCTCGATCCCGACGATGAGCCTGTTGTCCTTTTTCCTGATCTCCTTCAGGAGTTCATTCAAGATGCAACCTCCGTGAGTTGAACCTGAGATCCAACCACGGCCATTTTAATAATGAATTGCCGAAAAGGTAAAGATATTTCTGAAGGTCGAAGGCCCCGGCCGGCGCCGGGCGAAAAAGGGCGTCCCCGCGGGGCCGCGGGCGCCGGGTCACTCGAGCTTGACCGACATGCTGGTAAGCCGCTTCTGCCGCCCTTCCCTCTCGATCGTTAGAAGGACTATGTAGGTGCCGTTGGCCACCCTGTCGCCAGCGAGGTCGCGGCCGTCCCAGTAAACGACGTTCGGCGCGGAATAATTCGCCGCCCCCAGCATCTCCGCCGGAACCCGGATCGATTTTATCAGCCTGCCGCTGACGTTGTAGATCAAGATCTCGCCCCTGTCGGCGGGCAGGTTCAGGGTGAAACAGAGATTCGTCCCGCCGCTGAAAGGGTTGGGCAGGAGGTAACTGTCCGCGACGAGCTCGTTGCCGCCCACCTGGAAGACGAAGTCGGCCGAATATTCTCCCGTCCTGACCGTGAAAAGGTGCTCTCCTCCCGGAAAATCCGCGTTGAAAACCGCCTGCCAGGCGGTCGAGTCCTGCGGATCGGGTATCGAAAGGGACGCCGTAGCGAATTCGACTCCGTCGAACTCGAGCACGGGCGCCTGGTCGAGGCGGACCGGGATGACGACCTCGAGGCGAAATTCCCCTTCGGCCGGGCAATCCCCGCCCGGGAGGATCTCCGAGCCGCCCTCCTGGAACATCCTTATCCCGATCCCCATGGAAAACGCGAGTGATCCGGAGACGCGGCCCCCGGGGGTCAGGACGCTGAAAAGAAGCGATTCGTCTTCGAGGGTCAGGGTATAGTCGAGCTCGCCGGACCAGCCGCGCGGATATGTCCCGGTATCGGTCCCCAGCCTCTCGACCGCCATGTCGCCGGTCCTGTCTTCGCCGTCGACCTCGAATCTCAGCCCTCCGAGGGCGACGACGTCGCTCGCGGAGAATCTCAACCTGCATTCGTTCGTCCCGCTGCGCGACAGGAGAGCCCCGGCCTCTATCGTTTCCCAGCCCGCGCCCCAGTCGGCCTCGAGGGTCATTCGCGGCGGCCCGGGATCGACCCTCGTCATGGGATCGCCGAGGAAGACGTACCGGTAAAGTTGCTCGAACCCGTAGTAGGTCGTCCCTACGTGCTCTATCTCGGCTTTCGTTATCATCCCGCCGGCCACCCAGTGTGCTCCCGTCCCCTCCATCGCCGGAGGTATCGAATCGGAAGGGGGCCTCTGGAAGATCGACTGGTGGAGCGTTTCGAAGAGCTTCTCGTTCTGGTCCAGGATTTCGAATCCCGTGCTCGCGTAGGCTCCTATCGCCCCGGACCGGGACTTGAAGAGCATCTGCTCGGAGATGCAGTCCCCGTTGGGCCCGTCGGTAAGACGGCCCAGCTCGGATACCAGGGCGAACTGGCTTATGTGGCAGCCCGCCCCCATGAACATGAAATTCCTGTCGGTCGTCAGACGGTTGAGGTCGCGGTACTGGCTGAACATCGAAAAACCGGATTCGCTGCTAAGGTGCGCCCTGTGGGCGTGCCCCTGGAAGGAGAAGAAGAGCACTCCCTCGTTCAGCCTGTCGATAAGATACGGGGTGAACCAGGCCCGCGTCGAATCGGTCGCTTCACTGAAGACCTGGACGCCCGACTCCCCGATCTCATGGATGTCGTCCGTCCAGTGGGAGAGAAAGAGCCTCTCGATGTCGAACCCGCCGGGAAGCGATTCCTCGATGTCCAGGGCCGCCTTTTCCAGCCCCTCCTCGAATTTCAGCTCGGTGGAGAAGTACCTGTAGTCGGGGTACCCGGACCAGGCGTCGTCCGCAAAAAGAGCGATGTGCTTTCGCCAGGCGTCCCCCGAACCGGGATTCTCGAACCTGTAGAGCTTGGTGAGAAGAGCCTGCAGCTCGACGTCCCTGCCGACCGGGAACCGCCCTATGAAAACGTCGGGATAACCCTCCGAGGGCCATTCCTCGTCGAGATGAGAATAGTACTTGTCGCTCGCTATAACTTCGTCTTCGTATGTCGATCCGACCACATCGACGGAATAGGTGAACGGGGGGATGAAATCGGGGGGGGAGCCCTTCAGGAGGCTCGGGTCGTAGAATATGCGCTTGTGGTCCTCGTTCCCGTCCCCCACGAGAAGCACGTAATCGGTCCCCCAGTTTTCCGATCCGTACCGGATGAATCTTTTTATGGCATCGCAGGATTTGAGCCCGCCGTTGAATTCGTCATATACGTCGGTCACGTCGACGGTCAGGACCCTGTACCCCTGCTGCTCCCTCCACGCCTCATATTCCGTCAACACGTTCATCGCCGGGGGCAGGAAATCGGGATGGGCTACGACAACCGCGTCCCAGGCGCCCTGCGAGCCGATAAGGTCCGAATTGGCGTCGACGGCGATCCAGTCGTTGAACACGTGCATCCCCGCTTCCCTTCCGAGCGCCGCGAACCTGCTGTCGGCGGGGGTCGAAAGGTCGACGGTCAGCTTGTAAACCGATCCTTCAAGCTGGAAATCATCCGCGGCCAGCTGATGAAAAACCGGGTCGGATGGATCGGTAAGGTCGATGATGAATCCATCGTCGGTCGTGAAACCGGGGATCACTACCCTCTGCGGCGGGAGCATCGAAGGCAGGGTGAATTCCAGCATGTCGCCACGCGCCGAGAAACCGGCGGAATACGTGATCTCGAAATCGTTCACGAGAAAGCCGTACGAGACCGTGCTCGACAGGACGAGCTCATTCTGCCCGTCGGCGAGAAGGGAGGACTGGAGGCCCGAAAAGGAGAGAACGGCGCTGTTCGTGGAGGAAACCGTGCCGCTTCCGAGAAGATGGGTCCCCGACCCGTTTCTGACGCTCACGGTGATACGCTGGCTGGAGATCGTGCTGGCGGCGCCCATCACCCTCACGGCGAGAGAGAAGGTGCCGGCCGGAGCGGGGGAGTTCAGCGTCGAACGGGAAACTCGCTTCAGAGGCGACGGGACCCATGATAAAATAGAAATCCCACGTCCCGGCATTTATGTTCTTGTGGTACCAGGTATCCTTCCTCCCCCTGTACACGGCGTTGAACCCCGAGGTCGCTTCGCCGGGATCTGAGGGAAGAGCGGACTCCCTCATCAGGCTCCCCGGGAGATCCTCCTCGAGCCAGATCACGTTGTAATCGGTGAAGGTCGCGTATATATCCCCGGCGGCCTCGTCGTCCTTTATCCCTTCGGCGAAGAAGACGACCCTGTCGTCGCCGCTGAATACGCCGGGCGACGACGAAGCGCCCTTGATCACCTTCATGGGGATGGCCGTTTCCCTGGTGAGGCCGGCCTCCCCTTCGTCGTAGTAGAGCTTCTTGAGAGCGAACCCGGTGTTGGAAAGGGCCGGCGACATTCCCTTCGATATCAGCGAATCGGCCCTGATCGAATAGACCCCCGTCTCCGGGATCTTCAGTTTCAGCCGTTTCCCAGGGGCCGCGGGCGACATCGTGAAACCTCTCTCCTTCGCGGGGGCGCCGAACCTCTCGGCGTCGCCGGGGTTCACGAGGGTCCCGTCATATACCTTTTTCCACGCCCTGGAAACAGGCCGCGTAGCTCCGTCGGCAGAATCGAAACTTACCTTCGGCGATTCGAGATGAACGGTGACCGATATCCTCCTCGCAAGGCTGTATCCGCCTTCGCCGACGATCAGAGGGCTGATCCTTATCGGGAGAACCCTCTGCCGCCCCATCATCGACGGGGTGAGCGCCTCGGCGAGTGGCGACTTGATCGCGCCCTCCCACGGATCGCTCTCCGGCACAAAATATTCGGTCGCGGCGATCTCGTCCTCCCCGCGCACCAGTCTCTTCCCGGTCACCCTCGCGAGGATCAGCGCTCCGAGCGCGTCGGCTTCGATGACACTCGCCTCGACCCGCGCGCCGCCCCCGGCGGGGATCGCCACGAGGAATGTCCTACCCGGCACCTCGAAGGCCCCCTCGGGGGAGAACGATCCGTACCCGTCGAGAAGGACCCTGACCCCTCCCAGCGGGGCGTTAAGGATCTCCGCGGCGGGGACCGAAATCTCGAAGGTTATCGTCGAACCGTCCGAGGATACGAGTTTGGTTCCGGTGGTGGATGCGTGCGCCGAAGCTGCAAAAAGCATGGTGACCGCGGCCAGCAGCACGATCGCCATCGCCGGAGCGAGGAACGACCGGGGCATGGAAAGTGACCTGAAAAGAGTTGGATTGGTTGTATTCAAGAAGAACACTCCTGTTCCCAGGGGGGGAAGAAGCAGGTTTCTGTAACGGCGTTTTCTTCAATATAACAAAACGGCAGGCCCGGTACATACAAAAAACCGCAGGTCTCCCGCGGCGATCATCTCAATTTTCATACATCCCTTTTATCGCGCCCCAGCTCGCGTCCTCGTTGGCGCCCGGAGTCTCATTCAGATAGAGGTAATTCAGTTTAATGAGCGGAGCAACGGAATAACCGGGCGTACATTCAGCAACCTGGCAGGCACCGGCTTCAGGGTGATCGACGATATAGATGCAATCGATGATGTTGGCGACGGTCGGGAGCTGTCCGAGCTGATAGAGCCATACCCATCCGCTCTGGCATGCGGCGAAGCAGAATGACACTCCTTCGTCGGCGTAGGGGGCGCCCACAATGACCGAGTTAAGCGGATTAGGAGTCGAGCCGATGCATAGGTTCCACGAAGGTTGGACCAGCTTGAACTCGGCGCAGATCATGCCGTTGTCGCTCGGGAGAACCCAGACCCAGGTGGTATACTGCACGTATGGTTCCGGGATATAACGAACATAGACGGTGTGAACGGCATCGGTGTAGAGGCCGATGTATGCCACGGGGCCCGCATCTGCCGGGGCCGCTTGCAGTACGGCCGCCGCAAGGATCAAAAAAAGAATCTTTTTCATATCGATCCCCCTTAGATCAGCCGCTTCTTCGGAAATACAGACACATTATACCACGATTCCCCCGCGGCAGTCCATAAATGAAAAGGGGAGCCTTTTGCAAGGCTCCCCTTCCATTTCAGACATGTCGGCGGATAAAATTATCTGCCGGACATCTCTTATTCGTTGTACATCCCTTTTATCGCGCCCCAGCTCGCATCCTCGTTGGCAATGATGCAATCCTGGTTGAGGGCCAGGTGGTTGAGGATCGTGAGCGGTTCCAGCGGATATTTGGGAAGGCAGTTGGCAACCTGATAGGCGCCGGCGTCCGGACGTTCGCTGATGTAGATGAATCCAGGAACACCGGCGGCCGTCGGAAGCTGGGTCATCTGATACAGCCAGGTCCAAGCTATCTGGCACGATGCTGAAGCAGATCGATACGCCCGCTGGCGTCATAGGGGGCGCCGAGAGCTACCGAATGGGCCGGGTTGACGGTGGTCCCGATGGCGAGGTTCCAGGCCGGCTGAGTCAGCTTGAACTCGGCGCACATCATGCCGTTGTCGCTCGGGAGAACCCATATCCAGGTCGTGTACCGCATGTACGGGGCCGGGATCATCTGGCTGCAAACGCTGTGACCGGCGTCGGTATAAAGGCCTATGTAGGCGGTCGGGCCGGCATTCACGGCGCCGGCTGTCAGAACGAGGGCGGCGACCAACAAGATAACCTTTTTCATTCTTCTCACTCCTGCTGAAAAAAACCAGTAGGGATAATTTAGCGACTCCAAAGCTGAATTGACGTTTCCCCCTTGAAAACCCGGCGAGATTTCCTTATCACCTGATCCCTTGAACCACCCCCTTGCCTTCCTTCTCGATCCGACCCGATGAAGCGAGGGGGGCTTGTAGCCCCCCCAACTTCGATGAACAATGCATCAACGAAACTTATTCGTTGTACATCCCTTTTATCGCGCCCCAGCTGGCATCCTCGTTGGCAATGACGCAGTCCTGGTTGAGGGCCAGGTGGTTGAGGATCGTGAGCGGTTCCAGCGGATACTTGGGCAGGCAGTTGGCTACCTGATAGGCGCCGGCATCCGGACGTTCCCGATATGTGATGAAATCCTGGAGATGCCGGCGGCCGTCGGAAGCTGGCTCAGCTGATACAGCCATGTCCACTCGGTCTGGCACGAGCTGAAGCATATCGATACGCCCTGGCGTCGTAGGGGGCGCCGAGAGCTACCGAGTGCGCCGGGTTGACGGTGGTGCCGATGGAGAGGTTCCACGCCGGCTGGATCAAGCTTGAACTCGGCGCACATCATGCCGTTGTCACTCGGGAGAACCCAGATCCAGGTCGTGTATCCGACGTACGGGGCCGGGATCATCTGGCTGCAGTTCGTATGGCCGGCATCCGTATACAGGCCGATGTAGGCAATCGGGCCTGCATTGACCGCTCCGGCCATCAGAGCCATCGCAGCGACCAACAAGATAACTTTTTTCATTCTTTTCACTCCTGCTTTTAAAACCTAACTAACTCTTTTCAAACAGCCCCGAAACGGTTCCAGAAAGGATTCAGGGGTCGAGTGGCGCAAGCTCTGCTCCCTACGCTCCACCCCCTTTCGCGGCTCCGTGGCTGGATGATCTTCACTTCATCCAGCCACTAACCGGCGAATTCCTTTTTACCTGTACAGGGACTTGATCGTGCCCCAGCTCCCGTCCTCGTTCGCCACACCGTCCGGACAAAGGTACGTCGTCAGGCCGATGAGGGGGAACAGTTCGTTTTCGGGGTAGAATGTACCCTGAAGCGCTCCGCTGCCAGGATTGGGCCCTATCGTAAGAGCGTAGTTCGGCATCGACGCGCACGGCGCGAGGGTCAGGCAATGGTATGTTGCCAGAAGATCGTAGCCGTTCGGATACCCCGACATCGGGGGCCAGTACGCGATCGAATGTCCCGCGAACGGGTCGCCAAGCTGAACCGGAAGTTCGACGGGAACGTGACCTCGGTGATCACGAAAAGCCCGCCGGGCTGTGTCAGCTGATACTCGACCGCGGTTACGAAATAATCGCTCTGTACGAGATAGAGATACAGTTGAATTCTGTGAATGGCGCAGCCGGGGTGTAATACGTTTTACCGTCGAAATACACGCCCAGCGTAGCAGGCGCCGCTCCTAACAATCCTGGTATCAGGAGAGCAACAGCAACTGTCAGCAGTACTCTCTTCATAATCCAACTCCCTTTTTTGCAGCCCAAAAGATGAAACATCTTCACAGGGTCAGACAAAACAGCCTGGCGCTTAGAAGCACACGTGCTGATAATGCTCGCCCATGAAAGCAAAATCGCTCAGGTTGCATTTGCTGTCGTCGTTCAGGTCGCAGCAGGAATTGTATCCGGCTCCGCCGAGGTTCTTGTTGTACGACAACCCAAACACACCGAGATCCGAAAGGTTCACTGCACAGTCAGCATTGAGGTCCGGGCTGACTATCTGTACAGCCTCGCAGGTCACGTCGACGCAACCCGGAAAATCTTCAAGGGGCTTGCCCTGGACGGCCAGGTAGATGCCGCCGGTCAGGATGCATCCGCCGCCGGCTATACGGCCGATGATGGTCGTGTAACCATTTTCGTCCGTAAGGAACGCGGCGCCGAATGGAGCTGAGCAGAGACAGAGTTCCTGTGCCGGATCGCAGGCGTTCAACCAGTAATCGGAGAAGGGTATGTTCGCGATTCCGTTGCCGGAAGTGTCCCTTACCCATACTTCGATGAAGTCGGCGCCTGTGCCGCAAGCATCATAGATGAACTCGAAATCCCCGGCCGGGCAAATCGAGACTCTCATGCCGACGCAGCTCACGCCAAAGTCGCTCTGGCAGGGATCCACGTCACCGGCATACACTGATGTTGCGAAAACCAGCAGCAAAGAGAAAAGCAAAACTTTTCCTTTGAACATCTTCAACCTCCTAAACCTCCTAAAAGGTTTGGGACCTTTAAGTTTAGAAACAGTACAAACGGGGGTACCTTATCCTCCTTCCGCACACAATGTTGGAGATACCGTTAACTTACTCGACAATCGTTATTGTACCATAAGCCCGAAATAAAAGTCAACATGGAATATCAGGCGCGATGGTTGGATTCCGGTCAGGGAAACTTTGTTTACACCGCCCGGGCATATCGGGAGGCGGGAGGACCCGTCGGGCGGGGCCCCGCCGTGCGGGCGAGGGAAGCTCTGAAAGGCCGCAGCCGCCGGAACCGCACCCGGGTATTCCGGCGGCTGCGGTAAAAATAACATAAATATATATCCGATAACGGGTTACTCGCCTCAAAGCAGCCCCCAGCCACCCTCAACCAGTGTTCTGCGACTCCATCCCGCTTCGTTCCTTCCTCCCCTGAGGGTAAAGCGGTCGGCCATCGTATAGACGACCGGGATGACGAAAAGGGTGAAAAGGGTGGAAAAAAGAACCCCGCCTATCTGGACCACGCGCATCGGCGTCCTGTACTCGACTCCCCGAATCTCCATCGCCTGCGGGATCATCCTATGACGATCGCGAGATTGGCCATGATGATCGGCCTGAGCCTCGTGGGGCACGCTTCCAGCAACGCGTCTTTATCCCCTTCCCCTGGGCCCTGAGCTGCGCCGTGGCGTCGAGAAGGAGGATCGCGTTGTTCCGACGATCCCGACGAGCATCACGATCGCCATGAGCGACATGATGTTTATCGTCTCCCCTGTGAAGAAGAGCCCGAAGGACGTCCCGACGACACCGAGCGGCAGGGTGACCATCACCGTCAGTGGATGAATGAAGCTTTCCATGATCGCCGCCATCACGATGTATACGAGACGATCGCCAGCAGCATGGCCGTCTGGATCGAGGCGAACGACTTCCGTCCTGCAACTCGGCCATCTCGGTGTACCTGAACCTTACGCCGGAAGGCAGGTTCAGCGCGGCCATCTTTTCGTCGATGACGGCGCGCGCCTCGCTGACCGACCCGGACGCGACGTTGGCGGAGATCTGGACCATCCGCTGTTTGTCCCTGTGGAGTATCTCGGCATTCCCCGACACGGTCTCCAGGGTCGCAACGTCGGCGAGGGGGACGATGCTCCCCTCGGGAAGGTTGAGCGGAAGGTGAAGGAGGTACGACGGATTCACCCTGTCGAGCCGCGAATTTCACGCGTATGTCGTACTCCTCCCCCAGTTCCCTGTAGACGCGGCCTTTTCCCTTTCATACGAGGTCCGGAGCACCATCCCCGTCGTGTACGGATCGAGCCCCGCCGGGCCATCTGGTTTCTCTCGGGCCTTATCTCTTCCGGCTTTCCGGCCTTCTCGCTCGTCTGCACCTCGACGAGCCCCGGCGTCTGCCCGACGATCGCGAAGAGCCACTTCCGTAGGTGGAAAGCTTCTCCGGATCGGAGGAGAGGACCTGCATGACGAGGTCGGCCTCCGCGTTCCGCCCTCGCCGGAAGTGGTCACCATGATGTCGGCGTCCGGGATGACGGCGAGGGATGGCCTGATTTCGTTCATGAATTCGAGTATCTTCTTGTCGCGCTTGTCCCCGTCGACGAGCTTGAGGGTGATGACGGCCTTCTCGACGCCGCCCCGGCCCCCCCGATATTCGTCATTATCCCCTCGACCTCGGGCTTCGTGCGCATCAGCGCCTCGACCTCGACGCGCATCTCCTGCGTTCGTTCGAGGCTCGTCCCGCTGCAGCTCCACTGTCACCTCGGCGATATTCTGGTCTGTCAGGGGCATGATTCGCCCCCACGAAGGCGAAGAGGAAGATCGAGAAAAACGAGGATCAGGAAGTCGCGACGACGGGCTCCCACTTGTGCGAGAGGAAGTGCGAGAGAAGGTCCCGATCCGCGGGCCATCCTCTCGTATCCCCTGTCCCACCTTCGCTAATCCTACGAAATGCTCCCTGCCGTGGTGCGTGCCTGCCTTCATCCTGATGAGCCTCGCGGACAGCATCGGCGTCATCGTGAACCCGATGATCAGGTAGAAACGGTCGCATAGACGACCGTCACGCCGAACTGCAGAAAGAAACCTCCCGATGATTCTGCTTCATGAAGGCGATCGGCGTGAAGACGACGATATTGGTCAGGGTCAGGCGAGAACGGTGATGGCCACCTCGGGATGTCCCCTTCTCCGCCGCCTCGTAAGGATCGATATCCTTCACCAGCGGCATGTTCTCTATCACGACGATCGAGTCGTCACCAGTGTGCCGATCGAGATCCCGAGCGCCATCAGGGTCATCACGTCATCGTGAACCTGGAGCGTTCAATCAGAAGAAATGTCGCGATCACCGACACCGGCATCGATATTGCTGCTACGAAGGTCTGCCTCCAGTCGTGAAGGAAGACTAAAAGCAGCACCGAGGTCAGCAGGATCCGAATCACACGTCGGAAAGGACGTCCGACACCGCGTCGAAGACGAAGGTCGAGGCCGTTGTTGGTTATCGTGACCTCGATGTCGTCGTCGAGGATCCCTCGAGCTCGGCGAGGGCCTTTCGCACACCCTTGCCACCTCTATCGTGTTCCCGTCGGCGTGCTTCATTATCGAGAGCCGATGACCGGCTCGCCGTTCCACGTCGAGGATTCGCGAAGCTCCTCCGTGGTGTCGATCACGTCCGCCGCCTCGGAAAGCGGTATCGTTTCCCCCTCGCGTATGGGCAGCCTGAACTCGAGAAGCTCCGAAGGGGAAGAAATCTCCCCGGTCATTCTAAGCGTGATCTCCGAGGGGCCGCGCGTGATGCGTCCCGCCG
>CAVYQN010000002.1:0-192534 GCA_963770685.1 Candidatus Krumholzibacteriia bacterium
TGGGGAATCTCATCGCGTCGAATCCGGGATGCGGGAGGATGGCGGCGGTGCTGCTGGAAATGGGAATGGCGGAGGCGGGGGCCGAAAGGTGCGCCGACGCCGTCGCGACCCTGACCGGCCTGAGGGAAAGATTCCCCGGGACGGCGGAGGCGGCGACGGCCCTTTACCACATGGCCGTCTGCGACATCAAACGCGGAGGGTACGCCGAGGCTATAGACAGGCTCAACGCCTTCCTCAGGGAGATGCCTCGCGCGCCGATCCTCGACCAGGTCTATTTCAAGCTCGCCTCGGCCCGCTACGCTTCGAAGAATCCGGGGCTCGCCGCGGTGGATTACGGCCTGGCGGCGGAAGCGTCGCGCGACGACGGGTTGATCTTCCTGGCCATGAAGAACAGGGCGATGATCTACCAGGAGCTCGAAGAATGGGACAAGGCCTCGGAGGGCTGGTACGCGATATGTGAGAGATACCCGGGACGCGACGACATCGTGGAGCTCTTCTTCAATCTCGGGTTCTGCTACGGGCAGGCCGGAAAGTACGAGATGGCGAGGGAGGTCTACCTCAGGATACCGGGCGTGGCCCGCGACGAGGAACAGCAGGGGAGGGCCCATTACTGGGCCGGGGTCAGCCTGAAAAGCATGGGACGTTACGACGAGGCGGTCAGGGAATTTCTGCGCGTCCCGTACCTGAAGACGGGAGGGATGTGGGGGGTGACCTCGAAGCTCGAGGCCGCGGACTGTTACGAGAAGATGGGACAGAGGCAGCAGGCGGAGGACATATACCGGAGGATTCTCGAAGCCCACGGAGAGGGATTCCGACTGGGGCTCGCTGGCCAAAAAGGCGCTGGAACGGATGAACGCGCCGGCCGCGGGGGACGACGAATCCGGGAGGCGGGGCGCCGACGATCCCGGCGCTTCCCCGCGCAGGGAAGAATAGATGGCTCGTGAATACCTTGTCGTCAAGGGGGCGCGGGAACACAATCTGAAGAACATCACGGTGTCGATACCGCGCAGGAAGCTCGTCGTCATCACCGGGCTGAGCGGCTCGGGCAAATCATCGCTCGCTTTCGACACGATCTACGCCGAGGGGCAGAGACGATACGTCGAATCGCTGTCGAGCTACGCGAGGCAATTCCTGGAACAGATGGAAAAACCGGAGGTCGATTCGATCGAAGGGCTATCGCCCGCGATATCGATAGACCAGAAGACCACCTCGCGGAACCCGAGATCGACCGTCGGGACGATCACGGAGATTCACGATTACCTCAGGGTGCTTTTTGCCCGCGTGGGCGTGCCGCACTGCCCCGGATGCGGAAGGAAGATATCGCGCCAGTCGATAGCCCAGATCGTCGAAAAGCTCGCGGCCCTCGGCGAGGGCGTGAAACTCGTGATGATGGCGCCGGTCGTCCGGGGCAGGAAGGGGGAGCACAGGGCGCTCCTCGAGAAGCTCGCGCGCGACGGATTCACGAGGGTGCGCATCGACGGCGCGATGCGTTCCCTCGACGAAGAGATCTCCCTCGACAAGAAGAAGAGCCACACCATCGAGGTGGTGGTGGACAGACTCAAGGTGAAGCCCGGGATCGAACGGCGCCTCGCCGATTCCGCGGAGACGGCGGCGGGGGCGGGGGGCGGCGTCATAATGGTGGTCCAGGACGACGAGGAGGTTCTTTACAGCCTCGAATATTCGTGCCCCTGGTGCGGCGGGAGCCTCGGGGAGATATCGCCGAGGATCTTCTCGTTCAATTCCCCCTACGGAGCCTGCCCGGCCTGCCACGGCCTCGGCACGACGATAGATTTCGCCCGCGAGCTGGTCGTTCCCGACGAATCGCTCAGCGTGAGGGAGGGGGCGATGGCGCCGGCCGGCCCGCTGAAGGACAACTGGTTCAGAAGCAGGATGGAGGCGCTCGCCGCGCTCCACGGCTTCTCCCTGGACAGCCCCTTCGAAAAGCTGCCGAAGAAGATACAGAAAATCATCCTCGAAGGGTCGGACGAGGAGATCGTCGTGCGCTACGAATTCGAAAGGGGCAGCGGAGAATACATGACGACGTGGGAGGGGATAATTCCCAACCTGCGAAGAAGATATCATCAGACGAGGTCGGAGGCTGTCAGGAAATGGATAGAGGCGTACATGACGAGCGACGACTGCGCCTCCTGCCGCGGCGCGAGGCTTAAAGCGGAGAGCCTGTCGGTCTTCGTCGAGGGAATGAATATCGCCGAGGTCTCGGCCATGACGATCGGCAGGGCCGCGGAATTTTTCTCCGCGCTCGACCTCAAGGGGAACGACGCGATAATCGGTGAGCCGCTGATCAGGGAGATAGCCTCGAGGCTGGAATTCCTGAAGAACGTGGGGCTCGATTACCTCGGGCTCGACAGGTCCTCGAGCACCCTGGCCGGCGGCGAGGGGCAGAGGATAAGGCTCGCGACGCAGATCGGATCGAGCCTCGTCGGAGTCCTGTACATACTCGACGAGCCGTCGATCGGGCTTCACCAGCGAGACAACGCCAAACTGATAGCGACGCTCAAGGAACTGAGGGACGCGGGGAACACGGTCATCGTGATCGAGCACGACAGGGACACGATCCTCGAGGCGGACCATGTCATCGATCTCGGCCCGGGAGCCGGCGAGCACGGAGGGTACGTGGTCGCATCGGGCACGCCGGAGGAGATCGTGAAGGTGCCGGGGAGCCTCACGGGACGGTACCTCGGCAGGGAACAGTACTTCGATTACAAGGACGGGACGGGAGCGGGGAACGGAAAGCGGCTCGTGCTGAAGGGAGCGCGGGCCAACAATCTGAAGAAGATCGACGTCGCCTTCCCCCTCGGGATGATGATCTGCGTCACCGGGGTCTCCGGGTCGGGGAAAAGCACGCTCGTCAACGACATCCTCTACAGGGCCCTTCACAGGCATTTCCACAGGAGCACGACCCTTCCCGGGGCGCACGAGGGTATCGAGGGGCTCGGGAACATCGACAAGGTCATAAACATGGATCAGTCGCCGATCGGCAGGACGCCCCGCTCGAACCCGGCGACATACACGGGGATATTCGGCCCGGTCAGGGATCTCTTCTCGAGGCTGCCCGAAGCGAAGGTCAGGGGTTACAAGCCGGGGCGTTTCAGCTTCAACGTCAGGGGCGGAAGGTGCGAATCGTGCCTCGGGGACGGGATGATCAAGGTCGAGATGCATTTCCTCCCGGATGTCTACGTCCACTGCCAGGAATGCAAGGGGAAAAGGTACAACAGGGAAACCCTCGAGATCACCTTCAAGAACCGGAATATTTCCGAGGTGCTCGAAATGACCGTTGACGAAGCGTTCCTTTTCTTTGAGAATATACCTTCCATCAGAAGGAAGCTCAAGGTCCTTCGGGAGGTCGGCCTCGGGTACATCAGGCTCGGGCAGCCGGCGACGACACTTTCCGGCGGCGAGGCGCAGAGAGTCAAGCTCGCCGCCGAGCTTTCGAAGGTCGGCACGGGCGGGACGCTCTATATCCTGGACGAGCCGAGCACCGGCCTTCACTTCGAGGACGTCAAACTTCTGATGACCGTTCTCGAAAGGCTCGTCGCGAAGGGAAACACGGTCATCGTGATCGAGCACAACCCGGACGTCATCCGGCACGCCGATCACATCATAGATCTCGGGCCCGAGGGAGGGGAGAAGGGCGGAGAGGTTGTTTACGCCGGCCCGCCCTCGGGTATCGTGGATTGCGGCGCGTCATGGACGGGAAGGATGATGAGAAGATACCTCCCCCCGAAGAGGGCCGGGCGCGGCCCGGGGGGAAGACGGACGGAATGAACCGGGCCCGCGCGCGGGGAGGCCGGGGGAGGAACGGGCGGGCCTGATCGCCTACATTCAGCAAGGAGCGGCACATGTCGATGAAAACACCTTTATACGATTCGCACGTCGAGCACGGCGGGCGCATCGTCGAGTTCGCGGGATACCTCATGCCCGTTTCGTTCGAGGGCATCGTCGCCGAGCACGAGAGGGTGCGCGGCAAGATCGGGCTTTTCGACGTAAGCCACATGGGCGAAATCGAGCTGACCGGTTCCGACGCCCTGGAATTCGCCGATTACGCCGTGACCAACAATGTGGGCAGGATGAAGGACGGGCAGATCTGCTACACGGTCTGCTGCAACACGGAAGGCCGCGTGCTCGACGACCTGCTCGTCTACAGATTCTCCCCGGAGCGGATTCTCTTCGTCGTCAACGCGGTCAACGCCTCGAAGATTCACGAGCACCTGCTCCGGATACGCAAGGGGGACGTCGAGATCGCCAATCTATCCCCGCATATCGGGCAGATCGCCGTCCAGGGGCCCGCGTCGAGGGAGCTTCTTCTCGGAAGCCCGATCTTCGCGCCCCTCGGCAACAAACTGAAAGAGATGCCCTATTACACCTTCGTGACCTTCGAGCACGAGGGCGAGGAGATCATACTGTCGCGCACGGGATATACGGGCGAGCTGGGGTACGAGATATATCTTCCGACCGCCATGACGGCCGAGGTCTGGCGGCGGCTCCTGGCGGACGGGAAGAGCCTCGGCGCCGCGCCGATAGGCCTCGGAGCGAGGGACACCCTGCGCTTCGAGCCCTGCTATTGCCTCTACGGCCACGAGATAGACGAGGAGACCTCCCCCCTCGAAGCGGGGCTCTCCTGGGTCGTCAAGCTGAAGAAGGACGATTTTCTCGGACGCGCCGCCCTGCTCGCGGAGAAGGAGGCCGGCCCGGCGAGAAGGCTGGTGGGGCTGGAACTGACCGAGAGGGGGATACCGAGACAGGGTTGCCCCGTCTATTACAAGGACGAACTGGCGGGGTGCGTGACATCGGGGACCTTTTCGCCCACCCTGCAAAGATCGCTTGCGATGGCTCTCGTGAAAAGCGATGTTCCGGCCGATGCCGCGGACCTCGCGATCGGGATACGGGGAAAATCGGTGCCGGCCGTCGCGGCCGAAATGCCGTTCTATAAAGGTTCCGTCAACGATTAGATCATGAGCGAAAGGATGGTACGAAATGGTTCCGGAAGAATGCAGATTCACGAAAGAGCATGAGTGGGTCTACGCCGAGGACGACATCGCGGTCATAGGCATAAGCGATTACGCGGCGGGAGAGCTGGGCGACATCGTTTACGTGGAACTGCCCGAGGTCGACACCGAGGTTCAGCAGATGGACCCGATAGGGACAATCGAGGCCGTGAAGACGGTGGCGGAGCTTTTTTCGCCGGTGAGCGGGACGATCATCGAGATCAACGAGGAGATCATAGAGGATCCCGAGACGGTGAACAAGAGCCCCTTCGCCGACGGCTGGTTCATAAAGATCAAGATGGAGGACCCGGGCGAGCTGGAGGTCCTTTTCAGCTACGAGGAGTATCAGGACTATCTCGGTGAGCAGGCCGGGGAATAGAAGGTCCTGCCAGGATTTGGAAATCGGGAAGGATGGGCAGATGAGCTATATTCAGAACACCGACAGCGATCGCAGGGAGATGCTTCGGATCGCCGGGGCCTCTTCCTTCGAAGAGCTGCTCGAGCCGGTCGATCCCGCCCTCAGGGTGAAGGGCGGATTGAAATTGGGCCGGCCGATGAGCGAGTCGGAGGTGCTGTCGCACGTCGGAGCCATGGCCTCGCGGAACAGGCCCGCCGGTTCGACCGCCAGTTTCCTCGGAGGCGGCATCTATGACCGGTTCATTCCGGCGACGGTGAGGTACGTCCTGTCGAGGAGCGAATTCTACACCTCGTACACCCCGTACCAGGCGGAGGTCAGCCAGGGCACGCTTCAGGCGATCTACGAATACCAGTCGATGATAGCGAAGCTCACCGCGATGGACGCGGCGAACGCGTCGATGTACGACGCCGCCACCGCCCTCGCCGAAGCGATGCTTATGGCGTGCTCGATAAAGCGCGTGGACCGGGTCCTTGTCCCGGCCGCCATGTCGGTCAGGGTGAGGGCGGTCCTCGAGAGCTACGCCGCCGGCAGGAGGATCAGGATCGAGGAGATCCCGTGGACCGACGAAGGCACGATGGATCATGACAAGGCCGGGGAGCTTCTCTCGGAGAAGGCCGCGGCCCTGGTCGTCGCCACCCCGAACTATTTCGGGATGATCGAGGACGCGGCGGGCCTTTCGGAGCTCGCGCATTCGAAGGGGGCCCTGCTCGTCGCCCTTGTCGACCCGGTCTCCCTCGCGCTTCTGTCGCCGCCGGGGGAATACGGCGCCGACATAGCGGTGGGGGAGGGGCAGTCCCTCGGCATCCCGCAGAATTTCGGCGGGCCGCTCCTCGGTTTCATGGCGACGCGGAGCGAGTTCATCCGCAAATGCCCCGGCAGGCTTATCAGCGCCACGACCGACATCGAAGGGAAGCGCGGGTACGTGATGACGCTGCAGACGCGCGAGCAGCATATCAGGCGCGAGAAGGCCACGTCGAACATATGCACGAACGAAGGCCTCTGCGCCCTCTCGGCCGCGGTCTATCTCTCCACGATGGGGGAGGACGGGTTCAGGGAGGTCGCGAGGCAGAGCGCGGCGAAGAGCCACGCGCTCTACAGGCTTCTCTCCGAAGTGGAGGGGGTCGTCCTGCCGTTCGGCGAAAATTTCTTCCAGGAGTTCGTCGTGCGGATGCCCGGAAGCTCGGAGAGCTTCATCGAAGATGCGAGGGGGGCGGGGATACTCGCGGGAATACCGATTTCCGGGGATTATCCGCTTCTCGGGGGGGACGCGATCCTCGTCGCTGTCACCGAGAAGCGCACCCGCGCCGAGATAGAGAGATACCGCGACATCGCGGCGGGGAAGGGGGGCGCGCTATGAGCGGCACGATATTCGAAAAAGGGGTCGGGGGGATCAGCGGCCGTTACATCCCCGCGAACGATTTTCCCGACGAGAAGATCGACGCCCTGGTCGCCCGGAAAGGGGAGATCGGCCTCCCGAGGATCGGCGAGCAGGACCTTATCAGGCATTACGTCGAGCTTGCCTCGAAGAATTACCACATAGACAAGGGGATGTACCCCCTCGGAAGCTGCACGATGAAGTACAACCCCGTCGTCAACGAGCAGATCGCCGGCCTCGGGGGATTCACGGGGCTTCACCCCGCGCAGGACGAGCGGGACGCGCAGGGCGCGCTGGAGCTGATGCATAATCTCGAGTCGGCCCTCTGCGAGATAACGGGGATGAGCGCCTTCAGCCTGCAGCCGGTCGCCGGCGCGCACGGCGAGCTCGCCGGCATGATGATAGCGAGGGATTATTTCAGGGACCGCGGGGAGGACAGGAAGGTCGTGATCGTGCCCGATTCAGCCCACGGCACCAACCCGGCGAGCGTCGCGATATGCGGATTCACGCCGAAGACGATCGCGTCGAACGAGAAGGGCCTGATCGATCCGGAGATCCTCGAAAAGGAGATCGACGGCTCGACGGCCGTTTTCATGCTGACCCTCCCCAACACGCTCGGCCTCTTCGAGAGGGAGATAGCGAGGATCGTCGAGATCGTGCACCGCGCGGGGGCCCTCGTCTACATGGACGGCGCGAACATGAACGCGCTGCTCGGGATAGTGAGGCCCGGAGCGATCGGTATCGACATCATGCACCTGAACCTTCACAAGACCTTCGCGACGCCCCACGGCGGCGGCGGCCCCGGCTCGGGGCCCGTGGGGGTCAGGGAGCATCTGGCCGATTTCCTTCCGGTCCCGCGCGTCATCCGCGAAGAGGGCGGGTACTCGTTCCGGCACGTCTCCGATAAGACGATCGGCAGGGTCCACTCGTGGTACGGAAATTTCAACGTCTTCGTCAAGGCGTACGCTTACATATGCTCCTGCGGGGCGGAGGGCCTCAGGGCCGTTTCGGAGAACGCGATCATAAACGCGAACTATCTCATGACCCTCGTCAGCAGGTGGTACGACCTGAAATATCCCGGGCCCTGCATGCACGAGTTCGTGGCTTCGGGATCGAACCTCAAGGCGTACGGGGTCAGGACCACCGACGTCGCGAAGAGATTGCTCGATTACGGGCTCCACGCCCCGACGGTCTATTTCCCGCTGATCGTCGAGGAGGCCCTGATGATCGAGCCCGTCGAGACCGAGAAGAAGGAAACGCTGGACCATTTCGCGTCGGTCATGGAGAGAATATCGATCGAGGCGAGGGAGAATCCGCAGATCCTCCACGACGCCCCGGTGACCGCGCCGGTCAGGCGGCTCGACGAGGCGGCGGCGGCGAGGTGCCCGGATCTTTGCTGGACGGGGCCGGGCGGCTGCCGGGAATGAACCGGCCCGCGCGCGGATTGAATGCCCCGGGAAGCTTCGAGGAAGGGTGGTCCGATGCAGAGATGGTTTCTGATCGATGACGGGCCGTCGTCGGGCGCGGTCAATATGGCCGTCGACGAGCGCCTGTTGTCCATGGTCGGGGATAAAGGCGGAGAACCGTTTCTCCGCCTTTATTCTTTCGACCCTCCCGCCGTCACGATCGGGTACCACCAGGATCCCCGAAAGATACTCGACATGGAAAAGCTCAAGGGGGACGGGATCGACCTGGTGCGGAGAATCACCGGCGGAAGGGCCCTGCTTCACGAGGCGGAGCTCACCTACTGCGTCGCCGCTCCGGCCGGATCCCCGTCCTTTCAGGGCGGGCTTCAGGAGACCTTCATCGGGATATCCCGCGCGATCGTCGCGGCCCTTCGTTCGATGGGCGTAAAGGCGGAGATAGCGGCCGGGAAACCGGGCATCTCCTCCGGGGCGATGACCTCGCCGTGCCTCGTGTCGGCGAGCAGGCACGAGATCGTCTGCCGCGGGAGGAAGATCGCCGGCAACGCCCAGAGAAGGACGCGGACGGCGTTCATCCAGCATGGATCGATCCTGCTCGCTCCCGGCTCGGAGAGGATAACGCGCTATCTCAAGGGCGACTGGAGCGGGCTCGAAGACCTCGTCACGAACGTCGGGGCCGAAAGGGGAACCGCGGCGGCCGGCGGGGAGATGAGGGAGGCCATGAAGGCTTCGTTCGCTGAGGCGTACGGGGCCTTTTTCGAGCCGTTCGTCCCCGGGAATCCGGACAGGGAGATCATCGCGTCGCTCGCGCGGAGCAAATCCATCGAATTCTCCGGCGTCGCCGGGGGGAGGCCGGATCGGGTAATGGCGGCGTTTCTTCTCAGAAGGATCCTTCAGTCGCTGGTGCTCGTCTGGATCGTGCTCACGATCACCTTCTTCCTCCTTCATCTCGCGCCCGGCGACCCGATGGCGCGATACGAGCACCCCGACATATCCCCCGAGACCGTGATGAGGATGCGCGAGCAGCTCGGCCTCGACAGGCCGGTGATCGAGCAGTATTTCATCTGGGCGGCCGGTTTCGCCCGCGGCGATTTCGGCGTCAGCTTCAGGTACAACAGGCCGGTCAGGGCGATACTGGCGGAAACGATACCGAACACGCTCAGGCTGACCGTGGCTTCGATGGCGCTGTACGTCGTCTTCGGCCTCGCCCTGGGGATGATGTCGGCGGCGCGAAGGTATTCCGCCTTCGACAGGCTGAACACGATCGTCGCTCTCTTCGTCTATTCGATACCCTCGTTCTGGCTGGCCCTGATGCTGATACTGCTCTTTTCCCTGAAGCTCGGCGTCCTGCCCTCCTCGCACATGCAGTCCCTGGACTCGGCCTCGCTGTCGGGGATCCCCCTCTTCCTCGACAGGGCGAGGCACCTGGTGCTCCCCGCCTTCGTTCTCGGGGTCGCATCGGCCGCCGGGCTCGCCAGGTACATGAGGGGCAGCATGATCGACGTGCTCAGGGAGGACTACATAAGGACCGCCAGGGCGAAGGGGCTTCCGGAGAGAAGCGTCCTTCTCAAGCACGCTTTCAGGAACGCCGCGATACCGGTCGTGACGATACTCGGCATGAGCCTTCCCTTTCTGCTCGGGGGGGCGGTCATAGTGGAAAAGATATTCTCATGGCCCGGCATGGGGGGCCTGATGGTCGAGGCTATATATACGAGGGATTACCCGGTGGTCCTCGCGGTGAATTTCGTCGTCGCGGTGATGGTCATACTGGGGAATCTTCTGGCGGACGCCGGGTACGCGATGCTCGATCCGCGGATAATGGCGAAGGAGACGGGCGGGTGACGATATCCCGCCGGCGGCTCCCGGCCCCGGAAACGCGCCGGGGAGGCCGGACGCCTTTCGATTGACGGAGGTTTTGCGAAGGATGGATGGAGCGCTTCAAGAGCCGTGCAGGAGCTGCTGGTCGGGCGGCTGGGCAAGATTCCGGAAAAACAGGACCGGGATGGCGGGAGCCGTCATCGTGGCCGCGCTCTACCTGATGGCCGTCTTCGCGCCCGCGCTCACCCCGTACGATCCGATCAGCCACGGCTCCCTTCCCGAGATGAGGCACAGCGCCCCGGGGGGCGACCACCCGCTCGGCACCGACAAGTTCGGGAGGGACGTTTTCGCGAGGGTTCTTTACGGTTCGCGGATATCGCTCGCGATAAGTTTCCTCTCGGTGACGATATCGGTGATCGTCGGCGCTCTCGCCGGGGCCGCGGCCGGCTACGCCGGCGGATGGGTCGACGCGGTCATAATGCGTTTCGTCGACGCGCTGATGGCCATTCCGAGGCTGTTCCTCCTTCTGACGTGCATCGCCCTCTTCTCGAGCTCGATCCCCCTCGTGATAATCCTTCTCGGGGCGACGAGCTGGATGGCCACGGCGAGGCTGGTCAGGGGGCAGATACTGTCGCTGAGAAGGCAGGATTTCGTGGTCGCCGCCGAATCGCTCGGAGCCGGGGGGCGCAGGATCATATTCAGGCACCTGATCCCGAATACGTTGACAGTGATGATAATTTCCGCCACCCTGCGGATCGGCGGGATCATACTGACCGAGGCCTCCCTGAGTTTCCTCGGGCTCGGCGTCCCCCAGCCGGTGCCGAGCTGGGGCCGGATGGTCTTCGAGGGGCGGGAGGCGCTTCTCGGGGCGTGGTGGGTCTCGACCTTTCCCGGGCTCGCGATCATAATAACGGTGATCGGGTACAATCTCCTGGGCGACGGGCTCAAGGAATCGTTCGACCCCGTTCATTTCGGCTGATATGGAAGGATCATGGAGAAGCTTCTCGAGATAAAGGGACTGACGACGGAATTCGTCACCTCCGAGGGCGCGGCAAAAGCCGTCGACGGGGTCAGCTTCGATATCGGGGCCGGCGAGACGGTCGGCCTGGTGGGCGAGTCGGGGTGCGGCAAGAGCGTGACCGCCCTGTCCATCATGCGGCTCGTGCAGTATCCGCCGGGGAGGATCACGGCGGGGTCGGTGATGATGGACGGGAAGGATCTCATGAAGCTCCCGGAGAAGCAGATGCGCAAGGTGCGGGGGAACGACATCTCGATAGTCTTCCAGGAGCCTCTCACCAGCCTCAACCCGGTTTTCACCTGCGGCGAGCAGATCCGCGAGACGATAGCCCTTCACCAGAAGATGGGGCGCAGGGAATCGCGCCTGAAGGCGATCGAGATGCTGAGGCTCGTCCGAATCCCCGACCCGGAGAAAAGGTACGACAATTATCCGCACCAGATGAGCGGCGGGATGAGGCAGAGGGTGATGATAGCGATGGCGCTGAGCTGCCAGCCGAGGCTCCTGATAGCCGACGAGCCGAGCACCGCGCTCGACGTTTCGGTACAGGCCCAGATCATCGAGCTCCTTCTCGACCTGAAGGAAAAAATGGGGATGTCGGTGCTTCTGATAACGCACGACCTCGCCGTGGTCGCGCAGATGGCCGACAGGGTGGTCGTGATGTACGCGGGGGTGATCGTCGAGCAGGCGCCCATCGATTCCCTCTTTTCCGACCCGATGCATCCGTATACCGAAGGCCTGATGGCCTCGATCCCGAAACTCGGCGAACACCTCGAGCGCCTGAGCGTCATCCCGGGAAACGTTCCCGATCCGATGAGGCTGCCGGCGGGGTGCAGGTTCAGCGACCGTTGCTCGAAAAGGATCTCGAAATGCCTCATCGAGGAGCCTCCCCTCTTTTCGCCGGCGGCGGGCCGGCTGTCGAGGTGCTGGCTCCGCGAGGGAATCGGGGAATGATTTCACGACCCGCCCCGGCCGCGGCATGAACGGGCCGGGACGCGCGGGAACCGATGAAAGGTCCGGACGATGAATGACCGCGAGATACTCAGGGCTCAGAATATAAGGAAATCGTTCAGGGCGTCCGGCGGCTTCTTTCCGGGCCGCGGGGCCGTCGTGAAGGCGGTGGACGGGATCGATCTCGTCCTGGACAGGGGGCGCACGCACGGGCTGGTCGGGGAATCGGGGTGCGGCAAGACCACCCTGGCGAGGATACTCCTGAGGCTCGAGGAGCCCGACGAAGGTTCGCTGGAGATCGACGGCGTCGATTTCCTCGCGCTCCGCGGCAGGGAGCTGAGGAGGGCGAGAAGGAAGATACAGATGATCTTCCAGGATCCCTATTCCTCCCTCAACCCGCGGCTCACGATCGGAAGCACGATTGCGGAGGGGATCAGGATTCACCATCTGGCGAAGGGAAGGGAGGTCAACGAGCGCGTGCAGGTGCTGCTCGGGAAGGTGGGGCTCTCGCCCGGCCACGCTTCAAGATATCCGCATGAGTTCTCCGGCGGCCAGAGGCAGAGGGTGGGGATAGCGAGGGCGCTCGCGGTGGAGCCGGACATCATCGTGGCAGACGAGCCGGTCTCGGCGCTCGACGTCTCCATCCAGGCGCAGATCATCAACCTGATGAAGGAGATACAGGAAAGCATGGGCCTCGCGTACCTCTTCGTCGCGCACGATCTCGGGGTGGTCGAGCACGTAAGCGAACGCGTTTCCGTGATGTACCTCGGCAGGATCGTGGAATCCGCCCCGGTCCGCGAAATATTCTCCGACCCGCTCCATCCCTACACCGCGGGGCTTCTCGATTCCATACCGGCCGCCTACCCTTCGCCCCGAAGGGTCAGGGCCGGTATCATCGGAGACGTTCCGAGCCCGGTCAATCTGCCTTCAGGATGCGCTTTTCATCCGAGGTGCCCCCGGGCGATGCCGCGCTGCAGCGTCGAGAGGCCGGCCCTCGTCTCTTCCGGCGAGCGCTCCGTAAGCTGCTGGCTTCACGGATGAGCGGGCTCGCAGGCATCTTTTTCTTCCGGAAAAACGGAGTTTGTGGTACATTCGTTTCCCGTTTGCGTTATGGGGATGACGACGATAGATTTCGGGGATACCCGAACGTTTGACGCAGGAGAATGCAATGGTCAGGAATCACCTTGAAGGGATTCGTTCGAAGGAATCGGAAGCGAAGAAACTCATGGAGGACGCCCGGGCGCGGGCCGGCAGGATCGTCGAGGAGGCCCGGGAAGAGGGGGAGAAGCTGCTCGAGGAAAGGCAGATCGAGGGCGTCGAGCTGAGGAAGACGATGGTGGCGGGCGCCGGCGACGCCGCGAAGGCGAGGATCGAAGAGCTTCGCGAAGCGGGCAGGCGGAACCTCGAACGGATCGAGGCTTCGGCCTCCGGCAAGAGGTCGAAGGCGATCGAGACGATAATGGAAGCGTTCCGCGGGGGACTGCGGAACGCCGGCGGCCGTTAGGCGGGAGGAAGTCTCCTTGGGCATCAGCAGAATGCTGAAGATGCAGCTCCTGGGCCATTCAGCGATCAGGGACGAGGTGAAGAGGTACCTGAGGGAATCGGGCGTCCTCGAGATCACCGAAGTCTCTTTCGACGCGGGAGCGCCCGGCGCGGCCCCGGATAATTCGGGCGAGTTCGAATCGAGGCTCGAGATGGCTGTGTCGGCCCTCGCGTTCCTCGAACCCTTCGCGCCGAAGCTCTCCTTTTTTCAGAAGATGTCGGTCTCCCCGCTGGTCGTGACGCCGGAGAGGATCGGCGATATCGAGATGGAGACTCCGCTCTCCGCGATAAGCGGGAAATGCGCAGACCTTGCCGGAACGATGCGCGCGCTTGGTGAATCTCTCGAGAACAGCCGCGATCTGGCCTCCTCTCTCGAGCCCTGGAAGGATCTCGACCTGCCGCTGGAAAACCTGTCGACGGAAGGGTACACGGCCCAGCTCTGGACCGTTCAGGACAAGGTGGCCGACAAACACCTCGAAGAGCTGGCCGCGAAATTCGAATACGGCCATTTCGAGGAGTTCCGGCGCGACGCCGGCAAGTCATATATAGCGTCGATAATCCCGATGGAGGATCAGCCGGCGCTGCTCGAGGCGATGAAGGAGACGGGCGCGCTGCACCACGCCTTCGACCATCTCAGGGGAACGCCTGCGGAGGTGTTCGAATCGGAAACGGCGAAATGGCCCGGCATCGAAAAAGCCATGGAGGAAGCGCGCGGCGAAGCGCTCTCCCTCGTGCCCGCCATCGACAATCTGCGGATACTCGCCGATCACTACAGGGAGCTGATCGGGCTCGCCGGCATCGAGGGAAAGATCGCCGGGACCGACAGCACCTTCGTCATCGAGGGGTGGATCAGGGCGATCGACAGGAAACGGATCGAGAAGGAGATCAGAGGGAGATTCGACGAGATCGAAATGTCCTTCCGCGACCCGATCGAAGGCGAAGAGCCGCCGATATCCCTCGAAAACGGCAGGCTCGTGCAGCCGTACGAATTCGTGACGACCCTCTACGGCCGGCCCGCGTACGGGGGATTGGACCCTACTCCCCTTCTCGCCCCGTTCTTCATACTATTTTTCGCCCTTTGCCTCACGGATGCCGGGTACGGGCTGACGCTCGCCCTGCTGACCGGATTCATACTGATAAAATACAAACCCTCCGGCGGAACCGGCCTGCTCATGAAGCTCCTTTTCATGGGCGGGCTCGTGACGATGGCCGCGGGGGTGGTGACCGGGGGGATATTGGGAATAGACATCGAGGCCCTGCCCGGATGGATGCAGCAGTTCGTTTTCGTCAATCCGCTCGTCGAGCCGATGAAGATGCTAAATATCTCGTTCCTTATGGGGATCGTTCATATATTGTTCGGAATGGGAGTGAGAATGACCGCGCATTTCAGGGCCGGAATGCATTCGGAGGCGGTGCTGGACGACCTTGCGTGGATACTCTTCCTGATCGTCCTTGCGCCGCTGGGGTACAGTGGGATCCTCGGAGGATCGGTGCCGCCCGCCGTGATCGGTTTCTGCAAATGGGCGGTCATGGCGATCGCGGCCGTCATTTTCCTGACGGGCGGAAGGCGCCAAAAATCCCCCGTCAAGAAGATCCTGGCGGGGCTCGTCAAGTTCTACGACGTCGTCGGCTATTTCGGCGACGTGCTTTCGTACGCGCGCCTTCTCGCTCTCGGCCTCGCGACGAGCGCGATCGCCATCGCGGTGAACGATATCGCGAAAATGGTCATCGGGATGCCGTTCTACACGGGATATGTGCTGATGGTCGTGATACTGATCGGGGGGCACACGTTCAATCTGGCGGTCAACACGCTGGGGGCGTTCGTCCATTCGGGGAGGCTTCAGTATCTCGAGTTCTTTTCCAAGTTCTTCACCGGCGGAGGGAGGCCTTTCAGGCCTTTCAGGAGCGAAAGACAGTACTCGGTCATGAGAAAAACGGATAACGGATCGTAAATCCGGAGGAAGGAGAAGGATATGCTGGGATTCATGTTAGTGATAATTGGAGCGGCGATGGCGACAGGTCTCGCCGGCACGGGATCGGCGATAGGAACGGGGATCGCCGGACAGGCCGCCAACGGGGTCACCAGCGAGGATCCCGGAAAATTCGGAAGCCTCCTGGTCCTCCAGGCTCTCCCGGGAACGCAGGGCATATACGGCCTGGTGGCCATGTTCATGATAATCAACAAGCTTCCGGCGATGGACCGGCTGTCGGAAATTTCGGTCGGCTCGGGGCTGGCCGTGCTCGGGGCGGCGCTGCCGGTCGGGCTGGCCGGCCTGATCTCGGCCATATACCAGGGAAAGGTCTGCGCGGCCGCGTGCAACCTGGTCGCGAAAAGGCCGGGCGAGGTTGGGAAGGGAATGGTCTACGGAGTGGTCGTCGAAACCTACGCGGTGCTGGGCCTGCTCAGCACGATCCTCCTTCTTCAGAGGATATCGCTTGGCTGATAACCCGGTCCGCCCGAAGGGACGGGGAGGTATGTCCTGATTATGTCGATCGAGAAAATATATGAACGGATCGAAACCCAGGCGGCCGCGTCCGCCGATGATATCATCGGGGAGGCAGCGCGGCAGGCCGCGCGGATAAGGGACGAATACGCGGGGCGCTCGGCGGAGCTTGGGGAAAGCCTCAGGGCGTATGCGGAGAAGAAGGCCGGGGAGGCCGGCAGGCGGCTCATCGTGAGCGAGCAGCTCGAGTTGAAGAAGACGCTTCTCGCAAAAAAGAGGGAGATCCTTGCCCGGATATACGACGACGCCAGGAAGAGGATAGAAGGGCTCGGCGACGAGGAGAGCGCCGGCATCATAAGGGAAATGATCCTTGAAAACGCCGTCAGCGGGCGGGAGGAGATCGTGGTTTCGGGGCGGCAATCCAGCATCTTCGACGGGAAATTCCTCGATTCCCTCAACTCGGGATTCAAGGGGGACGGCTCTTTCACCCTCGCGGAAGAAAAGGGGTCGTTTCCCTGGGGAGTCGTCCTGAGGGAGGGAAGGAGGGTCGTGGATCTTTCACTCGACGTGGTTTTTGAACAGCTCAAGGAGAAGGTGGAGCCGCGGATCGCGGCGCTGCTCTTCCCCGAAACAACGCGGGAGTAACGCGGGTGTCGCAGGATTACACCTATATCGTCGCCAGGATGCGCGCCCTCGAGGCTTCGATGCCGGACAGGGCATGGTTCCAGAGGATCGCGCGTTCCCCGGTCGACTCGCTTCTCGCTTCGGTGAGGGAGTATTTCCACGGGTTCGAGGCCGTGGCCTCCCTGGATGATTTCGAGAGCGGGATCGAGGCTGGGAAAGGGGAGATCCTGGCGCTGCTCGGTTCGCTGGTGACCGATCCCGCCGTGGAATTGTTCCTCAGGGGCGCTTACGATTTCGACAACCTGCTTCACCGCAGGAAGGCTTCGATTCTCGGAAGAAAAGCCGCGTTCAACCCCTTCGGGCTCCTGGAAGAGGAAACGGTCGCGAAGGCGGAAGCCGGATCGGCCGCGGGCCTTCCCGGGCATATAAAGAGCTACATGGAGAAACTCGGGGCGGCCGACCTTTCGGCGGGCCTCGAAAAGGTCGAATACGCGGGAGAGTCGGCGAGGTGGGAGTTGCTGCTCGCCGCGTCCCCCTCCCCCGGAGCGCGAAGCTACGTCTCGTGCAGGATCGACCTCGCCAACATCATGACCTTCGCAAGGCTGAAAAGAACCTCGATGAGGAGCGATTCGCACGGCGGCGTCTGGATCGCCGGCGGGGAGATCGACAGGCAGACTCTCATCGCCATGTTCAAGGAGCCGGAGGACGCCTTTTACACCTACCTCGAGTTTACGAGCTACCGCTCCCTCCCGGCGAAGGGGCTCGGCGTCGGCACCCCGATGTGGAAGGCGGAAGCGATGTGCAGGGCGGAGCTTCTCGAGAGGATCGGCGGCGCGAAATACAGGTTTTTCGACATTATGCCGGTCATTCACCACCTGGAGACGCGCGAACGCGACGCGCATCTTCTGCGCGCCGTGATATTGGGCAGGCTGGCCGGCCTTCCCGAGAAGATGATGCTTGAAACGATCGAGGCAATGATGCCCTGAGGCTCGAAAGCCCGGGGCCGCAAGGAGAGATCGGATTGGCTGACAATATCGCCGTAGTGGGAAATCCGGACTTCATCGGATATTTCAGGGCGCTCGGATGCGAAATCTTCAAGAGCCGCCGGCGGCGAGCTTTCGCGCGAGGATTTCGACGAGGTGATGGGGGGAAGATTCAGAATCGTCCTCGTCACCGAAGAGGTCTACGGACGTTACAGGGATTTTATCAGGGACAGGTCGCAGAGGACATTTCCCGTCATCACGGTCATTCCCGAGATTCGCGGGGTGAAGTGGGTGGACGGGGAGCCGGTCCCGGGCGGCATGGCCTTTCAGGAACTGCGCGAGGCCGTGATAAAGGCCGTCGGGCAGGATATATCGGGAACGGATGATTAACATCGTTATCGTCAAAGGAGAGGGAATGACATGGGCGCTGGAAGGATAATCAAGGTATCGGGCCCGCTTATCGTGGCCGAGGGGATGACCGAAGCGAGGATGTTCGAGGTGGCGAGGGTAAGCGAGAAGGAGCTTATCGGCGAGATCATCGAGCTTCACGGCGACCAGGCCTATATCCAGGTTTACGAGGACACGTCGGGGCTCGGCCCCGGCGAGAAGGTGGTGGGAACGGGGCAGTCCCTCAGCATTGAGCTCGGGCCGGGGCTGCTCGAATCGATATATGACGGGATCCAGCGCCCGCTGGACGGGATCTACCGACAAGGCCGGCTCCTACATCACGAGGGGCATAAACATGCCGGGGCTGGATCACGCGCGAAAATTCGAATTCAAACCGAACGGGGAGCTCAAGGAAGGCCAGGAGGTCGGGCCGGGGGACCTTCTCGGGCAGGTCCGCGAGACCGAGCTGATCGACCACAGGATCATGGTCCCGCCGACGCTGAAGGCGGGCCGCCTGGTCGAGAAGCCCGTCGCGGGGACGTATACGATAGACGACGTCATAGCCCGGATAGACGCCGGAGGCGAGGTGCAGGATGTAAGGATGTATCACCGCTGGCCCGTCAGGACTCCGAGGCCGACCGCGAGGAAACTGGTGCCCGAGGTCCCGCTGGTCACCGGCCAGAGGGTGATCGATCTCTTTTTCCCGATCGCCAAGGGGGGCACGGCGACCGTCCCGGGCCCCTTCGGGGCCGGGAAGACCGTCGTCCAGCACCAGCTCGCGAAATGGGCGGACGCCAATATCATCGTCTATGTCGGATGCGGGGAGCGCGGAAACGAGATGACCGACGTGCTCCAGGAATTCCCCGAGCTGATCGATCCCGCCACGAACCGCCCGCTGATGGAAAGGACGGTTCTCATCGCCAACACGTCGAATATGCCGGTGGCGGCGAGGGAGGCATCGGTGTACACGGGGATAACGATCGCCGAGTACTTCAGGGACATGGGGTATGACGTGGCGGTGCTCGCCGATTCGACCTCGAGGTGGGCGGAGGCGATGAGGGAGATGTCGGGGCGCCTCGAGGAGATGCCGGGCGAGGAGGGGTATCCCGCGTACCTTCCGTCGAGGATAGCCGATTTCTACGAAAGGGCGGGAAGGACGATCTGCCAGGGAAGCGACGGAAGGATCGGGACGCTCAGCGTCATCGGGGCCGTATCGCCGCCCGGCGGCGACCTCTCGGATCCTGTCGTGCAGGCGACCCTGAAGGTCGTGAAGGTCTTCTGGGCCCTCGAGGACCAGCTTGCCTTCGAGAGGCATTTCCCCGCCATAGGGTGGCTGACGAGCTATTCGCTCTATCACGACAATATTTCGGCTTACATCAGGAACGAGGTGGACGAGCGCTGGGCCGGGGTCAGGGTCGCGGCCATGGGGCTGCTGCAGAAGGAGGCGGAGCTCAAGGAGCTCGTGAGGCTGGTCGGGCTCGATTCGCTTTCCGACAACGACCGGATCATCCTGGAGACGACCAAGCATATACGCGAGGATTTCCTCCACCAGTCGGCCTTCGATCCGGACGACGCGTACACGAGGCAGGTGAAACAGTTCAGGATGATGCAGGCGATCGTCGAGCTTCACCGCGCCTGCGAGAGGGCGATCGAGAAGAACGTCCCCCTGAAGAAGCTGCTCGATCTGCCGGTCAGGGAAAAGATCGCGAGGATGCGGCACGTGAAGGAGGACGATATGGCGGCCTTCGACGCGCTGCTCGAGGAGATAAGGATCCAGACGGCCGATACCGCGGCCGAAGAAGCGGCCGGAAACGGCAGGGCCGAGGGTTAGATCGCCGTCCCCGGCGGGGCGTCGCATTGAAAGAGGAAAGAAGGAGTCCCGAATGGTTACCGAATATACCACGATAAAAGAGATCGCCGGTCCGCTCGTGCTTCTGCAGAACGTGGATCACGCCACCTACGAGGAACTGGTCGAGGTGGAGCTTCCGAACGGCGAGCAGCGAAGGGGAAAGGTTCTCGAGGTGAACAGGGACCGCGTCCTTGTCCAGGTCTTCGAGGGGACGAGGGGGATCGATGTCTCAACGACGAAGGTCCGTTTCCTCGGCAGAAGCCTCGAGCTCGCCGTCTCGCCCGACATACTGGGCAGGATCTTCAACGGCCTCGGGCGCCCCATCGACGACGGGCCGAAGATCATCCCCGAGAAGATGCTCGACATCAACGGCAACCCGATCAACCCGTACGCCAGGATCTATCCGCAGGAATTCATACAGACGGGGATCTCGGCGATCGACGGGCTCAACACCCTGGTTCGCGGGCAGAAGCTCCCGATCTTCTCCGGATTCGGCCTTCCGCATTCGGAACTTGCCGCGCAGATAGCGAGGCAGGCTTCGGTGCCGCGCTCCGAATCGCCCTTCGCGATCGTCTTCGCCGCGATGGGCATCACATTCGAGGAGGCCAACTATTTCATCCGCGATTTTCAGGAGACAGGCGCCATGGAAAGGGTCGTCCTTTTCATCAACCTCGCCAACGATCCGACGATCGAACGCATCGCGACCCCGAGATCGGCCCTGACGGCGGCCGAATATCTCGCCTTCGAGCGCGGGATGCACGTCCTCGTGATCCTGACCGACATGACAAACTACTGCGAGGCGCTTCGGGAGGTTTCCGTGGCGCGAAAGGAGATCCCCGGGCGCCGCGGCTATCCCGGCTATCTTTACACCGACCTTTCGACGATCTACGAGCGCGCCGGCCTCCTCAAGGGGGACAAGGAGGGGGAGGTAAGGGAAGGATCGATCACGCAGATCCCGGTTCTCTCGATGCCGGACGACGACAAGACGCATCCCATCCCCGACCTTACCGGCTACATCACCGAGGGCCAGATAATCCTCGACAGGGTGCTGCACCGGAAGGGGATTTACCCGCCGATAAACGTGCTGCCGAGCCTTTCGAGGCTGAGGGACAAGGGGATCGGAGCGGGCCGCACCCGCGAGGATCACGCCCAGGTCGCGAACCAGCTCTTCTCCTCCTACGCCAGGAGCAAGGAGGTCGAGGAGCTCGCCGTGGTTCTCGGCGAGGCCGCCCTGACCGATACGGACAGGGCTTTCATGGCGCTCGGCCAGGCCTTCGAGGATAAATTCGTCAGGCAGGCGCTCGACGAGAACAGAACGATAGAGGAAACCCTTTCGATAGGCTGGAAGCTGCTCGGCGGCATTCCGCGATCGGAAATCAAGCGCATCAAGGACGAATTCATGGACAAGTACCTCGCGGACGGAGCCGCCGGGGGGAAGAAGGCGGAGGAGCAGAGGTGAAGAGGAAGATAAATCCGAACAGGATGATGCTTCTGCGCCTGAAGCGAAGGCTCGAGCTCGCGCTTCGCGGGCACAAGCTTCTGAAAAACAAGCAGGAGAAACTGATGCAGAATTTCTTCGCGCTTGTCCGCGAGACGACGAGGCTTCGCGCCTCGGTGGAAAAACGGCTCGTCGAAACGGGGATGCATTACCTGAAGGGGCGGTCGATGACGGACCGCCAGTCTCTGGAGGACGCGCTGGAACTGAGCACGAAAAGGGGGAAGCTCGAGATCAGGACGCGCTACGAGATGAGCATTCCCATCCCTGAATTCTCCTTCGAAGTGCCGGGGGCGGAAGCCGCCTACAAGCTCAGCTCCACATCCGTCCGAGCTCGACCGGGCGTTCGAGCTGCTGCTCGCCTGTTTCCCCGACCTGATGGATCTCGCGGGAAAGGAAAACGCCCTTTTCAGGATGTCGGAGGAGCTGGAGAAAACGAGAAGGCGGGTGAACGCCCTCGAATATGTTCTCATACCGGATCTGCGGGACACGATCAGGAATATCGAGAGCAAGCTCAGCGAGGCCGAAAGAAGCACGCAGACGCGCCTCATGAAGATAAAGGACATGGTTCAGGCGAGGGATGAAGGCGTCTGATCCACCGGGCGCCGCGGCCGCCCCTGTTTTCAGGGTGTCGCGCGGTCCTGAGGAATGCGGCGCGAATGGCGGCCGGCCGAAACGGCAAATTTTTAAACATGGCCTTGACCCGCGGACGTATCGCGGCTATATTTATATGCAGTTGGATTTAAGATCAGCCTGAGAGACCCCCGCCTGGTTTCCTTTCCCACCTTGAAGGATTCCGATAAGTACCCTGATGTCGCCGTTATCTGCCCAAGGAGCGTGATTATGGGTATAGTCTCGGTATCCGTATCCGGCTCGCCTCGTTGCAGGTACATCGCGTTGGATCCGTGCCGGGCCTGCAGGCGGGTTCTTGCTTCGGCCCTTCTTCCCTTGCTGCCCCGCCATTGCTTCTCGCCGCGCGGGCGCAGGAGGGTTATTTGCGGCGAAACGCCGCGCCGCGGGACGCCCGGGAAATCGATCCCGGCATTTTTCCCGGCGGGAGCCAAATTATTTGACACTTAAAGGATGTGCATTTATATTATCGGTGAGGAATAACGGAGAGTTGAGAACCCACCGCATCCATGGTTGCCTCCGGCCCGCTCTCGCTGAGCCGGAGGTTGAATTCGGGCGAAGAGAACAAGTGAATCAGGCAAGGAGTCGCAAGATGAAATTCCGATCGGGTATGTTATTGACGGCAGTGATGCTGCTGCCCGCTCTCATCCTGTCTTTGAGCAGCACATGCGCGATGGCCCAGGCCGGAAGGATCACCGGAAAGGTTACCGTCGGCACGACCGGGGATCCACTGCCTTACGCGAACGTCGTTCTCCTCCAGGGCGGCGTGGGGACGAAGATGGGCGGAATGACTCTCACGGACGGCACCTTCCTGATCACCGGCGTCCCCGTCGGCACATATACGGTCAAGGTCATGATGATGGGTTACAAGATCGAGGAGAAGGACGGCATAAGGGTGGACGCGGGGCAGACGGCGAGGGCGGATTTCCAGCTCGTTGAACAGATCGTCGGGACGACGCAGGAAATCGTCGTCGAGGCCACGGCGAAACAGATCGAGGTCAAGGACAGCGACGTCAGGCATATCGTCACCAGCAACGATCTCCAGGAACTTCCCGTCGACGACGTGGTCGAGGCCATAGCGCTCAAGGGCGGGATCGTCAAGACGGGGGACGATCTGCACGTGCGCGGCGGGCGGTCCGGCGAGGTCTCGTTCCAGATCGACGGCGTTCCAGTCGACGATCCTCTGAGCGGAAGCCAGATCTCCGTCGGCCTTCTCGGAACGGCCAACAGCGAGGTTATCACGGGCGGCATGGATGCCGAGTACGGCAACGCGCAGTCGGCGGTCGTGCAGCTTCGCACCAGGGAGGGCGGAAAGACCTTCGAGGGCCAGGTTAGGTTCATGACCGACGATTTCGGAAGGATGGACAAGACATACACCAACTACGACAGGCTCAGCCTCGGATTCGGAGGCCCCACGCCGCTGAGGGACCTGACCTACTATGTTTCGGGAGAGGTTTCCTACAGCGACGGCGAGAACTGGATGAGGAACACGAAAGAGGAATATTCATTTTTGAACGATTTCATCAAGTTCTCCGAAAGGGCCAGCAGCGACTACAACGTCCAGGGCAAGCTCGCGTACAACCTCAAGCCGGGCATGAAACTGATCGGCGAGGCCATTTACTCCCACTCGGCCAATATCGGGTACGCCCATAACTGGAACATAGACGGTTACGTTCAGAAGATCTACAGGTTCATGACCCTGAGGGTCCAGCAGGGAAAGCCTCGCCGACAACGCCAGGGCCTTCGGGCAGTACGTGAGTTTCTATAACGGCGACTGGATCACCAAGGATCTGCCGAGGGTTTTCACCTATCCCGGCACCATCGAGGCGAGGCGCAAGGTGATCTACCCGATCGTCGTATACTCCAAGGTCAGGGATCCGAACAACCCCGATGCGGGGGCGTTCATCATAGTTTACAACCACTTCTTCGCCCGCATAGCGACGAACATCTACGGCGAGGACGTCGAGATCATCTGGGACGAAGCCGTTCTGAACGAGAGCGGGACCGTGGAAAGGTACGAATCGAAACTGCTCTTCGAGGGATTCCAGAATCCCGAGAGCAAGTTCAGCCATTTCAGGGACGATTCGAGCTACGTCTATTTCAACTCCGCCGACAGGACGACGACGGTGAAGAACGACAACCTGCAGCTCAAGGTCGCGCTGAACCACAACATCTCGGAAGACCTTCTCTACTCGATCAACCTGAGCCGCACCCAGTTCAACACTATGAACACCGTCGACGGAAAATCGCCGGAGGAGTATTCAGACGGCCGGCAACCCGGTCGTGCTCCCGAGCGGGACCTATCAGTTCGGCGGCGCGAGCAACGGGGCGTATTATACGGACCCGGATTATCCTTACTACGTCACCTGTTACGACCAGCCGTTCTATCAGGACAGGAAAAGCACCACATACATCCTCAAGAGCGACATCACGTCGCAGCGGTGGAAGAACCATATCTTCAAAACGGGCCTTCAGCTCCTTTACAACGATCTGAAAAACATCTCGATCAACTCGCCTGGGAACCTGCGTCAGAACGAGGACGGCTCCTTCACGCAGGGGTTCAGCGACAACATCTTCCACAACTTCAACCCCGAGGCCTCCTACTATATCCAGGACAAGTGGGAATACCAGGGGATGGTCGTGAACGGCGGGATCAGAGTCGATTATTTCTCGCCCGGCAACAACAACGAGATTCTCATCACGAACAGCGAGATCGATCCGAACGTCGAGGAGAACAAGTTCCAGATAAGCCCGCGCCTCGGGTTCGCATTCCCGATCACGGACAAGGACAAGTTCCATTTCCATTACGGCAGGTTCACGCAGTGGCCCGCAAGGACATTCCTTTTCCAGTCCCAGAGCCTTATAGGCGGGGCCGCCATCCTCGGCAACCCGGATCTTAACGAGGAATTGACCGTCTCCTACCAGGCCGGGGTATCCCATCAGTTCACGGAGACGGTGGCCGCCAACTTCGTCGTTTTCAACAAGGATATCTACGGCCTCATATCGTCCACCAGGGTGACGGACGAGGACCTCGGTATCACGGGATACCGCTACATCAACAGAACCTACGCCAGCTCGAGAGGCCTTGAGATCGCTCTCGACAAGCGCCTGAGCCACTATATCGGCGGGGAGATATCGTACACCTTCTCCTACGCCGACGGCGTCGCATCGAACGCGAACTTCGGCATATCGGCCGAGGGCCTGACCCACCTCCCGACGCAGGAGATGCCGCTCGACTGGGATCAGCGCCACACGCTCAACGTCACGCTGCGTCTCCAGGACGAGAACAAATGGGGCGCGTCGATCATCTACATGTACGGCAGCGGGCTTCCCTGGACGCCTTTCGACCGTTACGCCCGCAGGCAGGACCCCCTCGACGAGAACTCCCTGCGGCTTCCCAACACGCATGTGATAAACCTTCAGGGGAGAAAGAAATTCGATATTTACGGGCAGGAGCTCACCCTCTTCTTCGAGGGCAGGAACCTTCTCGACGAGGATGTGCTCAATCCGTTCGGGATCGCTCCCGGGGTTTTCCCGGGCATGGTGAACGCCAGGATGGACGGGGGCTCGTATCTGACCGAAACGGGACAGTACGGCGGCGCCTACCTTCAGGACCTGGACGAGGACGGGCTCGACGATTTCACGCCCGTCAACGATCCGACGATCTGGGGAGGGCGGCGACAGTGGAGGATGGGATTCGGATTCGAGTTCTAAAGAATTTGCGGATGAATGCAATCAACGGAGCGGAGGTTGTGACATGATTAAGAAAGGGAGTCTGCTTCTGGCCTTGATCGCCCTTGCGGCCTCTCTGGTCCATTCCCCGGCGTCCGCAAGGAACGAGTCGGCCGAGTGGGCTGAGAAGCTCAAGACGATGGAGCAGATCTGGGTGTTCGACGGATCCGGTATTCACAATGTCGGAAACCTGCAGATGAATGTGACCAACTGGGGCTGTTTCGGCTCGTACCCGAACTCCAACTGGCCCATCCAGGAGTACCCCTCGGCGCAGTGGCCCGCCAACTCGGGGGTGGAGTATTTGTACATCGCCGGGTTGTGGGTGGGCGCGAGGAAGGGCGGCGTGCCGGTGGTTTCGACATCCGCGTACGAAATAGAATTCAGGCCTCCGGGCACCGAGAACCCGAACGCCAAAATTTACAGGGCCTTCGAAGGCATTCAGAACGGCTCGCGGCTTCCGAGCCCCGCCGACGACGACAAGGACGGCCTGGTCGACGAGGACTGGCATAACGGGGTCGACGATGACGGGGACAACAAGATAGACGAGGATTTCGCGGCGATCGGCAAGCAGATGTTCACCTGCTGGACGACCGACGATCACCCCACGTCGACCCAGGTCAACCCTGAGCATACGCCGCTTCACCTCTTGGTACGCCAGGAAAGCTATCAGTGGGAAGAGAAGCAGTTCTACGATTTCGTCGGCGTCGAGTACAAGATAAAGAACTACGGCACCGATATCATCGAGGACATATATGTCGGATTCTTCGCCGACGGCGACGCGGGCAAGAGGGACCGCGAGCAGTACTGGACCGACGACTGCACGGGGCTGTTCGAAGGCATCCGGTGCGCGAAGAGGGGCTCGAACGAGGTGCCCGTGAGGCTGAGCGTCGCCTACTTCTTCGACAAGGACGGCGACGAGGGCGAATGCGTCGGGTATTTCGGGATCATCTTTCTGGGGCACGACACCGACCCCCTCGGCGAGAACGCTCCCAAAAAGGTCGGGCTCACCTCGTACCAGAACTTCTCCGGGGACCAGCCCTACGAGAACGGCGGGGACCCGACCAACGATTTCGAACGTTATGAGCTGATGAGCAAGAACCAGAAGGACCGCAACGCCGAGGTGCCGAGGGACTACAGGATGTTGATGGCCACGGGCCCCTTCAGGGAGCTCCTGCCCGACAGCACGATGATTCTCCAGGTTGCCTTCGTCTGCGGCGAAGGTCTCGAAGGGATGCTCACCGCGGCTGCAAGCGCGTCGATGGCATTTTCGGGTAACTGGTTCGATATAGACGGGAATCCCCAGACCGGGATCGATGGAAGGGAGACCCCGGTGCCGGGCCCGGTATCGGGTGTCGTCGCCGATTCGTGCGCGTCGGGCGACGATCTGGAGCTTCTTTCGGCGGTCAGGGGCGAGGTCATCTGGATCAACGCCGATTGCCGGGAGGAACAGGAGATATGGACCGATACGCGGTGCAACAAGGGAGACGCGACCTTCGCCGATTTCCAGACCGGCGTGAACGGCAAGGAGACGCAGGTGAACTGGCTGGTCGGATCGGCTCCGCCTCCGCCGAACATGCGGATCCTTCCCGGAGACAACAAGGTCGTGCTCCTGTGGGATAACTTCAGCGAGGTCACGCCCGACGTGAGCACTCTCGAATACGATTTCGAAGGGTACAGGATCTGGAGGGCCGACGGCTGGGACAGGCCGGAGGGCACTTCGGTGTTGAGCGGCCCGGCCAGGGAACTCTGGCAGCTCGATCGAGGAGAGGGATCTCGTCAACGGGATCGATCCGAACATCGATTTCCTTTATCCGTATTCGGTCGTAAGGGATGACAGGCGGGGATGGAAGTACGAGCCTCTCGAGAACGTTCCCGGCAAGGATGCCGTCATAAAGCTGTTCGAGGAGGCCGTCTGGTATTCGCCTCTCGATACGGTTCCGTGCCCCCCGGGCCTCTCCGATCAGGAGTGCGACACCCTGGAGGCGATGGCGAGGTACAACCTCGGATTCGAGGGCGGGCTCCGGTATTATAAATTCGTGGATGAGAGCGTTCACAACGGCATGCACTATTTCTACAGCATCACGGCGTACGATCACATCACGGACAACGGCGTGCCGATATCGACGGGCAAGTACGGGGATCCGTCCTCGAACTTCCAGTACGTCAATCCCAAGTCGAATTCCCAGGATTCGGATGATTTCGACGGGGATGAAATCTATGTGGTCCCTAACCCGGCGACCTCCGCGTCGATGTCCCCGTGGGAGCTTTTCCCGAATATGGACGATCCGACCGGTATCAAGGTCGAGTTCAGGAATCTTCCGAGATGCAGGTCGACCGTTAGGATATTCTCGCTGGCGGGCGATCTGGTGGAGATCCTGTATCACGACGGCAGCGACGGAGACGGTTCGCTTATGTGGGATCTGGTCTCGAGGAACGGGCAGAACGTCACGAGCGGTATTTATCTGTTCGCGGTGGAGCCCGACGACGGCAAGTTCGAAAAGACGGTCGGGAAATTCGTTATTATCAGGTGATCGTGGCTCTGGATTCATTTGGGGAGGTCTGTTGATGAAAACAAAGGTTTTTTCGGGGATTCTGATACTGGCTCTGGCGCCCGGTGTCGTTCTCGCGGGAACGCAGCCCTTCGAGAAGGTCGGGACCTACGCCGCCCAGTTTCTCAAGATAGGCACTTCGGCCCGCGCGAGCGGTATGGGGAGCGCCTTCACGGCGGTGGCCAACGACGCGACGGCGATGTACTGGAACCCGGCCGGCATGGTGGAGATAAACCGGACCCAGGTGACCCTTAATTCGGTGATGTGGCCGGCTGACGTGGATCTTTACTTCGCGGGGGCGGTCTTCACGACCCCGTATCTTCCGGGTACATTCGGAATCTGCGCGAGGGCTCTGACGATGGATCCGATGCTGGAACGAACCATCTACATGCCCGAGGGAACGAACAGGCACTTCGACGCCGGCGACATGTCGTTCGGCCTGTCTTACGCTATGTACTTCACCGACAAGTTCTCCGCCGGTTTCACGACCCATTTCATCCATATGGGGCTGGCCGACAAGAGCGTCGAATCGCTGGCCTTCGATTTCGGCCTCCTCTACAGGATCGGCATACAGGGCATGAAGCTCGGCATGATGATCCAGTCGCTCGGCGGAGAGGTCGATTACGACGACCGCGCTTCGAAGCTGCCCACCCTTTTCAAGGTCGGCCTTTCGATGGACGCCTACAGAAGGGGAGCGCACGCGGTTCTCGCCGCCGGGGAATTTTCGCATCCCTCGGACAACAAGGAGAGGATGAACGTCGGCATGGAGTACGCGTTCAACCAGTTGCTCTTCGTCCGTTCGGGCTACAACATAGCGTACGACTCGCAGGGATTGGCCTGGGGGCTGGGTTTCAGGGTTGATACGAGCCAGACCTCGGATCTCGGGTTCGACTATGCGTGGGAGGACCTCGGATACCTCGGGGCCGCGCACAGGGTGACCCTCAACTTCAGTTACTAGACGGCGGTTCGGTGGATTCAAGGAGGCCCGGATCCCGATGAAAAAGACGATTTTCCTGTTATCCGCCCTGTTCCTGATGATGACCTCCCCGGGAACGGGCATGGGACAGGTCTTCCGGGGGAATGGAGATTTCGAGTTCTTCCTGGACGCGGGATCCCTGCCTTTGAGAGATGGAAAGGTCCTCGAGCTCTTCCAGGTCGCCGTACCCACGAGGGAAATCCAATACAAGGAAACGAACGGCAGCTACACGGCTGCCGTTTCCGTTTATATCCTGCTCGGGTCGCAGGAGGGAAAGGTGCACGAGAAGCGGCTTGTGATCCGCGATACGAGGTCGGAGGCTCCGGTGGCGCAGGATCTGGCCGGCTTTATCTATATAGCGGACTCCTGCAGCGTCGTTCCCGGCGATTATACCCTCGGCGCCAGGCTGGAGGACCTGAACAGGGGAAAGAAGACGCTGCTCGGGATGCTGAGGAAGAAGCACAACTATTCGGCTTTCGAGGGACAGAGGCTGGAGGTGCCGGTTTTCGAAGAGGGCAGCCTGGCCGTCGGCGGGCCTTTCCTCCTCTGGGGTAAAAGCGCAGACGGGCAGTACATCCCCAATCCCATGGGGATATACGGCCTGAAAAACGACACCCTGTCCTTCTTCATTCATGCCATGGTGCCTGAGAATATCGCTGTGGACTCGATGGGCGTTTTCGCCGCGGTCGTCGGCGGCAACGGGGAGCGCATCGACTCGCTGGAGCTCGACTGCGCGGTGTCCGGGGGGAGCGCGTCGGTTTTCGGGGCCTTCGACGTCAACACCTGGCCGGCGGGCAGCTACAATCTGGCGGTGGAGATTTTCGGCGAAGGGATCCACGGCATCTCGGGAAAGGATTTCTCGGTCGCCTGGGAGATCATGAACTGGATAAGGCCGCAAAGGGATATAATGCTTGAAGCGAGGCTGATTTTCACCGATCCGGAATACGACGACTTCAGTGATGCGAGCATCGGGCAGCAGGAAAAGATCATGAATCGGTACTGGGAGGAGAACGACCCCACCCCTCATACCGCCGTGAATGAATCGTACGAGACCTTCATGCAGCGGGTCAATTACGCGAACGCCAATTTCGGCGACTTCAGGAAGGGCGCGGTCACCGACCGCGGGCAGATATTCATCAGGTTCGGATTTCCCGAGGAGATAATGTCCGAAAGCGTCCCCTTCAACAGGACTGATCTGAACGAGGCGATCGACAAGCTCGAGGATCAGTACAAGGTGGTCGTTCATAACACGATGAAGGGGCTCGGGACGGAAGAGGTCCAGATGTACGACCTGCTCAATAACCGGAGCAGGCCCTACCGGGGCGGGGGCATGGATACGGGCGGGTACGAGATATGGATATACACGATAAAGGGAAAACCGCTTTTCAAGCGTGATCAGCTCATGACGATAGATTCGGGCTTTAGATTTCTCTTCGTCGACAAGGACGGGGTCGGTAATTACGTCCTCGTGGGCACCTCCGAAGACTTTGATAAACAGCATCGAGGAGAGTTCCGGGGAATAGGAATTCGACTCCCCCCGAACCACGGGAATTTTTGATTGACAACGGTTTCAGCATAAACTATTTTACTTCGGTTACGGAGAGATTGGATTCGATCGGTCAGTCATCCAAGGAATAAGAAGTTCCGACGGATATACAGAGTATCTTAATCCGTTTTTCGCAGAAGGAGCGCGAAGTATGGTACAGAGAAGGCTTTCAGCGAAGGCTCTTTGGTCAGCTTTTGCACTTTGTCTTGTTATCGTCTCCCCATCGGTCCTGTGTGCGCAGACGGGTGGAGCGGAGGCGGCGGCCCCCGCGACGATGACGGTACAGTCGGCCCGGGATTCCATCGGCACGGCAGCCAACGATTCGATGGTGGTCGCCAGTCAGGTCGAACTGATGGCCGAAAAGAAGAGACTGGGAACGGTCTTCTACAATCTCAAGCACAGCGGCATCGGAAAGCAGTTCCTGGCCGGCGGCATTTTCATGTATCCCCTCCTTCTCGCGTCCATAGTCGGCAATCGTTTTCATCATCGAGAGGATGATCACTCTCGCCCGGGCCAGAATCAACGTCAGGAAGCTGATGAACGAGATCCTGGTCACGATGCGGTCGGAGGGCTTAGACAGCGCTTTGAAGGTGTGCGAAAGGACAAGGGGCCCGATCGCGGCGGTTCTGCACTCGGGGCTTCTCAGGGCCGGAAGAGGTCCTGACGCAGTGAAGGAAGCCATCGAGACGGCGGGAAGCATCGAGACCTCGTTCCTGGAGCGCGGGCTCGTCGCGATCGCGACGGTATCGCAGGTAGCTCCCCTTCTCGGGTTCCTCGGGACGGTATCCGGTATGATCAGCGCTTTCGCGGCCATCGCAGCGGCCGAGCAGGTAAGCGCGAAGGTCGTGGCTTCCGGTATCCAGGAGGCCCTTATCACGACGGCAACCGGTCTTATCATAGCCATCCCGGCAAGCCTCGGGCATTCCTTCTTCGTGTCGAGGATCGACAGGTTCGTCCTCGAGATGGAAGAGGCCTCGGCGGAGCTGGTAAATGAACTCATAGAACTGGGCGTTGAAAAGTAAGTAATCGGAGCATCGATAATGATCAAGAAGAGCGGCAAGGTATCGACCGAAATCAACAGCGCGCCGATGTCGGACATCAACTTCCTGCTTCTGATCTTCTTCCTTGTGACGACGATGTTCGCCGTCGAGGAGGGCTGCCGATGGCCCTGCCGGGCCAGCAGTCAAAATCGGTTAAGTTGAGCAAGGATAACGTTCTCGTTCTTCAGGCCTACGCCAACGGCTCGATCGTCGCAAGAGGATCCGGCCCGGTGGCCATCGAGGATCTAAAGGTGTTCATCGAGAACAAGCTTACACAGAACGACAAACTGGTCGTAGTCATCGAGACGCATCCCGATGCCGAGTACGGTGTCATGATAGACATCCTGGATGAGCTGAGGCTTGCCAGCGCGGAGCGCATATCACTCAGAACAATGAAATCCGGATCGTAAGAGGAGACGCGTTTTGAAGATAGAAAAGACTCAGGGGGTAACAAACAGTATTCCTACAGGGTCGATGGCGGATATCATCTTCCTTCTGCTGATATTCTTCATGGTCACGACGATCTTCAAGATGGAGGAAGGGCTGCCTATCACGCTGCCCCGAGCGGAATCCGGGAGCGAGCTGGAACGGGAGAGGCTGGTCCATATCTGGGCCGACAGGTTCAACAGGATCAGCATAAACGACAAACTCGTCAGGTCGGACAACATCAAGGCGGTCATTTCGTCGAGGTTCGAGGAGGACCCGATGCTGATCGTGGCATTCAACGTGGATCACAGGACGAAATACAACCTGGTCTCCGAGATAATGGAACAATTGAAAGAAGCCAACGCCGTCAACGTAACCTTCGTTTCGATGAACGAAGAAGGTTCTTAAAGACAAGGGGCAAAGCGTGGCAATCGTAGCTACTGCAAATGTTGAATTTAAAAGCGGTTACGGGAGGTATGTCCGCAACTCGCTTTACGTTACCCTGATCATCCATTTTCTGGCCGTTTATTTTTCGCCGCCGTTCGAATTCAAGCCCTACGTTCTGAAGGAGCAGGAATTCATCGTCGTTCAGACGGCGGACGATTTCGAGCTCCCGCCTCCGCCGCAGGAGATCGACCAGCCGGTCATACCGATGGCCGCGGAAGAGGGCGAGGAAGTGGACGAGGAAACGGAGATAGCTCCCACGAGTTTCGACAGGATAGAGAATCTTCCTCCGCCGCCTCCCCCGCCGTCCGAGTCGGCCCAGGAGTTCTACGCCTTCGACGAGCCGCCCATTCTCGTAAAATCGGTCGCGCCGCAGTACCCGCAACTGGCTCAGAACGCCGGTATCGAGGGCACCGTGGTTATAAGGGTGGTCATCGGGGTCGACGGGAAGGTGGAGCAGGCGAACGTGATCTCGTCGGACGTGACGCCGGCCATGGAAAAGGCTGCTCTCGCGGCGGCCCAGAAGTTCCTCTTCAAGCCGGCCAAGCAGAGAACGGTTCCGGTCAGGGCTTCGATGGCGGTGCCCGATCAGGTTCAAATTGCACGGCCGATGAAACACCCGGCCGCAAATCGATAAATGGAAAAAGGTCCGGAAATCTCCGGACCTTTTTTTTCGGGCGGCGAAGGGATCACGGACCGAGCGATCACCGGCCGGCCGTCGCGGCATCACGGCTTGAAATATAATAAGTTGACATAGCCGTATCGTTAAATGAAACTAATGGGCGTTCTTTGTCGTAACACATATCAATGGAACGTTTACGTCACGATAGTCCGCAACAAAAGGAAAGGTAAACCGGCATGAAAATCGATCGAACGGCACGGATGGCGCTTATCGCTGCGCTTGCCGTCGTTTTTCCCGCTCTTCAGGCGGGCAGGCTCGAGGCGCAGGTGCTCTCGCTGGAGGAGTGCATCAGGGAGGCGCTTAAAAACAATCCCGAAATCCACGTGGCGGCCCAGGGAGTGAAAAAGGGCGAGAGCAGCCTGAAGTACAGCTACGGGAATCTTCTGCCGAGCCTTTCCGCCGCGTTCTCGCGCGGCCACGTTTTCTACGGACCTTCGTCCGTCCAGTTCGATTCGCAGGGAAGGCCCGTTCAGACCAGCGGGTTCGATTACGACAACTTCGCCTTCAGGATAACAATCGGACATGGTGTTTTTCGACGGCGGAGGCAATATAAGCCGGATCAACGCGGCGAGATTCAACAGGGATTCCGCGAGGGAGCGGTACGAATACACGAGGGACATGATGGCGGCGGGCGTCATCAGGGCCTACTACAACCTCGTGAGAAACAGGATGCTGCTGCACGTGCAGGAAGAGAGCATGGAGCAGGCCAGGCAGAATCTCGAACGCACCGAAGCCCTGCTCGAGGTGGGTTCGGCCACAAGGGCCGACGTCTTGAAGGCCAAGGTCAGGCTCTCCAACACCAGGCTGTCGATGATCGGTACGAGGAACCAGGTCGAGCTGGCGAGGGAGGATCTGCTCGCGCTGCTCAACATGAAATCCGCCACGACGGTCGAAGTCGACACGACGCTCGTCATTGACGTCCCCGACCGGTTCGACGCCGATGCGCAGATAGAATACGCGATGGAGAACAGGCCCGATCTGAAGAGCCTGAAGTACGGGATGAAATCGGCGAAGTCGATGGTCAGCGAGGCGCGCAGCGGCTGGTTCCCCGTCCTGGGAGCCAATTTCGGATACTACTGGAACGACAGGCAGATGGTGGACAACCTCAATTTCTTCAAGGAGGAGTACACCTGGAATATCACAGGATACATCAGCCTCAACATATTCGATCGCTTCCAGACGAGCTCGAGCCTCGCGTCGGCCAAGGCGGACTACCGGATAGCCGAATATAATCTTGAAAAAAGCAGACTGGATGCGATAAAGGAGATCAAGAGCCTGCAGTTCGGGATCAGGGAAGCCATGGAAAGGATCGGCGTCGCGACGGAAACGGTCGAGCAGGCCATGGAGGATGTGAGGCTCGCCGAGGAGCGTTACAGGGTCGGAGCAGGGCACGATGCTGGAGACGATCGACGCCCTGATGGCGCTGACCCAGGCCAAGGCCGACGTGATCGACGCCAAATGCGATTATCTCGTCGGAGTCGCGGACCTCGCGAGGGCCACGGGAGAAAGAAATTTTGAATAAAAGCCGTTCTCCACTGTATCGTGAAAGTACGGCACGGGATCGTCTGGAGGATTAATCCGATGCTCATCAAGGTGAAGAACGTCAAGAAGATCTACGAAGTGGGGATCCAGAAGATCGAGGCGGTCGCCGGCGTCGACCTGGAGATAGCAAAAGGCGAATACGTGTCCATTATGGGCCCCTCCGGATCGGGCAAATCGACGTTCATGAATATCCTCGGATGCCTGGATACGCCGACTTCGGGGGTCTACGTGCTGAACGACAAGGAAGTGAGCAATCTTACCGACGATGAGCTCGCCTTCATCAGGAACAAGGAGATAGGATTCGTTTTCCAGACCTTCAACCTCCTTCCCAGGGCGTCGGCGCTTCAGAACGTCGAGCTGCCGCTCATCTATGGGGGAGTCCCCTCGGACGAGAGGCGGAGAAGGGCGAGAGAGGCCCTGGAGTCGGTGGGGCTCGCAGACAGGGCGGACCACAGGCCCAACGAGCTTTCCGGGGGCCAGAGGCAGAGGGTCGCGATCGCGAGGGCCCTCGTCAACCGGCCTTCCCTGATACTCGCCGACGAGCCGACGGGAAATCTCGACAGCACGACCGGGGAAGAGATCATGAGCATATTCAACAAGATTTCGGCGATGGGAAACACCATCATCATGGTGACCCATGAAGAGTATATAGCCGAGCATTCGAAGAGAATCGTGAGATTGCGGGACGGCAGGATCGAATACGACGAGCCCGTGCGACACTGAGATCAGTCATAGGTATGGATTTAATCCGCTGTTAAATAATAAATTAAAGCAATCAGCTCACGCACCAGGGGGATTCCATGAGGAAGAAATACTGGATTGTTCTGGCCGTAGTCATCGTCGTGGCGGTTCTCGTGGCCGTCAACCTGAAGGCGAAGAGGGGGAAAGCCCTGCCCGTTCAAACCGAGAAGGTCGAGACGCGCGACCTTTCCATGATCATCTCCGCCTCGGGAAGCATAAGGCCGAAGAGGCAGGTCGACATAAGCGCGAGCACGATAGGCAAGGTGACCAGGGTCGCCGTCAAGGAAGGCGATCTGGTGAAGAAGGGGCAGTTCCTGATTCAGATCGATCCCGTGCAGCTGGAATCGACGGTCGAGCAGATCAGGGCTTCGCTCGACGCCTCCCAGGCGGCCGGGATAAGCGCCGAGGTTCAGTTGAAAAAGGCCGAGAGCGATCTCGGCAGGGTCAGGACGCTGTTCGCGAGGGAACTGGCGACGGAGCAGGACGTGGAAAGGGCTCAGACCGATTATGACGTGGCCGTTTCGAACCTCGATTCGGCGCGCAACCAGGTCAGGCAGCAGCAGGCCCTTCTTGAAAGCGCCAGGCATAACCTCAGGGAGGTTACGATCACGTCCGGGATGGACGGAATCGTGACGAGGCTCAACGTCGAGGAAGGCGAGATCGCCATAATGGGGACGCTGAACAACGCGGGCACCGTTCTGATGACGGTGGCCGACCTGTCGACCATCGAGACGGAGGTCGAGGTCGACGAGACCGAGGTCGTCAATATCAGGATAGGCAACACGGCGAAGGTGACCCTCGACGCCTTCCCCGATACTTCGTACGCGGGCGAGGTGACGGAGGTCGGCAACAGCCCGATTCTTTCGTCGGGCCAGCAGGGGGTCGATTTCAAGGTCGTCATAACGATCACCGACACGATCCCCGACGTGAGGCCGGGGCTGTCGGCGGACGCGGAGATAACCGTAGCCGAGCGCGAAAAGGTAGTCAGCATCCCGATACAGAGCCTCACCGTGAGGAGGGAAAAGGATTTGAAGGATTACGCCGCCTCCGACTCCACGGCGGGAAGCGACGGGGAGAAGGAGATCGAGGGAGTTTTCACGGTCGAGGGGGACAGGGCGAAATTCACACCCGTCAGCGTCGGGATTTCCAGCCAGAAGCATTTCGAGGTGCTCAAGGGGCTGAAGGGCGACGAGGATGTCGTAAGCGGCAATTTCAAGGCGATAAGGGATCTCAAGGACGGCCAGAGGATAAAGGTGGAGAAGAAAGCGTCGAAGTAATAATGAATCCGTGGAAGGGCCGACCGCCCGGGATATTCACGACATGCTCATCTTGCAGGGAATCCGGATAGCGCTCAGCGCTTTGAAAGAAAACAAGCTCAGGACCTTCCTCACGCTTCTCGGCAACATCGTGGGAACGATGTCGGTGATCGCCGTGGTCTCCCTGATAGGCGGCATCGACGATTACGTCAAGGAAGAGGTGGCGGGCGAGGGCAGCAACGTTTTCTCGATCGAGAGGATCAATTTCTTCGAGGCCATCACGGACCTCGACGCATTTCTGGAGGCAATCGCCAGGAACCCGGTCATTCGGATGAGCGATGTCGAATACATCAGGGAATGGGTGCCTTCGGCCTCGTTCATCGGCGCCGCCCTGGATTCGCGCGACAATGTCGTTTTTCTCGGCAAGGAAATACAGGAAATCGAAATCAAGGGGCGTTCCGAGGAATACCCGATGATCGAGAAGGCGGAGCTTCACTCCGGCAGGCACATCTCCCGCCTCGAAGACAACACCAGCGCGGCCGTTGCGGTTCTCGGATGGGATCTCAAGGAGCTTCTCTTCGGCAGGCGGCGACCCGCTGGGGAAAAAGGTCAAGATAGGGAGGAAGCATTACAGCGTGATCGGCGTCGTCAAGGACCAGGGGACCGTTTTCGGCGAATCGAGGAACAGGTTCGCGTTCGTGCCCATAAGCACCTTCCTCAAGACGTACGGTTCGAGGGAGTCGATAGAGATCAAGGTCAAGGCGGCCGACATCGAGCTGCTGGATCAGGCCGTCGACGAAGCCACGATGGCGATGCGCATACGCCACAGGCTCAAGCCGTCGGAGAAGGACGATTTCAGCGTCATCACCTCGCAGAACCTCATATCGCTCTGGGAAAGGATCTCCTCTTCGATTTTCAAGGCCCTCATATTCATAGTGTCCATATCCCTCGTCGTTGGAGGGGTCGTCCTCATGAACGTGATGCTCGTCTCCGTCACCGAGAGGACCAGGGAGGTGGGGCTCAGAAAGGCGCTCGGCGCGAGAAAGTCGAATATCGTGTGGCAGTTCATAGTGGAATCGATCACCCTTTCCCTCGTGGGCGGCATCGCCGGGATAGCGATCGGTTTCACGATCGCCGCGGTCATTTCGATGGTCTCCCCCCTTCCCTACGTGATCGCGCCGTGGTCGATAGCCGCAGGGCTTATAGTGACGTTTCTGATCGGGCTGATCTTCGGGACGTATCCCGCGAGCAAGGCGGCAAATCTCGATCCGGTGGTCGCCCTTCACCATGAGTAGAGTGACATGTAAAGGGAGGGATCGTGTCCGAAGGCGACGGCAGACGGAATGATAAACGCGACCAGAAGCAGGTCTGGGTCGAGAATTTCAAACAGGCGCTCGACGTCATCAGGACGCACAAGATGCGTTCGAGCCTGCTCATCGTCGGGGTCGCCATCGGCGTGACCACGGTCCTCGCCATGGTAACGGTGATGTCGGGGCTCAGCGTCAGGGTCCAGGAGGACATAATCTCGTCCAACAAGCCGTACCTTTTCATTTCGAGGTTCGATCCGTTCGCCGACGAGGAGACAAGGGAAAAACAGTTCCGGAGGAAACAGTTTACCTTCGAAGACGCCGACGCGATAGCCGGGCAGTGCAAAACGGTCGACCAGGTCGATCTCGAGATAGACCCGGGCGGCAGGATGCGGGTGCTGAGGTACGAGGCTGAGAGGACGAACCTCATACAGGTCATCGGCACCTCGGAAAATTTCGGTTCGATGTACAGCATCCAGATCGGTGAAGGAAGGTTTTTCACCGGGTTCGAGGTCGACAGGAGCAGGAGGGTGGTCGTCCTGGGATACGGGCCGGCAAAGGATCTCTTCCCCAACCGCGATCCCGTGGGGAAGAGGATAAGGATCGGGAATTTCGAATATGAGGTGGTCGGCGCGCTTAAATCGAGGGAGCATATCATGGGGAGCATAGGCGATAATTTCGCCTGCGTGCCGTATACGACCTTCGAGAAGGATATGTCGGGCGAATTCGACGATTATCAGATCGGCGTCACGATAAAACCCGAATTCACCCTGGATGAGGGGAAGGAGGAGATAGAGGCCCTGATGCGCGTGAGAAGAAAGGTCGCCCCCGGCGCCGAAAGCGACTTCCACGTGACCACGTCGGAAGCTTTCAGGGACCTCCTCGCCAACGTCACGAGGAGCATAGCGCTGATACTGGTGGTGATTTCGTCGATAGGCCTCATGGTCGGAGGGATCGGCGTGATGAATATCATGCTGATCTCCGTTACGGAAAGGACCCGCGAGGTGGGTATCCGTATGGCCATGGGGGCGAGAAGAAGCGACATTCTCCAGCAGTTTCTCGTCGAAGCGGCGACGCTGACCGGCACGGGAGGTATTATCGGGATAATCCTGGGGCTTGCCGCCGCGAGGGGGGTCGCCCACCTTATCAGGTTCCCCTATTCCGTCCCCTTCATATGGATAGTCATCGCTTTCGTCTTTTCCGCTTCGATCGGCCTGATCTTCGGGATGTATCCGGCGAACAGGGCGGCCCGGATGGATCCGATAAACGCGCTTCATTACGAATAGCGGCGTATTCGATCCCGTCTCAAAGGCGGGATTTCGCCGGGAGCCGGCGCGGCGCTTTCCGATAACCGCCGCGCCGCGGTTCTTCCCCCTTTCAACGGCCGTAAATTGTTGCCTCCGGGATCGGGGGAGTCTATACTTCGGTCAATGGAGGTTTGAAATGCGCTTTTCGGATTCTTCTTCCCCGCCCCGCCGCGCCGCGCTGATCCCGATATTGATATCGGCTCTTCTATTCCAGGCAACGCCCTCTTCCGTTCGCGGCCAGGTGAGGATGCTTTCCGCGGACACTCCGTTCGAGCTTTCGATCAGCCAGGGCGTCGAGGAGCAGCAGGGCCAGGTGATCATCGTCCAGGCCGCGGTCGACTACAGGAGCCTCGTCTTCCTGAAACGGGACGGCGGATTCGAGGCGCGCTACCGCGTTTACGTCGATCTCGGCAGGGCGATGCGCGGACTCCCCAGGGGGGATGTCTGGGAGGAGACGGTATCGGTCGCTTCATATCAAGAGACCCGTTCCTCGAACCTGAAATCGACGGTCAGGAGATCCTTCCGGGCGACGCCGGGCGACTACACCGTCAAGGTGATCATAGAGGTTCTCGATACGACCCGCAGATTCGAGAGGGAAGGCCGGATAAAGATCGTCGGCGTCGGCGGCGGGAAGATCCGCCTTTCGACCCCCGCGTTCCATATGCCGGCGAATGACAGGCCGGACGGCAAGCCGCCGGCGGGCGAACTGGCCTTTTCGATCTGCGCGCAGCCTTCCGAAAACGGGTTTCAGGCTCTTCCCGGGGGCGTCTTCCTCGATTTCCGGTCATGGATGCGGATATATTTCGAGACGATATCGGAGCCGGGGGATCCCCGGGCCGCGGGGTGCACGATCAGCGCGAAGATAACCGACGCCGGCGGGCGGACCGTCGCCTACAACAGGCAGAGCGTCGCCCTTTCGACCTCGGGACAGTCGGGATTCTGCGCCGATCTGAACGTGGATCACCTCCAGGTCGGTTTCTATACCCTGTCCCTGGCCGCCGAGATCCCGGGATCCGGGACGAGGACCTCGGTTCAGGAGCCTTTCGTGATCCTTCTGAACGGTTCGATGCTGAAGGAGAATTTCAGCTCCCTGCTGAGCCTTCTCTCGATAGTGGCGGAACGGGAGGAACTGGCCGGCCTCGAGAACGCTCGCGCCCGAAGAACGCGAGAGCATGTGGTACGCTTTCTGGAAAGAGAGGGATCCGACCAGGACGACCGGCGTCAATGAAGGGCTGAGCGAGTTCCTGAGGAGGGTCAGGCACGCCGTCGGGACCTTCTCCAGGAAGCGGCCCGGATGGGAAACCGACATGGGCCGCGTCTTCATCCGTAACGGAGATCCGGACAGGATAACGGACCGCGCGGGGAACCAGTTCGCCTCGGGCAGCAGTTATCAGTTGTGGTATTACGATTCCAAGGGCCTGGTATACATCTTCGAGAACACGATTGGAGGCGGAGAATATCGACTTGTCGACACTCAGATGTACTGACGCGTTCGCGCGCCGCAAGGCATTGACGCCTGTCCTCCTGATCCTCCTGATCATCATGCAGTCCTGTTCGGGCGAAGAGAAAAGGCCGATACTGAGGCTCGCCCTGCAGACGGAGCCGACAACGGCCGATCCCGCGTACGCGGTCGATTATTCGTCGGGCATGCTCGTATCGCTGACCCACTCGAACCTCGTGCGTTTTGACGGTTCGGGAAGGATCGCCCCCGACCTTGCCGTCTCATGGTCCGTCTCCGCGGACGCGCTGACCTACGTCTTCACTCTCGGCGCCGCCGGGTTTCCCGACGGGACGCCTCTTCGCGCCGAAGACGTCGTCCTCTCCTTCAGGCGTCTTCTCGATCCTTCGACGGTTTCGCCCAGGTGGTGGGTGCTGGAGCCTCTTCGCGGGGCCGCCGCCTTTCACGCCGGGGGGGCGTTCGACGAGGGTTGTCTCGCCGCGCCGGACAGCGCCACCGTCGTGATGATCCTCGAGAGGCCCGCCGCTCACTTCCTCAGCCTTCTGTCGATGCCCGCCGCGGCGATCGTGAACAGCCGCGAAGCGGCAAGGCTCGGCAGGGATTACGGAAGGGCGCCGGCCGGAAGCGGGCCGTGGAGGATCTCGGACTGGAAGGAGGGGGAGGCCGTGATTCTTCGGCAGGAACGTTTACAGCGCCGACAGGGGGGGGAATATCGAGGGGATAATCCTGAAGATCTTCCCCGAGACGATGACCGCCATAGCGGAGTTCGAGGTGGGCGGCCTCGATATCCTGGAGATTCCGAGGACCGAACTTGAGATATGGAGAACGGCGGGGGCCGGCCTTATGAGGCAGGAGGAGCTTCGAACATCGTACATAGGCCTCAACAACAGGAAGGAGCCCTTCACTGACGCGCGGGTGCGAAGGGCCCTTAACGCCGCCGTCGACGTCGAGACCATAATCGCGAAGATCCTGTTCGGTGCGGCGACAAGATCGCGCGGGAGCGTCCCGCCCGTTCTGAAGGGAGGCGAGACCGGGCCCGATCTCTATCCATACGACCCCGACAAGGCGAGGGCGCTTCTTGCCGAAGCCGGCTACGCCGACGGATTCGAGATGGAGATATGGCAGCGGGAAAATCCCGAGGCGGGGCGGATACTCGAGGCGGTGCAGGCCTATCTGGCGAAGGTGGGCGTGAGGGCGAGGATCGTGACGAGGGAATGGAGCGCCTTCAAGCAGGCGATCGACCAGGGAACCCCAGACGCCTTTTACCTCGACTGGATCGCGGACTACCCCGACGCCGAGAATTTTCTCATGCCGCTTTTCCATTCCTCCAAAACCGGCGGGGGAGGGAACAGGGTCTCCTACGTCGACGCCTGCGTGGACTCGATGCTCGCGCTGGCTTCGATGACGGGGGACGCGGAAGAACGCGCCCGTCTCTACAGGGCCGTCGAGGAAAGGGTGTACGAAGGGGCGCCGTGGATATTTCTCTGGTTCCCTGTTAAATACGAGGCGGTCTCCCCCGATCTCGAGGGGTACAGGATGCCCGTGATACAGACCGGCGTCAAGTTCACCGATGTCTCCTTTCGCGAGAGGTGAGAAGGATTGCTTCGTTTCATGGCCAACAGGCTCCTGCTGCTCGTCCCGATCCTTTTCGGCGTCGTGACGATAACCTTCTTTCTCATGTACGTCATCCCGGGCGACCCGGTTCTCTCGCTGGCCGGCGAACGGTACGACGAGGAGACGCTTGAAGGGATGAGGAGGGAGCTCGGCCTTGACAGGCCTCTTTTTGTTCAGTACCTGAATTACCTCGGCCGGCTCGCGCGGTTCGATCTCGGAAGGTCGTTCGTCACGGGCAGGCCGGTATCGGAGAGCATCGCGGAGAGATTCCCGCGCACCCTCCTTCTCGCTTCGAGCGCGATGCTGCTCGCGGTTACGGGGGGCGTCTTCGCGGGAATGCTTTCGACGTGGAGGAGGTACGACCGGCTCGGAAGGCCGCTGATGGCCCTCTCCCTCGCGGGGGTTTCCATACCGGTCTTCTGGCTCGGGCTGATGCTCATATATCTTTTCTCGATCAAACTCCGGCTTCTTCCCCCGTCGGGTTTCGGCGGAGGTTCCCTCAGATACCTCGTTCTTCCGGCGCTGACCCTCTCCTTCGCCTCGATGGCGACGATCGCGAGGGTGACGAGGGCGGGTTTCATGGAGGCCGGAAGCGGCGATTTCGTGAGGACGGCAAGGGCCAAGGGGCTTGCCGAGTCGAGCGTGATGGCGAAGCACGTTTTCCGCAACGCCCTGATCCCCGTCGTGACGATCGTCGGAACCGATTTCGGAAGCTACCTCAGCGGCTCCGTCCTGACCGAAACGATCTTCGGGTGGCCGGGCCTCGGCAGGTACATCGTCCAGGCGATCATGAAGAGGGATTTCCCGGTCATACAGGGCTCGATTCTTTTCATGGCCGTCCTGTTCGTAGTCGTAAACCTTCTTGTAGACGTGAGTTACGGGCTGATAGATCCGAGGATAAGGCAGAGGGGGGCCTGATGAAGGCGGGTTTGAAGGAATTCATCTCCAGGTTCAGGCGCAGCCGAAGCGCCTGCGCGGGGCTGGCCGTTCTCGGCCTCGTCGTGATTGCCGTCTCCCTTTCCGGGATGATCCCTTCGGGCGGACGGGATGAAATCGACCTCGACCGCTCCCTCGAGGCTCCATCGGCGGCTCATCCGTTCGGCACCGACGCCTTCGGCCGCGACCTTCTTCTGATGGTGCTGCGGGGCGGAAGGGTCTCCCTCACCGTGGGGTTCGTCGCGAGGACGATTTCACTTCTTCTCGGGATCGCGCTCGGGACACTGGCCGGCTACGGCGGGAAACGGGCGGATTCGATCATCATGAGGCTCGCCGACATAACCTTCGCCTTCCCGACCCTTCTTCTCCTGATAGCGATCATGGCCGTCGCGACGCCCGGGCTCGTCACCCTCTTCACCGTTCTCGGAGTCGTCGGATGGGCGGCGATGGCGAGGCTCGTTCGCGCCCAGGTCCTGGCGGTCAGGGAGCGCGAATATGTCCAGGCGGCCATGGCGGCCGGCGCGGGGCACTTCAAGATCGTCGCCGGGTATATCCTTCCGCAGTGCCTGTCAACCCTCATCGTCGTCTACACGATCGGGCTCGGCATGACGATAATGGCCGAATCGAGCCTGAGCTTCCTCGGCCTCGGAGTGCAGCCTCCGGCTCCGAGCTGGGGAAGGATGATATCGGGGGGGATAGCATTCATGCGGACCGCCCCGTGGCTCACCCTCTTCCCCGGGCTTGTGTTGACATTGACGGTCTGCTCGCTTAACCTTCTCGGCGACGGGTTGAGGGATATCCTCGATCCAAAGATGTTTTCGGGCGTCGAAGACGATTCGCGGCGGATTATAGGCGCCTTCGGAGAAGGCCCGCGCGCGAACGTTTCCCCGGCCCCGGCGATTTGCCGGAAATGATTTCCATACGGGAGCCGTTTTATCTTGAAAGACACGGTACAGGCGATAATCGAAGCTCTCGGCGCGAAGGAAAGGGAGCTCGGCTTCGATAACAGATCGAGCTGGTTCTCCGCCCTGCCGGGAAGCGGCGGATCTCTCGGCGTCGAGCTCAGCAGGCCCGAGCTTCTTGCCGCGGTCGAAAAGGGCCTTCCCGGATTTTCGATCGTGAAATCGGCTCCCGGGCTCGTGGCGATGAGATCGGCTTCAGGGGAAACCGCCATCTTCCACCTCTCGGGATCCGACGTCGACACGGTGCTCTGGACCGTCGCGAGCGTCGCCGATATCAGAAGGGAGCCGGAGCACTCGAGCGAGCTTCTGACGCAGGCCATAATGGGCGAGACGATGACCGCTCTGGAGCGAAGAGGCGACTGGTTCCGTGTCAGGATGGAGGATGATTATCACGGCTGGGTGAGGTCCTGGCATGTCGCCGAGACGCCGAAGGCCGAGGTTGCGAAGTATCGGAGCGAAGCCGGCACCTGCGTCGGGGCGAGCGTCGGCTATGTGCGCTCAGGGCCGGAGGAGGACAGCATCCCGGTTTCGGACGTCACGGCGGGCACGCTCCTCGTGGCGCGTCCGGCCGGGGAAGGCCTCGTCACCGTCCGGCTTCCCGGGGGTAAATCGGGGTTCTTCAGGGCGGGGCTTCTTTGCCCGCCGGCGACCGGCGGGGACGTGAGAAAAAGGATAACCGACAGGGCGATGAGTTTTTCCGGCATACCCTACGTCTGGGGAGGGACCTCGGCGAAGGGGTTCGATTGCTCCGGGCTCGTGAAGAGGGTCTTTCTCATGGAGGGCGATACGCCTGCCGAGGGATGCCTCTCAGCAAGCCGGAATCGGGGAGTATATCGGGGCGGATGACCGGGACCGCGCCGGTCCGGCCGACCTGCTTTTCTTCGGCGATGGCGGAAGGGTCACGCATGTCGCGATATCGCTCGGCGGCGGAAGGTTCGTGCACGCCCGGGGAGAGGTGAGGGTCAACAGCCTCAGGGAAGGCGATCCCCTCTTCGAGGAGAAACTCGCGGGCAAACTTCTCTTCGCCCGGTCGGTCGTTTCATGACCTTCCCGGAGGGCGCCCGAGGGCCGGGGAAGAATGTTGAAAAGGGCGCTAACGGAAAATTAACAAATGATAAAAAATGTGTTGACAAGATTTGGCCTCTGTTCTAATGTTTCGCCCGAAAATTGATTATGCGTATTCGAGTGTTCTGAAAGGAGGATTCCTCGGATCTTTATACCCGGCGACTCCTTCGGGGGCGGCCGGTAGATGTCTTAAACGGGGCTGCAGTAGAGCTGCAGATTCCAGGGTTCCGGCTCAGGACGATGGAAGGGGGGACAGCGAGAGCGAAGAATTAGCGCTTTTAAAAAAATCAAACTGATCTGAATACCGGAAACGATCCGCGCACATCGCGCGGTAATATAGAACTCGAAACCTGAGGGCTTCTTTCAATTCAGGAAGAAGCATAACAGGAGGTTGTAAATGCGTAAGGTTATTCTTTTGAGTCTGGCGGCGATCATGCTGTTGTCAGGCACAGTGATGGCGACCGAGTCGCGCATCATGGCTCTCGGCGGCTACACGGCGCCCTACATCTGCGACGACGCCAACGTTTACAAATGGTATGCCACGCTTCCGTCCTACTCGAACCTGCTCATCGTGACGACGTGGAACTACGATTATTACTACGATGAGCCCGACGCGGTTTTCGCGATGACCTACGCCCTCGGCGAGGAAGGGAAATACGGTACCCTCGGAATGGGTTTCATGCGCGAGACATGGGGAGTCAACGAAAACTACGGTCTCGTCTATGACATTTACGACTCGTGGGAAGACTACAGCGCGGGCGACTGGACGCTCGAGAACAAGTATGTCGTCGCCTATGGTTACCAGATGGACAAGATGTCGTTCGGCCTCTTTTTCAGCCGCGCCAGCGAGAAGTGGAATGAAGAGGACAGGACGGCGACGACAATTACGACGCCGAAGAAACGACAGCCTACACGACGATCGGCCTCGGCTTCAGGATGGATATCGGCGACAACATGACGCCGATATCGCCGGCGATTACACCAAGGTGACCGACATGTACGAGGATTCGGACGAGGAAGATCGGGAGGGTACGATGATGATTATGAACTCGATCCGGGCAAGATGATGTCGGTGAGAGGGACGCCTCTTCTACGAATGGAACGACGAGATCACCTTCGTTCCCTACGTCAGCTACAAGAGCAGGGATTTCGCCTATTCCCCGGTCGAGGACTGAGTACACGGACGAGGGTTACGGCTACAAGGACATGGAGCTCACCTTCGGTATCGGCGCGAACATGACCGTCAACGAAGACAACATGATCCTCTTCGCCGTCGAGCCCTACTCGATATTGAAGGCCGAGCCGTCCGGATACACCGATGATTACGAGTACACCTGGGAAGTGAAGTACAGGGTCATGCCGCGCTTCATCCTCGCCCTGGAGAGCGACCTGACCGATTGGCTCACCTTCAGGACGGGCTGCTCGAAGGATCTCGGCAAGGCGTCCTACACGGAAACGTATGACGGCGACGGAAGCTACACGTACGAAGAGGCCTGGACCGACGAGTTCTACTGGGATGCCTTCTCGTGGAATCTCGGCCTCGGGTTCCATTTCGGCGATTTCGACATCGACTGCGTCGTCAACAAGGTTGTTCCCTTCAAGATGGGCTACTGGCTGACCGGCATGCAGCAGGGTTACTACTACGAAGGTTACGAATCGACACCGATCAGCATGATAAGCGCCAAGTATCACTTCTAGGATTGTTGAAATCCGCGAGTGTGAAAGGGGGGCCTTCAAGGCCCCCTTTTTTTGTCCTGTGTTCGATATTACATCGTCATGCCCGCCGATTTTACCCGGCCCGGCCAAGGTGGTCTGGTAATTGCATGACTATCGCTTCGTCCTTTGCAAAGGCGGAAAGGTGTATTTCTTTTATTACTTCCCGGTCGGCCTCGATATCAGGGTCCGCAAGGCCCCGACCATAACCATATATCTCGCGGTCGTCTGCGTAATTACATTCTTGATATACAGATACGCGCCATACGGCGGCGCCTGGAATCTCTCCAACCTTGTTTTCCTCCCGGCGAGGCCGACCCTGGCGACGTCTCTTTCGCACCTCTTCCTGCACGCGGGGTATCTGCACCTTGCCGGAAACATGGTTTACCTGGTCCTCTTCGGCAGGGTGATCGAGGACAGGTTCGGCCCTGCGCGCTTCTTCGCGATCTTCGCGCTTTCGGCGATGGCCGGGGCATGGACGCACGCATTGCTGACCCGCGCATTTTCCCCGAGTTCATCATGTACGGGGTGATCGGCGCTTCGGGCGCGACATCCGGCCTTCTCGGGGCGTACCTCGTGAGATTCTATTTCACCAGGATCAACGTCGCTTACTGGATCTTCATGCCGCTGCAGGGGGTGAACAGGGCCGGCAGGAGCCACGTCCCGGGCCTGCTCGCGATACCCGTCTGGTTCCTCTACCAGGGCGCGTACGCGCTGATGCAGTTCGGCTCCGGAGGCGATGTCGGTCGCCTACAGCGTGCACATCGGCGGGTTCGCCTGCGGGATCGTTCTGGCCCTCCTTTTCGGGGCCCTCTCCGGGGCGCGCGCCGAGAGGCCCCTTTCCAGGGCCAGGGAGCACGTCGAGAAGGCGGAATGGTTCGCCGCGCAGGGGGAATTCCTGAATTATCTTGATTTAAAGCCGGATGACGGGGAGGTTCACGCCGAAGCGGCGAGGGTCTTCCTTTGCGGCGCGGAGAAGGGGAGGGCGAGGTTCCATTACGCGGAAGCGGTCTCGAGCCTTTTGAAAACGGGCAGGAGGGGGGACGCCGAGGCTCTTTTCATGGAAGCGATGCGGTCGATAGAGGGATTCGCCATGCCGGAGAAGGAACATCTCGGCCTCGCGTGCGGCATGGAAAGATCGCTCAAATACGGCGGGGCGATGAAGGCGTACGGGAATTTCATGACGCGGTATCCCGATTCGCGGGAGGTCCCGTTCGTTCTCCTGAGAATGGCGGGGATACACGAGAAAAGGTTCGGGAGGCCTGACGGCGCCATATCGTGCTACGCCGCCCTTGTCGAAGGGTATCCAGGCGACGCATGGGCGGATTTCGCCATGGCGGAGCTCGAAAGGCTGGGACGCGGGCGCATCGCGCTCGGCGGGCGGGATAGATGAGCTTCGGGGACCGGTAATTCCCGGCCCGGCGATCGTCCTGCGGGAGGCCGCGAAGGGGAAAATGTGAAAAGGCGCCGGACGGGTCTGAAATGTCTTGAATAAGCTTCTTTGTTCTGGTAGCTTTCAGCAGGATGCGGGGTGGTGAGGTGTGAAGGAAAAGCCTGAAACGTCGATCGAGATCCTCAGATCGAAGGGTTATCTGAGGGGTTTCGAGAATATCGGGGATTACGAGCTTCTGGCTCTCGTCATGGGGCGGTTGCCGTCGGTCTCGAGCGCGTCGCTGGCGCAGGAAATAGTGGATGTTTACGGCGGGCTTGACGGCCTCGTCGGCGCGGGGCTGGAGGAGCTGATGGATTTCAGGGGAATCGGCAGAGCCGGAGCCCTCAGGATAATGGCTTCGTTCGAACTGGGCAGGCGGACGATCGTCGTTCGCAGGCAGCGCGAGATGAAGAAGGTGCGGTCGCCCGAGGACGTGGCCTGGCTGATGATTCCCGAGATGAAGTCGCTCGACAGGGAGCACTTCAAGGCGATTCTGCTCAACACCAAGAACGGCATCCTGAAGATAGTGACGGTGGCGATCGGTTCGCTCAACGCCGCGCTCGTTCATCCGCGGGAGATATTCAAGGCGGCGGTGGCGGCCAGCGCGGCCGGGCTCATCATCGTGCATAATCATCCGACCGGCAATCCCGAACCGAGCCGCGAGGACAAGGATCTGACGGAACGTTTCGCAAGGTGCGGCGATCTCATGGGGATCGACCTCGTCGATCACATCATCATCGGCGACGACAGTTACGTCAGCATGAGGGAACGTGGACTTGTAAATGTCTGAAAGGATGGGACCTCTTGTTAGGGCGGTTTTCAACATATTTATCGAATGATATCGCGATCGATCTTGGAACGGCCAACACGCTCGTGTACATCAAGGGGAGCGGAATCGTCCTGAACGAACCCTCGGTGGTCGCCGTCGATCAAAAAACCAAGAAGGTATACGCAGTCGGCCATGACGCCAAGGCGATGCTCGGCAAGACTCCGGATCATATCGTCGCCATAAGGCCGATGAAGGACGGCGTGATCGCCGATTTCGAGATAACGGAGGTTATGCTCAGGGAGTTCATAAGGAAATCCCAGAAGAAGAAATTCTTCATCCGGCCGAGGATCGTCATAAGCGTCCCCTCCGGGATCACCGAAGTCGAGAGAAGGGCCGTCATCGATTCCGCGCAGAACGCGGGCGCGAGGGAGGTCTACCTCGTGGCGGAGCCGATAGCCGCCGCGATAGGCGTCGGGCTGCCCGTCGACAAGCCGTCCGGGAACATGGTGATAGACATCGGCGGCGGTACGACCGAAATCGCCGTCATCGCCCTGAACGGCATCGTCACCGACATCTCGATCAGGGTCGGCGGCGACAAGATGGACGAGGTGATCGTTCAGCACATCAAGAAGGCGTACAACCTCCTGATCGGCGACCAGACGGCCGAGCAGGTGAAGATGACGATCGGGTCGGCGACGAATCTCGGGCAGGAACGCGAGATGGAGATAAAGGGACGCGATCTCGTTTCCGGCATTCCCAAAACGCTCAGGATATCGAGCGTGGAGATACGCGAGGCGCTGGCCGAGCCGATGAGCCAGATAGTCGCAGCCCTGAAAACGGCTCTGGAGCAGACCCCCCCCGAGCTCGCCGCCGACATCGTCGACAGGGGGATCGTGATGACGGGGGGAGGCTCCCTTCTCGGCGGCATCGACGTCCTGCTCAAGGAAGAGACAAATCTTCCCATCAACGTGGTCGAGGATCCCCTGACCTGCGTCGTGCTCGGGACCGGAAAAATTCTGGGGAATCTTCACGTGTATGAACGGATCATTATGAAGAGCACCCGGTTGTAAAGATGCAGATTATTTCCTTCCTGTTCGAAAAACATCCCGACAAGACGGTGCTCGCTGTCGCCGTGATGGCGTCGCTCCTCATGCTGAACGGCGATGAGCGGGGAAAGATCGAGTCGGCGAGGGCGATCAGCTCGTTCCTCCTCTACCCCGTCGAGCGGACAAGGAGTTATTTCGTCAGCGTGGATCGGCTCAGGGAGGAAAACAGGACCCTCAGGGAGGTCGCCGTCTCTCTTGCGCACGAAAGGGAGAGGATGTCGCAGTTCATGGAGGAGAGGAACCGCCTGAGGCAGCTCCTGGGTTTCCGGAAGGATTCGTTCTTCCAGTTTCTCCCATGCGAGGTCATCGCCAGGTCGTCGAACAGGTTTCATCACTCCGTCACGGTGGACAGGGGCGCCGACGCCGGGGTAAGGGCCGGCATGGCGGTGGTGGGGTACCGCGGGCTGGTGGGAAGGGTGGTGCAGGTATTCCCGACTTCATCAAGGATCCTTTTGCTCAACAACAAATCGATCTCCGTAAGCTGCCTCGACAAGCGAAGCAGGGTCGTGGGGATGCTCAACTGGGAGAGAGGGGATCTTTTCAGGCTAGATTACATCGGCAGCGAAGAGGACGTGCAGCAGGGGGACACGCTGATAACGAGCGGGCTCGGCCGCGTTCTTCCGAAGGGATTCCCCGTGGGAACCGTTCTGGAGGTGTCCGACGACAGGACCGAGCTTTCGAGGATAATCAGCGTGGTGAGCATGTCGGAACTCAACACCCTCGAGGAGCTGTTCATCGTCATGGGAAGCCGCGAATGGAACAGCAGGGAGATGCTCGACAGGCTCGGGAATATCGAAGAAAAGCAGGAGTGAGAACCGATGTATCTGTTTCGCATGATAGCGGCGGCCGTCATCGTATTCATAATGCAGATGACATTCGTGCACCGGATAAATATCGGAGGGGCGGCTCCCGATCTCGTGCTCGTCCTGCTCGCGGTGCTGGTTCTCGACAGGAAACCACTGCTGGCGGTTATAATCGGGTTCTCCCTGGGATTTCTGCAGGACCTTGGGAACGCCTCTTACCTCGGTATGAACGCACTCGCGAAATCGCTCCTCGGCTACGGGATATCGCGCTTCGCCTCGGGCTATTTCCCCGACAGCGCCCTCTTCAGGGGATTGCTGCTTTTTCTCGCCGCGCTCGTGAGCGACATCATCGTTCTCAACATCACGGCCTCGTTCAACCCCGGCGACGTGCTTCTGGCCTTCTTCAGGTATTCCCTGCTCTCCGCCGTTTACACCGCGGTTGCCGGCATCCTCGTGTTCGGGGTGCTGGGACTTCTGCCGGGAAGGGTGGTGCGGCCCCGTGGCGGGTATTGATTTCCAGAATGAATTCGTGCTGGATCACAGGAGAAAAACCCTGTTATTGATCGTCGTCTGCGTCGCGGCGATCATTTCGCTGAGGCTGTTCTATCTCCAGGTCGTGCGCAGCGGCTACTATCAAAAGCTCGCCATTTCGAACATGATCCAGAGGGAGCGCATCGTCGCTCCGAGGGGGATCATCAGGTCGTCCGACGGATCGAAACTCGTGGTGAACATACCGGCCTACCAGATAAACATCCTGCCGGGGAAGATTCGCGGGCAGGAGAACAGGCTGGCGCTGGCCTGCGAATGGCTCGGCATCGGCAAGGAGAAGCTTTTCGCGAGCCTCGGGGAATGGAAACGGAAATATCCCGACGGAAGGGAGATGACCGTCGTTCAGGCCGCCGAGAAGGAGCAGATTTCCGTCCTGATAGAAAACAGGGCGCTCTTCCCTTTCTTCCGGCTGGTGATGAAGCACCGTCGCTATTATCCGGAGGGGGATCTCGCTTCGCATCTCCTCGGATACGTCGGCGAGGCGACGGACGAGGAGTTGCGGAAGCGCGAAGACCTGCACCCCGGCGCCCTGACGGGGCGGACGGGGATCGAATCGCAGTACGAAAAATACCTCAGGGGCGAGGACGGGGTGAGGATCGTGGAGGTGAGCGCGGAGGGCACGAGGATAGGGGAGTTCGAAGGGCTGGTCGACGACGCGCAGACGGGGGGATTCGTCGAATCGCGCCCGCCGGTCCCCGGGAGCGACCTGTACCTTACGATCGACGTCGTTTTCCAGAGGGCGATGGAAAGGGAGTTCGACTGGGAAACGGGAGCCGTGATAGCGATGAATCCGTATACCGGCGGAATTCTGGCGGCCGTGAGCAGGCCTTCGTACGATCCGAACATTTTCATGGGGGGCATCACATCCGAGGAATGGGACATGCTGCACCGGAACGCCGAAAGGCCGATGTTCAACAGGACGGTGCAGGCCGCCTATCCCCCCGCCTCGACGTTCAAGATCATGGTCGCTTACGCGGCGATGCATTTCCGCGCCGTTTCCCCGAACGAGCGGCTCAAAGCGTGCAACGGCGGGTACCGGTTCGGCAACAGGTATTTCAAATGCTGGAAGCCGGAAGGCCACGGATCGATGAACCTTTACGAGGCGATCGTCAATTCATGCGACGTCTATTTCTACCAGGCGGGATTGAGGCTCGAGGCCGACCAGTTCGCCTACGCGGGACGCCTTTTCGGCTTCGGGAGGCAGACGGGGATCGATCTCCCGAGCGAAGCGAAGGGCACGATCCCGGATCATTCGTTCATGGACCGCAGGTTCGGGAAGAAAAAATGGACGAAGGGGCATCTGCTGAATTATTCGATAGGCCAGGGCGAGATGCTGGCGACCCCGGTGCAGCTTTGCCAGATGGCCGCGATGATCGCCAACGGCGGCTCGCGGATAAGGCCCCATGTCGTCGAGAGGATAGTCGCCGCGGACGGCGCCGTGATCTTCGAGAGCGACGCTTCCTACTCCGATATCCCCGAGATCGACGAGAAGATCGTCGCATTTCTGCAAAAGGCCATGGAGGGGGTCGTTCTCTCGGGCACTGGAAGGTCGAGCGCCGTCGCGGGGGTGTCGGTCGCCGGAAAGACGGGGACCGCGCAGAATTCGGGGAAGGACCACGCTCTCTTTGTCGCCTTCGCGCCGGTGCGCGAGCCGCAGATCGCCATCGCCATCGTGATGGAGGGCGCCGGGCATGGCGGGGCGATGGCCGCTCCCATGGCCGGGAGGATACTAAAGGCATGGTTCAATCCGGTAAAAGAGACTGAGGCTGACTCCCTGGCGGTCGTCGCCGGGGGCGCCGCGGGGTGGGACGGCTCGGCAGCCTGCGCGTACATCGGGACGGCCGGCCGGGACCGGGCTCCGGCGGCGCGATACAGATGATCGTTTCCGCCCGGAGCGGGAAAGGCGAGATCTTGGGAGAGAGAAACTTCAGAAACCTGGAATGGACGATCCTCATACCGGCCCTGTTGCTTATTCTTATCGGGCTGGTGAATCTCTATTCGGTCGGGCACGTTCCCTCCGAGCTCCAGGATACCTTCAGGCCCGGCGGCGGTTCATTCTTCCTCCGGCAACTGTCTGGAGCGTCGCGGGCCTCGCCCTGATGCTGTTCGCTTTCTTCATCCCGTTCAGGTATTTCGAAGGCACGGCGGTTATTTCCTACTGCGTGCTGCTGGTGCTGCTGGTCGTCGTGCTCCTGTTCGAGCCCCTGAAGGGGTCGAGCAGGTGGATCAATTTCGGGCCCTTCAGGTTCCAGCCGAGCGAGCTGATGAAGATCGCCGTGATATTCATACTGGCGAGGTACCTGTCCGAGAAAAAGAACGATCCCAACCGCCCGAAGGTCCTGGCGATCGCAGCGGCCGTGATGGCGCTGCCCTTTCTTCTCATCCTGAAACAGCCGGATCTCGGCACGGCGCTTGTTTTCCCGGTGATGCTGTTCTGCCTGCTGTTCTGGCGGGGGCTGAACGAAGGGCTCCTGATACTCTTTATCTCTCCCATCGTGAGCGCTTTTCTTACCATCTATTGCGAGAGCGCCTTCAAGCGCGGTTCGTATCCTTATCCGCTTCTCATATTCTTTGTCGTGATTCTGTACCTCGCGTACAGGCAGAGGGACCAGATTCTCCGGAGCGCGTTGCTCGTCCTGTCGAACCTCGGGATCATGCTTTTGATCCCGGTCCTGATAGACCTGTTGAAACCCTACCAGCAGAAAAGGATACTGGCATTCTTGCGTCCCGAATCGGATATACTCGGCATGGGATGGCAGGTTTTCCAGTCGAAGGTGGCGATAGGGTCGGGCGGATTCTTCGGGAAGGGATTCCTCCACGGCACGCAGAAAATGTACGCGTTCATACCGGAAAGACACAGCGACTTCGCCTTCTCCGTGCTCTCCGAGGAATTGGGGTTCATCGGGTCGTTCGTCGTGCTCTGCCTCTTCACCGCCATAATAATCAGGGGATTCAATCTCGCGACAAAGGTGAAAAACCGTTTCGCGTCGCTGGCGACGATCGGCATATCCTCCTATTTCGCTTTTCATCTCATAATAAACATCGGGATGACGATAGGGCTCGCTCCCGTGACCGGGCTGCCCCTGCCGTTCCTGAGCTACGGCGGGAGCTCCATGCTGGTGAGCTGTTTCATGATCGGAGTCCTGCTCAATTTCGGGTCGAATTTTTACGAGTACTGAGGAGGTCTGAAGTTGGATGAGAGGATCTCCCGCGTCCTGGATCTTGCCGCCGCCGGCGGGTATGAATGCGAGGTATACTGTGAGTCCGGCGAGCGGTTTCAGGTCGAGGTGTACAGGGGCAGGGTGGAATCGATCGACAGGTCGAGGGACGAGGGGGTCGGGATACGCCTTGTCAGGGACGGCAGGATGGGGCACTCCTTCTCCAACGAATCGGGCCCTGCCGGGATGGATTCGGCTTTCGAGGAGGCGAGGCTGAACGCCGAAGCGAGCGCTCCGCTCGAGGTGGATGTGCTTGCGCGCGACGCCCGGGTTCCGGAAACGGGGCCGGACTTCGGCGATTCGGCGGGATTTGAAGATACCGCGGCAAGGATCGAAGGGGTCGTCGAGATGGAGAATGCCGCCTTCGAATTCGATCCTTCGATCGGGAACACGGAGGGCGCGGGGTATTCGGAGTTCAGCGGCGAGGTCAGCATAGCGAGCACCAGGGGTTTTTACAGAAGGGAAAAAAGAAGGCACTGCCGGTGCTTCCTCGCGGCCGTGGCGAGGCGGGGCGAAGAGGCGAGAAGCGGGTGGTACCATTCCCAGGCCCGCGAACCGGGCGGCCTGGACTTTTCCGGCACGGGGCGGGAGGCGGCGAGGCGCGCCGCCATCCTCCTCGGCAGCAGCCCGATCCCGACCGGGAGGTATCCGGTTGTTTTGGACGCCACGGCGTTCGTCGACATCGTCTATCTTCTGGAACAGGCCCTCTCGGGCGGGATGGTCGTCAGGGGGACGACCGTTTTCGCCGGCAGGATCGGCGAGAAGATCGCGGCCGGCATGGTTACGCTGGTGGACGATCCCTTCCTCGAGGGAGGGTGTTTCAATTCCAGTTTCGACGACGAGGGGGTTCCAACGGAAAGATACGTGCTGATAGAGGAAGGCGCGCTCAGGGGGTTTCTGCATAACACCTGGTCGGCGGCAAAAACGGGAGCCGGGGTGACGGCGAACGCCGTCAGGGAATTCGTACAGGGATCTGCCCGTGCCGGGGCCCTCGAACCTTTTCATGCTTCCGGGCGGCGCCACCGTCCGTGAATTGATATCCGAAGCCGGAGAAGGCATTTATATACAGAACATCATGGGCATGCATACGGCGGATCCCGTTTCGGGGGATTTTTCGGTGGGCATAAACGGGCTCCGCATAAAATCGGGAATGACCGGGCAGGCCGTTTCGGAGATGACGATAAGCGGGAATATTCTTGATCTTCTCGCCGGGATCAGGAAGGTCGGCCGTGAAGTCTTTTTCGCGGGGCCCTACGGCGCCCCGCCGGTGCTGATCGACGGCATCAGCGTCAGCGGAATCTAGGAGGAATTATGCATCCAATTCTGGTCGAGATCGGGGATTTCAGGATATATTCATACGGATTCATGCTTGCGCTGAGTTTCTTCCTGGGCATTCTCCTGGCGGCGAGGAGGGCGAAGCGGCGCGGACTGGATCCCAACCTGATATACGACCTCAGCATCATTCTGATCGTCTCGGCGGTCGTCGGTTCGAGGGGATTGTATATATTGACCCACAGGGACCATTTCAGGAATTTCACCGACATGATCGCGTTGTGGCAGGGCGGCGCGACACTGTACGGCGGGATGATTCTTGCCCTGGCGGGAGCGTGGGTTTTCCTCAGAAGAAAGAGACTTTCCTTCCTCAAGGTCGCCGATATCTGCGCGCTCTCGGTGGCGTCCGGAGAGTTTCTGACGAGGATAGGATGTTTCCTCAGCGGATGCTGTTTCGGCAAACCCACGCAGTGCGCGCTCGGGCTCGTATATCCGCCGGGCTCCCCGGCGGGGAACACATACCCGGGCGTGCATGTACATCCGACGCAGATTTACATGTCGTTTTACGGCCTGTTGATCTTTTTGATTCTTGTTCTTCTGGACAGGAAGAAACGGTACGACGGGTTTCTGTTCGGGACGCTGCTGGTGCTCTACGGGGCGGCCCGGTTCATCGTCGACGGGGTCCGGCATTACGAGGATTCCGCCCGTGTGATCGGCAACCTGATAGACAACCAGCTCATCAGCATCGCGCTCGTCGCGGCGGGCATATTCCTGATCGCGGCGGGGTGGAGAAAGAGCTCGCGGCTGAAGGGATGTCCGGGCGCCGGAAAGGGCGGCGGGGCCTGACGCGCGCGCCGGCCGACGGATCGATCCGTGAACGAGCCCGGCGCGGGCCGCGGGATGTGTGGAGGAGGAGGTGAGGCGGCGTGTTTTCCTTTGTCGCGGATCTGTTATTCCCGGGGGTATGCCTGTCCTGTGACAGGGGGCTTTCGGCCCCCGGCGACGATTTCTTCAGGGCCCTGCCCGGCGGATGGCCGGAGGCGGCGCCCGATTTCTTCCGGACCGATTTTTTTCATACCGTCCTGGGGCCGCTGAAGGTCCCCGCGAGGGTCCTCTGCGAGGATTGCTGGCTGTCGCTGGTCCCGGCGGAGGATGAGTGCAGATTGAGAGGGCATCCGTCGATACCCGTGATCTCCCCCTTCATGACCGGCCCCGCCCTGCTCGACGTGATAAGGTTTCTGAAGTTCCGCGGCGGGAGATCGGCGGTACAGCCGCTCTCATGGTGGCTCGCCTTCTCGCTCAGGCGGCATCTGGAGGCGGATGTCGGCACCGGGGCCCCGGATCCCGTTCTCGTGCCCGTCCCGCTGTTCCATTCGAGGCTGGCCGAGCGGGGGTACAATCAGGCGGACCTTCTCGCGCGCCGGACGGCCGGGCCTGCTCGACCTGGAATTTTCCCCCCGCGCCCTCAGGAGGACGAGGAACACGAAGCCGCAGTCGAAGCTGGGCGGGCCGCAGAGGGCGGGGAACGTGCGGGGGGCTTTCGAGGCGGAGCCGGCGGCGGTCGAGGGGAAAAGGATAGTCGTCGTCGACGATCTTCTCACGACGGGCGAAACGATGCTCGCCTGCGTGGCCGCCTTGCAGCCCTGCCGGCCGCAGTCGATAGCGGTACTGACCGTCGGAAGGGGCCTGGACCGCTGACCACGCGCTTCTTCGCCTTCCCCGCGCCTTCCGATTTTTGAATTAAAATGTTGAAGCATCGAGCCCCGCTGTGTTTAGATTCCGGAAGTGCCGGATCAGACTCCGGAGGGCGGAAAGAGAGCTTGCCGCGAACGGGAATCGAAGTAAAAGGCAGGGTGACACCCATCAAGGAGGGAATGCTGTGGCGATCAATGTTGCGATCAACGGTTTTGGAAGGATAGGCAGACTTGTATTCCGCGGAGCGATCAACGACAGGCGTTTCAACATAGTCGCCATAAACGATCTCACCAACGCGAAGACCCTGGCGCACCTTCTCAAGTACGATTCGGTCCACGGGAAATTCCCCGGGAAGATAAGAGTGCTTCAGTCCGGCGATATCGTGGTCAACGGCAAAAAGGTGAAGGTGCTGGCGGAAAGGGATCCGGGCGCGCTTCCGTGGGCAAAACTCGGCGTCGACGTGGTCATCGAATCGACCGGGCATTTCCAGAAAAGAAAGGACGCTTCGCTTCATCTCAAGGCGGGGGCGAAGAAGGTCATCATATCGGCCCCGTCGCCTGATCCGGACATCATGATCGTGATGGGCGTCAACGATAATCTTTACAGGAAAAACAAGCATCACGTCATATCGACGGCTTCGTGCACGACGAACTGCCTCGCGCCACTGGCCAAGGTGCTGGACGACTCGTTCGGCATCGCCAACGGGTTGATGACGACGATCCACGCCATAACGAACGACCAGGTCGTCCTCGATTTTCCCCACAAGGACCTCAGGCGCGGCCGCGCCTGCGGCATGTCGATGATACCGACGACGACCGGGGCGGCCTCCGCGGTCGGCCAGGTGCTGCCGAAGCTCAAGGGGAAACTGAACGGTTACGCCGTCAGGGTCCCGACCCACGACGCTTCGCTCGTCGACCTGACCGTGACCCTGAAGAAGGCCACGACGGTCGAGAAGATCAACGAAGCGGTGAGGAAGGCGGCCGAGACGAAGATGAAGGGGATACTGGAGTATTGCGACGAACCGATCGTGTCGGTGGACATAATCGGGAATCCCCATTCCTCGATCTACGACAGCCTCCTGACGATGGGTATCTCGTCGAAGGTGTTCAAGGTTCTTTCGTGGTACGACAACGAATGGGGATACGCCATGAGAATGGTGGACATGATGAAGATTCTTTTGAAGTGATCCGCCGCGTCCGGGCGGACGATTCAGGGAGGATGGCTTGAGGAAAAAAACACTCAGGGACGTCGATTTGAAGGGGCGCAGGCTTCTCATGAGGGTGGACTTCAACGTTCCGCTTTCGAAGGACGGCGACGTGGCGGACAACACGAGGATCAGGGCGGCGCTGCCGAGCATAGAGTACGCCATCGGCGAGGGCGCCTCCATCGTTCTGATGTCGCACCTCGGGCGCCCGAAAGGCGGGAAGGATCCCTCGAAAAGCCTCAAGGTGGCCGCCTATCAACTCGGCGAGCTGACGCCGCATCCGGTCAGGTTCGTCAACGACTGCGTCGGCCCGGAGGTGGAGGGCAGGGTCGCGGCGCTCAAACCCGGGGAGATACTTCTCCTCGAAAACCTGAGGTTTTACGCGGAAGAGGAGGCCAACGACCCTGAGTTCGCCCGGAAACTGGCCGGTTACGGCGATCTTTACGCGAACGACGCCTTCGGCACGGCCCACAGGGCCCATGCCTCGACCGAGGGCGTCTGCAAATATTTCAGCGAGAATGTTGCCGGTTTCCTGATGGAAAAGGAGCTTTCCACGCTCGAGCAGTTGCTCGGGAAGCGCCAGGAGGCCTTTTATCGCGATACTCGGCGGGGCGAAGGTCTCGTCGAAGATCGGGCTGATTCAAAACCTTCTCGACCGGGTCGACAGGATCATCATCGGCGGAGGGATGGCGTTCACCTTCTTCAAGGCCGCGGGGCTGGAGATCGGCGAATCCCTTCTCGAGGAGGATTACCTTCCGATGTGCCGCCGGTTGATGGAGAAATCGGGGAAGGGCGCGGAAAAGAGGATATACCTTCCGGTCGACTGCATAGTCACGAAAGACGTGGACAGCCCGGTCGGGTTCAGGACGGTTTCAACGGGAGATATCCCGGAGGGGTGGGCCGGCGTCGACATCGGGGAATCCACGATAGAGGTTTTTACGAGGGAGATCGCCAAGGCCGGGACGATATTCTGGAACGGGCCCATGGGGATCTTCGAAATACCGGCCTTCTCCAACGGCACGAGGATGATCGCCAGGGCGATCGCCGAGGCGACCGACAAGGGAGCGACGAGTGTGGTCGGCGGGGGCGACAGCGTGGCGGCTCTGAACCAGATGCACCTGGATTCGCGTGTGTCGCACGTGTCGACCGGCGGCGGAGCGTCGCTCGAACTGCTCGAAGGCAAGAAACTCCCGGGGGTCGAGGCCCTGAGCGACGCGGATCCTTCACGGAAGACCGTCGTTTCGAGGTAATGCGATGAGAAAAAGGATTGTGGCGGGCAACTGGAAAATGAACCTTGACCATCACGAGGGGGCGCGTCTCGCGGGAGAGATCCTGGGCGGTTTGAAAAACAGGGTTCCGCAGTGCGAACTCGTTGTTATGCCTTCATTTACGTCTTTGCATGCCGTGGGCGAAGCGCTCCGCGGCTCCTGCGTCTCGCTGGGAGCGCAGGATCTGTGGCACGAGGACAGCGGCGCCTTCACGGGGGAGGTTTCCGCCGGGATGATTTCGGCGGCTGGGTGCCGGTACGTCCTGGTCGGCCATTCGGAGAGAAGGCACATCCTTGGCGAAGGGCGCGAACTGCTGTCGAGGAAGCTGCGCGCGGCGCTGAAGGGGGGCCTTTCCCCGATCTACTGTGTGGGCGAGCTGATCGAGGAGCGGGAGGCGGGCAGGGCCGAGGAGACCGTTTCGCGGCAGGTGGAGGAGGTTCTGGGCGGCCTCGACGCGGGCGGGATGTCGAAGGTGGCGATAGCCTACGAACCTGTCTGGGCGATCGGCACGGGCAAGACGGCGACGACCGGCGACGCTTCGGGGATGCACGGGGTCATCAGGGATCTCCTGTCGAAGCTCTTCGGGCGCGGGACGGCCGGGGAGACGCCCATACTGTACGGAGGCAGCGTCAAGCCGGACAACGCGCGAGCCCTGCTTTCCGCCGGCGATATCGACGGGGCTCTCGTCGGAGGGGCTTCCCTCGCGAGCGATTCGTTCCTTGGGATAGTATTCCCAACCTGATATGAATAATTTCATTTGACTGGCGGCATCTTTTTAATTAAACTACATCTTTGTGGTTTACAAGAGGCTGGTGAAAAATGCTGTTCAACCTGGTAGTGATAATACATGTGATAACCTGCCTGCTGCTGATGGTAGTCGTTCTGATGCAGTCGAGCAAGGGTGGGGGCCTTTCAGGCGCTTTCGGAGGCGGAGGCGGCCAGGCGATCATGGGGGGGCGCGAAACCGCTTCCTTCCTGAGTAAAGCCACCACTTACCTCGCGATCATTTTCATGATCACATCCCTATCCCTCGCTTTTCTCTCGGCGAGCAGAAGCGGCGCGGCGACTGAAAGCGCCCTGAGGAAGGCCGCCCAGAGGGAACAGTGGGGCGGGATCGTTCCGGAAGAGCAGAAGAATATAGACGATGTGCTGGGAGACATTCCGGAGCCGGCTGCCGGCGGGCAGGATGACGGGACCACGGATCAGGAACCGTCGAAGACGGAAACAGAGTAAAGAGCATTTGCCGAGGTGGTGAAATTGGTAGACACGCTACTTTGAGGGGGTAGTGGGCGAAAGCCTGTGCGGGTTCAAGTCCCGCCCTCGGCATTTTCAATAAGCCTCTGAGGCTTATTTTTTTATGGAGCCGCGACCAGGCCTCCCTCGATGCTCCGGACCGGCAAAAATCCCGCAGATGTAAGGTAAAAAACTCTTTACATTGCCGGCACTCTTACACTAATGTCGGTTTCGCTGAAAACCGAATGGAGGAATGAAGGCCGTGGGTCTGGAAATTTTCATAGAGAAACATCTGGTGGCGCTTCTCTCGATGGCCGCTGTTCTGGCCATCCTGGCGGTCGCCGCGGTCCTTTTTCTGCTCATAGAGATACGCAGGTTGAGGAAGCCTTTCGGGGAGATGGCCGAGCTTCACAAGAAAAAAGGGACCGAGGAGTCGCTCCAGCGGCTGCTGAAGGGAGTCGACGAGAACAGGGATTTTATACGGAAGCACGCGGAAGAACTGCAATCGGTCAATGAGAAGCTGGCGAGGTGCTACACCGGCACCGGGATAGTGAAGTATAACGCGTTCGAAGATATAGGCGGGATGCAGAGTTATTCGCTGTGCCTTCTCACCAAGGAGAAAAACGGCGTCATCATGACAAACCTGGTGGGCCGTACCTCCACAAGGGGATATGCCCTCGAGATTAAGGACGGGACCCCCTCGCGCCAGCTAAGCGATGAGGAAAAGGAAGCGCTGGCAGCCGCTCTTAAAACTATAATCAACTGATATAAAGGAAGTTACCGGACAAACGAACTTTATCCCGCCGCGGCGCCTCACCTGCCGGTCCTCGCGGCCGGCCGAATTATCATCGCCTGTCCCTGTCTTCGGAGTATTTATCGAGGATGCGCTTCTCCGTCTCGGAGAGGTTTTCGTATCCTTTTTCGGATATCTTGTCCAGTATCGAATCGATTTTTCCCTTTTCCGCGGGGTTCTTCCGGCTCAAGGATCTGATCCTCGAAGACAATCTTTCGAAGGATTCCGACAGGCCGTTGAAAAATCTCCGGCTCCGGCGGTCGGTCTTGAGATATACGAGGCCCGCGGCCATCCCGCCGAGGTGGGCGAAGTGGGCGATCCCGTCCCCGCCTCCGAGCCCCGAGAGGAACTCCACCGCACCGAGTACGATGACGAGGGTCCTCGCCCTGACCGGAATTATCCCCCATACATAGATCTGGTTGTAGGGGAAGAGGACGCCGTAGGCGAGAAGTATCCCGTACCCGGCCCCAGAAGCCCCGATCACCTGCACGTTATACGAGAAGATGAAGCTGAAGAGGGCGCCGCCGAGGCCGCAAATCAGGTAATACCGCAGGAAACGGCTCCCGCCCCAGACCTGTTCCAGGGCCGAGCCGAACATCCAGATAATCAGCATGTTGAAGAAAAGGTGGAAGATTCCCCCGTGGAGGAACATATAGGTGACGAGCTGCCAGATGAACCCTCTCTCTATGACGAGCCTCGGGTAGAGGGCGAAGAAGCGATCGAAGGGCGTGCCGGCGAGAAGCATCTGCAGCAGGAAGACGAGCACGTTGAGGATGACGATCGTCGTCACGACGCTGCTGCCGAACAGGTCGGAAAAACCGCTTCTTCGATAATGATCCTGCATTTCGATCTCCGTTTCCGGCCCGCCTCGGCCTTTCAGCATGATAACGTAAAAGCCCCCTTCGGGCAAGCCATTACAGGTTCTCCGCTCCATAATATCAGGAACCGTCCGTGCCGTGGGGAATGAAACATGCATCACTGCCGGGGGATAGGGGAGGCTTCGGGAACCCGCACCGGCGAAGGCGTCGCGGCCGGCCCGGTGAATGGGGGTTTTCGCTCGACTTCCCGCGATTCATTGTGATAGTTTTACACGGTCCGGTTTTAAAGGAGAGGTGAAAAGTGGCAGGAATTCGTCTGGTTCTGCTTTGTTTCATGCTTTTACCCGCGGCAGGGGCCCGGGCGGTGATCTACACCGTCAACCCTAACGGCACGGGGAATTCCACGACGATCCAGGGCGGGATAGATCTTGCCGTTTCGGGCGACAGGGTCTATATCGTTTCAGGCACCTATTATGAATCGGAGATAACGGTCGACGGCAAGGACATCATCGTCACCTACGCCTCCGCGACCGCTCCCGCCCCGATCATAAAATCGCCGGCGCCTGGCTCGGGGACCGCTTTTGTGCTGAGAAACGTCACTTCGTCCTTCTGGCTTTTTTACGTCAATATAGAGGGGTTCGAAACTGGTGTTTCGATCGAGAGCGGTTCGCCTCTCATCACCGATTGCAGCCTGAAGGACAACGTAACGGGAATATATGTCGGCGGCGGATCCTCCTCTCCGAGCCTTTCGAGAAACATCATCGAGAATTTCACGACGGCGGTCGCGATAGAGGGCGGAGTGGTGTCGCTGAGGAATCATACGATCGTGGAGGGTGGGACGGGGATAAGCGTGTCGGGAGGGACGGTCGACGCCTTCCGCAACATCATCTACAGGTGCGTGACGGGAGCGCGTTGCACGGCCGGTTCCCTCGCGCTTTCGTGCAACGATCTCTGGGAGAATACGGCCGACTACAGCGGGTGCGGGCCGGGGACGGGGGATATTTATGAAATGCCCCGTTTCTGCTATGAAGCCACAATGCAGCCCGGGCCGTATTATCTTCATGTGGATTCCCCCTGCTGGGCCGCCAACAACCCGTGCGGCGTGAATATCGGGGCTCTGACGATCCTGGCCGGTTGCAGCGGCACGGCGGCCGAGCGAGGCATCCTGGGGGAGCATCAAGGGGATCTTCAGGGAATAATGACGGGCCGAGAACGAGCCGCCGGATCCGGCAGGGGGGAAGGATGAAAGGAAGATTAATCGTCTGCTCGCTTTTGATCCTGTCATCGGCCCGCCCCGCGGCGGGCGCCGGGGAACAGGGCAGGGCCGGTGCGCGCGAGAAGGAAGGGAAAGCGGTGGAAGCGTTATTTTATAACGGCAGGATAATCACGATGGACCCGCGAAGGCCGGTCGCGGGGGCGATATACGCGAGGGGAGGAAGGATAGCGGGAGTCGGTTCCACGGAGGAGATGGCGGCGCTCGCCGGCGCGGGCGCCGAGAGATACGATCTCAAGGGGATGACCGTCATACCCGGGTTGACGGACGCGCACGCCCATTTCCAGGGATACGCGCTGAGCCTTGCCGACCTCGACCTTTCGGGCACCGGTTCGTTCGAAGAGATATTGGAGATGGTGCGTTCAAAGGCCGCCGAAGTGGAAAAGGGAAAATGGATATCGGGCAGGGGATGGGACCAGAACGACTGGGCCTCGAAGGATTTCCCGGACAGGACCGGCCTCGACCTGGCGAGCCCGGATAATCCCGTGCTGCTGGTCAGGGTCTGCGGGCACGCCGCTCTCGCCAATTCCGCCGCTCTCGAACTCGGGGGGATCGATTCGTCGACAGTGGATCCGGAGGGCGGCAGGATCGTGCGCGGGGTTTCGGATCGGCCCACAGGCCTGCTTCTCGACGAAGCCATATCGATGGTGAGAAAGCTCATCCCGCCGGTATCGAGGGAGGAGAAGAAGCGCCTCTTCGCGAGAGCGGCCCGAAATTGCCTCGAGGCGGGTCTCACCGGCGTCCACGACATGGGGATCGGGAGCGAGACGGCCTCCATTTACAGGGAAATGTTCGACGAGGGGACCCTGCCCCTGAGGTTGACAGTCTACTATAATTACGACGAGGAGGATCTCGACAGCCTCGTCGCGGCGGGGCTCGTCGGCGGTTACGCGGACGATCATTACGCGGTAGCGGGGGTGAAGTTCTTCGTCGACGGTTCCCTCGGAGCGAGAAGCGCAGCGCTCCTTGGCGACTATTCGGACGACCCCGGGAACCGGGGCCTTCTCATGATGGATCCCGAAGAGCTCCTGGTGCGGATCAGGGCCGTCCATGAGAAGGGGTTCCAGGTCGCGGTGCACGCCATCGGCGACAGGGGGAACAGGACTATTCTCGATATATTCGAAAAGGTGCTCGCCGACTCTCCGCGCGGCGAGATGAGGCACAGGGTCGAGCACGCGCAGGTCATTTCGCCCGGGGATATCGGAAGGTTCGCCGGCCTCGGCGTAATCCCGTCGATGCAGTTCGTCCATTGCACTTCGGACATGCCGTGGGCGCCGGAGAGGCTTGGAGAGGAGCGGCTCGCGGGCGCCTACGCCTGGAGATCGCTCATCATGACGGGATGCAGGATCCCCGGCGGCTCTGATTTCCCCGTCGAGTCGATAGATCCGTTCCGCGGGATATATGCCGCCGTCACGAGAATGGACGACAGCGGGGAGCCGGCGTCGGGATGGTTCCCCGCGCAGAGGCTGACCGTCGAAGAGGCACTTCGTTCCTTCACCATCGACGCCGCGTGGGCGGCGCGCCAGGAGGAGACAAGGGGCTCGATCGAAAAGGGAAAACTGGCCGATTTCGTCGTCATATCCGAGGATATAACCTCGATCGATCCCGCGCGGATCCTGGAGATCGAAGTGATCGCCACGGTGCTCGGCCAGGAGATCGTCTACGATTCAGGGAGATTCTGAGGCGCGGCTGTTTCACCTCGTCTGCTTGAGCGTGACGGCGCCCTCTTCGGTCCGGATGCGGATGTTACCGCGTCCTCCGGGGAGTCTGCCCGACAGCCAGTTTTCCCCCTTCTGGAGATTCACGGCGGAGGGCAGATCGGTGCGGATCACGCCGCCGTCGGAATCGATGGTGAATACGGCGCCGAGGCCCTCGGCGAATCTTATCATGACGTCCCCGTCTGCCGTCCGGACATCCATGTCGATCGTGTCGGTATTGTGCAATTCGATATCGACCTTCCCGTCGGAGGTCAGTATATCGATCCTTCCCGCCTTTACACGGTAGAGATCTATATTGCCGTCGTCCGTCTCTATCCCGAAATCGCCCTCCGAATCCCTGACGACGACCTCGCCGTCCCCGCCGCTGATGACGCATCGGGGCATCCTGCTTCCGAGGATGCTGATCGGGCCGTCATCGACTTCGATGTCGAGGTTTCCCTCGTGATTCTCAACCTCGATCTCCCCGTCACCGCTCCTTATCCTGGTATCGGCCGAGCGGGCGCCGGTCAGCAGGATGTCCCCGTCATCCAGGTCGATCTCGACATCCCCTTTCCATCCTTCGATGTCGACGCTTCCGTCTTCGCCCGTGATATCCAGAATGACATAATCGGGGGCCTTTATCGTGTACGTATATTCCTTCACGTTGAATATGAGGAATCCCACGGTCGCCTCGCTTTTCTCGCGCCCCTCGACCTCGACGATCCTCTCCTCCTGAGCGAACTCGACGGTAAAATCGCGCTCTCCGGAACCGAACGACTTGAATTCGGCCAGATAATGCACCTCGATATCGATGACGTCCCGGTCCCATTTCCTGACCGTCACATCCCCGTCTCCATTCCTGAGACGCAGGATGCATCCCCGATCGACCCGGAAACTCTCGTGATAATCCCTCCTGATTTCGGCGCGAACGCGCCTCGGGGGAGGCCGCCGTCGCGGCCAGCGCCGCGACCAGCAAAACCGTGAGATGTCTTATTTGCATATATTTCCTCCGTTCACAGTGGAGTACGTCATGCCGCGCCGCATTGTTTCAAGATTCCCTATTTCACGGCCGACATTGTGAGGGGGAGCGCGGCTCGCTCGAGCATCAGTTCGCGGATCCTTGCCAGCGGCCTGCTTTCGCCGCTTGTCCCGGATACCTCCTGAACGGCCTGTTCGATCAGGATCGCGGCGATTCCCGGCATACGCGACCGAAGGCGAGGAGGCCGCGATGGAAACCCTTCTTGACGCGTCCTCCCTTTCCGCGCCGATCGCGGAGACCAGGTAATCGACGGCGGCGTCCACGGTGAACCTGCCGGAATGAAGCCCGAAGACGGTCACCATCATGGCAAGGTCCCGGGAATTTTCTTCGAGGAATCTTTTCCGCTGCCGCATGAGCAGGATCGGGGAAGATCTGGCACAGCTCCTTCATGAGAAGGTAATCCCAGCCCAGGGCGTAAAGCCGGGACGCGAAAACGGTCCTCAGCCTGTCATCGCGCCGGCAGAGGATCCTTTCCGGCTCCGACGCGCAGGCGCTGACCCTCAGAAGGTCGTGGATGAATTCCCCCGGACCGGCTCTCTCAGCTCCCGGAGGCACGATGATCGTCGTGCCGCACGATCCGCCGGCGAATGCGGAGGTGGATATCGAGAAGACCGGATACGAATCGCCGGCCGGCACCGAGAGGTGGGGATTCGAAGGGAGGCCCCGCTGAACCGGAAGCGCCGCTCTTCTTATGACCGCAAGGCTCGTCTCTTTCCCGGATCCGGGAAGCCCCTTCGACGAACAGATGCCGCCTATGCTGTCAATCATGGCCTGCAGCGGGGGAATGTCATTTTTCGCGGTCGTCCCCGCGCCCGGGGGGCGGCTTCGTTCGATGGAGGCGATCTGCCCCATGTTCTTCCTGATCGATTTCTCCGCCTCGGCGGTGAACTCGTCGAGATCCAGGTCGAGGTGCTCGGAATAAAGCAGGATGTCCGAGATCTTTTCCGTGCCCAGGATGTAGCTCCCTGCGTTCCCGAGGCGAGAGCGCCGCGAAGATAATCCCCGAACGATTCCACGCTTTTGACCGCCTCGTCGAACGAGGCGGGAAGGGTTCCGTATCGCAGCTTCAGGACGGCGCGCAGCTCGCCGGCCTTTTCAAGGATGGCGCCGATCCTTTCAAGGGACGGCTCGATCTGTATCGCCGGGGGATCGCGCAGATTCAGCCCGGCGTTTTCAAGAAGCGCCGGGAACGCGGCCGAGGCGGCGCTCGTAGGAGCGCAGTTCACCCGCTCCGGGCGCCTCGATCCGGGACGGTATCCCGAAGAGGGCCTCCTCGGCCATCCAGCAATAGAGCAGGGGGTTCGTTTCCCAGGCGCGAAGTTTCCGCAACGCGAAGAGTTCCCCCCGAGCCAGTCGATCAGGATCGCGGAATCGTCGATCGCCCTCGCTCCGAAATGGTTCGCGGGCAGACGCGATATCCTCTCGAGGAGGGAATCGCACCTTGCTCCGCAGTAATCGATCTCATCGGCGGAGAAGGTGAAAAGAAGGGAATCGGAGCCCGTGATCCCCAGCCTCGAGCTCCTGAGCGGGTGGATCTCCCCGTACAGTTCAAGCGCCTCGCCGACTATCGATTCGAAAGAGCGCAGGTACCCGCTCGAGTCGTCCCGGCCGCCGCACCCCGAGACGGCAATCGAGATCGCCAGCATCGAAAAGAGCGCCAAAACGCGGCCCGCCGGCGCTCCGCCCCGGTTCCTTCAAGAATCCGCCTTTCATCGATACGGTATTCATATGCGCCTGATATTACGGGTTCCGAAGGATTATGCAAAGATCTTTCCTCGCCGAAGTTCCTGTTGTAATGCGGCTTCGGGAAAGGTTAATATCATCATCATCGTATCGGGGAGGCAGGCATGTCGCTGAAGATCACATCAAAGCCGGGCGGGATCGTAGGCCAGAGATTCGCCGTCTTTGTCATATCCCTTCTTTTCGCCGCCACCGCGGCGGGGTGGCTGCTGACGGAATTGTTCCCGCGCGATTTTTCCCGGAATATCGAAATCTACAGGGAATCCTGGGGCGGCCCGGCCGTCACGGCCTCCCAATGGCTGAGGCTGGATGACCCGTTCCATTCCGTATGGTACACGGCGCTTCTCGTCCTTTTTTTCCTGACCCTTCTTCTCTGCATCGCGACCGGATGGAAATCGTTCGTGAGGAAGGCGCTCTTCGTCGAGCCCCCCGCAGGCATGGATGACCTGCCGTCCGGGGGGAGGGCGCCGAGATCCTCTGGATCGATCCGCTCGGCTCCTCATCGTCCGGGAAGGATCCGACGGCTCACTTCGCCGGGAAACACAAGACGGCGAGCGCGGCGGATGAAAAGACCAGGGGGCTGATCTACGAAGCGGTACTCAGCATATTGAGGAAAAAGGGATATTCGGTGGCGAGGGCGGAAGACAACGGGACCATTCTTTTCACGGCGGCGGCGGGAAGATGGAGGTACCTCGGCAACCTGCTCTTTCATGCCGGGCTTCTCGCGCTGACGGCAGGGGGCATGCTCGGCAGCATCGCGGGGAAAAGCGAATTTCTATACGGGAGGCGCGGCGATCTTCTGCCGCTCCATGGAAGCGAAAACTCGATTCGCGTCGATGATTTCAGGATTATCAAGGCCTCAGGCGGCCAGGTCAGGGATTACGTCTCGACCCTCTCCGTCGTCGACAAGGGAGGCGCCGCGGTCAGGACGGCCGCTATCGAGGTGAACAAGCCTCTGAAATTCGGCGGATTCAACATTTATCAGAGCGCCTATTACGTGGATGAGGAGATGGAGTGGGCGGCGCTGCGGTACGAGCCGGCCGCAGGCGCGCCGGTTCGTTTCAAGCTCAAGCGCGGCTCGGGAGCCGACATCGACGGAACCGGATACAGGATTGCCGCGGGAAGGTTTTTCCCGGACTTCAGGATGGGGCGCGGCGGTCCCTTCTCCGCCTCCCCCCAGATGACGAATCCGGCGCTGGAGGTCAGCCTTTTCTCGGCGGCGGATACAATGTCGGGATACCTGTTCCTCATGCATCCGAAATTCAATACGGCCTTCGGCGTCGCGGGCTCGCTGTTTCTCGAAGACCTCGAGCCGGTCTACTACACGGGGCTCGAGATATCCTCGAATCCAGGGGCTTCGTTGATGCTGTGGGGAATGGGCATTTCCTCCGCCGGCCTGCTCCTTCTTTACGCCTTCATCTATAAAAAGCTGAAGGGGCACATATCGGGCGACAGGATGGCGATTCGCTCCGCGCAGGGACGCCGCGCGGCGCGAATGTCCGGGGAGATCGCATCCATCGAGAAGGAGATCAGGGCGGCGGCCGCCGCCATTCTGGGCGGCCGGTCATGAGGGCGAGGGCAACCTGTGCGGCGGACACGGTGAAGGAGGATCATTGAAAACACAGATCGATATAGATCTTTTCTGGGCATGTTTCTGGATCTACCTGGCGTCGTTTCTTCTTTTCAGCGTCTATTCGGCGTCGAGGAAGAGACCTGTCGGCGCCGCCGCGATCATTCTATTCTCGGCCGGGCTTCTTCTGCACACCGCCGGCCTCATTGCCCGGTGGACGATAAGCTCCCATCCGCCTCTCGCCACGATGTACGAGTATTCCCTCACGATGGCCTGGTTCATCGGGGCGGCGTTCGCGTACCTCGCGGCAAGGACGCGCAGGATCGGCCTCGGAGTGGTCGTTTCGCCGGTGCTCCTGATGGTCCTCGTCATCGCTTCGATGCTTCCCAAACACGCTTCGGGCCTCATGCCGGCCCTTCAGAGCTACTGGTTCTACATACATGTCTCGCTCGCCGCCGTCTCTGAGAGCGCCTTCCTGGTCGCGTCGGGAGCGGGGATACTTTTCCTGCTGAAGAGGCGCGATGGCGGGCGTCCGGGCGCGCTCCCGTCATCCGAACTCCTCGAGGAGATCATCTCGAGGTCGATAAGGATAGGTTATCCGCTGTTCACGATAGGAGCGCTCTTCGCCGGAGCAATATGGGCGCAGTACGCGTGGGGACGTTTCTGGAGCTGGGATCCCAAGGAGACGGGAGCGCTCGTGATCTGGCTCTTTTACACCCTCGTGCTGCACCAGAACGCGGCGGGAAGATGGCGCGGAAAGGCCCTTGCCGTCGCGTCGGTGATCGGGCTGGCCATAATCCTGCTTTCATTCCTGGGAAACCTTTTCCTCGGCGGGCTTCATTCGTATATCTGACGGGTTCTATCGGAGCAGAAGTATCTTGGCGGATGCCGACATCTTGCCGGCCATCGCCTTTGCCATGTAGACTCCCCCCGCGACCCTCCTGCCGGCGCCGTCCCTTCCGTCCCATATGAACGGATGCGTTCCCCCGGGGCACGACACGGAGGCGATCCTTCTCACGAACCGTCCCCTGATGTCGTAGATGCGGATGTCGACGGCGAGCTCTTCGGGCACCCCGAGCGTTATCGTCGTGCTCCCGTTGAAAGGATTGGGACTCGCCTGGATCGTAAGGGCCGGGAAGGCCGGGACGGGGCCCGGTGGTTCGTCCTGATCTTCCACGCCCGTTCCCGGCGGCAGGTATGTGTTGTAATAAATCTCCTCGTTCCCGTCCCTGTCGTCCTTCCAGGCGGCGTGAAGAATCCCGTCCTCCTCCGCGGCTATTGAACAGATCGACGCGCGTGACGACTCGGAGGATATGCGAAGGGGGGAGCTCCAGAGAGCGTTTTCCCTCTCCATGAAGAAGACCCCGGGATTCGATACGGAAGGGTCGTTCGCCCAGAAGACGAGGCGAAGCCCGCCGTCCTGAGCGGGCCAGGCGCGGATGGTAATTCGTGCACTGGACGCTGGTCAGGCAGACCTCCTCCTCCCATCCCGAGGTGGCCGCGATATCGATAATATATCTGTTCGAAGATACCCCTTTTATCGATCCACACGACGTGGACATGCCCGCTGTCGTCGACGACGATGTTGGGGCGCATCGCTTCGGCTTCCGGCCCGGAGATGGTCTCCTCGGGAGACCACTCCCCGATCTTTTCCCTGTAGCGTATCCTATTGAAATCGATCCCTTCCGGGTCCTCGCCCGTGTTCCACCATGCCACGTGGACCGATCCGCCCGGTCCGGTCGCCACGGTGGGGACCATCGCTCTTCCCGATTCGACGGAGGAGAGATATTCGGGAGCAGACCACGCGAAGAGGTCGAAGCTTCTGTATACGATCCGAATGGTGCCGTCCACATCCTCCTGGTAGACCATGTGAATGTTGTATCCATCGGACGCGAGCGAGGACGCGTACGAATCGGCGTCCGAGAAGGAGACCCGTTTCTCCGGGCGCCAGGAGCCGTCCCACATCATGTGGTAGATCTCCATGTTGCCGTCTCTTTGATCGTTCCACGCGAGGTGAATCCTTCCGAGGATGTCGACGACGAGATTGGGCCTTTTGGAATCGGCCGGATCGAAGGTCAGCCTCGTATCCTCCGACCAGGCCCCTTCCGACCAGGAACTTGTGGTAAATCTCGTAATTCTTGTCGCGGGAATCGGCCCAGACGACATGGACCCGCCCGGCGCCGTCGACGGCGATATATTTGCAATTGTTCGGCGGAGGGAAGGAGCTCTCAGGATCGTTCGTAAGCCTCAGGTCGACCTGCCATCCGTCGGCCGGGTAAAGCGGCGACGGCAGAAAGGCGGAAAGGATGCAGGCGGCGTAAAAGACGGGTATCATCCGGGAAAAGGCCGCGCGCTTGCGCGCGCCGGATCGCCGCCGCCCGGCAGGCAGGGAGCGCGGCGGGCTTCCAAGGTGAAAATTATACCCCGTCATCTCCGTTTCCTCGAGGAAGAGCCTTGATCCTTCATGAGTTAATGATACAGTGCGGGGATTTAAGCCGCAATCCGAATTATCCCGGTGAATATGCGGGGCCGCGCTCCCGGAATCACTTTTCTGGCATGCAATTGGCATGAATTCCTGACGGGTTGGAATATCCACACGCCGATACACGGGAGGCATCGATGCCGGCGACGCGCAAAATTAGCTGATATATTTAGCCGTAATTCTATTGCTTGCAGGCGGTTGTGGCCGGGATGGGGGAGACGCGGACGGGCAGGGCAAGGGAAGGGGAGGGGCCGGGGTGGCGGGGAAGGTTGGCGGAAGGCTGGTCATCGGCATGCAGCAGGAGCCGGAGATACTCAACGAAGCCGTCAACTCGATGGTCGCCGGCATCTATGTTTGCAACATGATCTTCAGCAAATTCGTCAAGCACAACGACCGGATGGAGCTGGTCCCCGACCTTATAACGGCCATCCCGACCGTGGAGAACGGGGGCATCTCGCCGGACCATCTCACGTACACTTATCATCTCAGGGAAAACGCCGCCTGGCACGACGGGGTGCCGCTGACATCGGCCGACGTCGAATTCACCTGGCGGCTGATGATGCATCCAGACGTCAACGTCGAAACAAGACAGGGATGGGACATTATAGACAGCGTCGACACGCCGGACGAGCATACGGTCGTCTTCCATCTGAGGGAGGTCTACGCGAACTTCGCGGGGGACTGTTTCTACGACGAATCGGTGCTGCCGGCCCACCTGCTCGGCGGGAAGCTCGGGCCGGAATTCCAGGGGCTCGATTTTCACCGGAGCCCCGTCGGGTCGGGGCCGTTCATCTTCAGCGAATGGGTCCCAGGCTCCCACATCACCGTCAGGGCGAATGGGGACTGGTACGGCGGCGAACCAGGGCTTCGTGAGATCGTCATCGTCTTCATCCCCGACGCCAACGCCCTGCTGATGCGGCTCGAGGCTGGTGAGGTGATGGCAGTGGACAACGCTCCGAACGAGCTTCTGAAGGTCGCCGAGAGGATAAGCGGCGTGACGGTACATCGCAACGCGGCGCTCTTCAACGAACACCTGGATGTCAATTTCGAAAATGAGATACTGTCCGACAGGAGGGTCAGGGCCGCCCTGGCCCGGGGGATAGACCGCGAGGAGCTTTCGGAAAGGATATACGACGGTGTATGGATCCCGGCGTGGGGGGATGAGCATCCCTCATCGCCATATTACAGCGACGTTGGAAGGAAAAATTTCACCTTCGATCCCGCGGCCTCCCGGAAGCTGCTGGGCGAAGCGGGATGGGTGGACTCAGACGGGGACGGGATCAGGGAAAAGAACGGGAAAAGGCTGAGCATCGAGATCTCGACCACGACCGGCTCGCTGAACCGTGAAAGGACAGAGGTGGTCCTTCAGGAACAGTTCCGGTCCCTCGGTGTTGACCTTCGGATAAGGAACCACCACCCGACCGTCATGTTCGGCAGCTACGACGAGGGCGGTATATTGAAGACGGGGAGGTTCGATCTGGCGCTCTACGCATTTCTCGCTCCGCCGGATCCTTCGACGAAGGACGGAAGTTATTCGGAGCGGTTCATACCGCCCGCCGGCCAGAACTATTCGCGCATACGAAACGCGAGGCTCACGGATCTTCTCGCGAGGGGCGGGAGAACCTTCGATTTTGCCGAGAGGAAGAGGATCTACGACGAGGTCGCGATGATCGTCGCCGATGAGATCCCGATCATACCGCTGCTGTGGGTGACCCAGCTCGACGCGATGCCTTCATCCCTCAGGGGGTACAGGCCGAATCCGACGCAGTCGGGGGACACCTGGAACGTCGCCGAGTGGCGGCTGGAGGAATGAATCAGATGGCAGGGGGAACACGGCGTCTGAAATGGATCGCGCCGGCCGCGTTCGCGGCGGCGGTCTTTTACCTCCTGTCCCCGCAGCCGCGGGCTTCGGGCGGGACAGTCGTGACATTTCTCGGAGCCGCGGGGGAGGTCGGCGGCTCCTGCCACATGGTCGAAACCGGGATGCAGCGTTTCATCGTCGATTGCGGCGCCCTCGGCAAGGCGGGCGCCGCGGCGCTCCCCGAGGAACCTTCGGCCCTCTCCTTCGTAATTCTCACACACGGCCACAGCGACCACTGCGGCCTTCTGCCGGAGCTTTTCGAGGCCGGGTTCAGAGGCCCGGTCTACTGCACCGAGCCGACCGCGGCGATCGTGCCGGTGATGCTGAGGATGTCGCGGAATTTCTCGAAGGACAGGGTCTCCAAGGAATCGTTCGAATCGTCGATCACGAGCTTCACCACATGCGCGTTCGGGGAATGGACGCGATCCGGAGACATCGCCTTCAGGTTCCGCAGGGCCGGCCATCTGCTTGGTGCGGCCTTCGTCGAGATAGCGATAGATGACGGCGGACGCGCTCTGACGGTCGTTTTCTCGGGGGACCTCGGAACGGACGAGTCCCTTCTGCTGCAGCCCATGGAAAGATGCGGGCGGGCCGATTACCTGATCATCGAATCGACCTACGGAGGGATAACGAGGCCCGACGGCGCGAGCGGCTCCGCGGGCAGCCACGCGGCTTTCGGAGCGGCGGTCGCCGAGGCTCTCGGGAGGGGAGGGGACGTTCTGGTCCCGGCGTTCACCCTGGGAAGAACGCAGGAGGTGATCGCCGCGCTCGATCTGTATTCCCGAAGCGGGCTGATCCCCCCCGGCACGGAAATCTTCACCGACAGCCCGACGGCCGGGAAGATAAGCGAGATATACAGGAGTTTTCCCTACCATCTTTCGGAATGGACGAACGGTTTTTACGGGGGAAAGATCCTCCGGTCGCCCGGTTTGCGGGAGGTAAGCAGCAAAACATCGATGAAGGCGCATTCGAGAAAGCACAGGCCGGCCGTTTTCATCTCATCGAGCGGGGATCTCGGCCACGCCAATTCGCCGAGGCATTTCATGCGGATGTGCGCCGACTCGCTCAATCTTCTCTGCCTTGTCGGCTATCAGCCGCCCGGGTCGACCGGCCGAAGGCTCCAGGATGGCTGTTCGCCGGTTCTTGTCCGGCATCAGGAGGGCAGGACGATCGAGAAGGACTGGGTGGCGCCGGCGATAAGGATACAGAGGTTCAATTCGTTCTCGAGCCATGCCGACCAGGCGGGCCTGATCGACTGGCTTTCAGATATCGACGGCTTGAAGAAGGTGTTCATAGTTCACGGAGAGAAGGGGCAGTCGGAGGCCCTTGGAGCGAGGGTAAGGAGCGATCTCGGCCTCAAGGTCGAGATACCGGCGCGCGGCAGCTCTTTTGTGCTGCGCTGAAGGGCGACCGGGCGCCGGCCGCGAGGCGGCGGCGCTTCGGGGCGCGAGCCCTGAAAAGGAAGAGCGATGAGACGGTTTCTGCTCAGAAGACTCGCCTATACGGTGCCACTCGTGGTGCTCGTTTCCATCGTGGGGTTTGCTTTTCTTCACCTCGCGCCGGGCGGGCCGGCGGGTGTCATGACGGGCAACCCGAAGGTGACCGGCGAGGACCTGGACAGGATCGCGTCGAACTACGGGCTCGACAGGCCGCTGCCCGTGCAGTACCTGTGCTGGTTCAGGCAGGTCTTTCTTCGCTTCGACTTCGGCAGAAGCTACGTGACCGGCCGGAGCGTCTCCTCGATGATTCTCGAACGGCTCCCGGCCACCCTGGAGCTGATGTTTTCCGCCTTCGTCCTGGCGGTCATCGCGGGCGTTCTGATCGGAACGGTTTCGGCGGTGAAAAAGGGGAGCCTCCTCGATCAGGTTCTTTCGGTCGTGACGATGACCGGCATGTCGGTACCCGTCTTCTGGCTGGGCCTCGTGGCCATCTACCTGTTTTCGCTCAAGCTCGGCATATTCCCGGCCGGCGGAAGATCGGCTATCGGAATGGACGGTTCGCCGGCGGACCGCGTCATGCATCTCGCGCTTCCGGCTTCGGTGCTTTCCCTCGTCTACCTTTCCTCATGGGCGAGGTATATCCGGGACGGCCTTCTTGAAGCCTTCGAAGGGGAGTTCATAAGGACGGCGAGGGCCAAGGGGCTCGGCGAACGGGCCGTGATATTGAAACACGCGCTTAAGAACGCTGTTTTACCGGCCGTGACCGTGGTCTTCATGCAGCTCCCGACGCTTTTTACCGGGGCGGTGATAACGGAAACGGTTTTCTCGTGGCCGGGGATGGGGCGGCTCTTCTTCGAGGGGCTGCAGAGGCAGGATCATACGAGGGTGCTCGGCATAATCGTGGTCTCGTCGCTGCTGATAATTCTGTTCAACCTCGCGGGGGATCTTCTCGGCATGGCGATCGATCCAAGGATCGACAAAGGACGGTCCGGCCTGCCGGGAGCAGGGTCGCAGAAAAGGTCCCCGGCGATAACGTGAAGTGACTGGAGAATATTCGATGAGAGCGGCGTCGATCGGCACAGGAAGAGCGTTGAGCGGGATTTTCCCCTCCGTATCGGCAGGGGAGAAAGCCGGCCCGCTGCGCCGTTTCTTCGATGACAGGCCGGCCTCGATCGCCCTCATGCTGATACTGCTCGTCGCCGGCATCTCCGTCCTCGCGCCCCTTTTCACGCCTTACGGAGCGAACGGCATAGACCTTCGGAACATCTCGTCGTCCCCGACCCCGGAGCACGTCCTCGGCACGGACGAACTGGGGCGGGATCTTTTTACAAGGCTCCTTTACGGCGGCAGATTCTCGCTTCTTGTATCCTTCCTATCGGTGCTGACCGGGGCGGCGATCGGGATCGCCCTCGGGAGCCTCGCGGGGTATTTCAGGGGCGCAGTCGATATGGCGGTCGCCTGCCTCATCGATCTTTTTCTCTCGATCCCCGTTTTCCTCGTGCTTCTCGTGGCCGCCGCCGCGGCGAGGGGAAGCTTCTGGGTCATCCCGATGGTCATCGGGGCCACCTCGTGGATGGAGACGGCGAGGCTCGTGAGGGCGAGGCTGATGCAGCTCGAAGGCGAGGAATACGTCGACGCGGCGAGATCGCTCGGCGTGGGCGGCGCGGGGATCGTCATAAGGCACCTGCTGCCGCAGGCCCTGCTTCCCGTCACGGTTTCGGCGACGGTCGGATTCGCCAACGCGATGCTGATGGAGAGCTCCCTGAGCTTCCTCGGATTCGGGATACAGCCCCCCATGCCCACGTGGGGGAACATGCTGAGCAACGCACAGGCGCTGCTGAGGTCCTCGCCGGCTGCGGCGTTCGCGCCCGGATTGATGATTTTCATGATCTGCCTTTCGTTCAATCTCGTCGGAAACGGGATCAAACGAGCCCTTGCGCCTCGCGAGCAATAATATTACCCTTCGTCCGTCGACAAGCGTGCGGTTTTTCCGCATGGGCCGCCGCGCGCGATCTCATTCCTTCCGGCGGCGGGCACGGGCGTTGATGTCGAAGGAGGGGCGATCTGGCTTCCAAGGTCAAAGGTATAGGCCTGATATCGGGCGGCCTCGATTCGCTGCTGGCCGTGGCCGTGCTTAAATCGCAGGGGATCGAGCTTGCCGGCATCCACGTCCTCATAGGCTTTTCGCAGGAAGACATGAAAAGAAGGGTTTGCGAAGGAGTTCCGCCCGCGCAAATCGCCGAAGAAAAAAGCCGCCGGTTCTCCGATCTGCTCGGCATCCCGGTCGAGGCCCCCGATCTCTCGCGCGAATTCCTCGAAATCCTGCGAAACCCGAGGCACGGTTACGGCAGGAATATCAATCCCTGCATCGACTGCAAGATATTCATGATGAGGAAGGCGAGGGAACGGATGGACGCCCTGAATGCCGATTTCGTCTTCACCGGCGAGGTCCTCGGGCAGCGCCCCATGTCGCAGAACAGGGAGGCCCTGAGAACGGTGGAAAGGGAAAGCGGCCTCGTCGGGCGCCTTCTCAGGCCCCTCTCCGCGCTGCTTCTGCCTCCGACCGAGGTTGAGCAGAAGGGCCTCGTGGACAGGACGAAACTGCTCGACATCCAGGGGAGATCGAGGAAAAGGCAGCTCGAGCTCGCACCGCTCCTCGGCGTCACCGGTTACGGGGCGCCGGCGGGGGGATGCGCCCTGACCGACGAGAATTTCGCGCGAAGGTACCTCGACAGGGTCGGGATATCCCGGTCCGGAGCCTCCCGGTCCGGAGGATATGTTTCTGATGTCGATGGGAAGGCACCTCAGGATCTCCCCGCGGACCCTTCTTGTCGTCGGCAGAAATCTCCGCGAGAACGAATATCTGGAGAGCGTATGGGCGCGCGGGACTCTCGCTTCGACTCCCGACCACCCGGGACCGACGGTCCTTATAATCGGCGATCCCGACGAGGCGGATCTCGAGGCCGCGGCCTCCGTGACCGCGAGGTATTCGGACGGCAAGGGGATGCCTTCGGTGAAGGTGATCGTCTCGGGCGGGAGAGAGACTCGGGAGTTCGACGCGGTCCCCGCGGGGGACGGCGACCTGGATCGATGGAGGATCTAAGAGCCCTGCCGCAAAGATTTCCTTATCAGCAGCTCATGGCTCCTGAAAGCGAGGGGTGGCAGGGCGCCCAGCTCGAAGAAGGCCGCGTCGGCCGCGTCGTCGCCCGCGACCGGAGTTCCCTCGCTTCTCGCGAACCGGTATCCGGTGATCACCAGGGACGTCCCGTAGAATTCGCTTTCCTCATGTATGACGTCGACCAGGACCGGCTCGTAACCCTTGACCCCCGTCTCTTCCTCCAGCTCCCTCGCCGCGGCTGCGGCGGGGCTTTCGCCTATCTCGATAAATCCGCCCGGAAGGGCCCAGCGTCCGGAGCCCGGTTCCCGGTTTCGCAGCACGAGAAGGATCCGACCTTTGTCATCGAACACGACCGCCGTGGACGCGGGCACGGGGTTGTCGTAAATGAAACGTTTCTTCCGGGACGCAGAAGATGCGTTCCCTGCCTTCGTCCAACTTCTTCGAAAGCTCCCTGCCGCAGAAGGGGCAGTATTGCCATCTTTCCTTCACCGTATCCTCCGGTTCCGCGCGCCTCGGCCGGCGCGGCGATGGTTCTTGACGTAATAATAGCCGATCGGCCTTCGCCCGCAAGGTTGAAGTTGCCGCGCCCTCCCCGGGCGATGTAAAATCCCGGCGGGCGGAAAACGGAGAAGGGGGTGAAATCGCCGCGGAGGTCCCGGCGGAGGCCGGATCTTCCCGGGGCGGGAAGAGGCATGGAAAGATCATTCGACGCGGTGGCGTTCGGGTATACGGCGGTCGATTTTCTCGCCACGGTGCCCGGCATCCCCGAAATCGACACGAAGATGGAGATCGATCATCTCGATATACAGGGTGGAGGCCCGGCGGCGACGGCGGCAGTCACCATGAGCAGGCTCGGCCTGAAGACGGCATTCGCCGGCAAGGTGGGGGACGATATAGCGGGATCGATGATGCTTCGCTCGCTCGAGTCCGAAGGGGTCGACGTGTCGGGCGCAATCGTGGAGAAAGGCGGAAGGTCCCAGATCGCGTTCATAATGGTAGACCGGACGACGGCCTCGAGGACGATTCTCTGGACGCGGGGCTCCGTCTCCCCGATCGATCCGGACGAGCTGGATCTCGGGATCATAAGGAGATCGCGCGGGCTGCTGATCGATTCGCTCGAGCCGCGCGCCGCTCTTGCCGCCGCGAAAACGGCCGGGGAAAGCGGCGTCCCGGTCGTAATCGACGCCGGCACGCTCAGGGAAGGGATAATCGAGATACTGCCTTTCTGCGATTACATAGTGGCCAGTTCCCTTTTCGCTTCGCAGATATCGCGCGGGGGAACGAACGACGACGCCTTGAGGATCATCGGAGGCTTCGGCCCGAAAGCCTCGGTGATAACTCTCGGCGGCGGCGGATGCGTCGCGATGGCGGGCGGGTCGAGGATCGAGTCGGCCGCCTTCGCGGTCGACGCCGTCGATACGACCGGAGCGGGGGACGTGTTCCACGGCGCTTTCCTCTTCGGGGTGATCCGGGGGTGGGACGTCGAAAGGATTATGGTTTTCTCGAACGCCGTGGCCGCGATGAAATGCCGGAAGACGGGTGGAAGGGCGGGCATCCCGGATTTCGGCGAAGCCCTGTCCTTTCTCCGCGAGAGGGCGCCGCTCTTCGATTTCGGCGTTTCGTGACCCGCCGCGACTCACCGCGGAAGCTCTACGTGCTCCACGCTGCCGCTGACGGTATCGAACAGGGCGAATCCCGCGTCCTCGAAAAGCCCCAGGAGCTCGCCGGGATTGATGTGGATCGCAGGGCCCGCGCCCTCCGCGAGCCGCCTGTGGGTGTGGCCCGAAAAAACCGCCAGGTAACGGCCGGTGGCGGCGAGGCCTCCTCCGAACTCCGGCCGATGCGTGAAGGCTATCGTCCCCTCGTCCGTTTCGATTTCGCCCATCTCTCCATGCACCTTGACGTTGGAATGCGCGGCGGCGAACTTCACGATGGCCACCCGGTCGCCGTCGTTGTTCCCGAAGACGATGTGGACCGGTCCCGCGAACCGCGCCAGCCTCTCTATCATGAACGGCGAGCAGATATCCCCGCAATGAACGAGGATGCCGGCGCCGGACAGGTTTATCAGGTCGATCGCCTTCTCCACATGTTCGAGATGGTCGTGAGAATCGCTTATCACCGCTATCTTCATTGCCAACGCTCCTGTTCTTTTTCCGGCGCCGGGCCGGGGGGGCAGCCGGGCCGGTTCGGGACCGGGCTCTCGCGGCCCGGCCGTCCTCATGCGGGCCGCTTCCGCTGCGCGGCCGGGTGGCCCGGTCATTCCGCCACCGGCGATTGTACACGCGCCGGACGGTTGTTTACACTGGAAAAGATGAGCCGGCGCGCCGGCCCGGCGCGCTCCCGTCCGAATCATTTTGACATTCATCCGTCTTTTCGATTAATCTCGGTCCCGGCAGCCATCGCATTTCCATCGCGCTGGCGTACCGTGAAGGGGGCGGTTACGTGGCCGGAAAAAAAGACGGAAAAGAATCGCCGGTCATAGCGTTGCTGACCGATTTCGGATGGTCGAGCTGGTACATCGGCGTGATGAAGGGGGTCGTCTGCTCGATAAACCCGTCGGCCCGAATAATAGACCTGTGCCATAACGTCTCCCTACACGACGTGAGGGAGGGCGGTTTCATCCTGGGCAACAGCTTCAGGTACTTCCCCGAAGGGACGATATTTCTCTGCATCGTCGATCCGGGTGTGGGCGGGAAGCGAAGGAACCTGATCGCCGAGACGGAAAACCACTATTTTGTCGCCCCGGACAACGGCATACTCAGCTCCGTCTTCGAGAAGGAACCGGCGAGGAGCGTTTTCGAGTTCTCGCCGGGGGAATACACGCTGGCCCCGCACGGCTCGACATTCCACGGAAGGGATCTGTTCGCCCCGATAGCGGCGCACCTGTCGCTGGGCGTGCCTCCCGCGGCCATGGGCACGGAGGTCAAATCCGTTCTCACCGTGCCGGCCGTGATGCCATACCTCAACAAGAACAGGGACGTGTCCGGCAGGGCGGTCTATGTCGACACCTTCGGGAATATCATAACGAATATAAGCGAGGAATTTCTCGATTCGGCCTTCGCGGGGCGATGGAGCCCGGAAAAGCTCACGATAAGGCTCGCCGGGAGATCGATCAACGGCATTCAAAGGTACTACGAACAGGGGGAAAGCGGCGGACTGATGGCCCTGATAAACAGCTGGGGTTACCTCGAGATAGCGGTGAACCGAGGGAACGCCTTTCAGAGCCTCGGCCTGCCGGAGAAAAGGTCGCTCGAAATAATAGTGTCGGGGGAATATTCCGCCGGATGATCCCGGCGGCCGGCCGGCGGCGGAAATTTATCAATGAATAAATCTGTCAGGAAGTCTGTAGTACAGGTGTAAGGATGACGGACGAGTCGGCGGGAATAGGCAAGGAAACCCTGGTCGCCTGGATAAAGGGCGATCAGAAGGCTTTCGAAGAGATTGTGAGGGCGTCGATGAAAAAGGCGTACGCCATGGCTCTCGGGCTGGTCGGAAACGTGGAGGACGCGCGGGACCTTTCCCAGGAGGCGTTCATGGCGGCCCACCGGGCCAGGGGGAGCTTCGATCCCGATCGCCCGTTCTTCCCCTGGTTCTACAGGATCCTTAGGAACAGGTGCCTGAATTTCATCCGAACCAGGTCGAAACGCGGCGAGATATCGATGGACGTCCTCGTCGAGAAGGAATGCGGGCGGCCGCGGCCCGACGCGGTCGTAATGAACAGGGAGGATTCGAACGCCCTGTGGAAGGCGTTGTTCGGCCTGTCCGAGGAACACAGGGAGATAATCGTGCTGCGAAATTTCCAGGGCCTTTCCTACAGGGAACTCTCCGAAGCTCTCGACATCTCGGAAGGGACCGTGATGTCGAGGTTGTTCTACGCGAGAAAAGCTCTTTACGACGCCCTGAAGGACAGGTTCTGAAAGCGGCGGCAATGAGAAGGTAGGATGATGAGTTGTGACAGAATGGAAAATGACGGGATGCGCTATATCGACGGCGAGATGACGCCGGCGCAGGCGGCCGAATTCGAGAGGCATCTCGAAGGTTGCGAAACATGCATGCGCTCGATCGCCGAACTCGGAAGGGTGGACTCCATGGCCGGCAGGATGCGCATAGCGGATCCGATGGATGTTTTCTGGGAAGGATACTGGAAATCGATATACAAGAGGGGCGAGCGCAGGACCGCGTGGATCCTGATCGTCGCTGGAGCGGCCGCGACCGTCCTGTTCGGGATCTTCGAGATAGGCCGGAATTTCGGTCCCGGTGACCTTCGTCAAGGTGGCCGCCACGGTTCTGGCGGCCGGCATGGCGCTGCTGCTCGTTTCAGTGGTCAGGGAACGGGTTCATCAGAAGAAAACGGACAAGTACAGGGATATCATACGTTAGCGACGGAGTATCTTTTACCGAGAGGTGTCATTCCATGCTTATCGTCACGACAGACGGCGTACCCGGGAAAAAAATCGTCCGCGTGCTGGGCCTTGTGAAGGGAAATACCGTCCGGGCCCGCAACATCGGCAGGGACGTCATGGCCTTTTTGAGGAATGTCGCCGGCGGCGAGATCGTGGAGTACACCAAGATGCTCGCCGAATCGCGCGAGCAATCCCTCGACAGGATGGTCGTCGAAGCGGAGGAGATGGGGGCGAACGCGATCGTCGCGTGCAGGTTCACGACGGCGTCGATGATGGAAGGGCGCCGCCGAGCTGCTCGTTTACGGCACGGGGGTGGTTGGTGGAGGACGATAAATGATATTGGGAGGGTTCAGGCTTCAGGCGATCGAGACCGGCTCGTTCAGGCTCGACGGCGGCGCGATGTTCGGCGTGGTTCCGAAGGCTCTGTGGGAGAAGACGAATCCCGCGGACGCGGGCAACCGCATCTCGATGCACATGAGAATGCTTTACGGCGAGAAGGGAAACCGCAGGTTCGCCGTGGACAGCGGAGCGGGGACGAAGCTCGACGAAAAGATGATGAAGAACTACGAGATCGAATGCGGCCCGCTCGGAGAGCTGCTCCTGTCGAAGGAGATAGACCCGGAGGCGGTGACGGACGTCATCGTCACCCATCTTCATTTCGACCACGCCGGCGGGTACACCTATTTCGACGGGGACGGCAGGGTCAGGCTGACCTTCCCCAACGCCGTCCACCACATCCAGAGACGGCAGTGGGAGGCGGCGCTGGAGCCGAACGAAAAGGACAGGGCGAGCTTTTTCCCGGTCGATTTCCTCCCGATCAGGGACGAGGGGCGGCTCGATCTCGTCGACGGCGAGAAGGAGATTTTCGAGGGAGTCCGCCTGGTCCCCACCGACGGACATACCCCGGGGCACCAGGTGGCCCTCGTGGAGTCGGAAGGCCGGACGCTTATGTACTGCGCCGACCTGATCCCGCTCGCTTCGCACGTCAACCTGCCGTGGATAATGGCGTACGATCATTTCCCGCTGTACACGCTGGCCGAAAAGAAGAAGCTTCTCGCGAGGGCCGCGGAAGGGGGATGGATCCTTTTCTTCGAGCACGACCCAGCCGTCGCCGCGTGCCGGGTGGCGCGCAACGAAAAGGGAAGGTACGACATCATCTCGATCCTCTCCACGGAGGAATTCCAGGAGATGAAATAGGGGCGCGGGCGGTTACCACAGCCTGAAACCGGCCGTGATGTAATAATACACTCCGCTGAAATCGAGAACCACGGGATCCCCGGAAATGTAATGTTCGGCGATTTCGTCGAATTTGTTTTTCAAGTCGGAGATCTCGAGGCTCCTGTATCCGAGCATGAATCCCACTTCGACCGGACGGATGAAGGTCGATGTCGCCTCCGCGAAAAGATCCCATCCATAGGAGTTGTTTTTGTATTCCTCGAGCGACGAGTTGTGCGTGAATTCGTTGGAGCCGTAGACCGTGCTGCCGAAGAGGCCCCGGGCGGAGAGATTGACGTCGAGAAGGTCGGGAACCTCGTAGACCTTCACCGCCGCTCCGAGAAGGAGCGTGTTCGTGGGAGCTTTGAACAGGAGCCCGTAGGAGCCGGCGTCTATCGACGCCTCTATCCAGTAGTGCTCCCAGCCCGCGACGGCTGCCACGCGGTTGTAAAACCAGACCCTCCCCTCGAGATAAACCTGGAATCCGTTGTCGATGGAGACGAGATCGGTGCCGAGGTTCTCCCTTAGCAGGCTGAAATGATCGTTGATGGCGCCCATCGATACGTAAGCCTGGCCTATGCCCCCCTTGGCCGAGAAGCTCACCGGCACCTTTCCGGCATGGCAGGCTGATGCGGCCGCCAGCATCGATACGACAACCAGGGTTCCGAGACTTCTTTTCACCGGGGTCTCCTTTCGTTGAGAACAGCCGCGTCGCCTCCTCAGACTGCGCACCGGCCCTCGAGATATCCTTCCAGCCTGTCCATCCCTTCCTTCAGGTTTTCCAGCGAATTGGCGTACGAGATTCTGAGATACCCTTCGCCTCTCTCTCCGAAATCGATTCCCGGGGTGAGGGCGACCCCCGCCTTCTCGAGGATATCGAAGGCGAGGCGGTACGAGTTCGAATCGATGTGCCCGGCTCTGACGAATATGTAGAAGGCTCCCTTCGGTTCGACTGCGCAGCGAAGGCCGAGCGACTCGAGGCGGCCGAGAAGAAAGAGCCGACGTTCGTCGTACAACGCGACCATTTCGCCGATTTCGGGATGGCTCTGCCGGAGCGCCGCGACGGCGGCTCTTTGAACGAACGATCCGGGGCAGATGAAAAAATTCTGTTGAAGGATCTGGATCCTCCTCAGCGCGCCCTCGGGCAGTATGGCGTATCCGAGGCGCCATCCGGTCATCGCGAATAGTTTCGAGAAGCCGTTGAGGACGTAGCACCGGTCGCTGAATTCGAGCGCCGAGCGCTCCCTCTCGCCGTATACGAGGCCGTGATATATCTCGTCGCTTATGACGGGCACGCCCAGCGACACTATCGCTTCGATGTCTTCCGGAGGAATCAGGGTCCCCGTGGGATTCGCCGGGGAATTGATCATGACGGCCCTGGTCGCCGGCCCGATCGCCTTCCGACGTCGGCGGGCCTTAGCTGAAATCCCTCCTCCTCCCTTGTCGGGATGAATTTCGGCCTTGCTCCGACGTACCTCGTGAAGTTGGGATAGCACGGATAGCATGGGTCGCCCATGATGATCTCGTCGCCGTTATTTTCCGCGAGCGAAGAAAGGACGAGAAGCAGGGCCGGGGAGACCCCCATCGTCACGATCACCCTTTCGGGATCGACGGTGGCGCCGTACCGTTTCGCCGCAGTATTCCGCGATGGCGAGGCGAAGTTCGGGAATGCCCCTGCTGTCCGTGTAATGCGTGTCGCCCGCCAGAAGCGATTCGATCCCCGCCCGGATTATTTTTTTTGGAGTGGGGAAATCGGGTTCGCCGATCTCCATGTGAATTATCGAACGTCCCTTTTTCTCGAGCTCGAGCGCCCGTTCGAGGACTTCCATTACCATGAAGGGTTTTATCGACTCAATGACGGTCCTGTCCATCAGATCGCACTCTTTTCCGCAAAGCCCTGAAGAAAAATAATCCCTGCGCGGGAACAAGTCAAACATATCGTCATGGGGAAGGTCCGATAGCGGCGATCGTCCAGTGCCTTCCAGTCCTGCCTCCGTCCCTCCGGTACGAATAGCAAAGGTCCGCGCTGCACGAAGTGCAGAGGCCGGCGCTCTTGACGTTCTCCCGCCTCAGGCCCGCCTTCAGCAGTTCCATCTCGCAGAAGCGAAGGAGATCGAGGCGATGTATCCCGTTTTCCGTTCTGACCGTTTCGGTGGGGAATCCGGCGGCGTCGTCCCCGCTCACAGCGTAACAGTCCCCGCATATCCCGGGGCCGGCGACGGCGATCGCTGTATACGGATCGATATGATACGCGTCGTAGAGGATGCCGAAGGCCTTGCCGATGATGCCGGCGCCCGCCCCCGCGCGCCCGACGTGAAGGGCGGCGAGCACCTTTTCCGTGGGCGAGTAAATGAACACCGGATAGCAGTCAGCCGTGCTGATCGCGAGGGCGAGGCCCCTTCGCGTCGTGATCAGGCCGTCGGTCCCCTCGCGGAGGCCCCCCGAGTCGACCGTCTCGATTCGCGTCCCGTGCACCTGCCGCCCCCTCGCGACCGCTTCGGGCGCGAATCCGATCGAATCGAGCAGTTTCCCCCGGTTGAGCCGCACCGCTTCCGGATCGTCGCCGAGCCCTTCGCCGAGATTGAGCGAATCGAAGGGAGGCTCGCTGAATCCTCCGATCCTGGAGCAGAAAATGAGGTCGAGCTCCGGCGCGAGTATCCCGAGCGAAACGAAACCGCCCAGCTTCAATCCGTTCTTTTCGGTCCAGTGCATTTTGCGCCTTCGAGTTCGGTTGACAACAAAGCCCGGTTGAGGGATAACTTGTCACGGGAAACGATGATAACATGCCGGGAGGAATATGATGAGCTTTTTCGAAGGGTACAGATGCGGCAATTGCGAAAGGGAGGTTCCCGAAGGGTCGCTCGCGGGGGAGTGTCCGTCATGTTCGGGCCCGCTTCTCGGACGGTACGATCTCGCGATGCTCCGCGGCAGCGTGACTAGGGAGGAGTTTCTCTCGGCGGGGGAGGGGATATGGAGGTTCAGGGAGCTGCTCCCTCCCTTCAGGCGGGAGATTTCGCTCGGAGAGGGAAGCACCCCGATGATCGACGCCCGCAGGCTGGCCGGGAAAACGGGCATGAAACGGCTTTTCATAAAGGACGAGTCGGCCAACCCCACCGGGTCCTTCAAGGCGCGCGGGATGGCGGCCGCCGTCTCGAGGGCCGTGGACCTGGGAGCCCGCCGCGTATGGATGCCTTCGGCCGGCAACGCAGGCCTCGCGCTTTCCGCATATGCCGCTTCGTGCGGCCTCGAGGCGAGAATCTATGTGCCGGAGTCGACGCCGCAGGGCGTCGCGGAGGAATGCAGGGCGTACGGCGCCGAGGTGGTCGTCTGCCCGGGCATGCTGCCCAACGCGGCCGCCCGGATGCGCGCCGATATGACGGGCGGCGACGAGGTCGATCTCGGGACCTTCAGGGAGCCCTGCCGGGTCGAGGGGAAAAAGACGATCGCGTTCGAGATCGAGGATCAGCTCGGCGGCGATTCCCCCGACTGGATCATATTCCCGACCGGAGGCGGGACCGGCATCGTGGCGATCTGGAAAGCGTACAGGGAAATGGAAGAGCTTGGATGGCTTCGCGGGAAACGCCCGGGGATGATCGCCGTTCAATCGACCGGTTGCGCCCCCGTGGTAAGGGCGATCGAGTCGGGGGCCGGGGCGGTCGAGACATGGCGGGACCCGGAGACGGTCGCTTCGGGGATCAGGGTCCCGGGCTCCAGAGCAGGCAGGCAGATACTGGAAGGCCTTCGCGACACCGGTGGTACGGCCGTGGCGGTGGCTGACAAGGACATTATCGGCGCCGCGGGGATGATGGCCGCTTTCAGCGGCGTGTTCCCGTCCCCCGAAGGGGCCGCCGCCCTCGCCGGCCTGATTTCCCTCCTCGAATCGGGCCGCGTCGACCCGTCCGACAGGGTTGTGCTCGTCAACACGGCCGGATGGTCCCGGTACAGGTTCATGCTCGACCCATTCAGCGGCGGGCCTTCGTTCAGCCGCTGACATGCCGGGACGCTTTGAGGCGGGAGCCCGGACAGCCACGGGCGGATAGCGGGAACCCGCCCCCGTGGAATCGAGCTCCGGCGATAAAAAAAGGGGATGCAGGCCGCATCCCCTTGGAATCATTCGCCGTATTAAGATATTCAGCGTTTCTTTGCCCGTCCGGAGTCGCCGCTCCTGCCCGTCGAGGAGGAGCCGCTCCTGCCTCCGCCGTTGCTCGGGCTGGACGATGAACGCGAGGGGGACGGGTTTGAAGAGGAATTATATTTCCTCACCGATTCGTTGCCGCCGTTGCCTCGGGTTTCCCGCGAAGGGGTCTCGGGCTTCCTGACCGTCCGCTCCGGAGTCGAGACCCTTTCGGTCCTTTTCCTCGGCTCGGGTTCCCTTTTCCTGGTCTCGGTTTCCCTTGTCCTGTTGGGAGAGACGGCTCTTTCCCTCGCCGGATCGGAGCGGTCCGCGTCCCTGCTCTTCCATATGCGGCTCCTCGAACTCTTTTCCGAGCCGGAAGATTTCCGGGTCTCCATGCGCCTCGTGCCGGAGTCGGACGACGGCGCCGCCCTGTCAACGGTTCGGCTCCGCCGCGTCTCGCCGGATCCGGCCGACGATCCGGTCCTTCCGTCGCTGCCGTAAATCACCCTCCTGCGGGCCGTGTTGTTTTCCGTTCCCCGCATGGAGGATCCGTCCAGCGCGCTTCTTCGCGCCGCGATGTTTTCGGCGGTGCTTTTCACCCGTTCCTGTCTCCTGGCCGACGCCGCGGCGGTCTTCGTCTCGCCCAGCCTGCTGTCGGCGATCGTCTTGGCTCTGGACGATCTGACCGTGGAAGCGTTGTAGTCCATGCTTCGCTTGGTGAAGCTCCTGCCGGCGTATATCGATCTGCGGTCGCGTTCGTTATCGTAGTCGTAATAATCATGGAAATAATTGTGGTGGTGCCAGGGCGAGAACCCCCATCCGGTGTAACAGTAATTGTAGCCGTACATGCAGTTCCAGTTGTACCAGTCGTAGCGGTATGCGTACCAGGAATGGTACGGCCAGCGATGGTAATAATAATCGTCCCAGCCCCACGTGGTGTAAAATCCCCATCCCCACGGATCGTAGTCCCATCCCCACGGGTCGTAGGAGGAGAAATACCAGCTTCTGTAGGCCGGATAGTAGAACCTGTAGGGGTAGTCGTAGTTGGTGTAATATATCGAGAGGTATACGTTCGAATCGTAGTCGTTGTAATAATCCTCGTCGTCCCAGCCGCCCGAGATGTCGTCCGCGTAGCCGGGAGAAGCGTAATAATCGTCCTCTTCATCCACGTGCCTGACGGCGTAGAGCGCCGGGTACGGGTAACTCAGGTCGTCCTCGTTCTCGAATTCGAATCTCTCTATGTATATCTCCGGGCATTCCATGGCGTAGGGATCGCTGATCTTTCCCTCGCCATGGCATTTCGAACAGAGATAGCGGGGATAATCGACCTTTTTATTGATGTAGAACCAGGTGTAGTCGGTCGCCGGCGGAAAATCCGGGGCGTCGTGTATCAGAGCCTCGTCTATCATGTTGAACGCGAGGAGCGGATCGGAATCGATCACGAGGCGGCTGCCTTCGGGAGCGCCGGCGTTTCGCGCCAGATGAAGCAATTCGCTCGGTGTCGATCCTGCTCGCGCCGGTGACGGCGACGGCGTGGATGTATTCGACGCCGGTCCTGCCGCCCGCGCGCCACTTTATCCCTCCGTCCCTTTCGGGGAGGAAATGGACATTGTTACCCGGAACCTTCTTCAGGATCCCGCCGTTCGGGAAGAGGAGCTGGACGACACCCTTCGCTGTCTATGCCGTAGACGATGACGTAGGCGTCCTTGCTCGTCTGGAAGGTAAGGTTGATTTCCCGCCCCGGCATGAATACCGAGCCCTTGCCTCCTATAAGGCGAAGCGAAAGCTCCACGTCGCCGGGTGCCCGCGAATATGAGGCGGATGAATTCGTCGTGATCTCGACGGGGTAAGCGGACGCGGCGCCCGCATGTATCGCGAAAACGACCAGAAGGAAGAGCAACAGCCTTGGTTTCATTACACTCACTCCCTCCAGGGGTTGTTAAGCCGTGAAGTGTCCCGCGCCTCCGCCGTCCGGTGGCCCGGGAACCCCTCATCACTAGTAGTATAGTGATATTCGGCGATTATTACAAGGCAAACCCGGGTTCCCAGCCATCATCCGCCCCCTCCCTGTCCGGAAAGGCGCGCCCCGACGGTTCGCTCCATACTATTTGTACGTTTGAGCGCGCCCGAAGTTTCGGTTTTGGAACCGTTTCGGGACCGCCGGCCTGCGGCCCGAATGAAACTAACTTGACCCCGGATATGTACAATGGTAAGGTGCGCTGTGGCATTGCAAAAGGAGGATGTTTATGGGGTTCGACGGGTCGCCGATTTTCATGCAGACGTCCGGCAGCTTCGCGGAGCTGGTTTTCAATACAGGCGCGCTGGCGATGATCATCCTGATCATTCTTGTCCTGCTCTCGGTCGTGTCGTGGACGATAATGTTCGAGAAGGTCAGGTTGTTCGCCAGATCCGGAAGGCAGAGCGCCGCGTTCCTCAATCTTTTCAGGGGCGAGAAGATCCCTGAAGCAGCTCACCGTGGTGGCCGGGACCTTTCCCGATTCCCTCGAAGCGAGATTGACACAATCCCTTGGAAAGGAAATCGCCGACGGAGAATTGAGGGACCTGTCGAACCTCGACGCGGTCATCGAGTCCAGGATCGGCATGCTCGTCTCGGAATGGGAATCGTATCTGATATTCCTTTCGACGACGGCGACCGTCTCGCCGTTTCTGGGGCTTCTCGGCACGGTATGGGGCATCATGAGCTCCTTCATGAGCATGGGGGACAAGGGCTCGGCCGATCTCTACGTGATAGGGCCGGGGATCGCGGACGCCCTGATCACCACGATATTCGGCCTCGGGGCCGCGATTCCAGCCGTCATCGGATACAACGCGATCCTGAGAGTCGTCAGGAGAAGGAGCGATGAGTTGTCCTCCTTCTCGGTCCGCCTCAAGACGCGCATCCTCGAGCGCAGGTACTCGGAACTCGAAAAAAGCTAGGCGGCCCGAACGCCGCCCCGGCGGCCGGGGATCGGTCGGCCGTCAATCACTTCAGGAGGAAATGATGATGCGCAGTCGCTATTCATCGATGGCGGAAATCAACATAACCAACCTGGTGGACGTCATGATGGTGCTGCTGATCGTGTTCATGCTCACCGCCCCCTTCCTTCAGGCCGGGGTCAGGCTGAGCCTACCGAAGGCCGAGGCCAAGGTTATCGAAGAGCGCGAGGGAGTGACGATCTCCATAGACAAGGAAGGGGATGATATTCATCGGGAAGGAGCAGGTCAAGTGGGAGGATTTCGCCTCGAAGCTTCGCAAGGCTCTTGAAACGGACGAATCGAGGGTCTTTCTCAGGGCCGACAAGGACGCGAGGTACGGTTCGGTGATGAGGGTCATCGCGCGCGTAAAGATGCTGGGGATCGAGGATCTCGGGCTGATAGCGGAGCAGGATGAGAAACGCTGATCCCGAAGCGGAGGGTCCGGGAGGATGAGGCAATCATTAATCATTTCCGTCGTCGTTCACGTGCTGGTTCTCGCCGCGCTCTTTTTCGTGGTGAAGACCGTGCCGGAGATGCGACTTCCGCAGAACATATATTCGGTGAAGATATTTCAGCCGGCCGCCGTGAAGACCGAACCGGAAAAATCGAGCAAGCCGGAGGCGAAGGCCGCCGAGCCGGCCGTCCCGAAGCCGAAGACGGAGAAGAAGAAGGAGCCGGAAAAGAAACCGGAGGTCGTGAAGGAAAAGAAGGCCGACGCCGCGACGGAGGAGAAGGGGATGGACGTCAGCGTCGCCGGCGATCCATCGGGGCTGACCTCGATGGCGATCGACGCCCCGCGCTTCCCGTTTTCCTACTATCTCTCGGCGGTCGAGAGGAAGGTGTCCCAGAACTGGTTTTCATCGGAGTCCGGGAGGGGAGAGGGATATTCCTGCGTCGTATACTTCAGGCTCGCGAGGGACGGCTCCGTGGGCGACGTCAGCGTGGAAAAGAGCTCGGGGAACCAGTATTTCGACAGGTCGGCGCAGAGAGCGGTGAGAAGCTCGGCGCCATTCCCCCCGCTGCCCAGGGCGTTCGAGGATCCCTGGCTGGGGATCCATTTCACATTCATACAGAAGGATTGATCCGGAAAGATCGGGAAATGATCAACAGAATGAAGAAGACGGCATACGCGGCGGCCCTGCTCGCCGCCATCATCCAGGCCGGTCCCGCCGCGGGGCAGACCGATATCCATCTGAGCACCGAGAAGCCGGGAGGGGGGCTTGTGCCGATAGTCGTAAGAGACCTCGGCGCGGCGAACGAAAAGCTGTCCGGGACCGCCTCGTACATGACCGGCGTTCTTCTGAAGGACCTCCTGTACACCAGCATCTTCGACCCGCTCCGGTTCGAAAGCGGGACCGACGGCCTGTCCGGCGGAAGGACGGCCACGGCGATAGTCGAGGGAACCGTGTCGGCCGAGGGGGAGAGGTATTATCTCGACGCGAAGCTGCTCGATTACACGAGCAGGGAGGTGATCTTTTCCAAGAGGTACAGTTTCGTGGAGGCCGCGAAGAGGACAGTCGCCCATCATCTCAGCGACGAGATCCTTTTCTTCCTGATGGGGGAGAAGGGGGTCGCGACGACCCGTATTCTCTTCACGAGAAGGGAAGGGCAGCACAAGAATCTGCACGTGGCGGACTACGACGGGTACGCGGAGAGGCGCATTACGAGCGGCGAGCTCGTTGTCTCGCCCGAATGGCTCGACGCGCAGAGGCTCTGCTTCACGTCTTACAGGAGGGAAAATCCCGACTGCTATCTCATGGATCTCGCGGCCAACACCAGGACGAACATCTCACATCGCCAGGGAATCAACATCGCCGGGAGCTGGTCCCAGGGGAGCGGAGAGCTGGCGATGACGCTGAGCCTCAAGGGCAACAGCGAGATATACCTTATAAGGCCGGACGGGGAGATCGTGAGGAGACTCACCGACAACCGCGCGATAGATTGTTCCCCCTCCTGGGCTCCGAACGGCAGGGAGCTCGTTTTCGTCTCCGACAGGACCGGGGGCCCTCAGCTTTACGTGATGGACAAGTACGGAGGCAACACGAGACGGCTCACCTTCAACGGCTCGTACAACACATCCCCCGCGTGGTCCCCGGCGGGTGACATGATCGCATATGTCTCCAGGGTCGGGGGGATCTTCCAGCTGAGCCTCATCGCGCCGGACGGAAAGTGGGAGGATAGGGTTTTCGAGAATCAAATGAGCTGCGAGGATCCATCCTGGGCTCCGGATGGAAGGCACATCGCCGCCACGGTGAAGTACGGGGGGAAGCCGTGGATAGTGATCATCGACGTCGAGACGGGGAACCTGAGGAGGCTGTGCGGAGGGGGAAACGGCGGCATGGTCGCCGCTGGGGGATCTTCGCTGAGAACGGGGATTCGCCGGCGGCCGCCCGCGCGGCGGGCCTCAGGGTGGCGGTATCGGAGAACGAAACCGCCGAATGCGGAAATCGTGTTTCTGCGATAAAATAATTGTTTTCAACATCGCCTTTTTTTGGTTATGATGCCTGTCGTATGAATCTTTGGGAAGACTTGAAGAGACGGTTCTTCCCGGGTAACCTGAAAGATGGAGGTGTTTCACCATGACTCGCGCAAGCATGTTCTTTCTGATTCTGGTACTTGCAGCCGCTATGATATTGCCGGGCTGCGGCAAGAAGGATACCGTGGAGATCCAGGAGATCGAGCCCGCCGAGGAAATTGTTCCTCCCCCGCCTCCGCTGGACGAGCCGGTAAAGACGGAACCGGTGGTGGAAAAGAAGGTCGAACTGCAGGACATCTATTTCGATTACGACAAGTTCAACATCAAGGACGAATTCAAGCAGGTGCTGGCTGCGAACGCCGAGATCCTCATGGACAACCCCGAGGTGAATATTCTTGTTGAAGGGCATTGCGATGAGCGCGGCACTTCGGAATACAACCTGGCGCTCGGCGAGAAAAGGGCCAAGGCCGTGCTCGATTTCTTCGTCGCTTACGGCGTGAACGCCCGCAGGCTCTCCATGGTGAGTTACGGCGAGGAAAGGCCGTTTCGACGCGGGCCATAACGAAAGCGCATGGGCGAATAACCGCCGCGCCCATATGGTTGTAAAATAACGATATGAAAAAGAAAGAGTTATATCGTCTTGGGCTGTTTGCCGCCCTGCTGTCCGCTCTGGCTCTGGATTCGGGATGCTGGGGAAGGAAATTCTTCAGGGCGCCCGGCGAGGCCATCGAGACTTCGACGAAGGTCGATTCGCTCCTGAAGGAGAACATGATCCTTCAGAGGAGGGTTTACAATCTCGAGAAGATGCTGTCGTCCCAGCAGGATTATGACCGAAGCGTGAACGCCCAGACGAGGCTCGACCTTGAGGAGCTCAAGGACAGGTTGAACGCTCTTTCGCAGATGCTCGAGGAAAGCGGCGCGAGGCCGGCGGCGGGATCGGCCGCCGGCCGCTCCCGCACGCTGCCTTCGGCGTCCGCAGGCACGGCCGCGTCCCACCGATACCCTTGCCGGTTCAGGCCCGGGGGGCGCCGCGGGAGCCGATCCCGGAAGCCGGACCGGGTCCGTCCCCGTCCCTTCGGCCGAGGAGATCCACCGGCAGACCTACCTTGACTTCAGCAGGATGGAATACCAGATAGCCCTGGACGAATCCCAGGCCTTTCTGGAGAATTACCCGGATCATCCGCTTGGCGAGGAGGTCCGGTTCGTTCGCGGCGAATGCTACATGGAACTGGGAAAGCATTTCGACGCGTTGAAGGAATTCTCCGCGGTGCTGCAGGATTATCCGCGCGGGAAAAAGGTTCCCCCCTCGCTTCTTCGCATGGCGGTCTGCTACGACGCGATCGGCGACCGCGGCCTGTCGGCGGGAGTCGTAAGGCGCCTTGTGAGGGAGTATCCCGCGAGCGAGGAGGCGGCGGTCGCGAAGGAACGTTTTGCCGACCTTCTCGAATGACCTGTTTCGGATTCCGGGACCGACCTTCCATCGGTTTTCTTACGTCGCGGATGAGGCTGATGCCGGATCCGCGGGAAGGTTGTGAACGCTGAGTTGGAAATCACGGCGCACCTCTTCCTGCTTTTATCGATCGCGGCCCTCCTTGTGCTTTCCGCGTTTTTTTCCGGTTCGGAAACCGCCCTCTTTTCCCTGTCGAGATCATCGATCATCGAAATGAAGAAAGCCGGCAGGCGCGGAAAGCAGGTCGGCGAGCTTCTCTCGAAGCCGCGGATGCTTCTGGTGACCATCCTGTTCGGGAATCTCCTGGTCAATATCGCGAGCACGAGCGCCGTCACGGCCCTCGCGATCGAGCTTTTCGGCGAGAAGGGAATCGGGTACGCCATGGTCTCGATGACCTTCCTGATATTGGTATTCGGGGAGATCACGCCGAAAAGCGTCGCGCTCAGGCACGCCCGCGTCATGGCCCCGGCGATGGCTCCCTTCCTGAAGGGATTGATGTTCGTTTTGACGCCGGTGCGGCTTTTCCTCGGCTCCATCGCCGATTTCACCGTCGAAAAGAGCAGAAGGATTCTCGGCGAAAGACGCGAGATTTACGCTTCGAGCGAGCTTGCGACCGCCGTGGAGACGGGACATATCGACGGCATCTTCGACGAATTCGAGAAGGAGATCCTCACGAACCTGTTTTCCTTCATGGAGACGGCGGTATACGAGATACAGACGCCGAGGGTCGACGTATTCACGCTCGACGCCGATACGAGTCTCTCGGAAGCGATAAAGCGCGTGAAGGATCGCGGGTACACAAGGGTGCCTCTGATCGAACGCTCGTCGTTCAGCGTGGTCGGGATCCTCCACGCGAGGGACCTTCTCAGGCATCAGAAGAACGAGAAAATGTCCGTCATGGACGTGATGCGTCCCGTGAAATTCGTACCGGAGACGAGAAAGATCAGGAGCCTTCTCGGGGAATTCATCTCCGAAAAGGAGCATATGGCGGTCACCGTCGACGAGCACGGCTCCTTCGAGGGGATCGTGACCCTGGAGGACATTCTCGAGGAGATTTTCGGCGAGATCCGGGACAGGCGCGAACCGAAGGTGGACGAATACAACCTTCTCGACGAGGATCATATAGTCGTGGAGGGGGCGATGCGGCTGGAAGACCTTAACGAACTGTTCGGCACATCCCTCGACTCGGACGAGGTGGAAACCGTCGGAGGGTACGTGACCGAGATGACCGGGAGGATTCCGAGGGAGGGCGAGGCGTTCAATTTCAACGGTTTGCGGTTTCTCGTGATTTCAGCGGATCCCGCGAAGATCAACAAGCTGAAGATCGAAAGGGAGCCGGGCGCGGGGGAGAAGATGGGAACGTTTGATTCGGTGTTGATAATCATTCTGATGATATTGTTGTCCGGATTCTTCTCCGGCGCGGAGACGGCGCTCGTGTCCTGCAGCAGGATCAAGATGCGCAACCTGGCGAAGCGCGGGTCATGGAGGGCCGGTATAATAGAAAAGCTTCTCGATTCGCCGGAGCGTTTTTTCAGCATCGTGCTGGTCGGGACCAATCTCTCGGTGATAATCTGCTCGGTGACGGCTACCGCCCTGGCGATCTCGCTTTTCGGCGAAGGCGGCGCCGTCATCGCCACGGTCGTCGTCACTCCGCTTATCCTTATATTCGGCGAGGTGGTTCCAAAGGCCATATTCCTTTATCACGCCGACCGCGTTTCGATTTCGGTCGCGCCCTACCTCAGGATCATGCTTTATCTTCTCTGGCCCGTCGTGATGCCCGTCACGGGAATCGCCAGGCTTATCGCGGGCCGCTCGGCGGACGAGGAGAGAAAGATGAATCTCATCGCCACGAGGGAGGAACTGATCTATCTGTACAGCAGGGGAAGGGAGAAGGGCGAGACGGAAAAACGCGAAACGGACATGATCGACAGGGTCTTCAATTTCGGGGTGATGCGCGCCGGCGACCTGATGATCCCGATGGAAAAGGTGGAAACCTTTCCCGTCACCTCTTCGGTCGACGAGGTCCGCGCGAGAGCCGACGCCTCCTCATTCTCGAGATATCCGCTCGTCTCCCCGGAAACCGGGCGCGTCGCCGGCGTCATATCCCTCTTCGACCTGCTCGGCCTCGACGGCGGCGAGCGCCTTTCCTCCGTCATGCACAGGCCTTTCACGGCCTCCGCCGACGAACCGGCGGAGAGGCTGCTGATCAGGATGAAGGACGATCCGCTCCACTTCGCCGTCGTCATGGACAGGGACGGCGAAGCTCTGGGGATAGTCACCCTCGAGGATATCCTGGAAAACATCGTCGGGGATATCGCGACGGGGCATTGATCGTTCCGGCCGGCTCATCGCCGGAGCCGGCTGCTCACTCGAGGCTTCCGACGACCTTCTCGACCTCATCGAGTATCTCGCACGACCTCACGAGTTCCTGCATCTTCGTATGGTCGGGGTAGAGTGGCCTGTCGATATCGAGGAAATCGACGTGGCGCCTTATCACCTCGCGCGCCTTGGCCGTGCCCGCGCCGAAGCTGTAATCGCGGAAGTCCATCGCCTGGGCCGCCGCCATCAGCTCGATCCCCAGAATGCCGTAGGCGTTCCCGAGAATCTGGAAGTTCTTGATGGCCGTGTTCATCCCCATCGACACGAAGTCCTCCTGGTCCGCGGCGGCGGGGATGGACTGGATGGAGGCCGGGACCGACAGTATCCTCTGCTCGACTATCTGCATGTCGGCGGTGTACTGGCTGAGCATGAGCCCGGAGAACATCCCGGCGCCCTTGGTGAGAAAGGCGGGAAGGCCGACGCTGAGCGCGGGGTTGTTGAGCCTGTTCATCCTTCTTTCCGACATGACGCTGACCATTGTGACCGCCGCTCCGATCATGTCCATCGGAAGCGATACCGGCGTGCCCTGGAAATTCGCGCCGGAAAGCTGGAGGTTCTTGTCGGGGAAAAAGATCGGGTTGTCGCCGACCCCGTTGAGCTCGATCTCGACCTGCGAACGGGCGAAGACGAGGGCGTCATGGGCGGCGCCGATCACCTGCGGCGTGGAGCGCATCGAATAGGCGTCCTGGACCTTGCACTTGACCCTGCCCTCGGCGAGGTCGCCGCCCGCGACCAGCTTCCTGATCGCCGCGGCGCTTCGCTGGGCGCCCTTGAAACCGCGCACCTCGTGCAGCAGGTGGTTGTACGGCCTCATGTTCGCCTTGAGCGCCTCGAGCGACATGGCGGCGCCGATCTCGGCCTGTTTGAGCCATCTGTTCGTGTCATAGAGCATTATGGCGCTCATGGCGGTCAGAAGGTTCGATCCGTTGATGGTCGCAAGACCGTCCCTCGCATGGAGCCCGGGAACCGGGATCCCCGCGCGGTCGAGGGCTTCTTTGCCGTCGAGAAGCTCGCCCTTGTACCAGGCCTTGCCCTTCTCCCATCATGAGAAGGGCTATCTGTGACATCGGGGCGAGGTCGCCGCACGCGCCGACCGAGCCCTTCTGGCAGACGAAGGGGGTGACCCCCCGGTTGAGCATCTCCACCAGGGTCAGGGTTATCTCCGGGCGGTTGCCGGAGTTGCCGTGGGCGTGGACGTTGATCCTGCTCGCCATGGCGCCCCTGACGTACTCCTCGGGAGCCGGATCGCCGATCCCCGCGGCGTGGTTGTAAACGAGGTATTTCTGAAAATCCTTTATCTGACTGTCGTCGAGGACGACCTCCGAGAATTCGCCTATCCCGGTGTTGACGCCGTACATGATCTCGTGCGCCGCTATCTTTTTCTCGAGCATCGCCCTGCAGGCTTTGATGCGTTCGAGGGCCGCCGAGGATAATTCGACCTTTTCATGATGCCTCGCGATTCTCACCAGTTTTTCGATCGTAAAGCCCGAACCGTCGAGTGTTATCGCCACTATGATCCCCCCTGTCACGGTAATCTATGAATGAAACCTCGGTAACTTGCGTTTACGCATACCCATTGATATATCATTCCGCGGCCGGCAAGGCAAGAATGAAAAATCGGGGCGCGGCGTGCCTGCGCCCTCCGGCGGGTCAGGCCTGAATAAACCCGATAACGAGGGATAGGGCGAGGGTCGCGAGGGACGCGGCCTGGAGTATGCCGGCCGCGAGCGTCAGCCTGCCCGCTTTCTTCCCGTCGAGCCGCATCAGGTCATGCACGCGCGGCGCCTTCAGGAAGTGGGATATGCCGAGGCAGAGAAATGAGATCGCCCAGAGGGGAATGCCCCCGACAATGATGACATTCCTGAAAAAGGCCATGATCCCCATTATGGTGAACAGGGTTCCCCACAAAAGATGCCCGCCGCCGTGCCCGGCCGTTTTGCCCTCTTGATCCTCCATGAAACGGCATTGTGCATCACATGCGCGCCCGGCTGCAACGGTATTTTCGCGGGGAATGGCGATTTTCGGCCGATCAATCGAGCCGAACCGCGCTCGAGGGGTCCAGGCAGATCCTGAAAAACCTGCAGCCGGCGCATCGCGGCCCGCGGTTTCGCGGGAAATGGCCCGGGGGGAGCGGCTCGTTGCGCCGGATGTCGGAATCGGCCAGAACGCCCTTCAATTTGCCGATTCCCGAACGGACGTGTTCGAGGAAGAAGTCGATGTTGCCGTCGTCTATCCGGTGCTCCGCGCGGGAGCCTCCGGCGAGCAGGTTTATCTCGAGGAGCCTTATCTTCTCGAGGGGCTCATCCGTCACCCGGGCGGCGAACAATCCGTATACGCCCATCTGGATGCCGGCCTTCCCTTCGTCCGGCCCGGCAGCTTTCCGCTCCGTCGGGGCCGGGACCGCTGAATGTCTTCCAGTCGACGATGTTGTACGTGCCGTCGTTCCCCCTGAAGATGAAATCGGTCTTGGCGAATACCCTCGCCCCCTCGAACTCGAAGGCCTGCGCGAATTCGGCGAGATCGATATTCTCGATGACCCAGGCTGCAGGGTCGGTATCCATGATTTCCGCGAGGATCGAGCTTCGGAGAAGCCCCCTTGCCCCCTCGACGCATTCATCGAGGGTCTTTTCCCGTCTTTCGTCCGTGACCTCGCGCCCGTATTCGTGATCGAGAAGTGCGAGCCAGTCGATGTTGAGGCGGCCGCCCTGTTTCTTGGGAGACGGTCAGGTAGCCGCGGCTCTCGGAGAAGGCGAATTGCTTCCCGAACCTTTCGGCGATATATCCGGTGACGTCGTCTTCGGCGGGGATCCGCCCCTTCCTTCGCATCGATTCGAGAACCTTGGACGCAACGTAGTGAACGAGCTGCCCGCGCCACAATGGAAGGGAGTTCAGGCGCTTCAGGAGGAAGGCTTCCCTGCGCAAAGGGGGTGAGGAGGCATTCCAGCCTCCCCAACTCAGGTAATAATGGAAATAATAACTGCGCCTGCAATCATCGAAGATCGATTCCCGGGAGATCGACCATCCGAACTCGTTCCTTAATGCCATCTATTTGTCGAAGACCCCCCGGTAGATCCTGTTTTCGAGTATGTAACCTTCGAACTCGTAGTCGAATTTCATCGACTGGGGGCCTCTGAGCGCCACGTCCTTGTTCGTGTACATGTAGAGGTGGTATTTGCCCCCCGCCTTCTGTTGCGCGAACTTCACGTATTCCTGTCCGCTGAAGATCCATATGCGCAGGGTGCTCAGGTCGACGCACGCGATATGGTCGGCCTCATGCTCGATCGGGACCCACCAGTCGAGGGCCATCTTTCCCTTGCCGCCCGCCTTCTTGGGCTGAAGGTTGGTGGTGACGAGCATCTTCCACAAGCGCTTCGGTTTTGTCAGCGTAACTTCGATATCGTATCCCGTTCCGGCGAGCCGGCACGGGATCCCCTGCCTGAGAAGCATCGAATTTACGAACATTTTCCCGCTTACACCGATCATGCTTTTTGGTACTTCCAGCATGACTATCCTCCTTCCAGGATGACGAGAGCCTGGGCCAGGTCCGCTTCGTGAGTGAGGCTTAAATGCGAGAAGGCGATATTTCTTTGCTCCAGGGCCTGCCTTATCCTGTCAGAAAAGACAAAACCGGGCATGCCCTGCGACCCCCTGACTACGCGCACTTCTTTCAGGGAAATACCACGGCCCCAGCCCGTTCCCAGGGCCTTGAAGAACGCTTCCCTGGCCGCGAATCTCGCGGCAAAGAATTGTGCGCAATCCCTTCGCTCGAAACCTTCCCGAATCTCATCCTCCGAAAAGATCTTCCGAAGAAACCGTTCCCCGAACCGATCGATAAGCTTTGAGATCCTCGATATGGACACCGTATCGATGCCCGTTCCATATATCATTGTCCCACCGAATGCCTTGCCGGCATTTTTCCAGTTGAAGCCCTGAGGCTTTGCAGGTAAATTCAGGGTATCACCATATTGTTACCGTTAAAAGATAAATCTGTAAATTATTTTTTACAGGGCGGGATGATGGAATACGATATGCCGCTTTACAGGCCCCCCAGCGAAGCCGATTCGCTTATTCTCCAGGCGACGATCGGGTGTTCGCACAACCGGTGCCGCTTTTGTTACATGTATAAGGACAAATCGTTCAGGGCGCGCCCATGGGCGTCGCTCAAGGCGGATATAGACGAGGTTTCCGCCGCGCGACGCCGGCGATTCGCCGCGTCTTTCTCGCCGACGGGGACGCGTTCAGCCTTTCCACCGCGAGGCTCGAGGAGATACTCGACTACCTGGGCCGCCGGTTTCCCGATCTTCAGCGCGTCGGCGCGTACGCCAACCCTTCGAGCCTGCTGGCGAAGAGCGTTCCCGAGATGGAAAGGTTGAAGAGGGATGAAGCTTTCCATCCTCTATTACGGAGTCGAGACGGGGGATCCGGCCCTCCTTGAAAGGATAGACAAGGGGGCCTGCTCCGGACGAGATGGCCGAAGGGTGCGCCAGGGCCTCCGAGGCGGGGATCAAGCTGTCGGTGACAGTGATCCTGGGGCTCGGGGGGAGGAGGGGAAGCCTCGACCACGCGGTGAAAACGGCCGGACTCGTCAGCAGGATCTCCCCCCGCTACCTTTCCGCCCTGACCCTGATGCTGGGGCCGTATGCCGGGCCCTACGCGGAGGCCATGGGGCCGGGGTTCGAATTCAACGGCGCGATCGACGACGTGAAGGAGCTGCGAACGATGGTGGAGCATCTCGATCTCGACCGGTGCATATTCCGAAGCAACCACGCCTCCAATCATCTTGCCCTGGCGGGGACCCTTTCCAGGGACAGGCAGGCTCTTCTGGGCACGATCGACCTCGCCCTCGAAAGGCCGCGGGATTATTTCAGGGATGAATGGATGAGGGGGCTTTAGGGGGGAAGCGCCGCGATGAGCCGGGCCGGAGGCCGCGGCGGCACTCATCTCGACGAGACGATCTTCCTCAACCAGGAATCCGAGAGATAGGTGTCGTAGGCGACCCTCACCCCGCCCCAGCGTTCCTTGTAATCTATCAGGCTGTGCGCGTACGGCGGCGAGGCCCCGAGGTTTATGGTCGTGATTCCCTCTTCGATACCCTTCCTGATCGCCTCGGAGAGCAGGACGTGGTTCGGTTTGAGGTTCCTGTACTCGTAATTCGAGACGGTTTGCCAGTTGAAGAGGGTTTTGTTGTAGATGAACTTGATGCAGGAACCGATCATATCCCCCTCGTACATCAGGCAGTTCCAGCGCAGCATTCCCGTGCCGCCGAGATGCTTGAGGATGCTGGCGAAGAAATGCTTGCTGTAAAGCGGCCTGATCGAGCCGTGGCGTTTTTCGGTCATCTCGTAAAGCCTGTAGAAATCCCTGAGCTGATCCCTGGTTTCGACGAGCATGATCTCGGTATTGGCCCGCTGTCCCGGCGCGGATGTGCCCGTTTATCTTCCTGTCGGGCGGGATGTGCACGCCGTTTCCGTTGATCTCGATGATATGCGTGAACGATTCGGTATGGCTGAGGAACGGTTCGCTCAGCCTCGAAAAATTCCTGTCGAAGTCGGTTATGGCGATGCGGGAGAAGCGGCCCCTTTTGAAGATACTTGACGAGGAAGACGTAGAATTCGTCGCGCTGCGATTCTTCGGTGCCCTCGGCCATCACCACTTCGCCGTAGGTTCCGTAGGGCATCGAATAGAAAGACTTGAAGCCGAATTTCTTCGTTATGACCGAAGGCATGCCGGCGACCAGCCTGCCTCCGTCGAATCCGCACAGGAATTCGGCGTGTGCGCCGGGGGAAAGCCCGTCGACACAGGTGTCGACCCACTGGTGGCTGTGGAAGAAGGAGCTGCTGGATGTAAGTCTTTCCCAGGCCTTGACATCCAGATTTTTACGGTCTATTATCCTGAATTCCATTCCCTCTCCGGGCCGGGGTATGCCGGGCCGCAAACAATCTGAATCCAAGGCAGACGAAAGGTCCGGACGGTTCTCTTTTTATTTACATGCGAATCTAATATAGGCCGCGGGGGGTGTCAATGATTTCCATTTTTATACCATCCCGGCGCCTCCTTGAAAAGACTTGATTAGTTGCCGGACCTGTATTAACTTCATCCCGTTTCTTTATCGGAGCCGGCGCCTGTCGGCAGCCGGCGGCGGGGAACAACGGATAGCAGCGAAGGTGTCGAATGCCGAAACTGATTCTGATCATTATCAGCGCGGTCCTCGTAAACAATTTCATCCTTCAGAGGTTTCTCGGGATTTGCCCTTTTCTCGGCGTGTCGAGAAGGGTTCCCACTGCGCTCGGAATGAGCGGAGCCGTTCTTTTCGTGATGACGATGACATCGGTCGTCACGTGGCCCGTCTACCATTTCGTCCTTGTCAGGTTCCACCTCGAATATCTTCAGACGATCGTCTTCATACTGGTCATCGCCTCCCTCGTTCAACTCGTGGAACTGGCTCTTCAGAAGTTGAGCCCCGCCCTTTACAAGGCCCTCGGGATATTTCTCCCCCTTATCACGACGAACTGCGCGGTGCTCGGCGTGGCCGTGCTGAATATCCAGAAAAAATACAGTTTCATCGAAAGCGTGGTTTTCGGCATGGGCGGCGCCCTGGGATTCGGCCTCGCCATGATTCTTTTCTCCGGGATCAGGGAGCGCCTCGATCTCGGCGACACGCCGCTGCCGCTCAGAGGGACGGCGATAGGCCTCGTGACCGCGGGGCTTCTTTCCCTGGCTTTTATGGGTTTCACGGGGCTCGTCAAGATCTAGGTGCCCGGGCGCTGGAGAAGCGGGAGACGCCGCGCTTTCACACTGACGGGCGGGCTCCGGGCGATGTGGAGGATAGAAGTATAATGCTGACTGCTGTTGTCGCGCTTGCGGCGCTCGGCCTTGTCGCCGCCTTCGGGCTGGCGATGGCGGCGCGCCTCTTCGCCGTCGAGACCGATCCGCGGATCCAGCTCGTGGAGGAGGCCCTTCCGGGCGCCAACTGCGGCGCCTGCGGTTACCCGGGATGTTCCGGCCTGGCGAAGGCGATAGTGGAGGGCAGCGTCGAGATAGGCAACTGCCCCGCGGGCGGCGAAGACGTGGCTCAGGCCATCGCGAAGATAATGGGAGTGAGTTACAGCGGCGGGGGCGAGAGGATGGTGGCCCTCGTTCTTTGCGGCGGGACCGACCAGGTGGCGCGGAAGAAGTTCATGTACAACGGCGTCCGTGACTGCGCCTCGGCGGCGATGATATTCGGCGGGGACAAGTATTGCAGGTACGGATGCCTCGGTCTCGGGACGTGCGCCGGGATATGCCCGTTCGGCGCGATCAGGATGCTTCCGGGCGGGCTCGCAGAGGTCGACCCCGCGAAATGCACGGGATGCGGCAAATGCGTCGCCTCCTGCCCCAAGAAGATAATAAAGATGGTCCCCGCGAAGCGGACCGTGCACATACTCTGTTCCTCGCACGACAAGGGAGCGGCGGCGAGGAAGGCGTGCGGCAACGCCTGCATAGCCTGCGGCAAATGCGTCAAGGCCGCGCCACCCGGAGCGATAACGATCGATAATTTCCTGGCCGTCGTGAGCTACGACGCGGAAATTCCCGAAGAAGTGGCGGGAGAATGCCCGATGAACACGATAGTCGTCAGAAAAGAGGCGTCCGGTTGCGAATCCTGCGCCGGGGCCGTTTCCGGGGGTGATGCCGTATGAAGAAATGGCGTTTCTTCGGCGGGATCCATCCGGTGTACAGCAAGGAGATGGCCAGCGGCGAGGCGACGGTCGAAATGCCACTGCCGGGCGAGCTGGTGGTCTATATCTCGCAGAATCTCGGAGCTCCTTCAAAACCGATCGTGAAAAAGGGAGATACGGTTAAAAAAGGGCAGATGATCGCGGAGGCGGGTGGCTTCGTCTCCGCCCCCGTGCACGCCCCCACCTCCGGCGCGATAAAGGCCGTCGAGAAGAGGCCTTTCCCGCTCGGCGACGACATGGACGCGGTCGTCATCGAGCCCGACGGGCTCGATGAATGGGAGGAGGGGCGCAACGTCGAACGCCCGATCGAAGGTCTCGACGCGGCGGCGATAAAGAAACTCATTCATGAAGGCGGGATCGTCGGGCTCGGAGGGGCGACCTTCCCGACTCACGTCAAACTCTCCCCGCCGGATGGCAAGAAGATAGACCTGCTCGTTATCAACGGAGCCGAATGCGAGCCATTCCTCACCGCGGACCACAGGCTGATGCTGGAAAGGCCGCGGGATATCGTCGAGGGCGCCTCGCTGCTCGCCGCCGCGATCGGCGTCGACAGGGTCGTGGTTGCCGTGGAAAAGAACAAGCCTGACGCCATAGCCGCGATGCGGGAGGCTGTGAAGGGGCGGGACGGGTACGTCGTCGCGGACATGGACGTGATATATCCGCAGGGAGCGGAAAAGCAGCTCATATACGCGGTATCCGGGAGAAAGGTCCCGGCCGGAGGGCTCCCGATGGATGTCGGGGTCCTGGTGCAGAATGTCGGCACCGCGGCGGCGGCCTTCGAGGCGGTCAGGTTCAACAGGCCGCTCATCGGAAGAATCGTGACCGTCACGGGAAGCGGCATCGCGAGGCCGGGGAACGTTCTCGCGAGGGTGGGGACGAAATTCGCCGATCTCGTGGAGTTCCGGGGCGGATGCAGCGAGGATACCGGGAAGATCATAAACGGCGGCCCGATGATGGGTGTCGCGCAGCCGTCGCTCGAGGCCGCGATGATGAAGGGGACGAGCGGGCTCGTGCTGCTTCGCCGGGACGAGGCCGGGCAGTACGCCGGCGGCCCCTGCATAAGGTGCGGAAGGTGCGTGGAGGCTTGCCCGATGCGGCTCAACCCTTCGGCGATAAGCATATTCGCCGAGCGCCTGCGTTTTGAAGACGCCAACGAATTCAACGTCATGGACTGCATCGAGTGCGGCTGCTGCGCCTATGTCTGCCCGTCGCGCAGGCCGATGGTCCATCATTTCCGCAGGGCCAAGGCCGAGATAAGGAAGATGCCCAAAAAAACGGGGTGACAGGCCCCCGTTCGCGTGGAGGTTCTTTTGGAAGAGAGCATGGAAGGAAAAGGTCCCGGGGAAAAACGGGAGACCCCGCCGAAAAAGGCGGCCGAGAGCGAAAGGATCTTCCTCGTCAGCTCGTCGCCGCACCTGCACGACGGCCGGACGGTCGCCTCGGTCATGAAGCTCGTCCTCTGGGCGCTTCTGCCGGCGAGCCTTTTCTCGATATACGCGTTCGGATTCGACGCACTGAGGGTGATTCTGATCTCCATCGTGTCGGCTGCCGCGCTCGAGGCGGTGAGCCGGAAGGTGATGGGGAAAGAGGCGAGCGTGGGGGATTTCAGCGCCGTGCTGACAGGGCTTCTTCTCGCCCTGAACCTTCCTCCGACCGTTCCCTGGTGGATGATCGTGGTCGGGAACATATTCGCCATCGTGATCGCCAAGCAAATCTACGGAGGGCTGGGATACAACCCCTTCAACCCGGCGCTGGTCGGCAGGGTCGTCCTGCTCGTCTCCTTCCCGGTGCACATGACGGCGCGGTGGGTCACCGCGGCGCCCTGGGGAGTCGACGCGGTCACCACAGCCACTCCGCTCGGGATGGCGAGGGACAGCCTCGCCAGGCTGGGGCACATCGAGATGCAGTTCGGCCGGGAGGAGATCGTGAACCTTCTCGTCGGCACGCGGGCCGGATGCATCGGCGAGGTCTCAGTCATACTCCTTCTCGCCGGAGGGCTTTTCCTCCTGTGGAAGAAGGTCATTTCCTGGCACGCGCCTGTCGCCTTCATCGGGACGGTCTGGGCCGTCACGGGGATATTCCACCTGGCCGATCCGTCCCGCTACGCCGATCCGGCTTTCCACGTGATAAGCGGGGGCCTCTTCCTCGGCGCGATATTCATGGCGACCGATTACGTCACCACGCCGATCACGAAGAGCGGCATGTTGATCTTCGGTTTCGGATGCGGGATGATCACGGTCATTATAAGGCTTTTCGGCGGATTTCCCGAGGGCGTCAGTTTCGCCATATTGCTGATGAACGCGGCGACGCCGCTCATAGACAAGATGACGAAGCCCGCGGTCTTCGGCAGGATCGAGAAAAAGAAGGCGGCTGCATGAAGCCTTTCGTCGTTTCGCGGAGGTGTTTTCAGGAATGAAGGAGATATTCCGTCTCTGTCTCGTGCTCACCGTCCTTTGCGCCGTGTCGGCGGGGGTGCTCGCCTTCGTCAGCGGCAAGACCGCGGAGCCGATAGCGAAAGCCCTCCTGCAGGAAAAGCTCGAGGCGCTGCGAACGGTTCTGCCCCCCTTCGACAACGATCCGTTCAACGACATGGTCAGGGTCGGGGCCGGCGGCGCGGACTCCGTGGAGGTCTACAGGGCGAAGATGGAGGGGAAGATAGTCGGAGCCGCGTTCGAGGTGGTCGCTCCCGACGGTTACGCCGGCGATATCAATTTCATGGTCGGAGTGAACGTGGACGGGGTGATACAGGGGATAAAAATCCTGAAGTATTCCGAGACGCCGGGCCTCGGGTCGAAGATCGCGGGGGAAGACTTCACGAAACAGTACCTCGGCAGGAGCCTCGCCGATCCCGCGAACTGGGCCGTGACCAAGGACGGCGGCACCTTCGTCCCGATCACGGGGGCGACGATATCGTCGAGGGCGGTCACGAAGGCGGCCGCGCGGGGGCTCGGGATCTACGCGGCCGGCAGGGAGAGGATAACGGGCGCGGATGACGCCGAAGGCGAGGAGGATCGATGAGAGCCTGGAAGGAATTGACGAAGGGTCTCTGGAACGAGAACCCGACCTTCAGACTGGTCCTGGGATTGTGCCCGGTGCTCGCCGTCACGACATCCGTCGCGAACGGCATAGGCATGGGGCTCGCCACGACCTTCGTCCTGGTCTGTTCGAACATAGTCATCTCGTCCCTTCGAAACGCCATCCCCAAGAAGGTCCGAATCCCGGCTTTCATCGTCGCGATATCCACCTTCGTGACGATCGTGGAACTCGTGATGAACGGTTACTTTCATCCTCTGTACAAGGCTCTCGGGCTTTTCATCCCGCTTATCGTCGTGAACTGCATCATCCTCGGCAGGGCGGAAGCCTTCGCTTCCAAGAATTCCATCGGCCTGTCGATGCTCGACGGCCTCGGTATGGGAGTCGGATTCACCCTCGCCCTGATGGTCGTCGGCGGGATAAGGGAGCTTCTGGGGAACGGAACGATACTTGGATTCGGGGTCTTCGGGCAGGGGTACAACCCTCTTCTTCTGATGGTGCTCCCGCCGGGCGCCTTCGTCCTGCTCGGGCTGCTTCTCGGCGTGATGAACAGGATCGAGATATCGATGGCCCTGAGGCAGGGGCGTGTTCCGTCCATACGAAAGGAACACGATTGCTCGTCATGCGTCATGCACCGGAAGTGGTTCGATTTCTCCTCCGGCAAGGAAGGCAACTGAGCCGCCGGCAATCCTTTCCGGCCTCCTGATCGGGTACGCGCAGTGGCGTCGACGCGCCTGTGAGGCAGTTGCGTTCGCGCAACGCCGAACCGAAGCCGCCGCCTGTCAAATCACATATCCCTCCTTGACGGGCCAGTTCCGGGTATATATTGTTGATTGCGTTTCGAACGGCATTATTTTTACGGGATATCGTAATTACGGAATTTATTGAACTGGAGGGAAGATGAGCAAACCGGATGAAGACGGAAAGCTGCGATCGAGGCTCGAACTGATCAGGCACAAGGTGCTGGTCCTGTCCGGCAAGGGAGGGGTCGGCAAGAGCACGGTCGCGGTCAACCTCGCGGTGGCGCTCGCGGCCGCGGGGAAAAAGGTCGGGCTCCTCGACATAGACCTTCACGGCCCCAGCGTCCCCAAGATGCTCGGCATAGAAGGGATGCCTCTTCACGGCGGCGAGAAATCGATCAGGCCCTTCGTGGTCGGAGACAATCTGCTCGTCATGTCGATCGGGTTTCTTCTGCGCGGGAACGATGAGGCCGTGATCTGGCGCGGGCCGCTGAAGATGGGCGTAATCAAGCAATTCCTGGCGGACGTCGAGTGGGGGCCCCTCGACTACCTCGTCGTCGATTCTCCTCCGGGGACCGGAGACGAGCCCCTGTCGATCGTCCAGTTGATCCCCGAGGCCGACGGAGCGGTCATCGTGACGACCCCGCAGGACGTCGCCCTGCTCGACGTGCGAAGATGCATAACCTTCTGCCGCCAGTTGAAGCTGCCGGTCCTCGGGGTGGTGGAGAACATGAGCGGGTTTGCCTGCCCCCATTGCGGGAAGCCCGTCGATCTTTTCGGGAGCGGAGGCGGGGAGAAGATGGCCGCCGATATGGGCGTTCCGTTCATCGGACGGATACCCTTCGACCCCCGCATCGTGACGACGGCCGACGATGGCCGGCCTTTCGTCATCGCTCACCAGTCGACCGATGCCGGGAAGATGCTCTCAGAGCTGGCCGCCCCCATTCTGGCCCTGCCCGAGAAGGCGGCGCGGCCCCGAAGGTTCCGGAAAGGACGGAAGGCGTCCCGTTCAGGATCGGGATACCGGTCGACAAGGGAGCGATAAGCGCTCACTTCGGCCACGCCGAGAAGTTCGTCATATTCGATATCGACCGCAGAGAGCTGCGAGGTCGCCGGATCGACCGAGCTCGATCCTCCCGAGCACGGGGTCGGCGTGATACCGGAATGGCTCAAGTCGGAGGGGGTGACCCTGGTGATCGCCGGGGGGATCGGTCAGCAGGCCAGGGATCTTTTCTCGAGATCCGGCATAGAGGTCGATCTCGGGAGTGACTTTAACAGATCCGGCCGAAGCGGTGCAGGCATGGCTCGATGGTGAAATCGCCGGAACGGACACGACATGCAATCACGATCACGGCAAAGGTTGCGGCCACGGCGGCGGTTGCGGAAAGGCGGAATGACGATGGAAGACATCAGAAGCAGATCGAAGGAAACAAAGTGCGTGCACGGAAGCTTCATACCCGACGGGTCGGGAGCCGTGGTGACGCCGATATACCAGACCTCGACATTCAGTTTCCGCAACGTCGACCACGGCGCGTCGCTTTTCGCCGGGAAGCAGGACGGATACATTTACACCAGGCTCGGCAACCCGACCGTCAAGGGGGTCGAGCAGGCCGTCGCGGTCCTCGAAGGGGGCTTCGGCGGCATTGGGTGCGCCTCGGGGATGGCGGCCCTTCACCTGGCCTTCGCCTCGGTGGTCAAAACGGGCGAGCATGTCATATGCAGCGAGTCGGTCTACGGGCCCGTGGTCGGGCTTCTGAGGGAGCAGATGGGGAATTTCGGGATCGACGTGTCTTTCGTGGACACCCCCGACATAGGCGCGATTAAAAAGGTGCTCACCCCTAAGACGACCCTGATACACATCGAGACGCCGGCCAACCCGACGATGGCGGTTACCGATATTTCCGAGGCGGCGGCGATCGCGCACGCTCACGGAGCGAGGCTTTCCGTCGACAATACCTTCATGAGCCCGATCCTGCAGCGGCCCTTCGAGCACGGAGCCGACATCGTGATCCATTCGATGACGAAATTCCTCAACGGGCACGCCGACGTCGTGGCCGGGATGGTCGTCGCGAAGGACGAGCAGGATTACAGGCTTTTCAGGAAGATGTCGAACGCATTCGGCGGGACGATCGATCCCTTCAACTCGTTCCTCGTGGCGAGGGGGATCAAGACGCTGGCGCTGCGAATGGAGCGGCACGTCGCGAACGGGATGAAGGTGGCGAACTTCCTCGAAGGCCATCAGAAGGTGTCGAAGGTCATGTACCCCGGGCTCGAATCCCATCCGCAGTACGAGACGCACAGGAAACAGTCTGACGGGCCGGGAGGGCTTATCAGCTTCGAGCTCAAGGGAGGCGTCGAGGCGGGAAAGGTGCTCATGAACTCCGTTCACATGTGCGCCCTGGCCGTGAGCCTCGGAGGGGTCGAGACGCTGATCCAGCACCCCGCTTCGATGACGCACGCGAGCATGGACCCCGCCCTGAGGAAACAGGCCGGCATCACCGACGGGCTGGTCAGGATATCGGTCGGGATCGAGGACGCGCGGGAGATCATCGCCGATCTCGAGCAGGGTCTCGCGAAGGTGAAGTGAAAGATCAAGCGGCTCCTGATCACGGGCGCCGGTGGAGGTGCGATGGTTTCAGCGAAGGGATTCTTCAAATGGGCCGGCGCCGAAAGCGCCCTTGTGCCCTTCGAGCCGCCTGACCGCATGCTTGAAGAGTACAGGGCGCGCAGGAAGGAACGCGACAGGCTCTTCCTCGATCACGGCATAGACCGCCCCGGGATGATTGAATTCGTCCTCGGCGCGGCCGGGGAGATCGGCGGCCCCGCCCTCGACATCGGCACGGGGAGAGGGCTGACGGCCTTCGCGCTGGCCAGCAGGGGGATTCGCGTCGCCACGATCGATATCTCCGAGGACGATCTGAAGGGGGCTATGGCGGGAGCCGCCGCCGAGGGGGCGGCCGCGGTCGATCGATTTCCATCTAGCCGACGCGAACGACCTCCCGTTCCCGGACGCGAGTTTCAGGCTCGTCACCATGGTCAATGTCCTTCACCACATGGAGGCGGGGGAGAACCTTCTCTCCGAAGTGTCCAGGGTCCTCGCCCCCGGGGGAAGGTTCGTCGTCGCCGATTTCGACGAGGAAGGATTCAGGATACTGGCAAGGCTCCATTCCGGCGAGGGGGAGGAGCATAAAAGGCTCGCGGTCGAGACGATCGACGGCATAGAGGGGAAACTGCCTCTCCACGGCCTAAAGCATGCGGGGCGGTTTTCAGGGTATTGCCAGGACGTGTTGGTGGCGGAAAAGATCGTTTGACGGCGGCGGCCCCAAGGCCCGCGCCCGGTGACCCAGGCCCTATCGCCCGAAATTGAGCCTGTCCCCGAAGTCCCCGGCGACGACTCGCTCACCGTTCTCCAGCAGGAAGACGGCCCTCACCCCCGGGATCTTTTCGGCGGCTGCGGGGGCCTTCCACCGGGCCGAGCACGAAAAGGCCGGTCGACAGCGCGTCGGCGGCCGTCGCGGTCGGGGCGGTCACGGTGACGCTGAGCTGGCCGTTCACGGTCAGGCCGGAGCGCGGATCGACGATGTGGCCGTATCTCTTTCCATCGATCACGACGAAATTCTCGTAATTGCCGGAGGTCGCGACGGCCTCGTCCTTCAGGAGGAGATTTCCCGCCAGGCCTTCCCCGCCGCGCGGGTCGCGTATGCCGATCGTCCACGCCCTTTTCCCCGGCGGGGCCCCCAACGCGTACATGTTCCCCCCGAGGTTGACGAGCGCGCTCTCGACCCCGCTCTCCCTCAGAATGGCGACGCACCTGTCGACCCCGTACCCCTTCCCGATCCCCGCGAGGTCGAACTGCATCCCCTCGGGGCGCTCGACGGCGAGATTTTCCGCGTCGAGCCGGACCTTGCCGAAGCCGACGAGGCCGAGAGCCGCCGATATCTTTTCCGCTGACGGAAGGGCGGCGGCGCCCCCCTGGAATCCCCACATCCGAACGAGCGGCCTTGCCGTGATATCGAAAGCCCCGCCGGTCAGCTCCGACCAGCGCAGCGATTCCTCCAGTATGCCGAAGAGTTCGCGCGAGACGGCGAAGGGGGCGCTGCCGGGCGAGCCGTTGAGCGCCGAGATCTCGCTGTCGGCGTTCCACGTGCTCATAACCGTTTCGATGCGGTGAAGCTCGTGCATGGCCCGGCCGGCAGCCTCTCCCGCGCGCCGTTCGTCCATCCCGTATATCGTGACGACGCACCTCGTGCCCATCACGAAGGTTTCCCTGGTGAACGGAACGGCGGACGGGGCGCAGCCGGTATGCGGCTGAAGGAGCAGGGCGGCGGCAAGGAGGATTCGCGCTATTCATGCTCAGGCCCCCGGCTTGCCGAGAAGCCTGAACATCCTCGACTTGTATTCCTCGACCCCCGGCTGGTTGAACGGATTGATCCCCATCATCCTGCCGGTGACCGCGACGGCGATCTCGAAGAAGACGAAGAGCTCGCCGATCGAGTCGGGGGTTATCGAGGGCACCTCTATCGTCACGACAGGCAGCCCTCCCGATTCGTGGGCGGCTCTCGTTCCCTCGAACGCCTTCGAATTTATCTCTCCGAGGGAGCGTCCCGCCAGGTAGTTGAGACCGTCGAGGTCCGCGTCGTCGCCGGGCACGGTCAGGTCCCTCGGGGGATGTGAGGCGACGAGGAAGGTCTCCAGGATATCCCTCGCGCCCTCCTGAAGAAGCTGCCCGAGGGAATGAAGGTCGGTCGTCATGACCGTGGAGGCGGGGAAGAGGCCCCTGCCGTCCTTTCCCTCCGACTCTCCCGCGAGCTGTTTCCACCACTCGCAGAAGAGGGCCAGTTCCGGGTGGAAGGTCGAAAGGACCTCGATCTTCGTGCCCCTCTCGTGAAGGAGGGTCCTCGCGGCTGCGTAGCGCAGGGCGTCGTTCTCCACGCTTTCCATCGAAAATGATCCGAGGGCCGCGCGCGCCCCGGCGAGCATCCCCTTGATCGGTATCCCGGCCGCGGCGCACGGGAGGAGGCCGACGGGGGAGAGGATGCTGAAACGCCCCCCGACGTCGGGCGGGATGGAAAAGGTCTTCCAGCCTTCCTCGGAGGCCATCCGCCGCAGGGCGCCCTTCGCGGGGTCGGTGACGGCGAAGATCCTGCTCCGCGACCGCGCGCGGGCCGAAGGTCTCGACCAGTTTTCTCCGCAGCAGGCGGAACGCTATGGCGGGCTCCGTCGTGGTCCCCGATTTCGAGATCACGCAGACGGCGAATTTTTTGCCCTCGAGGCCCGAGATCAGCCTGTCGTGATAGACGGGGGAGAGGCTGTTCCCCGCGAAGAGAACGGGGAAGCCGGCCTCGAAGGGGAGGGCCTCTATGGCGGCCCGCGCCCCGAGGTACGATCCGCCGATGCCGACGACGACGAGGCAGTCGTTTTCGCCGCGGATCCTTTTGCCGGTCTCCGCGATCTCGTCGACATCCTTTTCGGGCATGAGCGGGAGATCGAGCCAGCCGAGCATCTCCGAACCGGCGCCCTCCCTGCGGAGGAGGGAAGAGAGGGCCCGGGCGGCGTCCGCCGTCCTGCCCGATATATCCTTTTCGCTCGCGTGGGCGAACACCCTGTCGATATCGAGTCTGATCAAGGCCCGCGTCCTTTCGCCTGAAGGCCGTGATTCGATTGAAACGGCGCGCTGTCCGAACGAAGCGCCGCCCGGCCGTTCCGCCGGGCCTGCGCCCGGTTATTTCGCGATCGATTTCTCGACCATGCGCATCGTCTCGGCAACGTGCGCGGCGACCTCTGCGCGGATCTTTTCCGCCTCGCCCCGCGCGGCCTCCGCGAAATCACGGTCTTTGATGCCGGCGAGATTGATGATGACGTTGAGGTAGGCGCCCTCCGCGGCCGTTCTCGCGGCGAGGGCCGCGACCCCCGCGTCGCTCGCCGAGTTGCGGTTCCCCTTCTCGCCGACGATCCGCGCGATCCCGCCGCCTCCATCGTCCTTCTCAGGACACCGAGAGGTATCGTCGTCGCTTCCTTCGTCCGTTCCTCGATGGCGCGGTCCCTGGCCTCTTTCTCGGCGTCGGTCTTCTTCTTCATCCTCATCGCATCCATGACCCGGTTGAAGGCCTCCGTGTCGCGGTCCACGTCGGCGAGGAACTCCTCCTTGAGGCGCTGGCCGACGACGCTCACGCGTTCCATCTCGGCGTAATCCTTCTCGTACCCTTTCTTGCCGTGCGTCAGAGCGCAGACCATCGCGGAGAGGGCGCCGCTGAGCGCTCCGCACAGGGCCGCGACGCTCCCCCCGCCGGGGGCGGGGGAGTCGGTCGAAAGGACGTCCGCGAATTTCGTCACGCTCATGGCCGCAAGGCTCTCAGGCCGCTTGAACTGGTACTCTATGATCTTCTTGTCCGGTTCGAAGGGGTAAAGGTCGCCGAGGCCCATCGAGAGGGCGGCGACGTGGATCAGTTCCGATTCGGGCACCCCGGTGAGCCTTCCCATCTTCCCCAGGTAATGCCTTCCCGCCTGCAGGAGGGCGTCGAGCGGGATAAGCCCCACAAGTTCGCTCCCCGTCACCCGCGCCCCGAGCTCGGAGGCGATGCGGCTGCACTCGTCGAAGACGAGATGCGGGGGGGTCACCTTGTAGTTCGTCAGGTTGATCGACACCTGGGCCCTGCCGAAATCCTCCATGTACCACCCGACCGCCTTGCATTCCCTGAAGATACCCGGCTCCATCAGCGCCTCTCCGTCCCCGCCGCGCATTATCTTCCCTTCCCCGTCCTTTTTCGTCCGTCCCTTCTCGCGTATCGAAAAGGCGATCTCGCCGGCGATTCTCGTATCCCTGGTGTTGAGGTTCACGTTGTAGGCTATGAGGAATTCCCGTGCGCTTATCGCCGTCGCGCCGGCGCCCGGGTTGAATTCGGCCGGGCCGCAATCGGGTTTCCACGACGGGTCCGCGAGCCTGCCCGCAAGCCCCTCGTATTCGCCGGCCCTCACCGAGGCGAGGTTCCTTCTCTCGGGGCGGGACGCCGCGTATTCGTAGAAATAGACCGGGATGCCGAGCTCGTCGCCGACCCTTTTGCCGAGCCTGCGGGCCAGCTCGACGCAATCGTCCATCGTGACCCCGCTGACGGGCACGAAGGGGCATACGTCGGTGGCCCCCATGCGCGGATGCGCCCCCGTGTGGGTTCTCATGTCGATCACCTCGGAGGCCTTCCTTATCGCCCTGAACGCCGCCTCGACGGTCTCGTCGGGGGTTCCTATGAAGGTCACGACGGTCCGGTTGGTGTCCTTACCCGGGTCCACGTCGAGAAGCCTGACCCCCTCCACGCCCTTTATCTCGTTCGTAATCAATTCTATCTTGGCCATGTCCCGGCCTTCGCTGAAGTTCGGCACGCATTCAACCAGTTTCATGTCTGCGATCACTCCTTGTCTTATCGGAAGATATCTGGCAATATGTGCACAGCATAAGACCCGTGCGGATGGAGGTCAAGATACTTTGGAACGTGTCCGCGGCAAAACCGGATTTTATCTCAGCATCCCCTTCGAAAGGCACGAAGAGGGGATCGATTTCGTCGTGAGGAACGGATTCCAGCTCGAGATAAGGATGACGAAGGTCGATCACATGATGAGCCTCGGCAGGGAGGACCTCGGCCGGATAAGGGAGAGGATCGACGGCTTCGGGCTCTCGGTCTTCACCCACGGGCCCTTCTTCGGGCTGGACGTGGCGAGCCTCGACCGGAACATCTCCGAATATTCGGCAAGGTGCATCTCCCACGGGCTCGACGTCACGAGGGCCCTCGGCGGCAAGGTGATGGTGATGCACACCGGGTACCTCCCGCTCTTCTCGCGCGGCGGGAAGAAGCACTGGTTGCGCAACTGGGCCGAACGTATGCCGGCTATCGTCGGGAAGGCGGGCGAGTGCGGCGTGAGGCTCGCCCTTGAAAACACGTGGGACGACGAGCCCGAGGTGCTTCTCCGGCTGGCCGACCTCGCGGGGGGCGATAAGATCGGATTCTGCCTGGATGTCGGGCACGTCAACGTCTTCTCGAAACTTCCTCTGGAACGATGGTGGGACGCGCTCTCGCCGCGCGCGGTGGCGCTTCACATTCACGACAACGACGCCGTCTCCGACGATCACCTCGTCCCGGGCGAGGGGACGTTCGATTTCGCCCGCCTCGGCTCATTGTTGAGGGAGCTGGGCAGGCCGCTTCTCCTCGACCTGGAGGTCGACATGGCCTCCGCCGTCGAGAGCAGAAAGCGGCTCGAAGGATATTTCGCCGGGGGCGGGGAATGACCCGGTCGACGAATGGAGGCTGATACTTTGACGGTTCTTTCGATTTTGCTTGTGCTACTCGCCCTGGCGAACGTCGCCATGATCTTTTTCGTCTTCTTCCGGGTGCCGGGCGGCGGTAAGGGCGGGCTTGAAAAGGACGTCAGGGAGGACCTTCGCTCGGCGAGGGAGGAGGCCGCCGAGGCCGCCAAACTTCTCAGGGAGGAGGTCTCCGGAGCGCAGAGATCGGCCGCCGGCACGGTGCTCGGCGCCATCGAGGTGATCGGGAAATCCCAGGGCGAGCTTCTGGAATCGGTCTCGAGGCGTGTCGGGGAGCTGACGGAATCGAACGAGAAGAGGATCGACGGCCTTCGTTCGACGATCGACGAGAAATTGAAGTCGATGCAGGACGGGAACGAGAAGAAGCTCGACCAGATGAGGGCGACGGTCGAGGAGAAGCTGCAGGACACCCTGGAGAAGAGGCTGGGGGAATCGTTCAGCATGGTGAGCGAAAGGCTCGAGGCGGTCCAGAGGGGGCTCGGCGAGATGCGGAGCCTCGCGACGGGCGTAGGAGACCTCAAGAAGGTCCTCACGAACGTCAAGACGCGCGGCACCTGGGGCGAGATTCAGCTCGGGGCCCTTCTCGAGCAGGTGATGACGGCCGATCAGTACGAGAGGAATGTTTGCACCAAGGAAAGCTCATCTGACAGGGTGGAGTTCGCGATAAGGCTGCCCGGGGCCGACGACGCCCCTGGATCGTGCGTCTGGCTGCCGATCGATTCGAAATTCCCCCAGGAGGATTACCTCCGCCTGGTCGAGGCATCGGAGGCCGCCGATCCGGAGGCCGTGCAACAGGCGACGGCGGCCCTCGTCAGGGCGGTCCATGCGTCCGCGAAGGATATCAGGGACAAGTATCTCGATCCCCCGAAGACCACCGATTTCGGGATCATGTTCCTTCCGACCGAGGGACTGTACGCCGAGGTGCTCCGTCAGACTGGCGCGGTGGAGAGGCTTCAGCGCGAATTCAGGGTCGTCGTGGCGGGCCCGACGACCCTCGCCGCGATACTCAGCAGCCTGAGGATGGGATTCAGGACGCTGGCCATCGAAAAGCGCTCGAGCGAGGTCTGGACGGTCCTCAGCGCCGTGAAGACCGAGTTCGGCAGGTTCGGCGAGATGCTCGGCAAGGTGAAAAGGCAGCTCAACGCTCGCTTCTAACACGATCGATCAGACCGGCGTGCGGACGAGGGCGATGGAAAAGAGGCTGCGCGAGGTGGAGGCGCTCCCTGGCCTCGAATCGTCGAGGGTGCTCGGGCTGCCGGAAGGCGGGGAGGGGGTCGGTTTCGATGCGGACGACATGGACGGGGAGATCGATGAGAGCGCGGCCGGAGGCGGGATCCTTTCCGGCGACGAGGATCCCGATTAGGCGGCCCGGAAGCGCGAAGGCAGTCCCGGTCCGGGCCACGGGGATAAATCCCGGGGAAATACCTTTTATTATTCTTCCCAAACGAGTGTCTTTTCGTGTAGTCTGTCTTCCTGTCATGGAAGGAGCAGGTTTCATCGATCGCCAGGAATTGAAAGGGAGGATGCGTCTTGAGAGAATTGGCACAGAAGAAATTGAACGAATCGGCCGGCCTGAGGTGGTTCGTACTGATTCTTATCAGTACGCTCCTGTTCAGCACATACTGGTTCAATGACGTGCTCGGCCCGCTCAAGGGCCTCATGGAGAGCCAGCTCGGGTTCGACAGCAGCCAGTTCGGCCTGATCGTCGCCTCGACGACCTGGGCGAACCTTGCCCTGATGATCATCGTCGGCGGCATAGCCCTCGACAAGTGGGGCATACGCAAGACGGGGACGGCCTTCGGCCTTCTCGCCACGCTCGGCGCCTTCATCGTCGCCCTCGCGAGCAAGGGCGTCTTCGGCAGCGACGAGAAGACGATGATGATATGGATGATCGTCGGCAGGATTCTCTTCGGGACCGGCCTCGAGACGGTCTGCGTGATGGTCTCGAGAACGGTCGTGAAGTGGTTCAAGGGATACGAGCTGGCGCTCGCCATGGCGATCAACGTCGGTTTCGGCCGTCTCGGTTCGGCCGGCACCAACTTCTTCGGCATCGAGATAGCGGACGGAAAGGTGTCGACGGGCCTTCTCTTCGCGGCGAGCGTCGTAGGCCTTTCGTTCATCGCCTTCCTCGCCTACCTGATATTCGACGCGAAGTACGACAAGCGGGCCGCCGCCATCGCGGGAACGTCGCAAGCCTCCGCGGACGAGCAGTTCAAGTTCAAGGATCTTACCGATCTCGTCACCAACCATTCGTTCATATTCATCACCCTTCTCTGCGTGGCCTTTTACGCGGCGGTCTTCCCCTTCATCCAGTACGCCCCGGACCTTCTGGTAAACAAGTTCGGGTTCACTACCGCCCTTCCCGACATGAGCGGGATGACCTTCTGGCAGAAGGTCACCGCCTTTTTCCATACGGCCCCAAAGGTGACGAGCCTGATCCCGCTCGGAACGATCGTTTTCACTCCGATCTTCGGGCGCCTCGTCGACAAGAAGGGCAAGGCCGCGACACTGATGATCATCGGTTCGCTTCTTCTGATCTTCGCGCATCTCGCGCTGTCGGTTTTCAATAACGTGATCCTCGGCTACCTGGGTCTTTTCTCCCTCGGCATCGCCTTTTCGCTCGTCCCCGCCGCCATGTGGCCGTCGGTGGCGAAGATCGTCCCGGAAAACAGGCTCGGCACGGCCTACGCGACGATGTTCACGATCCAGAACTACGGCCTTTCGGTCTTTTTCTGGGGGATCGGGAAGACGCTGGACGTCGTCAATCCTAAAATCGTGGCGCAAATACAGACGACAAGGGATCAGCTCATCGCCTCGGGAATGAGCCTCGAGCAAATTCCGGGGAGGATAGACGAGCTGAAGGCGACTGGGGAGATCCCGCCCTATAACTATACGATTCCGATCCTGATGCTCGTCGTGCTGGGCATCATCTCGATATTCCTGGCCTACCAGCTCAAACGGGCCGACAAGAGGCAGGGGTACGGGCTGGAGATGCCGACGGGGCACAAGATGTAGCGGAGCCCGAGCACGGGACGAAATGAACATGCCGGCCCGGCCGGGACGCGGAGTCCTGATCGGGCCGGTTTTTTGTGCCGGCCGGTGGGCGGGCGGGCGCCGCCGATCTCTTTCCTCTTGAATAAACGGCCACGTTGTCGGAATATGGGCCTGTCTCCGGCCTGACGCCGGGGGCGGCCGGAATCCGCAAGCCAGGAGGGGTTAACGATGGAAATCAAAGGCATGATCTTTCATTCCAGGAAGCAATTCGTTGTGGATCACTTCGGCGAGGAGGCCTGGAACAGGGTCGTGAACGCCCTGCCCACGGAAGACCGGGAACTCCTCGGAGAGGTCATCCTGACGGCAAAGTGGTATCCCTTCGATACGGGCAGAAGGCTGGACAAGGCCATAGTCGACGTCCTGGGCGGGGGGAACGCCTCGATATTCAGACAGATCGGCGCCGCCTCGGCCCAGACGAGCCTGACAAGGGTCCACAAAACCTTCCTCACGCCCGGCGATCCGCAGGCGTTCATGAAGAAGTCGGGGATCATCTACAAGTTTTATTACGACAAGGGACGCCGCGAATACCAGGAAACGGGGCTGAATTCAGGAGTTGTTACGACCTGCGACGCCGAGACCTTTTCGGAGTCCGACTGCCTTACGGTGATCGGATGGTACGAGGAAGCCCTGAGGATGTGCGGCGCGGAGAACGTCGTCGGCATCGAAGAGGAGTGCAGGGCGAAGGGCGGAAAGGTGTGCCGGTATCGTTTCCAGTGGGAGATATGACGATTTTGACCGCCGCGGGGAGGGCGTCGGCGCCGCCGCGCGCCGCATGAGCCGGGCGGGCCATAAAACAGTTGAATCGCGAAGACCGCCGGTCTATAATCCCACCCTTGTATTCGATTCTTTTAATCAAGGTGCGGTTTAATCAAAGGAGTTGGTGGATGAAACATCAATTATTCGTTTCCATTACCGCGTTGCTGGCCTTCATGGCCTGCTCGCAGACGGCTCAGAATCCGCTTCTGGGCGAATTCAAGACTCCCTTCGAGGTTCCCCCGTTCGACCAGATAAGGGAAGAACACTACCTACCCGCGTTCCGCGAGGGGATCCGTGTTCACGACGAGGAGATCGCGAAGATCGCGGGGAACCCGGCGGAGCCGACCTTCGCCAACACGATCGAGGCCATCGAATATTCAGGCCGGCTGCTCGGCAGGACTGCCAACATCTTTTTCAGCCTCAATTCGGCGAACACGAACGACAGCATGCAGGCGATCGCAAGGGAAGTCGCCCCCCTGCTCGCCGATCACGCCGACAACGTGGCCCTGAACGAGAAGCTGTTCGAGAGGGTCAAGGCCGTGTACGAGAAGAAGGACGGCCTCGACCTGACCGTCGAGCAGAAAATGGTTCTCGATAATTATTACCGGAACTTCGTGCGGGGCGGCGCCAATCTCAACGACGAAGACAAGGAAAAGCTGAGGGCGATCAACAAGGAGCTCTCCACCCTTTCGCTGCAGTTCGGCGAGAATGTCCTCAAGGAGACGAACAAGTTCGAGTTGTTGATAGAGAACGAGGAGGATCTCGCGGGCCTGCCGGGAGTCGTGAAGGACGGCGCGGCGGAGCTCGCCGCCCAGAAGGGCCATCAGGGGAAGTGGCTTTTCACGATTCAGAAGCCCAGCATGCTCCCGTTCCTGCAGTACTCGGAAAAGCGGGACCTCAGGGAGAAGATCTACAAGGCTTACACAAACATGGGGGACAACGACGACGAGCTGGACAACAAGAAGATCATCTCGACTATGACCGCGCTGCTGGTCGACAAGGCGAACCTGCTCGGATATGAGACGCACGCGGATTTCGTCCTTGAAGAGGGGATGGCGAAGAAGCCCGGGAACGTTTACGCGTTTCTCGACAAGCTGTGGACGCCCTCCCTCGCCAAAGCGAAGCAGGAGGTTGCGGCGCTTCAGGCGATGATAGACGCGGAGAGCGGCGCCTTCAAGCTGGCCAGCTGGGACTGGTGGTATTACGCCGAGAAGGTGAAGAAGGCTCAATACGATCTCGACGAGGAGATGATAAAGCCCTATTTCGTGCTGGAGAACGTGGTCGACGGCGCCTTCGCTGTGGCCGGGAAATTATGGGGGCTGAAATTCACTGAGAGAAACGATATCCCGAAGTACCATCCCGACGTCAGGGTCTTCGAGGTCACCGAGGAGGACGGAAGCCACGTGGGGATACTTTTCACGGACTATTTCCCGAGGGAAAGCAAGAGGGGCGGCGCCTGGAGCGGCGGTTTGCGCGATCAGATGAAGATGGACGGGAAGATGGTGACGCCGATCATCACCAACGTTGGAAATTTCCAGAAACCGGCCGGGGACCTGCCGGCGCTTCTCACGTGGGACGACGTGCTCACGCTGTTCCATGAGTTCGGCCACGGCCTTCACGGGCTGCTCTCCGATTGCACCTATCCTTCGGTCTGCGGGACCTCGGTCGCGACCGATTTCGTCGAGCTGCCGTCGCAGATCATGGAGAACTGGGCGGGAGAGCCCGAAGTGCTCGCGATGTACGCGAAGCATTACAAGACGGGCGAGATAATCCCCGAAGAGCTCGTGACGAAGATGAAGAATTCGAGCAAATTCAACCAGGGATTCGAGACGACGGAATATCTGGCCGCTTCTTATCTCGATCTCGACTGGCACACGCTGAAGGAGCCCGTCGAACAGGACGTGACGGCGTTCGAGAACGCCTGTCTCGGCAGGATCGGCCTTATACCCGAGATAGTCTCGAGGTACAGAAGCACCTATTTCAGGCATATATTCTCGGGGGGATATGACGCGGGGTATTTCAGCTACATGTGGGCCGAGGTGCTCGACAAGGACGCTTTCCAGGCGTTCAAGGACTCGGGCGACATCTTCAACCCGGCCCTCGCCGCGTCGTTCAGGGAAAACATACTTTCGAAGGGCGGTTCCGAGGATCCCATGACACTCTATGTCAGATTCCGCGGATCGGAGCCACGTATCGAGCCGCTTCTGATAAAAAGAGGCCTCATATAAGAGAATTGATTCGGTAAATCCCGCCGCCGCATGGCGGCGGCGGGATGACCGAAAAAGATCGCCCGGGAGGACGGGGTTGAGCCTGCTGATCCGTCCGTTCATGGAAAAAGACAGGGCAGAGGTGATCGCGCTCTGGCGGGAGTGCGGCCTGGTGGTTCCATGGAACGATCCTTCGCGGGACATCGACCGGAAACTGCTCGTCGATCCGGATCTTTTTCTCGTCGGTGTGCCCGATGATGACCCGTCAGGCTGGCGGGGTAGTCGCCGCGGTGATGGGGGGGTACGAGGGGCACAGGGGATGGATCAATTACCTCGCCGTGTCGCCGGGATATCGCGGCCTCGGGTACGGCCGGATGATAATGGAGGCCGTCGAGAAAAGGATCGCGGGAAAAGGGTGCCCCAAGATCAACCTGCAGGTGCGAACCTCGAACCTCGCCGTCATTCAATTTTACGAACATCTCGGATATTCCAGCGACAACGTGATCGGATTGGGGAAGAGGCTGGTCGACGACAAATGAAACCGAGCGGGATCGGAGGGAGGCGCGCCGTATCGGATCGGCGATCCTATCCCCCGTGCGCGAGGTGAAAGACGACCACGCTCGAACCGTCTTTCAACGGGAAGCTGCCGTAATCGTCCTCGGGCACGAGGGCGCCGTCGACGGTGACCGTGATGAGGGCGTAGTCGTACCCCATCTTCCTTCATCAGATCCTCGACGGTCATGCCGTCGCGCCAATCGATCCTGTCCCTGCCGTTGACGGTGATCATCGCTTAAATCTCCATGCCGGTGAGAAGCGCTATCGCGACGTTGGCCTGCATGTTCGCCACGAGCCCGACGCGCGCCGAACAGAGCCCGATCTCCATGCTCGTCTTCTGGTCGCCGACGATATGAATCATCCCCGACGACCTGACGATTATCTCGGAGCTCTTCCCTATCCCTGATATCCCGCTCGCGCCGACGACGGGCCGTTCCGGGAACGATTTGCACCAGGCCTCGATCAGCCAGCGTTTGCTTTCCGCCCTGTCGAAGGCCTCGATCAGAAGATCGGCTTCGGCGAACAGTTCCGCCGTGTTGGCGGGCGAGATTTCGATCCGGTGAATATCGAGCCTGATGCCCGGGTTGATCGCCCTGATCAGCGAGGCGAGCGCATCGACCTTCACCTTTCCGACGTCGGGGAGGAAGTAGCACTGCCTGTTGAGATTCGATTCCTCGACAAGGTCGCGGTCGGCGAGGATGAGGCGGCCAACCCCGGCGCGCGCGAGGGCGATCGCCGCGTTCGAGCCGAGGCCTCCGCAGCCGGCGATGCCCACCGCCGATCTTCGAAGCTTCTCCGTCGATCCCGGAACGTTCTTTTCGAATATTCGCGGCGTTATTTCCATACTCGTCTATTGATCGCCCTTTATTATGTCGACAAGCTCCGGAAGGTCGATGCCGAGCTGCTTTGAGCCTCGCGATCGTCGGGACCCCGTTCGCTCGTCCATCCGCGGCGCTGGTAGGCGGCGTCGACGGCCTTGTTGTACTGTTTCATCCGGTGGTCCCTCGTGATCTTCATCTTCTCTTCTGTGGTCTTCCCCGCGGGGTCGACGCCGATGATCTCCTTCATCTGCCTGTCGTAATACTTCTCCGCGCGCGACTCGTACTCTTCCTTCGTCACGGGGCCGACCGCGCGGTATGGCGGCATGTCGTCCTTGCGCGTCCCGAAGCCGAGCATTCGCGTCATGATCCTCTGAAGGTTGTGCACCCTCGCCGACTGGGCCAGCATCTTCTCCTCGTCGAGCGGCTCGCCCGTCATCCCCTCGTAGAATTTGAAGAAATCCTCGACGTGCTCGGGGACCTTGGCGGCCACCTGCGGCGGATAGGTCTTGTTGCTGACCGGGACGATGTCGTTCCAGAGAAGCTTGCAAAGCCCGTGAAGGCCGAACCAGGTCCTCCACAGGGGATAATAGTAGAGCGCCTCGGCCTTGTCCTCGAAGGTGGGTATCTGGTTGTTCACCATGTCCATGAATATGAGCCACGCCTCGTCGTGCTGCGGCCCCTTGACGGCCATCGTGTATCCGGCCTGCTGCGCCAGCGACTCCTTGCACATGTATTCGGAGTACTCCAGCCCCTTGACCTCCATCCCGATGTCCTGGAGGAAGGCCGGATCGGCCCCGAGCTCGCGGGCCCATTTCTCCTTGAGCCGGCGTATCCCCTGGGCGACCTCGACGCCGAACCCCTTTCCCTCGGCGCATTCGTGCAGGCACTGAAGGACCTCGGCCGTGGCTCCGAACTTAAGTTTCTTGCCGCCGGTCTCCTTCGTCGTGATGATTCCGTTCTCGAAGCATTCCATGACGAAGGCCATGCAGGTCCCCATCGATATCGTGTCGAGGCCGTACGTATCGCAATAGAAGTTGTACTCGATCAGGAAATCGCCGTCGAAACATCCCATGTTGGCCGACGCGGCGGCCGTCTCGTATTCGGGGCCGTCGACGGCGACGACCTGGCCCTTGTACGGCCCTGTCTTCAGCGTGAATCCGTCGACCACCTTCGCGCAGGCCATCGAGCATCCCTTCCAGCACCCGTCCGGCGTCCCCTGTGTGACGTATTTCGCCTTGAGCACGGCCGAGCCGATGTTAGGCGTGTCCGGATGCGACCCGAACCTGTAGTTCTGCACCGGCAGCAGGTCGTACGCGTCCATCACGTCGACGATGTTCGCCGTTCCGACCTCGCGCATCCGGCACTGGCTCCTGTCGAGGGTCGCCATCTCGGCGTTTATCCTCATCCCATAGTTGCGGATCATCCTCGCGTCGTGCGGATGGTTCATCTCGTCGACGATCTCTATCGCGCCGGTCGGGCAGACGTAGGCGCAGGAGGTGCAGTTTATGCAGTGCGGGTCGACCTGCCCGAAGGGCATCGTCATGTGGCGCCCCGTGCCGCGCCCCGCGAAATCGATGATCTCCTCCATGACGAACTCCCTGCAGGCGCGGACGCAATGCCCGCAGAGAACGCAGGCCTTCGGGTTCGGGTCGGTCAGCTCCGACTTGAACCTTTCGGCGTCCTTTACGCCGCACATCGCTGCGAGCTCCCTTATCACCGGGACGTTCGGCCACCGCCCGAGCAGCATCCCTGCGAGCGCCTTGCGGCGGCTCTTGACCCTCTCGGAGGAGGTCTCGACGTTGATGGCATTTCTCACCGGGTAATTGCACGATGTCACGAGGCGCTTTTTACCGCCTTCCTCGATCTCGACCGTGCAGAGCCTGCAGGTTCCCTCCGGCGTCAGGTCCTTGTGGTTGCAGAGGGTGGGGACGGCGATCCCGTTCTCGCGAAGAACGGTGAGTAGATAAGCGTCCTTCGCCGCCTGGACTTCCCTGCCGTCGATTCTTATGGTTATCTTTTCCTTCGCCATCACTTCACCTCCACAGCGTCGAAGTTGCAGGTCTCGATGCAGATCCCGCACTTGATGCATTTGCCGTCGTCTATAACGTGGGGCTTCTTTTTCTCTCCGGTTATCGCCTTGACCGGGCAGGCGAGGGCGCAGAGGGTGCACCCCGTGCATTTCTCCGGGTCGATCCGGTAGGTCACAAGGGCCCTGCATACCCCGCCCGCGCATCTCTTGTCCTTTATATGTTCCTCGTATTCCCGCCTGAAGTGTTTCAGCGTCGTGATGACGGGATTTGCCGCCGTCGCGCCGAACCCGCAAAGGCTCGTTTCCTTCATGGTGACGGCGAGCTCCTCGAGTTTATCGATGTCGCCCGCCGCGCCACGGCCATCGCATATCGCCGCGAGCAGGGCGCTCATGTGGTGGAGGCCTTCGCGGCATGCCGTGCACTTGCCGCACGACTCGCCCGCCAGGAACGAGGTGAAATTCCTCGCCATGTCGACCATGCATTTCCTGTCGTTGAGGACGAGGACGGAGCCTGACCCGACGATCGAGCCGGCTGTTGCCATCGATTCGAAATCGTAGGGCGTGCCCAGCATGCTCGCGGGGATGACGCCCCCCGAAGGCCCGCCCGTCTGCACCGCCTTCAGGGCTCGGCCGCCGGGGACACCGCCGCCGATACCCTCCACGATCTCCCTCAGGGTCATCCCCATCGGGACCTCGACGAGCCCCGTGTTCCTTATGTCGCCGGAAAGGGAGAGCACCTTCGTACCGGCCGAGCCCGTCATGGGATCGCCGCCGGCGATCCCCGTCCCGGTCGAGGCGAACCATCCGGAGCCGTTCCCGACGATCACCGGCACGTTCGCCCACGTCTCCACGTTGTTGACCACGGTCGGTTTGTCGTGCAGGCCCGATTCGGATCCGTGCACGTATTTCGGCCGCGGCTCGCCGGCCCTCCCCGACATCGAGGCGAGAAGCGCGCTCGATTCCCCGCTCACGAAGGAGCCGGTCCGCCGGTGTATTCTTATGTCGAAATCGAAGCCGCTGCCGAGGATGCCCTTCCCGAGGATCCCGAAGGCGCGGCACTGATCGAGCGCCGTGACGACCCGCTCCATCGCGGCGGGGTATTCCTTCCTGATGAAGATGTACCCTTTCTTCGCCCCGGTGGCGTACGCGCCGATGATCATTCCCTCGATCACGGTGTGCGGGTCGGTGTCGATGATGTTTCTTTCAAGCCCGTTGCAGACGACCGTGACGTCGCCGCCCGATTCGGCCGCAGCCTTCACCGCCGATTCCCATTTCAATCCCGTCGGGAATCCGCCGCCCCCTCTTCCCCTCAAACCGGAGGCCGCGATCTCCGCGCGGACCTGCTTCCGGCGACATGGAGGTCAGCGCCTTTTTCAGGGCGCCGTATCCGCCGCGGGCGATGTAATCCTCTATCCTCCCGGGGTCGACAAGGCCCCTGTTCCTCATCGCCACCGGTTCCTGCATCCGGAAGAAGGGGATATCGTCCATCCTTTCCAGCTTTTTGCCGGTCCCGGGATCGGCGTAGAGAAGTTTCTCCGCCGGCTTTCCGGCCGCGAGGCCCTCCACGATGGCGTCGACGTCCTTTTCCCTGACCTTGCGGTAGAAGGTCCCGCCGGGCTGTATCGTGATGACGGGGCCGGCCGAGCAGAATCCGTTGCAGCCGGTGGTGACTATCTCGGTGTCGCCGCCGAGCCCCTTCTCCTTCAGCGCCGCCTCGAGCCTGTCCCTTATCGCGGCGCTGTTCGAGGATCCGCAGCTGCTTCCGCCGCAGACCATGAGCCTTCTTTTGAATTTTCCAGCCGCCGCGACCCTGTCCGCCGCCATTTTCTCGAGATCGCCCGCGAGGAGCCTCACGGCGCCGCCGAGATCCCTGTCCCCACGAGGCCCGTTTTGCGGAACGGCCTTGCCGGCCTCCTTGAGCAGCTTTTCGACGTCCTTCGCCTTTACGTTCCCGAAGAGGGAATCCCCGATCTTCACGACCGGCGCGACGCTGCAAGCGCCGAGGCACGCGACGGCGTCGAGGCTGTATTTGCCGTCGCTCGTCGTGCCTCCGCTCTTTATATCGAGGACGCGCTCGAAGGAGCCGAGAACGTTAGCGGCGCCCTTCACGTGGCACGCAGTTCCCATGCAGACCTGCACGATCGTCTCGCCCCTCGGCTCGAGGCTGAACTCGGAGAAGAAGGTCGCCGCGTGGTAGAGATGCGCCCTCGCCGCCGAGGTTTTCCTCGCGATCTGGTCGAGCGCGGTGGAGGAGATGTAATGGAAACGGTCCTGCAGGTCCTGCATCATCTCGATGGCGTAGTCGGGATCGCATCCCCAGCGGTCGATGATCGCGCCGATCGCCGCGAGATCGGCGGGGTTATCCTGCCTGTGAAGCTTCTTCGGCGCCGCGAGCCGCGCCGCCCCGCTTTCCTCGATCTTCCACGCGGGGGTTATCTGCCTGCTTTTGAGTACGAGCGCCTTTATCTTCTTGTCGCGGAAGACCGTCCCGACGCCTCCGCGCCCCGCTTGTTTTATGCGCGCGACGCCTCTTCGCCAGTCCCAGAAGGAGAAATTGAGAACGCCCATCCTGCCGTGCTCCGCGCCCCTGCCCGCCGTGACGCATGCGATGTTTCGGTGGTCGAGCTCGCTCCCCGCGTACATCGAGGTCAGTTCCTCGGCGGCAAGGTGGGAGTCGACGCTTTCGAGCGGGGCTTTCTCGATGGAGACGACCCCGTTGACAGCGTCGATGAAGACGATGACGTCCTCGGCGGCCTTTCCCGTGACCATCAGCGCGTCGAAACCGGCGAATTTCAGGTAAGGCCCGAAATAACCGCCGACGTTGCAGTCGATGATCGATTTCGTCAGGGGGGATATCGCCGTCACGAGGGTCTTGCCCGAGCCGGGGAAGGAGGTGGTCCCTCCGAGAGGCCCGGAGGAAAAACATATGGGATTTTCCGGGCTGTCCCACTTCGTCGCGGAGTTTATCTCCCTGAAGGTCATCCAGAGGTCGAAACCCTTTCCGCCCGTCCACAGCTCCTTCATCTTCCGGTCGACGGGAAGGATTGCGACCTCGTTTTTCCCGAGATCGATGCGAAGGGTCCTGTTTGCGTAACCCTTTTCGAGGGGTATGACATCGAAGGGGAACCTGGCTAGGACCTGGTGAGCTTCCTTCATCTTCAATATGCGCGGGTCCGGCATTTGTAAGGCCTCCTTGAACAGACAATCTCATATCAGAGGGATACAAATATATAATTTTTGCATTCAGATATAAAGTAAAAATTAGACAATCGCTCCCCGAACCGTTATGTTTTGAATAACATAACCGTTGACGCAGGGGCTGATCGATATTATTTTGTTACTTCGGGCACGTCGATGCGTCGACATATGTACCTATAAGAAAATCAGTTAGGAAGAGGGGTTTGAATGGGTAATCGATCGCGATTCTGTCTCGCCGCGACCGTGGCGCTTCTTCTCGCGTCTCTTTCCTCCTGCGGCGGGGATAAAGGCGTGAAAAAGGAGATCACGATATTTCACGCCGGGTCCCTTTCCGTTCCGCTGAAGCTCATCGCCGCCGATTTCATGAAGGAGAATCCCGGCGTCAGCGTCCTTCTCGAGGCGGCCGGCAGCCGCGCGAGCGCGAGAAAGATCACCGATCTCGGCAGAAGATGCGACGTTTTCGCCTCGGCCGACTATGCGATAATAGACGAGATGCTGATACCCGCCCACGCGGCGTGGAACATAAGGTTCGCCGCGAACGAGATGGCGATCGTCATGAGAGACGGCTCGGCGCGGCAGGGCGAGATCGCCTCCGACAACTGGTTCATGATACTCCTCGAAGAGGATGTCGCTTTCGGAAGATCCGATCCCGACTCGGACCCATGCGGATACAGGGCGATAATGACCATGAAACTTGCCGAAGACCATTACGGGATCGAGGGGCTTTCCGGGAGGCTTCTCGCGAAGGACACGAGGCACATCAGGCCGAAGGAGACCGATCTTCTCGCCCTTCTGGAATCGGGGGCGATCGACTACATATTCCTCTACAGGTCGGTGGCGAAGCAGCACGATCTGCCTTACATCGAGCTGCCCGACGCGATCAACCTCGGCAATCCGGAGCTCGACGATTATTATTCGAGGGCGAAGGTCGAGATCTCGGGCGACACCCCGGGGAGCGTCGTGGTGAAGAGCGGCGAATCGATGTGCTACGGGGTCACCATCCCGCTCGGCGCCCACGAGCCGGAGATCGCGGCGGCGTTCGTAAGATTTCTGCTGGACGAGTCGAAGGGTATGAAGATCCTGTCGGAATGCGGGCAGCCTTCGGTGGTCCCGTCGCCGTCGGCCACCTACGATATGATCCCGGCGGACCTTAAGAGATTCGCCGCCCCGCACGGGCCGGATGAGGGTAAAGGCACGCCATGAACGCAGGAAGAACGGGAACCGCGCATCTCGTCTTCATGGCCTTCGGCGGGCTCGTCCTGCTCTTCATAATCGCCCCGCTCGCGGGGATCTTTATCAATCTCACCCCTGGCGACCTTCTTCGCACGGCTCGCGAAGACGAGGTGAGCGCCAGCATATGGCTGACCCTCGCCGCATCGATGGGGGCGACCGCAATATTCGCGATCCTCGCGATACCTTTCGCGTGGATCCTCGCCCGGAGGGAATTTCGTTTCAAGGAACTCGTCAACGGCATCGTCGACCTTCCGATAGTCATCCCGCACTCGGCGGCCGGCATCGCTCTTATCGGGGTGCTCTCCCCGGATTCGTTCCTCGGAGCGGCGGCCGAGGGAATCGGCATACGGTTCGTCGGCGGAGTGGCCGGCATCATGGCGGCCATGGCGTTCGTCAGCCTGCCATTCCTCGTCAACGCGGCGAGGGACGGCTTCGCCGCCGTCCCCGTTCAACTGGAGAAGGCGGCCCTCAACCTCGGCGCCTCACCTCTGAGGGTCTTCCTCACGATCTCCGTGCCCGCGGCGCGCCGGTCGATACTGTCGGGACTGGTGCTGATGTGGGCGAGGGGGATGAGCGAGTTCGGCGCGGTCATCGTGATAGCCTATCATCCGATGATAACACCGGTGCTTCTATACGAGCGGTTCGGAGCCTTCGGCCTGAGATACGCAAAGCCGGTCACGGCGCTTTTCATCGCGATCTGCCTTCTCTTTTTCTTCGCGCTTCGCGTCGTGGCTGGAAGGAGGCGGGATGCTCAGGGTTGAAGGGCTCGGCAAGAGGCTCGGTGATTTCGTGATGGAAGACGTCACCTTCGAGGTGGCGGAGGGCGAATACTTCGTCCTTCTTGGAGCTTCGGGAACGGGCAAGACGGTCCTTCTCGAAACACTCACCGGCATGCTGGCGGCCGACTCGGGGAAGATATTCCTCGGAGGCAGGGAGATAACGCGGGAGAGGATACAGCGGCGCGGCCTCGGGCTGGTCTTTCAGAACCAGGCGCTCTTCCCGCACATGACGGTCTGGAAGAACGTGGCCTACGGCCTTTACGGAAGGGGCCTCGGCAGGGAGCGGATCGGAGAGAGGGTCCTCGAGCTGGCCGAAGAGATGGAGATCGGCGCGCTTCTCGGCAGGATGCCCGGCACACTCTCCGGAGGCGAGGCGCAGAGGGTGGCTCTTGCGAGGGCTCTTGCCACCGGGCCTTCATGCCTGCTTCTCGACGAGCCGCTTTCGTCGCTCGATACCGGGGCGCGTTCCAGGATGAGGGCGCTCCTCAGGAAACTCAACAGGAAAAGGATGACGGTGATCCACGTCACGCACGATTACGAGGAGGCGATCTCGCTCGGCACGAGGATGGGGATAATGGAGGGCGGAAGGGTCGTGCAGGTCGATAGCCCCGAGAGGATATTCATGTACCCGAGGTCGGAGTTCGTGGCGCGTTTCACCGGGATCAGAAATTTCTTCAGGGGGCGGATACAAAGGGAGGGCGCCGCGGGGGGCGCCGGAACTTCCCGGACGGCCGGAGTGGCCGGAGAGCCGGGGGAGGCCCTGTTCGAATCGGGCCCGATGGTTTTTCACGTGACGACGGATCTCGCATCCGGACCGGGGACGGCTGTTATCAGGAGCGAGGACGTGACGATATCAGCGCTGCCCCCGCAAACGAGCGCGAGAAACGTTTTCGAGGGGACCATAATCGACATTTGCCGCAACAGGCTCGGCACCGAGATCGTGATCGACGCGGGCCGGGAGCTGGCCGCTCTCGTGACCCCCGATTCGGTGGAGAGGCTGGGGCTTGCCGTCGGCGGACGCGTATACGCGTCGATGAAGGCGACGGCCATACAGGTTCTGGAGGAATGAGGGATGAAACCGAGCGCCAGGCTCTTTGTCATCGAAGACGAAAACGGGGGGTTCTTCGGGGACGGGCGGTGCGAGCTGCTGAAGGCCGTCATGGAGCACGGTTCGCTCAGCGGCGCGGCCGAGGCGCTCGGCAGGGGGTACAGGAAGGCCTGGGCCGATATAAGAAAAGCCGAGGAGGCGACCGGCCTTAAGCTCGTCGTCAGGGAAAGGGGCGGAGCGCGCGGAGGATCCTCGAAGCTGACCGAATCGGGGGAGAGGCTCGTCAGGGCGTGGGAAAGATACAGTGAGGAGGTGGGCCTCTGCATGAGCAGGGCGTACGGGATTCACCTCAGGGATGTAATCGAAGGAGGCGTCCATGGATCGGGAGAAAATGAAGGAGATGCTTGAGAAGGCGGTGCCGGAGATCGACGGCAGGAGAAGGATGCCCTGCGCGAAGGCGTTCATGCTGGCCGCGGAGTGGTCCGTCCCCGTCGGCGAGATAGGCGATTGTTGCAACGAGGCGGGGATCAAGATAGTCTCCTGCCAGCTTGGGTGTTTCTAAAAGGGCTCTGACCGGAGCGGCGGGACGACAATGGGCGCGGCGCGCGATTCGGCCGCGATCCGGCCTCGATTCGTGCCTGCGCGGGGAGTGCGATCACAGGATGAAGACGATCGTCATATCGGGGGCATCTTCGAAGGTCGGCAAGACCACCCTTGCGGGGAAGGTATGCGAAATCCTTCCCGGCGCGGTTCACGTGAAGATCGGCCACGGAACGAGGAAGCCGGGGATGGGCAACATATTCTATCCCCACGGCACCGGCTTCGAACGGATCGAGGCCGAAAACCGCGGGGCGCCCTTCCTCGTCATCGAAAGCAACGGGATACTGCGCGAGATCGATCCCGACCTCGCGATATACCTGCCGGGCGGTAGCCCCAAACCGAGCGCGGCGGAGGCCGCCGAAAAGGCGGATATCGTCAGGGGCGAGCGGATCGGGAAGGGCGCGATACGGGAAATCGCGGCGAGGCTCGGAGTCGCGTTCGAAGCGGCCTCGGCCATAGCGGCTGCCGCGGGAAGCGTCACGGAGGAGACGGATGATAAGTTACGATGAGGCGTTGAAGGTGGTCCTCGGCTCGGCCGAGCCCCTCGGGATGGAGGAGATCCCCCTTTTCGAGTCGGGCGGCAGGGTCCTTTACGGCGACGTCGTTTCCGACGTCGACATGCCTCCGTTCGACAAGTCGGCGATGGACGGCTTCGCGTGCCGCGAGGAGGATCTCGATCTGCCTCTGAAGATCGTCGACGAGATACCGGCCGGCAGGCGGCCCGCGAGGGAGATCAGCGGCGGGGAATGCTCGAGGATAATGACCGGAGCGGAGGTTCCGCGAGGCGCCGACATCGTGGTGATGGTCGAGGATACGGAGGTCCGGGAGGGCCTCGTCCACGTGAGGCGAAGGAGCTCCGCGAGGAATATCTGCTTCAGGGCGGAAGACGCCGCCGCGGGAGACACCGTCCTTGCCGGCGGCACGATCATCGGGGCGGCCGAGGCGGGCGTTCTCGCCTCGGTGGGCAGATCGACGGTCGCCGCCGGCAGGCGCCCTGTCGTCGGGATCGTCGCGACGGGAAGCGAGCTCGTCGAACCCTCCGAGACGCCCTCGGGGCCGTCGATACGAAACAGCAACAGCGCCCAGCTCTTCGTTCATTCGCTGGAGGCGGGTTTCGCCCCGCGCTACTTCGGGATCGCCGGGGATTCCCCGGGCAAGGTCCGCGACCTTGTCGCCTCGGCCGCGGGGGAATCCGACGTCGTGCTCGTCTCGGGCGGCGTTTCGATGGGCGATTACGATTTCGTTCCGGGCGCGCTCAGGGAAATCGGGTTCGAGCTCCTCTTCGAAAGAGTCGCAATACAGCCGGGCAAGCCGATGGTGTTCGGCAGGAAGGCGGCGAAGTGGGTCTTCGGCCTTCCCGGCAACCCGGTTTCGACATTCGTCCTCTTCGAGCTTTTCGTGAAGCCGTTCTGTTTCCGCCTCATGGGGGCCGATTACAGGCCGCGCGTCGTTCGGGCCCCCCTTTCCGGCGCTCTGGAGAGGAAGAACGCGGGGCGCCGCTCGCATATTCCAGCGCGCCTCGCAGGTGACGGGCGGGCCGTCGCGATCGAGTACCACGGGTCGGCGCACATACACGCCTGCGCGGGGATCGACGGATTCATCGTGATCCCCGAAGGAGTGTCACGGATCGGGGAAGGCGAGGCCGTCAGCGTCATGCTGGTCGGCCGGGCGGCGGGCTCGGGAGGCGAACGATGATCATCTTGTCAGGCGGGCAGGTGAAGGATGCTGGTTGACGGGTTTGGAAGAAGGATTTCGTATCTTCGCATATCGGTCACGGACAGGTGCAACTTCAGGTGCGCCTACTGCATGCCGGAGGGCGGCATATCGCTCAAGAGGCACGAGGATATCCTCAGCTTCGAGGATATCGTGAGGATAGCGGGCAAGGCGGGGGAGATGGGGATGGACAAGGTCCGTCTCACCGGCGGGGAGCCGCTGGTTCGCCGCGGGATCTCGAGTCTCGTCGCGATGCTTTCGGAAACGGGAAGGTTCAGCGAGATAACGATGACGACGAACGCCGCACTGCTCGATGATAAAACCGCCGCCGAGCTCGCCGCGGCGGGCCTCGGCCGGATCAACATCTCGCTCGACACCCTCGATCCGGCGAGGTTCCGGGAGATCACGCGCTGCGGCGAACTCTCCGACGTGATGCGCGGCATAGACGCCGCACGTGAAGGCGGGCCTGGAGCCGGTGAAGATCAACATGGTCGTGTTCGACCGCACGACGCAGGAGGAGATCGACCTGATGCGCGGCTTCTGCGCCGAAAAGGGGCTGGCCCTGCAGACGATCAGGCACTTCTCGCTCTTCGGCAGGGAAGACCAGGGCGGGGCCGGCGCTTTCGACAGGCCCCCCCCCTGCGCCCGCTGCAACAGGCTCAGGCTCACGGCGGACGGCTGCCTGAAGCCCTGCCTCTTCAGCGACAGGGAGATAAAGGTCGACATGGATAATATCGAAAAAAGCATCCTGGAAGCCCTGTCGGCGAAACCGCTCGAAGGGACTTCGTGCAGCAACAGGTCGATGTACCAGATCGGAGGTTGAAGAGGAGATGGAATTTTCGCATATCGATTCTTCGGGGGAGGTGAGGATGGTCGACGTTTCCGGCAAGGAGCCCGTCAGGAGAACGGCGACCGCGGCCGGAACGGTCTTCCTCGCCGCCGGGACGGTCGCGATGATGAAGGAAGGGCTTCTAAAGAAAGGCGACCCGCTCGCCTGCGCGCGTGTCGCGGGGATAATGGCCGCCAAGAAAACGCCCGAGCTCATCCCGCTCTGTCATCCCCTTCCCATTGACGACATACGTGTCGGCTTCAAGGTGGGGGATGACAGGATCGACATCGAGGCCGTCGTCGTCACGATCGCGAGAACCGGCGTCGAGATGGAGGCGCTGACGGCGGTCTCGGCGGCGGCGCTCACGATCTACGACATGTGCAAGGCGGTCGACAAGCAAATGACGATCGGCGAAATCCGCCTTGTCGGCAAGACGAAGGAAAGGATCTGAGATGGTAAAAGAGTTCGCCGTCGTATCGGTAAACATCTCGGCGGGGAAGGGCGAGATGAAGAAGCCCGCCGGGAGGGCGACGCTCAGGGCCGGGCACGGGATGGAGGGGGACGCCCACGCCGGCGACTGGCACAGGCAGGTCTCCCTTCTCGCGATGGAGGACATCGAATATATGCGCGGCAAGGGGGCCGACGTCTCCCCGGGCGATTTCGCCGAGAACATCACGACGCGCGGGGTGGACCTCCCTTCCCTCCCCCTCGGCGCGAGGCTCAGGATCGGCGAGGTCGTTCTCGAGGTCACGCAGATCGGCAAGGAGTGCCATCACGGTTGCGCGATACTCCAACAAGTGGGAGAATGCGTCATGCCGGCGAGGGGGATCTTCACGAAGGTCATAACCGGGGGGACGATCGAAGATGAAAGTACTGGTTCTTACGATATCTGACAGGGCTTCGAGGGGCGAATACGAGGATCTCTCCGGGCCCGCGCTTGAAAAGATAATCGCGGGCGGCATCCCCGGCGCGTCGGTCTCGAGGGCGATCGTCCCGGACGAGGCGGAGGCGATACTCGCTCGGCGTTCGAGGAGAATCTCGACAAGGACGTCATCCTGACGACGGGAGGCACGGGCCTCGGGCCGAGGGACGTCACCCCGGAGGCGACGGCGCGTTTCTGCGACAGGGACGATTCCGGGTATAGCGGAGTACCTTCGCGCAGAATCGCTCCGCGAGACGGTCAACGCGGCCGTGTCGCGGGGAAGGGCGGGGATGAAGGGCGCGACGATCATAATAAACCTTCCCGGCTCCGTCCGCGGCGCTTCGTTCTGCGCGAATCTGCTCGTGCCTCTCCTCCCCCACGCGTGCGCGATGGCGGGGGGAGGGGGACATTGATGTCGTGGCCGGGGAAAAGCCTCTGAACAGGTCGCGATTCGCGCCACGCGTATCGATCGATGCGGTTCATTGCGGGGAGATTCGAGTTGCCTCTTAAAGAGGAATTCATAAGAAGCGGCGGCTGGCTTTTCAAGCGCAGGAGTTACCTGCCGTTGCTTCTCGCCGCCGTCTTCGCGGCGGGGATATTGCGGGGCGGCCCGGAGGGTGCGGGTCCCGCGGGCGCGGCCCGCCTCGTCGCCGGCCTTGCCGCTGGCGGTGCTGGGCCTCGCGGTGAGGATATTCACGATCGGATACTCGCCGGCCGGGACGGCGGGGAGGAACACGGAAGGGCAGGTGGCCGAGGTTCTCAACTCGACGGGGATATACTCGTCGGTCCGGCACCCGCTTTACCTCGGCAATTTCCTGATGTGGCTCGGCGTCTCGCTCTACAGCGGGATCTGGTGGATCGTCCTCGTCACCGTCCTCGCCTTCGCCCTTTATTACGAGAGGATAATGTTCGCGGAGGAGGAATTTCTTCGAGCCAGGTTCGGGAAGGATTTCGAGGACTGGGCGCGAAGGACCCCGGCCTTCATCCCGTCCTTCCGAAAATGGAAAAAACCGCCGCTCCCCTTCTCCGCGAGGAGCGTTCTGCAAAAGGAGTACTCGGGGTTCTTCTCGATGGTCTGTTCATTTACCTTCATCGACATCCTTCTCAACGTCGCCGCCGGCCTGGGCCCCGCGCCGGGCCCTTTCTGGAGAGTCGGATTCGCCGCCGGCCTCGCCGTCTACGTCGTTCTTCGCACCCTTAAAAGGAAGACCCCGCTGCTGTCCGTGGAGGGCAGGTAGGCGCGGCGCGCCGAAAACGGCTTTTCGAGGGAACGATTTCCGCGCCGGCGATTATAATCATCATGAATTTTTCGCATCGGCGGCATGACGGCGGCCGAAACGCCGACGAGGATCGCCGGGATTTCGGTTGACCCGCGCGCCCCGGCTGGAAGATACTTTGCCGCAGTGGTCACGTTCACCCGGGGTCTTGTACGGCGCGGGATCGCCGGCGCGGAGTGCGCGAGCCCGCCGAACAGGAGGCTTATGAGAAGGCTCACTCTTTTTATCCTGTGCCTCGCCTTCGTGCCGGCCATGTTGAGGGCCGACACGTGGATGAAGGTAAGGGAACATGCCGACGCGAGTTATCATCATGGAACGGTTGATCCGGCGGTCGATTCGGAGAGCGAGATATGGATAGGCGGCGGGCGGATCGCCTCCATCGACAAGGACAGGCACTATATCATAGACGTGACGGCGGGCAGGCTCATCGTCGCCGAGAAGGCCGATACTGCCTACGTGGAGACGACGCTCCCCTTCTCGCTGAGCGTGATCCTGCCGGAAGAGGTCAGGCCGCGCGCCGCGATGTTCCAGGCGACGGGAGAGGTGACGAGGCTCGAAGAGACGAGGATGATCGGCGGCAGGCTGTGCCGCGGGATGGATGGTACATTCGTGGATCGATTATCTCGAAACCAGGTTCAACGAGACCGAGCGAACCGTGTGGATCGCCGAGGACCTGCCGGTCGGCGAAGAGATTCTCGAGACTATTATGACGTGGTCTGGAAGATGAACAACTTCAACGACGGCTTCGTTGCCGCCCTCAAGGGGATGGGCGGATGGGAGATGATGACCGAGAGCGTCACCTACTCGGAGGGGCAGGCAGTCAAATCGTACTCGCTTGTCGAGGAGATCGCGGAGAAGGAGGCGCCCGCCGGCGTATACGAGGTGCCAGGGGGATACAGGAAGAAGGAGTTCATCAGGGTCGGAGGATGACGCCTTGACGGCCGCCCGATCGTGATGAGTGACAATAATAATCCACGGAGGACTGGAATGAGTGACAGGGATATGAAGACCGGAAGGCGCGAGTTCCTTCGCATGGGGATAGCGGGGCTCGCCGGCGCGGCGCTCGCGCCGTCAATTCTGTCGGCGGGCGAAGAAACCGGGACGGAGAAGGGCGCGGGGACGGCGGAAAGCGCCACCGAAAGGAAATTCATTCACCGCACACTCGGCAGGACAGGCCTGAGTATGCCGATAGTGAGCATCGGGGCGCAGGCCCAGGACCCGGTCATCTTCAAGGCGGCCCTCGACGCCGGGCTTACGCACTTCGACACGGCCGAGAATTACGGGGGAGGCCGGCACGAGACGATGATCGGCGAGGTGGTAAAGGGAAGGCCGAGGGATTCCTTCGTCATCACGACCAAGGTTTACCAGCCGATGGACCAGAAAACGGGACACTTCAGGAGCAACGTCACGGCCGAGGCCTTCATCTCCGTCTTCGAGGGAAGCCTCCAGAGGCTCGGCCTCGATTACGTCGACATACTCGAGATGCACGCCGTCTCGAGGAGGGAAGCGGTGCTGTTCGAGCCGGTCCTGACGGCCCTCGATAAATTGAAGAAGGAGGGGAAGACGAGGTTCATCGGGGTTTCCGTTCACACGAACGAGCCCGAGGTGATAGACGCCGTAGTCGAGAGCAAAATCCTCGACGTCGTCCTGACATCGTACAATTTCCGCCAGCCCCATCTGGCCGAGGTCCAGGCCGCTATCGACAGGGCGGCGAAGGCGGGGATCGGGATCGTCGCGATGAAGACGCAGGCCGGGGTCTACTGGGACAGGGAGCGCAAGAATCCGATCAACATGAAGGCCGCGCTGAAGTGGGCCCTCTCCAACGAAAACATACATACGGCGATACCGGGATTCACGACCCTGGAACAGATGAACGACGACATCTCTGTGATGGAGGATCTGGCGCTGACGCCCGGGGAAAGGAAGGATCTTCAACTCGGGATGCTGAAGGGGTTCGAGGGGCTCTATTGCTCTCAGTGCGGAAGGTGCGTAGACCAGTGCGCCCGCCACATGGACATTCCGGGCATCATGAGAAGCTACATGTACGCGTACGGATACCGCAACCTCGCCCAGGCGAAGGACACGATCAGGCCCGTCCTTGCCGAGGGGATCGGATGCGGCGAGTGCGAGACGTGCGGCGTCAGGTGCACTATGGGATTCAACGTGAGAGACAGGATCTGCGACATCGCGAGGCTGGGGCAGGTTCCCGACGAGTTCCTGGCCTGAAATTCACGGATCAGCCGGAATCGAGCGTTGACGGGATGCAGACCGCGATAAAACTTCTTATAAGCGTCGCGTAATCCTGCTTGCCGGCCAGGTGGGGAAAAGATCCCCCGCCCTGGCCAGCCTTATAGCCACGATGCCCCTCACGACCCTTATAGTCCTCGTCTGGCTCTACACCGACGACCCGGGGAACAGCCGGCTCATGTACGATTACACGAGGGGGGTCCTCTGGGGGCTGATCCCGAGCGCGCTCTTTTTCGTGACGGCGCTGCTTCTTTTCAAAAAACAGATGCCCTTCGCGATCGTGGTCGCGGCGAGCTTCCTCGTGTGGTTCGTCGGGGCGCTGGTGCACAGGCTTCTGGTCCGGTGACCCTTCCGGAGGGAAAGTCGAGGTTTTGATCAAGATGAAAAAAATCAGGGTTCTTTTTCTCTGCACCGGGAATTCATGCCGCTCGCAGATGGCCGAAGGGTGGGCGCGGCGCCTGAAGGGGGATCTGATCGAGCCTTTCTCGGCCGGTACGGCGGCGAAGGGTCTCGATCCGCTGGCCGTGAAGGCGATGGCCGAGGCGGTAGTGGACATCTCGGGGCACAGGAGCAAGGCTGTGGCCGACCTTCAAGGGATGGAGTTCGACTATGTCGTGACGGTCTGTTCGGACGCCGACGCGAACTGCCCCTTCTTTCCGGCGAAGACGCGGGTCCTTCACAGGGGCTTCGACGACCCTCCACGGCTCGCCTCAGGGGAAATTGACATCGGAGAAGAGGATGGCCCATTACAGGAGGGTCCGCGACGAGATCAGGGACTTCGTGGCCGCCCTCCCGGAAGCCCTTGATACGATGTGACGGCCTGTTCCCCGCGGCTCTCATCCCGGACGCGCCGGGCGCGATGTCAGTGGAGATTGCCCCGCCGCTCCCCATACATGCCTCCCGTACGTCCCGGCCGCCGATTCCTTGTGTTGACATCTCCTTTGGATATGTGGAAAATACCGGCATGGAATCGCATGGCGGAACTTCGACGGTGTCCCGTGTAATGTTGACGATCGCGTCGTTCGTGGTTGTCGTCGCGGGGCTCAAGGCCGCGGCGGGAATCGTCGTCCCCTTCCTCTTTGCCGTCTTCCTGTCGATCATCTGTTCGGCGCCGATGTTCTGGCTGAAGAAAAGGGGGCTTCCCACGTGGTTTTCGATCCTCCTCGTGATAGTCGCGATCAGCCTCGGCGGATATATAATAGGCGCCATTCTCGGTTCGTCGATCAATGATTTCTCGCAAACACTTCCCGCCTACAGCCAGAAATTGAACCAGCAGTACTCCGGAATGCTTGCATGGCTCGAGGGAAAAGGGATCGACGTTTCGAGATTGAGGCTGGTGAATCTGATGGACGCCGAGAAGGGTATGCGGCTTATCGCCGTACTCTTCAACGGGCTGAGGTCGATGCTGGGGAGCGGAGTGCTGATAGTTCTGACGGTGATCTTCATACTTCTCGAGGCCTCGGCCTTTCCGATGAAGATAAGGGCCGTGTTCAGGGACCCCGGCAGGTCGATGGATCGGATGGAGGAGATCGCCGATAACGTAAAGCACTACCTCGCCATAAAGACGGTCATCAGCCTGATCACGGGGATTCTTATAGCGGCCTTCCTCGCCGTGATGGGAGTCGATTTCGCCCTTCTCTGGGGCCTTCTCGCGTTTCTGCTCAATTACGTCCCGAATATAGGCTCCATAACGGCCTCGGTTCCCGCGATACTTCAGGCCTTTATCCAGCTCGGATGGGGGATGGCCATCGGGACCCTGGCGGGATACCTCGTCATCGAGGTGATCATGGGAAATTTCGTGGAGCCGAGGCTGATGGGCAGGGGGCTCGGCCTCTCGACGCTCGTCGTATTCCTCTCGCTCATCTTCTGGGGATGGGTGCTCGGCCCGATCGGGATGGTTCTATCGGTGGTGCTGACCGTAACGGTCAAGATAGTGCTCGAGAGCGCCGACGAGACGAGATGGATAGCCGTGCTGCTGGGGTCGAAGGTCCCCGCGCCGCCGGCGGAACCGCCCGCGGCCGCAGCCGGGGAACAGGAACCGCCCGCCTCCGAATGAGCGCGGCGAAGCGCCGGTGAAGGAGTCGATATTCGCGTGAAGGGGAAGGGCAGTAAGATCCGCCGCAGGCAGGTTATTACCGACGAGCCCATGTTCATCGATCCGGAGCTTCTCGGGAAACCGCTCGCTTCCCCCGCCAGACGAGGCGCGGCGTACCTCGCCGATCTGGTCATCATCCTGCTGATCGTCCTTTCAGTCACGGCCGCCGTCAATGTTCTCCGTCAACCGCCGCTTGTCGAAGCCTTAGCCGCCTGGCTCCGCGCGGAGCCCGGGACGGGCAAGGTGGCCGCGGCCGGAAAACTCAACGCGCAGCTATACGGCATCGTACATGAAAGAAATCCGGAGGTGCTTCCACCCGACATGAGGGCGGCAATCGAAGAGCGCGACGACAGCGCCCTCGCCGCATACGTATCGTCGTCACAATATAAACTTCGTCATGGAACTCGACGCGAGGGAGTCGACATTCGACGAGGAAACCGGGATGCTCCGCCTCGGAAGCGACGTCATGACCGGCTTCGGAGGTTTCGCGACTGGGAGTGCCGTTTTTTATCGCCTATTTCACGTTCCTCACCTGGAGGATGAGGGGGAGGACGCCCGGCAAGGCGATCGCCGGCATCAGGGTGACGAGGCTCGACGGGCGCAGGCTGAACCTTTGGGATTCCTTCGGGCGCTCCGGCGGATACGCGGCCTCGGCTGCGACGGGATTCATCGGCTTCCTGGAAGTCTTCTGGCATCCGAACAGGCAGGCGATACATGACAGGATAGTCGGCACCGTCGTCACCAGGGAAAAGCGCGGGAACAGAAGAAAAGGAGAGCCAGGAAGCAAGGCTCAAGGGAGGAAAGCGGTGAGGGCAGAGTCGCAACGAGCCAGCTCCTGATCGTCGCCTGCAAGGAGGTTCTCTTTTCTTCACCGGCAGGAAGACAACAGCGGAGTCTACGTCCGCCCCTTATTGAGCGAATTTCTCGCGTCCCTCGCCATGGCGCCGATCGCGGGGAAGAAGCCGGATTCGTCGACCCCTTCCTCGAGCGAATCGAGCCCGGGCAGGATCGATTCGAGAAATCGGGATTTCCCCTTCCCGATCCCCAGGCGCGCGAAGGCTGCCAGCGCCTGCAGGTTCCTCTGTATCCCGGCCATGAGGAAGGTTTCGTAATAGTCTTCGAAGCCCGGCTCGGTGGCCCTTCCGATATCCTTGAGCCTGTAAAAAAGCTCCATGAGCAGTGTTCTTCTCGTGCCCGTGAACAGGGTATGGTAGGGGTCCTTCAGGAAGGAGGCCGTGTCGTAGAGCCCGGGGCCGATGTGGGCGGCCTGGAAGTCGATGACCCTGAGCCGCCCCTCCTTTACGAGAAGGTTCCTGCTCTGGAAATCCCTGTGCATGAAAACCGGGGTTTGGTTCGAGAGCTTGGCCGCGAGGACGCGTCTTTCCTTCTCCCATCCATCGGGGAGCCCGGCGGGGCAGAACCTCGGGACGAATTCGGCGGCGAAATAGCCGGTCTCGCCGAGAAGGGTCGCCTCGTCGAATTTCTTCAGCGCGGGGGGCGCGCCCGTCCCCAGGGCCGAGGTCACCGCGGTTTGCAGCTCGAACAGTATCTGCATCCCCTCCCTGTAAAAGGACAGTTCCTCATCCGGCCCCGCGCCGCGAAGCGCGGTCTCTAGATCGACGCCGCCGAGATCCTCCATCACGAGTATCCCGGCATTTTCGTCGCAGGCGTAAAAGCGCGGGACGCCGATCCCGTTTTCCTGGAGGAACCTTCCGATCCGCAGATACGAGGAGAATTCCTCCGGAGCCCCCGGTTGAACGAGAGCGACGGCCGACCTCGCCCCGTCCTGGATGCGGATGAAGAACCTGTCCGAACCGCCGCCGTCGAGCACAGTCACGCGCGAATCGGGGGATAAGGGACCGCCGGGAATCGAGCTCGTCAGCGCGATCGCCTCCCCGGCATGTTGGGAGAGCTCGTTATTGCCTGTTTTATCCAGAGATTTCTCCTCCACGAAAAAAGATTCTCGACCTTGCCGATGTTCCAGGCGCGACGCTCGCGCCGTCGAGCACGACGCAGTCCTCGAGCAAAGCGCCCCTCCCTATCGAAGAATTCCTCCCGGCGCAGAGGAACCCTTTCCACTCCGCGAGCGGATCGATCGCACTTCCCTCCCCCGCGTAAAGAGGGAGGGGAGGCGGCTCGAGTGCGGGGTCGAAAAGCTCCCCGCCGCTTAGAATCCTTCTGTGAAGATCGATATAGGCGGAAGGCGTGCCGACCTCCGCCCATGAAAGGGAACGAGCCCCTCCGCCGGGCAGATACCCCTTGACCGACCCGGGCCGCCTCTCGATCATCGAGAGGAGTATATCAACAAGCCCGGCCCTCCTGCCAACCGGAAAAAACGGGGCGGCTCCCGGCGACACGACCGCCATCCCGGTGTAACCGCACATGAGGGCGCCCGCCGGGGCGCCCCTGCCGGCGAACCCGGTCACGTCCCCGCCGCCGGAAAGGGCCACGTGGGGTGGGGGCAGGCGCCCCGCCGCCGACCCTTCCGTGCCGGCGGCGCGCTCCTCCGGCCCTCCCGCCAGTATCATCGTGAAAAGGGCGCCCGAAGCCCTGTGCATCTCGATCGCCGGCGCGAAACCGATGTTCGAGATAACGTCGCAGTTGTGAACGAGGGCGACGCCGCCCGGGGGGATGGCGCCCGACATGTTTCCGATGCCGCCCCCCGTGTCGAGAAGCTCGGCCTCCGTATGAAACGTCACCGGCAGGCTGCTCGCCGCGGCGTATTCCCTTATCCTGGCTCCGAGGTGAAAGAGGTTCGCGTGAAGGCTCGTGGCCCCCTCGCGGAGCAGTTTTCCCGCGATGATCCCGAAGAGAGGCTTGCCGAGGACGGGCAGGAGGGCCTTTGGCATTTGCGACGACAGCGGCTCCATCCGGGTCCCACGCCCGGCGGCGAGGATTATGCCGGATCTTTCCGCGGTATCATTCATCATCAGGACCGGCTTTCAATAAAAGAGCCAGGGCTCTCTTTCCCTTTCGAACGCTCTCTCGTCCTCGAGCCATCGGCCGAACGAGTCCCTCGACGCCCTCTCCGCGGCTGATCGTTTCCCGAAGCGACGAATTCCCCGAAAGAATATCGACCGGCATCAGTTTCCGCTCGTACTCGTACGGCGGAGGGTAACCATTGGAAATGGCCCGGGTACATCCCGGCGATCTCGCCGAGCGCGAGGGCGGCGCACCTGACGGGGTTGAACGAATCCCTGTCGGTCACGTGAATCTGGACGCCGCCGCAAAGCTCGCCGGCGTATTTGTCGAAGGCCGGCCTGAAATCGAGCGGGCGGAAGAAGGCCCCCCCGCCGCAACGGGCGGCGAGGCGCTCCGCGAGCGTCTCCGGATCGATCCACGGCGCGCCCATGATCTCGAAGGGCCTCGTCGTCCCCCGCCCCTCGGAGATGTTTGTCGCCTCGAGAAGGACCATCCCGGGGTAGACGAGGGCCGTTTCGGGTGTCGGTATATTTGGGGAGGGAAGGACCCACGGAAGTCCCGTATCGCCGAAATACATCCCCCTTGCCCACCCTTCCATTTCGACGATCTCCAGTTCGCACCTCGCGGCGCCGGAGCCGTTTATCAGCCTCAGGGCTTCGCCGATCGTGAGCCCGTGCCTCATCGGGAGGGGGTGGAGCCCGACGAAGGAGGCGTACGCCATGTCGAGAAGGGGCCCCTCGATCCTCGCGCCCCCGATCGGGCAGGGCCTGTCGAGGACGATCACCTTCGTGCCGGTCGCCGCGCAGGCGCGCATCATCAGGGCCGCCGTCCAGAGGTACGTGTAGGGGCGCGCCCCGATATCGGGCAGATCGATCACGACCGCGTCGAGTTTTTCGAGGACCGCGGGGTCCGGCTCGCGCGAATCGCCGTAGAGGGAATGGACGGGGATGCCGAGACGGGGGTGGGTGTACCCCTGCCATTCGATCATGTTGGCCTGCGTGTCCCCCCTGAGGCCGTGCTGCGGGCCGAAGAGGCAGGTCAGCCTCGCGTAGCTGTCGCCCACTATGTCGACGACGTGTCGCAGACCGCCGTCCACCGAGGCGGGGTTCGAAAGGAGCCCCGTGCGAAGGCCGCTGAGGCGCGCGCAGTTCTCGGAGGCCAGTATGTCGCACCCTGTTCTTATCATCTCACTCTCCCGGCGGCGTCGCCCCGTGGGGGCGTTCCCGTCCACATCCCCGGCATCATAACCTGTCCGGCCGATCCTGCCAAGCATAAGAAAACCCCGGTCGCGGGGGAGATTCCAAAAGCCCCGCGGGAAGTTTTCTTTTGATTATAAGCCGGGCGGATGCAATAATCCTCCAGGGCTGAAAACGGACAAGGATGGTCGAAGATGGATTCAAGAAGGCGGATTTTCCTGATGGCGGCGACCGCCGCCCTGATCGCGGTGTTATTCGCGTCCTGCTCGCAGAAGGGCCAGGCCGTGAAGAGGGGAGGGACCCTCGTCGTGGGGGAGACGAGCGATTACGAATCCCTTAACCCGATGCAGGCGACCGACGCGCACGCGAGGGACATCTATAACCAGCTCTTTCTCCTGCTCCTCGACGAGAACTCCGACCTTCTCACATTCTCCCCGAGGCTCGCCGAATCGTGGGAATTCTCCCCGGACCGCACCAGGCTGACCTTCCGCCTTCGCGACGATGTCCGCTGGAGCGACGGCGAAAAGGTGACCTCGCGCGACGTCCTCGCGACCTTCAAGGTTCAGATCGATCCAGAGGTTCTGTGGAGCAGCAGGCATCTGAAGAAGAACATAGACAGCGTCACGGCGGGCGGCGAATACGAAGTGACGTATCATTTCAACAAGGTCTACCCCTACCAGGTGATGGACGCGGTGGACGGCCCGATCCTCCCCGCACATTTCCTGGAGAAATTCGCTCCTTCCGAGATTAAAGCGATCCCGATCGAGGAGTTCCCGACCGACGGGCCCTTCCGCGTCGGCGAATGGGTCAGGGGGCAGTCCCTGACCCTGGTCCCCAACCCGGTCTATTACGACAAGGATATACCGCGCCTCGACAAGGTTATCTTCAAGATAATACCCGGACTGTCCTCACACTGAGCACACAGCTCAAATCGGGGGAAATCGACGCCATGGAGATGATGGTCCCGGCGGACGTTCAGGATATCAGGGATAACCACCCGCAGATCAGGGTCCTGGAGTATCACGGGCGCGGGTACGTGTACATCGGGTGGAACGCGACAAGGCCCCCCTTCGAGAGCATGCAGGTCAGAAGGGCTCTCAGCATGGGGATCGACAGGAAGATGATCATCGACAACCTATATTACGGGCTCGCCGGGGAATGCGTCGGCCCCTTCCCGCCGGTGATCTGGGCGTACAGCCCAGAGATGAAGCCGATACCCTTCGATCCCGCCGAGGCCCGGCGCATCCTAGCCACGGAGGGGTTCAGCGACAGCGACGGCGACGGGTATCTCGACAGGGGCGGCAGGCGTTTCGAGTTCGAGCTGCTCGCGAACCAGGGGAACCAGATAAGGGCGGACATCCAGGTCCTCGTGCAGGAACAGCTGAGGGCGGTCGGCATCAAGGTCACCCCGGTCACGATGGAGTGGACCGTGATGCTGGCGCGGCAGAAGGCTTCGGAATTCGACGCGGTGATCGGCGCGTGGAGGGCCAGCACGAAGGCCGATCTTTCCGCCGATCTGGTCGTGCGGAGCGAGGGGGCCGGACGGTTACAACAGGGTCGATTATTGCAATCCCCTGGTCGACAGCCTCAATGCCGCGGCCTGCGCGATGCTCGATTTCGAGGAGGCCAAGCCGCTTTTCCACAGGGCGCAGAAGATCATTTACGACGAGCAGCCGTACACCTTTCTGTACGTCCCGTCGGGCGTGCTGCTCCTCCATGAGAGGTTCCGCGGGGCGAAACCCGACGCGATAAGCAGCATCCATAACATGCACGAGTGGTGGGTTGAGGAGCCGGGACGGTAGGGAGGGAAGGCGCCCGGCCGGGCTCCCGGCCGCGCCGCATCCGGCTCGTCCGGCGAAGAAGAGGTTTTCGATGATACATCAGATAGGCGTCGCGGCGATCATCAGCGCTCTGACGGCGCAGATATTGAAGCCGTTCGTCGACAAACTGCAGAAGAAAAGATTCAACCCTTTCCGGATGCTCGATACCGGCGGGATGCCGAGTTCGCACACCTCGATGGTAACGACCCTGACGGCCGGCGTCGCCGTTTACCAGGGGATCTACGTCGCCCCTCTTCGGCATCTCGCTCATCTTCAGCCTCTATTTCATTTTCGAGGCCACCGGCCTTCGGCAGGAGGTGGGCAACCAGGCGAGGGTCCTGAACGAGATCATCGAAAAGGCGAGGGAAACCCATCATATCAACGCCGAGGAGCTGCAGGAACTGATAGGCCATACGTGGGCCGAGGTGATGGGAGGATTCGCCCTCGGGATACTGATGGCGATTATCATCTATTGACCCCTCACGGCCCGCCGTCCCGGGCCGCGTCCGGCCCCGCGGTGGACCAAGAAAACCCTTGACACCATTTCCGCGTCGTTTGAAAATGCTAATGATGCGTTGATTGCTCCGGGAAAGGCGCGCGCAGATTGGCTGGTCGCGCGGTGAAGAAAGGTGCCGAAGGCTGGATCGTTAAAAGGACCGGGACAGATAAAGAATTTATGCATGATAATTATTCGGGATATTTCCGAAAGCCGGATCGCCAGGGGAGTGATTCGGCCTTTTTTTGTCCGGGGAAGCCGTCGGCATGAGTCTCGAATGCAGAGGAGGAAGGTAATGCGTACGGTTGCGATCATCAATCAGAAAGGCGGATGCGGAAAAACGACGATCGCGATAAACCTCGCGGCCGCCCTCGTCGAACTGGAAAAAAAGGTGCTGCTCGTCGACATGGACCCGCAGGCCCACGCCTCTCTCGGGCTCGACGTGACGTATCATGACGTTCAGCATACGACATACGACCTGATAAGGAATCCGAGGCTCCGGGTCGGCGACTGCAGATTCGCGCTCAAGCCGGGATTCGACATAATCCCGTCGTCGCCGGTCCTCAGCGCCATCGAACAGGAGCTTTCCGGGAAACCGGCGCGCGAATCGAGGCTCGCCTCGAAGCTCGCGAGGCTCGGAGACCAGTACGACTATGTCATAATAGATTCCCCGCCGAACGTGGGGCTTCTCACCTTCAACGCCCTGATGGCTTCGAGCGAGGTCGTGATACCGGTCGAGCCGAGCTATTTTTCGCTCCAGGGGCTCGGAAGGCTGAGGGAGACCCTGGAGCTGCTGGAGAACGAGACGAAGCACAAGGTGGCCGTGCACGTGCTGATCAACAACATCGAGAAGAGAACGACATTCTCGAGGGATATCGTCATGGAACTGGAGAAGCATCATGACGCCCTTCTGATGGATTCGACGATAAGCCACTCGGTGAAATACAAGGAGGCGGCCATGCGTGGCGTCTCGATCTTCGAAATGGACAGGGCCGACAGGCTTCAGTGGGAATTCCTCTCCCTCGCGAGGGAATTCGAGGAAAAGAAGAAGTCGGTTCTCGAGATGGAAGACATAGGCGACTGGATGGTAAGGCTCAACGGGCCGCAGATAGCGCAGGAAGGGATCATCTTCTCCCTCGACGCCCCGAACGCCCGCAGCGTATGCGTGACCGGCGATTTCACGAACTGGTCCCATGAGGGGATTAAAATGCTCAAGGATGAGAACGACGGTCTGTGGAAGATAATGATTCCTCTCGAGCGGGGGGATTATGAGTACAGGTTCATCGTCGACGGCGTATGGCTGAAGGATCCCAAAAACGTCGACTCCGTCCTGAATGAATTCGGTCAGGAAAATTCACTCCTGATAATATAGTGTACTTCACAAAGGATATCCGGATCTCCGGCAATGCCTCCTGGAAACGCACCAAAGGGCCTCGGCGACGTCTCGCACCTGTTTCTCTCCGGAACGGAGCCGCGCGATCAACCTGAAAAAGAGACGATCGAGGCGGTGGTGCATCTGGCCTCCATCGGGCCCTCCTTCTGCAGGGCTTTTCTCGCCTCGGGAACGGCGGCGGCCCTCGCGCGGGAGGGGGATTCGCGCGTAACGATACTCGAGACCGGGGCGTCGCTGCCGAACGTCGGATACTACTTCGCGCTGGAGCCCGCCGAGTACCTGTCTCTCTCGCTCGGCAGGGTCGGTTCGATAAACGGCCTGAGGGGCGATTCGATGCGGTTCGCTTGCGCCGCCGGCCCCGGCGACCTTTCCGTCGCCGGAGCCCGATTCCCGGGCGCGGCCCGAAGCCACGTCATCGTGAACGCCTTCGACCGGGAGGCTCTTCGCGCCGGGGGCTCGATGCCGCCGGAGCTGCTCGAGGCGTGGCGCGCGGGATCCCTCCACGGCGCCGGCGCGGCTGTGCACGCCCTCGCGCTTTTTTGCGACGCGTCGAGCGCGGCATCGGCCGGGGATCTTCCGGCTTCCTTCAGAAGGAGCTTCCCGGGCGCGGTGGTTTTCCTCCCGGTGGGGGCGGGGCGTTCCCCGGGCTCGGCGGAGGATCCGGCGCTTCGGGGGTGGAATATTTCGAGCTCCCGGCGGAGCGCCTCTCCGGGCCTCGCCAGGAGGGCCGCGCCGCGGGATCCGTTTTTCCAGGGTCTCGCGTCGAGGATACTGCGGATTCTCGGTTCCATGAGCCGAAGGGGGAAGGCCGATGCCGTCGCCGGATGAGAGGATCGCCATGGCGGCCCGAAACGGAGGGAGGATAAGCCCCCCGGAGGTCAGGTCCCTTTACGAATCGTTCTGCGTCTCAGGTCGCGCGTTTCTCCCCGCTGGTCGAGGTCGAGGCGGCCCGGTTCGAGACGAGGTTCACGAGCCCCGCGGGCATGCGGATTGTCGTCGCCCCCTACCATGATATCTTCATGGTTTCCGTCGGAAGCGGTTCACCCTGCGACATAAGGGTGTCGGGAGAGGAAGGGTATTTCCGCGCCCTGGACCTTGCCCTGAATCACTTCCTTTCAATTTATTCCTGACATGTTAAAGATTTCACTTTCGGAATCCTTAAGCGTTTATTATTTTCATTAGCGTGGCCCCACCGCAACCCAAGAAGGTTTGGGCATGAGTGGTAAAATTATAGCGATTGCAGCGATTCTGGCCGTCACGGCGGCAACAGGTTCCTGTATCTTCCAGAACAATCCGCTTAAACCGAATACCCCCCCTGTCATTACCGCATACAGCCCTGACGAACAATTCGACGACGATCTACGCACCCGCGGCATCGGTGATATTCACCGTCGAGGCTGTCGATTCGGACGGCGACGAGCTTTCCTATCGCCTACATGCTCTCCGACACCTGCAGCGAGTCGATGGATTCGATCCTCGCGACCGAAAGCTCGGCCGAATTCCAGGCGATCAGGGGCGGCTTCTACTGCATCCAGGCGAGGGTGCATGACGGGGCGAGCTATGCCTACAGGAACTGGTACGTAACGGTGATCGAAGAGCACAACGAAGCTCCGCGGATCGTCTCGGTCACCCCGGACATCGACAGCCTGTCGTGCCTGATCGGGAGCACGGTCGAATTCAGGATCGGGGCGACGGACGACAATCCCTCGGTCCTCAGGTACACCTACAGCGTCAACGGGGTCGTGATCAAGAATCTGTCGACCTCCCCCGTCTTCACGCACAGGTTCGGGGAGAACGGACGTTTTGACGTCGTCGGCACCGTGACCGACTGGGAGTTCGATGTCTCCATGGAATGGCATGTCAACGTGACCGGGGACCCCGATATGATCGCGCCGTCGGGCATATACGATCTGGAGGGGTGGACCGGCATTCAGCCGGGCAGCATCCAGCTCCGCTGGACGGCTCCCGGGGACGACGGGGACGAGGGAAGATGCCTCGCTTACAGGGTCAAAACCGCCACCAACCCGATACTCACCGAAGACGACTGGCTGAAGGCGTCGATAAAGTACGATTCGCCCGAGCCGGGGATCGCGGGGACGGTGGAGAACATGACGGCCGTCAACTGCTACCCGGGGACCTTCCTCTTCGTGACGGCAAGGGCGGTCGACGATTTCGGGAATCTCGGGCCGATCGGCAACTGCATCAGCCTCCTGGTCCGCGGGTATGACGCGAATGGCGTCGTCACGGACGCCGGAACGGGCGAGCCCCTCGAAGGGGTCCTGGTATCGGTCAACATGATCTCCGACACGACCGACGCGCAGGGGGCCTATCTGCTCCGCAACCTTCCGAAATATTCCGAGATTCTCAGGGTCAAGGATGAAAACGATCAGGGAGAGCCCGGCCTCTATTACGACATCTCGCGGCGGATCGACGAGCCCGATGACCACTTTACCCTCGATCTCCAGATGATGCCGTATTACGGGCTGGTTTCCTGCAACGAGAACTGGTATGCCGATTTTCTCGCCTTCTTCAAGGATCTCACCTCGACCACCGGGCTTTATACGGAACCGGTATTCCTCGGCTGGAATCACTGGCCGCTCAAGGTTTACAATCCTCCGATGATATTCAGGGAGGTCGATCTTCAGGACGTGGCGAGGGGCTCCATGGCGAGCTGGGAGGCCGGAACCGGTCTCGATCTCTTCGTCGAGGTGGACGATCCCGCCCTCGCGGACTGGAAGATAGTCTATTTCGAGACGGGAGACGACAAGCACAAGACGAAGACGGTTGAAGTGAACCCCGACGGGACTCCGCTGAAGAAGGAGGTATGGATCTACCTCGAGAACACTCTTTCTCCGATGGCGCTTCAGGGGCACATGATATTCGCCCACGAGTTCGGGCACGTCCTCGGGGCCAAGCACAGTTACGACACCGGCCATCTCATGGTGGGGATGACGACCCCCTATGTAAAGGATCCATCGGAGGATGAATTGCGGCTTATCAGGGTCATCTACCATTATCCGCCCATCTGGAGGTCCGACTGGATCGTCGAGAATTAGCCTGCCATCAAGACACGATCTACTCCCTCGGGGGCTGCCATTATGGCAGCCCCTTTTAATTTCCCTTGCGGCCCTCCTGTCGCGGCTCGGCCAACAACCTTTATAACATACAATAAAATATGATAGTTAGGCTGTTAGCGAAAAGTGTCGATAGTATGGCACGGTTACTGCGTTATTCCCGATGGTCAAAAGGGGTGATGATATGTTGAGTCAGGATAGATTTACGGTGAAAGCACAGGAGGCGCTGGCGGCTGCGCGGGAGGACGCGATACGGAGGCGACATACGGAGATGGCTTCCGTGCATCTTCTCGCCTCCCTCATGAACCAGGAGGATGGAGTAGCCATCCCCATCCTTCAGAAGATGGGGACCGACACGCATTCGTTGAAGGCGCGGGTGGAGAAGGAACTCTCCCTTCTTCCGCAGATAGGGAAGGGGATCGGGGATGTTTATCCCACGATAGAGCTGCAGGAGATTTTCAGGGAGGCGATCTCCGAGGCGGACAGGCTGAAAGACGACTACATAAGCAGCGAGCACCTGCTCCTCGCGCTCGCCGGCGACGGCACGTCCACCGGGAGGATCCTTCGCGAAGCGGGGGTGGCCGGGACGGTTTGATGAAAGCGCTCGAAGGGATCAGGGGGAACCAGAGCGTGAAGGATCAGAACGCCGAAAGCACCTACAGGGCCCTGGAGAGATTCACGACCGATTTCGTCCGCCTCGCGAGGCTCGGAAAGCTCGACCCCGTGATAGGCAGGGACGAGGAGATCAGAAGGGTCAGCCAGGTCCTGTCGAGGAGGAAAAAGAACAACCCGGTTCTCATCGGCGAGCCCGGGGTCGGTAAGACCGCGATAGTGGAAGGCCTCGCGCAGAGGATAGCGGCCGGAGAGGTGCCCGAGAACATAAAGGACAAGAGGCTTCTCGGCCTCGATATGGGGGCCTTCGTCGCGGGCGCGAAATACAGGGGCGAATTCGAGGAGCGTTTCAAGGCCGTTCTGAAGGAAGTGACCGGTTCGGACGGGAAGATAATTCTGTTCATCGACGAGCTTCACACGCTCGTCGGCGCCGGAGCGGCGGAGGGGTCCCTGGACGCTTCGAATATGATAAAGCCCGCCCTCGCGAGGGGGGAGCTGAGGTGCGTCGGAGCGACGACGCTCGATGAATACAGGAAGCATATCGAAAAGGACGCGGCGCTGGAACGAAGGTTCCAGACCGTTCTGATAGACGAGCCGACCGTCGACGAGACGGTGGCAATATTGCGGGGGCTGAAGGAAAAATACGAGGTGCACCACGGGGTGAGGATCGAGGATTCGGCTCTTATCGCGGCGGCGAAACTGTCCAGCCGGTACATCACGGCTCGGTTCCTCCCCGACAAGGCGATAGACCTCGTCGACGAAGCCGCTTCGAGGCTGAGGATGGAGATGGACAGCGTCCCGGCGGAGCTTGCCGCGATGCAGGACAGCATGACCCAGCTCGAGATAGAGAAGAGGGCGCTCGAGAAGGAAAAGAAAAAGGCCGAGGTGAAGGAAAGGCTGGAACAGGTGAAGAGCCGGCTCGCCGAGCTGGAGGAAAACGCTTCGGGCATAAGGGCCAGGTGGGAGCACGAGAAGGAGATCGTCTCCTCGATACGCGCCCTCCAGGAGAAACTCGAGAAGGCGAGGACCGAGGAACAGCTGGCCCAGCGCGACGGCAGGCTCGAGAAGGTGGCGGAACTGCGGTATGGGGTCATAGTGGGGCTCGAGAAGGAGCTCGAGGCTTCCAGGCGCGAATTCAGGAAACTGCAGGAGTCGGGAAGCCAGCTTCTTCGCGAAGAGGTGACGGAGGCGGATATCGCGGGGATCGTCAGCAGGTGGACGGGGATCCCCGTGAGCAAAATGGTCGAAGAGGAGCGCGACAAGATAGCCAATCTCGAAACGAGGCTCGCCGAGCGGGTCGTCGGGCAGTCCGAGGCGGTGGAGGCGGTGAGCAACGCCGTCAGGAGATCGCGCGCGGGGCTGCACGACCCGAACCAGCCGCTCGGATCGTTCATCTTCCTCGGCCCCACGGGAGTGGGGAAGACGGAGCTCGCGAAGGCCCTCGCCCAGCAGCTTTTCGACGACGAGAAGGCGATCGTCCGCGTCGACATGTCGGAGTACATGGAGAAGCACTCGGTGTCGAGGCTCGTCGGCGCCCCTCCGGGATACGTCGGATACGACGAGGGGGGATACCTGACCGAGGCGGTCAGGAGGAATCCCTACTCCGTCGTTCTCTTCGACGAGATCGAAAAGGCGCACCCCGACGTTTTCAACATCCTGCTGCAGCTTCTCGACGAGGGGCGGCTGACCGACTCGCAGGGGCGCACCGTCGATTTCCGCAACACGATCGTGATCATGACCTCGAACCTCGGGGGCAGGTACCTCGCAGGCAACGACTCTTCGGACAGGGAGGAGATCAAAAGGAAGATTTCGGAAGCCCTGAGGGAGTTCTTCAGGCCCGAGTTCCTCAACAGGGTCGACGAGATCATAATCTTCGATTTCCTTTCGAGGGATGATATCGCCTCGATTGTGGAGATCCAGGTCGGCCTGATAAACAAAAGGCTCGCCGATCTGAACGTCAAGCTGGAGGTCTCCGGCGCGCTTCTCGATGTGCTCGCCGAAAAGGGGTACGATCCGGAATTCGGCGCGAGGCCCCTGAAGAGGCTGATCCAGAAGATGATCCTCGATCCGCTCGCGAGGAAACTGGTGGAAGGGGAGATCCTGGGGGGAAGGACCGTGCTGGCCGACTGGAAGGACGGTGCGGTTTCCTTCAGCCGGGAATAGAACGGGGCGGCGCCGCTGGCGCGCCGGCTTCCTGGAAATCTCACGAAAAGCAATCTTGACAAGGGCTTATTATTTATAGTACAATTAACTTCACGTTACTCGTCTCTCTCTTCTCTGCAACATGCTTGAAGGGGAAAAACATCCTGGAGGAGTTGCAAGCTAACGCCAAACCGCTAACGCCTTTAACAGTTGAAAATCGGACCGGTCACCCCCTTGCGAGGAGGATGTTGATGGCTCGGATATTGTCTGGATTATTCAGCCTTGTTCTCTGCATGTTGCTTCCCCTGTCCGGCCTTTCGGCCGGTGTAATAAAGCACACGGTCGATGCCGGGGCGGTCGATGCAGCCTTGCAGCCCCTCGAGTCCGGCAGGATCATGGTGGGGATGGCCGGGGCGAGCCGCACCAATTATCTGGGTTTCCCCGAACTTCCGTACAGGATCGTCAGCATCCTGATACCCCAGGGGGAGGCCGTGTCGGCCTTCAGCCTCGAAGGGGGAACGGTCGGGACTCTGGCGGAAGGGGTCGACATCTCCCTCTTCGAAGGGGAGTATCTGGACGACGGGACGGTGCGCGGGCTGTCGATCGAAAGATCCGAGATCGTCGGGGAAGGGGCCGTATACCCGGCCTGGAATGTGCGCCACCTGGGGACGCGCGTGCTCAGGGGGTACAGCATCGCCTCCTTCGCCGTATATCCGGTCAAATACGACATGGAGACGCGAACCCTGACCGTTCGCCGCGACTTCGATCTGGTCGTGGAAACGGCATCCGCCATGGAAACAGGAACGGTCGAAAGATTGAGGCATATAGACGGGTTCAGGGAAAGCACGAGGAGGGAAGTGGAGTCCCTGGTCGTCAATCCGGGCGAAACCTCCTCGTACCTTTTCAACGACGTCGAGGTGGACGGCGGCGACAGGGGATTTCTCCCGAGCTACCTTCCCAGCATGGAGGGAAGCGAGGTGGCCTACCTCATCGTCACCAACGAGGCCATGAAACCCGCCTTCCAGACCCTTGCCGACTGGAAGACGAAAAAAGGGATCCCGACGGTCGTCAGAACGGTCGAATGGATCGGCCAGAACTACTGGAAGGGCGCCGACCTCGCCGAGACGATAAGAAATTTCATAGCCGAAGCCTACTCGAAGTGGGGCGTCGAATATGTCCTCCTCGGAGGGGATACCGACGTGATCCCGGCGAGATTCGCCTATGTCGCTTTTTACACGGGGGAATTCCTCCCCACCGACATGTATTATTCATGCCTGGACGGGACGTGGAACGCGGACGGCGATTCGATCTGGGGCGAGGCCTACCATTCGATCCCGGACCCGGGCGACGAGGTCGATCTCTACTCCGAGGTCTACGTCGGGAGGATGCCCGTTTCGACCCTCGCCGAGGCGAGCACGCTCGTCGGGAAATCGATCTCCTATGAGACGCCCGACGAGACGGCGTCCAAGACCAATTACCTTCTCTGCGGCGAGGTGATCTTCCCTTCGACCTATGTGCCCGGGATGGAGATAATAACCGACGGCGCGGAGATCCTCGACGACATCTACATGCCGTATCTCGCCGGCAATCCCGACGCCTCGGCGCTGAGGCTTTACGAATCGTATCCGTTGTATCCCGGTTCTCTCCAGTTGACCGTGCAGTCCGCCATCGCCGCGATGAACGAAGGGGCGAATCACTTCATCCACGCCGGGCACGGGAACAAATACAACATGTCGGTCGGAAACGGGAGCATCCTCAACTACGACGCGGCGAATCTGATCAACGGCGACAAGCTCTTCTCGATGTACCTGATGAACTGCACGAACGTCGCCTTCGACACGGACTGTCTCGCCGAATATTTCCTTCTCAACCAGGGCGGAGGGGCGTTCGCGGTGACGGGGTCGAGCAGGTCCGCTTTCCCGAGCACCTCGAGGCCCTACATGGACAACTATTATTACGAGTTGTTCAACCAGGACATGGTGCAGCTCGGCAAACTCTATACGAAATCGAGGGAACAGTTCACGCCGGGGGCCATCGCCGAGACGGCGGACCGCTGGACGCATTTCATAATCAACTACCTCGGCGACCCCGAGCTCTGCATGTACAGGGGAACCGTGAAAACCTTCGAGGTCAGCCATCCGTCTTCGGCTGTTTTCGGGGATAATGATATAACGATCACCGTCAACAGCGACGGCGCGCCCTGCGACTCCGCCTTCGTGTGCCTGTACAAGGACGGCGACGACTACGCGTTCGGAAGGACGGGCCCGGACGGCCAGGTCGTCTTTTCCGATTTCCTCTGCCGCGACACGGGGCAGATACAGGTCGCGGTCACGGGGATCGATCACGCGAGATACATATCATCGATTACCGTCTCCCAGAAAACGGAGGCGTACCTTCGCGTGAACAAGTACTCGGTGGCGGACGATTCCGGCGGGAACGGGGACGATATCCTCGACAGCGGGGAGACCGTTGAATTTTCCGTGAAACTTGAGAATACGGGAAACAGCTCCGCCAACAAGATCTACGCGATCCTTCGCTCGGACGATCCTTACGTCACGATGATCGACAGCGTTTCCGTCTATCCCGCCATCGCGTCCGGACAGATATTGTACGGCCTCGACCCCTTCGGCTTCTCGGTCGACGAATCGGCCGCCGACCAGCACGTGATCGAATTCTCCATCGACGTGCGCGATTCGACCGGAGGCGCCTGGACGGAGACTTTCGCGGCCGAAGCGCACGCGCCCGCGGATCGAGCTGTACGTCAACACGGTCTCCGACGCGGCTCCGTGGGGCGACGGCGACGGGATAGTCGAATCGGGCGAGAGCTTCCTTTTGAATATCGGGATCAAGAATTTCGGCACGGGCACCGCGACAGGGCTCGAGGGGCACATAACGAGCAGCAATGATACCGTCGTCGTGACGGATTCCGTGTCGATGTACGGCGACCTTTCCCTGCTGGAGATCGGATACGGAGACGGATTCGTCCTCAGCGAATCCGAGGTCGACAGCTCGAATTATTTCGACTTCGACCTCACGGACACCTACGGAAGGGTCTACAGCAGGCGAATGGAATTGAGGCGGCCCGGGGCCCCCGGGACGATCACCCTTGACGGCAGCTACGGCCCGAGCGAGATCCACGCCACGTGGCACGCCCCGGACAAGGCCGAGGATTACCGTTACCTCGTCTATCATTCCCTCGACCAGGGCGGCCCGTACGAACAGGCGAGCGAGGACCTTCTGCTTCATTCCCTCTTCCGGGACACCGGGCTTTTGACCAGCACGGTCTATTATTACGTGATCACGGCGATCGACTCCTGCGGAAACGAGAGCGTTTACAGCGCCGAACATATGGCCACGACGAGCCCACCGCAACTCGTCGGATGGCCCAACATGGTGAGCAAGGAATCGTCCAGCAGCCCGAAGCTGGGAGACATCGACGGGGACACGCACGTCGACGTGGTGGTCGGTTCCGATTACGTGCACGCGTGGCACGGGAAACGGGATAGAGATAAGGGACGGGGACAACCAGCCCCTGTCGTGGGGCATCCTCAACACGGACGGCACGACCTTCACCGCGACGGTGGCCCTCGGGAACCTCGACGGCGAGCAGGGTCTGGAGATCGTGGCCGCGGCGTGGGACACCAAGCTCATCTACGTTTTCAAGGCCGACGGGACGACCCTTCCCGGTTTCCCGAAGACGACGGTCGACATCTGCTGGGCGAGCCCGATTCTCGGCGATTTCGACGGCGACGGCGACCTGGAGATAGTGGCGTACGATTTCGACGGGACCGTTTACATCTGGCATCACGACGGGACGGAATTTCTCGACGGCGATTCCAATCCCGCCACCGACGGGCCCTTCTTCAAGGCGGGGCTGCCCAGCCAGGGACTGCACGTTTCCACGCCCGCGATGGCCGACATGGACGGGGACGGGATCGTCGAATTGATCGTCTGCGCGCCGAGCGACAGCATACACTGCCTCAACGCCGACCGCTCGCGCGTTCCCGGCTGGCCCGTCGACGTCGCCTCGGGCTCCAACATCTCCGCCAGCCCGGCGATCGGGGACATAGACGGCGACGGCCATCCCGAAGCTGGTCGTGCAGACTTCAGGGGCCATGGTCTACGGCCTGAACCATGACGGAACGAGCATGCCCGGCTGGCCGAAATGGGTCAACAGCAGCACCTTCTTCCACGGCTCGCCCGCGCTCGGCGACCTTACCGGGGACGGCAGGCTTGGAGGTCGCGGTTCCGGGCCAGAACGGGTACCTCTACATATTCCAATACAACGGCGCGGCCCTCGCCGGCTGGCCCAAACAATACTCCACGACGGGCGGGACCGAATCCTCCCCGATCATCGCCGACGTGACGGGCGACGGGGCCCTCGACATCATAATGGGAGCCGAGAACGGGAAGCTTTTCGTCTGGAACGCCGACGGATCGTACGTCCCGGGTTTCCCGATCCAGCTCAGCGCCTACGTGCGGGGCACTCCCACGGTCGGCGATCTCGACAGGGACGGCGACACGGAACTGGTCGTCTCCTGCTGGAACCAGTACGTGTACGTCTGGGATCTCGAAGCCGGGACCTACTACGGATACGCGCCATGGAACGGATTCCACGGCAACGTGCTCAACAACGGCTGGATCGATCACGTCGATCTTACCGGAGTCGAGGGGATCGCCTGCGCCTACCAGTTGTACGCGGGCTCCCTGATGTTGAACTGGTCGGTGATAACGGGCGTCGACGCGTGGGATCTTTACAGGAAGGAAGGGGACCGGGGAGTACGAGCTTCTCGCCGCCGAGCTCCAGGCCGACCCGTCGGGCATCGTCGCCTATTCGGATGTCGTGATCGAGGAAGGCCTCGTCTACAGCTACAGGCTGCAGGCCTCTTCGGACGCGAGGCTCTACGCGGAGGCCGGCGACATACAGATACCGGTCGGGCGGGCCAGGCTGTATCAGAATTACCCGAACCCGTTCAACCCCGTCACGCGGATCGCTTATACCGTTCCCGGCTCGGCTTCTTCGACGAATAACGTGCTTCTTGCCGTGTACGACGTCCGCGGCGCGCTCGTCAAGACGCTCGTCAACAGCCCCGTCCCCGGCGGAAGGCACGTGGTCGAGTGGGACGGAAAGAACAACAGCGGCGACATGGTGGCGAGCGGCGTCTACTTCTCCAGGCTGAGCGCCGGAGGCGTGGTCGACGTCAAAAAGATGGTTCTTCTTCGGTAGATTCGCGATGGGACGCCGGAGCGGCGCACGGCCGCCGGCGGGACCTTATTGGAGCGGCCGGGGCTTTCACGAGCCCCGGCCTTTTCATTCCTCCACCACGTTGTTTCTTATGAAACGTTCCAGCTCCTCGTAGCTGTGAAAGTGCAGATCGAAGTTGTAGTCTTCCTTGTACTCGCAGTCCTTCCAGGTGTGCTCGCGGCAGATTCTCGGCCTCTTCGGATATATGAGACACCCGCGCGCGGGATCGTAGAAACGGCAGGGGTTGTTGACGAGGACGTACCATTTATCGTCGTTCATGTATATCTGCGCATCCCTGTGGGCCATGATCCAGAGCATGTCGTTCCAGTCGTCCATGTACTCGGGCTCGTCTATCTCGACCGAGAAATACATGCAGCATTTGGCGGGAATGCAATCCTTGCAGAGATTTTTCGGCGTTCCGCCCTTCTTTCTCCCTTTTCCGGAAACCGTTTTCTTTATCCGACACGGAGAATCCCCTTTCGCTGGATTTTGCCGGCAACGCGGTAATATAAAATCACCGGTTCGTTTTTGGCAACATGTAAACGATCTTTTCGCACCTTGCGGCGGGCGGGGGACCGCCGCGGCGCCTCGCCCCCTGCCGCGGGGGCGAAAGTCGGGATTGACACCGTGCGATATAATGAAGTATCTTCCATATTCCTCATATCGGGGACGTTGAGAGTTCGGTCTTGTCGGTTTTCAAAGGAAATATCGCCATGCTTTTTCAATTTTCCGAAGAAGAACGGCTGATACAGAAGACGGTCAGGGATTTCGCCCGCAAGGAACTTGCCGCGGTGGCGGATATTTCCAACAGGGACGGCGTCTTCAGGGACGACATAATCGAGGGGCTGTCCGCGCTGGGGTTGATGGGCATCACGGTTCCCGAGGAGTACGGCGGTGTGAATTTCGGCACCTTCTGCCTCGCCGTGGCGCTGGAGGAGATAAGCAGGGTCTGCCCTTCGACCGCCGTCGCCGTATCCGTTCACAATTCCCTCGCCAACCATATCGTCCTTAAGTACGGAAGCGCGGAGTTGAAGGCGAAATATCTTCCGCGGATGGCCTCGGGAGAGGCGATCGGCGTCTACGCCCTCACCGAGCCGGACGCGGGAAGCGACGTTTCAGCGATAAGGATGTCGGCGGTCCGGCAAGGGGCAGGAATATATACTCAATGGATCAAAGATCTTCATATCGACGGGCGACAAGGCGGGCGTGGTGATCGTCATCGCGAGGACCGATCCCGGGAGCAGGACGAGGGGGCTCACCGCCTTTCTCGTCGAACCGGGCTTCCCCGGCTTTTCGATCGGCAAGGTCGAGCACAAGATGGGCCTGAAGGCTTCGACGACCGTGGAGCTGGTCTTCGAGGATTGCAGGGTGCCGGTCTCGCAATGTTCTCGGCGAAGAGGGGATGGGGATGCAGATAGCCCTCGGTTCCCTCGACGGGGGCAGGATCGGGATCGCCTCGCAGGCGCTCGGGATCGCGCAGACCGCCCTCGACGAGGCGGTTCTCTTCGGCCGCGAGCGTATGCAGTTCGGCAAGAGGCTGGTCGATTTCCAGATGACGCAGGCGAAGATCGCCGACATGGCGACGAACGTGGATGCGGCGAGGCTTATGGTATACAGGGCGGCGAGGATGAGGGACGCCGGCGAGAACTGTTCCAAGGAGGCGTCGATGGCGAAGCTTTTCGCCTCCCGCATAGCGAACGCCGCCGTTTACGATTCGATGCAGATACACGGAGGAGTCGGTTACACGGAGGAGTTCAGGATAGAGAGATTCTTCAGGGACGCCCGCGTGACCGAAATATACGAGGGAACGAGCGAGATTCAGAGAATAGTGATAGCGAGAAAGGTTCTGGAAGAGTACGAGCAGATGTATCCCGTCTGATAAACCGCGGACCGGATCTGCCGAAAGGAGGATCTGTTGAAGATCATCGTTTTACTCAAGAGGGTGCCGGACACCGAAGCGAAAATCCTGATAAACCAGGAGGGGACCGGCATCAGGGAGGACGGCGTAAAGTTCGTCATCAATCCCCATGATGAATACGGAATAGAGGAAGGCCTGAAACTCAGGGAGAAGCTCGCGGACGGCAGCAAGGTGACGGTGGTTTGCGTGGGGCCCGAGGAGGCGACCGAAGCGATAAGGACGGCCCTCGCGATGGGAGCCGACGACGCGGTGCACGTTTGCGACCCCGGACTGGCGGACCCGAACCCGTTCACGGTGTCTGAAGTGCTCGCGAAGGCGATTCAGGCTGAAGGGTTCGACGTGATCTTCTGCGGCAAGCAGGCCATCGACGACGACCTCGCCCAGGTGCAGAGCATGCTGGCGGAGAAGCTCGACATCCCGCAGGTCAACAACGCCACGGCCTTCGAGATGGCCGGCGACTGCAGGAGCGCGAAACTCAAGCCGCAGGATCGAGGGCGGAGACGAAAAGATCGAGACCTCGATGCCGGCGATCATATCGTGCGACAAGGGGCTCAACGAGCCGAGATACGCGTCGCTTCCCGGCATCATGAAGGCGAAGAAAAAGGAAATACGTAAAAAGAGCCTGGCCGATCTGGGGATCGCGGAGGTCCCGGGGACCGGCAGAAGCAGAGTCCTGAAGTGGCTTCCGCTGCCCAAGGGAGGCGAGTGCAGGATCGTCGCGGCCGAGGAAACTGTCGACGCCGTGAGGGAGCTTGCGCGGCTGCTGCGTGAAGAGGCGAAGGTCATATAAGCATTAATGGAGGATTCTGCGATGGGAAACGATGTTCTTGTATTCGGAGAGATAAGGGGCGGAGAGCTCAAGAAGGTCGTCAGGGAACTGATAACGGCGGCCGCGACGGCGACCGGGGGAACGGGCGGAGCGACGGACGCGGTCCTCATCGGCGTGGGGGCGGCCTCCCTGGCGGGAAAAATAAAGGGATTCGGGCTAAGGAAAATCTTCACGGTCGAGGACGAGCTCCTGGCGAACTATTCCACGGAAGGGTACGCCGCGGTCCTCGCTTCGCTCGTGGCGGAAAATAAATACCGGTACGTCTTCATGGGCGCCACGGCGATGGGCCGCGATCTCGGCCCGCGCGTGGCCGCCAGGGTCGACGGCGTGATGTTCAGCGACTGCGTCGAGGTGAGGATGGAGGGCGGTTCGCTGGTCGTCAGAAGGCCCGTCTATTCGGGCAAGCTCTTCGTGGAGCTCTCCCCCGAGGGGGACAGGCCGGTTTTCGTGTCGGTGAGGCCGAACAACATCGCCCCCGCCGCGGAAAGCGGAGGCTCGACCGAAATCTCGGCGCGCCCGTCCGGGGTGACCCGGGATATGATCAGGGCCATGGCCACGGAGATTGTTCCGCTGGCCGGCGGGAGGCCCGACGTGACCGAGGCCGACGTCATCGTTTCGGGCGGCCGCGCGATGAAGGAAGGGGCGAATTTCAGGATGCTCGAGGAGCTCACCGACCTCTTCGGAGGGGCGGTCGGAGCTTCGAGGGCGGCGGTCGACGCCGGATTCGCCGCGCAGCCGATACAGGTGGGACAGACCGGCAAGGTCGTCAATCCCAAGCTGTACATCGCGTGCGGTATCTCGGGCGCAATTCAGCACCTCGCGGGGATGCGGACCTCGAAGGTGATCGTCGCGATAAACAAGGATCCAAACGCTCCGATCTTCGAAAAAGCACATTACGGCATCGTTGGAGACCTGTTCGAGGTCGTGCCCCTTCTGACCGAAGAGATAAAGAAGATGCTGCACTAGACGAAAGCGAGGCGCCGGTCCCGCCATCCGGGTACGGATGGCGGGACCGGGCCGATCCCCCCCGGCAAAAACCGTGGAAGGCTAGAACCGTTTCGTCACGGCGGCCGATATCATCGTCATGGAAAAGTCGTCGTCACGGCGCGCGTGCTTCTCGGGATCGTGCATCACGAACAGGGTGAAGGAAAATCCCTTCGGCGCGGCCACGGTTCCCGACAGGTTGAGCCTGTTGAAGTAAAAGTCCGAATAGATCTCGTTGTCCTCCAGGGAATAGTTTCTGCGCCCCGGCTCCCAGGACAGTGAAAGCCAGTAGTCCGCCGCTCCCAGGAGATCGACCCCCAGGACGATCGAGCTCTCCTGATATCTCTCCTCCGCGAATGTCCCGCAGAGCATCCTCGCGTACCGCGGTTCGGCGAAGACGGACCAGCGGGCGGACGCGGTGTGCGTCACCCTGAACCCGCCCCTGATGAAATGAGTGTCGAAGAATGTGGTCGACGGCCGGTCGTAGAGGTAGAGCTCCGACTCGAGCTTCAGAGAGTACCCGGCGGCCGCGCCGGAATCGAATGTGAGGCCGGCCTGCGAATAGACGTACCAGACGGAGCGCTCCACGACCGTGTCGTACGAGCGGCGGTCGCCCGACGCCGACACCTCCAGGAGGTAGTTTTCCGCCGGGATGATGTGAAATTCCATGTCGGCAAGAAATCTGTCGTAGTTGAGGGCCGTGGTGTCCGGGACCTCCCTGTGCCCGGCCGACGCCGCGAGGCGGGCGAATCTTCCGAAATAGGATCCGGCCTCGAGCTCGAGGCCCCCGTCGGCGTAGCGGTAGTCGTAGTCGAAGTCGGTCCTCTCGCTGTAATCGATGAACTCCATCCTGCCCCTGGCGGCGATCCTGAGGCCGGGCGAAAGGCGCCTCGCGATCTTCAGGCTCGTGTTGGACTGCGCGTAATCGTTGCCGAATTCGTAGTCGCTTCCCGCGAGGTAGTGCCTGTACGTCGTGATGTTCCTCAGCTCGAGGGTCGTCGGAGATCCCGTCCCCGCCGTGAAGCTCGTGAAGAGATTGTCGGCCAGGGTCTGGTTCCCGATCCTGAAATTGTTGTTGAAGGCGAGCCGCAGCGACCGGCCTTTCCAGGCGAGGGAATTGTCGAGGGAGAGGTGGAGCTCCTGGACGGTGTCGGTCGTATCGTCCTCGAGTATGGTGAACCTGTCGATGAAGGAGTCGTAACCGATCGACAGGCTGCCGCCCGCCGCGGTCCCGGCGGCCCCCAGGCCCGGCGCGGCCGCGAGAAGGCACAGGACGGCAAGCATGGCGGGCAGTGCCGGGTGAAGGTGCCTGTTCCGCATCAAGGAGTCTGCCTCAGCAACATCTCTGCCTCGGTGAGAAGCTTGATGGCCAGAAGAATGTTTCCCTGAAGATATATCTCTTCCGCGATCTCCACGATACTTTCTATCTCGAGAAGGGTCGTCCTGTCAAGTTTCGTCGGGGCGTCCGGATCGATCTCCCGCATAAGGCGGCCGTGGGCCTCCATGAATATCCGTTCGTACTGCGCGGTCTCGAGCGAGTCGGCCCCGGCGGGCGCAAAAGCGCCCGGCGCGGCCGTTCTCTCCGCCGGGGCGGAGGCGGCGCAGCCGGACGCGGCAAGCGCGAAGCATGCGGCGGCCAGTGTCAGATCGATTCGACGCATATTTCCCTTACGCGCTGAAAGAGATTGCGCGCTATCCTGGCTTCCGCCCGGGCGGCCTGGAAGTTCCCCTCCTCGAATTGATCCATCGCCTTGCCGAGACGAAGGTTGGCGCGTGCGAATAGGCTGCGCGCGCCCTCGGCTTTGCATCCCTCGAGGATCCCCGCGATCTCGTCCCGCGTGTCTATGATGCGGCCGATCTCCGCTTCGACCGATCCGCGGTCGTCGCCCGTCCCGATCGAGTCGACGGCCCGGCGAAGGACGCGGCGCGCCTCGGTCAGGGTGCGGACCGCCTCCTGATTCCTTCCGCCCGCCATCTCTTCACGCGCCTCGGCGATCATGGTGCGCGCCCTTTCATAGTATCCTTCGGCCTCTTCCGAACCTGGCCCTTCGGAGAGCATCGCCTGAGTTCTCTCGAGAAGGCGCAGCGCCTCGTCCATCATCTGCTCGGGAGGGGCGGCCTCGCCGGCGATCTTTCGCGAAAGCCCCCTCATGATGCGTTCGCAATTCTCTATGGTCATGCGGGCGGAGTCGTACTTGCCCTGCGCCGTCATCTCCCTCGCCTCCACGAGATTCCTCTCGGCGAGCCGCATCTGCGACGCGTCCTTCTCGTCCGCGTTCCCATCCATCCTCTCTCTTGCCCTCTCCATCAGTCTTTCGCAGAGCATCAGCCTGTGCTCCGTAACTTCCTTCAAGCCGACCAGCTTCCTGAACCTCTCTTCCGCCTGCCTCGTGAGCCTGACGGCGTTTTCCGCGAGATTCATCGCGATCTGGTTCCGAAGCTGCCGCGCGTTCATCATCGAGTTCTCGATCTGCGTCCTCGCCTCGAAGATCAGGCGGTTGAGGCGTTCGTCCCTTATCCCGCTGTCCATCACGCGGTCGCGGAGCCTCGAGATCTTTTCCATCGCCTGTTCGTTCATGTTCTGCAGCTTGTCCTCGATCCGGGCGTCGGCCCTGGCGAGCGCTATAGCGTGCATCGCCTCCTGCCTCGCCTCCATGGTGTATTTGTAGGCGAACTGGTTTCTCATCGGTGACCAGGAACTCCTCGGCCTTGTTCTGGATGGCGATCGCGCGCTCGAGGGAAAGCCTCGCTATGTTGCTTCTGCTTTCCTCGATGATCGGACGGGCCTCGGCTATCACCTCGCGCGTGCGCTCGACGGCGTTTCGCGTAGCCTCCTCGTCGACCGTCTGCGCGGCAACCCATGCCGGGATCGCCGCCGATAGCGCAAGGATCATTATAACCGCCGTCAATTTTTTTATTTTTCCTTTTTCCATCACCGTTTCTCCTTTTAAAGCCTTCGAACGGATCAATGGATACGCAAGGTATATGCCACGGATGACGGCAAAGCTTACGCTTATATATCAACGTGTTGCGCTGTCAGCTCTGCCGCCGCGCCCCTCGAAGTGTACCTCCGGGTACACCAATATTGAACATTCCCGTACACACCTCGAAAGGGTTGATCGCGCCTGGTCTTCCGCTCAGGAATCCCCGCCGGGATCCTTTTCGCCTTCGCCGTGCTTTTCCATCCTGCTGTAAAGGGTGCGCCGCGTTATCCCGAGCATCTCCGCCGCCCGGCTTTTGTTTCCCCCGGCCTTATCCAGGGCCAGCCGAAGGAGGGACCTTTCGACTTCGGGAAGGGAGATCCGGCCGACGATCCCCTCGAGTATGTCGCGCGCCTCCGCCGCGGGGCGCTCTTCCGTTATCATGATATGGGACGGCGAAATCGGATCGCCGCCCGCGAGTATCGTCGCGCGCTCCAGGATGTTCCTCAGCTCCCTGACGTTGCCCGGCCAGGAATACGACATCAGCTTCTCCCAGACGCCGCGTTCGATGCGGGCCATCGGACAGCCCTTCGACTCGAGGAAAGCCGCACCGATTTCGGCGATGTCATCCTTCCTCTCCCTCAGAGGGGGGATGATGATCGGGAAGACGTTCAGCCTGTAGAGCAGATCGGATCGGAAGGAGGCTTCACTCTCCATCTTCTCGAGGTCCCTGTTGGTCGCGGCGATTATCCTCACGTCCACCCTGACCGGCTTCGTACCCTCCGACGGGGAGGAATTCCCCGTTCTCGATCGCCCTCAGCAGTTTCGACTGAAGCAGGACGGGGAGCTCTCCGATCTCGTCGAGGAAGAGGCTCCCCCCGTCGGCGAGCTTGAACTGACCCGGTTTCTTCTGCACGGCCCCGGTGAAGGAACCCTTCTCGTGCCCGAACATCTCCGATTCGATGAGTGACGCCGGAACGGCGGCGCAGTTTATCACTATGAACGGCTTGCCGGCCCTTTTGCTCGAGTTGTGTATGGCGGCGGCCACGAGCTCCTTGCCCGTCCCGCTTTCCCCGCGTATCAGCACGGGGGTGTCGGTCGGCGCCACCTTCGCTATCGTATCCCTGAGGCTCCTCGTGGCGGCCGAGCCCCCGATGATCCTCTCCGCCGGCAATGCGACCGAGATCCTCTCCTTCAGCGCGACGTTTTCGATCATCAGGTCGCGTCGTTCCATTATCCTTTTGAGGAGAAGAATCATCTCGTCCATGTCGAACGGCTTGACGAGATACTCGTAGGCACCCTCGCGCATCGCCCTGACGGCGGTGGCCGTGCTCGCGTAGGCCGTCATGATCACGAAGTCTGTTTCCGGGGAGACCTTTTTCGTCTCCGTCAGAAGCTCCAGGCCGTCCATGCCTCCGAGGCGGAGGTCGCAGAGGACGACGTCGGTCCCCCTCCTGCTTATTTCCTTCAGGGCCGATTCCGCGCTGTTGAATGTGGAGACCTCGTGCCCTTCCCTCGAGACGCGGTCGGCGAGAAGCTTTGTGATCTTCTCCTCGTCATCGACTATTATTATCCGGCTCATCCGATTCTCCCGCTTTTCCCGCCCTGAACGGCAGGGTGATTATTACCGTCGTTCCTTCTCCTTCGACGCTTTCCATCGATATCTCGCCGCCATGGTCCTCGACGATCTTCCTCGCCACGGCGAGCCCCAGCCCGCTGCCCGCCGTTTTCGTCGTGTAGAACGGCTCGAAGACCCTCGCGAGCTCGCGCGCGCCGACCCCTTTGCCGCGGTCGGAGACGCTTACCTTGTAGCGATCGTGCTTCCTTTCGATCTTCACCGCCACCTCCCCGCTTCCTCCGGCCTGCCGCGCGTTGAGGAGAACGTTCAGGAAAACCTGCTGCAGTTTCTTCTCCTCGCAAAGGAGGGGCGCCTCGGCGCCGCCGTCATCGATCGCCACGGGGGTAGCCCCGTCCGGCGCGCCCTCTCCGAGGAGCTTCGCGCATCGTTTTATTATCGCCGAAAGATCCGCCGTCCGGCGCTTTCCCGGCTCGTTTCTCGCGAAAAGAAGGTAGTCGGTGAGGATGCCGTTCAGCCTGTCCGTTTCCTCGATGATGAACTCGTCTATTTCCCCGGCGCTTTCCGGGTGAAGATCCTTCAGCTTCCCGGCGCTGCTCCTTATGATGAAGAGGGGGTTGCGGATCTCATGGGCTATGCCGGCCGCCATCCTGCCCATCGCCGCGAGGCCCTCGGATTGCAGCAGGGTTTCGCGCGCCCTGAGGAGCGAGGAGGTGGCCTTGAGGAAGAGCCAGACGAAGAGCAGCAGGCCCGCCGCGGAAAGGGCGGTGGCATAGAGGAGGATCGCCCTCAGATTCGACAGGCCTTCCAGGAATCCCGCGTCCGCCTCGACGGCGGCGACGGCCTGCGCTCCGGCCGACCCCGGAGGGACCGGCGCGTACCCGGCCTTGAAATACCCTTCGTCCTGTCCCCGCACGAGCGCCGTCGAGGCGGGCGAGCCGTCGAGCGCCTTTATTATGGCCGGGTAGTCCATGTTCCAGAGGGGGTAGATCTCTCCGGGACGGTAGAATTCCGGATGGATCGACATCAGGATGACGCCGTCCTCGCGAAGTATCGAGATGTTCGAAAGCTCGAAGTCCCGGGCGTACCCCTCGAGGAGCGCCAGGAGGGTGTCGGAGTCCCCGCCGCCGGGCATTTCCCGCGGGAGGCCGGGGAGGGGATCCCCGAGCGGATCGTCGCCCCCGTTCCCGTCGTTCTCCCCGGGAAGATCCGAAAATCGGCCCGGATCGACGGACGACGAGACGAGGGATGCGAGCGATTCGAGGCGTATGCTGAACTCCCTGTCCAGCCCGGTCCTGATTTTCATGAAATAAAACCAGTTTACGGAAAGAAAAAGAAGCAGGATCACCGCCATTGCGATGATCATCCAACTGCTTCTGAAGATTGCCGCTGCCGAAACGCCCTTCATATTCTTCCTGACCCGGAGGGAACGTTCTTTTCTCGTTACTGTAACATATAATCATAACCTGCCGGAACTTGAAAGATCGAATATATGGCGCCGGCGGTGGGGGGAGTGCTATATTTCACGGTGCGGGCCGTCATCGCGCTCGAGACGGGCCCGTCAACATCGATCGTGTCGGAGGCCGCGCGGCGCGCGGGCGCCGCGGGCGGGCTCATGCGGGAGTGAAGGAATGAATCAAAACATAAACAGGATGTCCGTTGCCGTGGCGGCCTTCGCGGTGCTCGCGTCAGCGGCCGCGGGTTGTTCGCGAAACGGCGGGGAAACAAAGAGGAAAACCGGGCCGACGGAATTGACGATCCTTTTTTCCAGCGACCTTCTCGGCAGGATAAGGTCGTGCGGGTGCACGGTCGAGGATGTTGGAGGCCTGGGGAGAAGGGCTTCCTACACGAAAAGGATACGGGCGACGGCGAAGAACCTTCTCGTGCTGGACGCGGGGGACGCGTTCAGCCTCGACATGGGGTATTCGCAGGCCGAGGCCGAGTTCACATTCGAGGGTTTCAATATCATAGGCCTCGACGTCTTCACCCCGGGTGAGATGGAGTTCATATTCGGGCTTCCATTCCTCCAGGCCCTCGTCGAGAATTCCACCTTCGACGTCGTGTCGGCGAACATCGTCGATGAGGAGACGGGAGAGCCCGTGTTCGGCAAGAGGTATGTCGTGAAGGAGCTGAAGGGGGGGCTTCGCGTCGCCATAACAGGCGTCCTCGATGACACGGTTAGATTCCCCGGTTACATCGACAGGACGAAGTTCAGGGTGGAACCGGTCGAAAGCACCCTCAGGTCGTTGATCCCGTCGATGCGCAAGGAGGCGGATTTCCTGATCCTTCTCAGCCACATGGGAAAGGAACGGACCGTGGAGCTTCTCGGGCGGGTGGAGGATTTCGACATCGCGATAGTCGGGCACGACAAGCCGCTGATTAAGCGCGAGGAAAGGGTCGGACGGACGCTTCTTCTCGCCACCGGAGGGCAGGGGCAGTATATCGGCTCGATGACGATCAATCTCGACGCGGAAGGAGCGTTCACCGAGGGCAGGCTGCGGCAGTTAATGCTCACTTCGAAGGAACACGAGATGGACCCGGAAATAGCGGAATTGTTCAGGATTTACCAGCTCCCGCTTACGGACAAGGAAAAGGCGAAGATCGGAAGCGGAAGGGAGCACCGGGATTAACCCCGGCCCGTCCGGCTTTAATACTCAAACCGTTGTCATTGCGCGTCTTGAAATTATGGTTGACAATAATCGGGGCGCATATTAATTTTCAACGGTAAACAGCCAGGTTAATTGGTGGGATCCTTCTTTTTGAAGTAACAAGAGGGTTTTGACCGCTTCACTTTTTACAAAGGAGCATTTCCATGTCGAAGCTTTTCTCCACCGTCCTTGTCGTTGCCTTCATCTCCGCCGTCTTCGCGGGTTGCGGCGGCAAAGTCGAGGAGTCATATCAGATGGTCACTCTCCGGGAAGCCGGCCATTCGAATATCGTCAGCCCGGGATTCAAGTTCGGCTTCGACACTCCGAAATTCGTCGCGGTCAGCGGCGAGATCGGCCTGGTCCGCGAAGGCAACCTCATCGAGTTCTTCACCGGCAACGATCTCGAGAACAAGCTGAAAAGGGTCGAGGGCAAGAGGTTCGTCGCGGGAACGACAAAATCGTTTTCTCCGAGGGTCCACTTCTCGGTCGATTTTCTGGTCGCGGGAACGGATACGGTTCGCGTAGGCGAAGCCGGTTCCCCGAAATTCCCGACTCTCCTGAGGGGATTCGACGAAGGCCAGTACGAGGAATTCGAATACGCCGGGCTCAATTCGAGCACGCCGTCCCTCAAGGATATCTACGACATGAAGTTCAAGGTTGAAAATTGCAAGATCACCCACGAAGAGATCCGCAATGCCAAGGGCGAGCCTGTGAAGGTCTACCTCATTCATCTGCCGAAGGTGAAGTTTATTCTCGAACCGCTCGATCCCGGCATGGAGCTCATCGTAAAGGCGATCATGGCGGAGAATCTCTACGTCAACGGCGCGATCGGCTACGGCGGCATGCCGTCGAACACCGAATTTCCCAGGGATTACAGGGAAAGGACGAATATCGGCGGAATGGCGAAGCTCGAATACGTGAAGTACGCCGATCAGATCTGCCCGAGCATGGGCCAGTAAGACCTCCGTTCACGAAAAAGAATGCGTTGACGGGCTGGAGCAATCCGGCCCGTTTTTTATCCGTCCGGCGGCCGCGCGGCGGGGGATTTCCCCTTTCTGCTTGACCGGGCCGGGGCCCCTGGATTAGGTTTGTGGCGTCCATTCATGCATCGCTCAGGATGAGGAGGAAACGTGGCGGAAAAACTGAAGGTCGGGGACCGGGTAGACAGGGTGATGGTGGTCGCCAAGAAGATCAAACGTGATTTTTCGGGCGGCAAGTTTCTCCTCTTCCAGTTCTCGGACCGCGAAGGGATCCTGAAGGGTGTGTGGTGGAGCCCCTCCGAAGAGGCGGACAGGAACATAAACGCCGACGACGTGGTCAGGGTGGAGGGGGACGTCCAGGATTACCAGGGCACGCTTCAGCTCAAGGTGAACCATATCGAGAAGGTCGACCGCGGCGCTTTCGACCCCTCCATCTTTCTCCCCACCTCGGCGAGGGATACCGGGACGATATACGAGGAGATACTCGGCATAATCGACGGGGTCGCCAATTCACACATCCGCGCCCTGCTTCAGGCGATCTTCCGGGACGGGGGATTCAGGGAAAGATTTCTCCTCGCGCCGGCGGCCAAGGGGTGGCACCACTCGTACGTCGGCGGGCTCGCCGAGCACATTCACGACATGCTGAAGATGTCCCTCGCGGCGGCTTCCGTCTACGACGAGGTCGACGGCGACCTGCTGGTCGCGGGGGTGCTTCTCCACGACCTCGGCAAGCTCGACGAGCTCAGCGTCGGCAATCACATAGACTATTCCGACAAGGGAAGGCTTCTCGGGCATATCAGCATGGGAGTCTCCTTCCTCGACGAATACCTCAGGGGGATGGAGGGATTCCCGTTCGAGCTTGAGCTGAGGCTCAAACACATGATACTGAGCCACCACGGACTGCTCGAGCACGGGTCGCCGGTGGTGCCGATGACCCTGGAGGCCCTGCTGCTCAATTATATCGACAACATGGACGCGCAGGTGAGGGGAGCCGCGATGGTGCTCGAGAAGTCCTCCGGCGACAACCGGTGGACCGATTACGTAAAGCTCCTCGACAGGTTCCTGTACCGGGGCTCGGTGGCCGGGGATGAATACTCGGACAACGGGGGTGGGATCGATGGATAGGCTGCCGGCGTGGGTCGAGGTGGACCTTGACGCCTTCGAGTGGAATCTCGAGAGAATAGCCGAACTGGCCACGGGAAGGCCGGACATTCTTCTCGTCGTGAAGGCCGACGCCTACGGGCACGGCGCGGTGAGGATATCGAGATTCGCCGCCGAGAAGGGTGTGGCCATGCTCGGCGTGGCGACGCTCGACGAGGGGCGCGAGTTGAGGAATGCCTCCATCACGGCGCCGATACTGATCCTCAGCCCGGTCCTCCCCGAGCAGATGGACGATGTGCTGGAGAGCGGCCTCGCCGTCACTGCCTCGAGCGTCGAGTTCGCGAGGGCGGCGTCCGAGGCGGCACTGAGGAACGGGAAAAGATGCACGATGCACATCGAGGTCGACACGGGGATGGGGAGGACGGGCCTCGGGCTGGACGAGGCTCTTGGATCGATAGTGGAGATCGCCGGGATGAGCGGGCTCGATATCGAGGGCATATTCACGCATTTTCCCTCTTCCGACGGGGATTTCGATTACACGCGCGAGCAGATCAGGGTATTCAACGGATTGCTCGGCGAGCTTGCCGGCCGCGGAATCCGCTTCAGGTACGTCCACAGCGCGAACAGCGCCGCGATCGTCAATTTCCCCTCTTCCCATTTCAATCTCATAAGGCCCGGGCTCCTCGCCTACGGGCATTACCCGTCGATCGACCTTCGGGACAAGATCGACCTGGCCCCCGTACTGAAGTTCAAATCGCGCCTGATACTCGTCCGGAAGATCGGCGCGGGGCGGAGCGTCAGCTACGGCAGGACCTTCATCGCCCCGAGGGAGATGACGGTGGGGGTCATCGCGGCCGGGTACGGGCACGGCATGAGCCACAGGCTCTCCAACAACGGGATGGTCCTCTTCAGGGGCGGGAGGGCGCCGATAATCGGGCGGGTGACGATGGACATGACGATGATCGACGTCTCCGCCTGGCCCGACGCGGCGGTCGGCGAGGAAGTGACACTTATAGGCCGCCAGGGGGAAAACGAGATAAGCGTCGACGATATAGCCCAGTGGGACGGCACGCTCAACTATGAGGTTCTCTGCAGGATCAGCAAGCGGGTGGTGAGAGCCTACATCAGGAGCGGAAGGCTCGACAGCTTCAAGTCGCTTCTGGGCGTTTACAAGGCGTGACCGGGCCCGCCGGCGGGCCGTCCCGGCATGCGGCGCGCGCGGGACGGCGGAGCCCCGGGGCGTGAACATCAACGGAGGGAGGCGATCCGGCTTGATGGAAAGCGGATTGAACCGTCTCATCGACCACACGATCCTGAAGCCCGAAGCGACGCCGGCCGACGTCAGAAGGGTCTGCGGCGAGGCGCGGGATTATTTCTTCTATTCGGTCTGCGTCAACACCCACTACGTTTCCCTCGTCGCCGAAGAGATTCGCGGCACGGGGATCAAGGTCTGCTCGATATCGGGGTTTCCCCTCGGCGCCGTCGATTCCGCCGTCAAGGCCTTCGAGGCCGGAAGGGCCGTGGAGCAGGGGGCCGGCGAGATCGACATGGTGATGAACATAGGGGCCCTGAAGGCCGCTCAGACGAAGCTGGTCCGCGACGACATAGCCGCGGTCGCGCGGGCCTGCGCGGGAGCTCCCCTGAAGGTGATCATCGAGGCTGCTCTTCTAACGGACGAGGAGAAGGTCCTCGCCTGCCGCCTCGCGATGGAGGCGGGCGCGGCATTCGTGAAAACGTCCACCGGGTTCGGGCCCCCCGGGGCGAACGCGGCGGACGTGAGGATCATGCGCCGCGCGGTCGGCGCCGGCTTCGGCGTCAAGGCCTCGGCCGGCATAAGGACCGCCGCCTTCGCGCTCGAGCTCGTCGAGGCGGGCGCGAGCAGGATAGGGACGAGCAGCGGCGTTCAGATAATGAAGGAACTGGCCGGATGACCGGGACGGGCCGTCACCGGGGCTTGTTCATCTCCTTCGACGCTTCCCTGTCGAGGTCCCTGAAGCTCTTGTCGGGATCGAGCATGTCGTACGCGCTCACCCTGTGAAGGTCGCATTCGCGCGTCGCTTCGAATCCCTCGATGAAGAGATCCCGCCGCACCTTCTTGCAGTAGGGCGTCGCGAGAAGGCCCGATTCCGTGCATATGATCGCCTCGGTCAGGCCGTCGGGCCTGGTGAAATCGGGCCCGATGTTTCCCGGATGGGCCGCGATCATGATGTGGGTCCAGAGGGGAAGGGAGACGCGCGCTCCGACCATCCCCCTGCCCATCGGGATGACCCGGTGGCTGAAGCCGGTCCAGACGCCGACGGCGAGGTCGGGGGAATAGCCGATGAACCATCCGTCCCCCTCGTTGTCCGTCGTGCCCGTCTTCCCGGCGCAGGGTATGCGAAGCCCCATGCTCCGGGCCCCGGCTCCCGTGCCCTCGTTGATGCTGCTCGCCAGCATGTCCGTCATGAGGTAGGCGACCTGCGGGGAGAGAACCTCCTCGCGAACCTCCCTGAACTCCTCGAGCACGTTGCCGTTGCTATCCTCGATCTTGAGGATGGCCATCGGCTCCGCCCGCACGCCGCCGGTCGCGAGGACCCCGAATGCCGATGTGAGCTCGAGAAGGGTCACCTCCTGGGCGCCGAGCGCCAGCGAGATGTAGGGCAGAAGGGGACCGCTTATTCCCATGCGCATCGCAAGGTTGATGACCGCCGGGGCGCCTATCTTCTGAAGCAGCTTTACCGACGGGATGTTTATCGACTCGTCGAGCGCGTAGCGAAGGGTCACGGCGCCCTGGAAGGTCTCGCTGTAATTCCTCGGCTTGTACACCTGGCCGTTCGGCATCTCGATGACGATCGGAGTGTCGAGCAGCATGTCGGACGGGCTGTACCCGTTCTCGAGCGCGGCGAGGTAGACGAACATCTTGAAGGCCGACCCGGGCTGCCTTTTCGCCTGCAGGACGTTGTTGAATTTTTTCTCGGCGAAGCTGCGACCGCCGACCATCACCTTGATATGCCCGTTTCGCGGATCGATGGCGACCGCCCCCGACTGGAGGTAGTCGGGCGACGGTTTGCCCCCCGCCTCCACCGCCTTGAGATAGGATGCCCTGGTCGTTTTATAACCGCGGCTTTTCTCGAGGCGTACGAGATGGGTCTCCATGCTGTCCTCGGCCACCTTTTGAAGGTACGGATCGAGGGTCGTGTAAACGGTGAGCCCCCCGCTGTAGACGGCCATGTCCCCGTACTTGTCGACGAGAATCTGGCGAATGTGCTCCGTGAAATAGTCCGCGAGACCGTCTCCGCCCTCCTCCTGGTCGACGACGCCGAGGGGCCTCAGCTTGAGCTCCGCGAGCTGTTTCTTGTCGATCACCCCGAACTCTTCCATCGCGTTCAGCACGGTATTCCTCCGCGTCAGCGCCCTCTCGGGATTCCTGAACGGATTGTACCCGGACGGGTTCTTGGGAAGCCCGGGTAGAAGGGCTATCTCGTGGAGCTCGAGCTCGGTCACCGATTTGCCGAAGAATCTCTGCGACGCGGCCTCAATCCCGTACCCGCCCGCTCCGAAATAGATCTGGTTGAGGTACATCTCCAGTATCTCGTCCTTCGAGTAGGTCTTCTCGATGCGGAAGGCGAGTAGGATCTCCTTGATCTTTCTCGCGAAGGTCTGCTCCTTCGTGAGGAAGAGGTCGGTGGAGAGCTGCTGGGTGATCGTGCTCGCCCCCTCCTTGAGTCTCCAGTGGACTATGTCCTTCCATGCGGCAGAGAATATCCTCACGAAATCGATTCCCGAATGGTCGTAGAACCTGCGGTCCTCGACGGCGAGGAAGGCCCTCTGCAGATCGACGGGGATCTTCTCGAGGGGGACGAGGATCCTGTCCTGCTTGTAGAACTCTTTGAGGACCGTGCCGTCCGCCGCGAGGATCCTCGTCTTGAGCGACGGCTCGATCATCTCGAGCCTCGCCATCGACGGGAGGTCCCTGGAGAACCATATATATCCGGCCACGGCCATCCCCAATACGGCCGCTATCATCACAAGGATCGCGAAGAGGACGATCCTTTCCCCTTTTCTCATAGGCCTGACGCGCATTCAAAACCCCCTCGGCTCCATGCCGCCGCTGCTCGTGACCTTAGGAAGGTACAGTGAAAACCGGCCCATTTCCACCCTTTTTACGCCCGATTTGCCGCGAAATCGTAAAAAATCGATCTTATTTTCAATTATTTTAATGATTGCTGTTGACAAAGGGATAGGAATGAATTATATCTTTGACCGTATTCGAAATGAGTGATACCGGCGCCAAGTTGAGGATAAATAAGTAATTTATAAAATCTTCAAATTGGTGTTGACAGGAAAAGACAACTGAGATATATTACTCCTTCGGAAAGAAATTTCCATACAGGGAAATACGCTCTTTGAAAAAGAAATAGTGTGTGATGAACCAGCCGATAATGTGGGCCCAAGGACCCTTTCGGGGGTCCGAAGGTTTGGAACGATACCGTCATGTATCCGCCGCTTCGGCGGCGGTTGCATAGATTTTTACAACGGAGAGTTCGATCCTGGCTCAGAATGAACGCTGGCGGCGTGGATTAGGCATGCAAGTCGAACGAGAAAGCGAAATTTATTTCGCTAGTACAGTGGCGAACGGGTGAGTAACGCGTGGGAAACCTACCCTGAAGTGGGGGATAACATTCCTAACGGAATGCTAATACCGCATAATATTTTCTAACGCATGTTGGAAAATCAAAGGTGGCCTCTACTTGTAAGCTGACGCTTTAGGATGGTCCCGCGTCCAATTAGCTAGTTGGTAGGGTAACGGCCTACCAAGGCGACGATTGGTAGCCGGCCTGAGAGGGTGACCGGCCACACTGGGACTGAGACACGGCCCAGACTCCTACGGGAGGCAGCAGTCGAGAGGCTTCGGCAATGGGGGAAACCCTGACCGAGCGACGCCGCGTGGACGATGAAGTTCTTCGGAACGTAAAGTCCTGTCATATGGGATGAAAAATCGATTGACGAATAATCTTTCGATCTGACAGTACCATAAGAGGAAGCTCCGGCTAACTCCGTGCCAGCAGCCGCGGTAATACGGGGGGAGCAAGCGTTATTCGGATTCATTGGGCGTAAAGGGTTCGTAGGCGGCCTGACAAGTCAGGGGTGAAATCCAACGGCTCAACCGTTGACCTGCCTTTGAAACTGTCTGGCTTGAGTATAGGAGAGGAAAGCGGAATTCTTGGTGTAGCGGTGAAATGCGTGGATATCAAGAGGAACACCCGTGGCGAAAGCGGCTTTCTGGCCTGATACTGACGCTGATGAACGAAAGCTAGGGGAGCAAACGGGATTAGATACCCCGGTAGTCCTAGCCGTAAACGATGGGCACTAGGTGTAGAAGGTATCGACCCCTTCTGTGCCGAAGCTAACGCATTAAGTGCCCCGCCTGGGGAGTACGGCCGCAAGGTTGAAACTCAAAGGAATTGACGGGGGCCCGCACAAGCGGTGGAGCATGTGGTTTAATTCGATGATACGCGAAGAACCTTACCGGGGTTTGACATGTAATCGACTGGTATGGAAACATACCTTCCCCTTCGGGGGCGGTTACACAGGTGCTGCATGGCTGTCGTCAGCTCGTGTCGTGAGATGTTGGGTTAAGTCCCGCAACGAGCGCAACCCTTATCCTTAGTTGCCATCAGGTTATGCTGGGAACTCTAGGGAGACTGCCGGTGATAAACCGGAGGAAGGTGGGGATGACGTCAAGTCCTCATGGCCCTTACATCCCGGGCTACACACGTGCTACAATGACAGGTACAAAGGGCTGCAAGACCGCGAGGTGGAGCGAATCCCAGAAAACCTGTCTCAGTTCGGATTGCAGTCTGCAACTCGACTGCATGAAGGCGGAATCGCTAGTAATCGCGGATCAGCAGGCCGCGCTGAATACGTTCCCGGGCCTTGTACACACCGCCCGTCAAGCGATGGAAGCTGGGGGTACCCGAAGTCGGTGACCTAACCCGCAAGGGACGGAACCGCCTAAGGTAAAACCAGTGACTGGCGCTAAGTCGTAACAAGGTAGCCGTATCGGAAGGTGCGGCTGGATCACCTCCTTTCTTAAGGAGCAATGGCTGGTCTGTATGACAGCCAAGACTCCAGGTCGTCGCATTGTCGACTGTGTTCTCACACACTGTTTCATATAAATGGGCCTATAGCTCAGTTGGTTAGAGCGCACGCCTGATAAGCGTGAGGTCGCTAGTTCAACTCTAGCTAGGCCCACCAGTAAAGAAATTCTTCAGACATTTTCATGGGGAAGTAGCTCAGCTGGGAGAGCGTCGCCCTTGCACGGCGAAGGTCGCCGGTTCGAGCCCGGTCTTCTCCACTGTAATAAAAATCTGGGAATTACCAGTACGTTCTTTGAAAACAGAATCAGGGTAAAGCAAATAGGCATCTTTGTAAGATTGTCAAGGATTCTGGTTAAGCTACTAAGGGTATATGGTGGATGCCTTGGCGTCGATAGGCGATGAAGGACGTGATAAGCTGCGATAAGCTTCGGGGAGGTGCAAATAACCTTTGATCCGGAGATTTCCGAATGGGGAAACCCAGTGCGGCAAACCCGCACTATTCCTTGGATGAATATATAGTCCTTGGAAAGCTAACGGGGAGAACTGAAACATCTCAGTACCCCCAGGAAGAGAAAGCAAAAGCGATTTCCTGAGTAGCGGCGAGCGAACGGGAAACAGCCTAAACCGAGTCGTACGTTAAAACCTGCATGTGTTGTACGGCCGGTGTAGTGGGATCTGATCTGACCCGTATGCAGAGAGGGTCGAAGAGTTACAAACCTGTATTCTAACCGAATCATCTGGAATGATGGACCATAGACGGCGAACGTCCGGTAGGTGAAAGAAGAACAGGCTCTTTCGATCAGACTCCCGAGTACCATGGGACACGAGAAATCTTGTGGGAATTTGTGAGGACCACCTCATAAGGCTAAATACTCATCGGCGACCGATAGTGAACTAGTACCGTGAGGGAAAGGTGAAAAGAACCCCTGGCGGGGAGTGAAATAGTACCTGAAACCATTTACCTACAAGCAGTGGGAGGCCTTTCGGGGCTGACCGCGTGCCTTTTGCATAATGATCCGGCGAGTTACTCTATGCTGCAAGGTTAAGTGGAAGAAACCACGGAGCCGAAGCGAAAGCGAGTCTGAATAGGGCGATAAGTTGCATGGAGTAGACCCGAAACCAGGTGATCTACCCATGGCCAGGATGAAAGGCAAGTAAAATTGCGTGGAGGTCCGAACCGTAGAAGGATGAAAACTTCCCGGATGAGCTGTGGGTAGGGGTGAAAGGCCAATCAAACCTGGAAATAGCTGGTTCTCCTCGAAATAGTTTTAGGACTAGCCTCGTGTGATGAATTGCGGAGGTAGAGCACTGACTGGACTAGGGGGCCTACAAGCCTACCAAACCCAATCAAACTCCGAATGCCGTTTATTTTAACACGGGAGTCAGGCTGTGGGGGATAAGCTTCATAGCCGAGAGGGAAAGAACCCAGACCATCAGCTAAGGTCCCTAAGTATATGCTAAGTGATAAAGGATGTGAATTTGCACAGACAACTGGGATGTTGGCTTAGAAGCAGCCATCATTTAAAGAAAGCGTAACAGCTCACCAGTCAAGTGGATTTGCGCCGATAATTGTCGGGACTAAAGCATATTACCGAAGCTATGGATTCGGATATTCTTCGGAATATCCGTCTGGTAGAGGAGCATTCCATTGTAGATTGAAGGCGTATCGTGAGATATGCTGGACGAAATGGAAGAGATTATGCCGGAATGAGTAGCGATAAAACAGGCGAGAAACCTGTTCACCGAAAGCCTAAGGTTTCCTGAGGAAGGCTAATCCTCTCAGGGTAAGTCGGCCCCTTAGCCGAGGCCGAAAGGCGTAGGCGATGGGAATCAGGTTAAAATTCCTGAACCACTTCATGTGTGTTTGAACTATGGGGTGACGCAGGAGTGAAAGGTCAGCCAGCTGATGGAATAGCTGGTCTAAGCATGTAGGAGGACTGCCCAGGCAAATCCGGGTGGTCATTAACTCCGAGGTGTTATGGGGAGCGCTTTGCGCACAAACTGGCCCTAATCATACTGCCAAGAAAAACCTCTATGTGAATACATGGAGCGACCGTACCGCAAACCGACACAGGTAGGCGAGGAGAGAATCCTAAGGTGCTCGAGAGAACTCTTGTTAAGGAACTCGGCAAAATGACCCCGTAACTTCGGGATAAGGGGTGCCTCTTATGGCGAATTTATTTACTGAACTAGCTGTGAGAGGCCGCAGAGAATCGGCCTGGGCGACTGTTTACTAAAAACACAGGTCTATGCAAAGTCATACAGACGACGTATATGGACTGACACCTGCCCGGTGCTGGAAAGTTAAGGGGATGTGTCAGGATCTTCGGATCCGAAGCACTGAACTGAAGCTCCAGTAAACGGCGGCCGTAACTATAACGGTCCTAAGGTAGCGAAATTCCTTGTCGGGTAAGTTCCGACCTGCACGAATGGTGTAACGACTTGGGCGCTGTCTCAACAAGAGTCTCGGCGAAATTGAACTATCGGTGAAGATGCCGATTACCCGCAACTGGACGGAAAGACCCCGTGCACCTTTACTGTATCTTGGCATTGGGTTTTGGCAAATCATGTGTAGGATAGGTGGGAGGCTTTGAAGCGCAGACGCAAGTAGGCGTGGAGCCAACCTTGAAATACCACCCTTGCTTTGTAGGAATTCTAACCTGTACCGTTATCCGGTACAGGGACAGTGCTTAGTGGGCAGTTTGACTGGGGCGGTCGCCTCCCAAAGTGTAACGGAGGCGCCCAAAGGTTCCCTCAGCGTGGTCGGCAATCACGCGTAGAGTGTAAAGGCATAAGGGAGCTTGACTGCGAGACTGACAAGTCGAGCAGGTGCGAAAGCAGGGCTTAGTGATCCGGCGGTTCCGCGTGGAAGGGCCGTCGCTCAACGGATAAAAGGTACGCCGGGGATAACAGGCTTATCTCCCCCAAGAGTCCACATCGACGGGGAGGTTTGGCACCTCGATGTCGGCTCATCGCATCCTGGGGCTGGAGAAGGTCCCAAGGGTATGGCTGTTCGCCATTTAAAGCGGTACGTGAGCTGGGTTTAGAACGTCGTGAGACAGTTCGGTCCCTATCCGTTGCGGGCGCAGGAAGTTTGAGGGAAGCTGCCTTTTGTACGAGAGGACCGAGGTGGACGAACCACTAGTGCACCAGTTGTCACGCCAGTGGCATGGCTGGGTAGCTATGTTCGGAAGGGATAACCGCTGAAAGCATCTAAGCGGGAAGCCCCCCCCAAGATAAGACTTCACGTAACGTAAGTTACCTAAAGGCCCCTTGGAGACTACAAGGTTGATAGGCCGGAGGTGTAAGCATGGTGACATGTTCAGCCGACCGGTACTAATAGGCCGTGAGGCTTAACCAGTATTTTTACAGACTTCAAAGATGTCTATTTAGCTTTTCCTGATTCTGTTTCAAGGTTTTATTTTTCGGTGGCGATAGCGAAGGTGAAACACCCGTTCCCATTCCGAACACGGCAGTTAAGCCCTTCAGCGCCGATGGTACTGCACGGGCGACTGTGTGGGAGAGTAGGACGCCGCCGGTTTTTGAAAAAGGCCGATCGCAAGATCGGCCTTTTTTTGTGCCCGGGAGACGGGATGCCATGATAATATCCCCGCAGGTAGGGACTCGAATCACAGAGGTTAATAGACAGACGTCGAATTAAGGCGGCAAGGAGGGTGCATGAAGACGGCAAAAACGTTTTTATCGGTCGCATTGGTCCTGGTTGTGGTCTCCGGCGCGGCCCAATCGCAGATGTTGCTCTTTCCCAGGGGAACGAAGAACATCGCGATGGGGGGAACCGGCGCGGCTGATCTCTCCAACCCTGTGACCGGGTACTACAATCCGGCGGCGCTCGCCTGGACGAATGGAATATTTCTCGAGACGAATTATCACGAGTTTCTCGATTTTTATTCTTATCTGGATACGCGTATAACAGCCGGAAAAGAAAAGGATAATTTTCTTTATGGCGGGCTGCTTGGATTTACGGCGGAGTACCTTGTCCCGGACTGCATGTATTCCACGTACTCATTTAAATGCGAACCGTTCGACGAACCCAACTATTACCTGTCCGCGGGATTTGCCGCGGCGAAGAGGGCGGGATCCTTGTCCGCGGGCCTCGGCGTTGTGGTGAAGGAGTTGAAGTACAGATCGGGCGCGCAATACTCTTCATGGCTGTGGATATCGGGGCAATTCTCTCATGGACCGTCGAAACGGAAGAAGGGTACAAGATCCGTTCGACGTTCGGGGCAAGCGCCAGGAATATCAGCGGCGAAATAGAGGTTGAATCGGAAGGGGATGAGTGGACATTCGATCAGACAGGCGAAAGCAGGTACGGCCTGGGCATGGAGTTATCGACTCCGCCGGCGGCGTCCGTTTCGAAAAAGCTCGGACGCGATGTGGCGGCGTTTAAAGCTCAGGTTCTGTACGATCTGGTCCGCGGCTTCGGATCATACGAGGAAATGGAAGGGTGGGGGGTCGGCATGGAGGTCGCCCTGTTCGAGACCCTTTTCATCAGGGCAGGCAACAGCAGAGATCTTTTTGCCTCATTAAATTATATGAATCTCGGCCTTGGTCTCGGATGGCAGCATCCTGCACGCGGAATCGTTTTACGTCTGGACTACGCAATGATGGAGCCGCCTGAAATAATAGAGGCATTCCATGACAGGGATATGACCGATCATATGATCGGGCTGGTCATAGGAAAGGTATTCTGAGTCCCCTGATTTGCCGGTCTTCCCGGATCATTCTCCTTGTTCCATCCAACCAGGTAGCGGGCCGGTCCAATCTTGCCCGGGGCGAAGTGTCGGTGCCGCTGAACCTGTCGATGCAGATGCCTCAGCCTTTTGAAAATTCCACTCCGCCGGCCTGTGGACCGGATTTTGCTCGGGAAGATCGTGCGGTCGGATCCGGCGGAGTTCCTCGCGGGATTCCCGGAAAAAAAGAGCAACCCATAGACCACAGGAGACATCATGAGGAAGTACGGAAAATCACCGCTGCCCGGGATCATATCCATCGTTCTGCTGCTGGCCTTTGCAGAAGGCAATGCCGGGGACGCGTCGCTCGAACCGACCGAATACGAACTGATGTCGCTTCTTGTCAACGATGAATACGAGAAGGAATTCAGCCTGATACTTATCAGCCGTGAGACCGAATCGTGGTGTCTCGGAGGGCAGCTCGGTATCCTCCGGGAGACGTGGCCGGAGCTCAAGAACGAGACGATAGACGCTATGATAGTAAATAATCGGGTCGGGACGTGCCGGGTCGAAGAGCGTTTCAGCCTCCTCGTGGAATGCAGGTTGTTGTCCGAGCGGGAATACGCCGGCGTCCTCCAGCCAGGCAGGACGATCGAGGCCGGAAGCGCGTCCGCCGGCTCGGGGATGGCGCAATACGCCGGGGCGCTCGCCGATGCCGCGCCCGACTGGGATAATTTCGACAGGGTATTCCCCGACGCCCAGGGATATCTGACATTTTCGAGGGCTGGTTTCGACGCCGAAAGGACCCAGGCCCTGGTGATATTCTCCAACGCCTACAGGTGCAGCGGGACCAGCATAATGCCGGACAAGCGGAAGATCGCGTACTTCAGGAACAGGGGAAGCGGCTGGGAGCTTGTCGGCATTTCCAGCGGTATCGACGTGATGGGACAATGACCGCGTCGCCGATCTCGTCGACCGCCTCATTTACTATCCAGGTGGACAAAAAGAGCCTGAACGATTAACCTTGTGGCCTGCGCGAAAACGATTCCTGCAAGCCGGAGATCGGCGTGCAGGGACAGGGAGGCCATGATGGAATCTTATTACGGGGAGCTGGCGGCGCTCGCCACGGCGTTTTTCTGGACTGTGACGGCGCTGTCGTTCGAGATCGCCGGGAAACGCGTCGGCACCCTTTCCCTCAATCTCATCAGGCTGTGCATGGGGTTCGTATTCCTCACCATCTTCCTGACCGTGACAAGGGGCACGCCGCTTCCTCCCGGCGCCACGGCTCATAACTGGATCTGGCTGGCCCTATCGGGCGTAATCGGATTCACGCTCGGGGACCTGCTCCTCTTCAAGAGTTTCATCCTGATCGGCGCCCGGGTATCGATGCTGATCATGGCCCTGGTGCCGCCGATCACGGCGTTGATAGGCTGGATAATAATGGGAGAGACCCTCAGCCACGCGAACCTGCTCGGCATGGCGCTGGTCATCGGCGGGATCAGCCTCGTCGTGCTCGAGCGGAGCCCGGACCGAAGCCGCGTCGTCTTCTCCCGTCCCATGCGCGGCGTCCTGGCGGCTTTCGGCGGAGCAGTCGGCCAGTCGGTCGGTCTCGTGCTCAGTAAGTACGGCATGCAGGGCCGCGACGCCTTCGCGGCCACTCAGATACGTATCATGGCGGGTGTCGCGGGGTTCCTGGTCGTCGTCACCATCATGGGGTTCTGGAGGAGGGTCGGCATGGCCCTCCGCGACGCCAGGGCGATGGGGCCGATGACGCTCGGGGCCTTCTTCGGTCCGTTTCTCGGGGTCTCCTTCTCCCTTCTCGCCGTAAGGCATACCGCCACCGGGATCGCGGCAACGATCATGGCCATAGTGCCGGTGCTTATCATCGCCCCGTCGGTCATCATTTTCAAAGAGAAGATCACGATCCGCGAGGTCGCGGGCGCCGTGATCGCCGTCGCGGGAGTCGCCGCCCTGTTCATGTGGAAGTGATCCGGGCCCGCCCGGGATCGGCGCCGCCGGTTTTTGAAAAAGGCCGATCGAGAGATCGGCCTTTTTTTGTTCCTGAAGGTCGCCGGACGGATCCATATCAGCGAAGAATAACCATCTTCCTGACCCTGCTGTACTCGCCTATCCGTGCTCGGTAGAAGTATAGGCCTGTGGCGGCCGGCGCCCCCCGGTCGTTTCTGCCGTCCCAAATAGCCTTGTACAACCCGGGCTCTCTGGTCTCATTTACGAGCGTTTTTATCCTGTGCCCGCCGACGTCGTAGATCGTTATCTCTACGAAACAGGTCGCTGCCACCGAATAGTCGATCGCGGTCGTCGGATTGAACGGGTTCGGGTAGTTCTGAAAAAGCATATTCACCAGCGGCGCCTCCGGATTGTCGGCCGGGGTCAATGCCGACGAGGGGCCCCAGAATCCCGCGTACAGGATTTCCCCGGCGCCGGTCAGGATCCCGGTCGGCGTCGGTTGCCCGAGCGTCGCGGCCGCCCGGAAATCAGTTCCGGACGCGGTGGTGCCCGCAGCCCCCATCACGGAGAACCTCATCCTGTAACCCGCTTCCTGGGCCCGGAGCGCCCCGATTTGATTCCCGCCCGGCAGGGGAACGAGGGACGGCAGCGCCAGGAGCGCGGCGGAGAGCGCCAAAATCTTTCTTAACATCGATAACGCTCCTTTCACAGCCTGCGAATTACTACGTTTTTGCCCTTCAGCGTGAGCGGCTTGTCGATGACGAGCGTCGCCGACGAGAAGATGTTGTTGGAGCCCGCCTTGAATATCAGCGTCGCGCCGCTCGGCGCCCCCGCCACCGCCGTCTCGACGTTCTGATAGGGGCTGGCCGGCGTGCCGTCGCCCCCGATCAGTCCCCCACGAATTTGACGTAGTCTTTAGGCGCGAGCCTCGTCGCGTGCTCCATCCCCGAGGCGGGGCAAAAGAAGTCCAGCAACTGCCAGCAGTCGGACGACGTCCCGCGCCACCCCATGTTTACCTTGAAGCTCCGGTTGGGATCGGTGCTCTTGTCGTACCCGCACACCACCCACATGTGCCCGCATCCGCCGATCCCGAGCGGACGCAGCCACGCGATCTCGTCGGTCATCGTGTAGATGTTGGTCGCGCTGGGTTACGGCGTCGCCGTCGAAGCGAAGGTGCGCGGGCGCCCCTTCCACGACGAGGGGGCAGGATGCCGAGGAGCCCCTGAGCCCGAAATCGGTGTTTACGGCGACGGCGGCGTGATAGTTGATCTTCGCGACCTCCGTGTCCCCGGCGTCGGGAGGATCGTCGTGGCTGTCCCCGATGAGGTTCCAGTTGTACGAGGCCGCAGAGTAATTGACCAGATGAAGCGAGGAATCCGCGGGCATCCCTTCATAGAGCGTTTCGAGGGCGGCGAGGTACTCCGGCGTGATATTCAGCACGAGGGCCGAGTCGTTGTAAGCGGTCGAATAGATGCTCCAGTCCCAGCAGCCCGACACGTACAGGCGGTGGGTCGTCGCGAGATACGCGAGCCTTCCCGCCCAGCTCCAGTCTGCGGAGTCGGTGATCAGCGGATCGCTCGCGAGGGGCGTCGAGTTCCATGTGCCTGCGGGCAAGCTCCTCGTACGGTAATAGACGCTGCTCGTTCCCGTCCCGGTGTTGGGCCATTTCCAGTAGTACATGATCTGCGCGAAGGCCGTCGCGGGGCAGCCGACGAGCGTGTGCTCCCCCGAACCGTCCGGATGAACGGGGCACTGATCGTTGTAAGGATGGAACTGGTGCCAGTTGGAAGTGAGGGGGAGTTCCATCATCGACGGTTCGACGGCCGCTCCGGAGGGAGCGAGCACCCTGCCTTCAGGCGCCACGCCGGCCATGAGATCCGACCAGATCTCCGGCCGCTCGGCCGCCCTGAGCCTCAATCATCGAGCCTCGGATCGCCGTTTCGTTCCCATCCCCGCACCATCAGCGCCCGCTCCGTCATCTGCGAGAGGATGCACTGAAAACCGGGATTATCGGGATCGTACGTTCCATGAGGCGAGTAGAGATAGACGGGAAGCAGGATCTCGTCGAGGCCGCACAGGCAGAAACCGCCTCCGGAGAGACGCGCGATGTACGCCACATCTCTCCGCCCGCGGCGTACGGCTCCATCGACTCCACGACCGCCTCGGGACGGGCCTCGGGCGTCGTGTTGCGCACCCACGTCTCCACGGCGGCCCGCACTTCTGATTCCCGCATCGGCCGGGCCTCGATATTCGAGGCCGCCGTCGAGACGCAGACGGCAAGAAACACGGCGAGAATGCGGATCGGTCCGCGCCCCGTCGCTTCTTTGTATATTGCAGGTGATCTCATCACGTCATCGCCTCCCTTACTGCAAGCTGACGAGAACGAGGACCAGGCCCCGGCCGCCTGCCAGGGGCGTCATCGCCTTGCCGAGCACCGCTTTTCCCGGCGTTCGGGCCGGATCCAGCGCCTTCATCGCGTGCCCCGGCGTATCCGAGGTGGTGAGCAGGTCTCCCGGTTCGATCGGGCCGTTCGACGCGTCTGCCCAGCAGTAGACGCGTCCGGTGAGCGCCAGCCGGGATTCCTTCCATCGGCGATCGTGTCGTCCTGCGACATCACGAGCGCCGGCTCGACTCGCCGGCGCCGCTTATGATTCCCGCGACGCAGCGGTCGTATGCCCGGTCGGCGATTTTGAGGTTCCCCGGCGATTCCGGATCGATGACGAGCACCATTCCATCCATGATGTCCCCGGGTGAGGTGACGTCGAATGGTTCGGCTATGTCGGAGCCGCCGGTGAGCTTCAGGACGGTTGCCCGCACGGCTCCCGCGACGTCGAGCTTTTCGGCGGGAGTCGTGGTCCCGACGCCGAGTTCCCGGTCGAGCCTGTTGAAAAACAACCGGGTATAACCGCCGGCGGTGAAGATCATTCCAGGTTGATCCATGAACGCGATCGGATAATACAGGATCGATCCCTCGACCGCGTCGCTCGAGTTGATGAAGTTGATTCGTCCGTTCCAGGTGCCTGCGGCGGTCGATGTGGTCTTAAGTTCGAGTACCGATCCGAGAGTAGCTCGACGACGTGAGCCGCGTGTAGGCTCTGGGCGTCGCTTATCTCGAGCTTGCGGGCGGGAGCCGTTGTGCCGATGCCGACGCCCGTGCTCCGCATGCTGAGGATCGCGGCGTTGGCCGCGTAGCTCGGGTCGGCGCCGAACGAGAAGGTGAGGCGCGAACGACGCCCCGGTCGTCCGAAGATCTCCGATTTGTTGGTGAGCGCGCCCTCGGCGATTTCGCCAAGGGTGATCGCCGATCCGTAGCCTCCGCCGCTCGTGCTGTATAGTCCGAGGACGGCGTCGCCGTCGTCGAGGGCGAGATCCTCGTTGTAAAAGGCCCCCGCCGGGCAATGCCCAACGCCGCGCCCGCGACATGGAGCTTCGAGAGCGGGGAATGATGCCGATTTCACGTCTCCGACACCGACGAAGGAGGACGGTTCCGAACGCCGTCCATCCGGACGGCGCGCCCCCGGAGTTCAGAGCCGAATCCGCGATCGCGGCCTTGAAGGCCCAGGGAACGGAGGTGATGCGCGTCCACGGCGACATCTCGGGATCGAGATCGACGGCGATGCTGAGCCAGCGGTCCGATCCCGGAGAAAAGAGGTAATCGGGAAACGCTGTTATCGTTCCGAGAACGACATTGAACAGTCCGCCCGTTATCTGCACGTCTTCATGCATTTCGACCCATAAAGGTCCCGCGGCCGGGTTTGGGGCCGACATCGGATATATCTGAACGTCAGATCGTGCGCGCCGTTGACGGCGACGCCGGCCGCGTCCGTGACGATGCCCTGATAGTTGATGGCTTGCGGAACCGCGGCGAGGCAGCCCACCGATTCGAACAATATCAAGAGGGCCGCGAATGCCGATACCGACAGCTTGACGGACTGACATGGAGAACCTCCTCGAGATGTCGGGAAGAATATTTCGTCAATTATAACATGAATGGAGGCCCGATTTGAACAGAAAACCGGGCTGTCCTCTGAATATCCAATCGTCAAGAGTCCTCTGGCCGATCCCCGAATCTTTACCGCCGGCGACTGTGCCCTTTCCCGGTAGTCAGGCCCTTCTGCGCCAT
>CAVYQN010000003.1:0-9323 GCA_963770685.1 Candidatus Krumholzibacteriia bacterium
GATCTGGATCACCCCCGATTCAAGGGAGGCCGATCCCAGGGCCGTCGATCAGATACTCAATTCCCTTTCGAATCTCAGGTGCGAAAGCTATCTGGAAGGCAGGGCCGCGGAGGATATGGGGGTTCCCGTCTACACGGTCATGGTCAGGGCGGCGCAGACGGTCACCCTTTCGATTTACGCGATGGAGGGGGAAAAATATCCCGCGGTCTCTTCGCAGAACGAATATCCCTTCCTCCTGCCGAAATGGCGGGGCGACCAGATCATGAAGAAACCCTCGGAACTCCTTAAAAATGAGGCGGATTGAGGCGAGGGCGGGAATAGTTAAGCACTTTCGCACATATTTGATTCACAGTGGTTTGCCCGGTCGCCGGAATTATATTTTCTTTTAATCGGTCGAATTTTTCTCTTCCAATTTGGCGAGTCATGTGATAAGCTACCAACGACTGTAAAAAAGCAGGAAGGACTTCGGGCGACCTCGACAATGGGGTGCCCATCCTTCTGGTCTGGAGCACCGGGTTTGATAAATGGGCTGAAGAAGCCCGCTGGATCGCTTCCCACTCCGGCCGATACCACACCTTAGGTCGGAGGTTGGCCATGGGCGAGCGACACCAGATCCAGGGTGACGGCTGGCAATATCCTTGGCGAATTTGGAGTGGCCACGCTCTCATTTAGCCTTCTGGATTTGCAGGGTGAAAATCCTTCCGAGACTACAGCCGTCACCTCCCTCTTTTTTCTCCACCCTTCTTTGCCGGGAATTTTTTAATTTTTAACCGCAAATTTTTATACCCGCTGCTGCGATTCCATTTTTGCGTCACGCGCGCCGATGAAACGATATCGCGCGGCGCAGTGCCGCCTGGGACGATAACGCTGGACTTGCGATTACATCCTGGAAGATAATCCGGAAACGCGCGTGGGATTTCCGATCGGGTCGGGGATTCCGCCGGCGCCATTTCAACGACGAAGGGTATCAATGCCTGGAAGATCGGGATTTTCCATCGCCGCCGTCATATTGCTTCTCGCCTCTTCGACCGGCACCGGCCCGTGCGGCGCGCCCGGCTCCGGGAATGTCGATTTTGCCGCGATGGTCGACCCTCTGACCGGAACGGGCGGCCACGGGCACACATACCCCGGGGCATCGCTGCCGTTCGGGATGATTCAACTCAGCCCCGACACGCGCCTCAGCGGGTGGGACGGGTGCTCCGCCTATCATTACTCGGACAGCGTATTGTACGGCTTCAGCCATACCCATCTAAGCGGCACGGGATGCTCCGACTACGGCGATATTCTCATCATGCCTGTCGCGCCCGCCGGGGGATCGGGAGATCAGGCACCCCCTGGGGAGGGGTACGGATCCCGTTTCAGGCATGAGACGGAGAAGGCCTCTCCCGGTTACTACTCGGTCATGCTGGACGATTGCGGCGTGCTCGCAGAGATGACCGTGACCGCGAGGTGCGGGTTTCACCGGTACGCCTTCCCCGAAGGCGTGGACGCCGGCCTGCTGATCGATCTCGCCCACAGGGACAAGGTGATCGATTCGGGGATATGGGTCTCGGGCCCCGGCGAGGTGGAGGGATTCCGCCGGTCGCAAAGCTGGGCAAAGGACCAGCACGTTTACTTCGTCGCGAGGTTCTCGAAACCTTTCAGGTCGGTCGCGATCCTCGCGGACGGGCGGTGGAACGACGGCCTTCGCGAGCGCCGGAGCGGCGGCCTCAAGCAGTATCTCTCCTTCGGCGCGGCGGACGGTGAGCCCCTGATGGTGAAGGTCGGGATCTCCGCGGTCGACGTCGAAGGGGCGAGGCGGAACCTCGACACTGAGATGCCGGGGTGGGATTTCGATGAATACAAAGAAGGGGCCCGTGATACCTGGAACGGGGCTCTCGGCAGGATAGAGGTCGAAGGGGGAACATCCGGTCAAAGAACGACCTTCTATACGGCGCTCTATCATTCGCTCCTCGCCCCCAATCTCTATATGGACGTCGACGGAAGGTACAGGGGAAGGGATCTTGAGATCCACACGGCCGGCGGCTTCGAATATTACACGGTCTTCTCGCTGTGGGACACCTATCGCGCGGCGCACCCGCTGCTGACGATCGTCGAGCCGCGGCGGACCGTCGATTTCATAAAGACATTCCTCGCTCAGTACGAACAGGGAGGGCTGCTCCCCGTCTGGGAGCTTGCGGCGAACGAGACGGGGTGCATGATCGGGTATCACGCCGTCCCCGTGATCGTCGACGCCTGGGCAAAGGGGATCCGGGGTTTTAACGGCGCTCTGGCGCTCGAAGCTATGAAGCACAGCGCGACGCGCGACCATCTCGGCCTGAAATATTACAGGGAATACGGATTCATCCCGTCCGAGCTCGAGGGGCAGTCCGTCTCACGCACCCTCGAGTACGCCTTCGACGACTGGTGCATTGCGCAGATGGCCCGCTCGATGGGCCGCGCCGCCGATTTCGACGAATATATCCGGCGGTCGCAGCATTATAAGAACCTCTTCGATCCCTCGACCCGCTTCATGAGGGCGAGGTTCAACGGCGGGTGGGCCGTGCCGTTCGATCCGGACGAGGTCAATTTCCACTACACCGAGGCGAACGCATGGCACTATGGCCTCTACGCGCCGCAGGACATCGAAGGGCTGATAAGGCTGCACGGCGGCAGGGCCGCCTTAGAAGGGAGACTCGACGAGCTCTTCGAGAGCGGTTCCGGCCTGAAGGGGCTCGACCAGCCCGACGTCACCGGCCTTATCGGGCAGTACGCGCACGGCAACGAGCCGAGCCAGCACATGGCATATCTATACGATTATACCGGAAGGCCCTGGAAGACCCAGAAGAGGGTCAGGGAGATCATGGATACGATGTATTCGCCGGGACCGGAGGGCCTTTGCGGGAACGAGGACTGCGGGCAGATGTCGGCGTGGTACGTCCTGAGCGCCCTCGGTTTCTATCCCGTGACCCCGGGTCAGGAGATTTACGCTATCGGGACGCCTCTCTTCGATAAAGCGGTGATTGACGCCGGGAACGGAAAGACCTTCACGATCAGGGCCGAGGGGGTTTCCGAAAGGAACATCTACATACAGAGCGCTTCGCTCAACGGAAGGGAATGGACCGCGTCCTGGATCTCGCACTCTCAGATCATGGCGGGCGGCGGGATCGTTTTCAGGATGGGGCCGCTCCCCGCCGAGGGCAGGGGAGGCGCGGAGGGGGACGCCCCATCGTCCGGCATCGAAAGCGGGATCGTCTGCCCGGCGCCCTTCGTCGATCCCTCGGGGCCGGCCTTCACGGGGACGATCGAGATAACCCTTTCCTGCGCCGTTAAGGGGGCGCGGATTCACTATACACTCGACGGCAGCGAGCCGGGCCTTGAATCGCCCGTCTTCGCCGGGCCTCTCGTGTTGTCGCGAACGACGGAGGTCAGGGCCTTCGCCTCTGCGGACGGCATGGAGCGAAGCCGCGCGGTGACCAGCCGTTTCCGAAGGATTAGTGGCGATGTCGGCGTTGAGTTGATCTCGCCCTTCGACCCGATGTATTCAGCCGGGGGCGAGGGAGCCCTGGTGGACGGGATAAGGGGCGGCGACGATTTTCGCACCGGCGCGTGGCAGGGTTACGAGGGAATAGATTTCGAGGCGGTCGTCGACCTCGGGTCCGCGAGGAGGATCGGTTCGATAACGGCGGGATTTCTCCAGGACCAGGGATCGTGGATCTTCATGCCGCGGTCGGTCGAATTCTCCGTTTCGAAGGACGGCGAAAGTTTCGAGGCCGTGTCGATCGCCCTGAGCGACGTGCCCGCCGACGCGGAGGGGCGGGTCCTGAAGGATTTCACCGCGGGCGGGCTCGATGTGGAGGCGAGGTTCGTCAGGGTGCTGGCAAGGACCCCCGGCCTATGCCCGTCGTGGCACGCCGGGGCCGGCGGCAAGGCCTGGATATTCATAGACGAGATCATCGTGGAGTGACCGGCGGAAGGCGGTCATTAAAAGGAGGCCCGGATGGTCGTATTCAGTTTTCTCGACTGGTTCTGGCTCGTCGCGTTCATCGTGCTGATGGTCGGGAGCGGCGTAAGGTTCTACCGGCTCGGGAAGAGATCCGAATCAGACTTCTTCCTCGCCGGAAGGGGACTGCCATGGTGGCTCCCCGCCTCCTCGGTCTACGCGACGCACACCGCGACCGACACCCCGATGTGGGTTTCGGGGGTGGTCTACAGGTTCGGCCTTTCCGGGCTCTGGTATACCTTCTACGCGGCGTGGTGCGCGATAAGCGCCTTCGTCTCCACGAAGATCTTCCGCAGGTCGCTCGCCTACACCCAGGCCGAATGGCAGTCGCTTAGGTTCGGCGGGATGTCGGGGGAACTTCTCAGGGGCTGGGTCGCCGGATGGCAGGTCTTCATCAACATGTTCGTCCTCGGATGGGTCGGCATCGCCATGGGAAAGGTCTGCATGTTCATGTTCGGCTGGCCCCTCTGGATCGGGCTTATCGTCTTTTCGTCGGTCTGCGCGATATACGTCCTGGCCGCCGGGTACTGGGGCGTCGTGATGGCCGATTTCCAGCAGGGGATCATAGCCTTCATCATGATACTGATAGTCTCCTTCTGGGGGATACATTCGGCGGGCGGCGCCGGGCATGTCGTCGAAAGGCTTCACGAGATGGGGGAGGCGGGCAAGCTGAATCCTTTCAATTTCACCGGATTCTTCGGCGGCGATTTCCCCGTCGCGTGGTTTCTCACGATGCTCTTCATCGGCATTCTCGGGGGGCTCGGGATGGGAACGGCGATAGACTGGTTCCCCGAGGCGCAGAGGATACAGTCGGCGAGGACGGTGAAGGACGCGTCATGGTCGCATATGGGCGGGGTCGGCCCTCGTGATATTGAGGAACGCGGTCTGGGGGGCGGCCATCCTCGCCTTCTTCGTGATGTATCCCGATCTTCACGAGGTGAAGGACTACGAGATGGCCTGGTTCAGGCTCGGTTTCGAGAATCTTCCCGCGGGGATGCTCGGATTCTTTTTCGCGGCGATAGTGGCGATACACATATCGACGATCTCGACCCACCTCAACCTCGGGGCCGTCTATATCACGAGGGATCTCTATCATCATTATATAAATCCGAAGGCGCGCCAGGAGCAGCTGGTCTGGGTCGGAAGGATAGGCACGGCCATCCTTCTTCTCGGATCCTTTATTTTCGGTTCGATCATGGAGAATATCACCGAGTGGCTGATCTTCGCCCTCTGGATAATGGCGGCGGGGATATGGCTTCCGGGTATCCTCCAGGTGGTCTGGTGGAGATTCAACGGATGGGGATACCTTTCGGCCTGGGTGTCGAACCTCGTATTCTCGTGGCTCGTCGTCTGGGTGCTCCCCGCTTTCGGAGTGTTGCCGGAGCTTAAGGATTATCACCAGTTCTGGCTGCTTATGCTCCTCGGGGCGCTCGTCTTCATACCGGTGACATTCCTCACGAAACCGGAGGACATGAACAAGCTGGTTAAATTCTACGTCATGTCGAGGCCGATAGGCTGGTGGGGCCCGGTCAGGCGCGAGGCGGTCAGGCAGGGTCTGATCGAGGAGGTTTAGATGTCTTTCATAAGAAAGGACTGGACGCCGCAGGAGGCCGATGAATGGACGAGGGAGGATACGATTACGGTGATCATATCCCCCCTGATATACATGATGATACTCGTCGGCGGAGCGATGAGCGCCCTTATGATGCCGGCCGGCTTCGCGCTCCTCGGCCTGGGGGTCGTCCTCCTGCTCTTGATGATCAGGATCATCAACCCGAAATTGACGGCGATATCGAAGGGGTACGAGGAGAAGCAGAAGGGGTATATCGAGGAGCTGGAAAGGAAGATAAGATGGGAAGACTGATCCCGGCATCATCGCAGAAAAGGCCCGGCCCGGGGATCGGCCCTGAAATCATTGCAAGGGAAGGAAGGACGATATGGGAAATGAGCTGAAGATGGTCCTGGGGATGTCGCTCGCATACGTGACATCCTTCGCGGGGCTGGTCCTCGCCTGGCGTTCCTGGAAAAAGCACCACCGTGGAGAAGGGGAGGACGGCAGATGAACAACATGGTTGTAGGGATAGGGGTCCCGGCGGCTGTTTTCCTGATTTCGTATATCGCGACCGAGCTTCTCTACAGGCACTTTTCAAAAAAAGGGAACAGCTGAGAAGCCTGGCTTCCCCGCCGTTCCCCTTTTTTCGATCCCGCCCGGGGGATTGTCCCTTTTCAATCCCTCACGAGAAGGCTCCTCGCCATCCTCGCGTGCATCCTGCCGAGCCCCCTCGCCATGTGCATCGTCACGAAAAACCAGAGCACGCCGGTCGCCATCACTATCGGCATCATCCATTCCGTCGTGTAATAAGCCACATTGCCGATATTGGCGTAAGGCAGATCGAAGCCGTATTCGAGTACAGGCCTGAGCATTCCCCAAAAGGACAGGACGAGGCTGATGAATGTGACCGTCCAATAGATGATGCCGAGCGGGAGCATCAGCACCATGTAGAGTACGCTTTTCCACGTCATCGGATCCCTTATCAGCGCGGAGAGCCTCCCGCTCCAGGAAAGGCCCTTCCTCGCGAAGATCGGGCGCCTCGGCATCCTCACCCCGAGAAGCGCCTCGATGATCCTTCCCTCGACGTGGGCGATTCCCCTCACCGAAAGGAGGAAGATCCCGAGGAATGGAAGCCCTATGATGAGGACGATCAGGCCGGCCGAGAGGGAGAGCCCGGTCATGGCCCAGGTGAAGTAGAAGATTCCCGTGATCATGGAGAAGAACATGTAGAAAAGAGCGCCATAGGCGGACGGATCGGTAAAGACTCCGAAGAAACGTTTCGGCCCCGATCTTCCCGTGGAAGCGGCGCGTCCGCCCGCGGAGGAGCCGAATCTCGGCCCGATTCGAAGGTAGGCCGACGCAACCTCTTCGGGGGAACCGTATCTTTCGATCTCCGCGCGGACGGCCTCGGAATCCTGGATCCCCGGCTTCTCTTCGCGGGCTAGCTCGAGGGCCGTCCAGAGATGCTCCTCCGCGTCGCAGAGGGCGTCCTGTATCGTGGCGGGATCGGCTCCTGAGAGGGCGGCCTTGAGCCGGCCGAGATATTCATTGATAAGTTCAGACATCGTGGTCTCCTTTCAGTATCGCGTCGACGAAATTCCTCGTTTCCTCCCACGCGCCGGTCCAGTCGACCAGCGTTTCCCTGCCGGCTTCAGTGATGCTGTAGTATCGGCGGGGCGGGCCGGAGACCGACGGCTCGACCCTGCTTTCCAGTTGCCCGGTCTTTTCCAGGGACCGCAGAACCGGGTAGAGCGCCCCCTGTCCCATGTCCGGGCCGGCCCCTTCCCCGGAATCGATGTTCTTCGTGATCTGGTAACCGTACATCGGGCGGTCGGCCCTGCTCAGGATGCTGAGCAGCACGAGGGAGACCGTTCCCGATTTGAGCTCCTTGCGGAACTTTTTCCTCGCCGCTTCCGTTTCGTTCATTTCATTCATATCGATCACCTTCCGTTTGATTCAAGGTTTCTTCCGGGACTCCCTTCTGACCCCGTGCCTTTAATTCCTTTCGCCTATTGCGTGCCATTCATCATTCAGCGATGACCAGCACTATTAAATTAATACTACTATTAGATTCGTAATAATCAAGGGAAATGTTTCAGGATATTCAAAAATTGTTCTGTTTTATTTCTTTTTCCCTTGCGGGGAGAGAAAATACCCCTATATTCAGAAGAATTATTCATAAATTGAACGATTGTTCATTTTGTGAATGTTTATTTCGGGAGGGATGAAGATGGATGAAAACGGGCTAGAGCACGGCCGCCCTCCGCGGCGCGAGCGGGAAAAGATACGCCACCGCGAAGAGATCCTCGACGCGGCGGCTGAGATATTCGCGCTCCATGGATACGAAGGGGCGAGCATGCAGCAGATCGCCGATCTCGCCGAGCTTTCCGTGGGGAAGCTCTATACGCACTTCGAGGGCAAGGAGGCGATCTACAGGGAGATGCTGGTGAGGTTCGTCGGCGGGATAGAAGAGGTCTGCTCGGCGGCGATCCTGCCGGGGATGACCCCACTTCAGAAGATCCGCGCGAGGGGAAAGGCGGCGGTGGAGCATTTCAGGAAATATCACCAATTCATCTGCTTCTTTTTCGATATGAATCCCGAGCGAAGCTACCAGGTCGAACGGTGCGCCGATGACGCGCACTCGGGAGATATTCGCCGGGCTTCTGAGAGAGGCCATAGACCAGGGCGAGATGTCGGGGGAGATCGATCCCGCCGCGCACGCGATAATGATGGAGGGAGCGGCCCACAGGCTTCTCGAGGTTTACGGAGGCATGGGCAGGGAGGATCTCCCGCCGCTCGATGAATTGATAGACAGGGTCTTTATAAGGCCCTACGAGATAAGAAAAGGGAACGACAAAGAGAAGGAGAATGGATGAGAAAGAACAGGATTGCATCTCTGCCTCGCCGTGCTCGCGATGGGCGCCGCGCTGTTCGCGGCCGGAGCGGACGGGGCGGAACAGGAGACGGTGGAGCTGTCGCTCGAGAAAGCCGTCAGGATGGCGCTCGAAAACGACGAGTTGCTGCGCCAGGCCGGCGAAGGGGTCAGGGGGACCGAGGCCGGAGTCCGGGAGGCGAAGGCTGGGCGGCTGCCATCCCTGACGGTCAGCGGCCAGTACTCGCGCAATATAAGAAAACCGGTGCTGTTCCTCCCGTCCGACATGGGCGATGCCTTCGGGGGAGTCACGAAGATCGAGCTCGGGGAGGACAACGATTTTTCGGCGAACGCGGCGATCTCGTACTGACCTCTGGACGGCGGGAAGGCTGTCGGCCGGCATCGGAGCCTCGTCGGAGATGCTCGAGGCGATGGAAAATCAGAAGGCCGCGACCTCCGGATATGTGCGCTTCCAGGTCATCCAGTCCTTCTGCGACGTCCTTCTCGCCGCGGAAAATCTTCGCATAGCGGAAAAGGCGCTCGGCGAAACGGGGAGGTCCTGAGGATAACCAGGTCCGGTTTCGACGAGGGTACGGTCAGCAGGTTCGACCTTCTCAGGGCCGAGGTGGAATATGCGAACCGCCAGCCCCAGCTCGTCCAGGCGAGAAACGGGCTCGAGCAGTCCGTTATCGTGCTTCGCAGAAGGTGCGGGATCGCGCCGGACATGAAAATATCGCTGACCGATTCGCTCAGGGCGGTCGACCGCGGGGGGAGCGTCGATGATTACCTGGCCCTGATGCGGTCGGGCAACCCCGAGGTCAGCGCTCTCGAGCACCGGGTGAACGCGGTCAGGCAGAACCTGAGGTTCGAGAGGGCCAAGAGGCTTCCGGTACTTCAGCTCGGAGCGAATTACCTTC
>CAVYQN010000004.1:0-277479 GCA_963770685.1 Candidatus Krumholzibacteriia bacterium
GCTCGGAAAGGATCACGCCCCCGAACGAGGGGATCGATCTTCGATACGGATGTCGATCATGGCGCCTGGACAGGCAACGCAGGTTTCGAGGTACGCGCTTACGATAACAGGGCCCGGCATCCTGGAGCCGATTACGGCCGATCTCGCTTTCTCCGACGGCTTCTCACGGCCGGCGTCGTGGTGCCGGCCGGGCCTTCGAGGCTTTTTCATATCGACTGTCTCGACGAAGGCGGAAGGGTGCTCTATTCCGGCGAGACCCTGGCAGATGTCGTCGACGGGAGCGAATTTATCCTCAACGTCGACCTTCGTCCGAGGGTTCAGATGATTAAGACATCGCCCGCGTACGTCGAGACGATGCAGGGGGATCTCCTCGCGATGAAGATTCGGGGCTACATGCTCGAGGATCTGGCCGAGATTCGACTGAGGCTCCAGCCACCGCAAGATCGGGAACACCTACATTTGGTTCGACAGCATCGTCATCAATCCGGAGATCAGGGACCTCGTCTGGGCGGAGACCTGGATGGGGGAGGGCGGCGAAGCCGAATTGCAGATCGGATTGCTCGACTGGGAAGTGGGGTCGTTCGTCGGCGAGGACGGTTACGTCGAGTTCGCCACAGTTTACTACCAGACGGGGATGTACGAGGTCTCCCCAGTGGAAACGGCTACCTTCGAGCCCTCCATCCTTTACATGCTGGACAAGATGGAAAATCAGCTGCCGGTGGAAACCTGCCTTTCCGAAGGCTCCACGATCCTTCTTTACGATTACTGGGAGCGCATGGTCGGATACTGGGATCTGTCACTCAGGGAGATTCCCTCGCAGATCCGCGACAGCTCCGGAAACAATCTCAACGGGACCGTGACGGGTACGACCATCGTCGACGGCGTAATCTACGACGCCCGATGGTTCGACGGGGTGGACGACTACATCACGATCCCCGACAACAATCTGCTCGACATGCGGGAGGAAATCACCCTCTCGGCCTGGGTCTATCTCAACAGCGCCGGCAAGACCCCCCTCTCCTCGCTGGTCTTCAAGGGGGTCAACGGCGGCCCGATCAACTACCAGTTGCTGGTACGGGACGATTCCGGCGTTGACGGTTACTCGACGTTTCTGTTCAGGTACGGTGGCTCGTCCTATCACACATTCCGCGCCGACGTTCCGGAAAGGTTGATGGATGGCTGGTTCCACGTCGTCTTCTCCTACAGGTTCGGCGATCCCTCCTCGGCCTCCTTCGCCGCCGGCTACTCGTGCCAGTACATGGAGACGCTCCCCGGCGCATGGGTCGAGGGGACGGGAACCGAACAGGCGACCGTCACCGCGGGCAACCTCTATATAGGCAGGGATATGACGGCGGATGGGTTTTATCCGGGGAGCCTCGACGAGGTGGAGATTTCAGACAAGACCTGGACCCTGCCGGTGGTCAAATACTACAACGTCTGCTACCGGTAAGACGGGAAAACCGGGCGCCGGAGCCCTTCGGGCCTCGACGCCTGAAATGACCTGCAATGAAAAGAGCCCCCGAAAAGGGGGCTCTTTTTTTATCTTCGCGGTGCCGGTGCCGGCGGCGATCAGTTGCTTTCGAGTATGATCGATTCCGCCACCGTCGCCGTATAATCGAGGGCAGTGTCGATCTCCCCCTGGCCTCCCTTGATGAAAAGGCCGAGGATGAATATCCAGGAGATGATCTTCCTGCCGCCCCCCTCGTCGGATACCGAGCCGGCGAGCATTATCTTCCCGTTCAGGGCGGCTGCCTTGTAATCGCCCTTCGTCTCGAGGTCGAAAAATGTCACCTTTATCTTGCCCGGCTTCCCAGGCTTCGAAGCCTTGACAGCCTCTTCCACGACGGCAGTTCCCCCGGCTCCCTTCTCGACGATCGTCTTCCCGCCGATCTTGATGTCCTCGGCGAGAACGATCTTCACCGAGGCGCCCTTCTGAGTTTGCCCGAATCGACCTTCTCGGCCGAGTCGAACCTGACCTTGATCTCCGTGCCCTCGGGGACGATCACCTTCGCCGCGAAGACGGCCGCGGGAACCGCGGCGACGGCGAGTATGGCGAGCGCCGCCAGCATTGCCTTTCTCATCTCGTTTTCCTTTCTGTTGCCCGTTCCTCTATTTCAATTTGGGCAGCTTTTCCTTCAGCCCGCCCTTGAAACCGATCGTCACCGTTTTCCCGATGTTCGAGAAGACGACCTTCCCTTCCATTTCGAACAGGGCGTATTCGTCCGTGAAGACGACCCTGTCGCTCGGCTGGTTCCCCCAGTTGCATTTGTGCTTCAGCTCGTCGAACGCCAGGTGCACGTCGTCGCCAGGCTTCCACTTGATCCTGATCTCGTCCCCCTCGAGAAGCTGCGTCTCGTTCGACCACGAGGGGCCGTCGCCCGACTCGGTCACCTCGATGTGAAGGTGCCCCATATCGGGGATGTTCTGGAGAACGCAGGTGTAGGTTCTTTCCTTTTCCCACTGCTTCACCTCGGCGAGGAACTCGCCTATCGCCGCCGCCTGGTCGCTCCCGGCCCCTCCGGAGAGGTTGGCCCTTATCCCTTCGAGCTTCTTCGCCGCCTCCTTCAGGACGAAGGCGGGATCGGTCGAGTTGTTTATCTGCTCCTTGAGCTGCCCGTACTCGTCGAGGTTGGCGCGGACCGACCGCAGCGAGGGGGCCGCGTGCGGAGCCTTGATGTTGAGGACGCCGAGGAGCGCGTTTCCGAGCTCCACCTCGTATTCGTCGTAGTTCGGCGCGTTCTTGCTGTTGAAATTAACGTCCTGGTTGATCTTCTCGAGCGGTCGCCGAATCGGCCGGGTTCGTTATGTACCTGGTGAAGAGGTCCCAGTAGCGAAGCGCCCTGTCGGAGCGAAGATATACGACGTCGTTCTTGTCCCCGACGTGCATCTTGTTGAGGCTCGCGACGAGGCTCTTGTGAGAATCGGTCAATATCAGCGTCTCGAGGGCCTGGTCGTACCTGGGATGCTGCTTCGGGGTCGAAATCACCCTGGTCATGTTCTCTATGAGGCTGTCGAGCCGCGCCACCGCCGGCACGAGATTTATCCCGCCGTAAACGTCCTCCATCCTCCCCGCGGTCAGGTGGAACTCCGTGAACATCTTCTTCACGATGAAATTTTTACCGTAACCTTTGTAGGCCTTGACGATGTCGACCTTCTGGGCGTCTGAGATCACGTCGATGTTTCCCTCGACCGACTCGAGCACGCTGTCCTCGACCCTGTAGGTCGAACGGAGCAGCCCCCCGAAATGAATCATGAAGGGGAGCGAATAGAGGAATATCCAGATTATCGACGCGACGGCGACAAACCCCGAGACCCTTCGAAGGACGTTGAGCCTCTGGCTTCTCACGATCGACTTGAGGATCCAGTGGAAGGGCTCGGTGACGCCGCACGGATTGACCTTCTCGGGCGGCGCGTATATCGAGCGGCCGACGTCGACGCCTATCTTCTCTGGCTTGTTCCCCGTGCTCGAGACGAAGAATATCTGGAAGTCGAGGGTCCGCCCGACGACGATCCGGATGAATTCGCGGAGCTTCACGAGGATGTTCCTCACCGTCGAGGCCCATTCCCTGTTGCCGGCCAGCCCGTCGAATTCGAGGACCTTCTCGAGGAACCCCTCGTAATCCTCGGCCATCACCTGTTCGTCCTCGGCCCGCACGAGGATCGTCTTGTCCTCGCCGGTGAATCCCGGGAGGATGTCGGCCTTCGTTATGACGAGCCCGACCGGGATCGGGAGCCGCGACTTCAGGGGCACGATGTATTCGAGTATGTTTATGAACGAGGAGGCGCGCGCCTGGACCTCGGGGTCGGCCGCGAGAACCTTCGGATCGAAGAAGAAGAGGATCCCGTTGGCACCCGCCATGAAATCCCTTATCTTCTCGGCCTCGTCGGAGCGGTCCGATATCGAGGCGGCCTTCCCGTTGTAATCGTATGTCACGACGGGGATCTTTTTGCTCCCGTCGAGTATCGCGGTGAACTGAAGGACGACGTCCTTCACCGTCGGGTCGGGGAATCTCTTCGGCACCGACTTCGCCGCTATCGTCCCCGAGCCGGAGCTGTCGACGTCGACCCCCTTGATCGCCATGTCGTGCCTGAAGAACTCGTTCGCGGTCGCGTTGTCCCTGACCGATATGTGGAAATTGCCGGCCGTCTTGCTCTGCGTGTAGAGCGCGGTGAAAAAGACGGTCTTGCCGGAGTTCTCGTGCCCGAAAACGCCGACCCTCGTCCCTTCGGGCCACTTGGGCGGCGGCCCCGCGGCTCCCTTCGCCCTCTTGATCTTTTTCGACCCCTTCTGCGCGAATTTGAATATCTTGATGAAGCTCATGTTCCTCCCGTCGCCCCTATCTGCGCGACTCCACCTTTTGCACCCGTGCCTCGAACTCGGCCAGTTTCTTGCCCGTATAGCTGTTCCATTTCAGCGGTATGAATATCGAAAGGAAAAGGAAGATCGCGATCGCCAGCCCGTAGAACAGGTAGGCGGAATACCTCTGCGAAAGGGCCAGCCGCACGTAGCTGAAATTGGAGAACAATCCCCTCATCTTCGCGAAGAAGACCGAGAGCGACTGCCTGAACCGGTCCCAGAAGCTCTCCTCGACGAGGTAGCCCCATTCCCTGAGGTAGCTGTCCGCGAGCGGGCTCTCCTGCCTCATCTTGTCGAAGACCCCGATGCCGCGCATGTGCGCCTCGAGCGAATCGCGGTCGTTGACGAGGTCCTCGCCGTGCTCGGCGCGCCTCATGTGCAGTATCAGGAGCTTCTGGTGAAGCGGCATCCCCTTGAATTCCTCGAAATTCACCTCGGTGCTGAACCCGCTGCTGAATTTCCTGATGAACCTGCCGATCTCCTTCATGAAGAAATTGTTCAGCTTGAAATTGTTGTTGAGGCTTCCCTCGCGCGCGAGAAGCGGCATGAGGAAGGTCTCGAAATATGTCGCGTCCCTCTTCACCGTCCTGAATTCGCGGCAGTAGAGGTACGCCTGGTCCGACTTCCCGTCCGTGTCGGCGACCGACTCGAAGAACGAGATGATTATCTGTATCGTAAGCTGCCGCAGGTCGGAGCTGTTCAGCGGGCCCTGCTTGATCTTCTCGAGGAAGACGCGGTCGACCTCGACCGCCTCGTCGCGCTGCTCCCTCAGCGCCTGGAAGACGGCGCCGATTCCGTTGTAGGTCTGGAAGAAGGCCTCCGCCTCGAAGGAGGCGTAATCCTTCTCGTACCCGTTTATGTACTTGAACAGGTCCTCGATGTACGAAGTAATGCTTTCGGCCATTGAATCACATCCTCGCTCACACTACGTAAAGAATCAAATCCGTCTTGCCCAGCGCGGCGATTTTCTTCGGGTCGGGCATGCCGCGGAAGATCAGGGTCACCTGCCTGATCGAGGACGACTGGAGCATGTCCATCGGATGAAGCACGACCTTGTTGTTGTAGCTCGTCGTGTCGACCTCGACGGGGTCGGTCTCGCCGAGACCGCGCGCCTGGTTCACGCCGAGGCGTATCTGCATGCTGCGCCACTGGCTGTCCGTGAACAGGTCCTTGTTGATCAGCGTCACCGTGTCCTTCACCGCGGCCGGTTCCGCCAGATCCATCACGAGGTAATTGAGCTCGCCCTTCTCCTCGAGCCGGTGGCCGCCGAGACTGTAGTTCCTGTATGTCTGCCCGCGGTACATGATCGTCTCGGTGGCGACGGCCTGGTCGCTGAGCTGGTCGAGCCGCGTCTTCGAAAGGAAGGCCATGAGCGCCTTCATCGTTCCCAGTATGCCGTCGATCATCCGCACCTGGCGGGCGATGTCCCTGTGGTCGTACTCGGAAAGGAGGAACGAATCTATCGACGAGAGCCAGGTCCCGATGTCGGTGCCCGCCTCCCTCGTGAAGAATTTCTCGTTGAGGTAATCCTTGAGCGCCGGCTGAAGGTGAAGCAGCGCCGACACGACGCGGAAAAGCTTCTTGAAGTCAAGGACGAAGGCCGCCGGGTGCGGCGCGCTCCGCCCGATCGTGAAATCGTCGAGATGGGAGGCCATGTGATATACGAGAAGGTTCGTCGTCTCCCTGAAGGCGCTCTGAAGCTTCGTCGAAGCCCCCTCGAGCCCCTTGTCCGAGGAGGCGGCGAGATAGGCGTTGATCGAAAGCTTGAGGAGGTTCTCCATCCGGTTCCTGTAGTCGACGGCGATCGAGGCGAGCCTGTCGTCCGCGTCGACCGTAACACACGGCGGGAAATAGTCGTCCGCCCGGGACACCTCGGAGCCGTTCACCGCGAGAACCGCGATCTGTACGTACATCGATTCGGGAAGGTTCGGAGGGTCGACGAGCGTTATCCGGTACGCCGGGATCTCGTAGGGGAGGCGGGGCAGTTCCTCCGACGGATCGGGATTCCCCACCTGGCGTTTCATCCCGGGATCAATGCCGAGGTAAACCGGGACGCGCGTTTTGGTCGTGTCGGCCTCGGCCTTGAGCACCCCTCCGCCGGCCGTCGACTCGCTGAATTCAACCGCGGCGCCGCAGGGGAGAAGGGCCTGGCACCGCTTCACCTCGACGCGGAGCCTGTTGCCGCTCATTGTCGCGTCGATCTTGAGCGGCGGCTGGGCCGAATCCTTTTTCGCGAGGCCGTAGATGTCGTTCGCGCCGAAGGCGTGCCAGCGGACGAGCTCCTCGAAGTAGCTCTCCTGGGCGCGAAGATGCCCCATCGTCAGGAGCATCCCGTCCTGCCAGTTGACCGATTGTAACTTGAATTCATCCATCGTATTACCTCGTAATAATCTATAAGACTCTATTGCCGGCGGCCCTTCTTGTCAAGAGATACCTCCGGCCCCTGCTCCCGTCGCGACTGCCTCCCGCGCCCCGCCCGTCACAGCCAGGTCGAATATCCCAGGTGCCCTTCCCCGCCGCCCCCCGCCGCCGGCCTTTCGACCTTCACCGAAATCGTATAATCGAGGTCGCCCGGCGCGCAGTAGTCGAGGATCCTCTCGATCCTTCGCCTCGTCCTCCCGCCCGGCAGCATCTCCGGGACGTCCCGCGCCGGGACGCCGGAAAACTCCACCTCGTACCTCGAATCGCACTCCTCGAACGACCTGCCGAGAATCGTCTCCGCCCCGAGCCTCCCCGCCCGCGACCCAAGCCTGTACCGGATCTCCTCCGGAATGGGGGTCGAGGCCCTGACGTTCTCCTTGAGTCTCGTTTCGTATCCGAACAGTTTCCTTAGAATGACGGTCAGCGCCGAAGGGTTCCCCCCCCACATGTGGAGCGATGGGAGCACGGCCGCGAGAAACATCAGCTCCGCCGCGCCTCCCTCCCCGCCGGCCTCCCCGTATTCGAACAATCTCATGAATCTTCGAAGGTGCCCTTCGTCGGTCACACCGAAATCGTAACGCAGGGCGTTCATGCGCGTCGCGGCCTCGTAACGGATCGTCGCCGCGTCGAAGGGCGCCATCAGCGAACGGGCGTCCGACTCCCACCTTCCGTCGGTGTCGCGTATCCCGCGGAGCCCGTAGAAAAACTGGTACGGCATGAAATCGACGGCGCTTTCGCACCCGACCTCGAGGGTGACGAGCGACCCCGGATGTATCGGTTCGCCGGCGGCTGGCTCCTGCGAGCGCACCTCGCCTCGGTAGTTCTCGTACTCTCCAGCCGCCCTGATTTGAATGTCGGAGGGCGCGATCCCCATGCTTTGAAGAAGATTGATCGCGGTCAGATAGTGGAATCTGTATCTCCGGCCCGTGAGATCGGGCATTTTCGCGTCTTTGTCGATCATCTCGCCTTCACCATCTCCACCATGAACTGGCTGTTGATCGAGGTGCGGGACTTGAGGAACGAGGCGAGGCGGACGCGCAGAAGCTCTATCTCGTCGTCCGAATAGAATTCCCTCGACCTCACCGTCACCTTCACCACGACGCATTTCCTGACGCCGTTCTCCGTTCTCATCACGCCCTTCTCGCAACCGGCGGCCGAGATCCTCCCGTCGAAGGTCCGGACCCAGCCCGTCAGTTGCTCGAACGACATCGCCCTGTCGCGCCCCCTGAGACGGGCCGAGACCTCGGCGATTATCTGCTCCTCGCTCTTGGCGGGAATGGCTCCGCTGACGGGAACGATATTCTGAAGCGATTCGATCCCCGGGTGGCTCTCGTAAAGCTCCCTGATCTTGCCGGCCGAGATCCCGTTCGCGCCTGTCCCCGCCGTCACGGAATAATTCACCGTGATCGAATCGGGCGGCAGCTCGACCCTCCCCGAGAAATCGAACCAGAGAGAGAGGCGCCCCTTCTGCTCCATCAGATTGTAGAACCTGCTCTCGCCCGAGGTCAGCGCCTCGTGCTGCGGCACGTATTTTCTCCCGCCCGAATCGGAGACCGATATGATCTCGAGGATGTCGTCGAGGTCGTCGGGGATCTCTATCTCGACGAGCCTGTTCCCCCCCGTGTGCTTGAAGAGGGTCTGCTCGTAACGGTTCACCGCGATGAAACAGTCGAAGTCGGCGCTGAACGGCGACTGAAAGGCCGATTTGTCCCCCCCGTGGGGAAGCTGAATCCTTATCCAGTAAAGGGTCTCCGGGCTCTGCGGCAATTGCACACCCGCCGCCGAGGCCGCCTTCATGAAGGCGCCGTCGGGGTTCCCGCGCCGCCACGGGGTGACGAAGCTCGCCGGTATGACGGCGAATTTATTCTCGAGCGGCTTGAAGATGTCGCCGCTCCTTCTCAGGCCGCCCCAGTCGAGGGCCTCCGCGCCCTTCGCGAACATCTCGTCGATCGAGCCGGCGAGCCCCGGGCAGAAGCCGCCCTCCTCGTAGAACCTTCCGTCGATGCAGGGGAGCCACCTCGACCACCTGAGCTGCTTGAGGGCCTCCTCGCCTCCGCGAAGGAAGATGAAGGAGCCCTCGAAATCCTCGACTGGGCCGTCGTGCCTTATCGCCATGTAGACCGCCGCGTCGCGTCCCGTGCCGGTGGACGGCCCCATCCTGCCCGACACCCTCGTTCCCCCGGCGGGGGACGGGGAGATGTCGTGAACATTTTCGCCGGCCGTGAAGTAGAGCCCGGCGAGAGCGGCCTGGACGAGCTTTTCGGTCCTGAGCGAGGAGAAGAAGAAGGTCTTCCCTCCGTCCCGCTCCTCCTTGTAGAAGAACCTCGATTGCGGGTCGACGTGGATCACCGGATCGACCGGCTTCGCCTGAATGACGGTGAAGGCGGGGACCGGCCACCTGAGGCTCTCCGGGTTGAGCGATTTTATCAGGGCGTTCGACGCGTGGGTCCAGGTGTCGGTGATCTTCCTGTCTATCGAGGCGAGCTGGCTCGAGTAGAGCCTCAGCATGATGCCGAGGATCGGATCCATCCTTTCCGGCGATTCGGGGATGTCGGCGTTCCAGGAACGCAGATCCCTGTGCATGTCGCGGAAAATCTCTTCGGCTGTTTTCGATCTTTCACTGTTCATGTCAACCTATACTGAAGACTTCTTCGAATCTCTTCTCGTCTTTTTCGTCGCGGTAATTCCCGATCACCTTCACGGCCACTCCGAGAGGATGATCGGGGCCGGTCTGAATATTTATGAGCGACACCGAGATGTTGTACAGCCTCGGCTCGAATTTGCTTACCGCGTTGCGGATGCTCCCCTGAACGTCGGACTTGTTCACCATGAAGAGGTCCGAGTATTCCTTCTCCCAGAGGTCGCAGCCGTATTCGGGATCGAAGGGCAGGGAGCCCCTGCGGGTGCTAAGGATCAGCCCGATCGAGTTCGAGATCGATTCGCTGATATCGGTCGTCCTCAGGTATCCTTTGCGCAGCGCGAATGGCAGTGACAGGTATTCCATCCCGATCCCTAGTTAAGATTGATCATGCCGCCCTTGACGTTGACCTGGGCGTTCCCTTCGATCTCGTTGTTCGCGCCGGCCGCCGATTTGATGTTGGCGTCGGCCTTAATTTCGACGTTGGCCCCCTGGATCTTCACGTCGCCGGTGGCCTTCATCGTGATGCCTTCCTGCGTCTCGATGTTGAGGTTCTTCCCCTTCATCGAAATGTCGCCCTCGGTCTCGATCGTAATCGAGGGACCTGATATGTCGAGGACTATCTTGTTCTTCCCGTCCTTCTGGGAGATCGTTATCGTCTCCGAGCCGTCCTTGTCGTTGAAGACGATCTTGTTCCCGGTGCGCGTCATGAACATTTTTATGTCGTTCGTATCGGAGATCGCCTCGGCCATCGGGGCGTTGTTCTTGTTGTAGAGGCATCCGAGGACGATCGGGTGGTCGGTGTTGCCGTGCTCGTAGCCGACGAGGACCTCGTCGTCGATCTCGGGGAGGGTGTACCATCCCCGGTCCTTCCCAGCGTGCGGGACGACGATCCTCACCCAGGCTGTCTGCTCGGAGTCGAGCCACGGATAGCTGACCTTGACACGCCCGAGTTTCTCCGGGTCCTTGAGGTCCACCACCCTCGCGACGTGCATCCCGATGACCGGCTCCCTCTTCCCCGCGGCTACGGCCTCGACGCTCGCCGTCTCGGCCTTCCCCGCCTCGGTCGATTCGACGTCCTGTTTCGCGTCCCTTCCCCCCGGATAGGCGATGTCGAGCGGGGTGCAGACGAAGTTGTTGTGGTATTTCCCGCTCTCGTTGAGGAAATGGCTCGTCCCGATCACCCAGTACTGGCCGTCGAGCTCCTTCATCCCCATTATCCTCACGCAGAGCCCCACGCTCACCTCGGGGATGATCGATTCGCCGGTGCAGCGGATCATCGACCCCATCGCCTTGCGCCGTTCGTTCTTCAGCGTCTTGTCCAGGGTCTGGGCGTCCGCGACCGTCTTCGGTGCGGCCGAGAAGCCCGAATCCTTGTAGATCTTCTTCGAGGCCTCCGGGGCGGTCTTCGACAGGCTCGACAGGACCGAGTCCTGCGAGATCGACTTGCTGTCCTGGGAATATGTCTTCTTCTGCTCGTAGTTGTAGACGTCCGACTTGAACTCGACCGGCGCGGTCCCGAGCCCCATCTTGAACCCCCCGAGGTTCTCGCGCCAATTAAGGTCGACCGTCTTCGAACCGTTCGCCGGCCCCATGTTGAAATCCCTGCCCGAATACCAGGCGAACATACCCGAGCCGGTCGCGAGGCGCATCACGTAGTCGAAGTCGCTCTCGCGGTACTGCGTGTCAAACTTGTATTTCCCCTTCGTCGCCTCTATCTTCCCGACGGTGATCGGGTAGTTGCCGACGATCGCGCCTACGATGTCGCTCGCGCTCTTGTCGTGGTAGTGTGCGTTACGCGCCCCACCGTCCATCGCTATCGTCGGCGAGGCGGCGTGAAGCAGCACCGTGTTGAGGCCGTCGATGCTGTTCTCGATCTGAACGTCGGTCACGACGCCGATGAACTCGAGGGCCCGCTCCGGATCGACGACACCGCTACGTGCGCGTATGTTGAGGGTGACGTTGCTTCCGAGGAATTTCGTGTACTGCGTCGGATCGTCGAAATCCTTGCCCGATTCCTTCTGCCCCACCTGCTGGATGCGGATCATGAGCCTGTGGTGCGAATCGACGAACTGGTCGAGGCGCACGGCGGAGACGTTGTACTTTATCTCCTGGTTGTCTATGCGAATGACGGCTTCGGCGTTCGTTTCCAGAACGGTGGGCATGGCTCACTCCCTGCCGCGGGACGGCCGCGACCACTCCGGTCCAATCCGGAGCGGGGCCGGCCGCTCCCGCCGCGCGCTTTCGATTCCCTCTTTATTCAGGCGCCTGCTTCGCGCCCTCTATTCCTGCCAGCGATTGTCGATGCTCGCGTCGCTGACCTTGAGGACCTGGCACGATATCTCGAATTCCTCCCACATCTGTTCGTCGGGATTGTTCTTGATGTGGGGAACGTTTTCCGAGTAGGCCGTGATGAAGCCGTTCTCCCAGACCAGTTCCTTCATCTTCGCGTCGTCGGGGTTCTTGAACATGACCGAGCCGCTCTTCCAGTTCGGCTTCGAGGAGTCCATCGCCCAGCGGGCGATGTCGCACGTCTCGTCCGATTCCCTCTTGATGACGACAGTACCAGCGTGGGCGCGGTCGGCCGGGCGGCCCGTCTCGTCCTTGGCGGTGTAGAGCGTGTACGATACCGCGTAGACGTTCTTGTAAACGACACCGTCGATCGTCAGGGTTGGTCTTCTTGCCATCTTCCGCTTCTCCTTTCGCGCGCTCCCGGCGCGCATTCTCGAACAGTTACGATTCCCTCGCGTCGCCTTCCAAACAAATGCCCGTCCCCGGGCCGATCCCTACGAAGGATTACTTGTCCTTCACGTTAGTCTGGTTGTCCTCGTTCCACGCCGAGAATTCGATGTTGAACGTCCGGGCCGGGTATTTCGGGTTCAGGGAGACCTTGATGTCGACCTCCTGCCTCTTGCGCATCTCCTCGTCGGCGAAGATCTCGATCTTGTAGTCCTCGAGGATGTTGTCGCCGCCGGAGATCGCCTTCATGAACTTGTCGATGTCCCTTCTCAGGGCGTCGATGAACTTCTGGTCGATCACCGAGAAGGTCTGCTTGTTGAGATAATTGCGCAGCGTCTTGTAGACGTAGTCGTATGTGCGCCTTATCGAGTAGACGTTGAAGGTCTCCTTCGTGGAGAGGGTCGAGGAGCCCATCGCCACCACGGCTCCCTCGAAGTTGACCATCGTGTTGACGCCCTTCTCGTTGATCTTGCTCGCGTCGGGCTGGTTCGCGCGGAACTTCAGGTACTTCGCGTCGGCGATCTTGCCGTACTTGAACCCCGCGCTCGGCTGCTGCATCCCGATCGTCGTGTCGCCCTGGTACATCTTGCCCGCGACGACCGACGAGGGCGGGATCCACATCGGATCCTCCTCGTACTGGTTCGCTTCGCGCGCCATCACCCAGTTGGCGAATATCGAAACGTACTGCTTGTAGTCGTCGATGCCGGCGAGCCCCGCGTACGCGGGATCCTCGAGCATGTCCATCACTTCCTCGAACTTGCTGAAGTCGGGAAGGTCGGTGATGATGTGAAGCTTGTTCGCGAGGCCGATCTGCCTAGCCACCGAGTCGATGTTCTCGACCGATCCGAGCCACCCCGGGACGACCGCCATCGAGAAGCATTCCTTGATCGACCATTCGCGGTAGAGGTCCGAGATCGCCTTGCCGAGCTCCTCGAACTTGTCCTTGTCGTCGGGGTTCATCAGGGCGTCGGCGCTCACGTTGGCGAACCACGCGTTGACCTTCTCGTCGGGCTCCATCTGTGCGTTGGAGAAAAATTTGTCGATCGCGCGGTAGGTCGTCTCGACCTCCCTGCCCGACTTGAGGACGCGCTTCATGTTCTTCTCGAGATTCGCCTCGAGCTTCATCATCTTGTCGTTGAGGTTCTTTCGCATCCCGTCCGGGTCGTCGGAGCTCTGTATCGCCTCAACCCAGAGCTTCAGCCTCTCGGCGAGAAGCTTTCTCTGCTTCGCGAAGTCCTTCTTCGTGAGGAATTCCTTCCTCTGGAAATCCTTCTTCGGATCGAGCCACTCGACCCCTCTCACGAGATCGCCGTCGGCGGTCTTGAACGAGGGAAGGAGCTTGGCCAGCTCGTCGAACTTTCCGAATTTCTCGCTGAGAAGCTCGGCGAATTCGTCTTCCGAAAGCCGTTCGATCTCGGCGGCCGGCTTCGCTTCCTCGGCCTTCTTTTCCTCGGGTCTCATTTCGTTGTCGCCCATTCTCTCACCCCTTCCTTTACTCCGTGAGGAGGTCGATATAGTATTTGGCCGCTTTCAGAAGAGCTTCCTTCTTTTCCTTGTCTGTCAGGGTCTTGCGCAGCGCGTTGTTCTTCTTGAGCTGCTTGTCGAGATCCGCGAGGATCTCCTTGCTGTAGTATGTCGTCGAAAGCTGTTCGTTGTTCTCGATCAGTTCCTTCGGCGTAAAATCCTTCATCGCCCTGATCTGGAAATCGGCGTTTATCGATTCTCCGCCTTCCGACTCGAGCTCGCATTCGAAGGAGGGCCGGAATTTCTCGAAGACCTCCTTGAGGTTGTTGCATCGGACCGGGTCCGGCGTGGCGTCTTCATCGTTGTTCAGTTTGGCGATATAGAGAAGCTTGTTCGACGGCAGCAATTCCACCGGTATCGAGTCGTCCTTCTTGACCCGCTCGGTAGCGCCGAGTATGAATTTCGCCATCAATTCCTCCTTGTTGAATGATCCCTTCAGTTACTCCCGATTACAGTGAACGTATAATCGTCGTCCTTCAGATCGACCCTGATCTCGTCGCCCGGCTTGACGCTGCCGGTGATGATGTCGACCGACAGCTTGTTGATGATCTGCTTTTCGATGATCCTCTGGATCGGCCTCGCCCCGAGCTCGACCGTGTATCCTTCCTTCGCCAGTTTTTTCCTGGCCTCGTCGGACAGGGTCGCCCTGATGTTCTGCTCCTCGAGCAGAGCGCACAGCCCGTTGAATTCGAGCCCCGCGATATTCTCTACCTGCTCCTGCGAGAACGGGCGGAATACGATGATCTCGCTTAGCCGGTTGAGAAGCTCCGGCCTGAACTTGCCGAAGAGGAAGGAGCGTATCTCGTCCATGTCCGGCTCCCTGCCCTCGCGGTCGGCTGCGAGAATCTTATCAGCGGCATAATTGGAAGTCAATACAACTATTGTATTTGAGAAATCGACCGTCCGGCCCTGCCCGTCGGTCAGGCGGCCGTCGTCGAGGAGCTGCAGGAGGACGTTGAAAACGTCGGGGTGGGCCTTCTCCACCTCGTCGAGAAGGACGATCGAGAAGGGCTTCTTCCGAACCGCCTCGGTGAGGAGCCCCCCCGCCTCGTACCCGACATACCCCGGGGGGGCGCCGATCATCTTCGAGACGGAATGGGTCTCCATGAACTCCGACATGTCCATCCTGACGATGGCGTTCTTGTCGTCGAAGAGGAACTCCGCCAACAGCTTGGGCAGATATGTCTTTCCCGTCCCGGTGGGGCCGAGGAAGAGGAAGGAGCCGACCGGGCGGTATGGGAGCTTCAGCCCCGCCCTCGATTTCCTTATCGCGTTGCAGACCGCCGTGATGGCGTTCTTCTGGCCGATGATCTTTTTGGCCAGGAATGCTTCCATATTGATAAGCCTGTCCTTCTCGGCCGTCATCATCTTCGAGACGGGGATGCCGGTCCTCCGGGCTATGACCGCCCCGATGTCGCTTTCGAAGATGACCGGTTCGAGCTTCTCCACGACGGCCGAGAGGTCGGCGAAGAGTTGTTTCTTCTCCCCGACGATCTCCCCGAGGCTCTCCTTCTTTATCTTTTCGAATTGGAGCGAGGGCTTCGTCTCCCTGTCGAGCCTGTGCCCCCAGTACCCCTGAAGGGTGTCCATGTCCTTGACCAGCGCGTTGTAAGCCGTTTCGAGACCCTCCTTCGGGCCGCCGGCGAGAAGCTTCTCGACCTCCTCGAAGAGGGGGGCGAGCGTCCGGATCTTCTCCCCGGCCAGTTCCTTCTTCACGGCGAACTCGCTCGCCGCCTCGTCGATGATGTCGAGGGCGATGTCGGGAAGGTTCCTCTCGGAGAGGTAGCGCATCGCGAGCTTCACCGAGGCCGTCTTCGCCTCGCCGGTGAATGTGACCTTGTGGTGCGTTGCGTACTTCTCCTCGACGCCGTTCACTATCGCCACCGCGTCGTTGAAGAGGGGCTGCCCGATCTTGACCTTCTCGAAGCGGCGGACCAGCGCCTTGTCCTTCTCGAGATATTTCGTGTACTCCTCCTCGGTCGTCGCGCCGATCAGCCTCAGTTGCCCGCGGGCGAGGGCGGGCTTGAGAAGGTTCGCCGCGTCCATGCCGCCTCCCGAGCCCGATCCGCATATCGTGTGGATCTCGTCTATGAAAAGGATGACCTTGCCGGCGCTCCTTGCGACCTCGCTGATGAGGGATTTGAAGCGCTCCTCGAACTCGCCCTTGTATTTCGCCCCGGCGATCAGGCCGCCCATGTCGACTTCGAGTATCTTTACGTCCTGCAAGGACTTGGGAACGCGCTTATCGATGACGGCCTTCGCGAACCCCTCGACGATCGCCGACTTTCCGACCCCGGCGCCCCCGACGAGGATCGGCGAATTCTTCCGGCGCCTCAGGAGGATCTGGATCGTCTGCTGGAGCTCTCCCTCGCGGCCGATCATTGGATCGAAATTGCCGGCCGCCGCCTGGTTGGTCATGTCGGTCGTGTACTTGAGGCTGTCGGCGATCTTCCCCGGCGCCTCGGCGGACCCCGCTCCGGCGCCCCCCGCGGCCCCCTTGCCAGCGGAAGGCTCGGTGATCTGCTGGACCGCCTTTATCTCGGCGATCGCCCTGTAGATGTCCTCCTTCGTGAAATCGAGCTTGTCGCGCACGTACCCCGATAGGGCCGAGCGCGGATCGAAGACGGCGATCAGGATGTGCTCAGGCTCGACGAGCGTGTCGTAGAGCTTCGCCTTCTCGTCGATGGCGTTCGCGAGAACCGTCTGCACGGCCGGCGAGACCGGGGCCTTCTCTCGCCCCGTCGCCTTCGCGGGCTGGTCTTTGAGGTATATCTCGACTATCGATTCGACGAAGGAGGCGGGTTTCTTGAGCTGGTTGAGGATCGATTCGACCTCGGGGGATTCGTGCCGCACCACCGCCATCAGCAGGTGCTCGACGTCGATCTCGGCGTGCTTGAATGCCGCCGCGACCTCCTGGGCGTTCTTTATAACGGTACGGGAATCATTGGAATAACTGGAGATATCCATATGACAGAATCGCTCCTTTGTGGCTGAGTATCCGCTCGGATCGCGCCGCGGAGGATGTGGTCCGCGCCATGGGAAGACTGTAGATTTCATCCCGGGATAAGTCAAGATTTAATATACGTCCTGGGCGGGCCTATCTTCATGCAGTTCCAGATGTTGGGGGTGGGCAAGATTGTGTCGCGGCGATGGAGACAGAGTATGGAAGAGAGGAACGAAAATAGTAGTAGCCGCGGGCTCAATATATGCAATTGACGTATCGACTCTTTGTCTTCTCTGCGTCGACATGGAAGGTACGACATGAATATAAAAACACTGTTGAGCGTCGCGGCTGTATCCCTTCTCCTGCTACCGGGTTGCGGGGACGACGCCACGCCCGTCGAGACGGTTCCGCAAGTCGTGGAAACACCGGAGGAAGAACTCGTAGCTTCAAATTGCCATATCCTTCAAACGGCTCTCGATGAATTTGCCTATTACAACCGTGGCGAGTATCCGCGCGAAATCGTTTTTGAAGACAATTATCGCTACGATCAGACAAAAGATCTCCTTCCGGAGGGAAGATTCCTCTGGAACCCCTACACATGGTCGAGGCTGGAACCATCGGTCGATATCGCTTCATCGCCCGGAGAGATTGGATTCATGCCGGTTGTAAAAAATAATTACTGCATAGGATACCGGATAACGGGATTCGGCGATGATTCATTGATCGTAGACATATCCAACATTACATGCCCGGAGGATACTCTTCTATTGGTCAACTGTTTTGTTCTTCGTGACGCCGTGATGGATTATGCGGATGATAATGGGTATATATATCCGATTTCGGTCGATACGCCGGCGAACGCCGAAGGAAAGATACTGCTCGACTATCTTCCCGGCGGCATTCTTCTTGAAAATCCATTGACCGGCATGAATACCGAGCCTTCGGGCTGGATTGCATACCCTCCAGGCATGATCGGGTACAACCCCGTCATGGAAATGGATTTCTGCATCGGATTCGAAATAACGGGCGCCGGATGCAATTCGCTTTATGTCACAATGGCGAATACGGTCGCCTGGCCGAATGACGCCAAGGTTCTGGCCAACTGCCAGATTCTCCGCGCCGCTGTGGAAGATTTCGCCGCGGCGAATGGCGGAGTCTACCCGGCGTCGGCGGCTGACGCGACTCCGGGAGGAGATACTGTTTGCGATCTTCTGCCGGACGGATCGCTCCTGATCAATCCGTACACGGGGGTTCCAACCGAACCTGCCATCTTCGGAGGAAGTGCGGCAACCCCCGGCCAGACAGGTTATTGCGTGGTTGTCATTGACCATGTAAATGCCGGTTATGTGATAACGGGTGTCGGAAGATGCGCCGGGGACGTTATTGTTACGATTTGCAACATTCCATAACGCGTGCTCTAACCGGAGAGGAAATATAAATTACAGGAATGTCTTGTTATCCTGAAATCCCTGCAATAAGACCCTGCAACGACACGAACTCGACGGACAGATCGCGGTAATTGCGCTTATAGCTTCTCTTCACATCGTTTGCCACGACGTGGTTTTTCCCATTCCCGTATTGTCTTCTGAATGCGTGGAGATTGACGGGATCGAAGTCGTCGGCCGACCATTTGCATTCGATGGCGATCGGGTCCCTGTCCTTCCCGGCAAGCACGAAATCCACTTCATGTCCGCGTTTGTCGCGCCAATAATTGATCTTCCTGGTCTGGAGGGCAGCCTGGATCTCGTTCAGGACAAAATGTTCCCATAGAATGCCATACTCCCGTGGGGACAATGCGTCCCAGCCCTTGTGGTAGCAGATGAATCCTGTGTCGAAGCCGTAGACCTTCGGAGCCGACACTATCTCAGTCGGGCGATGGCTGCTGAACGGCTTGATCACGTGGGCTATGAAAGTCGCCTCGAGCACCGCGAGATAATTTGCGATGGTCGTCCGCGAAACCTCGCAGGGCCCTGCAAAACGTGTGGCTTCGAAAATTCCTCCGCTCTGCGCAAGCAGCAGTTCCGCGAATCTCTGAAACGAACTTCGACTCTGCAGCCGGAATAGTTCCTGAATGTCCTTTGCCCAGAAGGCGTCCATCCATTCCTGAAAATTTTTGTCGGGCGGATTCTTCGAAAGAAAAAACGGGGGAAGCCCGCCGCGAAGCAGGCGATGATGCAGATCCATCTTTTTGAAATCCGCCATGTCGGCCGCTGCCAGGGGAGTCAGCCACAGGTTCCGTTTTCTGCCACTTAGGGTATCCCTGAACTTTGATGACGCCCCGAGAGTGGAAGATCCCGTCGCCAATACCCTGCAGCCGGGAAAGTGGTCGGCGGCGATTTTGAGGAGCTGGGCCGGATTCTGCAGCCTGTGGATCTCATCCAGGACTATCCGGCGATCGCCCATGCTTTCCAGGAAACCTTCAGGATCATCCATCGACCTTCGGGTCCTGGGAAGCTCGCAGTCAAAATACTCGATATCCGGAAGAGACCGGCAAAGGAACGTCTTGCCCACCCTTCTGACGCCGGAGAGCCAGACTACGTTCTTTTCGAGCCAGGCTTCCTCTATCCGTTTCTTCCACCATTTCCTGTGTACCATATGCAACCATGATTGCATATAGTGTCACTATTTGCAAGCGTAATTTCGTCTGGTAACAAATAATTTCTGTGAAACCCCGTCGAGACGATCGTCGACCCGCGGAATTTACAGATTGCTGGCGCTTCAACCCGATAATTGATAATGAGTTGCGCGGTTATGGCGAATTTGGTAGATTGGTCTCCTAAATTTCGTCACTTCCCTTTCGGCGGCTCGCTCGGGTACCCCTGAATCCAGAGGAAGGGCGGCCGGGCCTCTTTCCATTTCGTGCCGAAGGTCTCCTCGCAGAACTTCTCGATCGTCTCGTAGTCCGCATCGCTTCTGACGGCGTTCGAGTATAGAAATGTCTTGTCCGGATAATTGTACCTCAGGGCGTCGATGACGAAGATCCTCACCGATCTGCGGGAGACCCCCGTCTTCTCGATCACGAGGCCGGTCCGCATCCCCGAGGCGAGCGCGGCGAGCGTTGCGGGAGTCCCGATGTATCCGAGGTCCCTGGCCGCCTCGGCTTTCTCCTTCGGCTCCGTCGCTTCCCTGAATCGCTTGACGAATGCCTCCTCGATCCTGCTGTCGCCGAGCGCCGCGGCGGCGATCCTCGTTTCGGCCCTCTCCGCCCAGGCGGGTATCTTCATCAGCGAATCGACCGTCTCGGCGGCCTCGGGAGGTTTCGCCTTTGCGACGGCGAGAAGAAGCCTCGAATCGGGCCAGATCCGGAGATTTCCCGCGAGCTGTTTGCCGAATTCCTTCAGGACGGCCGCGGGCACGCACTCCTGCAGGTATCCGACGCAGAGATCCCTCGCCGCCGTTTCCCGCGAAATCCCTTCCTCCGCTAGTATCGGGATCACCGACCTGTCGCGGATGAGATTTCCCCCCTTCGCGAAAAGGGGATCGGCGCTCTTTGCGATCTCGGCAAGCAGGCGGCATACCTGTTCGCGCACCGGCTCCTCCTCGCGGCCCAGAGCCGTTCGCAGTTCGGCCAGAACCGCCGCGTCGGGCCGGCCGTTCACGAGGTAGACCCCCGCGTCGCCGCGGAACTCCTCTCCAGTCCTGAATTTCATGATCTGTTCCTGTGCCTGGCTCAATTTTTCGTTCTCCTTCCCCGATTCGTAGCTGCAGCCGGCGGCGAGCGCCGCGTGGACGATCGCCGCGAAAAATATTACCGCGGCAGGGCGTAACGCCGCTTTTCGCGCGCCTGGCGCGCCGCCTGCTATGGACGAGTGACGACGTTCCATTGGTTTTCGTTTCCCCCGGGCGGGTTGTAGTATTTTGCCAGATCCTTGAAACGAATCCTGGTCCCAGTTCTCGAATTCGAGAAATGCATCAGGCACTCGGCCTTGTTCAGATCGTAGTAATCGAGCAGCTCATGGCCGAATTCGTGTCCGATCACCTTGTTGACCATATCCTGCGAGTCGCTTCCCTCCTTGACGAAGGCCGGATCGCCGCTCAGTCCGCCGAGGGGCCACCAGATCCCCTCGGTTATGGGATGTGCCTTGGTCGCGGGGCTCGCGAGGGTCAGGACCCTCGTGCCCGCATTGACGGCCGTGACCTCCACCTCTTCATAGTTCCCCGGCCCTCCGAGCTGGTAAGTGTCCGGAGTTATATACGCCATCAAATCGCTCGTGATGTGGCTGCCAAGGGTGATCGTGCCGTCGCCGATCGCCGCCGCCGTGCTGAGATTGAAGAGCCACTTCAAGTTTTTCACTATCACGATCTTCTTGTCCGTCCCCGTGAGGGCGTTGATTATCGCCTGCTCTCCCGCCGATGTTCTCCCCGCCTCGAGGACGAGCGCCCCCGCGCCGCCCGGATCGAAATTCACGTCGATCACCGCGCCCGTCGAACTGTAATCGGAGAGGGCGATCGTCACGACGGCCTGCTTGTAATATTCCCTCACCGCCGTCTGCGTGTCGGCCACGCTGAAGCTGGGCCTGCTCAGCCTCGTTGCCGCTGACGTGGAGTCCCAGACCTTCGCCACCTTCGCCGTGACGGATTTCTCCTGGTAAACGTTGACGGCGAGGCTCGCGCAGATCGGGCCGTCATCTGAATTGGCGCGAGCGCGGATGACGGTCGCGGCGTCCCCCGCCTTGCCGTTTATGAAAAGGGTGAAATTGGCCGGCGGCGTTCCGTCCGTCTCCGCTTCTGCAACCGAGGCGTCGTCCGAAGTGAACCGAAGCATTCCCCCCGTGGCGCCGCCCGTCACGGTCACCGCCACCTCCCCCCTGCTTCTCTGTTTGACCGAAAGGTGGGGCGTCTGCCCGGCGGGTGTTGCATCGTCGCAGTTTGCCCCCATCCCGTCATACCCCCATGGATGCGACGCGCTCGCGGAGAATGCCACCGATATCACGGTGATCCTCGTCGCAACGTAGACGGGGCCCCCGATCGGTTCCTCGGCCGCCTCGGCGTCCGGGTCGCAGACCGGCTCGCTCGTCGCCTCCTCCGCCGACTCCTCGCAGGATTCGCTTTCGGAGCTCTCTTCGGCCGCCCCCTCGCTCGTCCCGCCGTCGGCCGGGACGAATGTCAGCCGTATCTCCTCCGCCGAGATGCCCGAGCTCACATTGGCCCCGGCCGTTATCGTCACCGTGTCGGTCTCGTGGTTCGACAGGGTGATCTTCGCGCTCGGCGTCGTCCACATCCAGCGCCCCGAAGCTCCTTCGTCGTGCAGGGCTTTCATTCGTATCTCCCCGCGCACGGGAACGGCTGTCGGTGGCATCGAGCTTCCGTCCACGTCGAATATCCTGAACGGCGGGGGCGCCGTGAAATCGACCGCGGCGCCGCTCGGCGTCTCGCAGATGTTGCCTTCCGCTCCGGGGATGAAGATCCGGTCGCCAGGGAGGAGCCCGTCAATCCCTCCCCGAAGCCTTCGAAGTTCCTCGTTATGCTCGTCGTCCCATATCGCCCGCCATCCCCCCTCGATCCGATAGCGCCTCGCGAGCCCTCCCACCGAATCTCCCTGGCTTATCGTATATTCGAATCCCGGCATATCCTAATCCTGCCCGCCCTGGTTGACCTGTTTCATATCTGGAAATTCCACCCTGACGTGCCCCGGCGGGATCCCGTCCTCACGGGCCTTACCGCGCGCGTCGAGCCTTCCCTCCTTCTTTGATCCGTCTGGAAGGTGAAGCGTGTACTTTTCGTCGGCCCTCGGAGTTCCATCCGCGTTTCGGAGCGAAATCTCTATATAGTCCTTGAAAGCCAGTATTCCCGACTCCTGCTTCATCCCCGATTTGAACCCGTTTATGTCGATCACGAAGAAATATTCCGGAGGGTTGTACGAGGCGCCGTACCTTTTTATCTCCTCGGCAGTCGGGATCTCATCGACGTCTTCGTGATATACGTACTCCCATTCCACCTCGAGCTTCTTGTCCTTTATCACTGCGGGCAGCTCGACGATTTTGTCATGGGCGCCGTCGTTGTCGTATTCGAGTATCGTTACCGCGGCCTCGGTGCCCGGCTCGACCTTGTCGACGTCGGCGGTGAGCTTCAGCGTGTCGCCCCTTCGCGCCTCCTTGGCGCTCCAGGCCATATTCGTAACGACCGGCGCCGGGCGGACCGGGATCCGGCTCGACTCGCCGTCGATCCCGTTCGCCGACAGCTTCACCTCGAAGTACGCGAGGTCGCCCGGCTCGGCGTCGGCCGGGATCTCGAAGGAGCCGATGTACCTGTTCGAGTCGATCGTATCCTTTATCTTCCCCAGCTTCTTTCCGTTTTCGGTCTTTCCCGTGATCTCGATCTTCGCCCCGTTGCCGACGAAAACGGTCACCACCTCGAAGGAGGCCCCGTACCCCGTATATGCGGCCCCCTGCCGCCAGTCGGCATAGATGAGAGCCGAATCGAGCTTGATCTCCTCCTTCGAGTCGGTCGGTTTCTTGAATTCGGAATTCGGCATCGTCGATTTTCCTTTAACTGGAACGTCGCTGGTAACCCGTCACCCTTCCAACGGCTCGTACGTTCCCGGCAGCAGGTTCTCCACGACCTTTTTCACGTTTTCGCCGAGCATCTTGTAAGACTTCTTCGTGAATTCGATCTCGAAACTGTACCCGCGGCTTTCGCGGAGGACGAAGATATATTTTTTGAATATCTTCATCCCCTCGGCCGGTATCCAGCGATAGACGAATTCCCATGAAGGATAACAGCCTGGGAGCGTCGTCTCCTCGTCCTTCAGCACCTCGACGCCCTGGAAGGCTTTCATGACCGGCTCCGTTCTCAAGCGGGCGAATTCCGCGATGTCGGTCCGTTGAGGGTTGCGGTCGAGGACGAGCGTCAGGATGTGATCCTGGTCGTCTATGACCGGCCCCCTTAAATGAAATACAGTCTGATCCTGCCATCCTTCAGGCAGATCGAAATTGAACCTGTCGATTTGCTTGCTCATGGCTCCATTCGTCCTTTATGAAGGGCCGCTCCTTTGTTATTCGAGACAGTAAAGGCTTTTTTCGCTCAGCACATAGATTCTTCCATGCGCGTCGACGGCGGGCGGAACGCCGAACGCTTCGCCCTCCATCGACACCATGCTTTTGAATATCTTCTCCCCGGCGGGATCGAAAAGGCAGAGAAGCGCGCCGTCGAGAACCAGAAGGTGATTCCCTTTCGTCACTGTGACGCACGTTCCCGCGCCGAATATCGGCGGTGTCGTCCATTTGACCGTGCCGTCGGCGATGCATTGCAGGCACCCGTTGTCGACGACGTAAACGGTCCCGCCCTCGCCGCACGTGGGCGGCTGGACTTGAGCCGGGTTGACGAGGTCGACCGACCAGAGCTCCTCTCCCGCAGGCGAAAAGACCTTGAGGATCTTTTTTGCCGCCGCGGTGTCCTCGGTTTTCCCCATCACGACGAGCCCGCCGGCAAGATCGAGCGACGCGGCCAGCGGCTCGGGAAGGCCCGTCTTGAACCCGCGATCGCTTTTCCCGCTTTCCGCGTCGTACAGGGCGACCTCTTCGCCCGTAACGGTGACGAGCGTCTTTTCGTCCGCCGTCAATAGGGCTTGGTTGACGATCCCGTCAAACTGATAAGACCATTTCTTCGCGAGTGTGCCGCGGACGAACCTGTATATATAATGTTTCTTCCCGCTCTGCCCGCGGATGCCGGCGTTCTGAACGACGCCGAGCACCTCGTCGATCGCCGGCCTGATAAGCAGCGCGTACGCCCATTGGTCGAACCCCGGGACCGGTTCTTCCGGCTTCAGCTTCTTTCGATTGTAGTCCTGGTAGACGAGGCCTGAATTCGCGTTGAAATACGCCATGGCGCCGGCCCCCAGCACGACCGGGCTCGGATTGTTCGTCGCCTCGAAGAACTGGAAATTTCCCGAGGTGGTGTAGACGAAGAGCTCCGATGCCGTTTTCGCCGCGACAACCGAATCGGTAGCCAGCACCGCCCTCGGCGATATCGGCAATTCTGGATCGATGGCCTCGAACCTTGCGGACCATGTCGCCTTCCATTCCCGCCTCGCCTCGACGGGGACGTAGGAATTGCGCTGGTAATTGGCGAACTCGACCGGATAACCGGCGTTTTTCAGGCTGAATGTCATCGTCTGTTCCTTTGGTTTGACTCCATCGCTCGATTCCGCGATACATGAAATGCATATGACCGGCAGGGCCAACAGCATCAAACGATATTTGAATCTTTTTCTCAAGTCCTCGATCCCCCCGCCTCTACGGATTCGGTGTGCCGACCACGTTGAACGAATTGTCATTGAGCTCGGTTCTCAGCCAATCCCTTATGAATTCCAGGTCGGCGGCCTGAAAGGCGACCGCCGTGCCTCCTCCTATATTCCTTACCTTCTTGTTGACCGCCGGCTGCGATTCGTCCACCGAATGATACGGCGCCGCGGCGCCGGTCCACGCGGCGTCCTGCCCGAAGAGGTACCGCGCGATCCATCCGCGCGAGACGTCGTTTCCGACCTCGAGCTCGGTGGTGGCGGCCGGCTCGGGCACCTTGTCGTTGTTGTTGTATATCACACTCACCGTGTAGTGAGCCTTCGTGTAATCGGCCGGTTTGTTTTCCGGCGGCACTTTCGCCGCCGCGTCTATTTGCAGTTGATCAAGATCGAGGCATAACGGGAAGAAGAACAGGTACGTCCGCTTGAAATCGGCGTCGGTCCCCTCGAGATAGAACCGCCCGTTGAGCTTGCTCTTGATGAAAGAGCTGACCGCGGCCATCCATACGCCCTTGTCGATGACACCGTCCGACCAGTTGTTCGTCGCGTAGGTCGTCGGGCCGGTTTTCGCCTTGTAGTTTACGAACTTGAATCCGACCTTGATGACGACCGACAGTATCCCGTCGAACGCCCAGTTCTTGTACGCGTTGTTTATCTGGATGCTCCACGCCGTTTCGTCCTCCCCGAGCTTGAAAAGATGAAGGTCGAACTTCCCCTTCCCCTGCACGGGCGCCACCGGCGCCACGGCGGCTTTCGGTCCGCCCGGCTGCCCGGCCAGGATCTCAGGCTGTCCCGCGACCGCCGCTCTCGCGGCGGCGAAAACGGTCGTTCCGGACTTATGCGGCCTGGTGATGTCGCGATAGTCGTTCGGCGCCGAGGCGAGATGGAAGTTCATCGTTTTGGCGACGCCGCCCTTGTCGAAACGGTGGACTATCTTGTACTCGGTGCCGTTCAGTATCTTCTTCAGCTCGCCGTCGTCCGCCGCGGCATCGTTGAGGCGGGCGACGAAATTCCAGATATGCCTCATCCGCGGCGCTTCGGTGTACCACATCATCGACTTAAAATCCCACTGGTACGGCATCGCCGGGTACCACTGCAGGAAAAAATTCTCCTTCTTGTCGTGGAGGCTTCCGTCCGAGTACTCGTAATCGTCGTACTTGCCCGTACCGTGGCCGTATTCGTGCGCGATGACGAGCTCCCTGTACTTCTTCCCGTCGATGTCGGTCTGCTCCCCCCGGTTGTAGTCGCTGTGATCGCCCGGGTTGACGGGGCTCTTGTAACTCTTCTTGTACATTTTCGATTCGTCCACGCCCATCTCGCCGTCGCCGGAGTTGTTCGTGATCGACACCATGCACCCGTGCTTGCCGCCGTTCGCCGGGTATTTCGTTTCGAAATGGAAGACAGGCTTTATCTGGACCTTTCCCTTCCCCTCGCCGTCGGCCGTCTTCGGCTCGATCGTGTACCCCTTGTGCTCCCAGCGTTCCTTCGTGTTCTTCGGGCCCTCCTTGCCGAACTCGGCCACCTCTGCGATCGGTGACCCCCGCCCCCGATTTCTTGTATCGCCCGCTCCAGTATACGAGCAGGAACGAACGGACCTTCAGATTGTCGGCCTTGGCCGGGTCGGGGACCAGGCACCCGCCGTGTATGTAATGAAGCTGGAATTTGCCGCATGACAGGCAATAGTAGTTGGGAACATGGAGCTGGAAAAACATGTCGGCCCCGACTTCTCCCGGGTCGGGGTTGCCGGTCAGCGTCAACTGCGTGTCGCTCTGAACGGAAGCGACCGTGTAAGTTTTATCCCTCCACGCTCCCCCCTTGTATACGGTCAATATGCTGCCCTTCATGGCGTCTTTAAGGAATTTCGTCCCCGTACCCGTCACCGCCGTGCTGCCGTTTGCGAGGGTTACCTTCTGCGCGGCATTGTAGAAAGACTCCCCGCTTATCTTCGTCCCGAAATGATGCCTCGCGTCGCCGATTGTCGCGGCCCGGCATCCGAGGACATGTTTCGGCGACTGGAATTTCGCGGTCCTCTCGGTGCGCGCGTCGGAGACGCTGTAGACGTCGTTGGCGAAGATGACGAGCCGGACCACGCCGTCCGTCGGAAGATCCGTTATCAGGTTTTGCTTGAACTTGAAATCGGTGAGCGAAGGGTAATCGGTCTCGGGTTTGTACAGGACAAGGTTGTCCTCCTGCACGTAGAAGAGCGAATACCTCGAGTTGTTCGACAGGTTGACGAGACCGTCTGTTGCGTTTTTGTCCTTTGGGGCGGCGTTGGCTGAGTCGTTGATATTCTGCCTGCCCTCCTTGTCGACGAGGACTATGTCGTCGAGGCAGAAGGTCAGCGGGTTTGTCGCCTGGGTCGTCTTCGTGCCATACGGCTTGATCTTGAGCGCCTTCATCACGGCCTCGAAGCGGCCGCCCTTGTCGTTGGCGCCGTCCTTGTACCGGGTCCAGTAAAGCTGCGACGACCATTCCTTCGGAAGGTCGTAATGTTTGAAATAGTCGGCGTATTTGTCCGGCACCTGGAGGGCTCTCACGTCGGCCGTCTTTTTCTCGACGATGCTCGGGGCGGAATCGGCCGCCGAGGTGAAGATCCATTTCGTCTTGTCGGGACCCGCCTCGGATTTCGTGCTGAATTCGAAATGCAGGTCGTCCCGCGTCGGAGTGAATCGTCGACCTGCACGGTGTAGACGCCGTCGCTGAACTTGGTGATCGAGTTGATCGGCAGCTTCTGCCACTTCGCGCCGACCTTTTTGTAATGGTACGCCTCGATCGTAAGGCCCGCCGGCGCCTTCTGAACGGTCGGCTTCTTGTTCTTCACCTTGACCTTGTCCATGTAGGTGAAGGAGAGATGATACGCGGTCGACTTGAGATCCTTCTCCGGGTCGATATAGTTGGCGTAAAGATTATTGGCGTACCACAGGGGGCACTTGGGCGGGCCGTTGGAGGTGTGCTTCGTCGCATCGCCCGCCGGGCATGCGAAGATCCGCGCGCCGATCTTGTTGGTCGGCTGGTTGATATCGCTTCCGTTGTAGAAGAGGAGCTCGACGCGGCTGTATTTGTCGGTCGGGTAGTTGCTCTTAAACTTGTTTTCGGTCATCGCGAAGGACGCGCCGCAGCCGACGGATTTTTTTGCCTCGTTTATGAATTTCAGGTCGCCCTTCGGGAGCCTGGACGTGTCCGGGACCCGTCTTCGGCGGCTTCGGCTTGATGCCGAGAGCCGAGCACATCTCCTCGAGGTAGAGCCCGCAGACCGCCTTCCAGACATCTTTCGGCCACTTCTTGTCCGTTTTTATCGAACCGTCGACGAGCGCAATGTTGAGCTTGGGCGTATGGACCTTGTTGTACCCGATGAAAAAATTTTTCGTCGCCGCGAGGATCGCCTTTTCGTTGCCTCCGTCCCATTTGCCGTCGATGTCGGGCGGGTTGCAGTTCCATGTTCTTCCTGTTGTAATGGAAATACCTGAGGATCCGCTTTATGTCCTCGACCTTCTGCCCGGTTTCGGCGATCGCGCTCCAGCGTTCGGCTTCGCCTGTCAGAAGGCATGTCACGCCCTCCGCGCGAAGGGCTGAGAGGGTGAAGTTCTTCTTCACGTCGCCGCCGTCATCGGAATGAGCGACGACGACGAGCCTTTTCCGGGAATCGAATTCGAACTGCTTGTACGCCGCGGCGAGGCCCCTTATCCCGGGAATCTTTTTCTGATCGGCGTCATCGGGCTTCGAGGGCAGGAGGATCGGCGATTCCTTGGTGTAATATTCCTTCCCGAATTCAAGGATGTCGACGACCTTGCGATTAAGGGAAAAAACTCCTTTGGCATGAGTATTCGCCATAATGATGCGCCGGCCGGCGCGCGCCGGTTCCGGCTGTTCCTTCGCTTGTTGGGGCTGGTTACCCCGCGTCGAAAATGACCTTCACCTGGCCCGGGGGAATATTCTCCACCCTGGCGGTTCCGTTCTGATCGAGATTCCCTCTTCTGATTTCACCGTGGGCAGGTGTACCTGGTACTCCGCTCCGCCGATCGGCTTGCCGTCATTGTCCTTGCAGCTCGAGCTCGATCCAGTCCTTGTATTTCAGCAGGCCCGAACGCTGCCTCATCCCCGCCGTCTCGACGACGAAATAGTAATATGGGTTGGAATAATTCTTCTGTTCCTTGTATTCCTGGACGTTGAAAAGTTTCTCGTCGACCTTCAGCTCCCACTCGTGCTCGATCTTGTCCGAGTCGACCTTCGCGTCGATCTTCTCGAACTCGTGGTCGGCGAAGTTGGCGTCCTTGATGAATATCTGTATGGTCGCCTTCTCGCCCGAGTCGATCCCGACCGTCTCTATCTGAATCTTGACCTTGTCTCCGACGGCCGCCTCTTTCGCGGACCAGGCGGCTTTCGTTATCGCGGTCAATTTTATATCGTGGTCGCCTTCCTTGACGCCTCCTCTTTCGATCGTGCCCGTCAGGTAATCGCCCGACTTCCTTTCCGTCGGGCCCCTTGAGGGTGTACTTCACGCCGGTGACCGGCTTCCCCCCCTTGTCGACCACCTTGACGTCGAGGAAATGCCCTTCCGTCTGTTCGCCGGCCTTCGCCGTCGCGGCCGCCGCGCCCGAGCCCGCGGCGCCGCCTCCTCCGCCCCCGCCGCCGCCGTTATGCGATGAATGACGTTCGGGCTGCCGAGGATGATCTCGCCCTTGTTCGAAGGCGGTTTCTGGAAGGGGCCCCCCTGTGGGATGTGCGGGGGCATGTTCGAGGCGGTGCTTCCGACGATCGCCGCCGGCATCCCCATTATCTTTACCGACGAGGAGAGCTGCCCGTCGAGCATCCCTGCGAACGGGTGCGGCAGTGGCGTCGGGACGGGCCCCCCGGGGGACGGGATCAAGACGATATGAATGTCGACGCCGATCACCTGGTCGCCCTGCTTGGCGGCGGGCAACTTGTTTATCATCACGTTGCCCGCGGCTATGATCTTGCCGACCGGCATGTCGGCCGGGTCGTTGCAGGTCTTGACCGTGTCTCCCATCCGCGCTGCTGGTTTTCCCATTGCGACTCCTTGAAATCCCTTTTACGCGAATCGATTATATGCGCCCCGCACCCGGCAAGTCAATTTTTATCGGTTCTCCCCGGAACGGCGAGCTGCCGCTCTATGGCCTTGATCCCGGCCTCGAGCCGGCCGATGGTTGTGCATGTTTCACTGCAGGATATGGGTTCTGGAAGCAGGGTGTTGAAACTAAGGAGGTGTATTTATTCGCTTCAGCTCATATAATATATACATGCGGTATATAGTATCCTGTATCTCTGTAATCTGCCTGTTCGTCATGGTTTCACCTCGTGATTCTGAGGCGCTGTGGGCTCGCAACGGCAATCCTGTCTGCACGGCACGCGCCAACCAGTATGTGGAAGACATTATAAGCGATGGCGCCGGCGGGTTCATAGTGGTCTGGTCCGACGAGCGCGGCGGGGAATACTATGAGGATCTGTACATCCAGCGAATGGATTCTCTCGGAAATATCATATGGGACGACGGAGGAATTCCTGTCTGCACGGCAGAACGCACCCAGGAAGAAGGCAGGCTTGTCTCGGATGGAGCGGGAGGAGTGATTGTCCTTTGGGGAGATGACCGTGACGGACCGATACGGCCATACGCTCAGAGATTCGACCCGGACGGCAATCCCCTGTGGAGCCCGGGCGGCGTTCCCGTGGGCGCCGATACTATGCGCGGCTATCCGGACGCTGTCTCTGACGGTGCAGGTGGTGTTATCGCTGCTTTTTCTTACGGTGACTATATCTATGCTCAGAGGCTTGGGCCAGCCGGCAATCCACTCTGGAACCCGGGAGGAGTCCGTCTGGCTACGAATACCTTCGACAAGGGTATTGCTGCCATAGCATCCGATGGATCAGGCGGCGCGATTGTGACTTGGCAGGAGAGCTTTTTTCATCCTGACTACTCACGAAACCGGATTTTTGCACAACACGTAACCGCATCCGGCATCACCGAATGGGGATTCCTGAATGGCGGCATCGAGGTATCCTATAACAGTTACCACTATAACTACGGCAGCCCGTCTATCGCGGGCGATGGTATGGGAGGCTCCTGTATATCATGGTCGACACAGGTCGAGGATGTGCTGGCAAACAGGCTCACTCCATCCGGATCGAGCATGTCCGGCGTCCTGACGCTCTATACTGGAAGCGATGCCCCCACCGGAACGGCGATCTCATCTGACGGAAGCGGAGGCGCCATTGTGGTCTGGGCCGAACCTGCCGGATCAGAATGGGATCTGCGCGCGATGAGGATCGGGATGGATGGAACGATGCAATGGCCCTCTTCGCCGGCCGTCACGACGGCTCCGGTCTACCCGAGGCGCTATTCGACATGCGAATGGTCGCAGGGCGGCATCCTGGCGACATGGGAGGACGAGCGGGCCGGAAAAGATGTCTATGTGCGGGCAATCGACACGAACGGAACCGCCGTCTGGGATATCGACGGCTTCCCGGTCTGTACCGAAGAATCGGAACAACTCAAGCCGCTCGTTCTTTCGACAGTCGGCGGAAGAGCCTTCCTGGTATGGAGGGACAGTCGCGGGGGAGACGAGGACATATACGCGATGATCGTCCATCCCGATCTTCATTTCCCCGAGTTTGTCAGCATGGCGGATACCTCCATCGATGCGGGGGATACCCTTGCCTTGCAGCTCGCCGCAACCGATCCGGACCCGGAGGATACGATCGTATTCTCGACAAACGCGGCGGATGTATTGCCGACAACATTCGGATTCTCGCCCGGGACCGGTCTTTTCAACTGGGCGCCGCAGCCCGGAGACGAGGGCTGCTACAGCGTGATATTCCGCGCGAGCGACGGGATCTATATGGCCGAGGATACGATGATGATCTCCGTTACCGAGGCCGGGAACAGTATCCCCGTCATCGAGGAGATCGAGGACCAATACGTCTATGCCGGGCAATTGTTGAGTTTCACCGTCTCAGTATTCGATCCCGACTACGATGACATAACACTGTATGTCGATGATCCCCGTTTGGTGGTGTCAGACAGCACCATCTCCTGGCAGACTTATTACGATGATGCTGATACGCTTTTTATCACGGTCACGGCATCCGACGGAGCGCTTGAAGATTCCGATGATGTGACCATCTATATCCTGCCCTGCGATCCATCCGGCCCGATTCACGATTTCATGGTGGCGAACACGCACCCCTTCTTCGACTGGGCCGGGAACCTGGTCGCCTGGTCGCCGGAACACGCGGGATGCCTCTATGCCACCGAGGCGGATCTTACCGCCGCGATAGTCTCAGGAACGGCGCTGGATATGACCAGCCCCGTCGAGGTCGTTTTCCGATTCAGCACCGGCGCGAGCTGCATCTTCGGGCTCACCACGATCCCTCCATGGGAGACGGACTACAGCGTACATAAGGTCGAGCTGGGGCTCGAGTGTATAGGCGGCGTACTTTATCCATCCTGGGCAGTTGCCGATTATTGGGGGCGGCCGGAGCTCCCCGAGGACAGGATTTACGATTGCAGATTAAGGCTCGACCAATCCCCGGGGACGATCGAATATTCGATAGATGAGGTCGACAGCATCACTTCTCCTCTATCGGATTTTATGGCGCCTGAATTTGCCGCCACGGAATATGTGACTATTCCGGATTATTCTTTTCTCCAGGCCAATATCGGGTCGTCGACCGGCGAATGCGCCTATTACGATATCTGGCTGGCCGAGGGGGACGAGACGGCGACAACAGTCGCTTCTTTTGGCGCTTTCCTGGATGGTGAAGCCGCCGTGCTGCGGTGGAAGCTTTCGGATTTCGTTCAGGAAGCTCGATTCGATATAGAACAGAGAACGAATCCCGATCCTTTCTTTGTCTCGGTGCATGAGCCGGCAGTGACGGGGGATGGCATCAACTTCGAATATGTGGACAACCATGTTGAGCCGGGAACCTCACGCAGATACAGGGTCTATCTGCTGGATGAAGAGGACCGGATCATGCTTTTCGAGACCGCACAGGTCGATATCCCGGCAATGAAACTGATGCTGCGCCAGAACTTCCCCAATCCCTTCAATCCTTCGACTACGATTGGATATTACCTCCCGGAAAAATGTCACGTGATCCTTGGGATCTACGATGTTTCCGGGAAGCACATAGCAACACTCGCCGATGAGTCCCAGGGAAAAGGCCGGCACGAAATTGAATGGGACGGTCATGATCAGAACGGCAATCCCGTCAGCTCGGGAACGTATTTCTATAGACTGAAAACCGGAAAAGAGACTGTTTCAAGAAAGATGATCCTGTTGAAGTAGCAAGCCGCCCCAAACGGCCGCGGGGTCGAACATTATCGTACTCCTCCTTCCTCGATCCCGGCACACCGTCGGCTTCTTCCCTGAATTCGGGGGAAATTTCTTGCAACCCATGGACTCCTCCTTTAGGCTAAATTATGCCCCAAGCGGCGTCTGGAGAATCAATGAAAGCCCATTGTCTTGCTTTCGCCCGGCAACGGAGGTTCGCCATGATGAAAAAGATATTCGTCCCGGGATTGGTCGGCGCAGTTGTTCTCGTGGCCTGGACATTTATTCTCAACGGTTTGTTGGGCTTCAATGCCCGATTGAGCATGAAGCAGGTGCCCAATGAACGAGAAGTCTACAGCGTGCTGAAGTCCGCCATCACAGAGCCGGGACGTTATCTATGCAATCCGGCCCTTACGTCCGAAGGTCGCTTCCCCGGGAATGAGCCCGTGTTCGGAATTCAATATTCCGGCGCCGGCCACGAAGCAGCGGGCCTTGGAGTCATTCTGGGGCTTATCCAGTTTCTGATTATGCCATTGATCGGCGCGTCGATGCTCTCGATGACTTCGGAAGAATTCCGATCGCGTTTCGTCAATCGTGTGTTGTTCTTTGTGTTGATTGGATTCCTGCTGGCCATCGCCGGAGACCTGAACAGTTTCGGCATCGGCGCGTCTCCGTTGACCGTTGCTCTGATATTCGCTGCGCGGACAATCGTAACGTGGACGATTCTCGGCCTGGTCATCGGGGCACTCATGCGCCCCGTGCCGAAGATTCAAGCAACGCAATGATGCAACCCCGTGAGCCGGCTGAGATCGCTTTCAAGCCGGAGGCAAGCGGCACACACGCCTGCCAGAGCTACGGACGCAACCGTAGTTGATGCCTGCGCCAAGCCCGAGGCGCAGGATGAGGAGCGTAATGCGAAGGATACTGTCAAGGTTTCTCAAATCAGATAAAGCGAAGATGAGGGCTCGTCGATTATCCACATTCATGCTTTTTCTCGTTACGATGGTCAATTGGTGGATAGTAATCGAAGACGGGGCCAGCAACGCGCGCGTCATTACGGGGATCGTTGCGTCCGTGACCTTGGCGCTTGAGTTGTTCTTTCCGGCGAGGCGTCGCCTGCTGCGATGGAAGCGGCCCGGGGAACCCCTCTCCGGCGGCAGTGAAAGAGCAGATTTTGGAATGTCGCTCCCGCGAAAAAAGATACTGGTGTTCCTGGTCCTTACATTCGGGCTCAGCTCGGTCTTTCTCTATCCGATAATCTCGTCCGGATCCCTAGGGAAGCATGTAATCGGCCTCATGTGGTGTCCGGGAGCCGCGGCGATCATCGCGCAACTTTATTTTCACCGAAATCTGCGCGGATTCGGGTGGAAACCGGGCCGGTTCAAATACATTTTCGCGGGCTACGCCTTGCCCGTCATCTATGGCGTCGCGCTGTACGGCATCACATGGCTGACGGGGCTCGGCAGATTCGTTCCCGATCAAATCCTGCAGTGGGCCGCCGAACGATGGCACATCCAATTCGCCTCGGCATCGCTGAACGTGGGTATTTACACGTTTGCCATGGCGACAGTCGGCGTGCTCTTCAGTTGCCTGCCTGCCCTGGGTGAGGAGATAGGCTGGCGCGGCTTTCTCGTGCCGGAGCTCATCAAGGTGATGTCGTTCCCCCGGACGGCCCTGATCAGCGGCGGCATATGGGCCGTCTGGCATTACCCGGCGGTCTTCTTCGCGGATTACGGCAGCGCCGCGACACCCCTCTGGTTCAACGTGATCTTTTTCACCGCGGGGGTTCTCGGAATCAGCTTCGCGATGGCCTGGCTTCGGCTAAGATCGGGGAGCCTCTGGCCGGCGGTGGTTCTCCACGCGAGCCACAACCTTTTCATCCAGGGGATATTCACCCCGCTGACCGCCGATACGGGCGTCACCGCCTGGGTGATCGGCGAGTTCGGGGCGGGCCTGACCATTCTCCTGGCCCTGACGGCATGGCTTTTCTGGCGCCGACGCGCGGAGCTGGCGGTTTTATGAGAGAATGTCGTCAGATAAATGTGCCCAGCGGCGCGGCAACGATCTTGTCGTGCATCGGGAACTCGTCTTTTCCGGGATAGACGACGTTCATCCGCGAAAGTTCCAGCGTCTCGACGGCGCTGCGCATCGATGGGGTGATTTTTGGCGACAGGGTCCGTTTGAACTCGAACCCGATAAGCTCCCCGCCGCGCTCGATGAGAAGGTCCAGTTCCGCTCCTGTGTGAACGGCCCAGAAATAACAATGACGACTATCAACGCCGAGCGCTTCGATAATCTGCTCCATAGCGAAACCTTCCCAGGAAGCGCCCAGGATCGGATGGCTTTCCAAAATTTTCCGGTCCGTGATGCCGAGAAGGCTGTGCAGGAGCCCCGTGTCGCGCAGGAAAACCTTCGGCGATTTCACCTGCCGTTTGCCGGTGTTGGATAAAAAGGGTGGGAGTTGCCTTGCAATGAAGGTGTCGCAGAGCATATCAAGCCAGGATCTTACTGTCGTGTGAGCGACTCCCAGCGAACCGGCCAGGCGCGATGAGTTCCAGATCTGCCCGTGGCTGTGAGCGACCATTGTCCAAAATCTGCGCAGTGTCCCGGGCGGCAGCTTTATCCCAAGCCCCGGCAGATCCCTTTCGAGATACGTCCTGATGAAATCCTGTCTCCATGCGTCGCTCGCCTCGTCATCGGGAGCGAGAAAAGACCTGGGGAATCCGCCCCGCAGCCAGAGATCCTGTTCCCGCTCCATACCGATCTCGTTCAGTCGCAGCCCCGGGAGCTCGTAGTATGAGATCCGGCCGGCAAGACTCTCCGAACTCTGCTTGAGAAGATCGGGGGATGCGCTCCCCAGAACCAGGAACTTCGCCGGCTGACCGGGGCGGTCCGCGAGGACTCTCAGCAGGGGGAAAATATCCGGCATCCTCTGGATCTCGTCGAGGATAACAAGGCCTCGAAGCGGTTCGAGAGCGAGCTGAGGTTCCGACAGGCGGGCCTGATCCGCGGGATTCTCAAGATCGAAGATTGTGACTTCTCCGCCGTATTCCCCGCCGATCACCCCGGCCAGCGTTGTCTTGCCGACCTGGCGCGCTCCGAGCATCGCGACAACCTGATTCTGTTCCAGTCGCCGCGATAATTCCTTTATATGTCGCTCTCTTGTTATCATACAAAGAACATTACCATGATATTTGAGTTTGTCAAGCTCAATTTTCACGGCAAGAGTGGGCGGCGTTGGCCTTGCCCGTCATCTACGGCATCACGTGGCCGGCGGAGCTCGGCAGATTCGTTCCCGATCAAATCCTGCAGTGCACCGCCGAACGATGGCACATCCAGTTTGCCTCGACATCCCTTGACTTCGCCGGTTAAGCTGTCGCCATGGCGACGGTCGGAGTACTCTTCCGTTGCCTCAAGGCCCTCAGAGAGGAGATATCATGAAACATGTCGTCATCTGCTTGTGCCTTATCGCGGGATTGCTCTCGTGCGACAAGGACTCCGGGGGGAACGGCGAATCGTCGGGCATCGAGTTTACCGAGGAGCAGCGTCTGCTCGCGGACCAGATCATCAGCGTGTTCGAGAACGACACGCCCGAGATATCCTACGACTACGCAGAGAACCTGGACGACGGGCGCGGCATCACGGCCGGACGGGCCGGATTCACCTCGGCGACGGGCGACATGCTCGAGGTGGTCGAGCGCTACACCGAGCTCGTCTCCGATAATCCCCTGGCTGATTATCTTCCGCGCCTCCGGGAGCTCGCCGCCGCGGAGGACGGTTCCGTCGACGGGCTGGACGGGCTGGAAGCCGCGTGGCAGACGGCCGCGGACGACCCGATCTTTCGGGAGGTTCAGGACGAGGTCGTCGATGATGAATATTACTGGCCGTCCGTGGAACATGCCGGCGATCTGGGATTATCCTTCCCTCTGAGCCTGCTGAATCTTTACGATGCCTGCATTCAGCACGGCGACGGCGACGATCCGGACGGGCTGCCCGCGATGATCGACAGCGCTTCCGCGTTTGTCGGAGGGTCTCCCGCCGAGGGGATCGACGAAAACGTCTGGCTGGGGGCGTTCATGGACATCCGCCGGTCCGTGCTTCTCGATCCTTACGATCCGGAGACGGCCGAGGAGTGGGCCGAGTCGGTTGGGCGGGTCGACGAGCTGATCGAAATCTTTGGGAGCGGCAATGTGATGATGGATCCGCCGATCGTGATCGACCCTTGGGGCACGGAATTCACGCTTCCGCAGTAGCGAGGCGCCGTCAAATCGATTTCAGCTTTTTTTCCGCGCTCCCGGTGAGCTTCCCGATCAGTTTCCCCGTCTGCGCGCCGGCGATCTTCAGATATACAACCGCCGCGTTGTGGCTGTCGAGACTGACGTACCTTCCGATGCTCCGGTACGACGACGCCCTCTGGCGAAGGTTGTCCAGCCTCATCGAGGGGCTGAAGCGAACGGCCCTGTCCATCCAGCTTTCGAATCCCGCATAATCGCCGGCGCGAAATTTTCCTTCCGCGCGGGCGATATGCCAGTCGTACAATTTTTGGGCCGCTTCGTACGCGAGAAGATTGCCGGGGTCGATCTTCCTGATCGCGGACAATTTTTCGTACGCCTTGTCGGGCTTGTCCTCCCCGATCGCCTCCATCGCCCCGCCGTAGAGGTTCGCCGCCGTTTCGCGGTCGATGTCGGCGAGCTCCTTGCCGCCGCCCTAGGAGGCGGCAGCTTGCCGAACCTTCCGCTCTGCGAGAAGATCGCCTTGACGTCGGCGCCGCCGAGATCGGGGAAGAATCTGCTCTTCGCGACGAAGAGCGCGGCGACGATAATAGCTAGCCAGAAGATCCTCTTCACGGCCCGGGAGGTCTTTCTCCCGATGCCGCGCCTCTTTTTCCGCGGCCGGGTGATCGCGTTGAGATCGATCGCCGGGGATTCTTCGAGTCCCTTCGCCGCCGGAGCCGAGGCTGAAGCTGCCATAGTGGTTGCCGCCACGGATGCGGCTGCTGTTACCGGCGTTACGGCCGGAACCGGCTGCTGCGCCATCTGCGGCGTTGCCGCGGGAGCGGCCGGCTGTACTTGCGCGGAGGCAGCCGGTGGATTAACCGGCTGAGCAACGGGAGCTTCCGGCGCGCGGGCCGTCTCCGCGGCGAATGCCTCCGCCGGCGATCCTGCGTATCCGCCCTCCGCAGCCACCCCGGGCTTCCCGGGCGCGGCCTTTTTCTCCGCAGCGCCGTCCTTCTTCCCTTTTCCCTTCCCGAAACCGAAGCCCGTTCCCTTCTTCTTATCCTTGCGCGCCTTCCTTCCCGGCACCGTTCCCCCGAAAATCTCAGAGGCCTTCGCCGGCCTGCCTTCGGGGGATTTCCGCATGCACCAGAGGATCCTGTCGCCGAGCTCCCCGCCGAGCTTCGGGTTGAACTCACGCGGCGGCGGCGGATCGGTGGTCGCGATCTGGTTGAGGATCGAGAAGGTGTTCTCCCCCTGGAAGGGGAGCCTCCCGGTCGCCATCTCGTAGAGGACGACGCCGAAGGAGTAGACGTCGCTCCGGTGGTCGGCCCTCTCCCCCCTCGCCTGCTCGGGGCTCATGTAGGCGGGGGTCCCTAGGAGGGTCCCGTCCTGCGTCAGGTTGAGGGTGGCGTCGGAGGCCTTCGCGATGTCGAAGTCCATCAGGACGACCCTGCCCCCCTTGACGAGAAAGATGTTCGCGCTTTTTATGTCCCTGTGAACGACGCCGCGGGAATGGGCGTATTCGAGGGCGCCGGCGAGTGGCTTCATGATCGCCTCTATCTCCGGCTCGGGGATGGCTCCGTCCCTTTTGACGCGGTCCTCGAGCGTCTCCCCCTCGAGATACTCCATTACGATGTAGTAATTCCCCTTCTCGTCGCCGACGTCGTAGACGGGAATGATGTTCTCGTGCTTGAGGTTCGCCGCGCTCCTCGCGCCGTTGATGAACCTTTTCAGGAATTCGCCGTCGTGCGTGAACTGGCCGGAGAGGACCTTTATCGCGACATGGCTGTGAAGGACCTTGTGGCGCGCCTTGTAGACGGTCGCCATCCCGCCGCGCCCGATCTCCCCCACGATCTCGTACTTTTCTAGCTCTATCATCCCTCGCGTCCCGTCATTCCCCGAATGGCCGCGGGCATGGAGCCGGCCCTCGCGCCGGAAGCCGCGCCCCGCCGCCTGGTTTTGTCATTCGGCGATCGTCCCCGCCAGGATCCCGATCGCGTCGAAGATGTCGTCGGCCCCGCATTGGCCGCAGTGGACCTGCCTCGTGCCGAGTATCTCGCCTGTCGCGACGTCGATCACCCTCGCCGACACGACAAGGTCGGCCCCGGCGCGATCAATATTGCCCGTTATCATGAGCGAGGCGCCGAGAAGCTTCCCGGCCCTTACCGCGCTGTCCCTGTCGACCAGGCCGCTCTTCTGCAGCTCCAGTTCCCTGATTATCTCCCCGACCCTCGATCTCTCGATCAGTCGGAGGCTCTGGTTGCCCGACAGCCGGCTCTCCATGAAATTCCCCGCCGCTCCGCCGAGATCCTCGTCCCCCACGCCCGTCGCGAAGGGGAGGACCGCCGCGATCCTCGGGGCACCCTTCCTGATTATCGGCTCCGATTCCGAGGCGAGCCTTATCCTGCCGGAGAAACATCCCGAGGCGGGCATCTCGTAATCGACCTTCCAGACGAGAAGATTCGCCTCCCCGTCGCCGCCCGTCTTCTCCGAAGCCCCGGCGAGCCACCTCCCGTCGGCGGAAAACTCGACCATCCTGCACGCCGGGCTCACCGGGTAAACCAGGTCGAGGCTCCCCGATTCGATGTTCCGCATCGCGATCGAGCTTTCCTGCAGCGTCGAATTATCGAACGCCGCGAAGCAGTTGCCCGGGTAGAGGGCGACATCTTCGATCTTCCTCGCGTTGTCGGGGAGGATCTTCAGGAGAACCCCCTTGGAGACGTCGAAGAAGGCGAGATGATATTTGAATATCATCCCCTGCCCCCCCTTCCTCAGGATATGCTCCTCGATCGCGGCGGCGAGGAAGAGCCGGTCGGCGCTGACCGCCGCCGCCGTCACGTCGATCCCCGCGCCTGATATCGTCCCCGCCTCGAGATCGTATTTCCTGAGCGCCTTCGAGGAGGCCGCGTCCCAGACAATCATCTTCCGGTCGCGCCCCGCGGATATTACGCTTCGGTCGCCATCGGCGAACGATATCGCGAGGACCTCCCCGCCGTGCCCCTTGAGCTTCGAGCGAAACTGCCCCGACGGGACCTCCCAGAGGGCGATCTCCTTCTTCTCCCCTCCGGCGGCGAGATATCTCCCGTCCGCGCTGAAGGCGAGAACGCCGGTCCTTCCCTTCGCGTCCTTGAGCTCCCCCCTCGGCGCCCTCTGCCCGACGTCGATGAGCCAGACTGAGGAGCCTTTGGCGGCGAGTGCCGCGAAAAGATTCCCGGGCGACAGGGCGACGGCCGTTATCTCGCGCCCGCCGGCGTTGAAGAGGACCGCCTCTTCGCCCGTCTCGAGGTCGACGAGGACGAGGCTTCCCTCGGAGGTTCCGTAAAGCGCCGTGGCCCCTTCCAGGCCCGCCGCGAGGGCCGTGATCCTGCCCCCGACCGCGGGGATCGAACGCTCGAGATAGAGCTCGACGGAGCGCCCCGCCCCGCCGCCGAGGCAAGAATGGCGGCCGCCGCCAGCGCGGCAATGATTATTCTTCGCATGGCGGCCCTTCCTAGAATATCGCGGACAACCCGGCTACGGCGAAGAAACAGACATCGCCCCCGCCGAGGCTGAACCCGAGGTTCCCCGAAACGTCATAGGCGATGTATTCGTTGAGGAAATATTTGAATCCGCCGCCGACCTGAAGGAACGCCATGTCGAGAAATCCGACAGGGTCCTCCGGCGCGATGTCGTACTGGTACCACTGGGCGGCCGCGTAGGGGACCAGCTTGTCGCGCGCCGTGAAACTGTACCTGCCGAATGCGGTCAGTCCCAGTGTCGTGTCGCTGTCGAACCCGAAATCCATGTACGTTATCGTAGGCCCGCCCCCGAATTCGAGCCTGTCGGTGTAGTAATACCCGTAGATGCCGCTGAGGTTCAGCATCGTAATGCCGGACACGGTGAACAGGAACGCGGTGCCTTGTATCTCCCTGTCCCCCTTCTCGATCTGCGCTGTCGCCGACGAGGTCATGAAAACGATCGCCAGAACCGCCATCAGTGCCTTTTTCAAGAGTCCCTCCCGGAAAAATGTTATAAAACTCCCGGCGGCTGGGATTCCCCAGTTCTTCAGGACCGCCGGAAAGGATTTAGAAAATCCCATTTGCCGCTCGTGACCCATTCGCCCGGGTAGGCGAGGATCACCGAGATGTTGTCCGTGGAGCCGTTGACGTAGGCCCAGTCGACAAGGGCGTTGGCTGCCTTGGCGGGGGAGCCCGATTCCCTCGTCAGCTTCAGGAGCCGCGGGCCGACGTCTCCGATCTTGTCGACGATGAGACCGTCCGAGCAGAGGAGGAGCACGTCGCCCTCCCCGATCGTGAACCTGCGATTCCCCCCAGGGTAGACGTCCGCCTCGTAATCGGTGCCGGAAAGGGATCTCGTCAGCGCGTTGCTCACGTTTCGAAGCACAGCCTCGTCCATCTCCTCCCCGGAATATTTTTCCTTGTATTCCTGGACGAACGAATTGTCCTTCGTGAGCTGCTCTATACGCGAGCCCGTGACGAGGTATGTCCTGCTGTCCCCGATGTTTCCGACGACATACTCGGCGCCGCACCCAGCGGCGATCGTCAGGGTCGTCCCCATGCTTTTCAGCTCTTCCTTCTCCTCGGATTTTTTGCGGATCTGGTCGCGGGATTCGCCGACGATCTCGAGGATCATCCTTTCGATCGCCTCCGGGTCGGGCGCCAACGAGAATGTCTCGAACCTCCGGGCGCAGACGTCGACGACGATCTGGCTCGCTATCTCGCCCCCCGAGTATCCTCCCATACCGTCCGCAACGGCGGCGATGAAGCAGTCGTTCTCCGACCTGAACAGTATCCTGTCCTGCTGGTAATCGCGCCGGCCCTGAATCGATTTTCCCGCGAAATGCATTCGGGCGCCCCGCTATCGGCCTACATGCCTTCGACCTTTTTGTAGCCCGCGGGCACGGTGTATGTCCCCGCCGGCGCCGCTTTTTCCTGGATATCGACGACCTTGTCGATCGATTTGACCTCGGCGCCCATGGCCTTGGTCTTTGTTTCCTGGTACACAATGAAGCCTTCGATCTTTTTCATCTCCTTGAACCCTTCCTCGAATCCCGGCTGTCCCGCCATCATCGCGTTCGCGGTCATCCAGTACAACTGCGGATCGATCTTGACGTCTGTCGTCGCCCAGGACTCCGCAGTCGCCCCTCCCATGGCCATCTTGATCTCCAGGATGTATTTGCGGCAGTTCCAGTTTTCTATCTTTTTCGTTTCCTGTGTTTTCGTGACCTTGATGTCCATCTCCATCATCGAGCCGGCAAGTTTGCCCATCTGCTCGGCCATCGCCTTTCCTTCTTCATCCGCGTCCTCCGAGGCTGTCTCGACCATCTTGTCGATCATGTCGCCCATCATGAGGGGCACTTCGCTGTACGTTTTCTCCGAATGGTTCAGCCAGTACATTACCTTTTTGGCCGGATCGACGATCACCGTGGTGCCATCGGCGTTGTCGAACCTGCCCATCGTCTTCGATATCCATGCGACGGTCGTTTCGTCCTTCGCCGCCTGGGCCTGCCCCATGACGGTGAATGGGTCAGTGTGCTTTGACTGCTTGATGTAGTAATCGGCCCTCGCGACCGCGCTCACGACCAGCAGCGCCGCAACAACGAGCCCTGTCGTGATGATTGCGCCTTTCCTCATCTCCAACCTCCTTTGGGTAGATTAATGTGAGGCATTGTAAAATCGGCGTGGAATTATCGCAAGCATTTTCAGGAAGAGGGATCGGAAGGGGCGCCGGTGCCTCCCCCGCGGATGGCGCCCCGGATAATATAGATCCGGCCGGACTACTTGAGCAGAACCATCTTTTTCGAGATCTTCTCCGTGCCGGCAGTGAGCTTGTAGAAATAGACTCCCGAGCTCAGCGGGTTCCCCCTGCCATCCCGGCCGTCCCATTCCACCGAATGCTCGCCCCGCTGCATGGCGCAGTCGCGCAGGACGCGGACGCAGCGCCCGTTGACGTCGAAGATCTCGAGAGCAGCCCTCGCCGGCTCCGGCAGATAAAAGATTATCGTCGTCGACGGATTGAACGGATTGGGCCTGTTTTGCGCGAGGGAGAGCGGGAGCAACGGGGTCTGAACCGCTTCCGTCTCGAAAAGGAAGCGGCGGTCCGTCCCATCCAGGTATTCCACCCGGTACCGGTACGATTCCCCTCCGCCGAAATCCCGATCGGTGAAGGTGAATTTCATCTGGTCTTGGACGATGGAGGCGCCTGGAATCTCCAGGAACGACCCGCCCGCGCCTTCACACCTGCTGACGGCGAAATCGGGGATCTCGCTGTTTCCGTCGAGCGACCACGAAACCTCTATCGCGTACCCGTTGAAGAGAGCGTCGAAACCGGCGAGCATTGTCCCGATATAATAGGTATTGACTTGAAGCGGCGTTCCCGCCCGCGCGGTCTCGGTGGGATATCCCGCGAGACAGTTGGCCGCGAGGATCGACGGAACGGCGGGATCGTTTGTCACTTCGATCAGCCCGCCGCCGGATACATACATGTAGGTGACCTTCATGACCCAGGTCCAGTCGTACCGGCATTCGCTGAAACATTCGCTGATTCCGTCGCGAGTATTGCCGAAGCTGACGGAGACAACATCCCGGTTGGGGATCTCCTCTATGGCAAAGCAGGTGAAATCATCGGAGGTGGGCATAAACTCCAGCGCGTACTCGACGCACATCATCCCTCTTTCGCTCGGCAGGCACCAGACGTAGCAATCGAACATTTCGTACGGCCCCGGCTTTATCGACGTGCCGGAACGTCCGAGGTCGAGATACAGCGAGATCAGCGCGTCGGGGCGGTCGCTGGAAAGGACAAGTTGAACCTTCGTCCCGGCGGCGATGCTGTTCCCGGCAAGATCGGTGACGCCGGCCACCTCCAGAACATAGGGGGTCCAGTCCGCCATGTCCGCCGCCAGTGACAAGGTCACCGTGCTCCCTTCGAGATATGCCGCGCCGATTTCGATCGCGGCGGAAGGATCGCCGCGTTCGTACAAGGCGTAATTGCCCGTGTCCTCCGCCGTCGACTCGTCGAGCGGCTCGCTGAAGCTCAGCCCCACGACACCGGGGTCGATCACCGCGGAGCTGACGATCGTCGGCGGCCATATATCCTCGGCCGCGAACCCGATCGAGCTCCCCTCCATTATCACATTCCCGTGAAGGTCGATGATACCGGCGGCGTACAGCGTGTATTGCCCTCCATCTTCGAGCGTCGGCGTGAAATCGAGGACGACCCTCGTCCCGTCGGTGCTAAGCGCGGCGCCGGTCATGGTTATCGTCTCGGACGGGTCGCCGTCCCTGGCGATTTGGTAATTCTCCTGGTCGGTCGCCTGAGCCGCGGCGAGGGGCTCGCTGAAAAAGACCTCCACACGGGCCATGCTTCTAAGAGTCAGCGAGACCATGATCGGGGCTTCGGTATCGGGGATTAAGACCTGCGCCGTGTTGGGGGTCCTTATAGTATTGCCCGCGGCATCCATGACGTTGGTCGCTTCGACCGTGTAATATGTTCCATGAAGGAGGGGCGATCCGAGCAAGAGCGTAACGGCCGAGCCGTCGCCGCCCGGCAGGGCGAGGTTCACCGGGATCACGTCATATATATAGCCCGTCCTGAATACCTTGTACTGCGCTTCGGCGGTGGTCGTGGCGGTGTCCATCGGCTCGCTGAAAGTCAGTTCTATAGTCGTGTCGTTCGCGGCCGACGCCGAAGCGAGGGTCGGGCGCGTGAGGTCCTCGAGGACGAGGGGCAGCGTCATTCCGGGTGGCTCCATGACTAATCCGTTCAAGTCTTCCACGCCCGCGATACTTATGAAATAGGGCGCCTCGATCTCGAGGCTGCCCGCGAGCCGCAGGGTGACCCGGATGGATGAGTCGATGTCGATTCCGCCGATGGAGACGACGCTGTCGGGGGATTCGGCGCGGTATATCGAATAGTTCGCGATATCGGCGGCCGATTCGGGCGTCACCCCTTCGTTGAAGATTACGCGGACCGACTGCGCGTCGATCGCCTCGACGGCTGATACCTGCGGCGGAGTGCTGTCTATGGCGGTAAAATAGACCGGGCCGGCGAAATCGATGAGGTTCCCTCCCATGTCGGTTATGCCGGACACGACCAGCGCGTAGGTCCTGTTCTGCTCGAGCGTTTCGAGGAGGGTCAGGAAAACGGCATCCCCTGCCGGCGCTTGCTCGACGCTCCCGATCGTCAAATCCGGCACGCCTTCTTCCGGCGTGATCGTGTAGTTGGAAACATCCTCCGCCGAACCCTCCGCCACCACTTCAGAGTACTGAACGAGGACGCTCACCCCGCTCATTGCGATGGCGGATAAAAGGTCGGGCGGTTCCTCGTCGACGCCTATGAAGGATATATCCGTCCCTTCGGGCACGGCGTTTCCCGCAATGTCGCGCACGTTCCTTATCCGAAGCCTGTACATCGCGTTTTCCTCGACCCCCCGCTCCAGCCGCAGGGTTATGGACCGGTAGTCCGGCCCGACCGCCGAGGCATATTGAACGGCGATCGAATCTGAGGGGTCATCCGACCGGAACACGTAATAGTTCGAAGGAAATTCCGCGTCAGGCTCGTAAATCTCCTCGTCATATGTCAGCATGAAGGTGAGGCCGTCGGCTGTTGTCATCGACTCCGGGGACGGTGGATCTGTGTCGGGAGGGCATGCCTGGTTGAGGCAGATCTTCGAGGAAACGAAAACCTCCTCAAGCGGGTAGCCGGGAAGGCAGGTGGCGAATGTGCGCGTTCCGACAGCCGGATGCCTCACCACCGCGATCTCCGCTGGGCCGCCCGCGATGTCGGCGACGCTGAATTGGTGAGTCCACACCCAATCGGTCCTGCAATCGACGAAGCAGGCGCTGATCCCGGCCGTCAGGGTGCCGATGGCCACGGAGATAGCCGGGTTCTCCGTGACGCCGAAGATCGTCATCCCCTCCGGCAGATCGATCCCGAACTCGGCGCACAACATCCCGTCGGAGCTTGGAAGGCAGAAGACGTACGCGGAGAATGTGCCCGGCGTCGCAGCCTCGTTTGCGGAGTGCTGATCGTCGACGTAAAGGCCGATGCGCCCCACATCCTGCCCCGGCGCGGAGGCGGGACCGGCGAGCACGAGACAAAAAACAAGCAACGCGAGAAATTTATTCATCATGGCCTCCCCCTGATTTACCGCCGGACGTGCCCTCGCCGCACGCCGATGAAGCCGCGAAAGTCGAAATTTCTGTTCATGAAGTTCTTGTTATAATTATAATGATATCCTGAGATTATGCAACCATGGCTGGCGGATCGCGGGACCGCGGCCGCTTCGGCGTATCGAAGGAGGAATCCTGATGAGGAGACCCGTTATATCGTTATGGATTTCGGCGTTTTTCGCTTTTTCAGCCGCGGCGGCGGCATTGCTCCCGGGCTCCGCCCGGGCGCAGATGCCGGGACCGGCGAAGCCCGTTTTTGAGCGCGTCGACAGCGTCGAGGCGCGAGGGGTCGAGATCTTCGACCGTATCATTTATCTTCCCGTCTCGATCAACGGCCTCGCCCCCCTCCCCTTCGTCCTCGATACGGGGGACGGGCAGCTTACGGCGCTCGACGAAGCCGTTGCCGGGTCTATGGGGCTTCAGTCGACGATCATAGGCGAGGGCCGCGGGGCGGGAGACGAGGTTGTGCAGTTCGGCCTCACCGATTCCACGACAATATCGATCGCCGGGCTCTCCTTCCCCGACCGCCCTCTTCTTACCATCCCCCTGAAGAGAATGGATCCGCACTGGGGCAAGCGAAAGGAGGGCCTCATCGGCGGAGATCTCCTCTCGGCCCTGGTGACGCGAATCGACTACGAGGGCGGACGCCTGTTTTTCCACGACCCCGCCTCGTACGAATACGGCGGTCCCGGCGAAAGAATCCCGGTCACGGTCGAGAACAACTTCATCTTCGTCGAGGCAAAGGTCTTCCTGTACGGCAGCGAGGAGCCCGTCGACGCGAGATTCCTCGTCGACACGGGGGTCAGGGTCTCGGTCTTCAACGGTCCGTTCTCCAGGAAGCACGGCCTCGCCGCCCAAAGCCCGGACACACTCTTCGGAGTCACCGGATACGGCCTTAGCGGAGTCAGCTCTGGTACGGTCGGCCGGGTTCGCGGCATCGGGATCGGGCCCTTTTTCGTGGACGCCCCCGTCGTCACCTTTTCCGCCGACACGGCGGGCGCACTGTCGGGCGACGATTTTTCGGGGATCATCGGCGCTGATATTCTGAGCATGTTCAGCGTCGTCTTCGATTACGGCCGCTCTCTCATGATCCTCGAGAAGAACGGCACGTTCGGCGACCCGTCTGAATTCGACATGTGCGGGATACGCTTCGTCATGGAGGGGGAAAACTTCGACCTTTTCAAGGTCTTCTCGGTATTCAAGGGATCTCCGGCCGACCTCGCGGGGATCGCGGCGGGGGATATCGTCCGGGCCATCGACGGCCGCGAGGCTGGCACTTACACGAGAGAGAGCCTCCGGGACCATCTTCAGCGCGACGGGGAATCGGTCCTCTTCAGGGTCGAGCGCGGGGGCGAGGCGAAGGATGTGAAGATCCGGCTGAAGAGAATGATCTGATCCGGCGATGGCCGGGATGCACCGGACCTCCAAGTGCCGAGCGGCGAAATGCCGCGAGCCCCGGTCCGTTCTTCGGAGAGCGGGGGACCCCTATCGAGCCTTGAATCCCCTGGCGATCCCGACCAGTTTCCAGGATCCCCCGGCCTTGTCGAAGAAGGCTATCTTCCTGTCGGCCGGGCTGATCGTCGTGCCGCTGCAACGATAGGCGTTCGAGAAGATCACCAGGGCCTGCGAGCGCGCCGCGTCGAACCCGATCTTCGAAAAGGTCAGGAGCCCCTGGGCGTCGGTGTACGTCGAATCGAAATTGTCCCAGTTCGGATTCGCCGAGTCCTGCAGCGCCGCGATGAATTCCTGTTCGGAGACGAGCACGTAGGCCGCCGGCAGATCGAATTTCCTTTCGAATAGCACGGCCTCGCCGCTGTTACCGACGATCAAGGAATCGATCGTCTCCTGTTTCAGGCCCGGCCATTGTTTGAAGAGGGCGCCGAGAGGCGAGTTGATGCACCACTTCTCCGTCTTCTCGTTCAGGAGTATCAACTCGTACTCGCTGCCGTATTCGGCGGCCACCAGTTTCGAGAGGATCTCGTATTCCTCCACGCCGCCCGGCCCGGTTGCCCCTGCGGCCGGCTCTGCCGGCATTACCATCGCCGCGAAGATGACGAGCCCCGCGAAGAATCCCACAACCGATATTTTCATATCAATTCCTCCTCGCCGGTTGGACGGGCCCGGACATTTCCGGGCGCCCGATCCTCATCTTACTTCAAAACGAGGCATTTGAACATCCTGAATCGTTTTTCGATAAGTTCGATCTCCTCTTTCGACAGCCTGGAGAGCTTGAAGGAATTCGCGATGCTTTCGTCGGGTATCGCGGCTGCCTGTGCCATCATCTCGCCAAGCTCATCGTCGGAAAGCTTGTCCGTGATCGGGCAATCCATTAGAAGATATTCCCTTCCTCCCCCTTCGCAGCTCGCGTGAACGGGCCAGGCTCTGCATGCCGGGGGCCTCAGCTCGTGTATCGTGCACGAAAAGTCCTCCGCCAGGTAGGGACAGACCGCGTCCTTGCTCCTTAATTCGAATTGTTCGGGATTTATTTCGACGAAAAAATCGGGGTGCCCGGCTTCGAGGACCTTTTCCCTCTGGCCCCTCGTGAAATCGGGGCCGCCGAGCCTGCAGCAAGCCGCTTTGCATTTACGGCAGTATTCGAGTGTCATACAAGTTCAGCGACATTAAACTCCTTTCATCGACAGGTCACCGGGGCGCAATATATAACAAACGGGGCCTTTTCACATACAATAATTTAAGGGGAAATTCATTTTTCGGCGGGCGATTTCCGGGCCCGTTCCTTCGGTGGTCATTTTTCGCCGCCGTGGCGCGCCGCGGGGTCCTGCCCGTAGCAGATTTTCATCTGGGCGTAGAGCTCCGGGTGGCGCCGCAGAAGAGCCCTCGGCAGCTCGAAAAAGGCCTCGGTGACGACCGCGAAGAACTCGGCGGGATTCTCGTCGCCGTAATCGTCGAGGATGTGGGGCCGGCGCCTCTCGACGTCGCCACGCAGCCTCTCGAACTCGCTCTTCATGACCCGGTTCCATTCGCCGTACATCGACCGGTCTTCGAGCGGCGGCGCCCCGTTCTCCTCCCCCGTCTCGCCGTCGAGCTGATGGGCGAACTCGTGGAAGACGACGTTGTACCCGTCCCCGGGATCCGCGACGCTCTCCAGCACCTCGTCCCATGCGAGAACGACGGGGCCGAGCGCCCACGATTCCCCCATGAAGTCTTCCTCCTCCTCGACGACGGTCCCGTCCTCCATCTCGTACCGGTCGCGAACCTCGAAGCTCTCGGGGTAGACCAGGATCGATTTCATCCCCGGAAAGTAGTCGGTCCTGCGGCCGAGGAGAAGGATGCAGGCGAGGGCGGCTATCGTGACCCGCGCCTCGTCGGTGATCTCGAACCCTCCGCACCCCTCGAACCGCTTCTCGGCGAGGAAGATCTTGATATGTTCCTGGAGGCGGGCCTTCTCGTCCTCGCTCATAAGCTTGTAATAGGGGACGTTCCGGTAGAGGATCCGTAGCCATTCGGGAGGGAAGGGCGCTGCGGCGGCCTTCTTTCTCCTTCTCTTTTTCATGATGCGGTTCAACATCCCGCTCTCCCCGCGCCGCGCGCGGATTGCCGCCTGATGGCTCAGCGGGCGAGTTTCAGCCGCGCCGAGGCGACGGCGAGAAAGGCCGAGCCGAAAAGGACCAGGACCAGGATATGCGCCGCTACCGACTCGAGGCCGTAACCGAACGAGATGAGCTTGTGGATGCCGTCCATCGTCCAGCCGGTCGGAAGGCAGAAGGCGACGATCCTGAAGGGCTGCGGCACCACCTCGAGGGGCCACCAGCAGCCGCCGAGCGCCGACATGACGAGGGTCGTTACGATCGCGAACCCCACAACCTGGTCGGGATTGCCGAAAAGGGAGCCGAAAACGAGCGAGAAGGCTCCGCAGCAGAACGCGAACGCGACCATCAGGATGACGAGGGCGGCGACGTCATTCCCGAGGGAAATTTTGAAGATGAAGCGCCCGGCCACGAGGAGTACGAGGATCTGAACGATCCCGACCATCATCCTCCCGGCGAGCTTGCCTGCCACTATGTCGACTTTTCGCGCCGGGGAAACGGCGGTTCTCGCCAATATCCCGGCGCGCCTCTCCTGCGTGATCACTATGCCGCTGAAAGCCATTCCCATCAGGACGAACATGACGAGGTTCCCCGGGACCGAGCTCTGGTATCCCCTCGGAATCTCCTTCGCCTTCCCGGCGAAGGAGGACACGACCGTTATCGCGGGCTCCCTCGCTATGATCGAATCGAGCCCCGCTTCCAGAGCGGCCGGGCCTTCCGGGAGATTTTCGACAGCGATCCAAAGGCTCCCGGACAGGGAGTCGCCCTCCATCGAAATGGGCCCGTTCCCATCGCGAATGATCCCCCCCTCGATCTCCAGAAGCGCCGACACTGTTTTCACGAGAGCCCTCGCGACGGCCACCTCGGCTGTCCGCCCGGCCTCCGCGTTCGAGCCCTCATCCTTTCGCAGGACGAGCCGGGTCTTCTCGCGCGAGAGGACCTTCTTCGAGAAATCCTCCGGTATCACGAGGCTCCTCACCGCCTCGCCCCCTTCGGGGATCTCGAATACGAGGGCGAGGTTCTCCCGGCCGAGCGAGGCTATGAGCGCTTTGGACACCGGGCCGTTATCGTGATTCTCCATCGTGAGGGTCGCCTTGACGTCCGATGGGGAGCCGCCCCCCCGTATCTGCCCGAAGACGAAGATGAAGACGAGAGGCATGATGATCGACCAGATTATCACGCTTCGGTCCTTCCACGTGAGGCGGAAGTCGCAGAGCGCGATCCTCGAGACGAGCCATGCCGAACCGTTGCGGTTCATCGCTCATCCCCCCTTCCTGAACCCGGCTCCGAGAAGGAGGGCGCCGGGAACGAGCGAGGCGAGCCCGATGGCGGCGAGCAGGAGGATGTTCCCCAAGATGTCGGCCGTTCCCGCCCCGAAGACCATTATTTTTTTGAATCCGTCGTTCGCCCAGTAAACCGGGGAGAATCTCCCGATCCTCTGCATCGTCTCGCCGAACATGTCGAAGGAGAGCATGCTCCCCCCGAGCATCGCGAGGACGATGATCACGACCGGGGCGATGGCGTCAGCAGCCCTCTCGCGCCTCACGATCCCGAAGAGAAGGGTCATGATCCCGGTGCACATCAGGATCGACGCCGCCGTGTGAGCGGCAAGGGCCGCCGGATCGCCGAGATCCATGCTGAAGGCGAACCTTCCGACGGCAAGAAGGAGCAGGCACGCGATCGCCGTCACCGCGTAGACGGAGAGAACCTTGCCGGCGACGACTTGCCCCGTCCCGATCGGCGCGCAAAGGGCCCTCGCGAGGGTGCCCGCGCTCTTTTCCCTCACGATGTCGTTCAGCATGATGTTGCTCGTGAAGAGAAGGCCGAGCATCAGGCTGCCCGACATCACGTACGAGAAGATGTTGAAGCCGGAGCTGCCCGCGCCCCCCCCCGCCCGCGCCGTGTCTGCCGCGGTCTCCGAGCCGAGCGTTACGAGCGAATCGCCGATGTACCCTTCGACCTGGGTGAACGGGACCTTCGCCTCGTCGAGAAGGCCCTGCATGTCGCCGAGCGAAGGCCATTTGTCGGCCTTGAGCATCGATCTAGTCTTTTCGAGCGGCTCCCTGAAAACGGAGGTCCCGTTGTCGAGGATCGCCGCTATCGTGAGCGCCGCCTCCTCCGCGATGATCGGCTTGAAGCTCTCGGAAGGGTTTTTAATAAGCTCGAGCGCCGTTTGTTTGCGGTCGAGAAGATCGTTCGTGAAGCCGCGCGGGATGATGAGAAGCGCCGACGCCTTCCCTTCGGCCATAAGGCCGGCGCCTTCGACGCTGTCGACCGGGGTGAGCTCGAACATCTCGGCGAGTTTCCCCTGCTCGAACCCCTGCTTGACGAACCGCCCGCCGATCCCCCTGTCGGCGTCGAAGACGAGCAGCCTGATCTTCGTCATCTCGACCTTCCCCGATCTGCCGAAAACCCCGCCGATGACGAGGGTCATTACGAGCGGTATCGCCATCATGAGAAGGATCGAAAGCGGGCTCTTGAGCCTTCTTCGAAGATCGTTGGAGAATATGAGGAGCACCCGATTCATCTGTCTAGTCCCTTAGTTCCTTCCCGGTCAGCTTGAGGAAAACCCCCTGGAGGTTCGGTTCGCTTATCGCGACGGTATCGACGTGAAGGCCCGACGAGAAGAAGCCGCTGAGCATCGAGCCGACGGCGCCGTGATCGCGCACGATCAGCCTCGCCGTCCCGTCGGAGATCCTGTCGATCCTCGCCCCTTCGGGGAGCGCGGGGAATGCGTCGGCCGTGAAATCGCCGGTGATCGTGACGATATCCTCCCCCCCGACCAGCTTGACGAGCTCCGCGAGGGTCCCTTCGGCGTGGATCCTCCCCTGGTCGATGATCGCGATCCGTTTGCAGAGGCTTTCGGCCTCTTCGAGGTAATGCGTCGTATAGATGACCGTCGTCCCCGATTCCGCTTCCTTCCTCACGATATCGAGGATCCTGATGCGGGCCTGCGGATCGATCCCGAGGGTGGGCTCGTCGAGGAGGATGATCTTCGGCCTGTGAATGAGGCCGGCGCAGAGGTTGATCCGCCTCTTCATACCGCCGGAATATTTCCCGACCGGATCGTCCGCCCTGTCGGAGAGATCGACCATTTCGAGGACACGGTCGGTCTCCTCCCTGAGCCTCGCCCCCGAGAGGCCGTAGAGGGAGCCCCAGAAATGGAGGTTCTCCCTGCCGGAAAGCTCCTCGTACAGGGCTATCTCCTGTGGGACGATCCCCATAATCGAGCGCACCTTCCCGCCACCGTTCGACATCTCCATCCCCGCGATCGTGATCGTCCCGGCGTCGGGGCGAAGAAGCCCCGAGAGCATCGATATCGTCGTCGTCTTACCGGCTCCGTTGGGCCCGAGGAAGCCAAATATCTCGCCCTCCTTCACGCTGAAAGAGAGCCCGTCCACCGCCTTGACGTTTCCGAAATATTTCCTCAATCCGCTTACATCGATCATCGGGTCCCTCCAGGGCTTGCCTGCCGTCTGGGCATATGACGAATAATCCGTAATTTGATATAGGTCCGGCCATCGACAGAGAGCGTTCCACCCGCATGAAGCCGGGCACGGTCAACCATTCTCATATATTTATCCGAGATTCAACAGAATATACGGAAGGGGCAGGGAAATGTTGCCGGGGGCCGCAGGTCTCTTGCGCGGCGGACTGGGCGGCGGCAACGTCGGAGGCGTACTCAAGCGAGAATGACTGTTTGCTGATAAAGCTTGCTGGCTGAATTTTTACGGCTGATCAATATAAGTGGAATCAAAAGCGGGGGTTCTGCGCCCCCCGTCACGGCATCGTTATTTCTTCCCGAGTTTGCCGAGATTGAAGATGTAATAAATCGCGGAGAGCCCTACGAGGATGTAGATGATCTTCGCGATTAACGACATCGCGCCGAAAATGGCGGCTACGAGGTCGAATCCGAAGGCTCCGACAAGCCCCCAGTTGAGGCCGCCCACGATCAAAAGAATCAGGGCGATCCAGTCCAAAGCCGAGAGTTTTTTCATGGCATTCACCCCCCTGTGTTGATGGATGCCGAAAGTCTAGAGCAGCAGGTTTCGATTTGACAACCTTTTTTTCATAAAAACGGAGCGCTCCCCCCTCCGCCCACGATTCCGGGAGACGTTCAGGGCTCGCTCTTTATCTCCGCCTTCCCGAAGCTTCGCACCCAATCGGCAAAAAGAGAGATTTCCGCGGCGCTCAGGCCGGGGACGTTCCCGACCGGCATCTTCCTGCCTTTGATCTCCTTCCCGCCCGCGACCTTCATCAGCATGTAGCTTCGGCCCGGATCCTTCGAATCGATGAGGAATATCTCTTTTGCCTGCCTGCTCGGCACGTCGAGGAGGGCGGGCCGAAGGTCGTCCGCGGAGAGATCGAGATTTGCCTTGGGGCGCTCCCCCTCATGGCATCCGGACACGGAACAGCTTCGCCTTATCACCGGCAGTATCTCTTTCTCGAGGGAGGCTGACCGGCCGGGGGGCGCCCCCGCGGAATCGGCGAGCGCCGAATCGGCCCTGGCCGGGGCCGGCATCTCCTGCGCCAGGCCCGGGATGACCACCACTGCCACCGCCGCCAGAATCAGTAACGAATGTAGCTTCACGCCGCATGCCTCCTTTTGAAAAAGGACCATTCACCCGCGCCGATAAAAGCAGAGCCTCCGGGGACTACACCGGAGGCTCCTGGCGGTTATCTGAACAGGGGTGTTCCGGCTACCCGGTATCTCCGTAATGGCTTACCTTACCCCCGAAAGGCCGACCAACTTTTAGGAGGCGGTACCCGGACTGTAATCAGTTAACCGCGTATCTCTTCTCTATTTCGAACGAGGGGACGATATCCTTGGGAACGTCTCCGAGCCTGGATAGCGATTCCCTCACATCGTCACCCATCTTGCCGTATTTTTCGATTAATTCCGTCGAGGCCTTGAAGTCGCCGAGCGCCTGGATCGCCAGGATCTCCCGGGCGAGGCCCGTCACCGCTTCCCTGGCCTTCGCGAAATCGACGGACCAGAGGCCGGTCGCGGGATCCTGCGCGTACGCGCCCTTTTCCTTCATGTAGTTAAAGATGATCATATTCGCTCCGCCATGCGCCGAATCCGTTCCGAACCTGACCGAGCGGAAGAATCCTGCCAGGAAGGTCACAGCCGTTTCCTTTTCGAGCTTCCTGTCGAAGAATCCGTCGTCTATAAGATAATAGAAATTATATTCCCCCACAATATCTGCTTTCGCTTCCTCGTTGATCGAGTAGGTATTTTTCAGCTCCAGGTTCACCGTCGTCTCGGTCCCGTCGGCGAGGGTCAGCTTGCCGGGCCCGAGGCCGTGGGAGAATTCGTGAAGCAGGATGTGGTTGAAATAGGCGTCGAAGGTGACGTACCCGAGCTGATCCTTCGCGAGCACCCTTTCGGCGATCGGATAAAGTATGCGGTCGAACTTGGCGTGGCAGATGTTCCGCAGCATGACCTTCTTGCTCCCCTTCGCCTCGCGCACCCGTTCGTCGTTCGGGAGGTTGAAGGCGAGGGTCTGCACGCCGGCCTTCGTGTCGCCGCCGGAGAAGATCTCGTCCACGACCGATATCGGCGAATCGCTTCCGCGGTTGAGGTTTTTATGCTTGTCGTCCATCGGAAGGTTTTTCTCCATCTTCACGAGGTACCCCTTGAGCCCGTCGAGCTTTTTGCTCTCCTCGGGGTCGCGCACGCAGAGGAAGGCCTCGAAGGCCGCTTTGTAGTTGAACATGTTGTCCTCATAGACCTCGTAGGGCCCGATCGTCAGGTCGACGAGATTGCCCGTGACGTCCATCCAGTCCATGTCGCTCTGGTAGTAGTCGTCGCTCATGAAGGACGCGGCGCGCGAGCGAAGGAACTTCACCAGCGATTCGTTGGCCGTCAGGTCTGCCGCCTCGTTCATGTAGCGCGCCGCTTCTCCGAGAAGCCCTGCGTATTCCTTCGAATAGGGAACGGCCGCGAGGCCGCCTTCGGCGCGGCGGATCACGGTGAAGTTGCTCTGGAACGCCGCCTTGTCCTCCGGATGGGCCGCGATCCAGGCCTCGAGCTCGGCCGCCGTCATGTCGGCCGGATAGAAATCGGCGCCGTCCGGTTTCGGCATCGTGCCGATGAAGGGCTGGTTCTCGTTCAGCCTGTCCCAGGGCCCGAAGTTGAGGGCGAAGAAGCCCGCCAGTTTGGCGTCGCCGTGCGCGGCCAGCTTTTCGCGCATATCCACGTTGCCGGACCAGACCTGGCGAAGGAAAAGCTCGTCCATGATCTTCGAGGCGCGGTAGAGTTTCTCCAGCACCTTCTGGTCGTTCTCACCCAGAAGCTCCCAGGGCACCTTTATTTCGACAGGCGCGTAGGCGGCTATCCTGGTATCGAGATCGGCCGCGATCTCCATCCCGAGGGCCGCTGCGTCCGCCGTTACTTTTCCGTCACCCTTTTTGTCCGCCACATTCTCCCCCTTCTGCGCGCAGGCCGCGCATATCAACGCGAGAAAACATATCCCCAGGGCCGCTGATTTTCTCGTTCCCATGACATCTCCTCTCCGCTGCCGCATCCGGCACCGATTCGTTTTATCAGATGGCCTTCGTTCCCTGTGGGGATTATTGCAGATGGCGGAGAATCGTTCAAGCAGGAGATGCGGGGGCCCGGCATACGTCTCGTCCCCCGCTCAGACAGGTCCTCGCGCGGCGCTTCGCACCACGCTGCGGAACTCGCGGGTTGGACGGACGTATGCCGGGCTTTATGCGTTATTGTGGAGTTAGCATTACCGTGAAACTCAGCGCGACCGCCACGCCCATCCCAGGGAGAAAAGCATGCCCGGGGCAGGCATACAACCGGCATCCGGATCGCTTTCCCGAGGGGGAATGCCATCTCTGACCTGCAAGAGCCCCGGGCACCCATCCTGCGCCTTCGAAACGCCCCCGCCCCCCGGGGGGGAGGTGGGGAGTGTGCCCTAACATCACATAAAAACTTTATGCCGGGTACACGGCAATCCGGCCCGCGAGTTCCGCAGCGCGCCCCGGCGGGAGCCTCTCAACTGCGAAAACGCCCGAGGGCGCGCGAGGACCTGTCTGAGCGGGGGATTGCCGTGTGCCCGGCGCCGCGCGAAGCCATGTCTGAGCGGGAGGCTGCCGTGTGCCCGGCGCCGCTGGGGGTTATGCGCCGTGAAGGCTTTTGTGGACGTGCCTGCCGAGATCGTCCATCGAGTAGGGCTTCTGCATGAAGAAGAGGTTGACGTCGGCGGCGAAATCCTCGTCGATCACCGACCTGTCGTACCCGCTGGAGAGGATGACGGGAACCAGAGGCTTTACCCTTCTTATCTCGCGAAGAATATCCCTGCCGTTCGTTCCCGGCATGACGACGTCGAGGATGACGATGTCTATCTCGTCCTTCCGGTCGTTGAAATACTCGAGCCCGAGCTCCACCTCCCCCGCGGTGATGACCTTGTACCCGAGCTTGCACAGCATCGCTCTTCCGATATCGATGATCATCGGTTCGTCGTCTATGACGAGCACCGTCTCCCCGTTGCCGCGGGGCGACTCGCGATGCTCCAGGGTCCAGTCCTCCTCCGGGACCTCGGTGCTCTCGGCGCGAAGATATATGTTGAAGGTCGTCCCCTGCCCGATCTCGCTGTAGACGTTTATGAATCCTCCGTGGCTGTCGACGATCCCGTAAACGACGTTCAGGCCGAGGCCCGCCCCCTCCCCGCGCCGCTTGGTCGTGAAAAAAGGCTTGAAGATCCTGTTAACCGTTCGCGAGTCCATTCCTATCCCTGTGTCTGAGATCGATATACGAACATATTCGCCGGTTTCCATCTTGAGGCTCATCCTGGGGAAGGTCTCGTCAACCCGGACATTATCGCTCGATATGACCAGTTTGCCGCCCGCGGGCATCGCGTCCCATGCATTCATGCATATGTTGAGAAAGGCCTGTTCGAGCATCCCCGCCGATCCCCTGACCGCCTTAAGGTCCTTCTTGAGGTTGAGTTCCAGGATGATATTCTTGTCCACCGTTTTCTCCAGCAGTTTCGTTACGCCGCGAAGAAGCACGTTGCAGTTGACGAGATTCTCGTCCCTCTCTTTCCCGTTCGACAGGGTCAGAAGCCTTTCGGTGAACTCGGAGGCCTTCCCGGCCGACCGCTCGATGATCTCGAGGTAGGACCTCAGCTCGTGGCCTTCCGGCACAAGATCCTTCATGAATGTCGTATACCCGAGGATCCCCTCGAGAAGATTGTTGAAATCGTGGGCTATCCCCCCCGCCATGTCTCCTATCGTCTCCATCTTCTGGGACTGAAGGAGAAGCTGGTCCAGATGTTTCTTCTCGCTGTTGTCGATGAATACCTGGAGGTAATGATCCTGCTCTCCCTCGCCGCTTCTCCGGTGCGACATCGAAAGGATCAGGTCCTTTTCGCTGCCGTCCTTTCTCCGAATCCTTATCTCCCTGTTTATCAAGGGAGTCGCCGAGAACAGGGCAGCTTCCACCACGTCCCTGTCCCCGGGGCTGTAGAGCGAGTCGGGGATCCGTTTCCCTATGATTTCCCCCCGGTCGTACCCGGTGAGCGCTTCGGCGCCGCGGTTGAATAAAAGGTATCTTCCCTTAGCATCCAGCACCGTTATCCCCGCGGCGTCGCTGTCGAGAATCGAATCGATCAGAATGCGGCTATCCCCATTTCCGGGCTCCATACCATTTCCGGTCTGGTTTTTCATGTTGATAAATCCCCTGTTTCGCGTCGATCGGCCCGACCGAATTAAACCAGACCCGGGCGTGAAAAGTCAATAGTGAAATCTGTTTCTCCCGCGGCCGCTTCCGTCCACCGTGGGCCGGAAACAGCTTGACCCCCGCGTGTGGCCGCGATTATTGTTCGCTTATTAAGATCGGCGGCCGGCGGCGGCTTGCGAGCCCGCCGCCTGAACGAACTTGAAGAATGGGGGGCTCCATGGATTCGAAAATGAAAAAAGTATATGATCTCATCGACGGTTTCAGGCCCGCGATGGTCTCTCTTCAGGCCGGTATGACGGCGATTCCCGCGCTCGGCCCGGAAAACGACGGCCTGGGGGAATCCGAGAAAGCGGCCTATATCGAAAAATGGATGAGCAAGGAGCTCGGGTTCGACGTCGTGAAGCATTACGACGCGCCCGACGACAGGGTCCCCTCGGGGGTCCGCCCCAACATCGCCGCGATAATGAAGGGCGCCTCCCACAAAAAGAGGATCTGGGTGATGGGGCATATCGACATCGTCCCCCCTGGAGACCTCGCGAAGTGGGATACCGATCCCTACAAGGTGGTCGAGAAGGATGGGAAGGTTTTCGGGCGCGGCACGGAAGACAACCAGCACGCCATAGTAATCGCCCTTTTCGCCCTCAAGGCGATAAAGGAAGCCGGGCTTCAGCTTCCGTATGACGTCGGCGTCGCCCTGGTGTCCGACGAAGAAACGGGGAGCGAGCACGGTATCGGCTACATGCTCGAAAAGTGCGAATATTTCGGGAAGGACGATTACGTCGTCGTCCCGGACGCCGGGGAGCCTAGCGGCGCGATGATAGAGGTCGCCGAGAAATCGATCTACTGGCTCAAATTCGTGACGAAGGGGAAGCAGTGCCACGCCTCCACCCCCGCCGCAGGCGTCAACGCCCACTACGCGGCGGCGCACCTGATCACCCGCCTTCACGCCCTTTACGGCATTTTCAACAGGAGCGACAAGGTTTTCGACCCGCCGATCAGCACCTTCGAAGCGACCAAGAAGGAGGCCAACGTCCCGAACGTGAACACGATCCCGGGCGAGGACGTCTTCTATCTCGACATGCGCGTCCTTCCGGGGATCGACCTGTCGGACGTCGACCGCGAGATCAGGAAGATCGCGGGCGGCGTTGAAAAGGAATTCGGCGTGAAGATCGAGACGACATCGGTGCAGAAAGAGGTCGCCGCGCCCGCCACACCGGTGGATTCCCCGGTCGTCGTCGCGCTGTCGAAGGCGATCCGGGAGGTCTACACCGTCGAACCGAAACCGATGGGGATCGGCGGGGGTACCGTCGCCGCCTTCTTCAGGCGAAACGGGTACAACGCCGTCGTCTGGTCGAAGATCGACGACACCTGCCACCAGCCGAACGAATACACCACGATAGAGGGGATGGCCGGGGATTCGAAGGTTCTGGCCAATCTTTTCCTTAACGGTTAATTTTGTTCTGCGTTTCTGTTTTGGTATTCACTTTATGAAGCGTTGGGTGATATACTTGCGCCGTTTCATATAATTCACCGAAGCCGCCGGAGGGGAACCCGAATATGCTTTGGAAAACCGCGCTTGTATTTTTGTGTTTTGTCGCCGTCAGCCTGCTCTTCTTCGGGCTCTCGCTCGACAATGGGTTCTGGAACAGCAGGGATTTCATCAAGCTCGAGAACAGCCTGATGATGATGGACGACCCGTCCGCCGCCTTCGCCTGCGACGGACCCTTTATCTTCCAGCCGCTCGTCAACGTCGTGCATTACTTCCTTTTCAAATCCCTCTTTTTCGACTCCAGGGGGTACATGCTTTTCAACATTCTGCTGCACGCCCTGAATTCGCTGCTCGTCTACCTGCTGGTTGTCACTCTTCTGAGGGATCGCATGGTGGCTTTCCTGTCTGGCCTTCTTTTTGCCTTTACCGTAGGCAGCTACGGCAAATCGGTGATGATCTCCTCGGGGTCCGAGGATTTGATCCCCACGACGCTGATCCTTCTCTCGATGATCTTCTATTTCCGCGCCGCGCTTCGGGGCAAGGGGCGAATCCTTTCGGCCGATTACATGCTGGCCCTCCTCCTTTTCGTCGCCACGCTGCTGACCGGGAGCAACAGCTTCTCCATTCTCGGCTCCCTCGCCGCGTTCAATTATTTTTTCAGGAAGGAGATCGGCCGTCCCGTCTTCCGCGGGGATCTTCTGCTGCTTCTGCTCATCGCCGTATCTTCCCTGATATTCAAGGCTGCGGTCTTCGGTTACTTCCCGCCGCTCTACAGCAGCCATCCCGGCGCGGCGAAATTCATCTTCTACTCGGGGAAGAACCTGATCAACTATATCGTCAGGATGATCTTCCCGATACACACGTCCAGCCTGGTTGCCGAAGCGGGGGGCGCGGTGAGGTTCGTCTACGGTTTCGCGACGACTATACGAATCCTGCTGGCGTTGACGGTCCTCTCATACTCGTTTTTCGGTTTCATCTTCGGCAACAGGACGATCCGTTTCTTCATCGCCTGGACGTATATCATGATTCTTCCCTTCGCCTTCATCCAGTTCCCCTACGACTGGCTCAACATGAGGCACCTCTACCTCGTTTCCATCGGATTCGTGTCTGTGATCGCGGCGGGCGCGGTTTACTGCTCGCGCCTTATCGCGTCCCAGCGCTGGAAAAGGATGGTGCCCTACGTCGTTCCGCTCTTTTTCATATTGATGTCGCGATTCATCGTCACGCAGCTCGACCGCAGCTATGAAAGGAATGTCTCTGACCGCCTGACCACCGAGAGGGCCAGGCTCCTGGCGGAAAAGTACCCGTCGATCGAGGTGAGGGAAAGCCGCCTGGAGATGAAAAAATAATTCGAGCGCCGGAATTGCGGCCCCGGAAGATGCCGGCGCACCTTTAACTTCGGAGTATCTTCGCACCCACCTGCTTCGAGCCGTGAACATGAAGGCGGCTTCACTATCCGCGGCCGATGCTTATCTCCGCCTCCCCCGAGCTTTCGATCCTTCCGAGGTCCCTTCTTCTCAGGCTCGCTTCGAAGACCATCGTCTCCCCCTCGAGCTCCCTCCGGCGGACAGTGGAGTTGGCTTCGAGCATGGCGATCGTCCTGCCGTTCCCGGCGGGAATCCTGATCACGGCCGTGATCATCTCTTTCTCCATCTCCGCCGTTATCGCCGCAAGAAGCTCGCCCGTCCCCTCGCCGGTGGCGGCGCTGATCACGACCGCCCCGGGATGCCGCGCCCTCAGGTTATCGGCCGAAATCCCTTCGGGGAGATTGTCCGCCTTGTTGAAAACAAGAATGGTCGGAATGTGCCCTGCCTCGCTTCCCTTCTTCCCGCCTCCGCCCCGCCCCCCGAGCACCTCCCCCAGGACCTCGTTCACCACCGCTATCCGTTCCTCGTGGCCCGGCTCGGAGGCGTCGACGAGATGCAGGAGAAGGTCGGCCTCCTCGACATCCATCAGCGTCGCCCGGAACCCGGCCACCAGGTGCGTCGGCAGCTTTCTGATGAACCCGATCGTGTCGGTCAGGACAAACGCCGCCCCGCCTTCGGGCTCGACACGGCGCGACGTGGAATCCAGGGTCGAGAAAAGCTGAGCGCTGGCGTGGACTCCGCTTCCCGAAAGCCTGTTCAGCAGGGTCGATTTGCCGGCGTTCGTGTATCCCGCTATCGTCACGTTATAGGCTTCGCGGCGCTGTTTTCGCCCCTGGATGACCTGCGCCTCGATCTTCTTCAGCTCCTTCTTCAGGTGGGATATCCTTTCGCGGATCTTTCTGCGGTCCACCTCGAGCTGCGTCTCCCCGGGCCCCCTTGTTCCGATCCCCCCGGCCTGGCGGGAGAGATGTTCCCACAACCTGGTCAGCCTCGGGAGCGCGTAGGTCAGTTGCGCGATCTCGACCTGTATGCTCGCCTGTTTGGTTTTCGCGCGTCTGGAAAATATGTCGAGGATGAGCTCGGTCCTGTCGACGACGTTCACCTTCAGGGATTCCTCTATATTCCTCGCCTGGGCGGGCGAGAGGTCGTCGTCGAAAATGACCAGGTTGATATTTTTCCCGGGGATCTCTTCCGCGAGCCAGGCGAGCTTCCCCTTGCCTATGTAGCTGGTCCCGTCGATTCTGGTGCGCTGCTGGACCGTCGACATCACGACCTCGGCGCCGGCGGCGAGAGCGAGCTGTTCGAGCTCCCGGAGGTTCCTCCACTCTTCTTCCATCGTCGAGCCCGGCAGCTTTACGCCCACGAGGCACGCCTTCTCGTCTGGTTGTCTTGTATTGGAAATAAACAAGGGCATCCTGGCCTATGGCGCCTTTCGAGCCTCGCGCCGACCCCGCAAAAGCTCCTGGGCCGGCGGTCTTCCTGGGGTTGGATCGGGTTCCGGGAAATCAGTCGCGATCCTCGTCTTCCTCGTCCGCTTCCGCTTCGTCCTCCTCCGCCTCGTCCTCATCGCCGTCCACGATCTCCAATCCCTCTTCGTCTCCCATCATCTCGTCGTCGTCCCCGATCCCCGCACCGGCCGCCCCATCCTCTCCGTTCGCATCTTCGTCCCTCTCCCCCGCGACAAGCGCGACATCGACGACTTCGTCCCCTTCGTTGAGGTTGATCACGCGGACCCCCATCGCGGGGCGCCCTATGACGGATATCCCCCTGACCGGAGTCCTTATGAGCATCCCCTGCTTCGTTATTATCATGACCTCGTCGTCCTCGATGACTTCCTTCACGGTGACGAGATCGCCGTTTCTTCCCTTGGTCGGGATACAGACGACCCCCTTGCCCCCGCGCCTGATATTTCTGAATTCGCTTATCTTCGTTCTCTTGCCGTAGCCGTGCTTGGTCACGGACAGAAGGGCCGAATCCCTCTTGACGACGACCATTTCGACGACCTCGTCGTCGGCCTCGAGGGTCACCCCCTTGACGCCCTGGGTGGCCCGGGACATCTTGCGCACGTCACGCTCGTTGAACCTTATCGCCTTGCCCTTGCGCTTGGCGATTATGATGTCATCGTTGCCGGCGGTCAGCTTCGCCCTGACGAGCATGTCGCCCTCGCGAAGAAGGATCGCGATGATCCCGCCACGCCTCGGGTTGGCGTATTGCGAAAGGTGCGTCTTCTTGACGAATCCGTCCCTGGTCGCCATCATGAGATACGAGTCCTCCTCGAAATCCCTGACAGGGATGAACGCGGTGATGTTTTCCTCCCTCGACATCTCGAGAAGGTTGACGACCGCCTTCCCCCTGGCGAGTCTCCCTCCCTGGGGTATCTCGTGAACCTTGAGCCAGTAGCATTTCCCGGCGTCGGTGAAAAACAGGATATAGCTGTGGGTGGAGGCTATGAAAATCTGCTCTACGAAGTCCTCGTCCTTCATGCCCAGCCCCGTTATCCCCTTGCCCCCCCTTCTCTGGCGCTTGTAGGTGCCCACCGGTATCCTCTTGATGTATCCCGTGTGGGTGATCGTTATCACCATGTCCTCTTCGGCGATAAGATCCTCGATCTGGAATTCCCCCTCCGCGTCGACGATCTCGGTCCTTCTCGGATCGCCGAAGCGGGCCTTCAGGTCGTCGAGCTCCTCCGCTATGATGTTCAGCAGCATCGCCCTGTTTTCCAGGATCGACTTGTAATACTCTATCTTCTGAATCAGGGCGAGGTACTCGTCCTCGATCTTTTTCCTTTCGAGACCAGTCAGGCGCTGCAGCTTCATGTCAAGGATCGCCTGCGCCTGCAGCTCGCTGAGGCCGAATTTTTTCATCAGTCCGTTCTTCGCCTCGGCCGGCGAAGCGCTCTTCTTGATGAGGGCGACGATAGCGTCGATGTTGTCGAGCGCTATTTTGTAACCCTCGAGTATGTGGGCCCTCTCCTCGGCCCGCTTCAGGTCGTACTGCGTCCTTCGCGTTATCACGTCCTCCCTGTGCGCGAGGAAGAGGGACATCATTCTCTTGAGCGTCATCACCTCGGGGCGCAGGTTGTTCAGCGCCAGCATTATTATCCCGTACGTGACTTGAAGCTGTGTGTGAGCGAAAAGCTGGTTGAGTACCACCTTCGGATATGAATCCCGCTTCAGGTCGATGACGATCCTCAGCCCGTCCTTGTCCGATTCGTCCCGTATGTCGGCGATCCCCTCGAGCTTCCCGCCCCTCACGAGCTCGGCTATCTTCTCGATGATCGACGCCTTGTTCGTCTGGTACGGCACCTCGGAGACGACGATGCTCGTCTTCCCGTTCTGCTGCGTCTCTATGTTGGCCTTCGCCCTGACGATGATCTTCCCCTTGCCCGTCGCGTAGGCTTCCCTTATGCCGGCCCTGCCGTAGATGATCCCGCCGGTCGGGAAATCGGGGCCCTTGACGTGCGCGGCAAGCTTTTTCTCGTCTATCTCCGGGTCGGCGAGAAGGGCCTTGAGGCCACTCACGATCTCCGTCATGTTGTGCGGAGGGATGTTCGTCGCCATACCGACGGCGATGCCGGAGGCCCCGTTGATGAGAAGGTTCGGGATCTTCGAGGGAAGGACGAGGGCCATCTGCCGCGTTTCGTCGTAGTTCGGCCCGAACTCGACCGTCTCCTTGTCGATGTCGGCGAGAAGCTCCTCGGCGATCTCCTTCATCCTGACTTCCGTGTACCGTTCGGCCGCGGCGGGGTCGCCGTCTATCGAGCCGAAGTTCCCCTGCCCGTCGACGAGCGGGTATCTCAGCGAAAAATCCTGGGCGAGCCTGACGACGGCGTCGTAGACCGAGGCGGTCCCGTGGGGATGATAGTTGCCGGTGACGTCTCCTGTCAGCTTCGCCGATTTCCTGTACGGCCTGGTGTGCTCGAGGTTGAGGTCGTTCATCGCGAGGAGTATCCGCCTGTGAACCGGCTTGAGGCCGTCGCGCACGTCGGGCAGGGCTCTCGACACGATCACGCTCATCGAATAATCGAGATAGCTGCTTTTCATCTCGTCTTCTATGTAGACCGGTATTATCCGTTGCCTCGTCAGATCCATCGAGCTGTTCCTCCTCCGGTTCCCTCTGCGGGCCCGCGGCCTTCAGACCATTCCTTCAGAGCCCGCGAATACCGCCCTTTACGCCGTGTTATTTTTGCGCCATCCCGTCAGATATCCAGGTTCCTCACCGCGAGCGCGTTGTCCTGTATGAAATTTTTTCTAGGTTCCACCTTGTCCCCCATGAGCATCGTGAAGGTGTGGTCCGCCTCTATCGCGTCCTCGAGCGTCACCTTCAGGATCGTCCTTCTCTCGGGGTCCATCGTGGTCATCCAGAGCTGGTCGGGATTCATCTCCCCGAGCCCCTTGTACCTCTGAAGATAGACGCCCTGGGAGCCGCCCATCTCCTTCATCATCTTGTCCTTTTCCTTGTCGTTATACGCGTACCGCGCGTCCTTCCCCTTCTTGAGCCTGAAAAGGGGTGGCTGCGCGATGTGAATGCATCCCGACTCGATGAGCTGGGGCATATAGCGGAAGAAGAGGGTGAGGATGAGCGTCCTTATGTGCGCCCCGTCCACGTCTGCGTCGGTCATGATGATAACCTTGCGGTACCTGGCCTTCGCGATGTCGAACTCCTCGCCGATGCCGGTACCGAGCGCCGTTATGACCGTCTTTATCTCTTCGTTGGCCAGGATCTTGTCGAGCCTCGCCTTTTCGACGTTGAGTATCTTACCCTTGAGCGGCAGGATCGCCTGGAAGCGCCTGTCCCGCCCCTGCTTCGCCGAGCCGCCCGCCGAATCGCCCTCGACGAGGTACAGCTCGCACTGCTCGGGATCGGTCATCGAGCAATCCGCCAGCTTCCCGGGGAGCGCGCTCGATTCCAGGGCCGATTTTCGCCTTACGAGCTCCCTCGCCTTTCTGGCGGCGTCCCGCGCCCTCGCCGACTGCGTCGCCTTTTCGATTATCTTCTTCCCGATCGAGGGGTTCTCCTCGAGATATTCCGAGAGCTTCTGTCCCACGATCGTCTCGACGATCCCCTTTATCTCGCTGTTGCCGAGCTTCCCCTTCGTCTGCCCCTCGAACTGCGGATCGGGAAGCTTCACGCTGACGACCGCCGTCAGCCCCTCGCGGACATCGTCGCCCGAGAGGACGATCTTCTGGTTCTTCTTGAAAAGGTTGTTCTTCTGGGCGTAGTTGTTGAGCGTTCTCGTCAGGGCCGTCTTGAACCCCACGAGATGCGTCCCGCCGTCGACGGTGTTGATGTTGTTCGCGAAGCAGAATATCTTGTCGATGTACGAATCGTTGTACTGCAGAGCTATCTCCACCTCATACGGCTCCGTGTTGTCGAAGATGTAGATCGGCTTTTTGTGCAGCGCGTCCTTGTTCTCGTTGAGGAACTCCACGAAGGAGATTATCCCTCCCGAATATTTGAAATCGTGTTTCTTCCCGTTGCGCTTGTCCTCGAACTGCAGCCTGATCCCCTTGTTGAGGAAGGCCAGCTCGCGGAACCGCAGGGAAAGGGTGTCGAAGCTGTAGTCGAGCGTCGAGAATATCTTCGAGCTCGGCATGAAGGTGACGATCGTGCCGTTCCTTTCCTTTCTGGAGGTAAGCGGCGTCGATTCGACCTTCGTGACCGGGGCTCCGTTTTCGTACCTCTGCGTGTACGAATTGCCGTCGCGGAATATCTCGACCTCGAGCCACTCGGAAAGCGCGTTGACCACGGATACGCCGACCCCGTGAAGCCCCCCCGACACCTTGTAGCTGTCGTGATCGAATTTGCCGCCCGCGTGCAGGGTGGTCATCACGACCTCGACCGCGGGTACCTTCTGCGTCGGGTGCATGTCGACGGGGATCCCCCTGCCGTTGTCGGCCACGCTGACATGTCCTTCTTCCGATATCGATATGCCTATCTCGTCGCAGTAGCCGGCCATCGCCTCGTCGATGCTGTTGTCGACCACCTCGTATACCATGTGGTGGAGCCCGTGCAGATCGGTGCTTCCGATGTACATCGCCGGGCGCTTCCTTACCGCGTCGAGCCCCTTGAGTACGGTGATTCCCTTGGCAGTGTATTCCTTGCTCATACCTTGCTTATCCCTCGCTTCTTTCCCTTTCCATCACCAGTCGGATCCCCGTGACCTTCAGCCCGGGGAAACGTTTTCTTATCCTCGCGATGATTCTGTCGCGATGGAAGCTGATCTCCTGCATCCAGACGTTGTTCTCGGCTTCGACGAACAGCGTGCCGTCCCTCAGGTCCATGGGCCGGCTTCGAGAGGCGACCGTCTCACCCACGATCTCGGCCCAGCACGAGCCGAGTTTTGCCGACTCGACCCTTTCTTCCAGCCCCAGCCCCCTTAGCACTCCCGGGAGGATATCCCCCACGATCCCGGTTGATTTTTCGGACGGTTGCAAGACGCTCTCCCTCTGTTTGCGCGTCCACGAAGTCTAGTACTAACGGGCGCGGAAATAAACAAAAAAAGCCATTCTTTTGCGCCCGCGCGCCGGGTTGTTTCCACTTTCGGGTAGCCTGCGATTTCGCCTCGCCGGAGCGGCCCGTCCGCTGGCGGCGCCTCCCTTTTCATCAGGCCCGTACCCCGTGGCTCAGCGCGCCGTTCTCGACATTTATCACGATCCCTCCCCCGGGGCATTCCCCGAGATCGGAAAGTTTCGGCGAGGTGACGAAACTCTGGTACCTGCCGGAAAGGAGCCCCCGGACCCTGCAGGCCGTCGCCGAATCCAGCTCGGAGAAGATATCGTCGAGAAGCACGACCGGCCTCTCCGACCGCCTCTCCATTATTACCTCCGCCTGTGCGAGCTTCAGCACAATGGCCGCGAGCCTCTTTCGGCCCTGCGAGCCGAACCTTCTAAGGTCGACGTCTCCGACTCTTATCGTCATGTCGTCGCAATGGGGGCCGTTTCCCGTGTACCCTTTCCGCCGGTCCGCGTCTCTTCCACGCAACAGGGCCGCCGAAAGGGCCTCTTTGATCGAAGCCCTGTCGCCGGCCTCCTCGTCGAAGGAGCAATGGTACGAAAGGCCGAGCTCCCCCGCCTCCGGCGCTATCTCGGCGAATATCCCGCGCGCCACCGGCGCCACCGCCGAGAGGATCTCCCTTCGCCCCTCAACCACGCCCGCCCCCTTCTCCGCGAGCATCGCGTCCCAGGCTTCGAGCTGCGCCTGCTGCGATCGGCCCGCCTCTGGAGCGCGCCTTTCCCTGGCCTCCCCCTGAATCCTTTTCAGCATCACGTTTCTCTGCCCCAGCGCTCTCCTGTATTCCTTCAGGTCGGAAAGAAAGGGCGGCGAAACCTGCGCCGCGGTGTAATCCATGTAGAGCCTGCGTCCCGATGGCGGTCCGCTCGAAAGCTCGACGTCGCCCGGCGCGAAGATCACGGAGGGTATCATCCCGATGATCTCCGAAAGCCCCGGCAGCCTCCCCCCGTTCGCGGAGGCCACCACCCTTCCGCCCCTCTCCAGACCCAGATCAAGGGTGAAGCCGACACCCGAGTCGCTGAGCCCCCCGAGCTTCAGGAAGAGGAAATCCTCCCCGAAGGTTATCAGCTCGTCGGAGCGCCTCGTCCTGAAGGACCTTCCCAGGGAAAACATGTGAAGAGCCTCGAGCAGGTTGGTTTTTCCCTGGGCGTTGCCCCCGACAATGAAATTGAAGGTCTCGGAAAATTCCACGTCCGCGGAACGGATGTTGCGAAAATTACCGGCATGGAGGCTTTTTACGATCACGCCCTCTCACCACACTTCCCGCCCGTCCCGTACCTCAATTTATTCTCAGCGGCATGACGATGCAGAGTTGCTTTATATCCCCGCCCTGTTCCACCGGCATCACGACTGCGGCGTTGTCCGGCCTGTCGAGATTGAACGCTATTTCCTCGGTTTCGATCGTCCTCAGAATGTCCTGTACGTACGCCGCGTTGTAAGCTATCTCCATCTCGTCGTCGGACCATGTCGCGTCGATTTCCTCCCTCGCCTCTCCGAGATCCTGCGTCGTCACGTGCAGCGTGAGAAGATTCTTTTTGAGCGAGAAGATGACCTGGTGTGTAAGGGCGTCGGAAAGGATCGAAACCCTTTTTGTCGCGGCCGAGAGGGACTCCCTCGACACGAGAAGCTCCTTCGCGTTTTTCGAAGGGATGACCTTTTGATAATTCGGGAACGGCCCCTCGAGGAGCCTCGAGTAGATCATCACTTCGTCCATGTCGAAAGAGATGCTGTTGTCCCCGATGCTGATCTTGATTGCCTCTTCCTTTTCCGAGTACGACCTGAAGGTCGACAAAGCCTTGGGTGGCACGATTACCTCGGCCTTCTGAATGTCACCGAGGGAACTTTTCATCTCCACCTTCGCCAGCCTGTGCCCGTCCGTCGAGACCATCACCAGTCCCGATTTATCGACCTCCCATTTGACTCCACAAAGGGCCGGCCTCGTAAGATCTGTGGACACGGCATATATCGTTTTGTGTATGAGTTTCCCGAGAACGCCGGATGCGATGGTGAACTCCGTCCTTCCGTCCTGCTTCGGCAGTTTGGGGAAATCGTCGGCGCTTCTGCCGTTGACTACGAATTTGCTTTTGCCGCATTTTATCGTGAGCTTCTCCCCTTCCGCCTCCATCTTCACGTCGCCGCCCTGAAGCGATTTTACTATCTCGGCGATCTTCTTCGCCGGCACGGCCAGCCTGCCGTTTTCGTCTATCGTCCCGTTGACCCTCGACGTGACCGATATGTCGAGGTCGGTTGCGGAAAACGAAATGCCGGTTTCATCCGCCGACACGAGAGCCATTGAAAGTATCGGCATAGTCGTCCTGCTCGGAACGACCGTCGAAATCGCGTTCATCTTCCTGCTTAATTCCGCCAGCGGGACTGTGATCTTCACACCACTACCTCCTGGTGCCCTTTTTCCGTGTTTCGATATTTTATTACTCCGTGAATTCTTCGGAGAAAATGAGGATAAGCCAAACCAAAGACATTTACAAGAAAAATTGGCAAGACAAAACTTGTCAACAACGGGTTCCATGCTTCGGTATGGTTAATATAAAAACAGTAGAAGAGGAAGGGTCTGTGGATATGTTCGCGGGACGTCATGAAAGGCTGCGCGAAGCGCGGGAGCAATTCACTGTGGCGTGTTGAAGAGTGGGTGGATAAGGGGGTTGGTTATGAACATCGGTTAACAATTTCCCATTTACCCACGCCGCCCAACAATCCATTAACATTAATTTGTGGATAAAGAGGCAAGGGCGCAAAAGCCCCCCGGGAAGCGGCGCGACGGTTCACGAAGAGAGCTCTTCGCGGAGATTCTCGATCTTTCTCGCGAGGGAGGCGTCGGTGGCGCATTCCCGCTCTATCTTCCTACACGAATGCAGAATTGTGCTGTGGTCGCGTCCTCCGAATTTACCGCCGATCTGCACGAGCGATGTGGACGTAAGCTCCCGGGAAAGGTAGATCGCAACGTGCCTCGCCGTGACGACCTTGCCGATCCTCGTCTTGGCGCGGAGGCTGTCGGCGGGGATGTCGAAGCATCTGGCGACGGCGTTCTGAATCGCCTGGATGGTGAGATTCTTTTCCGGGCCCTTGACGATGTCCTGGATGATCTCCCGCGCCATGTCGACGTTTATGTCCCTGTTCGTGAGGCTGGCGCAAGCGAGGATCCTGATAAGAGAGCCCTCGAGCTCGCGCGTGTTGCTCTTGACATTCTCCGCTATCAGCGTGATGACGCTGTCGGGGATGGGGATATGCTCGTTCTCTATCTTTTTCCTGAGGATAGCGACGCGCGTTTCGAAGTCGGGAGGCTGAATGTCTGTTATCAGGCCCCATTCGAACCTCGAGGTGAGGCGCTCCTGGAGCGTGGGGATCTCCTTGGGGGGCCTGTCGCTCGTGCAGACGATCTGCTTGTTGGAGTCGTGCAGGGCGTTGAAGGTGAAAAAGAACTCCTCCTGGGTCCGTTCCTTTCCAGCCAGGAAATGTATATCGTCGATCAACAGGATGTCGACGTTCCGGTATCTCTCTTTGAATTCAAGAGTTGCGCCCGTCCTGATGGCGTGGATAAGCTCGTTGACGAAGCTCTCCGTCGAGACATACGAGATTCGCATGCCAGGATGCTCCTGAAGGACGAAATGGCCTATCGCCTGTATTAAATGGGTCTTACCAAGCCCGGGTCCGCCATATATGAAGAGAGGGTTATAGGTTTTGGCCGGTTTTTCGGCCACGGCGAGGGCCGCCGCGTGGGCAAGCCGGTTGCCGTTTCCGACGACGAATTCGCCGAATGTATACCTGCCGTTCAATTGAACTTTGTTGGGAAGGATGACGGGATTCCTCACCAGGGTCGACCGCTCAAGCGGAGCGTGAACACGCGAACTGCGTGCGGGAGAAGGAGATGTGAATTCCACAGTGACGGGTTCGCCCAACACCGAGGAGGCGGCGGAGCTTATTCTCTCGACGTGATGCTCGGCAAGCCAGTCTATGAAAAAGGAATTCGGGCCCTGGATAACGAGAACGCCCTGCTCGAAGCTGACAAGTCGCGTCGGCTCGAACCAGGTCTGATAGCTCTGGGCGTTGACCGTATCCTTCAAAAGGGCAAGAATCTCCGCCCAGATCCTGGAAAGATCGATCGCGTTCAGTTCTTTTTCCGCGCTCATCGAGCCCCGCACAAGAAAAAAATATCCCCAAGGAAAGACAGGCGCTTTCCAAAAACCCAGGCTATCCACAATTGTGGATAACTCGGCAATTTCAATTATTACAACAAAAACGGCGGGCTTGTTAATATGATGTCAGAGCTTTTTCCACAATCTCCAAGCAGGGGAACAATGTGATCCGGTAGAAAGGCCCCCGGTTTTGATACTCCCCCCATCCCGCGGACGGTAATCTATCATAGGGAAAAATACATATCAAGAATTTTTTGCACAAGGGGGGAAATTATTTATAATGTCCTGCCGAGCAAGCAGATACGGTAATGACGGCGGGGGGAGGCGCGCCGGGATCGTGAAGCGCTGAATTAAAGCTAGAAATGGCTCGCCGGAAGGGTGCGGAAACAAAAGAGTTATCCACTGGAGGCACAAAAGACTTGACAAGGAGGGGCCCGGTTTCTATTCTTTGTTGTTTATGTATAAAGCGCCGGGATATATATCAACAAGAGGTTGGACCGATGAAACGCACATTTCAACCGCATAACAAGAGACGGAAAAAAACTCACGGGTTCAGGAAAAGAATGAGCACGGCCACGGGCCGCGATGTTTTGAAGAGAAGAAGAACCAGGGGAAGAAAGCGCCTTACCGTATAGACCGGGCGTCCGGCGCGGACCGGAAGGAAGGCCCAGCCCGATGGCGGCCGAAGGACTGAAGAAGGACAGCCAGTTCAGGCTCGTATACCGCGAAGGGCGAAGGGAAGCCGGCAAAAAGATCACAGTTCTCTATCTCAGAACAGAATGCGCAGGGCCGTCCGCAGGTTTTGTTGCGAGCAAAAAAAGAGTGGGCAAGGCTTGTCAGCGAAACAGGGCGAAAAGGCTGATGAGGGAAATATTCAGAAAGCTGCGGGACAGGATCAACGAGAAAAATATCTGGATAGTGTTTATTGCCTCATTTCGTCCTGAGGAGACGTCATTTCAGGAACTGTTGGAAGATGTGGAACGCTCTCTCGCGAGGGCCGGACTGATATCAAATTGCGGATGATATCCAGGATTCTGACGCGGGTCGGCCTCATGGCCGTCAGACTATACAGAACAGCTATCTCCCCGTATCACGCCCCGGCCTGCAGGTTCACGCCTTCCTGTTCACAGTACGCAGAGGAGGCCCTGAAGCGTTATGGATTCTTCAGGGGCTCGCGCCTGGCGCTGTGGCGCATCCTGAGATGCCACCCCTTCAATGCCGGCGGGCACGACCCGCTTCGCTGAAAAGCCCGATACGCCTTTTTCAGAAGGGAAGTCGTTGATGGATAAACGTTCATTTCTGGCGATCGCCGTTACTTTCGTAATCCTCCTTGCGTGGCAGATCCTCTATCTCGGGCCGAGGCAGAAGGAAGTGACCGAGAGAAGGTCGGCCGCGATGGTCGAGAAGGCGAGGGCCGATTCGATCGCCGCCATTGAACGGGGCGGGGATAAGACGGCGGCCGAAGACGCGGTGACGAGCGCCGCGGGAGCGGCCGATTCAACCGATGGGGACAGCACGAACGCCGCCACGCCAGGCACGGCGGACTTCTTCGCGAACGAGACCGGCACCCCGGAAAAAATAATCACCATCGACACGGGCAGGATGATCGTATCTCTGACAAGCCGCGGCGCGGAGATTTCCAGCGTGCGTCTCCCCGGATTCGAGAAGCCCTCCGGCGGCGCCGTGGAGCTGGTCCCCGAAGGCGCGCGCGGGGGGATGGCGCTTGCCGTCGAGAAGGACGGAGCCTGGAAAAATTTTTCTGAAACCCTTTTCGACCTCACGGTCAACGGGAGGACAGCGGAGGGTGGCGAGGAGATCGTTCTTTCGGAAGGCACGCCGCGTGCCGAGGTCCTCTTTTCGAAGAGAGGTAGCGGCGGCGAGGCGGTCGAAAAGAGATTCGTCTTTTCAAGGGACGCCTACGACGCGGAATTGACTGTGACCATGGAGAGAAACGGCGATCTGGCCCGCACGGCAGGATACGCCGTTTCCTGGGAGCCGGGCGTTGCCCTGAACGAAAAGAACGAAAAACAGGAAAAGCAGAAGATAGCATCCCTCGGAAGGGTCGGGGATGAATTCTACAAGGAGGACCCAGGCAAGTTCGCCAAGACCGGCATGATCGAACATGACGGCACGGTGTTCTGGGGCGCGGCGAGATCGAGGTACTTCATCAGCGCGGTGATCCCCGGGGCGCAGCGAAGCGGCACCCTCGTGACGACCGGAGACAGGGCGGCAGGAAAGACGGGGTACGCGCTTCGATATCCCTTCCGCGGGGATCCCGGAAGGGTCGAGGAATCCTTCCGATGCTATTTCGGCCCACAGGAGATGGACCGGCTCAAGGGGTACGGAGTGGGGCTCGAGAAGGCGATCGATCTCGGCCACATGAGATTTTTCAGCGTGCCCGTCCTGAAGATGATGACGTGGATGTACAGGTTCATCCCGAATTATGGATGGATCATCATCATCATCTCGATTCTCACCAAGGTCGTCTTCTACAGGCTGACGCACAAGAGCCTCAAATCGATGAAGGACATGCAGAAGCTTCAGCCGAAGCTCAAGGAGATCCAGGACAGGTACAAAAACGACAAACAGAAGCTGAACCAGGAAACGATGAAGATGTACAAGGAGTCGGGGGTGAACCCCCTCGGGGGATGCCTGCCCCTGCTCCTTCAGATGCCCGTCTTCATCGCCCTGTTCAACGTGCTCAGCAACATGGTCGAGCTCCGGGGCGCGCCGCTGGGCCTCTGGATCAACGATCTTTCGATGCCCGACGCTCTCTTCGATTTCGGGCTGAACCTGCCCCTGCTGGGCAGCGAGTTCCGCCTCCTTCCGATATTGATGGGGGCGGCGATGGTGGTGCAATCGAGGATGGGAGGCGGGGATCTGCCAAACGCCCAGACGAAGATGATGCAGTGGATGATGCCCATCGTTTTCACCTTCGTCTTTTACGGCATGCCCTCGGGCCTCGTATTGTACTGGCTGGTGAACAACGTTCTTTCAATCGTCCAGCAGTACTACGTGCACAAGGCGATCGACGCGGAGGAAAAAGCAGCCGGCGAAGCCGCGTCGTCAGCGGAATGAGAAAAAGAGCGAAGCCCCTGACGACCGTATGGGTGCGGCCGCCGACAGGGGAAGATCGACGATGCCGGTGGAATATGAAATTCTACAATATCACCCACGGGAACAGGAGCTGAAGGATGGATATGATCAAAACAGCCAGAACGGAGCAGCGCAGAAAATCCACGGAAGCGACGGGTAAGACGGTCCAGAAGGCGCTCGAGACGGCCCTGCAGGAGCTGGGAGCGAAGGTCGAGGAGGTCGACATCGAAATCCTCGAGGCGGGGCAGAAGGGGGTTCTCGGCATCTTCGGATCGAAAGAGGCGAAGATACGGGTCGCCCTTAAAAAAGGCTCGACGGGCGCGGGGGTGGAAGAGGTCGCCGACAGCGTCACGAAGCTGATCATGGACTGCCTCGATATAAACTACAGGATATTTTCGGACACGCTCGACGACACGACGTACATCAATATCGAAACGGCGGGAGTCGACGGGCTCCTGATCGGGCGCAAGGGGGACACCCTCAACTCTCTCCAGCACCTCGTCGGCAGGATAGTGTCCCGCAAGCTCGGCGGGTATCAGCGCCTCACCCTCGACGTCGGCGGGTACCTCAAGAACCGACAGGAGATCCTCAAGCAGAAGGCGGCAAAGGCCGCAGAAAGAGCGAAAAAATCGAAGAGGGAGGTCGGCCTCGAGCCGATGAAGGCCTCGGAGAGAAGGATCGTCCATATGGCCCTCTCGGAGATCGAGGGGATTTCGACATACACCGTGGGAAACGGGGAGATGAGAAAGGTCTTCGTCTCGCCGGAGCACGGCGGGGAAAGAAAAAACCGCTTCAGCAAGCCAAAAGAAAGGTCATGAACGGCGACACGGTTGTGGCCCTGAGCACGCCCCCCGGGGAATCGGGGATCGCGGTGATCAGGATTTCCGGTCCGGAAGCGGAGCCGATCATGCGAGCCATGGCGCCGGCCGCCGGGCGCTGGGAATCGCACACGACCCACAGGGCGATACTTAGAAACGTCGACAGGGAGCCGATGGATGACGCCCTCGTTGTCATCATGAAGGCTCCCGATTCATATACGGGCGAGGACGTGGCGGAGATATACTGCCACGGGAGCATGCAGGTGGTATCCGCGATCATCGAGGACGCCCTCGCAAGGGGAGCCGTCCCGGCGGGCCCCGGGGAATTCACAAAAAGAGCCTTTATAAACGGCCGCCTCGATCTTGTTCAGGCCGAGGCGGTCGCCGATCTTATATCCTCCGAGACGAAGCTTCAGAGCATCGTCGCCCTGGAACACCTCGAGGGGGCGCTGTCGGGGAGGATCGCGGGGATCGAGAAGATTCTCATGGAGCAGCTCGCACTGGTCGAGGTGTCGATCGATTTTTCAGAAGAGAAGATTGAGACGTGGGACGGCGCCGGCCTCGGGGCGATCGTGGCGGGGGCGAAAAGAAGCCTGGCCGGCCTGATCGAATCGGAGGTCGCGGGGAAAAAATTGAGGCGCGGCATACGAATCACAATCCTCGGCCCGAGAAACGCGGGGAAGAGCAGCCTCTACAACGCGTTGATCGGAGAGGAGAGGGCGATCGTCTCACCCGTCCCGGGGACGACGCGGGATCTTCTTCGGGAGCGGATTCACATGGGGGGCTTCACGTATTACCTCGAGGACACGGCGGGGATCGCGGAGACGGGGTGCGAGATCGAGGCGCGCGGGATATCGATGGGAAGGAAGGCGGCCGAGGGCGCCGATCTTGTTCTCTTCGTCATCGACGGAAGCGTGGAGATCGACGAGGGCACGGCGAGGGAGCTGGCACTGATAAGCGGCAGGGAAAGCGTCATCGTTCTCAACAAATCGGATTTAGGGCCGAGATCGCCTCGCGAGACGGGGGAGGATGATTTGGAATCGAGCCCGATGTGTGGAATCGGCAGGTCGGCGAAGACAGTTTCCGTCTCTGCGCTGACCGGGGAGGGACTCGAAGAGCTAAAAAGGACGATCTTCGAAATAACCGTGGGGGGCGAGGTGTCCCGGATCGGAAGCGAAAGGATCGCGCTGAACGCGCGGCAGGCCGCCGCCCTGAGGGAGGCGATGGGGGCGCTAAAAAGGGTGGAGAGGGAGCTTGCCGGTGAAAAAGCGGTGGAAATACTCAGCCTCGAACTGAGGGAGGCGATAGACGCGTGCGGAAGGGTGACCGGCAGATCCACCTCGGCAGACCTTCTCGATACGATATTTTCACGATTCTGCGTTGGGAAATGACGGTGGGAAATTATTATAACTCTTTTCGCACAAACAAAATGAAAGCATATCAAGAATGATTATCGATAGAGCAAGTGGTGAATATGATGTTGCCGTAGTCGGAGCCGGGCATGCCGGCTGCGAAGCGGCACTTGCGGCGGCCAGGATGGGAATGACGACCCTGCTGGCGACGATCCACCTCGCCGATATCGCGCGAATGCCGTGCAACCCCGCCATCGGGGGGCTCGCCAAGGGGCAGCTCGTCAGGGAGGTCGACGCCCTCGGGGGAGAGATGGGGCTTTGTATCGACCACGCCGGCATACAGTTCAGGATGCTGAACAGGGCGAAGGGGCCGGCCGTATGGTCGCCGCGCGCGCAGGCGGATAAGAAACGGTATCACCTCAGGATGCTAAGGGCTCTCGATAATCAGGCCGGGCTCGATATTCTCGAGGCCGAGGTGGAGAAGCTCATCGTCGAGGGCGGATCGGTGTGCGGGATCGGCGTTTCCGGCGGCGGCATCATAAAGGCAAAAAAGGTGATCATGGGGCTCGGCACATTCCCGAACGGCCTGATGCACATTGGCGAAACGAAGATTCAGGGGGGAAGGGAGGGCGAGCCGCCCTCATGCAGATTGTCCGACGATCTCGCGGCCCTCGGGATTGAAAGGAAGAGGCTCAAGACCGGGACCCCCGCGAGGCTGGCAAAGCGCAGCATCGACTTTTCGAGATGCGAGGAACAGCCGGGGGATGAGAATCCGGAGCCCTTTTCCTTCCGCACGGAAAAGCTGGATGTCAGGCAGGTATCTTGTTATATCACATATACTAACGCCGAAACACACGAGATAATAAGAAAAAATATCGGCAGATCTCCGCTCTTTTCGGGGCAGATAAAGGGTATCGGGCCGAGGTATTGCCCCTCGATAGAGGACAAGGTCGTGAGGTTCGCCCACAAGAACCGTCACCAGGTATTCCTTGAGCCGGAGGGGCTCGACAGCGAAGAGATATATGTAAACGGGCTTTCCACGAGCCTTCCACGCGACGTTCAGATGGGGATGCTGAGGACCGTCCCGGGCCTCGAGGAAGCGGAGATCGTAAGGTACGGCTACGCTATCGAATATGATTTTTTCCCTCCCCACCAGATACACTCGACAATGGAATCGAGAAGAATAGCAGGCCTTTACATGGCCGGCCAGGTGAATGGGACCTCGGGGTACGAGGAAGCCGCGGCACAGGGGATCATAGCGGGGATAAATGCGGTCCTTTCGCTGCGCGGCGAAGCCCCGTTCGCGCCGGGAAGGCACCAGGCGTACACCGGAGTCCTGATCGACGATCTTATAACCAAGGAAATTGACGAGCCTTACAGGATGTTTACCTCTAGGGCCGAGCACAGGCTCCTTCTCAGGCAGGATAACGCCGACGAGAGGCTCTTCAGATTCGGCGTAAGGTTCGGCCTCGTCGACAGGGATTTGTGGGCCGGGATGATGAGAAGACGGAAAAGGGTCGAAGCGGCCCGAAGAAGGCTCGCGCGGGAGCCGGTTCAGGCGGCCGATGCCGCCGGTATATTGCGCAGAGCCGCGGAACGGCTCCCGGGAGGGAGCGGGGAAGAACCAGGTACTGTGATCGAGACAAGCAGAGCGATCAGGCTCCTTCAAAGGCCCGGAGTGAGCCTCGGGGAGGTTGAAAAAGCGTTGCCGGGCGGGTCTCTCGGGCTGGAGCCGCGCGAGATCGAGATGCTTAATATCGGCATAAAGTACGACGGATACATAAAAAGGCAGAAAAGAACGGCCCAGAGGATCGTGGTGATGGACAAGATGAGGATCCCGGAAGATTTCAACTACGACATCGGGGCGCTCAGCACGGAGGCGAAGGAAAAATTGAGGAAGTTCAGGCCGGAAACACTCGGCCAGGCCTCGAGAATATCGGGGGTCAGAAATTCCGACCTCTCGATCCTGATGGTTTTCCTCGGGAGAAAATCGGATCAGCCGGCAAGGGATTGGCCGGGAGGCGGAGAACCGCCAGCGCGGGGGAGAGGATGATGGAACGCGAGGACACTATCAGGAAGGTCCTAGATTCCGCTCTTTCCGGGTGGCCGGGCGAACTTTCCCCCGAGGTTCGCGGAAAACTACATCTCTTTATCAGCGAACAACTAAGATGGAGTAAAGTGATTCATATAGTGGGGAAGAATGACGCCGAAAAGAGCCTCGCAGACCAGATAAGCGATTCCCTCGCGATGCTGCGCTTCGCCAGGGTCCTCTTCGCCGCAGAGAAGGGGGCGGGGGCGTTTGCGGGCCCCATCATCGATATCGGCACCGGGTTTGGGTTCCCGGGCTTCGTCTGGAAAATTGTCGACGACGATCTTCCCGTCACCCTCGTCGAGAGGAAGGAAAAGGCCGCCACATTTCTCGAAAGGCTCGCGTTTTCGCTCAAGCTTGCCGGGCTGACGATCGTACGTCGTGACGCCGAAAAGGAGGAGATCCCGGGGCTATTTCGCGTTGTGACGTCGAAGGCGGCGGGGAGACTCGGGAAGATGCTTCCCCTGGCCGCGAAACTCCTCGAGCCGGGAGGTCTCTATATTACGGTCAAGGAAAGGGACTGGAGGTGGGAGCTCGAAAATGAAAAAGCCCCGGAAATGAATTTCCTGAAGGAGGAAATGATCGAAGGAAGCAGGGGGGCTCTCGTCGCCTTCAGCAGATGATCCCCGGGCCGATACCCGGGATAGCAGTTTCACGTGAAACAGGCCGAGCCGCCTCCGTATCCGTTAAAAACCCCCCCGACATCCCTGCTTCTGCATTTCGCAAGACCCGTGACGCTGTTTCACGTGAAACTTTTTCCCCCGCGCCCCGCGCTGAAAACCCCCCCCTCGTCTTCGAAACACCTTGTCACGAAAGACACTATTTCGACCGCACGCCATCGGCGGGCCGGAGGAGCGCTCCTCGCCGGAGCAGTTTTTGATTGCTTTCCGCCGCACCCCTTCCTATAATGAGACGAGCCCCACCGGCTGACAAGGAGAAAGAAATGCGATCCATCTCGTTTATTTTAAAGCAGATATGGACTTTGCTGGCAGCTCTGGCAATTTTGCAGGGCTGCGATGAGAGCCTCGATTTCAAGAATGCGCCCCCGGGGAATCTCGAAATCGAAAAGAATGTCTGCTATCTCGGTACCGGGAAGATGATTACATTGTGCGGCACGGGCGAAGATGCGGATGAGGATCCCATCTCTTACAGGTGGACATCCGCGCACGGCACCTTCATCCCGACTGACGGGGAAGGCCAGTGCGTTGGATGGATCGCCCCCGAGACGGCGGGGATATACGAGGTCACGCTGATTGTGACGGACGAGATCGAGGAGACCACAAAAACAGAAGAACTTGTTGTAGGACAAGAGCTTGTCCTTCTTCTCGGGGGTGCCGAAATCGACGATAACGGCTCTTTTTACATAGTCAACGCCCTGGTTCCCCTTCAGGTAGGGTCTCGCGCGACCCTGACTCTGCACGATGGGGTGACGATCGTATTCGCCAATGAGAACGGAGGGTTCTCCATCGCCGGCACCATGCAAATCCTCGGGACGAAATCGAACCCGGTAACCATCAAGTCGTCCTCCTGCCAGATAACGGCGGGCGCATGGAGCGGCATCTATTTCACGGGGGAGGACGCAGCCGGGACCATCAGGCACTTGAATATCAGCGGAGCCATGACCGCGATCAGCGTGGAGAACAATGCAAGCGTCACGATAGATACTTGCACAATCGTCTCCTGCGATCTCGGGATTCTTGCCGCAGACAACGCCACGGTCGATATAAACGGATGCAAGATATGGGAAAACGGGGCAGGAATCAAAACGGGCGATTCATATACCACGATGAGAAATTCGACCGTGCGCTACAATGGGAATTACGGTGTGTGGATTGGGGGGGCCGGGGACTCGCCGCAGGCCGACATTCAATACTGTAACGTATCCAACAACACCTACTACGGCGGATTCAGGGTATCGGGGCGCTCGGTTCCCCAGGTGAAAAACTGCGCGATATATCTGAACCAGTATGGAGTCTATCTCAGCGAATATTTCGCCGACGAAAATCTCGATTTCACGGAGAACTATTGGGGGTACATCACCAGCACCGAAATATCGGATTACATTCTCGACGGCGATGACGGCGGGGCGATCCCTAAAGTGATTTTCGATCCATGGCTATACAACCTCTCCGGTCACCTACTAGGAGAGACGCGCAGGGAAGGATCGCGGGGAGAGAGGACTCCCCTTTTATATGGGAAAGATCATTGCCATAGCGAATCAGAAGGGCGGAGTCGGCAAGACGACGACGGCGGTGAATCTCAGCGCCAGCCTCGGCGTGGCGGAGGCAAAGGTGCTGCTCGTGGACGTCGACCCCCAGGCGAACGCCAGCAGCGGTCTCGGCATAAGGGTGGAAGACGGGGAACCGACTATTTATGAAGTACTTATAGGCGAGGTAGACGCGGCGGGAGTGGTCAGGAAAACCGACCTCGTCGATCTTATCCCTTCTCATCCGAGGCTCAACGGGGCGGAGATAGAGCTCGTTTCCCAGATCGCGAGGGAGAGAAAATTGAAGGCGGCCCTGGCGGGGATCAGGGACAGGTACGATTACCTTATAATCGACTGCCCGCCGAGCCTCGGTCTGCTTACCGTCAACACGCTGACGGCGGCCGATTCGGTGCTTATCCCGATACAGTGCGAATATTACGCGCTTGGAAGGGCTGAGCCAGCTTCTCAGCACGATCAGGATGGTTCAGAAGCATCTCAACCCCGACCTTAAGATAGAAGGGGTGCTGCTGACGATGTTCGACAAGAGGCTAAGGCTGTCGAGCCAGGTCGCCAGCGAGGCAATTTCATATTTCGGGGAGAAGGTTTACGACAGCATCATTCCCCGAAACGTAAGGCTCAGCGAGTCTCCGAGCTTCGGGAAACCGATCGTCCTTTATGACATAGAAAGTTCCGGCGCGAAAAGTTATCTGGAACTCGCCAGGGAACTGATCTCCAAACAAAACGGAGGCTCGGAAAAGGAGCCCGGCCGGCGCGGAAGGGCGGAGTGACATGAGAAAAAAGGTTCTCGGGAGAGGGCTGGAAGCTCTTATTCCACAAGACCTCAAGGAGAGCGTATCCGAGACGGAACGGGTCATGGATATCGAGCTCGATCGAGATCGATCCGAACCCGAATCAGCCCAGGGAACATTTCGACGAGAAGCAGCTTCGGGAGCTCGCCGCTTCGATAAAGAAACATGGCGTTCTTCAGCCCGTGGTGGTCAAGACGGGCCGGCGCACGCTACCAGCTCGTCGTCGGAGAGCGAAGGTTCAGGGCTTCGAAGCTCGCGGGAAAAGCGACGGTGCCGGCGATCGTAAGGCGAGTCGACGACGACAACTCGCTCAAATTCGCCCTTCTGGAAAATCTTCAGCGCGAGGATCTCAACCCGATCGAGGAGGCGCGCGGGTACGTGGCCCTGCAGGAGGAGTTCGACATTCCCGCGAGGGAGATAGCGGATATTCTCGGGAAGGAGAGAAGCACGGTCGCGAACACGATCAGGCTTCTCAACCTCCCCGCCGAGGTGATAGCGCTTCTGGAGCAGGGAAAGCTCCGCGCCGGCCACGCGAGGGCGATCCTCTCGATCGAGGGAGAGAAGGAACAGATAGAGTGGGCGCGGCGGGTGGTCGAGGACGGGTTCACGGTGCGCGAGGTGGAAGATGCCGCGAGGCCTCACGGCAAAAGGAAAAAACCGAGGGGGCACAGAAAAGCCGATCCGCAGATCGCGGCGCTGGAGGAAAGGCTCGAGCTGCTCCTCGGCACGAGGGCCCGCATCGTGCCGCGGAAAAAGGGAGGAGCGATCCTCATCGAGTATTACTCGGAGGACGAGCTCGAGGGAATACTGTCGCGCATGGGGATCGACATATTGACGTAAGGTTCGGTTGTCCCGGGGGTGGATAATCAGGCGGATAAACAAAAACGAGAAGTTCTCCGTAATCATAGTGCCTCACGACTTACAGAAAACGAGGACCTACAAGATCTCGTACCTGTATTTTTACGTATTCGTCGGGGTTCTTGCCGCGGGGATCTTGGGGATAACGATCTTTCTCGCGACATATGGGAATCTGCTCGTGAAGGCGCGCGAGATCGTGATGCTCGAAAGGCAGGTCGAAGAGCTCACCAGAAGAAACGAAAAGATAGGGACCCTGATGAGGGACCTGGCCGAGCTCAACGTGATGGAAATCAAGGTAAGGCGCCTGCTCGGCGCCGCCCGGGCGGACAGCACCTGGACCGCCGGAGCGGTCGGAGGCGGGCGAAACCGGAACACAGGAGGTGGAAAACGAAAAAACGCAGATGCTTCTCGCATTTCCGAGTTTCTGGCCGGCGAGGGGGCATATCACGAGGGGATTCAGCGTGACGAGCGGGAGATCGGGCCCCGACCATCATCCCGGAATCGACATCGCGCTGGAACGGGGCGTGCCGATCAGGGCCGCGGCGGCGGGATATGTCATCGAGGCCGGATGGGACGATACTTACGGATATCTTGTTACGGTCGATCATGGATATGGAATAAAAACCCTTTACGGGCATAACGACAGGGTGGTAGTAGTTAAGGACGAAAGGGTGGGGCGCGGACAGACGATCGCGTATTCGGGGAACACGGGGAAAAGCTCGGCGCCGCACCTTCATTTCGAGGTCATACAGAACAATGTTTCTGTCGACCCTTTAAAATACCTTTTAAAATGAGGTAATAGATATGAAAAAAAGCCAGTCGAAAGGGATCGCGATATTCGGGAAAGAGGGTGATAAGATGATAACGGAGGGTAAAATGAACTCGATACTGGGACAGGGATGCACGGTAAAAGGGACGATAGATGTCAAGGAAGGAACCCTGAGAATCGACGGGGATTTCGAGGGCACGATTAATTGCCCGGGAACCCTTGTGGTCGGCAAGGACGGCAGCGTCAAGGCCGACATATCCGTCACGAGCGCGGTCATAGGCGGAAAGGTCAAGGGGAATATCGACGCGAAGGAAAAGATCGAGCTTCAGGCGGGGTCGAGGCTCGAGGGGGATATCAAGACGATCCGGCTTGTCATAGACGAGGGGGTCTTCTTCGAAGGCTCCTGCAAGATGAGCCCCGACGGCAAAAGCTACAGCCAGCCGGCGGCGATGCAGCAGGGGATGCAGGGGCAGGACGATAAATCGAAGGAGAAAAAGGAACACGCCGGCACGTGGTCGCGGTAAACGCGGCGCGGCGCCGGGCCGGCGCGAGATATACTGAAAAAGGGAGCCGTACGATTGCGCGGCTCCCTTTGTTTTGCGGATCGGAATCCCGCTACTTCACCCGGACCTTGATCTCTTTGGGTTTGGGCTTTTCGGTCTTGGGGATGGCGACCGACAGGATCCCATCCTTGTACTCGGCCTCGACCCCTTCGGCCGACGTGTTTTCGGGAAGGAGGAAGGACCTCTCGAACTTCCCGTATACCCTTTCGCATACATGGAACGTCTCGTCCTTCGTTTCCGATTCGGACCTTCTTCTCCCCGCGGATGGTCAGGTTGTTGTCCTGCAGCTCGATGCTGATCTCATCCTTGTTCATTCCGGGGATCTCGGCCGTCAGCTCGTACTTGTCTTCGTGCTCCCTGATGTTGACCCTGGGAATCCAGACGCCGCTCCCCATGTCGACCCTGCGCCTGTTCGCAAGAAACAGGGTGTTGAAGAGATCCTCGACCTCATCCTGGAACGTGGTCACTCCTGTAACTCCGGGATACCACTTCATAAGTTTCATGACCAACCTCCTTGTTTTACACCAGCCAATCCAGGAAACTCGCTATAGTTCTGATTTTGAAACCTCTTTGTCCGGACTTGACCAGCAATATTGCATCCCGCATGCCAGAATTTGCGCGACACGGTAACATAATTTATGACAGCATGATAGGCGTGAGATTCGGCTGCTCGCGCCTCTCTTCGCGCCGGCGTCTGCCACGAGGCAATAAATAGCTCGCCATTTGTTTGGCACGATGGCACTCAAATCCCGCCATAATGGCGCATCGCGAGTGGCAGCTTTGCCGCGACCGGCCGGCATATCCGGGGGTAAGATGAAAAGGCGCGAGTTATGATCCGATTGTCGCCAGCAAATTCTTGATCGACCTTGCGAAGAAAAGCCATAACGATGCTCAGAAAGAATGGAACAAGGGGGCGGCGCCGGCGTTAGAAGTGATGCCGGGCATCCATCGTCACGGGGAGCCTGAATAAAAAGCCGGCGACGAACCGGTACCGGCGAGCGGACGGGCAGACGCCGGGGAGGCCGCGCCGGGGCCGCAAGACGTTCGTTCGAGGAGGATCGATGAAGCTGAGGAAGACGGCCGTTTCAGTGATTTTACTGGCCGTGATTTGCCGGCCGCGATTCTGCTGGCAACCATCGTTGCCGGATGCGGCGTCGGAGAGAACAGGCGATATACCATAGAAGAGTTCATGGGGAACGACCTCGTGAGCGGCGGGGTCTTCTCCCACGACGAGAGCAGGATCCTCTTCACCTCTGACAATACGGGGATATTCAACATCTATTCCGCCCCGGTCGGCGGGCGGCGAGGCCGTGCAGCTGACCGACTCCAGGAAGAATTCGATCTTCGCCCTTTCGTATTTCCCGGAGGACGACCGCATCCTCTACCTGAGCGACGAGGGCGGAAACGAGATCCATCATATCTACATGCGGGACCTCGACGGAAGGGTCAGGGATCTTACCCCATGGAAAAACGCGAGGTCGGTCTTTTACGGGTGGACATACGGGCAGGGATCAATTCATCTTCGGCTCGAATAAAAGAGACCAGAGATTCATGGACGTTTACATGATGGATATAAAGACCCTCGAGCCGAGGATGATCTACCTCAACGACGCGGGGTACAGCCTGGGGGCCATGTCGAACGACGACCGCTACCTGGCCTTCACGCGGATTATCACGGAGCACAATTCGGAAATGTACCTCTACGACAGGGAGACGGGGGTGACGACGCACCTTTCCCCGCATGAGGGCGAGGTCAATTTTCTGCCGAACGACTTCTCTCCCGATTCGAGATACCTGTACTACCTGACCGACGAAGGGAGCGAGTATCTCTACGTGAAAAGGATCGAGATCGGCACGGGCGCGGCCGAAACGGTCGAGAAGGCGCAGTGGGATATCGTCTATTCGCATTTTTCATGGCAGGGGAAATACAAGGTCACGGGGATCAACAATGACGGGTCGACCGAGATAAAGGTGTGCGACGCGGAGAGCGGCGCCCCCGTGGAAATTCCGGATCTGCCGGGCGGCGAGATCACGTCGATCTATTTTTCGAGAAGCGACAGGTACATGAGATTCTATCACGGCAGCGCCAGCTCTCCGACGGACATCCACGTCTACGATTTTCAGACCCGAAAATCCTACCGCATAACGAATTCGCTCAACCCCGCGATAGACCGGGACGATCTCGTCGACGCCCAGGTGGTAAGGTACCGCTCCTTCGACGGGGAAGTGATACCGGCGAACTACTATAAGCCGAAGAATATCAGGCCGGGCGACAGCATTCCGGCGATCGTCCACGTTCACGGCGGGCCGGGAGGGCAGGCGAGAAAGACCTACAGCGACGCCATTCAATACTTTGTCAATCACGGCTACGCAGTTCTCTCGGTGAACCACAGGGGAAGCTCGGGGTACGGCAAAAGGTTCCTCGCTCTCGACGACATGAGGCACGGGCAGGACGATCTGCGCGACTGTATCGAGGGAAAGAACTGGCTGGTAATGACCGGGTACGTCGACCCGGACCGGGTCGCGATACTCGGAGCGAGCTACGGAGGGTACATTGCGCTCGCCGCCCTGACCTTCGCGCCGGAGGAATTCGCGGCGGGGGTCGACCTGTTCGGCATATCAAACTGGCTCAGGACCCTGCAGAGCCTCCCGGCGTGGAGGGAAAGCTACAGGGAGGCGATGTACAGGGAGATGGGGCATCCCGAGAGGGACGCGGAATATCTCAGGAGCATTTCGCCCCTTTTCCACGCCGAGAGGATCACGAAGCCGCTCATGGTTCTGCAGGGGTGGAACGATCCGCAGGTGCTGAAGGTCGAATCGGACGAGATCGTCAAGGCCGCGAGAGAGAACGGGGCGCAGGTCGAGTACATGATCTTCGAGGACGAGGGGCATGGATTTTTGAAGAGGAAGAACAGGATGGCCGGCTACGGGGCCATCCTCGAATTTCTCGACAGGCACCTGAAGACAGACCGCGGCGGAGCATAATAACGATCGGGGGAATGTTCCGAATGGAGACTTACGGCGAGGAAAGGATGCTCGAACGCTTCGGAGAGGCGTACGGGCAGCTCAAGACCGAGATCGCCCGCGTGATCGTGGGGCAGGACAGGGTCGTCGACGAGCTGGCGATGGCCCTTTTCTCCGGGGGGCACTGCCTGCTCGTCGGGGTGCCCGGCCTGGCGAAGACGCTCATGGTGTCGACGGTCGCGGAATGCCTGGGGCTGAAATTTTCGAGGATACAGTTCACACCCGACCTGATGCCGAGCGACATAATGGGGACGGAGGTGCTCGAGGAGGACAGGACGACGAGCACCAGGGTCTTCAGGTTCATCAGGGGCCCGGTCTTCGCGAACATCGTTCTGGCCGACGAGATAAACAGGACGCCGCCCAAGACGCAGGCGGCCCTCCTTCAGGCGATGCAGGAGTTCTCCGTGACGGTCGGCGGGGGGACGCACGCGCTCGAACGCCCCTTCTTCGTCCTCGCGACGCAGAACCCGATCGAGCTCGAGGGGACATACCCTCTTCCCGAAGCTCAGCTCGACAGGTTCATGTTCAACATAAAGGTGGATTATCCGACCGAGAGCGAGGAGATGAGGATCGTGGACACGACCACCTCCCTTCCGCCGTCGAAGCCCGCGAAGGTTCTCGGAGGGGCGGAGATACTCGGCATACAGAAGATGATCATGAAGGTTCCCGTTTCGGAGAGGATCCTCTCCTACGCCGTGAGACTCGTGAGGGCGAGCAGGGGCGGGGATTTCCCGGACGTGGGACAATATCTCTCGTGGGGCGCGGGGCCGAGGGCCGGGCAATACCTGATTCTCGGAGCAAAGACGCGCGCCATCATGGCCGGAAGGACGACCCCCGATATCGAGGATGTCCGCGCCGTCGCCCGTCCGGTCCTCCGGCACAGACTGGTGACGAACTTTCACGCCGAGGCGGACGGGGTCACGACGGAAGAGCTCGTCGGCCGCCTTCTGGACCTCGTTCAGCCGTGAGCCGGCCGGGTTAACGGATCGGCGCGCGGCGGAGCCCGAAGATGCCACCGGAAAAAGCACAGATAAACGAATTCCTTCGCCCCGAGACGGTGAGCCGCCTGGCGAACATGGATCTTCTCGCCCGGCTCATTGTCGAGGGATTCATCGCGGGGCTGCACAGGTCGCCGTACCACGGCTTCTCCGTGGAATTCGCCGAGTACAGGCAGTACAACGACGGCGAATCGACGAGGAACATCGACTGGAAGATATTCGCGAAGACCGACAGGTACTACACGAGGATCTTCGAGGACGAGACGAATCTGAAGGCGACCCTCCTGCTCGACAGGAGCGCGTCGATGGGTTTCGAAAGCGCGGGGGTGACGAAGCTACGCTACGGGACCCTTCTCTGCGCGGCGCTCGCGTACCTCATGATAAAACAGCGCGACGCGGTCGGCCTCGCCGTCTTCGACGAGAGGATCAACACGATGATCCCACACAGGTCGGTGCGGCGCCAGCTCTTCCACCTGATGAAGACCCTCGGGGAGACGGTGCCCGGGGCGAAGACCGAGATCAGCGGCACCCTTCACGAGATGGCCGAGAGGATAAAGAGAAAGGGGCTGATCGTCCTGGTGAGCGACCTGTTCGACGAGCCGGGAAGAATCATCAACGGTCTTAAGCATTTCAGGCACAGGGGGCACGAGATTATCGTCTTTCACCTGCTCGACCCCATGGAGCTTTCTCTCGACTACAAGGGGGAGGTCCGCTTCGTCGACCTCGAGACCGGGGAGAAGCTTCGTTCGCGCCCGTGGCTCGTGAAAAAGGAATACAGGCGCGAGGTCGGGCTGTGGGCCGCGGAGCTCGAAAGAAGCAGCAAGGAAAACGGGATCGACTACAACCTGATCACGACGGACACCCCTTTCGACAAGGCTCTCTTTTCGTATCTGAGCAAAAGACAGAGGATGCGATGAATATATCGGCGCGGCCCGGAGGCGCATCGGGCGTCCGTGCTCCCTGGGGAACGCCGGGGGGCGGCGATGAATTTTCTCAATCCGCTCTTTCTCGCCCTTCTCTCGGCGGCGGCCATCCCGCTCGTCATACATCTTTTCAGCCGCCGCAAGGTGCGGGAGGTCCGCTTCAGCACCCTGAGGTTCCTCGCGGGCTCCGACCGGAGGAGCATGCGAAGGATAAATCTTCGCAGGCTCATTCTTCTCGCGCTGAGGATGGCGGCGATCGCTCTGGTCGCGCTGGCCTTCGCGCGCCCCGTCATTACCGGCGGGCCGGCCGCCCTTTTCCCCGGCGGGGGGCCGAGGGCCGCCTGCGTCCTTCTCGACCGCAGTTACAGCATGGGGGTCGGCGGGGGCGGGGGAACCGTTTTCGAGAGGGCGAAGAAGCAGGTGGAAAGGATCGCCTCGGTCCTCGGGGAAGAGGACGAGGTGACGATCCTTCTCTTCGACAGCCGCAGCGAAAAACTCTACGAGGGAAGGCGGTTCACCCCCGGGCCGGCGCTCGACCTGCTTGGGGATATCGGGACGTCTTATTACGGGACCGATCTGCGCAGAGCGGTCGACGACGCCATGACGATCCTTCGCTCATCGAGGATCGGGGCGAAGGAGCTCTACATCGTCTCTGATTTTCAACGCGGCGGCGCCGGAAGGGGAGGGATGAGAAGGTACGACTTCCCCGTCAGGACCTTCCTTATGCCGATCCATCCGGAACCGGGGCCGAACGTAGCCGTCTCGTCGGTACTGACCCCGAGGGTCGCCGTGCACCGCTCGGAGACGGCCCGGCTTGTCGTGACGCTGGTGAATCATTCGCCGGACATGGCGGCGAAATTCCCCGTCAGGGTGGTCCTCGACGGCACGGTCGTCAACGAAAGGGAGATCGACCTCGGCCCTGGGGCGGCGAGGACGGAGAGGATCGATATCACGATGGAGAGGGCCGGCTGGATAAAGGGGGAGGTCTCGAAGAGGGAGGACCGCCTCGCCGCGGACGACAAAAGGTACTTCTGTATCCTGGCGAGGGAGAAGGTGAAGGTGCTGCTGCTATCGGGGGCCGATTCCTTCTGGCTCGAACAGGCCCTGAGCCCCGAGGGTACGGACGGCGACATATCGCTTCGTTCGAGGGAATGGGGCAAGCTTGTCACGGGCGACCTTGAATGGGCGGACGCGGTGGTGCTGGGGACGGGCCCGGGGCCGCGGGAGGCCGACATCGGCCTGCTCGAAGGGTTCGTGACGGGCGGCGGGAGGATCCTCGCCTTCGTGACGGAAGGGGCGGAGGAGAGGGTCTGGAGGCTCAGCGGGAAAAAGGCGCGGGTCTCGTTCGGGAAGGAAAACGGAGCCTGGGGAAGCCTCGATCCCGGCGTCGAGGCGCCATCGTTCCTCTCTCCCTTCGGCAGGGAGGATCTCGAGAGGCTCTCGCGCGTCCGATTCGCCGGGGTTCCCGATATCGAGGGAGTGCCTCCCGAAGAGAGGCTTATGTCGTATCGCGACGGCACCCCATTCATGTGGAAAACGGCGAGGGGAGAAGGTCTCGCGATCTTCGCCGTTTTCGACCCGAGCGCCCGGGGAGGCGACTTCGTTCTCTCCCCCCTTTTCCTGCCCCTCGTCCAGCAGGCGGTCACGGCGACGGATGACGGCGCGGCCGCCGGGGAAGGCGCGCTCGTCGGAAGCGAAACCTCCTGGAAAGGGAGAAGCGGCGCCGATTACACCGTTATCCTTCCCGGGGGAGCGCAGCTCGAGCCGGAGGCGAACGGGACCGTGGCCATCCCTGCCGGCGACCTGCCGGGCTTCGTCGATCTTCTCGACGGGGCGGAGACCGTTTTCAGGATGGCGGTCAACCCCGATTGCGGGGTAGAATCAGATCTTTCGTTCATGAGCGCGGAAGAGGCGGCCGATTCGCTCGGGCTTAAGAACTGGGCGGCGATCGGCGAGGGCGAACGGTTCGAGCCCGGCATAAGGACGGCACGGGAGGGAAGGGAGATATCGACCACCCTCGTCGTGGCGGCGCTGGCGCTCCTCGCGGCCGAGCTTCTGATTGCTCAGAGAAAAGAGATGGCGACGGAAGGATGATGGAGCGGTGTGGGACAAGCTCAAGGAAAAGATAGAATCCCTCCCCGCCTTTCGCTCCCTTGAGGGAAGGCTCGGGGAGGATGGCGGAGCCGCGTCCGCGACGGGCCTCGTCGGAAGCTCGAGATCGCTCGTTCTCTCCATTCTCGCCGGAAAATTCGCCGAACCGGCCCTCGTGCTGGCCGCCGACCCCGTCAGCGCGAGGGATATCGCGGCCGACCTGGAGGAATTCGGCCTTGCGGGGGTCGTCTCCTACCCCGAGGACGAGATCCTCCCCTACGATTATCACGACCCGGACAGGAACCTGACGGGGCAGCAGATGCTGGCCCTGGAGAGGATGGCCGAAGGGGAGTGCAGGGTGCTCGTATCGACCCCCAGGGCGATCCTCAAAAAGGTCTTCCCGCCCTCCCTTTTCAGGACCCTTCTCTTCGACCTCGCAGTCGGCGAGCGGGGGGACCCGCAGGCGGCGGCCGGGAAGCTCGTGCGCCTCGGATACGAAAGGCACGGGACGGTGGAGTCGAAGGGGCAGTTCGCGATCAGGGGCGCCATCCTCGACATCTTCGAGGTCGCGTCGGAGGATCCCGTAAGGGTGGAATTCGATTCGGACGAGATAGCGACGATAAGGCGTTTCGACATAGAGACGCAGCGGTCGATCGGGAACATGGGGAGGATCAGGGTCCGGCCGCTGCACCACCTGGCCCCCGACGCCGCCGGGATGAAGCGGCTCAGGGCCTTTCTCGCCGATGGGGCCGGCGAAGGGGAGGAGTTGAAGCGCAGGATGCTCGCCGCCGACAGGATGGAGGAGGGGATCCTCTTTTACGGCATGGAGCATTACGCTCCGGTCGTCCACGACGTCGTTCCAGTCTTCGAATATTTCAACAGCCCTCCCGTCGTCGCCACCTTCGACACCGAGGACGTGGATACGGTCACGGAGGAATTCAGGGAGGAGATGGTCCGGCGGCACGAACAATCCCTGGAAAAGGAACATCGCTACCCGGAGCCCGACGCCGTCTACGTGACCGGCCCGGAGATGGAAAGGTTCCTCGAGGGGAGGAAGAGGATCGACTTCAGGCGGCTTCCCGTCGGGAACGCCGTGGCATTCTCGACGTCGAGCCCGGGGGATTACAGGCGCAACCTCAAGGGGCTCGCCGCCGATATCGAGAAGGATGTCGCGGGGAAGCGGCAGGTGCTCATATTCTGCTCGAGCGACGCGCAGAGGGAACGGGCCGAGGAGATCCTGTCCGACGTCGCTCTCGACGTCGATTTCCCGGTCGGGATTCATTTCGAGCGGATTCAGGTGGCCCGGCGCCGGGGTGGTCTTCCTCAGCGAGGAGGAGATCTTCGGGAGGTACCACAGGAGCTTGCAGTCCCCGCGCGCGAGGAACCGTTCACTCACCTACGACCCTTCGCATTTCCAGCCCGGCGATTTCGTCGTTCACGTCAACCACGGGATAGGGCGATACATGGGGATGCGCGTCCTCGATATCGAAGGGGGCAGGACCGAGTGCCTCGACATAAGGTACGAGGGGGCGAACAGGCTCTTCATCCCGGTCACGCAGCTCAGGATGGTCGAGAAATACGTCGCGGCCGACGGGGTCGCGCCGCAGCTTGCCGACCTCGGGAGCAGGGCGTGGAACAGGGTCAGGGAGGGCGCCAGGAGAAGCGCGAGCCGGATAGCCCACGAATTGCTGGAGATATACGCGGCGCGGCAGCTCGTCAGAGGGTACGCCTTCGGGCCCGACAAGCCGTGGCAGAGCGAGATGGAGGCCTCCTTCCCCTGGGAGGAGACGCCCCACCAGCTCAAGGCGTCGGCGGAGGTGAAGGCTGATCTCGAATCGACAAGGCCGATGGACAGGCTTCTATGCGGCGACGTGGGGTTCGGGAAGACCGAGGTGGCGCTCAGGGCCGCGTTCAAGGTGGTGCTCGAAGGGAAACAGGTGGCGATCCTCGTCCCGACGACGGTGCTCGCGATGCAGCATCTCGCCACCCTGACCGACCGGCTCGCCGGGTTCCCGGTGAGGACGGAGATGCTCAGCAGGTTCGTTTCCCCCGCCCGGCAGAAGAAGACCGTCGCCGATATCGTCGAGGGGAAGGTCGACATCGTCGTCGGCACGCACAGGCTGCTGTCGAAGGACATAACCTTCAAGGATCTCGGCCTCGTGGTCATCGACGAGGAGCACAGGTTCGGCGTCAGGCACAAGGAAATCTTCAAGATGATGAAGAAGAGCGTCGACGTGCTCAGCATGACGGCGACCCCGATACCGAGGACCCTCTCGATGGCGATCTCCGGGATACGCGACATATCGGTCATCGACACGGCTCCGCGCAACAGGCTTCCAATACATACGGAGATACTCCCCTTCGACGACGGGGCGATAAGGGACGCGGTCATGCGCGAGATCGACAGGGGAGGGCAGGTCTTTTTCGTGCACAACAGGGTCCAGTCGATCGAGGTGATGGAGGGGTACCTGCACAGGCTCCTGCCTTCCAGGGTGAGGATCGCGCACGCGCACGGGCAGATGAACGAGCGCGACCTGGAGAAGAAAAATGATAGATTTCCTCGAGAGGCGGTTCGACCTGCTTCTCTGCACGATGATCATCGAGGCGGGGCTCGATTTTCCCAACGTCAACACGATCATCATAAACCGCTCCGACCGTTTCGGCCTCGCGCAGCTCTATCAGCTTCGGGGAAGGGTGGGAAGGTCGGACCGGAAGGCCTACGCGTACATGCTCGTCCCCAGGGACCGCGCGCTCGCCTCGACCGCCGTGAAGAGGCTCCAGGCGATAAGCGAATTCGACTACCTCGGGGCCGGGTACAGGATAGCGATGAGGGATCTGGAGATAAGGGGGGCGGGGAACCTCCTCGGGCATCAGCAGTCGGGCCAGATAAATGCCGTGGGGCTCGACATGTATTCGAGGATGATACGCGAGGAGGTCGCGAGGCTGAAGGGAGAGGACGCCCGAGGAGGAGAAGGAGGCGAAGATATCGATACCGGTCCCGGCCTACCTTCCCGAAGGGTACATCACCGACTCGGAGGAGAGGATGGATATTTACCGGCGCCTCACGCGGGTCGCGAACGTCGCGGAGGTATCGTCGATGATGGACGAGCTCGTCGACAGGTTCGGGCCTCCTCCGGTTCCGGCCGGCAACCTCCTCATGATGGTGGAGCTCAAGGCCAGGGCCGCGCGCGCGGGACTCGCCACGGTGGAGATCACGAAAAGGGCGATGAGGGCGGAGTTCACGGCCGGGAGCAGCCCGGGGCGGAAATTGCTCTCCGATCTCGCGGCCGCCTTCGAAGGCCGGCTGACCTTTCACACGGAAAACGGGTTTTCAATGACGGTACGAACGCGGGAAGCCCCTTCGGACGGAGCGGGGGAGGTCGGTTTCGACTCCTGCAAGGCGCTGCCCGGGAGCGGCCGATCTTGAAAGTTTGTTGAAATTGTTGGAATTTTATGTTAATTAATGGGGTTAGCCTTGGAAGGCTATGATGCCCGGCATATGCTTCCGGCGGAGGGAGCGGCCGGCCGGCCGGAGGATGTTATCGATGCAGGCGGCGACAGAAAGGAGTCCGAAGTGAGGAAATCAGCGTTGATCATCGCGGGATTGGCGGTGATCGTGGCGTCGGGATGTTCGAGAACCGACAGGAAGGACCTGGTCGTGGCCGAGGTCGAGACGAATACGATCACGATCGGCGATTTCGAGACCACGGCGGAGACGCTCGAAAACAAGTATCTTCCCGAGACCAGCGACATGGCTGGGAAGAAGGAGCTTCTCCAGCACATGGTCAACAAGGAGGTCATGGCGCTGAAGGCGGAGGCGCTGGGATATCAGAATGAAGAGGCCTTCAACAAATTCTGGACCCAGTTCCGGGGCCCCTTCCTGATCACGGCACTCTGGGACCAGAAGATCTCGAAATCGATAACGGTCACCGAAGCGGACATAGACAAATACTGGGAGGAGATGCATTACGAATACACCCTGAGCCAGATCGTCGTCGCCAACGAGCAGGACGCCCTTTCGCTCAGGGAGAGGATCCTCGCGGGCGAGGACTTCGCGCAGCTCGCGAAGGACTATTCGCTCGGCCCCGGGGCCGAGAACGGAGGGTTCGTCGGCAGCTCCCCCATCGGCAAGATCCACTGGTGGGTCGAGGAAATGCTGTTCACGATGAAGGAAGAGGAAATTTCGCAACCGGTGAGGACCGACTCGGGATGGACGCTCATCAAGATCATTAAGAAGAGGAAGATAGTTCCCGACAAGGACAGGGAATACGCGTCCCGCAGGGTCAAGGCGATAAAGGAAAACAAGGGACGCGACGTTCTCAAGGAACAGATAGAGCGAGACATAAATCTTCAGATCTTCACCGACGCCGTCAACCTCGTGTACAACGCTCTCCCGGAGGACGTACCGTTCGAGGATATCGTGAATTACAAGGTCACGAGGGATAACGCCCCCGCGCTGAACATCGAGGAGCAGTATCTCGACATGATGATCTGCCAGTATGACGACGGCTCGTACACGATAAAAGATTTTATAGATCTCTACAACACCGTCTCCCTTGTCGAAAGGCCGCGGCGTCAGTACGGGCGCGAGAACATCGTTCAGCTTCTCAAGAAGATCGTCTACGACAAGATCCTTCCCGTGTACGCCGAAGAGGTCGCGCGCGTGCTGGAGATCCCCGAGGTGAAGAAGAATTACGACAACCGGAGGGAACAGTATCTCGTCTACAGGCTCTACCAGGATCAGATCGAGGACGAGATCACGATCACCATTCAGGAGATGCGGGAATTCTACGACAACAACAAGGACTTCATCCGAACGAAGGAACGAAGGGATTACCAGGTCATCGTCCTCGACAACGAGGAGGCCGCGAAGATAGTCGAAAAAAGGGCAAAAGAAGGGGAGAATTTCGACAAGCTGGTCAGGGAATTTTCGAAGGATCCTTCGGTCAAGGAAAACATGGGCAAGACGGGACTCGTATATCCGGGAAATTATCTCGAATATGACGGCGTCGCCTTCGCCCTCGCGGCCGCGGGGGACGTCTCCGACGCCTTCCAGATAACGCGCGGGTGGGCCGTCGTGAAGCTGCTCCAGATAGAGCCGGGCAGGCTGCCCTCGTTCGAAGAAGCCTCCCAGACCATCAAGCAGGATCTGACCGGGAAGAAGGGCGAAGCCCTGCTGCAGGAGAAGCTCAAGAAATGGTCCGAGGAGTACGAGATCAAGATCAACGAAAGGAACCTGGCCAAGGCTGAGATGAAAAGGACCAGGTTATAGCGGAAGCTGGTGGCCTTTTGAAAGGGATGAGGGTGCGTTGTTTCTTCCTCGTGTCTCTTCTCGTCTCCCTGCAACTGTCCGGTTGCGGGAAGGGAGGGGGGGATGACGACCCGGGCGCCGCGCCCGACCGCATCGTCAGGGTGGGCAACGAAATTCTCGGCGGGGCCGAGTTCGAGTCGATGATCCAGGATTCGGACAGGACGGCCTTTTCCATCGAGGAAAAGGCCGCCCTCGTTCAAAACTGGGTCGAGGTGGAGCTTCTCTACAACGAGGCGGTAAAGCGCGGCCTGCAAAACGATCCCGCGATAAAATCGAGGATCCTGATGCTCAGGAAGGAACTGCTGGCAGACCAGCTCGTTTTTCTCGAGCTCCAGGAGCGCGTGAAGGTGACGGAGCGGGAGATCGAGGAATATTACCGGAGCAACGAGAGGGAATATACCTGCGAGTTCAGGGTCAGCCATATCCTCGTGAATACAATGGAAGAGGCGGAGACCGCGCTGGAGCTCCTGAAGACGAACACCTTCGCCTGGGTGGCGAACAGGAATTCCGTCGACCCCGTCGCGAAAAGAGGGGGAGACCTCGGGTACCTGACCAAGGGGAACATGATCCCCGAATTCGAGAGCGTCGTTTTCGGGATGCAGCCCGGCGAGACCAGCGGAATCGTCCAGTCGGCCCTCGGGTACCACATCATCCAGCTCGCGGAGGTGAGGGAGGCGCGGGTCGGAGTATCGCCCGCCGAAGTGAGGGAGCAGATCGTGAGCACCCTCCTGATGGAAAAGAGGAAGGAGGCGTACAGGGAATTTTTCGAATCCCTGATGCGCTCGGCCGACATCGAGTTCTACAATAAAATCTACGAACCGGTAAACGAGCGGGCGTCATCGCCCGGGGCCGCTTACACGACGGGGGACACTTCCGGCCGGCCGGACACCCTGTCCAGGGAGGAAACGGGTGAAGGGCTCTAAAATCATATTTTCGGCGGGCGTTGCCGCGGCCATTATCGCCGCCGCCGTATCCGGGGCTCCGGGCGAGGACAGGAGCGGAGAGGTCATCGACAGGGTGGTGGCCGTGGTGGAGGATAAGGCGATCCTTCAAAGCGAGTTCGACATGGAATACCAGAGAATCCTCATGCAGCAGCAGAAGGAAACCCTGCCGCCGGCCGAGGAGAGGGAAAAGCGCCTCGAGGTGATGGAGGCGCTCGTCGCCAACCTGCTTCTTTCGATACACGCCGAGAAGACGGGGATCGAGGTCCCCGAGTCCGAGGTGGACGCCGAGGTCGAAAGGGCCGTCGAGGAAAACCAGCAGGCCCTCGGGGGAGAGGAAGCTTTCACCCAGGAACTGGAGAAGGCCGGGATCACCCTTGAGCAGCTCAAGGCGATGTGGAAGGAAAAGAGCAGATCGAGAAAGCTCGTCGACGGCCTGCTAAGGACCGAGATCCGGGGAGGGGTGCAGGTTACGGACGACGAGATAAGGGATTATTACAGGTCGAACCTCGACCAGCTCGAGAAAAGGCCGGAGACGATATCGCTCGCCCAGATACTGGTCCTGATGAGGGCGCCGGAGAGCGCCGACCTCAATGCCCGCGAGAGGATCGCGGCGATAGAGAAGGTCCTCGGCGAAGGCGCCGATTTCGCCGAGACCGCGAAGGCGATGTCGGACGGCCCGAGCGCGCAGTTCGGGGGAAACCTCGGCTACATCAAGCTCGAGGACCTCGAGAATCCGCGGTTCGAGGAAGCGGTCCGGGGTCTTTTCGTCGGCCAGGTCAGCGCCCCGGTGCTGACCGAGCATGGATACCATCTGATCAAGCTCGAAGAGGTCAGGGGCGACGAGGTGAAGCTCCGCCACATACTCGTTCAGAGGGAAATCGACGAAGCGACCACCGAGTCTTTCGCCGAAGGGATCAGGAGACTGATAATAGACGGGGCCGATTTCGGCGAGATGGCGCGGCAATATTCGGAGGACTGGAGCAGCAAGGACAACGGAGGGCTGGTGGGCGAGGTGGAACTGACCAAGCTTCCCGATTTCTTCCTCGAGGCGATAAAGGACCTTGCCGACGGCCAGATAGCTCCGCTGATAAGGGAGCCGAAAGGGTTCAGGATCATAAAGGTGCTCGGGCACGCCGAGGAGCGGCCCTATACCCTGGACGAAGCGAGGGACGGGTTGAGGGAACTCGTCGAACGGCGGAAGCTTCAGGAAAAATACGACGGCTACGTCGAATCCCTCAAAAAGATCTACCATGTGGACGTCAAGATAACGATATGAGGATCGACCTTCTTCTGAAGACGCTTTGCCTGGCAAGGACGCGCGAGATCGCGAAAAGGGGATGCGATTCGGGAAGCGTGAAGGTGAACGGGGCCTCGGTGAAACCCTCCCGCGAGGTGAGGGAGGGGGACGTCATAGAAATACGGTACCCCGACAGGCTGCTCGTCCTGGAGCTGACCGAAATCCCGGCGCGCCAGGTATCGAAGAAGGACAGGGCGGCGCACTACAGGATTATCAGGGAATCGCCGCTATACGGCGACGGGGAGGGATGGAATGCCTAAAAAGGATATCAGCATCGCCCTCACCATAGGGGATCCCGCGGGGATCGGCCCGGAGCTCGCGGCGTCGAAACTCGAAAGCGGCAGCCTCGACGGACGGGGAGTCGTTCTCATCGGTTCCGCGGCGGCGCTGAAGAGAACGATGGGCGCCGAAAACGCCGAACGGTGGGAGACGGTCCCCGCCGGGGAGGCCATGGAAAAACTGCCTGAACGCCTCCCCGCGATCATCGACATCGCGGGCGGGGAGGATGTCCCGACGGGAGGGCCGAGCGCGGCCGGGGGCAAGATCTCCGGGCGGGCCATCGAGATCGCGGCCGACCTCGCGAAGAGGGGGCTCGTCGACGGAATCGTGACGGGGCCGATATCGAAGGAAGCGCTCGCGATGGCAGGCTATCCTTATAAAGGGCACACGTCGATGTTCGGCGACCTGCTCGGCGCCCCCGACTGCCAGATGATGATGGTGTCGGGGGATTTCCGCGTCGTCATCCTCACGCGCGACATCGCGCTCAAGGACGTGCCGGACGCCGTGACGAGGGAAAGGATCATGACGGGGGTGAGGGTGACGGCGGAGGCGCTGAAAGAATTCTGGGGGATCGAAGAGCCCTCCATAATGGTGGCGGCGCTCAACCCGCACGGGGGGGACGGCGGGATAAACGGGACCGAGGAGATAACGACGATCGCGCCGGCGCTGAGCTCCCTCAGGTACGAAGGGTTGAACGTCACGGGGCCCATTCCCGCCGACACGATGTTCCAGAAGTGGCACGACAAGAAGTGCGACGCCTTCATCGCCCTGTATCACGACCAGGGGATGATACCGTTCAAGTTCGGCGGGTTCGACCAGGGAGTGAACATGACGATAGGGCTACCCGTGGTGCGGACATCGGTCTGCCACGGCACCGCCTACGATATAGCGGGCAGGGGAATCGCGAGCACCGGGAGCCTCTCCGCGGCCCTCGACCTGGCGGAAGGGTGCGCCCGCGCCAGGAGGAACAGGGAAAACCCGAAAAGAAGGACGGGCGCATGACGGGGCGCGTCGGAAGATGAACCAGGAAAAAAGAATAATCGCCGGCGTTTATCACGTGTCGAGAGGGCTGGGAAAACATTTCAGCCTGGAGGACATCAATCTGCAGGTGGCCAACGGGGAATTCGTCTTCCTCGTCGGGCCGAGCGGAGCCGGCAAGAGCACGCTGCTGAAACTCATGTACATGGACGACGTCCCCGACAAGGGGCAGGTCGTGGTCGGCCAGTTCGTCTCTTCCAGAATGAAAAGGAAATCGATACCGGACCTTCGGCGGAAGATAGGGATAATCTTCCAGGACTTCAGGCTTCTCGAAGACCGGACGGTTTTCGAGAACGTGGCCCTCGCCATGAAGGTGACCGGGGCGGGCATGCCCGAGATCAAGAAGCAGATAACCGACATCCTCACGAGGGTCGGCCTTTACCACAAGCGTTACGATTATCCGCCGGCGCTTTCGGGAGGGGAGCAGCAGAGGGTGGCCATCGCGAGGGCCGTCGCGAACAGGCCCTCGATACTCTTTGCCGACGAGCCCACCGGCAACCTCGACCCGGTCGCGACGAAGAACATCCTCGAGCTTCTCTTCAAGATCAACGCCGGGGGAACGGCCGTCCTGATGGCGACTCACGACATCGAGCTGGTCCGCAGCTTCGGGCAGAGGATCATCTACCTCGAGGAGGGCAGGGTGGCGCTCGACAAGGAGATGATCTTCGTCGGCGACATCCGCGACAGGATCGGCGGCTCGAGCGTCAGCGAAAGCGCGTCGCGCCTCTCGGAGTACGATATCACGGGCGGTGAAGAGGAATGAAACCCGGAGAGCTCAGGTACATCTGGCACGAATCGACGGGGATGCTCTGGCGAAGGAAGGTTCCGAACCTGATCTCCGTCGTCATCATGGCGCTCTCGCTGCTCATATTGATAACCTTTCTTGCCGTCACGCTGAACATCGCGAGCCTGATAGAGAAGACGAGCGAGGAGCTGAGGGTCTACGTCTATCTCGATGACGGGGTGAGCGGCGAGCTTTCGAGGGATATCCAGATCAGGCTGATGTCGGAGCAAGGGGTCGACGAGGTCGCCTACATCTCGAAGGAGGAGGCCCTCGAGGATTTCAGGGAGACGCTCGGCGAGAACAGCGAGCTTCTCAACGCGGTCGAGCAGAATCCCCTCCCCGATTCCTACAGGATCCGCATGAAGCAGGAATATATCCGGTCGGGGGTCCTGGAGGCGATGGCGGGCCGGGTGGGGCAGTGGGAGGGTGTGGAGGAGGTTGTTTACGGGAGGAAATGGTTCGAGCGCGGCGAAAAACTCGTCAGGAGCTTTTACATGATCGACCTCGTCCTCGGCCTGATCGTCTTTCTCTCGGTCGTCTTCGTCATATCGAACACGGTGAGGCTGACGATACTCGGAAGCAGCAGGACGATCGAGATCCTCAAGCTCGTCGGAGCGACCAACACCTATATACAGATACCGTTCATCATCGAGGGGGCGCTGCAGGGGGTCGTCTCGTCCCTGCTCGCGATCGGGATGCTCGCGATCATCCACCGGTTCACCCTGCAATACCTTCCCGGCGTGGCTTTCATCAGGGTCGACGCGATCGCGGTTTTCGTCGTTCTCTGCGCCATTATCGGCGCGCTGGGGAGCATGGCCGCGCTGCGCAGGTTCCTGAAGATGTGATCGCGCCGGCCGGAACGAAGAACAATGAGAAACAGCGTCAGGACAGCGATAACCGCCTTTCTTGTCCTCGCCCTTTCGGGGGCGGCCGGGCGCTCGCCCGCCCAGGAAGAGGACGACACGAAGATCAACGAGAAGATCTCCAAAAAGGAAAGCGAGCTCAACGACCTTCGCCGGCAGATCGAGGAACAGAGGAAAAAAATAAAGGACCTCGAAAAGAAGGAGAAGGTGGAGTCGGGTTACCTTAGGAAGCTCGAGGACGAGGAGCGCCTGACGAAGAGGCTCCTCGGGGGGCTCGACGAGAAGAAGGGGATGCTGGAGCAACAGGTCTCGGAGCTTAGGGGGGAGCTTTCGACGAGCGAGGCGGAATACGGCCGGAGGTTGGAGATCCTTTCGAAGCGCCTCAGGGAGATGTACAAGAACGGCTCGAGGCAGGAATGGATGGAGCTTCTCGACGCCGAAAATTTCTCCGACCTTCTCCAGAGGTACAAGTTCCTCGCCCTCATCGCCGAGAGGGACGCTTGGCTCGTCGAAGACATCAGGGAGCGCAAGCTGATCGTGGAAAAGCACGAGGCCGAGATAACGGAGGTCCTTCACGAGGTCACCGTCTCGAAAAGCGAGAAGGAAAGGGAGCTCGGGAAGCTGACGGAGAACGAGCGCAAGAGGAGAAAGGCGCTGGACGGCGTCAAGTCGGACAGGAAAAGATACGAGAAGCGCGTCGAAGAGCTGGCCGCCGCGGAAAAGAAGCTGCAGGACATCATAGGGGAGATGGAGAAGGCGAGGAAGGAACAGTCGACGACCTGGGGAGATTACGGGGAGGGCGATTTCGCGTCGCTCAAGGGGAGGATGGCCAAGCCGGTCGACGGATCGGTGTCGAGGAAATTCGGGAGCTTCAAGCACCCGGAGTACGGCACGATGACCTATAACACGGGGATAGACATAAAGACGCGCCCCGGAGAGCCGGTGCGGGCGGTCGCGAGGGGCAGGGTGGAATACGCCGGGGAGCTCCCGGGATACGGGAACTGCATCATCATCAATCACGGCGAGGGGTATTACACCCTCTACGCGCACGCCTCGCGCGTCTTCGTCGAGCAGGGGGCGCAGATCGAGCACGGGAATCTCATAGCGGAAGCGGGCGAGGCGGCCGACGGGACCGGCGGCACGCTGCATTTCGAGGTAAGGCAGTCGAAAAAGGCCCTCGACCCGGCGCAGTGGCTATTGAACGGAGGACTGTAATCGACATCCTCGCGGCAGCGGCGGTCATAATGAAGGGGCAACCCCGCGTGGAGGGGCTGGTCGGCGCGATGCTCGCCGCCGGCAAACTCCCCTCCTCGCTTCTCTTCACCGGCCCCGAGGGGGCAGGGAAGGAACTCGCCGCCATGTGGACGGCGGCGAGGCTCAACTGCGAGGCGCCCGGCGCCTGCGCGGCGTTCGCGCCCCCCGATTCGCGAGGCGCTGCCATTTGCCAGGCCTGCGAGAAGATAGGCAGGCTCGAGCACCCCGACGTTCATATCGTATATCCTCTCCCGTCGGGCCCGATGGAAAAAACGGTTCCGGAGATCATCGAGAGCCGGCGGGCCGATTTCATGGCCTCCGGCGAGTTCGAGGGGAAGGCGCGAAGCATCGGGATCGACCAGGTCAGGGAGATGATCAAGGAGGCCTCCAAGCAGCCTTTCGAGGGGAAGCGCTCCGTGGCCATACTTCCCGAGGCGCACCTCGCGACCGTCGAGGCGCAGAACGCATTCCTGAAGCTGCTCGAGGAGCCGCCGCCCTCGACCGTGCTGATCCTCGCGACCGACCATCCCGACAGGCTTCTTTCGACGATCAGGTCGAGATGCCACGAGGTGCGCTTCGATATCCTTCCCGACGAGGCGGTCGGGGTATTTCTCTCCCTCTTTTACTCGGTGGAGGAAAGGGAGGCGGCGAGGCTCGCGGCGATCGCGCAGGGGAACATAAGGAGGGGGATAAGGCTTCTCGACTCCCGCTACCTCGGCATCAGGGCCGATGCCGCCTCGATGCTGAAGCTGGTCCTCGCGGGGAAGGCGGCGCGGCTCCCCGCCGAGGCCGAGGCGGCCGCCAGGGAATATACCAGGGAGGAGACGGCGCAGCTTATAGAGGAGATGATATTCCTGATGCGCGCGGCGATGCTGGGCGGGGAGGGGCGGCTCGGGCCGCAGAGGCGGTCGGAGCTCGAGAAGGAGCTGGGTGTGGAGGCGCTCGCCGCCGCCGCGGAGCGCGACATTCCGCGCGACATACGGAAGATGGAGACCTCGACGAGGAACCTCTCCCGCAACGTCGACCTGGAACTGACCCTCGTTCAACTCCTGCTTGATTTGGCGGGGAAGTGGTATTAGATTGATACGGCGCAAGATATGGCGAATATAATGGAATGTCCCCTGTCGCGGGAGATTCCAGTCGTCTCGTTTCACAATGAAACGGACGATCCAACTCTGAATCGGGGTGTCACCGCGATATGGAAATAGCTGAAATACAATTCAAGGCGCAGAGGAAGGAGATCTTCAGGAATTCCCGCGCCCTTTACCTTAAAACCGGCAATTACTGCATCGTTCAGGCCGACCGGGGCGAGGACATGGGGCTGATCATCTCGCTCGCGCAGGTCGACGACAGGGACGTCCCGTCCAACTCGAAGGAGATCCTGAGGCACGCGACCGATAAGGACCTCGCCGCGATGGTGGAGATCAGGGTCAAGGAGAAGTCCGCCCTGGCCACCTGCCAGGAGAAGACGACCGAGCACAAGCTCCAGATGAAGCTCGTGGACGTGGAATACCAGTACGACGGCAACAAGATAACATTCTACTTCACCTCCGACGGGAGGATAGATTTCAGGGCGCTCGTCAAGGACCTCGCGAGCATATTCCGGACGAGGATCGACCTGAGGCAGATCGGCGTCAGGGACGAGGCGCGGCGGTTCGACGGGATGGGGATGTGCGGGCGGCGCCTCTGCTGCTCGACCTTCCTCAAGGACTTCGAGCCGGTGACCCTCAAGATGGCGAAGGACCAGAACCTCCCGCTCACCCCGTCGAAGATTTCGGGGGCGTGCGGCAGGCTGATGTGCTGCCTCGCGTACGAGCTCTGCGACTACAAGGAGCTGCTGCGCGGCGTGCCCAAGCTCGGGAGCAAGATCAATTGTTTCGGCGGACAGCACCGCGTGGAAAAATTGAACCTCTTCGAGGACTCGGTTCTGCTCAGCGACGAGGACGGAAACTTTATCGATATCCCGCTGAGGAAGTTCAAGGAGGAGATCGGGGCGTGCCAGGCGGTCTCCGCCGCGGACGAGGAGGATGTCGACGAGGAGGAGCTTCTGAAGGATTTCATCGACGAGGAAGAGAAGTGAAAGGACGGCCGGGGAAAGGGATGGAGAGGAAAAGGTTCTACATAACGACAGCCATCGACTACGTCAACCAGAAGCCGCACCTCGGGACTGCCTACGAGAAGATAGGCGCCGACTGCATGGCGAGATACATGAGACTCGCCGGGTATGACACCCGCTTCCTGATGGGGAACGACGAGCACAGCACGAACGTCAAGCGGGAGGCCGAAAAGAGGGGGCTCGCCCCGCTCGACTACTGCAGGAGCATGTCGGAGGTCTTCACCGGCACATGGAAGGCGCTGGGCATCTCCTACGACGACTTCATTCACACGACCGAGGAGCGCCACCTGAAGGCGGTGACGGCCCTTTTCGGGAAGATCCACGAAAACGGGTACATATATAAAGGAAAGTACGAGGGGCTCTACTGCGAATCGTGCGAGGAGTTCATCAGCGAGAAGGACCTCGTCGAGGGGCTCTGCCCCCGTCACAAGGCGCCTCCGAAAAGGATCAGCGAGGAGAACTGGTTCTTCGCCCTTTCGAAATTCGAAGGCAGGCTCCTCGACCACATCCAGAGGAACCCCGGGTTCATCCGCCCGAAGACGAGGGAGAACGAGATCGTCAGCCTGATCAAGGGCGGGTTGCAGGACGTCTCGATATCGAGGGCGGGGGTCGACTGGGGAATCCCGCTGCCGATAGATCCGCGGCACGTCGTCTACGTCTGGTTCGACGCGCTTACCAATTATATCTCCGCCCTCGGCTACGGCGGGGATGACACGGAGCTTTTCGACAAATACTGGCCCGCCGACTGCCACGTCATCGGCAAGGACATAACGCGGTTCCACTGCGTCATCTGGCCCTCGATGCTGATGGCCGCCGGAGTCGAGCCGCCACGGAGCGTCTTCGCACACGGCTTCATCTCGCTCGGCGGGGAGAAGATGAGCAAGAGCAGGGGGAACATCCTCGATCCCGACAAGATGGCCGGGATCTTCGGGGCCGACGGGCTGCGCTACCTCCTCCTGAAGGAGGTCCCCTTCGACAAGGACGGGGACATCTCCGTCGAGACCCTGGTGGCGAGGTACAACTCGGATCTTGCGAACGAGCTGGGGAATCTTTTCAGCCGCACCGTCGCGATGATCGTCAAGTATCTCGGCGGCACGATAGAGCCGGCACCCTTCGATTCGAGGTGCGAGCTTCACGGCGCGCTGAGCGAGGCTCTCGCCGGGTACAGGGAATCGATGGAGAGGATGGAATTCTCGCGGGCGCTCGGGTCCTGGTGGACGATCGTCCAGGGGGCGAACAGGTTCATCGAGGAAAAGGCCCCGTGGGCGCTGGCGAAGGACGAGGCGAACAGGGAGAAGCTCAAGGCGGTCTTCAGGGAGCTGCTCGTGGTCCTGAGGGTCTCCGCCGTGGCCCTTCTGCCCTTCATGCCGGGAAAGATGAACGACATGGCGTCGCAGCTCGGCGGCGGGGGGATGGGGATCGACGAGCTACTCTCGGCGCCGGCCGGAGCGGACGGCCTCAGGTCGCCCGAGCCGCTTTTCCCCAGGATACAGGAAAAACCCGAGGACATCTTCAAGGACTGATCCCGCATGCTGGTCGATTCTCATGCGCACCTGAACATGCCGCAGTTCGAGGCGGACCTTCCCGCCGTCATCGAGCGCGCCTCCCTCGCCGGCATCGGCGAGATACTGAATGTCGGGTACGATCCCGAGTCGATCGACGGTACCCTCTCCCTCGTCGACGAATATCCGACGATATACGCGGCGCTCGGAATCCACCCGCACAACGCATCCGACTGGAACGCGAATCTCGAGGAAAAGATAAAGCAGCTTCTTCTCAGAAGAAAGGTCATCGCGTACGGCGAGATCGGGCTCGATTACTACCGCGACCTCTCCCCGCGCGACATGCAGCGCGAGGTTTTCCGGAAGCAGATCGGTCTCGCGCTGAGGTTTAAAAAACCGATCGTGGTCCATTGCCGAGAGGCCTTCAACGACGTTATAAGGATACTGAACGAGGAAGGAGCCGGGGAGGCGGGCGGGATCTTCCACGCCTTCTCGGGCGGGGACCGCGAGGCGGAGAAGGTTCTCGATCTGGGGTTCCTCGTCGGGATCGGCGGCCCGCTGACATATAAAAATTCGTCCCTTCCCGGCGTCGCGACGCGGCTCCCGTCGAGCGCCTTCGTTCTCGAGACGGACTGCCCCTATCTCCCGCCCGAGCCCTACAGGGGGAAGCGCAACGAGCCGGCTTACATTGCCATCGTGGCGGAGCGCCTTGCCGAACTTCGCGGCGTCGCCGCTGCCGACATCGAGCGCGCGTCGAGCGACAACTACATGTCGCTGCTGCACGGGGAGAAGGAGCGCGAGGTCAGCGTCGCCTACGGCCTGAAGAAGAGCGTCTATCTGAACGTCACGGCGAGCTGCACGAACGACTGCGTCTTCTGCGCGAGGCTCCGGTCGAACAACCAGCTTTACGGATACAACCTCAACCTCGTCGTCGATCCGCCCGCAGACAGGATGGTTGCGGCGGTGAACGGGATCCTCGCCGGGGGGGGATTCGACGAGATCGTTTTCTGCGGGTACGGCGAGCCGACGGCGAGGCTGAAGGCGATAAAGGAGACCGCCGACGCGCTCCGCGGGCACGGCCTTCCTATGAGGCTCAACACGAACGGCCACGGGAACATGATAAACCGCAGGGACATCGTGCCCGAGCTCGAGGAGCGTTTCAGCAGGGTGTCGATAAGCCTCAACGCCCCGGACCGCGACACCTACACGGCGATTTGCAGGCCTGACGCGGGGGAGAAGGCCTTCGACGCGGTCCTCGATTTTATAAGGAGGGCGGCGGCCTCGCGGATGGAATGCATGGTCACGGCGGTCGACTACCCCGGGATCGATATCGAGGCGACTGGAAGGCTCGTCGAGAGTATCCCGGGCGCGCGGTTCCGGGCGAGGAGATATCACCTCCCGGGAGCGGCCGGATGATCACCCGGGCAACGGGCGGCCGGCGCCCCGGCGAGACTGCGGCCCGCGCGGCCTGAATTGACGGCGGGCCCGCGATGGAGGATCGATCGATGAAGGAGTTCCCGGCGGGGAGGGCAAAGAAGAGCCTTGGGCAGAACTTTCTCGTCTCGGAAGGTGCGATAAGGAAGATCGTCGAGGCGCTGCGGCCCGGGGAGGGGTTGCCGATATTCGAGATAGGGCCGGGGAAGGGGGCGCTGACCATCCCCCTCGCCGAAAAAGGCGCGAGAATTGCTGCGTTCGAAATAGACCGGGATCTTGCGGCGCTCCTTAAGGACGCGTGTGCCGGATGGCCGCAAGTCGATATAGTGGAGGCGGATATCAGGGATGTCGACTTCGACGCCGAGGCGGAGAAGAGGGGGTGGCGAAGATACAGGGTCGCCGGCAACATCCCGTATCTTCTTACCAGCACTATACTTCTGAAGCTCCCCTTCTCGGGCGGCTGCCACGGCGCAGTGATAATGGTCCAGAAGGAGGTCGGCGAACGGATTCTGGCCTCGCCCGGCGAGAGGAATTGTGGGATCCTGTCGGTCTTTATGCAGGCCTACCTCGGGATATCGGAGGTGGCGAAGGTTAAGGCGGGGTCCTTCATGCCGTCCCCGAAGGTGGACAGCGTCGTCCTGGAATTCCGGCCCGGAAGGAAGGACGGCGCCCCCGCGAGGCCCGGCGAGTTCCTGGCCTTCGTAAAAAAAGGATTTTCTCAGCGGCGGAAAAAGCTGCTCAACGTTTTTCGCTCCGGGGACGGCCCCGGAGGACGGGAGGCCGCGGAGAAAGCCTTCGCCGAGGCGCGGGTCGACGCGGGGAAGAGGCCCGAGGAACTCGGGCTTGACGAATGGTTCAGGCTGTTCGATCTGCTCGGGCGGCCCGGCGATATAAAGGAATGAGTTCAGCGGGGAGAAGGGGTGGCGCGAATGGGACCGGCGCGGCACGGGCCCTCTTCCCGCGAAGGATAAGACGGCGGAGAAGGATGAAGGGATTTCGCGACATAACGGCGAAGTTCGCGATGTGGATGGCGCCGGCGCTTCCGGCGGCGGCGCTCCTCGCGGCGCTGATGCTTCTCGTCGCGGCTCCGGCCGTCCGGGCCGAAGCGGCGCCGGGAAGCGCGGCGAGCGCGCCGGCGGGAGCGGGGCACGCAGGCCCCCCGGCCCCGGCCGAAGGCCTGGAAAGCCTCTCCGACTCGACCGCGGCACAGGCCGATTCCCTCGGCACCCCGGCCGACTCCGCGATAGTTACGGCCGCGCCGCTGGTGGCAGGCGACTTGACCTTCACCAGCAGATCGAAGATCGAATTCACGGAGAGCGACAAAAGGGCCGAGACCGGGTTCGCGCTCAATTATCTCACCGGCGACGGATGGGTCATCAACTCCAACCTCACCGTGGGGAAGAAGAGTTTCAGGGGCAGGGACATGGACGTGATCATCGAATCGTTCACCAATTCCGCCGCGAAGGTCGATCCCGACCTGTACATGCTCAACATCATGCTGGGGGAGACCTACAACAAACAGACGAGCCTCGCCCTCTCCAGATACGGCAAGGAGATCGTCTTCAACAAGGAGTCGGCGGGATTCAATTTCACCCTGACCAGGCCGATCCTCGGGGCGTCGAAGTCCCAGGTTTACGCGGCCGCCGAGGGATCAAGGGGAAAGCAGGATTTCAAGTACAACACGACGGCGAAGGCCGACGCAGGAGGGCACTTCAATTACTCCTTCGGCGAGATGGTCAGGGCGAGCGCCGGGATCGGGACGAACTTCAGGCGGGAGGAGAGCAGCGTCTCGTACATCGTGTTCGACTGGATGCCGAGCCATAGCGACACGATGAAGGCGAGGTTCTCCATTGGAAAGCCGGAGGAGAAGAAGCTCCTCGACGCCAGCTACAGCAGGAAGATGGGCACGATCAGGGAGATTCAGCCCCCCTACGGGAACTCGATGGAGATCATCGACGACCCCGAATCGGCCTACCAGGAGCGGAACGAGAACAAGGGCGAGACCCTGAAGCTCGCCTCCTCGGCTTCGATCACCGATCGGATATGGGTGGACCTGACCTTCAACCGCGATTATTCCGACGAAAGGTTCATGATAGAGGACAGGCGCAACAAGGAATACGAGAGCAAGGACATGGGCGCCGGGGTCTCCTTCAAATATCACAAACAGGGAACCTTCAGCGTGAATCTCAAGCGCGCCGAGAGCGACACCGAGCTGGGGCCGACGTCGATAGCCAGCTACAGGACGAAGGATTATTCCCTGAGCGGGAGCATCTCGCAGACCATCCACGACTCCCTGTACGTTTCCGTCACGGCGTCGACGACCCTCAAGCAGAAATTTTTCAAGAAGAGGGAGCAGAACCCGCGGGACGTCGACTACCTCAACGCCTCGCTCGACTGCAAGCTCAACGGGTACCTCTTCAATCGGATAAAGACGGACATCGTTTTCTCGACCCTGAAGTCGGAGACGGTCAATATCGACGCCTCGCTCTCCGACGACAACAGGACCAATTTCCAGTACCTCCTCTCCCCGAAGCTGAGCTTCGACCCGGTGCCGTGGATAACACTCTCGCAGAAGTACGAGATGAAGTTCGACTACACCGAATACACATTCAACGCGGACCGCAACTACCTCGACAGAAACACGACCCTCGAGACGAACGCGGCCTTCAGGATCTTCACGCGGATGAAACTCACCCTCAATCACGGCTACCAGATGAAGGACACGGGAAGTTACCTGCAGAAATCGGGCGGGGAAAAACTCTACGGCCGCACCAACGAGAATTTCGAGCACAGGATGAGGATGTACTGCGAATACAACCCGGTCAAGGACATGATCCTTTTCGTGCGGACCACATACAAGACCCAGAAGAACAACACCCTCGGCATGGTGGACGGGGAGAGGCAGGTCGTCGGTTCCTCCGGCTCCGATTCGGGGGACTTAAGGACAGGCTTCGAGCGGTCGCGAAAGCTGACCGATTCGGGGAAGATCGATCTCGACGTGGCATACGTGAAAAAGTTCGCTCCCTACCTGTCGGAGGACAGGAAGCAGTACTGGGAGGTAAACATGAACCTGGAACTGAGTTTTTAAGGCAAGGGGATCAACATGAGACGAATAATACTCGCGGCGGTGATCATGGCGGCGGCTCTCGCGGCCGCGGGGTGCATCTTCGAGCCGCGCACGGCCGACGAACCGCTGTCGGAGGGGGATCCCTGGGTCGTGCCGATCCTGCCGAAGAGCATATTCTATAATATACAGACGGGATTCAGCTCCGCGGCCAACTCGAATTACGAACGAAGCCTCGCGGAGGAGTTCGTTTTCATCGCCCGGCCCCAGGACTGGCCGGACGCCCCGGCATGGGGGAAGACGGAAGAGCTCGATTTTCTCACGAGGGTCAAGGGGGAATACCCCGCGGCGCGCGAGATCCTTTTCGGCGACGAGAATATGACCTTCGAGAGGGAGAACGTCGATGTGGGGAGGGCGGAATACGAGGGGCTCTACGTGATCACCCTGGATCCCGGGGGGCGGGGAACCGGTCGAGACATATGCGGGGAAGGCGATTTTCATCGTCGAGAAGGGGGCGACCGGGTGGGCGCTCGTGAGCTGGGAGGACGTCGATATTTACGAGACATATTCCACATCGACATATCTAAGAAGGACATTGCAATGATCTGCCCCAGGCAAGGAGCGTGATTTGTCAGACATACTGCAAGCCCTTACTCTTTAATAATGACTTGCCACCCTTATGGCGTTGTGGTATAATGTGTTCAAGGAGGGATTGAAAATGACGATTAAAATATGGCGCGCCCTGGCCGCCGCGATGGTGGTCCTCATGCTCGGCGCATCGGGATGTATTTTGAACCCCGAGGAGGACACCAAGCCTCCCGAGCCTGTAGATATCGACTGGCCCGACCTGACCGAGAAAGAGCATTGCATCGAGACGATCCTGCTCCTCTACGACAACTACAACAGGCTGGGCGACGTATCGAAGGCGATCTCCGATCATTACGAACTTATCCTCTATGACGATCCGGCCAACCTTAAGGACTACGTCTGGAACATGTCGATCGTCGACGTCACCCAGGGCGACGACCCGATCATGACGAGAGCCAGCGATATCGCGGGGACCGAGGGGCTTCTCAAGAATGCCTCCCTTCTCGAGTTCGAGCTCCTAGGGGCTCCGGTGTGGACTGCGGTCACGGACGTATGCGACAATTGCTGGTCGACCACGAGGCAGTACTCCTTTACCTGCAAGATCACCGTAGACGGCGAATTGAAATCCTTCACGAGCGAGCTCGCCAACGTCGAGTTCGTCGTCGGTCCTCAATACAACGACTCGAACAAATGGGCGATCTACCAGGCGAGCGATTTGAAGGAACAGTGATCCGGGTAAAGCCCGAACGGGTTTTTTAAATTGAATGATGTAAAAGCCCCCTTCCCGCGAAGGGGGCTTTTTTTATGGAAGCCGGCCTCAGCCTCTGCGATAATCGGCCGGGGTTTCTCAAAAGGAGGTAGCGGCCCATGAAAAAGAATACGGCGCTGAAGGCGCTCAATCCGATCATAGCGATCCTGCTCGTCAATCAGCTTCTCTCCGGATTTTTCAGTGGCAGCATCTCGCCAGCGGCTTTCGAGATCCGGCACGAGGGGGGCGGGATCGTTCTGGCGATCGCGATTCTGCTGCACGTGATCCTCAACTGGAGCTGGATCAAATCGAGCTATCTCATGAAGGCCTCCCCGCGCAAGGGATGAGAGGCGCTGGCGAGTCGGTGAAATAGATTCGAGCCCGGGCGCGCGCCCGGGCTCGTCTCAGGAGTGAACGGAGGCTGGACCGTTCAACGCAGGGAGAAGGTGTAGGGCACCCGCATCGTCGCCGGCACCGGCACCACCCCCTGCAACGCTGGTTCGAATACAAACTGCGAAACGGCGCGCATCGCGGCCTTTTCCATTTCCTTCGTGACGTTGGAGCTTATCACGGAGATATCGGCCACCCTGCCGTCGGCGCCGACGAGAACCTTGAACAGTACGGTTCCCTCGATCCCCGCCATCCATGCGAGTTTCGGATATTCGGCGCGGACGATCCCGACGAGAACGGGAGCCCTGTCGTACGCGTTGTACTCATGAAACCGGCTCATCTCGTGGGGGAGGGTCGGGACGATATCGTTGATATCGATTGGTATATTCTTCGGAAATTCTATCTCGAAGGTTTCATCCCCGGGTCCGTCTGCGACGACGGGCGGAGCGAGCCGCGGCTGGGGAATCTCCTCCGGAGCGTCGAGAGGGACGGGAACGGGTTCCATCTGGACGAGGGCAAGAGGATCGTGCCCCATCCTGTATGGAATGAACTCGAAGGGCGGGATAAGCAGGAAGGCGAGCAGATGAAGAGCGGCGGCGGCGAAAAGGGCCTTCAGGACGTTCGCCCCGTAATGCCTTTCCGCAATAGCTATCGGCCTGTACATTCCGAACCTCCCGCGTAATGGCCCGCGTGACCAATTGACGTCGGACTACAACATCGCGTTCGGTATCGGCCGGTTTTGGTGGGGAATTCATCGGTGGCTTGCATAGATAATATAATAAGGGCGCGGCCTGCGGGCAAGAGGTTTAATCGGCCGGAACCATAATGCCGGCTTTATGTTCCGGGTATTTTCTCTTCCTGTTGACAGAAATATCCGGTTGTTTTATCCTGCGTTTGCTTACAACCAAACCATGGACCTCTGCAATGGAGGAGCATTGCAATGGCAAAAATCAGGATACTGCTGATCGAAGATAATCGTCTTCTCCGCGAAGGTATCGCCGCCATGCTGGACAGCCAGAGCGATCTCGAAGTTGTCGCGCGAGCCGAAGACGGGGACGTGGTTGTGCACTTGAAGAATATGAAAAACCGCCCCGACATCATTCTTCTGGATCTGGGGCTGGAAAAAGAAAACAGCCTGAATCTGATGACCGAAATGCTGAAAGAGATGCCGGCGGTGCGATTCATCGCCATGGACATGTTCCCCGAACAACTCGATATCGTCGAGTTCGTTCAGGCAGGCGGCAGCGGCTTCATTCTCAAGACCGCATCGCTGAACGATTACCTTCAAACCATCAGAAAGGTCGCGGCAGGCGAAAAGGTGCTTCCGCCGGCCCTGACCAATTCACTCTTCACTCAAATCATCGAGACGGCGCTTATTACAGGCAAAGAAATCCCCAAAGATTCAATACAGTTGACCAGCCGGGAGCGGGAGATCGTCACCCTCATTTCCGAGGGTCTCGGAAACAAGGATATCGCCGAACGCCTCCATATCGCCACCTACACCGTAAAGAGCCATGTGCACAATATCCTGGAAAAGCTCGCGCTCAATACCCGCCTGCAGATAGCGGCTTTTATCCGAAAGGAAGAGTCCGAATGACGGGATTCCGGCCTTGATAAGCCCGCCGCCCGCGGGAAGTGCTAATTCTTAGGGACTAGCTCCTTTTCCATCCCCTGGAGCGATTTACCAACTCCGCGTTTCCGAGTACATTTGATGGTGATCGTAATTATCCTTATCACGCGATCCTCGCGGATCGCGTCAGTCGCGGTGTCTGGAATGAAAAGCATGATTCATCGATCTTTCGAAAGCGTCACGCGGGCACGCTCAGTACCAACGGCGGGCGTCGCCTGCGCGGCGCTCGCGTTGTTATTCATTTCATGCAGCTCGATCCCTCCCGCGCGCCGCGAGGCTGTCCCGGGAGACGAGGGCCAGCCTCCGCCGATGTATTCCATCGTATGCATAATTCACGGCGACGGAGGGTACCTCTATCATGATACCGACGGCGACGCTCACGAGGCGGACGAGGTTGCCCTGGCGAAAATGAAAACGGTCGCGCAGCAAAATACCAGGGCCGAGGTGTTTATATTTCATGAAAAACACAGAAGGCATTTCATGCTTTTCTTCCCGCGCCGCGACGGAAGATTCTATTACTATCGGAACGGCAGACTTGTCGCGGAAGATTCCTACTGGCGGGATCAGGGTGAATCGCGTTTCGATCCCGAAACGGAGCTTTACAACCGTTTCCGCGCGGAAGGATCGCCCGAGACGACGAGTATATTTCTGTATTACGGCCATGAAATCCCCGAAGTCGGCGGGACGGGCTACGACGCCTCTTACGGGAATCGGGCCTTCACGATAGCCGATCTCTCGAATGGATTGAAAGGAATCGCGCAGGATTCAACCAAGATCGATCTGGTAGTGCTTTCCACATGTTTCAACGGCACGCCTCATACCATGGAAGCGCTTGCTCCGCACGCGCGGTACGTCATTGCCTCTCCGGACAATCTTCACCTCTCGTACTTCGATCCAGGCCCGCTCGAACGGCTGGACATAGGGTTGGGGGAAGGAGACGTGTCGGAATTCGCGAAGATATTCGCGCGGCATGCGTTCGACAGGCTGACGGAGGAATTGCAGACGACCGTCACCGTCGTAGTGTACGACATGGAGCTTGTCAGGCCGTTCACTCGATCCGTCACCGGCGTTTACGACCGTGCCCTGATTTCGTTGAACGGAAAAGCGCCCGGATCGATAGAGCGATGCGATTGCGCCGAGGAACCCGAGTACGCGTTGCCGGGAATGCACGATGGGGTGACGGTGTTGTATAGCCCGCCGCGGTTCGGGCGTTCGAAGAACAAGGAGAGCCACTCGGGATGGGAATGTTGGAGACTTGCGAAGTGATCCGGAGCCGTGAGAAACGCTCGCATGACAAAGCCGGGTCTTTCAAAACCTTTAAAAGGGAGAGATGAAAAGTGAAACTGACCACACATTACTATGTTCTTTCGTTGGGCGGGCAGACTAACAGGCTTTACGAAGCGTTCCGGGATAATCTTATCGATATTCAAAACAGGAATTTCCCGATCGAAGCTGCCAAGCTGATTGGCAATAATGTCACGGCGGAGATACGAGACAATCAGTTGAGGGAATTCATCCGCACGGCCGACAGGCACTTCGATCACTATTTCAAACAGGATCCGCTTCGATTTGTCGTGGTGGGGGAGAGAAAATACCTGTCGATATTCGAGTCCGTCACGGCGCACCAGGACGTGTTGACAGGCTGGGTCGAAGGCGATTATACCGGCACATCCGCGCACGATCTCGGCAAGATCGTATGGCCGATCGTCAAGGACGCGATGGCCGGCACGAATGCAAAAGCGATGAACAACCTGGAAGATGCGGAAAATTCGCGGAATGTCGCCTCCGGAATAGAAGCGGTGGGGCAAATGGCGGGGGCGTCGCCCGGGGACATCCTGTATGTCGAAGAAGATTATCATATGAAAGGAGGCATCCGCAGCACGGACCATTCGTTCATCACGCCGGAGGAACTGGACATTCGCGAGGTGATCGACGATACGGTGGATGCCATTATCGAAAAGGTACTGGGAAAGGGTGGAAAAGTAATCTTCCTGGGAAGCGGTTCGCTTACAAAACTGCGAAGAATCGCCCTTTTGACGTCGAACTGATCCCGCAATCAAGGCGCGGCCGGCGGGAATGGGATTCTGATCTCCGCCGGGCCGCCGGCCTCCTGGTTCTCCTCCTGCAACCCGGCCCGGCGAGTCGAGCCGAATCGCTTCAACCTGTTCGGACTATTGCTTCTCTGCCATAAGGCGTAGTCGGCTCACCCCTCCGGACTAGCTCCTTTTCCATCCTCCCGGTCGATTTACCGGAGCCCCATTTCCGAATACACTTCATACATAACCAACACATCGGACGAAAATTGAAAGGAGCAGGGACGGGTCGTTACGGTGCGGTTAATCAATCAGTTTTGTTTATCACCACGAAAGGAATAGAAATGTCAAAACGAATAGCGGTACGCGCAGTCCTGATGATATGCGTCCTCTTCTATGCCGGGATGGCCTTCGGGCAGGGCAAGGTTCAAAATTACTTCAATGACGCCGCGGTCAAGGTGAAAGCGACGACCGACCCGGCGCAGAAGCGCGAGATTCTGAGCGCCAGAATTCAGGATATGTCCGCGGCTCTGGACAAGATCAGTAATTCGTCGCTCGTTTCGGAATCGGATCGCGCGGGGATCGACCGCACGAGGGCGAGCCTTAAGGAGAAGAAGGACGAGCTGGCGGGGGCAAATGGTTTCACGCGGGTTCCCGACGCCCGGCTCAACGCATTCTCCGATTATGTCGTTCAGGATATGGAACAGGCCGACAGGACGATAACGATCAGCGTCGTCACGGCCCTCCTGATAGTGATCATTATTATCCTTATTGCGTGATCCTCGCGGGTCGCGTCAGTCGCCGAGGGGCATTAAGCGGAGTGTTTGTACAATAATCTAACCGGAAAAGGATTCAAATGGACGAATCATCGAAAGAGGTGGATTAGAAATGCTTTGGACAATAGGCGTAATACTTTTGATTCTGTGGCTGCTCGGGCTGATTACGGCGCACACGTTCGGGGGCGTGATACACGTTCTCCTGGTCATAGCGCTCGTCGTCGTGGTCATAAGGCTTCTCCAGGGCCGCCGCATTTAAATTTGCGGGGAATATGCACGCGGGGAGCCAGTCGAGATTTTGTGGGAGGTGAATCTATGAGTACGATAAAGATAGTCGCGATCCTCTTGATAGTCGCCGGCATCGCCGGGCTTGTGTACGGCAGGTTTGTTTACACGAAAGAGACTCACGAGGCCAATTTGGGTTCGCTCAATATATCGGTTCAGGAAAAACGCTCCGTCAACGTCCCTCTCTGGGCCGGCGTGGCGGCGGTTCTTGCAGGCGGTGCTCTTTTGTTCGTGCCGAACAGGAAAATCTAGTTTTTTTGTACGGCGGATGGAAAGGCGAAAAACCGCCGGGTCGAATTGAAGAGAATTTAAGGGCGATCGTGAATGAACGGGAGCGAGTGTCGCATTCCGATGAAATCTGAAAGGGAGAAAAGAAGATGAAAAGGATGAAAGGCTTCGGGTTGCTGGTATCCGGGATCGCGGCCATCTGGCTGCTGACCGGTTATGCAACCGCCCAGGCCCAGGGAAAAGGGCCGGAGAAGGACAAGAACAAGAAGAACGAGCAGGAGGCCGACAAGGAAAACAGCAGCGGTAAAAACGCCGCGACGGACCAGTCCGAGGCCGGGAAGATCAGCAAGAACAAATACAAACCCCGAGAGCAATATCCGAAAAGAACATGGAGGATTGGACCGACGGGAATCCTCCCGGATGGTCAGCAGGGTAATAAAACCGGATGGGGAGGAGCCGGAGTGCCGCCGGGACAAATGAAAGAACGCGAGCGCGAGATACTGCACAGCTATCCCCCCGGATCGGAAGATTGGGATTCCGGGAAAAAAGCGGATTGGCAAAGCGGTCTGGAGCAGTCGAAAACCAGGATTCTCGAACGGATCCGGACCAGGAAGGGAGTGTCGCAGGAAGATGAGGAAAGCGCGGTCATTTCGATCGAGAGGGCAGCGCGGGAAGGAGTGCCGTTGAATAACATCGAATCGGTCATGAACAAGGCGATCACCAGAGAGATGGCGTGCCGGGATATCGAAAAAGTGACCCGTGCCATGTCGTACGGCGCCGACAAGAATACCGATTATGAGCAACTCGATCGATTCATAGAAAGGAAGATGGACCAGGGCGAAACGGGCGACGACCTCGCGTTTTCGATCTATAGAGAGATCGACGAACGAAACGCGGCGAAATCGGAAGAGCCCGTCAGGAAATCCTGGTGGAAACGATTGTTCGGCGGATAACGCGCCATCGGACGAGTTGAAGTCGGGCCAGAGGCGGCCGGAGGCCCGATTCATTTATCGAAGGAAAATTTGCATTCAAGGAGTGATCATGATGAAAAAAGCATTAATTCTGTTATTGAGTGTTACGGTGCTCTTCGCCGTCAACCCGGGGTGCGCCTGGAATAAAAGCGCCACGGGCGGATTGATAGGCGCCGGCGCCGGGGGTGCTGTCGGCGGCGTTATCGGACATGCGTCGGGTAACACGGCCCTTGGCGCCATCATCGGGGCGGCTGTCGGCGGGACGGCCGGGGTTCTTATCGGCAACGAGATGGACAAGCGAGCCGCGGAAATGAGGGCGGATCTCGAGGGAGCGAGGATCGAACGCATCGGCGAAGGAATCAAGATTACATTTGATTCGGGCCTTCTTTTCGACGTGGACAAATCGGACCTGAGATCTCAGGCAATGATCAACATCGAGAATCTGGCCAAAACTTTGAATAAATACCCCGACACGAACGTTCTCGTCGAAGGGGATACGGACGACACGGGCACGGACGAATATAACCAGCAGTTGTCCGAGCGCCGCGCTCAGGCCGTTTCCAGCTATATGATAGGTCTTGGCGTTGAGAGTTCAAGGATTGCCATGATCGGGCTGGGCGAGACGAATCCGATATCCTCCAACAGTTCCGAATATGGCCGTCAGCTGAACCGGCGCGTTGAAGTCGCCGTCTTCGCCAACGACAAATTGAAAAAGGCCGCGATGGATCAGGCGGGCATGAATTGATTTTTTTAGGGGCTGGGGCTTCGTGATGAAACAGGGGTCGATGGAAACGTTAAAATGGTTCAAGGGGGTGGAGCGGAAATGTTTTTAACCATAGGAATAATACTGTTGATCCTGTGGCTGCTGGGACTGATAACGGCGCACACGTTCGGAGGGGTAATTCACGTATTGCTGGTTATCGCGCTCGTTATGGTGGTCCTGCGGCTTCTTCGGAGTCGCCGCGTATAGCGCCCGGGGTGTTTTTGTGCCGCGGAGCCGGGTTGTACGACCGTCTCCGGCGGCACGTGTCGTGCTTGTTGTTTCCGACTGTTCAACTTGAAGTGTGAATTCAGAAGTTTAATTCAGAGGAGATGATTTAGTGCGCAGAAATAATTTATCGCAATATTCCCGGACGGTCGTCGCGGCGGATCTCGAAAGATCGAAGATCGCGGCGATCGCGGGACAAAATGAAAGGGAGTTACGAAATGAAAATGATCATCGCCGCGATCCATGCGGTGCTGCTGGTGAGCTTGTCGCTCGCAACGGCCGCCTCCGGCGCGGACCGCGCGGCGCCCCTCGTCGTCAATCATCTGAGCACGATCCTCGCCGATATTCCGCGTGATGCGATCCAGAGCGCGATAGACGACCTTGTCATCGCGTATGGGCACACGTCGCACGGCAGTCAGCTTGTGACAGGGATGGACAGCCTTGCCGCTTTTGTCGGCGACGAAATTTACTCGTGGTCCATGGATGGATCGGGCGGGACGCTGGAACTCAGGGACCAAGCCCTTCCGGGCGATCTTGGATATACGACATGGGAAGCGAATACGAGGGCTTATCTCGACATCCATCCGGAAGTAAATGTTGTTATGTGGGCATGGTGCGGGCAGACCACGTATGCAACGGAGGCCTATATCAATGAATATCTGGCCGACATGACTGCGCTCGAAAACGACTATCCAAACGTCAGTTTCGTTTATATGACAGATTGTCTGTCCGGATGGACATATGGAACCAACCCCTTCCAGCGCAACCAGCAGATACGCGACTACTGCGTCGCCAACAACAAGATTCTCTATGACTTCACCGATATCGAGTCGTACGACCCCGACGGGATTTACTACGCGGACCGCAGGGCAAACGATAACTGCGATTATGACAGCAACGGCGATGGGACTGTGGACGCGAACTGGGCCATCAACTGGGAGAACGCGAATCCGGAGGAATGGTACGATTGCCTGGCGGCCCACACACAGCCTCTCAACGGGAACCTGAAGGCTGTCGCCGCCTGGTGGCTGTGGGCAGGACTGGCCGGATGGTCCGGGGTTCCGGTTGTATCGGGGGATGAATCGGACGGCCCGAAGCCCGTTCTCGATCCTTCATGCTACCCGAATCCATTTAACCCGACGACGACGATAACCTTTTCTCTGGCTTCCGCGGCCCACACAAGGATCGAGATCTACGACGTGGCCGGAAGACTGGGAAGAACGCTCGTCGATAAATTCCTTGCAGGGGGCCCGCATCAGGTTTTGTGGGACGGCAGGGACAAATCAGGCGGACGTGTCAATTCGGGCGTCTATTTCTATCGAATCACGGCGGGGGACCTTACCGCCTCGCGTAAAATGGTTCTTCTCCGGTAGCAACGCCGGCTCTGATCGAAGGTTGAAAGAAAAGTCTTTTTTACAACGGAGGTATTTTTATGCTGAAGAAAACGATGCTGGTAATGGCTCTTGTCGCGATGATGGCCGCCCAGGCGAGCGCGCAGAACGTATATCTCGGGCCGCAGGTCGGCTATTATAAGGCGCAGGGCGCGGACGAGGGCGAGTTCATGTACGGAGGCGCCCTGAGGGTGAAACTGATGCCGATTTTCGGTATCGAGGCGTCGATCAACTATCGTCAGGAAAAATACGGCGACGACGTTCTTACGGTTCGGAGCTGGCCTGTCATGGTGACCGGCCTGATTTATCCGCTTCCCATGGTCTACGGGGCCGCGGGGTTCGGCTGGTACAACACGACTCTGGATTATGACCAGAGCGTATTAGAGTTTCTCGAAGACGAAACGGTGCAGGAGATCGGCTGGCATTTCGGCGGCGGCGTGGAACTGCCGGTCGGGGAGAACCTGAAATTGACCGGCGACATCCGGTACGTTTTTCTGGATTACGATTTCGAGGAGATCCCGGGCAGCGACGATATAGACAGCAATTTCTACGTCATCACGGCGGGGGTCCTGTTCGGGTTTTAATCGCAGCCAATAATAACTTTGTCGAAGGAGTATGTGACATGAAAAATTTCAGAATCGTCAGTATCCTTGTTGCTTCATTGCTTGGTCTTTGTTTCGCCATTCCCGCCGCGGCCCAGTACGTGGGCATCATGCAGTCCGCCGAGACGAACGACGAGGGCACCTTCAAGCTGATGGGCGCCCCGATGATGGTGTTCGGCAAGAACGGAGCGGACGACGAGTTCGGTTTTGTCGCTCGCGGCGGATACGGATTCACCGAGCGTTTCGACGTCGAGGCCAAGCTTGGTTTCTTCGAGAACAGCACCTTCGCGGGCGTGGACGGCGAGTATTGGATTCTGCAGGGCAAAACGAAGGATACGGGTCTTGATTTCTCGTTGACCGGAGGCTTGCACATGACCTTCGCGAATGAAGGGAATTTCGACATCGTGGGGTTCGAGATCGCACCGCAGTTCAGCGGGCACGTGACCAGGAATCTGGAACTGTGCGGAGCCCTGGATGTTTCGTTCGAAAAGATCCAGGATGCTCCGGATTGGGCCGACGACACATTCACGAGGGCGCACATCGTGCCCGGGATCGAGTACCGCATTTCCGACTCGGTCGATCTGCTCGCCGAAGTCGGCGTCGGGCTCAACGACAACTCGTATTCGTATGGGTGTGTAGGCCTCGCATACTATATACGATGACAATAAAAAAGGCCGGGCGGATATTAAAATCCGTCCGGCCTGGTTTTTCGGCCGTTGAAAACATGAAGCCCTGTCACTTTTTGTATTCCCTATGCGGGCGCTTATCGTGTACAATATTTTTCAAGACGACCTGCCGTTGATTATCCGCTTCTGCGCCACAGGTCTGATTTGCCGGTATTATTTGCAATTTTATAAGGAACTCGGCTGATCATGAAACTATATCTCATCAACCCGGCAAATCCGCTAGTGAGCATCATCAAGGTAAAGGAAAGCCGGTGGAATCATTACCGGGTGTGGAAGCCGCTGAGCCTCATGGTTCTCGCCGGCCTGACCCCGCCGGGGTGGGAGATCAAGATCCTGGATGAAAACCTCGGAAGGCCGGATTATCCGTCGATGCCTGTTCCCGACCTTGTGGGCATCACCGCGTTCACGTCGCAGGCGAACCGCGCGTACGAGGTGGCCGAATATTATCGGAGCAGGGGCGTTCCGGTCGTCATGGGCGGCATCCACGCGACGATTTGCCTGGACGAGGTCATCGAGCGGGTCGATTCGGTGGTCACCGGGGAGGCCGAGGGCGTCTGGGCGCGGCTTCTGGAGGACTTCCGGAAAGGCATGCTGAAACGCCGGTACGACGGGGGGCTTTCGAAGGTGGAACGCATTCCGCCGGCCCGCCACGATCTGCTCGATACCGGATACGCCTTCGGAGCGATTCAGACGACGCGCGGCTGCCCGCTCAACTGCAGTTTCTGCAGCGTGACTTCCTTCAACGGAGCGCAGTACAGGCAGCGGCCCATCGCCGATGTCGTCGAAGAATTCAGGATGATACGCGAAAAGCTCGTCCTGGTGGTGGACGACAACCTCATCGGCACGCGCGCCGAGCACATAGAACGCGCCAAGGAACTGTTTCGCGCGCTGGCAAAGGCGAACCTGCGGAAAGACTGGGTCGGCCAGGCCACGATCAACTTCGCGGACGACGACGAGCTTCTCGAGCTCGCCGCAAAGTCCGGGTGCAGGGGAGTCTTTATCGGCTTCGAGTCGCCGACGCCGGAAGGGCTCGCGGAAATCGGCAAGAAGTTCAACCTTCTGAAGAACCGGGATATCCGCGCCTCGGTGCGGCGCATCCAGAAGCACAATATCCTCGTCGTCGGCTCGTTCATTATCGGCCTCGACGTCGACAAACCGGGGATCGGCCGGCTTATCTCGAGAATGGCAAGCCGATACGGCGTAGATAATCTCAACACCCTCTTCCTTACGCCCCTGCCCGGCACCCGCCTTTGGGACCAGATGAAAGCCGAGGGCCGGATCGCCCTGGACACCTTTCCAGGCGACTGGGATTATTTTACACTCACCTTCCCCGTCGCCCGGTACAAGCACCTGTCCCTGGGCGGTATCATAGAGGAGATGAAATCCTGCAACCTGGAGTTCTATTCGATGCCGCGGGTCCTTGTCAGGGTGTGGGACAGCGTGTGGCGGCGCCGCCAGCCACTCATCAGCCTCGTGGGCAATCTTTCGTACAGGAAGAATTTCAAAATGAGCCGCGAAAAATACGAGACCTTCGTGCGCGACCTGGGCGGCAGGTTCGACGGGTAAGTAAATCCCGATAAAAATTGCCTGTCCGGTTTTCGGTTGCGGGTCTTTTCCAATGGTGACATGTTGGCGACGAGTGACGAACTTCCAGGGCTTCGGAAGAGGAAAGGTGAATTTATGGATCGCACGATGCCGGACGATGAAACGCTTTACGCCGCTCTCGTCAACAGGGACGGCAGCTACGAGGGGATCTTCGTCGTCGCCGTCAGGACGACCGGGATCTTCTGCCGCCCGACATGCACGGCCCGGAAGCCCAAACGGGAGAACGTCGAGTTTTTCGCCTCGGCGCGCGAAGCGCTGCTCCACGGGTACAGGCCCTGCAAGGTCTGCACCCCAATGGAACAAAAAGGCTCCGCGCCGGAATGGCTCCGTCCCCTGCTGGGCGAGATCGACGGCGAACCGGGGATCCGCCTCAGGGACAGCGACCTCCGGGAGAGGGGGATCGACCCGAGCCGCGTCAGGCACTGGTTCAAGAAGCATCACGGGATGACCTTCCAGGCGTACCTTCGCGCGCTGCGGGTCGGGCAGGCGTTCGGCAGGATACGGTACGGCGAGAAGGTCGTCGAGCACGGCGTTCGAGTCGGGGTACGAATCGCTCAGCGGGTTCACCGATTCGTTCAAGAAGGCGGCCGGCTTCTCTCCCGTTAAAAGCCGCGAGGGGCGGCTCGTCGCCACGACGAGGATCCTCACCCCGTTCGGGCCGATGCTGGCGGGCGGGACCGACGAGGGGATCTGCCTCTTCGAATTCGCCGACAGGAGGATGCTGGAGACGCAGATCGAGAGGGTGGGACGGCTCCTCGGCGCGCAGTGCGTCCCCGGCCCATGCAGGCACTTCGACGCGCTGAGCAGACAGATCGGGGAATATTTCGCGGGGAAGCGGAGGGAATTCGACCTTCCGCTCGTCACGACCGGGACGCCCTTCCAGGAGAAGGTCTGGGCGGGGCTCCGGACGATCCCCTACGGCGCGACGCGCTCCTACGGCGAGCAGGCCGCGGCGATCGGGATGCCCTCCGCGGTGCGGGCGGTGGCGAGGGCGAACGGCGACAACAGGATCGCGATCATCATCCCCTGCCACAGGGTGATCGGCGCGAACGGGAAGCTCACCGGGTACGGCGGTGGCCTGTGGCGCAAGAAATTCCTGCTCGACCTCGAGGTGGGGAAGAGGTAGGGGGGGCCGGGGGTTTGCGGCGCGATTCGACAACAACAGAGCGGCTGCCGGCGGGATGCCCGCTATCTTGACTTCCAGGGACATCAAGGTATATAATGTCACCACGGCCGGGGCAATTTTCAGCTCCTGTGACAGCCGGGTTTCTACGGGGGACATTACCTATAATTTCTGTTCATGAAAAAGCAGGGAAGCGCGTGAGAATTTTTATCATTTCATTAATGGTAATAGCATGCCTCAGCGGCCAGGCGTATTCCCGAGATGGAGGCAGCTTCAGCTTTTATGGCGGGATCGCAATTCCCGGCGGAGACGTGGCGCAGTATAACGGGATGGGCGGACAGTTTGGGATTATCGGCAGGGTGGCGACATCCAACCCATTGTTAAGGTTCTCAATCGGGGGCAGCATCACAATGCTGTCCAGCGAAGGGAAAAGTGTCACATATTGGGGATCCTCCTCCTTGTTGGAAAAAGAATACAACCCAATCAGTTTCTTCGCAGGGGCACAATTCGGGAAAGAAACGGGACCGTATTTCCTGCCGGCGATGGCATTTAATATTGCCGGAAGCGACCCAAGATTCGGATTGGATTGGAGATTCGGAGCGTTGTTGCCCGCCAATGAAAACGCATCCATTGATTTGGGAGCGACCCTGAGCATCTTGAACATCATAAACAAAGAGACTGACGAAGATACGAACACGTTGCTGGCGTTTCATGTCGGAATTGTTTTCTGAGGGCGGCGCGGAATACGAGAGGCGGCTTATAAAAATAATTTTAAGGGATTGCGGGTCAGCAGACTTTGAAAAAGGTTTCAGAATGAAACGGCTATTTCTTTTATCGCTGATATTGAGTTTAACGGTGGCATCCTGTGCCGGTTCGCCTTCCTATACGAAATTCAAATACGAAAGCGCGCAGGACGGATATCGAAGGCTTACCATTCCCGATCTCAAGCTGGCGCTGGACATTCCGGTTGCCTGGGATAACAGGGCTCCGGTCACCCAGGGGAACAACAAGGTCATGTATCATTTCCGCCGCGATTCGATAATGGATAATCAGGGCAGAAAAATAATACCGAACTTATCCATCTTCATTGAAGATATCCCCGAAGGCCTGGGCCCCGTTGAATATTCCGTAAATGTGCGAACGCAGGAATTTTTCCAGATATTAAGAGACATTGCCTACAAACCCGGACTTTTTGGAGAGATCGGCGGGGTGGGCCATGTCGCCACCTATACCGATCCAGAGGGAATAATCCACAAGATAGTATTCTTTTGTACTGTATATGAGCATAAAGGTATCAAGATAATTCTGGATGGGACCGACACATTATTCGATGATTTGAAGGATGAATATGATTCGATTCTACAATCGTTGAAAATCGTGTCTGAATAATGTAGTCAGAGTCTGGCCATTGTCGTTTGCAGCAGTCGGAAGCTTTCCAGTTACGGCCCCTGCAAGGGCAAGGCCAGCGCCAGTAAAGTCCACGGCTGAAGCGAAACGCCAGGCAGTTGGCTGGGAGGAAATGGTGAGCAGGATTAATCATCGTAATAAATGTATCAAGATTGTGAGCGTTCTATTACCTGTTCTTGTTATAACATCGTTTAATGCGGAGATATTGTTTTCGGAAATTCTAAGCGATACCGTCATATTAGCGGGGTCTTGGGATTTTAGCGAACAGTGCTCAAAGAGCTATCCTGAAAGAGGAGACGTCTGTATTGTTATTGTCGTGGATCCTCCTCCTGAGCAAATTCTTGTTCTGTGTGAAGCAGGAGCTAAAGTCTGCCATCTGCCAGATAGTACATTTAATGATTTAAAGTATGCGCCTGAGGATACTTTGGCCTATGACTATTACTCGCCTTTTGTCGAAAACAGCACATATGTGATAAGAACCGGAGATGCAAAATATGCAAAAATCCGATTTACTCAACTATATCCTTATCCAATGATGGAATATGCGTATCAGACGGATGGGTCAAGAATGCTATTCAGTCCGGTGGCCGTAGAATCCGTATCATGGGGGACAATAAAGAAAGTAAAATCATTGTAACAGTACTGCCTGACACTCGTTTCCAGCCGACGCTTTTTGCGCGGCTGAAAGGAACGTTAGGCGCCTAGAGAGTGTGACCAGGAGGACGAAAATGTCGAAACCGGTTCTTGCTTTTTGCCTCGGGCTTCTCGGATTTTTGCTGTCGTTCGTCGGTGCGGGGGCGGGCTTACTGGCAGCGTTCATCTTGATGGGAGCGTACTTCTCAATCTGCCAGTTTCTGCTGTCGCGCGGTAACGTTAACGCATACCGCAAGGACTGGCCCATTATGCTGGCGATGGACGCTACGTTTCTTGTTGCGATTGTCATCATGTTCTTGGTGGAAAAGCGAGAAGTTGTCATTTCCCAAGGGCCCGGATTCCTGCTCTCTTGCTGCGGGGGCACGTACGCTGGAGCGGTTGCCGCATCTCTCACCGCACGGCGGAAGGCAATTCAGCGATAGAGTGTCATCTCGCGCGTTGCATTGCGTAACCGGCGCGTGTGAGCAGTCCCGGAGTGGGTCGCCATGCCTGCCTGACGGTGCACTGCGGCGGACTCGCTACGCTCGACGCTTCAGCTCCTGCCGACTGGTCATGAACTGTGGAGTTCATTGAGCATCGCGAGCGGTTTCCGCTCATGTACCGCGGGCGCCTAATAATGTATTCAGCTGACAGTCCGCTGCTCGGCCTGCAGATGATGCTTGCGTTAGATTGAACACGAAATATGAATAGCAAAGGATATAAATACGAATTCATGCTACTGACAGTGTTTCTATTGAATGCAATATTGAATTCTGGATGTGCATCATCTTCAAGAAGATAGGAGATGATCCCTATTATAAGGAAATACCTTGGCCAGAATCGGAATATTCGCATTCAGTTATTGGGATTATTCAAGAGCATACTACTTATGAAGCTTATGACAAAGGTACCCTTAGCAGAAACCCAAAGATAAAATACTATGTCAAACCAGAGTATCCATCATTGGATAGACGGGGGGGCATCGAGGGTGACGCCTTATTGGAAGTTGTTGTGGGGACAGACGGTCGAGTCAAGGATGTAAAGATTGTTAAAAGCTCAGTAACACCAAGTATGGAAATATCACTTCTCGAAGCAGCAAAGCACTTTATTTATCAACCCGGGAAAAGAGGGCACAAATCGATAATATGTATTGTGAGGCATTTGATAAGATACAAGCTAAACGGTGATGTGGTTAAATTTAAAATCGATTGATCAATCTAACGACTGCTTGCAGCCGACGGTTCCGGCCTGTCACGCCGGCTGCAGGGCACCCTGCGCGCCAGTCTCGGCCCGCAGCTGAAGCGAAGGACGTTAGCGAGACCAAAGTGCATCCAGGGACTTGACGGGATCTCCAATTCGATGTATATTCATTGTATACACGTGGAGGTTTGGCATGGTCACCAGAATATTGAAATGGGGCAACAGTCTCGGACTTCGGATACCAAAATCATTTGCACTGCAAGCCGGGGTCAAGGAAGGCTCCTCTGTGGATATCGCTCTTGAAGGGGATCATCTCGTGATCCGCACGACGATTTCCAAGGAGTATCAACTATCCGAGCTGCTATCTGAAGTGCGGGAAGGCAACATTCATGATGAAATATCCACGGGGAAAGCGGTGGGTCGGGAGGTGTGGTGATGCCCCGGAAATATGTGCCTGAGCGGGGGGATATCGTATGGCTGCAATTTACTCCTCGAGCCGGGCATGAGCAATCAGGGCACCGCCCTGCACTTGTTGTTTCACCAAGGCCATACAATCAGAAAGTCGGCCTCGCGTTATTCTGTCCAATCACAGCCAGTATAAAAGGCTATCCTTTTGAGGTTGTCTTTCCCGAGGGGCATGAAATATCAGGAGCCATATTATCAGATCAAGTGAAGAGCCTTGACTGGCGTGTGCGGAACGCGAAGCTGATTTCCCAAGCGCCGGAATATGTGATTGATGAGGTATTAGCCAAGATACTCACATTATTGGACAAGGAGATGTAGCGGCATCGCCAACTCTGCATACAGCCGGCGGCCGCAGCTGATACTAGCGTCAGGCCTTCGGCAGAGAGGATCTTTAATAAAGGGGGGCATCGTGAATTTTCGAGCACTTCTAATCACAAAAGCCGTGGTTTGTCTCGCTTTTGGCTTATTTCTTCTCGCAGCTCCAGGTGTTCTTTTCGGGTTACTTGGTGGAGTCCTGGGCGCTGCCGGCATGTTTGCAGCGCGCGAGTATGGAGCGGCAATGATCGGCACTCTTCTTTTAACCTATGTGGCGAGGAATGTCGCAGCTTCCGATGCGAAGCGAGCGATACTCTTAAATCTTCTAGTCTACGACGCTATTGGCGTGATCATCACAGTTGTGGCGATTCTCTCACAGGTGCTGAATGCGCTTGGATGGGGAGTCGTGTTTGTATATTTGTTGTTCGCGATTTGGTCGGGAGTCCTGCTTCTTACGAGGAAACCGAGCGAGGTACATCAACGATAGGACGGGGCCTGACGGCCGCTTACAGTTGACGGTCTTGTCTGTCACGGCGCCGGCCGGGCATCCGGCGCGTAAGGCTCGGCTCGCAGCTGAAGCGAACGTTAAACGACATGAAATGAAGAAAAGACCTCTGATTGCGTATCTGGCGCTCGTCGCCTTGCTGAGCGGTGGCTTCATTGTCGGGATGAAGTTCATGGGCAAGAGTGGCTACTACCTGGCAGGCCCATACATGCTCAGCCCTGCAATCGCCGCCATCATCACGCGTTTGTTCTTCTACGAAAACGGATTTCGGGACGCCCACCTCGGTTTCGGGAAACTCAAGGACTACATCAAGTTCTGGGGATTCACCCTTGGCGTTGTCGTCCTCTCCTACGTGATGTACACGATCTTCGGTTCGGTTTCGTGGGACTTCAGCGGAAACACATTCCTGACCCAGCTCAAAGACCAGATGGCCGCATCCGGCAAGGACATCAACGATCTCCCGGGAGGCCTCACCCCAAAGGCCATGTTGCTCTTGTTCTTTGTTGGCGGGCTGACAGTGTTCAATATCCCTTTGGTGCTCCAGGGGTTCGGGGAGGAATTCGGCTGGCGCGGGCTCATGTTTCCTCTCCTTTACCGGATCAAACCATGGATGGGCTTTGTCGTCGGAGGCTTGATCTGGTTCGGGTGGCACGTCCCTCTCATGTTCATCATGCCCAATACCACGGTCTTCACGCCGTGGCAACATGCGTGCAACGTGGCGTTTCTCGCAGTCGGCTCCATTTGTACGTTTGTCTTCTTTGCATATGTCTACGCAAAATCAGGGACCATCTGGGTTGCATCCTTCACCCATGCAATATTCAATAATGCCTCGCGGGCCTTTTCGTATTTCACCAAGGTCGAAGACCAACTCATGGCCAATCTGGCTCTGGCCTGCGCCATGATCGCGGTCGTGGCATTTCTCCACTTCAGAAACGAGTTCAGGGTGATCAAGGTGTTCTTGTCCGAGAAGAAAGATATCGCTTAACCAGCCGATGGACTTTACCGGCTGCCGCCGGAAAGTCACCGGCGCCGGCAGGCAATTTAGTGCTTTCCCGGCGAATTGTTGCATGGTAAAATATACGCATGATGGAAAGAATAGTAGCCAAACATAACCTTGAAGACCCGGAAGCAAAAAAGCGTGATTTGTTGTATTGGTTAAGCAAAACCCACGAGGAACGTTTAGCGGCTGTGGATACATTAAGGGAGTTGTTCTATGGAGGCACACCCCGACTTCAAAGAATTGCTCGAGTTGTTCAACAAGCACAATGTTGAATATGTAATAGTTGGAGGCTACGCATTAGCTTTTCATGGGGCTCCTCGTTTTACCGGTGACATTGATATCTTTATAAATGCCCATTCTGAAAATGCCCGCCATGTTCTTGAAGCTCTTGAAGAGTTCGGGTTTAAATCAGCTGAATTGACGGAAGAAGATTTTATTTCATCCAACAAGGTGATTCAACTAGGCACACCACCGGTTCGAGTGGATATTATTACATCTCTAACCGCCGTTTTATGGGATGAAGTGGCCAAATCAAGAGTTACAGGAAGCTATGGGGGAGTCCCGGTATTCTTTATCAGCAAAAGTGATTTCGTTAAGAATAAACGTGCCATTGGAAGAATGCAAGAATTGGCGGATATAGAAGCCCTTGGGGAAGAGTAATCATCGATCGCCCAACCCTCGGTTGCAGCCGTCGGATCTTCTCTGTCGCGGCCCTTGCAGGAGCCGAGCCCGCGCCAGGGAAGCCCGTGGCTGAAGAATATAATGTTTGAAGGGCAGGTATTAAAATGAAAACGGGCACCATTGCAATTATAATTTGTGTTTTATCATTCACGTTCATACGGGGCGTATCAGCCCAATCTAGAATCGGGTTATATGCCGATGATGCGCATTCATCCATAGCTGTAAATAAGATTGAAGATCCATGTGTTTTTGATCTTTGGGTGTGGATACTGCCCGGTGAAAATGGCGCCATATGCGCCGAATATAAACTCGACATCCCGGAAAGCATGATTCCACAGTCTGTCCTCATTAATACCGAAAACTCGATCACGATGGGTGTGGCATATGGTTCGCCAGGGTTCAGTATTTGTTTCAACGAGTGCCAAACCGACTGGTTCTGGACGACAAAGATAACGATATTCCTTGCTGACCGAACACCTTTGGCCTTGTTACCATTGCCGTATGACGATTCAGAAACGATGATAACGGCGAGTTGTTTGCCGAATTATTCGATCGAATCACTGATTACGCTCAATGCCCTCAGCGTGAACTATGCCCTGCCTCCGATATTGACAGGGCTCGAAATTACGGGACAAACGTCATTGAGAGCATTCTTTGACAGGGAGCTGATCGAGGATGATTTATATGGTATTGAGATAACCCCGGAAAATATTTCGATCCATGAAAAAGACAACCCTTCGGGCATCATCGATATTCTTGCGGTTCAAATAGGTGACGGACCGGATCACTCTCTCGAAATTACCGTCGCATCTCCTCTGAATGACCAGAAGTCATATATCCTTACCGTGACGGATATATGCGCCTGGGGTAACTGTGGATACATGTGGCAACTACCCTGTTTGCGGAGATTCCGAGATAGAAATTTCCGGCACGGTGTCAACGAATTCGTCGAGTTGGGGCGCCATTAAACGACTGATGGATTCGGATGAATAAAGGAATAACGGGAAATGATCGCCTAACATCCTGATTCAGCGGGTGATCGGTGTGTTGCTGAAGGAAATTGTACTCAACTCGTGATAGAGACACCCCTCGTAGCTGAGCAGGGCGCTAGACCATTAGTTATAGGCAAAGGAGAGGGATGTGAAGAATCGCATTATCGACCTGTTTTTGGTTTTCAGCCTTGCACCTTGCCTGTTTCTGGTCGGCGGATGCTCGGGAACGAGAGGATCGGCGCCCAGCGAGCGAGTTCCAAAGCTTAGCCTTGAAAAAGCGGATGTTCTTATCACGGGCCGGAAGGTCGATACAACCTACTACTATGGAGCGCGCCATTTCACGGCAACGCTCAAGAATAGGGGTTCCGTGGGTTGCGAATGACATCAGAATATCGATATGGCCTGTATTCACGGATACATTGATGATTAAGCTTGTTCCGAAAGAGCATTACACGAAGAGCATTGATGCAAGGAGTGGCGATCTATATCTCACGATCCCAGTATTGGCGCAAGGCGATTCCATTGACATTTACTTTTCGGACCATTCACTGCCGCCCGTTATGAAGAGGGTCTTCAGCAAGGAGCCTTTGTTCCCTCGATTCATCATGTTTCATGCGAGCTGTATGCAAGGCAGCTCAATCAATAAGACAATACCAACGCATTGGGAAGGATACTATTCCTCTGAAGGAAAATGACATCCATGGTCTAACTTCGCATGCGGCTGACGGCCGCGGCCGCAGCTGATGCCGACGATAGAAAGAGAAAAAAAGAGTATTTTGGGATTAATAATGTATCCAGAACCACATTAAGCAGATGGGATATTATTATGCTTTCCTTGCCCGCCATTATTAGGATTCTGGTTGTAGTAGTAATTTCATTATTCATATTCCAGATATTACGAAAAAAAGGGAAAGTGAAGCGCGAGAATATTTCTATTGTTGGATTAATTGCGAGTGTTCATGCGGCTGTAAAGATTGTTATTTCCATGACACAGGGAAGTATGGAGTCGACAACCTTCCTGCTGGTGAACTTGGCGATATTAGTAATTGGACTTGTGATATTATTCCTTTGGGGACTTAGTATCAAATCTATTGATAAGAAGTCTTTCTAACTTTCAGCTACCGGATCCGGTTTGGCGAGCCGCCAAGCAGGGCGCTGGAATTAAAATATCGTGGAGATATCATAAAGGGAGTAACAAAAGGAGAAATGAATAGATACCTGACCATTACATTAACGCTGGCTGTGCTCATCGTGTCATGCACAGATTCATCCAATGATGGCAACAGGAGCAATCTGGGAGTATTTGTGGCGGATAGTATATTCCCAAGCGCTGTTGTGCATGTGTGTGACCGGGGAGGCGAAGGAATATCAGCTCGCTGTAGAATAGTCTACCATTTTGAAAATCTCCCAGGCGGGATTGTTGAATGGTGTTTAAAAGTCGAGGAATCAGGTGGGAGTCTGTGCATGCATTGTGATATTCCCGAATGTCAGCTTACTCCTGGTCGACCAGGAAGAATGATGGAAGAGATTCTATTTTCTCTGGTCAGGTGTGGCAGCGAAACGGACCTAGACACTATAACCATGGCACTCGAGGTTGAGAGCTGGTTCTGGAGTGAAAACACAACGATCTTAGAACAACGATATACGTTATTATAATAGTTATATATGGACTGATACGATTCGTGTTGAGGTAAAAAGACCAATAATAGCGGCCTGTAAGATTACTTCAAACTCCGCATACAGCTGACGGCCGCCGTTGATGCCTGACCTCAGGCATATGAAGGGAATACGATGCGCAAACCAATAAACATTGAAAGATGCTTCGAGGCGTTTGCCGACACCTTCTCCCCGAAGATTATCGCCGAGCTGAACGGGCAACTTGTCATGCTGGTCAGGTGCGAAGGGGATAAGGTACCATGGCACACGCATGCCAACGAAGACGAACTATTCTTCGTACTGGAGGGCGTACTCGAAGTTCAAGAACGCGACAGGAAGATGACTCTGCGTGCCGGCGAGATGTGCATCGTTGAACGAGGCACGGAGCACCGTGTCGTGCCGAACGGTCATGTGAAACTGATGTTATTCGAACCGGCAGGAATTGAACACACGGGAAAAGTGGAGTCAGAGATTACAAAGAAGCATTTTGACCGTCTCGAGTTATGATGAGATGCCGGATTACGCATACAGCCGCGAAGGAGATCGAGATTGAGCGCTGAACGATACATTGGCGAAAAGGGTATCAGAGCCCGGGCCGCAGGATCGAATCGATGAACGCGACGGCCCTCTCTACCGATCTCCCGTCATTGAACGAAAAGCAGTTGTGAAGGAGCTCGCCGTATCTTGCCTCGGAATCCGGATCGGACAGGGCTTCCGATACGAGCTTCCCGATATCCCGTCCCTCGTCGTAGATGGAGACGTGTTTCATCACGTTCATCCGGTCCGGCATGGCGTGGAGGTCGGAGAAGTCGTTCCGGGCCACGATGATCGGCTTTTTCGTGATGAGGTACTCGTAGAGTATCGACGAGGTGTCGCTGATCATAAGGTCCGAGATGATAAAATCATCCATGATGTCGTATCTCGCGATGTCTGGTGGAATCCGAGAAGTAGAGATTTTCGATGCCCTTTCGCGACGCCCATCGCCTCAGCCCCGGTATGTATTTGCGGTCATGGCTGTGAGGGCGGATGATGAGGTTGTATTCCCCCGTGAGCTCGCCGGCGAAGAGGCGGCCGTATCTCTGCAGCGTCCCGGCTCCCCATTTCCATGTCGGGGCGAACAGTATGTTTTTCCTGCCGGTGTCCGCGATCCCGCGGGACGCGAGGATGCGCGCCCTCTCCCCCGATGCGGTTGACATAGCCGTCGAAGCGAAGGTTGCCGATCTCGACGCGCCTGCTCTCGGGGATGTTAACGCCCGAATCCCTCAGCTTCTCGAGATGCTTCGGGCCGGAGATGAAGTGGTAGTCGTAGCTCTCCAGCAGCCTGCCGGTATCCCCCTCGCCGAACTTCTTGTCGCCCATGCCGTGGCCTATGTAGATCGTCCTGCATCTGTCCGGGTCGCGGCGTATGGCGGAATTCGACAGGGATATGATGACGCCTTCGAGATCGGTCGCCGATTTGATGTTCCTTGACTATAAAGCGGGGCGTGTTCAGGAAGCTCTTCTCGTCGTGATAGAGCGGGATGCCCTTGACGTGTATCCTGAACTCGATCACGCGCTTGAGCTTCTTGAGGATGAATACGCCGCCGGCGGCATTATAGAGGGGCAGCGCGTGGCCGAACTGGTAGATCTGGTTGGCGAAATAGTAGATCCTTCCGGGCATCGGGCGTCAGTCCTCGCTGTCGGTCCCGCCGACCGCGAAACGGTACGCGTCGGGGGTGTCAATGTCGATCCAGGTCTCGTCCTGTTCGATGAAGCAGGCTTCCATGTCGTCGTTGCGGATCAGCTCCTCGACGCCGGCGCTGATCGACTCCCTGCCCTCTTTCACCTGACGGCCCATCGCGTCCGCGAAGCGCTGCGTCAGCCGGAAGATCCCGCAGTCGATGCCGTTATACTCTTCGAGGTTCTTCCCGATCCGCGCGATCCTGCTTCCTTCGAGCCATATCTTGGTCGCGTCGTCGATATCGAAGATGCTTTCGACCCGCCGGTCGACCAGAAGCAGATTCTTGTCGCGCGGATCTTCGATGACTCGCCTGACGGCTGAGGGAGTCACGATATGATCCGACATGCTGAGGATGAAGGGTTCCCCGCCAGTCGCGCCACAGGCCTTCAGCACCGACAGCCCATTGCCGCGCTTGAACTCCGGATTATGGACAATGTCGGTACTGAAACCGAAAGAACCGTTTTGCTCCAGGTATCCGGTTATATATTCCGGCTTGAAGCCGACCACCACCACGAATTCCCTGATGCCGGCCTCGGCGATGCCGTTCATTATGGTCGACAGGATGGTGCCGCCGCCGTAGGGGAGAAGGGTCTTCGGCGTCGTGCCGGTCCTCGTCCACAGACGGCTGCTCTCGCCGGCTGCGATTATTACGGCTTTCATTAAATCTCCTTCGCGGGCAAAGGGTCTTTGTCGCCGTGCTGACAATATTAATGCGCTTCAACCGTCCGGCATATAAATATTTTCATTATTTCCACACAGTCCGGGTACTACGGCAAGTTTATTCAGTCGAGACCGACAGTGGCCTGTAAAACAGACTTTGCGGGGCCGGCCGCGATCGTGGTAGTATCCGATCGAGAACTTTATAAGCAAAGGGGGGAAGCAGAAATGCCGGCTAATATCAGAATTATCCACGCGCATGACTTCATCAAAGCGAGTCCGGAAGGAAAGCTCGATCTCGAAGAGTCGAAGAAACTGCTTATGGAAGTTGCGGCGGTTGCGGCTCCTTTGCTTGACTACGACATAGTTCTGGACACGAGAAAGATGCAGTCGGAAATGTCGATAACCGACCTTTGGTATTTGGCGGCTGAAATCAGCGAGAACTTTCGGAAGGCCTTTTCCCGGAGTCTGAAAACAGCCGTTCTTTGTCCGACGGAACGATTCGACCACGCGGGGTTTTTCGCACTCTGCGCCCAAAACAGAGGCTTCCAGGTCGGCGCATTCACGTCGTTCACGGATGCATACGAATGGCTGATTGAGAATAAGACGTGACGGCTAAACGGTTACGGCGGACGTCGCAAGGCGTTGAGGCTCAGCCACGCCGTTATACGGGCACGCTGGTTGACAAAGGGCGAATTATAATACATGATAATTTCATCTGGAAACAAAGGAACACGAGATGTTTTTGATGGAGACGATACTGCAGCCGTCAGGCGGACATGCCCTCAAAGCGTTCAACAGACAGCTCGAAGGAAACTCGATCAAATTAATCGAATACGCGATCTTCGGGAATTAGCGATACCGCCTGGAAATCGTTTGGAGGGATTAAGAGGAAAAAGACTCGGGCAGTACGGTATCAGGATTAATGATCAATTCAGGATCTGTTTCTGTTGGGAAAACGGGAATGCTCATGAAGTTGAAATAACAGACTATCACTAGGAGATGAGAAATGGCCGCGAAAATCAAGAAGGGATCAATTGCATTAAAGAGCAGGTTGCCTAAGCACCGGCCGCCTACTCACCCGGGAGAAATGTTGTTCGAGGAATTTCTCAAACCGTTGGGATTGAGCCAGTCCGAGGTTGCGGTACGATTGGGGATATCATATCCTCGACTCAATGAGATAATCAATGGCAAGCGGAGTGTAACTCCTGATACCGCCTTGAGGTTAGCTAAAGTTATCGGCATGTCCGCTGATTTTTGGCTTGGGTTGCAGTTGGATTGGGATCTTTGGCATGCCATGAACAGTAAAAAGGCCAAGGAAATAGAACACTTGCGCCCATATGACCAAACGGGCGCATAGCCAAATAACCATGCTTTGCGGCGGCCGAGCGCTGCCGTCGTAAGATTTGCAGCAATATAGTTTATGATTCGACCGCCCGCCGCTGATCGTACCGTCAGGGGGACGAGTAACTACAGATGGGAAGCCAATCTCAATACAAGTGCCCGAACTGTAATTATACCGCCAGAGTGTCGGGAGGAAGAGACTGTGGCATGCTGGCCGTCGTTCGGACTATGGTTTGCGACGACTGCAAGATACTGGTGGATGTGCTCATCGGGGCAATGGGACAAGATGGCCCAACAGGAAACCCTGATTACGACCGAAATATCAATGTTTGTCCAAAGTGCCGTGGGAATAACATTCATCCCTGGACGACCGCGCGGCGCTGTCCCCGGTGTGATTTGAAGATGATAAAAGAGGGGCTTGCGATTCTCTGGGACTAAGATTTAGTGGCCCCCTGACACAAATATTTGGTGGTCGGCTGCGGCCTGTCACGCCGGCTGCCGGGCATCTATCGGGCAGGAAGACTGATGACGAAGATCGAAGACAGCATCGTTATCGACGCTCCGGTAGCCGAGGTGTTCGCCTATGCCTCTGACTGGCGGCGCTGGCCCGAGTGGTTTGAGGGGTTGTCCGACGTTCGGTCGACAGCGGGGGTGAGCCGGGGTACTGGCGCGCGCTACGCCTATCGCGCCAAAGTATTGGGCGTTTCTGCGGGCGTCGAGACGGAAATTCGGGACTTCGTAGAAAACGGGGGTTGGACGGGGGTGGGGACGCGAGGCCTGCCGCACCGAACGCACTGGCGGTTCGAAGCGCAAGGGCAATCGACGAAATTTACGTACGGGCTGGAGTACCGCCTGCCTCCGCCCCTGCTTGGCGCCATGCTTGACGCTCTATTCGCGAGACGCGAATGGCGTGGAATCATAAGGAGATCTCTTTTTAACGTTCAAAGACACTTCTTCCCGAAAGAGCCGGGAAAAACCAAAAAGGAAGATACAGTTTGAGGAAAATCATTTTGACGCTCTCGGCCGTTGTTGCGGCGACAATACTCTCAATCGCCGCCGATGCTCTTGCGTCGGATTTTAAATGCGGACCTCCCGCGGCCGGCAATGGCCATATTACCGGGATCGACCAGAGAACCCGTTTCTCCATGACGGAGATGGTAAATAATGAGGCTTCCGGATATAATTCTCCGGGCTCCGGCGCGGGGAGTTCCTCGAGGTTCGGGCTGAGGAAAATGCACAGATATCTGGGTTACGGCACATTGGTTCTCGCGGGGGTGACGGCCGTCTCGGGCTCCGAATCCGATTTGCATTGCGGGGCCGCCTATGCGGCCACCGGAACGGCCGTGGCCACGTGCGTGACCGGATTCATGAAGTACCACAGGCGATGGAATCCGGGCAAAGGATTGTTCCATGACGATAACGCGCACATAATGCTCGGAGTCATCGGGGGGATTGGGATGGTCGCTTCCGTAATATCGGCCGATTCCGACTCCGGGCCGGGCCATGCCGGCATTGGAGCGGCGGGCGGCGCCTTGATGGCGGTCTCGGTCATTTTAATTAAATGGTAGGGCCCCGTTCGACTGGAGGGGTTTGAACCCCGGGGGGCCGAAAAAAATAGACCCGAAACAAAAGGAGAACGAAAATGAAAGAAGAGAGCAAGTGCCCGGTCACGGGAAAGACGGGTAAATCAATCGCCGGCCGCGGCGCGTCGAACCGGGACTGGTGGCCGAACCAGTTGAACCTCAGGATTCTTCATCAGCACTCGCACAAGAGCAATCCGATGGGCGAGACGTTCGACTACGCCGAGGAATTCAACAAACTCGACCTGCCGTCCGTGAAGAAGGATCTCTATGCGCTGATGACAGACTCCCAGGACTGGTGGCCGGCGGACTACGGACACTACGGCGGGCTCTTCATCCGCATGGCGTGGCACAGCGCGGGCACGTACCGCATGGGCGACGGCCGCGGCGGCGCGGGCACCGGCAACCAACGCCTGGCGCCCCTCAACAGCTGGCCCGACAACGTGAATCTCGACAAGGCGCGCCGCCTGCTCTGGCCGATCAAGCGGAAATACGGCCGCAAGATCTCCTGGGCGGACCTGATGATCCTAGCCGGCAACTGCGCTCTGGAGTCGATGGGATTCAAAACCTTCGGCTTCGGCGGCGGGCGCGAGGACGTCTGGGAGCCGGAAGAGGACATATACTGGGGCAGTGAGGACGCCTGGCTCGGCGACAAGCGCTACTCAGGCGACAGGGATCTCGAGAATCCCCTTGCCGCCGTGCAGATGGGCCTGATCTACGTGAACCCGGAAGGGCCGAACGGCAACCCGGATCCCGTCGCCTCCGGCCGCGACGTTCGAGAGACCTTTGCGCGAATGGCCATGAACGACGAAGAGACCGTCGCCCTGGTCGCCGGCGGACATACTTTCGGTAAATGTCATGGCGCCGGCCCCGCGTCCAATGTGGGCCCGGAACCTGAATCCGCCTGCATGGAGGAACAGGGGCTCGGCTGGAAGAGCAGCTTCGGAAAGGGCAAAGGCGGGGATACGATCAGCAGCGGCCTCGAGGGCGCCTGGAAGCCTAACCCGACCAGATGGGACATGGGGTATCTGAAGGTGCTGTTCAAATACGAGTGGGAACTGGTCAAGAGCCCGGCCGGCGCGAACCAGTGGCTGGCGAAGGACGTGGCCGAAGAGGACATGGTGGTTGACGCGCACGACCCGTCGAAGAAGCGCCGGCCGATGATGACCACGGCCGACCTTTCCCTTCGCTATGATCCGATATACGAGCCGATCGCGCGGCGCTACCTGAAAAATCCCGAGTCATTCGCCGACGCTTTCGCCCGGGCGTGGTTCAAGCTGACCCACCGCGACATGGGCCCCCGTTCGCGCTATCTCGGTCCTGAGGTCCCGGCGCAGGCGCTGATCTGGCAGGACCCCGTTCCCGAGGTCAACCACAAGCTGATCAATAAAAAGGATATTGCCTTTCTCAAAGGCAGGATCCTGACTTCCGGCCTGTCGGTCTCGGAGCTTGTCTCTGCCGCCTGGGCGTCGGCATCCACCTTCCGTGGCTCCGACATGCGCGGCGGAGCGAACGGGGCGCGGATTCGCCTGGCACCGCAGAAGGATTGGGAAGTCAATCAGCCTGCCCGGCTGGAGAAAATCCTGAAGACTCTGGAACGCATACGGAAAGAATTCAACAAATCGCAGTCCGACGGCAAAAAGGTATCGCTCGCCGACCTGATTGTCCTCGGTGGATGCGCGGCGATCGAGCAGGCGGCGAAGAACGCCGGTCACAAGGTGACGGTTCCCTTCACGCCGGGACGCATGGACGCCTCGCAGAAGCAGACCGACACGGACTCCTTCGCCGTCCTCGAGCCGAAGGCAGACGGCTTCCGTAATTATCAGAAGGCCCGCTATTCCGTATCGGCCGAAGAGATGCTGGTGGACAAGGCTCAGTTGCTGAACCTGACCGCTCCCGAGATGACGGTTCTCCTTGGCGGTATGCGCGTCTTGAATGCCAACTTCGGACAGTCCCCGCACGGCGTCTTTACAAAACAGCCCGAGGCCCTCACTAATGACTTCTTTGTGAATCTTCTCGACATGCGCACGGTGTGGAAGGCAACATCAAAAGACGAAGACATATTCGAGGGGCGCGATCGCGCGAGCAGCGAGCTCAGGTGGACCGGCACACGTGTCGACCTCGTCTTCGGTTCGAACTCGCAGCTCCGGGCGCTGGCGGAAGTTTACGGATGCGCGGACTCCCAGGACAAGTTCCTGAACGACTTTGTGGCGGCGTGGGACAAGATAATGAACCTTGATCGCTTCGACCTTGCCCTGTAAAGAGGATGCGATGACGACGGACAAGATCGTGATTAGAGACGAGACGGCGGCGGACGCGGAAGGCCGATAAACGTATCAGGAGGTAACAATGAGTCTCATCGGGAACATTCTGTGGATCTTCCTTGGAGGAGGCATATTGCTGTTCATTGAATATCTTTTGGGCGGGATCATACTCTGCATAACGATCATCGGCATACCCTTCGGCGTTCAGGCATTCAAGCTGTCTTTTCTCGCGCTCCTGCCGTTCGGCAAAGAGGTTACGCCGGCCGGGCGTAATCCCGGCTGCCTGTCGATCCTGATGAACGTGCTCTGGATAATCTGCGGCGGGATATATATAGCAGCCACCCATCTGATATTCGGGATTCTGTGCGCGATCACGATCATCGGGATCCCGTTCGCGAAGCAGCACATGAAGCTGGCGACGCTTTCGCTGACGCCTTTCGGGTATACGTATCGGTAATTCCCGCATGCCGAAGCTAATTGAATTAATGACAACGCATTGCGAGTCTCCGCACGTTTCAGTCCCCGGCCTTTTATGATCTTTCCGGCCGAACGGTTCCCGGGGCCCCCGAGCCTTTGTTCTCTTGCTTTCCCCTGTGATTTTTGTTATCCTCCCCGCACCCTTGGCGCCCTTTTGCGGGGCCCGCCCGGAGCTGCTTGCGGCACATGATATCGTAGCCGGGAAGGCGGGGTTACCACGGTCTCGACGGGCAGGCAGGCCCGAAAATTTAGAATGGAGCTTAATAGCAGAAACAAATTAAAATTTCTTCATATCAAAATTCTTGACAGATTCCGGAATCTGATGCTACCAGTGGGAGATGCGTGGGATTTAAAAATAAAAACGACAAGGAGGTTAATGTAACAAAAGGAGGAAAAGCATAACGATGCAAGCCTTCGCGGCTGAAGTAATCCCGAAGGGAACGTCTTATGAACCTTTCCACTTGATGGGAAATCGACCAAACGTTATGGAAGGAGAGAGGCATGGCTAATTTCAACGCCCCGGCCAATATCGCGGAAACCGTCATTTCGACGGTAGGGGTAAAAAAGTGTCAGTTGTCATTCGTTAAGGTAATGCTCCTCGGCATTCTGGCCGGAGCTTTCATCGCCTTCGGGGCCGAGCTCGCCACCAGGATCATGGCGAACGTCCAGGATCCCGGGCTCGCCATGGTCCTCGGCGGCGCAGTGTTCAGCGTGGGCCTCATGCTGGTAGTAATCGCAGGCGCCGAACTTTTCACCGGCAACAACCTGATCCTCATGTCCGTGATGGGCAAAGAGACGACGGTCGGCAAGATGCTGACCTATTGGCTTTATGTGTGGATCGCGAACCTTCTCGGGTCCCTCCTGCTCGTCTGGTTCATGTATGAGAGCGGCCTGGTTTCCGGCGTTGTCGCGGATAAAGCCGTCGCCATCGCAAAAATGAAAGCCGGCCTCCCGGCAACGCAGATCTTCTTCAGAGCGATCATGTGTAACTGGCTCGTATGCCTGGCCGTATGGCTGGCGCTCGCTTCCCACGACGTCGTCGGCAAGATCTTCGGCATCTTCTTCCCGATCATGGCATTCGTCGCTTCCGGGTTCGAGCACAGCGTGGCGAACATGTACTTCATCCCCATGGGGATGGCGATCGATCCCTCGGCGGTTCCGATGGCCGGATTGATCAAGAACCTCGTTTGGGCCACGATAGGCAACATCGTCGGCGGCGCCGGATTCGTCGCCTTCATCTATTTCACGGTTTTCGGGAAATGCTCCGTGCCCGCTGCACCGAAGAAATAGCCCGATTTTGAATTTTGTTCGAAGAAAAGCCCCGACTCATTCGGGGCTTTTTTATTTGCGCTTTTTCGGAATTGAAAAAGACACGGCGATATTGTTATCATCGGGCCGCGATCGATCCGGGTTACAGGGCGAAATTTACGCCGGCATATCATCAGGATTCCGTACGAGGCCGCCTGCCTGCCGGAAACTGTTTTGTAATCGATGACGGACGTGGTAGTATCGGCCAAAGACTCCTTCAGCGAAGCCATTTCATGACGAGCGCGACGAAGCCGCGCTGGTCCGGAGGAGCATATCACGCGATTTTCAATCAGTCAGGGAGGTCGGAATGCAGGATGATCTTCGAATTCCGAACAACGTCAATTTCAGGATGCCGAGGAGGGGGTGGGGCCTGTTCAAATGGATCGTGATCGGGATCGCCGCGATCATCGTTCTCCAGGGATCCATCTATCAGATCGGCGCCGAGGAGATGGGGGTGATCCTTCGCTTCGGCAGGTTTTCACGGACGACCGAACCAGGGCTTCATTTCAAGCTTCCACTCGGGATCGAGACCATGACCAGGGTCCCCGTTCAAAGGCAACTGAAGCTCGAGTTCGGATACCGGACGACGAAGCCGGGAATTCAGTCGGAGTACGCCAGCGACAAGGCTACGCGGGACGAAGCGGTGATGCTGACGGGAGACCTTAACGTAGTCATGGCGGAATGGATCGTTCAGTACAAGATCAAGGATCCCTACAAATTCCTGTTCAAGATGAGGGAGGCCACGACGACCTTCCGGCGGATGAGCGAGGCGGTCGTCAGGAGGATCGTCGGCGACAACTCGGTCGACGAGGTCATAACGGTCGGCCGGGCGAGGATCGCCAACGAGGCCAAGGAGGCCCTTCAGCAGCTTTGCGATGTTTACGAGATCGGCATAGACGTCAACCAGCTCATCTTTCAGGACGTAAATCCTCCGGATCCGGTCAAACCTTCGTTCAACGACGTGAACGAAGCCCTGCAGGAGAAGGAACGCAAGATCAACGAAGCCTGGTCCGAGTACAACCAGGAGATCCCCAGGGCGATGGGCGAAGCGGACCAGATGCTTCGCTCGTCCGAAGGGTATGCCACGGAGCGCGTGAACAACGCGCTGGGCGACGCTGACAGGTTTGCCAGCATATATCGTGAATACGCGAAAGCTCCCGCTGTCACGCGCAAGCGCCTGTATCTCGAAACGCTCCATGACGTCCTTCCCGGCCTGACCAGGAAAATCATTATCGACGAGAATCAAAAGGGAATCCTTCCCCTGCTCAATCTCGGCGAGGAGGTGAAGAAGTGAGGAAATCGACCAGAAACTTGATTCTAGCCGGGCTTGGATTCATCGTTTTCCTCGCCCTTATAAATTCGATCTACGTCGTCACGGAGATGAACCAGGTAATCATCACGCAGTTCGGAGAGCCGATCGGCGGGGCCGTGACCACGGCCGGCCTTCACATGAAGGTCCCGTTCATCCAGAAGGCCAATTATTTCGAGAAGCGTTGGCTCGAATGGAACGGAGACCCGAACCAGATCCCGACGAAGGACAAGAAATACATCTGGGTGGATACCTACTGCAGGTGGAGGATCAGCGACCCGCTCGTCTTCTTCCAGAGGGTCCGGGACGAACGCGGCGGTCAGTCGAGACTCGACGACGTCGTCGACGGCGAAACGAGGAATATCATCGCCAATCACGACCTGATCGAGATCGTGCGGTCCTCGAACCGAGAGTTCGAATTGAGCGGGGAGGCGGCGCTGCTCGACCTGTCGGGGGTCATCGGCGTCATCGAGGTCGGGCGGCACAACATGTCCCGGCTGATCCTTGAGAACGCGTCGAAGATCACGCCGGAATTCGGAGTGGAGCTTAAGGACGTCCAGATCATGAGGGTGAACTACGTGGAGGAGGTCCAGAAAAAGGTTTTCGACCGTATGATCGCCGAACGGCAGCGGATTGCCGCCAAATACAGGTCCGAGGGGGACGGCAAGGCCGCGGAGATCCGGGGGCAGAAGGAGAAGGAGCTCAAGCGGATCCAGTCGGAAGCGTACCGCCAGGCGCAGGAGATAAAGGGAACCGCGGACGCCGAAGCGACGAAGGTTTACGCGCAGGCTTACAACCTCGACCCGGAGTTCTACCAGTTCATGAAAACACTCGAGACCTACCGGTCGACGCTTGAAAAGGACACCTGGCTTCTGCTCTCGACCGAAAGCGAGTTTTTGAAGTATCTTAAGAGCACGGCGAAATAGGCGGACGATCTCCGCCTGAAAAGGCCGGGGGATAACCAACGGAATTTGCCGGCGTTGTCTCGGGAGGGGATTATCGGCAATGGATACGGCCATCCTCACGGTTCTGATCATCCTCGGAGCCACCGTCGTCCTGCTCATATTTGAGTTGGTCCGCATCGACGTCGTCGCGATCCTGTGCATGCTGGCCCTGGGATGGACAGGCTCGCTGACGCCGGAGGAAACGTTTTCCGGATTTTCGAGCAACGCCGTGATCGCCATGATGGCGGTCATGATCCTGGGGCATGGGATCTCGATAACGGGGATGATGGATCGGTTTTCGCGCGCAGTAGTCGAAAAAGCGGGGGCCGGAAGGCCTGGAATCATCGGGCTGATGTCGCTTTCGGTCGGTCTCATATCGGGATTCATACAGAACATAGGGGCGGCCGCCCTTTTCCTGCCGGGGATTCTCAACATATCGCGGCGGGAGAAAATCCCCCCGTCAGCCCTCATCATGCCGATCGGGTTCGCCGCGATCCTGGGGGGCACTCTGACCATGGTGGGCTCGGGGCCCCTGATCCTCGTCAACGATCTGCTTCGCAACGCCGGCCATGAGGCATATGGATTGTTCAGCGTGACACCGGTCGGTTTGATTCTGCTCGCGTCAGGCATCGTGTTTTTCGCCTTTTTCGGCAGGCGCCTGCTGCCTTCCTCCAAAACAACGGGCGGTGTTTACACGGAGCAGGAAAAGCTGATCGAAACTCTGCGCCTTCCTCACACGATACGGCATTATTCGATCCCCGGAAACAGCGCGCTGGCCGGCAAAACACCGGAAGAATCAGGCGCGTGGGACAGATTCAACCTCAATATCCTGGGTGTGTGCGGCGACAGGGAAGTTGAATACGCTCCGTGGAGGCAAACGAGATTCGAGGCGGGGCAGGCGCTGGCCCTGTTGGGAAGCGGGGAGAATATTGATCGGTTCGCGTCGGCATATGAATTGATTCCCGAGACCCCGCCCCGGCGGTTCGAGGGCTTGAGCGATCCGGACAGATCGGGATTCGCGGAGGTTATTATTCCGCCCCGCTCGGAAATCGTGGGCCGGACCATACGAAAATATTCGTTGCGAAAGCGCCATGCCGTCGAGCCGGTCATGATGTTCAGCAGGGGGGAGGAAATAAGGGGCGATTTTTCGGATCGGGAAGTGGCGCCGGGAGACGCGTTCATCGTGTACGGCTTGTGGGACAGGATAAGCGAACTGAAGGAGAGCGCCGATTTCGTCGTGGCGACGCCGTTCCCGGGCGGGAAACATGACCGGTCGAAGGCTCCGGCTGCCTCGATCTGTTTCCTGCTCGCGATCGCCCTGGCGCTCGCGGGGTTTCCGATTTCGATCGCGTTTCTGACCGGCGCCGCCGCGATGGTGCTGGCCCGGGTGATCACGATCCAGGAAGCGTACCAGTCGATCGAGTGGAAGGTCGTATTCCTGATCGCCGGCCTTATTCCCCTGGGGATAGCCATGCAGAAATCGGGGGCCGCCGTCTTTCTGGCCGAGCGGGCGATGGCTCTGGTTCTGGGAAGACATCCATTGGTTCTCGTCATCACGGTGGCGGTTTTGTCGACCATCTTCTCCCTGCTCATGTCGAATGTCGGCGCCATCGTGGTGCTGGCTCCGCTTGTGATGAGCATGGCCCAGATCGGCGGGCTGGATCCTCGTCCCCTGGCATTGATGTCGGCGGTGTGCGCGGCGAATTCGTTCATTCTTCCGACGCACCAGGTCAACGCGCTGCTTATGTCAGCGGGTGGATACCGCAACGCCGACTATTTCAGGGCCGGGGGCGGAATGACCCTGATATTTCTTTTTGTGGCGGTGACTGTGTTTAATTTATTCTATATATAAGGAAGAAAAATCAAAGCGCCGCGCCGCGTTAAGGCGGCGCGCCCCCGACATCGAATAACCGGCAGGGAGGAACTTCATGCTGCTCAAACACATGTTCACCGGGAAAATAGCCCACAGTTCCTACATTCTCGCGGGGAAGGGAAGTTGCGCCGTGATCGACCCACAGCGGGACGTCGATATCTACATCGCCGAAGCGCGCGCACTGGGCGTTGATATCACGCACATCATTCAGACGCACCTTCACGCCGATTTCGTTTCGGGGCATATCGATCTCGCGAAAAAAACCGGAGCCCGCATTTACGTCGCAAAATCCGCCAAGTGCTCGTTCGACCATGTGGCCCTCTCGGAGGAGGATACGATAGAGCTGGAGGACATGACGCTGAAGGTCCTGGAAACGCCGGGGCATACACCCGAGCATCTCAGCTACGTAGTAACGGACAAATCGAGGGCCGACAGCCCGCTCGGCGTCTTCGTGGGCGACACGCTCTTCGTAGGCGACGTCGGGAGGCCCGATCTGTTCCCCGACATGGCGGAGGAGCTGGCCGGCAAACTTTATCACAGCCTTCACGAAAAATTGTTGAAGCTTCCAGATTACGTCGAGGTCTACCCGGCGCACGGCGCGGGCTCGCTCTGCGGACGCGCCATGGGGGCGAAGTATCGCACGACGATCGGCTATGAGCGCAATTTCAACGCCGCCCTTAAAATCAGGGACAAGGCGGCCTTCATCGAGTCGCTCACGGGGGACATGCCTCCCGCGCCGGATCATTTCAGCCGATGCAGCGACATCAACCGCAACGGCCCGAAGCGGATCTCCGAGCTCCCTGTAATAGAGGAGCTGGGCGCCAAGCAGTTCGCGGAGAGGATCAAGGATACCGGCACCGCGGTTCTCGATACCCGGGGGTATCACGCCTTCGCGAGCCAGCACATCCCGGGCGCCTGGCATATCGACCTCAACGGCAATTTCCCGACCTTTGCCGGATGGGTCCTGCCGACGGACAAAAAGATCCTGCTTGTCGCCGACGATTACAAGAAGGCGCTGGAAGCAGCCGCGTGGGCGCGCCGCGCGGGTGTGGATAATATCACGGGGTACCTGAACGGCGGCATGATCGCGTGGGCGGTGGCGGGATTGAAGAGTGGCCATATCGAGCTTATATCGGCCGAAGAGCTTCATGGGATGATCACGGGCGAGGGGAACTTCGTGCTTCTCGACGTTCGAGCCCCGCTGGAATACAGGGACAACCACATCAAGGGAGCCGTCAACATCCCGGTGGCCGATCTTCGCGCGCGATACGTCGAGCTTGATAAAACGAAAAGAACCATAATGATATGCAGCTCGGGGAACCGCTCGAGCCTCGGCGCGAGCATTCTCAAGCAGCACGGGTTCGAGGACGTATATAACGTCGCAGGCGGCATGTCGGGGTACAGCGCCGCGGGATATACGAGGGAGTGCCGGGCCTGCGTCAACCCGCACGGCTCGAGATATTTCACGAACTATCGCGAGGTGAAGAAACACTCCGACACGATTTGAAAGCGGGAGGTGATCCGATGGAATATCTGACGGCGGCGCGATGGTCGCCATACGCGGTCGGGATCGGCATCGGGATATTGAGCTGGCTCAGCTTTCTCATCTCGAGGAAACCGATCGCCTGTTCGACGACATTCGCGAAGACCAGCGGGATGATCGAAAAACTCTTTCGCGGGAAAAAAGTCGACCTGAAACCGTACTACCAGAAGGAGAAACTCGCCGTAGACTGGCAGTGGATGCTGGTCGTGGGCATCGTAATCGGCTCTTTCATTTCAGCGCGGCTGTCGGGCGATTTTCGCTGGCAGTGGGTTCCATCCGTCTGGGCGTCCGCTTTCGGCGAGGGGCCTGCTCTGAGAATCGCCGCGGCGCTCGCAGGCGGCATTCTCCTCGGGTTCGGCGCGCGGTGGGCCGATGGATGCACGAGCGGCCATGGAATCAGCGGCGCCCTGCAACTCGCGGTCTCGAGCTGGATTTCCGGAATCTGCTTTTTCATCGGCGGAATTATAGCGGCCCACATCATCTTCAAAATTATCGTTTGACGGGGGAATACCATGGAGACGGCAAAAGCTATCGATAAACCGAAGAGGCAGACGGCCTCGCTGTTACAGGGCCTGGCTTTCGGGATCCTGTTCGGCTTTCTTCTCCAGAAGGGCGGCGCGACGAAGTATGACGTGATCGTCGGGCAGCTTCTGCTCACGGATTTCACCGTAGTGAAGATCATGCTTTCCGCCGTCCTGACGGGAATGATCGGCATATACGCGATGAAAGGAATGGGCTGGGTGGAGCTTTATCCAAAGCCGGGCTCGGCCGGGAAAAACATCATCGGCGGATTGATATTCGGCGCCGGGTTCGCGCTTCTTGGCTATTGCCCCGGAACGATCGCGGGCGCGGTCGGCAACGGGTACCTCGACGCCATCGTCGGAGGCCTCGCGGGAATCCTGATCGGTGCCGGAATTTTCGCGGAGCTGTATCCGGGTCTGAGACGGGGCATTCTCGCGAAGGGGGATTTCGGGGATATCACGCTTCCGAGGCTGCTCAAGGTAAACGACTGGGCCGTTGTTGTCCCGGTCGCGGCGCTTATATTCTTCCTGCTCCTCTGGATGGAAAGGGCGGGGCTGTAAGAAAGCCGAAAGCCTGATGCTTTCCGGCGCGCGCATCGAGCCACGATAAGCAGGTGCTGCCTGTCGTCCCGGCGCACGGGCGAAACGGGGAGGGCGATGATCAAAGCAAAGGCGCTAAAATGGTCGCTCGCCGCGATCGGGATTATCTCCGTCGGACTCGCCGCGATCGGTGTTTTTGTCCCTCTTCTCCCCACGACGCCCTTCCTTTTGCTCGCGGCGGCCTGCTTCATTCGAAGCTCCGGCCGGCTGTACAATTGGCTTGTCACGCACAAATGGTTCGGCCCTCATATACGGAACTACAGGGAACACAAGGCCGTCTCCATGAAGGTGAAGGTGTCGACGCTTGGCCTGCTATGGGTAACGATCGGATACGCCGCTTTCGGCGCGCTCGACTCATGGCCTCCGCGAATTATCCTGCTCATCGTCGCCGGCTGCGTCACCGCGCATATTTTGAGTCTGAAGACGCTGGATTAGGGAGGGGAGGCATGACCCGGTTCCGTCTGCCGGATTTTGGAGAACCGCGGGTTCGTATAACTATCTCTTGATGAAATGAAAATCGGGGTGATAGCATTGTGAGGTTCACGTAAATGGAGATCCCGATTCTTCGCGCACCCGGGAAAACGATTCCGCGGCGCGGGGCCGCGTCGGCGGGCGAAAATCCGGCCGTGACGCTGCCGAAATCGGGGCGAACGCGAGGCCGGAGAAATCGGGACGTTTAAAAGGAGGTCGGCAATGGGAATTCTGACCTGGATCCTCATGGGGCTGGTCGTCGGACTGCTCGCAAAATTGATCATGCCGGGCAAAGACCCCGGTGGATTTGTCATCACAATCCTGATAGGCATCGCGGGCGCCTTCGTGGGCGGGTTCATCGGATCCCGCATGGGACTCGGGACGATTACGGGTTTTAACACAGGGAGCCTTCTTCTCGCCGTCGGCGGCGCAATCATTCTTTTGATATTGTACCGGGTCTTGAAAAGATAACACTCCAAAGCGGGAGCCAGGCCATGCAGGATTTCGAACAGCTCGGCGCCTTCTATCTGGGAAGGGAATTCGATCCGGAGGCGGGAAAGAGCACCGACAACCTGCTTCTCTATGACGCCAGGGATTTGACCACGCACGGCGTGATCGTCGGAATGACGGGGAGCGGCAAGACGGGCCTGGCCCTGGCCCTTCTGGAGGAGGCGGCGATCGACGGGATCCCCTCGATCGCGATCGACCCGAAGGGAGACCTCGGCAACCTGCTGCTCGCGTTCCCCGATCTTCGACCGGAGGATTTCCGTCCCTGGGTGGACGAGGCCGAAGCGGCGCGCAAGGGCCTTTCCCCCGACGAATTCGCCGCGCAAACGGCTGAAACCTGGGCGAAAGGGCTGGCAGGGTCGGGGCAGGACGGCTCGCGCATCCGGCGGTTCCGTGACGCGGTGGATCTTTCGATATACACTCCAGGCGACACCGCAGGCCGCCCGCTGCAGATCCTGCGCTCATTCGCGGCGCCGCCTGCGGAGATAATGCAGGACGCGACGGCGTTCCGGGATCGCGTCATGTCCGCCGTGTCCGGCCTGCTGGAGCTGCTGGGCATCAAGGCGGATCCCGTGCAAAGCCGCGAGCACATCCTCCTCTCCACCATTCTGGACCGCGCATGGCGCGCGGGGCAAAACCTCGACATCGCGGCGCTCATAAACGAGATCATGAAACCGCCCTTCGACAAGATCGGCGTATTCGACATCGAGTCGTTCTATCCGGCGAAGGAGCGTTTCGGCCTCGCGATGGCGATGAACAACCTGATCGCCTCCCCCGGATTCTCCGCCTGGATGGAGGGGGAGCCGATGGACGTGCAGCGATTGCTCTACACTCCCGAAGGCAGGCCGAGGGTTTCGATCATTTCGATCGCGCATCTTTCGGAGCCCGAGCGCATGTTCTTCGTGACGATGCTGCTGAACGAGATCCTCGCGTGGGTGCGATCGCAGTCCGGAACGGGGAGCCTTCGCGCCCTGCTCTACATGGACGAGATCTTCGGCTACTTTCCGCCGACCGCGAACCCTCCATCGAAGACGCCGATGCTGACCCTTCTCAAGCAGGCGAGGGCTTACGGTTTCGGCGTGCTGCTCTCGACGCAGAACCCGGTCGACCTCGACTACAAGGGGCTGGCGAACGCCGGCACATGGTGGATCGGCCGCCTCCAGACGGAGCGCGACAAGATGCGCGTCCTCGAGGGGCTCGAAGGCGCGGCGTCGGCCGCGGGGGCCGGGTTCGACAGGGGCGAAATGGAAAAGACGCTGGCCGGCCTCGGCAGCAGGGTCTTCCTGATGCGCAACGTTCACGACGACGCCCCCGTCATCTTCAGCACGCGCTGGGTGATGTCGTACATGCGCGGCCCGATGACCCTTCCGCAGATCAGGCAGGCGATGTCGATGTCGAAGCCGGCCGGCGCCCCCCAGGACAGGGCGGGCGCGCGACCGGACGGCGCGAACCGGGCAGGAACGGTTTCGGCGGAGCAGCCCGCCGCTGCGACTGCATCGGCTCATGCGACGGTTTCAACGCCGCCGCCGGCTTCGGCCAATGCGCCGCTCTCCGCTCCGTCCGTCGAATCCGGGACGGTGCGCCCCGTCCTGCCGCCCGGAATCGAGGAGTATTTCCTCCGCCCGGCCAATCCGTCGGCGGATATCGTTTACCGCGCGGGGGTGGCGGGCTCGGGCAGGCTGCACTTCGTCGACGCGAAGGCGGGCGTGGATACATGGGTCACGAGGTCGTTCCTCGCGCCGCTCGGCGAAGACGGTTTCGCCGACTGGGAAGCGGCCAGCGTCCTCGCGGATCCGCAAACTTCATTCGAACGGAACCCGGGCGCAGGCGCCGCCTTCAGCGCCGTACCATCCTCCGCGCTTCGCAAGCAGAGCGCCGGCCAGTGGGGCAAGACGCTTGCGTCTCATATGTACCAGAACGTCGCTCTTGATCTCTTCGCCTGCCCGGAACTTAAACTCATTTCGAGCCCGGGCGAGACCGAGGGCGATTTCACGGCGCGCCTTTCGCAGGCGCTGCGGGAACGACGCGACGCTGAAGTGGAAAAGCTTAAGGCGAAATACGCCTCGCGGCTTCAGACGCTGACCGACCGCCTGCGCCGCGCGCAGGAGCGGGTTGAACGCGAGAAATCGCAGGCCACCCAGCAAAAATTTTCCGCGGCTCTCGGCGCCGGCGCGACCCTCCTCGGGGCCCTGATGGGGCGGCGCGTGATAAGCGCGGGAACGGTCGACCGGGCCTCTACGACAATGAGAAGGGCCGGCAGGATAGGCAAGGAGCAGGCCGACGTCAGGCGGGCGGGCGAATCGCTCGAGGAGCTGAAGCTGCGCCTGGCCGAATTGGAACGGCAGTTCGAAGGCGAAGTCGAGGCGTTGCGCGGCAGGTTCGATCCGGCGGCCGTGGGAGTCGAGAAGAGGCACGTGCGGCCGAGGAAGAGCGATATCGCCATCGGGACGATCGGCCTCTGCTGGACGCCGTGGAAAAAGACCACTGAAGGATTTCTCGAGCCGGCTTAGGGCGCCTTCCCCGGCACCCCCGGGCAGGGGAACGGGCCTCCGCGGACCGCTTTCGAGTGTCCACTTACGAGTACACTTCTTACCCGCACGGGGGCAGGAAACGCCCTCGCCAGCGAAGCAGCACAATCGCATAAACTTCTTGTTAACAACGAGATAAAGCCTTAATCTTTTTTGGCACACGCCATGCAGTTCCAAGTCAACGGTCAACCGATGGTGGTGGCCGAAAACAGGAGGTGCGAGATGAGCAAGAAGTTAACGAGAAATATTATTCTCGCCGCCATGACCTTCGCAGCGGGAACGATGATCGCGGCTCAAGCCGCCGCCGAAGTGCATTTCGAAGCGGTGGTTCATACGCCGGAGATCAGCGTGCGGGTCGGCAACTCTCCTGACGGCTACCCGATCTATCATCACGTCAGGCCTCTTCCGGACAGGGGAAGGATGTATCGTACGATAAAGCGCGACCTGGAGATCGCTCGGCGCCTGTCCTGGTACACCGGCGTGCCGGTCGGGGAGCTTCTGAGGTACCGCCGCTACGATTACACATGGTTCGAGATCGGGCAGTGGCTTCACGTCCCCGGGCGCATCGTGATCGCCGCGATTGATAACAACCACTGGAACAGGTTCAATCACGAGGGAAGGCAGTTCGCCGAATACAGGGACGTCCGCGACGGCCGCAAGCGCGATCATGACAACGGCAAGCATCGCGGCCACGACAAAGATAAGCATCGCGATCGCGGGAATAAAAGATAACCGCTAGCAGCGGATAAAAGTTTCCAGCGTCGGCAGAGGGGCCGGGAGAAATTCCGGCCCCTCTCCGTGTTTAGACGCGTTCTTAAAATCAGCCTTCCATAAAGTTTGCAATAGGAGGGGATCCTGATATAATGGTTTTGAGATACCGCAAAGCAATATCACATGACGAAATAATTCAGACGACGCGGCCGACATCGCCGGTATCTTCGGGCATTTGTGTTCGAAGTGGGTGTGGCGCCACCCGCGGGGAAACGGAGTCTGCCGGGCGGTATATCCAGAAGGAGGGAGTTATGAAGAAAACTGTTGGACCAACCGACAAGATTATCCGGATAATTCTGGGGATAATTCTGTTGATCCTTGCGTTCGCGACGTCAGTCGGGCCGGCGGTGAAGGTGATCATGATCATATTGGCGATAGTCGCTTTATTGACGGCGTTGACAGGGATATGTCCGTTGTACAGCCTTTTCGGCATGAATACCTGCAAGGTGAAAAACAAGGATTCCTGATGCACGCTTCAGCCTGACCGTGCCGCCCGGGCTCGCGGTTTTCGGCGCCACACCCATCGAAGCTCGCAGCGCGTCGGACATAAACCGGCGCGCTGCGAGCTTCGGCTCGGCATGAAGGGAGCCCCGGGGCGCGCGCCATGCCGCCTTTCTCGTACCGTTCATCACATGAAATGGAGTCGGCGGTCTTTTAAATGTTAGTTTCCTGTGCTACATTTCAGTTGATCGTCCGGAACCGGGCCCGCGGCCCGCGCGCAAACGAAACGAGGTGGCGCATGTTTTACATTGCAGAGAGCGGCAAGCCTTTCGAAGAGGCGTCGGCCGCCCTTGAATCGGCAGTCAAACGTAACGGCTTCGGAGTGCTCCACGTTCACGATCTCGGCGCGTCCCTTCGCGGCAGGGGGATTTCCTTCGGCGAGGAGTGCAGGGTATTCGAGGTTTGCAATCCCGCCCAGGCGGCGAAGGTGATGTCCGCGGACATGCGGCTCAACATGGCGCTGCCGTGCCGCGTCTCCGTTTACACGGAAAAGAGCTCTACGAAGATCGGCTTCGTGAAGCCGGGAAGGATGCTGTCCGCGCTGTCGAGCGACCCGGAGCTCGCGAAGATCGCCGCGGAGGTCGAGGAAAAGATGGTTCGCATGGTCGAAGAGGCTAAATGAGGAGGGTCCGAAATGGGATTTACAGGATGGGCCAACGAGAGGGCGAAACGTTTCGGCAATATCTATGATCTCAAGCTAGCCGGGTTCATGAGCCTTACGCTCGCCCTGCTGCTCGCGAAGCTCTTTCCCGTATTGCTGAGCCTCGACACGTGGTTTTACGCGATTGTGTTCGTAATCTTCGCTGCAAGGCCGATGATTCTATTTTTTAAATAAATGTCACGGAGCGATACATGACAGGCGACGCATCTTCGAAACCTCCGGTGCCCTCGCATCCTCTTCGATGGCTCCCCGAGTTCTGGGAGCTGAGCCGAAGGCGCCTTCGCCCCCAGTTCCGCATGATGGGGCTTGCCCTTGTGGTCGGGGTGGCCGCCGGCCTCGGCGCGATCCTTTTCTACTCCGCCTGCCAGGCCGTCGTCCATTATTCCCTCGACGGCGCGGCGGGGTACCGTCCCAACCACCCGGGAGGGGAGCCGCCGCTCATGGAGGAGACGCAGAGCCCCTTCCGCCCCTGGATGCTCCTTTTGATCCCGACAGTCGGAGGTATCATAAGCGGGCTGCTCGTCTTCACCCTGGCCCCCGAGGCCGAGGGGCACGGGACTGATTCGGCCATCGCGGCATTCCATCACAGGCAGGGGCGGATCAGGCCGAGGGTCCCATTCGTGAAACTCGTCGCGAGCGCCATCACGATCGGCACGGGCGGGTCGGGCGGGCGCGAGGGCCCGATAGCGCAGATCGGCGCGGGATTCGGTTCGATGATGGGGATTCTCTTCAGGCTGAAACCAGCGGAAAGAAGAGTCCTGATGGCGGCGGGGGTCGGGGCGGGCGTCGCGGCGATCTTCAGGGCGCCCTTCGCCGGCGCGCTCTTTGCCGCCGAGATCCTGTATCGCTCCCCCGATTTCGAATCGGAGGTCATCGTGCCCGCGGCGCTCGCCAGCACCGCGGCGTACTGCACGTTCGGGCTCGTATTCGGATGGTCCCCTCTCTTCGACCTTTCGCCTGAAATCGTCCGGGCGATGAGGTTCAACGACCCGCGCCAGCTTCTCGCCTACCTGCTGCTGGCGCTCCTCGTCGTCGTTCTCGCCATGCTCTACACGCGGAGCTTCTACGGGCTTTCCCACGCCTTCCGGCGCCTGCCGCTGCCGCGGCACGCGAAGCCGGCGATCGGCGCGCTGGCGACCGGCGTCGTCGGGACCGGATTGTATCTTCTGATAGGCCGGAACGAGCAGGTTCTCGCCGTCATGTCCTTCGGGTACGGGACGCTCCAGGACGCCCTGACCCTTCAATCCTACGAGGGGACGGGGCTTCTCTTCGCGCTGGTCCTCATCGTGGTCGCCCTCGGCAAGATACTTACGACGGGGCTCACGATCGGGAGCGGCGGCTCCGGCGGGGTATTCGGCCCGTCGATGGTGATCGGGGGGTGCGGCGGCGGGGCGCTGGGGATCGTCCTCAACAGGTACTGGCCCGCGCTCTCGCCCCATCCGGCGAGCTTCGTCATAGTCGGGATGGCGGGATTCTTCGCCGCGGCGGCCAAGACGCCCATTTCGACTCTCGTCATCGTGAGCGAGATCACGGGTAATTACAATCTCCTGCTCCCGACACTCTGGGTCTGCGTGATCTCCTTCCTCCTGTCGGACGAGCAGTCGATCTACCACTCGCAGGTGGAGAGCCGGTCCCTCTCTCCGGCCCATCAGGGCGATTATGTCCGCGAGGTGCTGGCCGGTCTTCGAGTGAAGGATTTCATGCCGGAGGGGCGGGAAGTGCGGACCCTGCGGCGCGGGACAGGGCTCGCGGAAATCATCGAGCTTCTCGGAAGCGGGGAGCACGGCGGGCTGCCGGTGACCGGCGAAGACGGGGGGTACCTCGGGATGGTGAGCCTCGAAGAGGTGCACACCGCTTCGCTGACCCCTTCGATCGGATCTTTCGTGCTGGCCGTCGACCTGATGCGCGACGACGTTCCCGCGCTTCGGCCGGACGACAGCCTCGACCTCGCCCTGGAGCTGTTCGCCGAGAGCGACCGGACATCGCTCGCCGTCGTCGATTCGTCGCCCGAAAAGCGCGTCATCGGAATCGTGAGGCGGGCCGACATCTCGAGCGCCTATCTGCGTCGCGTCCAGGGGACCCTTCGCAGGGACGCGTAGAAAAAACCGGCTTGGCCCGGGCACGGCGCGAACGCCCGGCCGCAGGATCGCAACCCGTTATAATTCTTGAAAATTACCGCGCTTTGCGGTACAATGGCCTCAAGCGGTTGAATTTATCTCAGAGGGTGCGGTTCATTTCAAAAAGGGGCGTGGTGACTAGCGGAAGATAGCTAACATTCCCATTAATTTTCGGATTTTTGCCTGATCAAGGAGGCGCAGGGATGAAGAATCTCTTCGCGAAAGGATTGCTTGCCGCCGCCTGTCTTGTCCTTCTCGTTCCAGCCGCGTGCGGAGCATATCCGGATGCATATATCGGTGTTTTCTCCGACCCGTATCACTATGATTCCGACGTCTACATCAGGGAACCATACATGCTATATACAAGCTGGGTCTGGATTCTCCCCGGCGACGACGGGATGATGTGCGCCGAATTCAAGTTGACCCAGCCGGCGTGGAACCTCTCTATCGGGACGACGCCGAACCCGGAGATTGTCGTATCCTTGGGCGCTCCCTATGACGCCTATGGGGTATCGGCATGCTTCAGGACCTGTCAGACCGGCTGGACATGGCTTTACAAATTCGACCAGTTGCCGACTGCCGCCAATATCCAGGACTTTATAAGAATCGTGGAACGCCCCGACGCGGGAGCTTATCAGGTTGCTACATGCAAACCCGGTTATCCACTGGGGGAAATGATCATTCTGAGTTACCTGGGCCTGAACATCTGGGGCGGTGGTTGAATGGTCGACCACGGACCCCCCTGGTTCAGGTGGGTGGAGCCGGTTTCGGATTATACGATCGACGCTTTCTGGTGCGAAAGGCTCGATCGCGCTACAGCCCTTGATATTTCCAACTACTCGGTATACAAGGCAGATGATATAACGCAGACCCTTGCGATACAGAATATAACGATAGACAGGGATAACCTTCAGATCACCGTCACCTTCACGGAGCCCATCGAATACGCCGTCAGGTATTTCATCGAGGCTACAGGCGTGAAGGACGAGCCCGGCAACGTCACGAATATGGAAAAGATGGAGTTCGGCAACGGCCCCGATCTTTTGTTCTCGAGCCTTCAGGTGACGCCGGCGGTCATCCAGGATTGCAGCGATCCCGTCGCGATCAGCTACGACGTCGTCAACTCCGGCAATTTCGCCGCCGATCCGTTCTCCGTCTCCCTGTGGCTCAGAACGGTGGACGGAGAGACGACGGAGGATCATTTCATCACGGAGGTGCAGCACCAGGCCCTGGATCCAGACGTCTCCATTCATCATGAGCTCTCCATCCTGCCTCCACAGGCTGCGGCGCATTACAACTATTTCATCGCGCGCGTCGACGAAGGGATGCTCGTGCCGGAACGGAACGAGGTAAACAACGAGAAGACGGCTTCGTTCAGCACGCGCGTCCCGAGGATCGTCTCGATCGTCGATACGCCCGAGGACGGCGGGGGCTGGGTCGATATATCCTTCGATCGCTCCCTTTCGGACGATCCGTCGAGCGCCTGCCCGATTACGACTTACGAGATCTACAGGAAAAACCCGGAGGTTGCGGGATCGGCCCTCCAGGATTATGTGCGGGCCGCGTCGGGCCCGGTGCTGATAGAGATCCTCGACAGGGCCGGCGGGACCATGGACGCGCCGGAATATTCAGAGGACAAACGGACAGGAGAAGGGATCGTATTCGCCCCCGCGGACTATTTTCTCGACGACTGGACGCTGGTCGAAACGATCGCGGCTTCATTCCAGGAGGGGTACAACGCGACCATCCCGACGGCGGGAGCCCCGAGGGACTTCGCGACCTGGAGCACATATTTTGTCCGCGCGAAGGATTCGTGCGGCGATCTGTACTACTATTCCGCGCCGGACTCCGGTTATTCGTACGATAACGCCGTGGGGCCGTCGTACAAGCTCGACTGTTTCCTCGCCTCGGTGGAAGGTGGGAGGGTCAAGCTGGCCTGGGAAATGACCTTCGAGGAAGACGGATATCAATTCGTCGTCAAGCGCTCGCTCGAAGGCGGCGCTTTCGCAGCGATCGATGTCGATGTCTTCGAGACGGGCGAAGGATCGTACTGCTTCTTCGATGACGTCGAGCCCGGCAGGGATTACAGGTATCGGCTGGAACTGTCCTCCGGAGCCGGTTCCTATGTGATTTTCGAGACGGATCAGGTTAGAACCCCGGCGGTGGGGCTGACCCTTTACCAGAACCGCCCCAATCCGTTCAACCCCGCGACGGAGATCAGTTATTACGTGCCGTCGGCCGGAAGGGTTGTTATAGAAATATTCGACGTCGCCGGACGGCGCATAAAAACGCTTGTAAACGGACCTCAGCCCGCGGGAAGATACAGCGTCGAGTGGACGGGCCAGGACAACTCCGGCCGACGCGTCGCATCAGGGATCTATTTCTACAGGCTCAGCGCGGGGAAGGAGACTCTCACGCGCAAGATGGTGTTGATGAGGTAGTCATATTCTTTTTAAGCAAAGAGGGTTTTTAAAAGCCCGGCTGCCGGTTCTGTGGAAGACCTGGCGGCCGGGCTTTTCCTTTGGGGCCCGGTACAGGTTGACACCGGCCGCGCGGCGCAATTATAGTAACCATGCTTAATATCGAATGAAGATCCGGCGGACCCCAGGTACGCAGCCGCGGGCCGGGGTGGATATCCGTGCTCTGCGAGACGCCGGAGGGCGGGGCGCGGGGCTTGTACAGGACGGGAATATGAGCGACGGGCGATCGAGAAGGAAAAGCACGGGGAAGAACGCCGCGAGACTCGCCGGGGTCGCATGGACTCTCGCCGTGCTGGCGATCGTCGCAATCGTCGCGGTCAGGTATTCGCAGACCCCGAAGGGAAACGCCTTTCTTCTCGAGAGCGGATTCGAAGACCGCTACGACCGCGTCCAGGAGGACATGGGCGGGCGGATCGTCGACGCCATCTCGAGCCTGGGCGTCAAAAGGGACGAAATAGTCGTCGACATGGAGCTGAGCTCCGAGAAAAGGTACCTCGTCTGCAACATAAGGGCCGATCTCCCGGAAGACGGGTCGCTTATCCAGGCCAACGCCGCAATCGACAAATCGATCGCCGTCGTCGGAGGGGTAGTCCATTCCTGCAGGGAAAAGCAGGAGGGCCGGGTGATCGAGATGGAGGTCGGGACGAAGCAGCACATCACCCACAGGTGCTATTTGAGGCGCGGAACGTTCAAGGAAAAGCCGGAGAAGAAAAAGAAGGCGGGGCCCGTCATAGCGATAGTCGTCGATGATTTCGGGTATTTCAACAACGACCTCGTGAAGGAATTCCTGGCGCTCGACGTCCCGTTGACGATATCAGTGATACCCGAGCTGAAACATTCCGCAAAGATATGCGCCCTGGCGAAGGAGGCCGGCAAGGAGATACTCTGCCACATGCCGATGGAGCCGGAAAGCGGCGGGGCGGACGGGGGCGAGATACCCCTGGTCCGCGTCGGCATGGAAAAGGGCGAGATGGAAAAAACGATGGCGCGAGCGCTCGAAACGACGCCGCACGTCGTCGGGATGAACAACCACATGGGATCGAAGGCGACCGCGGACCGAAGGGTGATGGGGATCGTTCTCGATGTGTGCAGGAAAAGGAACCTGCTCTTTTTCGACAGCCTCACCACCCCGAAGTCGGTCGTCCGAGAGGTCGCCGACGAGGCGGGGGTGGCGAACGCGCGAAACGACATTTTCCTCGACAACACGGCCGAGGATACAAGGGAAAACATGAAGAAGCTCCTTTCCATCGCGGAGAAGAGGGGCAGGGTGATAGGGGTGATGCACGTCAGGAGCGAGAGCCTTCAGGAGCTGAAATGGCTCGTCAGGGAGGCCGGGAAAAGAGGGATGCGGTTTTCGGGCATAAGCGGGATGGCCGTCGGTCGGGCCGCCGCGGCGAACCAGGGAGGGAAGACTTGAACAGGATAAGACTCGGAGTGAATATCGATCATGTCGCCACGCTGCGCGAGGCGAGAAAGACCACCGAACCGGATCCGGTGACGGCCGCGATGATGGCGGAGATGGGCGGCGCGGACCAGATCACCTTTCATCTCAGGGAGGACCGGCGCCACATGCAGAACAGGGACGCGAGGCTGATAACGGAGATGGCGCAGACCATGGTCAATCTCGAGATGGCGGCGACGGTCGAGATGCAGGAGATAGCGCTCGCCCTTCATCCCGACTCGGTGACCCTCGTTCCCGAGAAGCGCGAGGAGGTCACGACGGAGGGGGGCCTCGATCTGCTCCGCGGCTCCGAGAAGTACGCCGAGGTGGTCAGGGCGCTGAAGGAGGGCGGGATCAAGGTCGCCGCCTTCGTGGGGCCCGATCAGGCGCAGATAAAGGAGGCGTCGAAGCTCGGGTTCAACGCTGTCGAGATTCACACGGGGGAGTACGCCAACGCGACGAGGACGGAATTCGAAAGGGCGCTCAAGGCCGTGAGGGACGCCGCGCAGTCGGGCAGGAAGCACGGGCTCGCCGTTCACGCCGGGCACGGGCTGACGTACCATAATGTCCGCGAGATGGTCGCGATACCCGACATCGAGGAACTGAACATAGGGCACAGCATAATATCCAGGGCCGTCTTCGTGGGACTGGAACAGGCGGTCAGGGAGATGGTCGAGCTGCTCAAGAGGTAGCGATAGGCCCTTTAATCATCCCGGGGAAAGATAATGACTGGTTCCGATACCGAGAGTTTTGAAATGCTGGCGACCACCCTGTTCGGCCTCGAGGACGTTCTCGCCGGCGAACTCGAGGAGGCGGGCGCGGCATCGATCGAGAAGCTCAACCGCGCGGTTTCCTTCTCGGGCGACAAAAAGCTTCTATACAGGCTCAACCTTGTCCGCCCGGACCGCCTCGAAGTTTCTCGTGCCGGTGCGGAAACGGCAGGTTCTCAGCGACAAGGATCTCTACGCGGCGGCGATGGACGTCGATTGGTGGAAATACCTCGACGTCGACAAGACCTTCGCCGTGGACAGCGTCGTCAATTCGAAGCACTTCAACCATTCGAAATACGCGGCCCTCAAGGTGAAGGACGCCATTGCCGACCGTTTCAGGGAGAAGTACGGGAAAAGACCGTCGGTCGACAGGGAGAATCCCGATGTCAGGATCAACGTTCACATCGACAGGGAGCGCTGCGCGATATCCCTCGACAGCTCGGGGGAGCCGCTTCACCGCCGCGGATACAGGCTGGAGGGGGGAGGGGCGCCGCTGAACGAGGTGCTGGCGGCGGGAATGATCATGTTGTCGGGATGGCGCGGGGAAGGGGAGCTTCATCGATCCGATGTGCGGATCGGGGACGCTGCCCGTCGAGGCGGCTTTCATAGCGGGCAACGCGGCGCCGGGGCTTCTGAGGAAACGGTTCGGGTTCTTCGGCTGGAACGATTTCGACGCGGCGCTCTTCGGCAGGATCTCGTGCCGAGCTCGAAAAGGGGGCGCGGCCCCCCGCTTCGGCGATATGCGGATCCGACGTCTCGAAAAGGGCCGTCGAGACGGCCCGGAAAAATATCGGCCGCGCGCGCCTCGAAAAGACGGTGAAGATTCAGGCGGGCGCCTTCGAGCGCGTCGACCCGCCTCCGGCGCCCGGAATCCTGGTGATGAACCCGCCCTACGGCCAGCGGATGGGGAGCGCGGACATCGTCGAATTCTACAAGATGATCGGCGACACCCTGAAACGGAAATACGAGGGGTACCAGGCCTGGATCCTGAGCGCGAATTTCGACGCGATGAAATTCATAGGGCTTCGCCCCTCGAAAAAGATAACCCTCTTCAACGGGCCGCTCGAATGCCGGTTCCAGAGATACGAAGTCTACGGCGGCAGCAAAAAAGCAAAGTACAGAAGTGACGAATCCGAAAAATAACGAAACGGGCCGTCCTGACCGAGGGCCCGATCGGGAAAAAGCTTTTCTCGCTCACCGTGCCGATGGCGGTCGGCATCGTCGGCATGTTCGCGTTCAACCTGACCGACACCTTCTTCGTGAGCCGCCTCGGTATCCGCGAGCTCGCGGCGATCAGCTTCACCTTTCCCGTGGAGCTCGTGCTGTCGAGATTCGCGCTCGGCCTCAGCGTCGGGGCGGCCTCGGTCGTCTCTCGCGCCATCGGGAAGGGGGACTGGAACGAGGTAAAGAGGCTCACGACCGACGGCCTTGCCCTGTCGATATTCTTCGTCGCGATATTCATCGTCGCGGGGCTTCTGACGATGGACAGAGTCTTCGGGATGATGGGAGCGACCGAAGAGACGGCGCCCCTGGTGAAGCAGTACATGCGCATATGGTACATGGGGCTGATCTTCGTCGTTTTCCCGATGGTCAGCAACAACGTCATCAGGGCGACGGGGGACACGAAGACGCCGGCCATGATAATGCTCGGCTCCGTCGCGATAAACATCATCCTCGATCCGATCATGATATTCGGCCTCGGGCCTTTTCCGAGGCTGGGGCTTGCCGGGAGCCGCGCTCGCGACCGTCTTCTCGCGGATGACGATGTTCGCGATCTCGTTCTACGTCGTGTACCACCGGTTGGGGATGATAACCTTCAGGATACCCCCGATGCCGGTGCTGATCGACTCGTGGAAGAGGGTCCTGTACATATCCGCCCCCGCCGCGGCGACCAGGATGGTCGTGCCCCTGAGCCAGGGGATACTCACCTCCATCGTCGCGGCTTTCGGCGTGAAGGCCGTGGCGTCGTTCGGCGTCGCGCTGAAGATCGAAATGTTCGCCTTCACGCCGGTGATGGCGCTCTCGTCGGTGCTGGCCGCCTTCGTCGGGCAGAACTGGGGGGCTGGACGATTCGACAGGATGAGAAGGGCGATGAGCATAGGCAACAGGTTCGCCTTCGCGAGCGGCCTCGCCTTTTTCGCGGCTCTTCTCCTGCTTGGCCGGCCGCTTGCGTCGATCTTCTCGAGGGACCGCGAGGTCTTGCACGGCATCGCGCTATACCTCGCGATCGTGCCGGCTTCGTATTTCATGCAGGGGATCGTCTTCATGGTGATCGGCAACCTTAACGTGATGAACAAGCCGTACCACGCCGCGGCCCTCGGGATAGGGCAGGCGTTCATTCTCACGGTGCCGTTCGCGTATATCGGCAAACATTTCTACGGGCTGCCGGGCGTCTTCATCGGGCTCGCCGTTTCGTTCCTCGTCGCGGGGACGATCGCGCACAGGTTCCTCTGGCGGCAGGTAGACATTGTCGAGAGGGAGACGAAGAAGGTCTACGCCCAGACGGCGGTCATAGAGGAATAGGGGGACACTATGAAAGCGATGTATTATTTGTTCGCGGCGGCGACGGCCGCCGCCCTTCTCGCCGCTCTGCCCGGGTGCGGGCCGGGGACGCAGGGCGAAAACGGGAACCGGATTTCGACTGGAGACGAAATGAAAATCATCTTTCTTCATCACAGCACCGGAAGGGCCGTCTGGGACGGCGGCGTGAAGCAGTGGTTCAAAGACTACAACAAGGCGGAGGGAAAAAAGCACGAGATATCTGAGATGGAGTTCCCCCGCGAAAAACCTTACGGATGGAACAACTATCCCTACGACTACTGGAACATCTGGGTCAGGAACGCGGGGCCGGGAAAATACATGGGCGAGCCGACCCTCGAGATCCTGACGAAGAAATACGACATGATCGTTTTCAAGCATTGCTTCCCCGTGAACGAGATCCTTCCAGATACCGGTAATCCAGACATCGCCTCGAGCGAGAAAAGGCTCGAAAACTACAAGCTTCAGTACGCGGCGCTGAAGGAGAAGATGAGATCGTTCCCCGGGACGAGATTTCTCGTGTGGACCGGCGCGGCCCTCGTCCGGCAACGGACCAGCCCCGAACAGGGGGAGGCGGCGAGGGAGTTCGCGCGCTGGGTCGCGGAGGAATGGGACGAGCCGGGGGACAACATCTTCGTCTGGGATTTCTTCGGCCTCGAGACGGAGGGCGGAACCTTCCTTCAGGACCGTTACGCGAAGAGCGAAACGAATTCGCATCCGAACGAATCGTTCGCGCGCGAGGCCGCGCGGCTCTTCGGCCGGAGAATCGTCGATATTATTGAGGGGCGCGGGGACCAGGCGCGGTGATCGTTTCCGGCAGTCGAGCCGGCGCAGCGGTGCTCGAGGGCCTTCGTCGGGCGCTCGGTCATTCGATGCCGGCCAGCCTGAGGAAATTTTCCTCGGTCAGGATCTCGACCCCGAGCTTGACGGCCTTGTCGTGTTTCGATCCGGGGTCGGCGCCCGCGACGACATACCCCGTCTTTTTGCCGACGCTTGAGCTGACGTTTCCGCCGAGTTCCTGGACGATCCTCTTCGCCTCGGCCCGGGTGAGCTTTTCCAGGGTTCCCGTGAAGACGAAGGTCTTACCTTCGAAGGGGCGCGGCCCGGCCGGCGTTTCGGGCGCGGCGGGCTCGACGCCGAGCGCGAAGATCTCCCGGATGACGCCCGCGTTCCTCACGTCCCCGAAGAAGCGGACGATCGAGCCGGCAACCTCAGGGCCTATCTCGCGAAGGGCGGTCAGCTCCTCCTCCGAAGCGGCGGCGAGCCTTTCTATCGAGCCGAAGGCGGAGGCGAGGATGCGCGCCACATGCTCGCCGACGTTCCTGATCCCGAGGGCGAATATGAATTTCTCGAGCGGCTTGTTTTTGGACGCCTCGATCGCCGCGATGAGGTTGCCGGCCGATTTGTCGGCGAAACGCTCCAGGCCGAGAAGGTCCTCCTTCTTCAGGCGGAAGATGTCGGCGAAATCGGAGATCAGGCCGCTTTCGACGAGAAGCTCCACGTTCTTTTCGCCGAGCCCCTCGATATCGAGGGCGCCCCGCGAGGCGAAATGCTCGATCCCTCTTTTGAGCTGCATCGGGCACAGGGTCCCGCCGGTGCAATAGTGGTTCGCCCCCTCTTCGACGACGGACGAGCCGCACACGGGGCAGAAGGCGGGCATCGAAAAAGGCTTTCCCCTGCGTTTCCCTTCGGCGCGGATCCTTTCGACCACCGCCGGGATCACGTCGCCGGCCCGTTCGATTCTTACGGAGTCCCCCGCGCGGATATCCTTCCTCGCAACCTCGCCCGCGTTGTGAAGGGTTGCCCTGCTGACCGTTACGCCTCCGACGTCCACCGGCCTGAGAAGGGCGACGGGGGTAAGCTTGCCCGTCCTCCCGACCTGCACGGCGATCTCCTCGACGGTCGTTATTTCGCGCCTCGGTTGAAATTTCAGGGCTAGCGCCCAGCGCGGCGAACGCGACTTCATCCCGGCGGCGGCGCGATCCCTTTTGGAATCGACCTGGATCACCACGCCGTCTATCTCGAAGGGAAGGGAGTCGCGTCTTCCGGCAAGATCGGAATGAAACCGGACCGCCTCGTCGATGCCGCCGCAGATCCGCCAGTTCGAATCGACGAGGAAGCCCCATTCGCCGAGAGCCGCGAGCTCGGTGGAATGCGAAGCGGGGGGATCGGCCCCCTCGATTTTCATTATCTCGTAGGCGTAGAAGGCGAGGGGCCGGGAGGCGGTGATCCTGGAGTCAAGCTGCCGGAGCGATCCCGCCGCGGCGTTTCTCGGGTTGGCGAAGGCGCTTTCGCCGCGCTCCGTCATCTTCCTGTTGATATCCCTGAAGCCGGCGAGCGTCATGAGGGCCTCGCCGCGAATTGCGACGAGGGCCGCGCCGCGGCCACGGAGCCTCAGAGGGACCGATCCAATCGTGCGGATGTTCGGCGTCACGTCCTCGCCGGTCGTGCCGTTCCCCCGCGTCGATGCCGAGGCGAGAACGCCTTCGCGGTACACAAGCTCGACCGATAGCCCGTCGAACTTTGGCTCGGCGGTATATTGTATCGCTTCCTTCTCGAGGATCTTCCTCAGCCTCGCGTCGAATTCCACCGCCGCTTCGATCTCGGTCGTCGAATCGAGGCTGAGCATCGGCGCCAGGTGGTCGACTCCGGGCAGCGAGCTTCTCGGCTCGGCGCCGACGCGTCGGGTCGGCGAATCTGGGGTCGCGAGAGCCGGGAAAAGCTCCTCGATTCCCTCGAGCTCCTTTCGCAGCGCGTCGTAGGCCGCGTCGGATATCTCGGGGGAGTCCTCCACGTAGTAGAGATGATCGTGGCGATCGATCTCGGAGCGAAGCTCCTTCGCGCGCCGCGAGGCATCGTTGAAATTCATAAACCGCCGTCCTGTCTCAAGGGCCGGATCGATTATACAGTGTCGTCCGAGTATTTTGGAAGACGTTCCTGCCACGCGTCGGTGTTGAAATTGAACCGCCTCGCGAGGCGAAGAAGGCTTTCGACGGCCTCCACGGCGCCCCAATCGACCGCCGAAACGCTTCTGAGCGCGAGGATCGCCTCTTCGCCACGAGTCTCCATTATATAAAAGAGCTCGTTCTGAATCTCGTGCTGGCGCATCTCGATCCCTATCCCGTAGCTGTACTCGGCGAAGAGGTGCAGATGATCGCACGTCTCGACGCTGATCCCATCCCTGAGCCTGCGAAGTTTTTCCAGGAAATATTCCTCGAAAAGGGCAGCCATCCCCGCGTTGTCGATCTTCACGCCGTAGTACTGGGCCTCGGAGACAACGCCGTGGATGCCGCCGAGGCTCGAGTTGTCCGGGCTCTTCTCCCATTTGTTCACCTCGTCCCTGAGACGCTCCGAGAGGACCGTCTTCGCGGGAACGAGAAGGCTCTCCGGTGCGGGAAGGGCGGTCTCGCTGAAGAAACGGAGCAGATCACGGTTCTCGAGGTAGATTTCGTTGAAACGTTCGATGAGCGCGGCGGCCTGCCGCGAGGCGATTCTGCCGAGCACGTTCTCCCTGTCCTCGAGAAGGAGGTCGCGGATCGAGAAGACGCTCCCGCCGAAGCGGTCGGTGGCCGACCGGAGAACCGCCGCTCGTTCGACGGCCTGCGGCATCGTCCTGAAATGCTCCTTCGATCTTTCGTAATCGTCGGGCCCGGCGAACTCCCTGATGAAACAGGTCACCTTCGAGGGCTCGCCGAGGGTCACCAGGTACTGATACTCGCGGCGAACGAGGGTCGAGGGATCGGTCATCGCGAATCGACCGAGCCTCAGCCGGATTCCCCCGGGCTTAAGGGTCTCCGAATCGATCTCCTCGAAATGATACCCGGGCGGCGCGATCGCCGCAGATTCGGTTTCGAGGCATATCGCCAGGGCGTGCCGGCCCGCGAGGTAGGAAGGGTCGATCGCGGAGAATTTCTTCGACGCGAGGTAGAGCGATTTCCCGGTTCCCTGCGCGGGGATGTTGCTCTTGGCCTCTTCGAGCGTCCCGAGCAGGGACGTCTCGAGCCACCCAACGTCCACCGAACCGGCGAGCTCGATCGCCCTCGCCGCGTATTCGAAGAGTTTCGTCGTCTCGATTCCGGAGACGTCGTTGAAAAACCATCCGCACGACGTGAACATCAGAAGGGCGTTGCGCTGGGATTCGAGGAGGGAGGCCGCTGTCGAAATCTCCGCGCCGCCGAGCAGCCTGGGCGCGTGCGCGCCGATGAAATCCGCACGTTCCTTTATGTTGTCCTCCGCCCGACGCGAAGGCCGGCCGGTCACGGCTATATAATCGTCCCTCGCCTGCCAGGGATCGGCGAGAAGCTTTCCCGCTTCCGATTCGAAAACGGAGGCGAGGCCGTCGCGAAGCGAATCGAGGCCCCGGCGAAGGGGGTCGCGCCATTTCTGGTTCCATCCGGCGGGGGCCGCGGTGCTGCAGCCGCAGTCGGTTTTCCAGCGCCCGAGCCCGTGGGAGCACGACCACGCCGTCCCCTCCCCGTTCTCGCCCTGTTTTATCTGGACCTCGAAGGCCGGTTCGTGCGAGTCGAGATAGGCGCCGAAGTTCGTGAGGGTCAGCCCGTGCTCGGTCGCCGCCTTGTCGACGAGGTAGGCGAGGGCCATGTCGCCGAAAGGCTCGTGATGGCCGTAGATCTCGCCGTCGGTCGCGACCGTCACGAGATCCCCGCCGCCCCTCTCGAATCCGGCGGCCAGAGCGGCGGCGAGCTTGTCGCCGCTCGAGAGAAGATGGTTGAAGCTGATGTCGGTCGAAATCGGGGCGTCGTAGAAGAATATGTCGATGAAACGGTCCTTGCGCCTCTTTCCCTTGTGGCGCGCCCCGAAGCACCTGTACGGCATGCCGCACGGGATTTTGCCGTCGCCGGCGCTCTTCCACCCGGCGTCGCCGCCGAGCGGGCGCACCCTGTCCGCCTGGAAGGGGGAAAGGATGAGGAACCTGAACCCGTGATCCATCAGAAGCTCCAGCGTAGGTTCGCCGACGGCAGTCTCGGCGAGCCAGATCCCCTCGGGTTTGCGGTGAAACCTGCTCTCGAAATCGTGAACGCCCCACAGTATCTGCGTTCGCTGGTCGCGCCGGTTCGCGAGCGGCATGATGACGTGGTTGTAGACCTGGGCGATGGCGTTGCCGTGGCCGTTGTTGCGCTCCGCGCTCTCCCTGTCGGCTTCGATTATCTGCGAGTGCAGGGCGGGATATTTTTCCTCGATCCACGAAAGCAGGGTGGGGCCGAAATTGAAACTGATCGATTCGTAATTGTTGACGAGCTTCAGGACGCGGCCGAATCCGTCGAGGCGCCTCGACCGCGCGTTGGGAAGGTAGCATTCCCTGCAGATTTTCTCGTTCCAGTCGTGGTGGGGGGCGGCGGTGTCCTGCCTGTCGATCCTGCCGGTCCATGGATTTTCGCGGGGAGGCTGGTAGAAATGACCGTGAATTATCACATACCGTTTTTTTCCGGGGTCGGCCATCGAATCACCTGATCCTTTACGCGTAGATTCTGTAATCGATTTCCGGGAAGATGTTGTCCCTGCTCTCCACTTCCTTCAGCCACGGGTCGTTGATCTGCGAAGACAGGATGTCGTTATACAGCCTCTCGAACCGGCCGACATGGTCCTTCGTCCGCTTGTGCGCGTACTCGACCATCGTCCCGGTCTTCATGATGAAGGCCCAGTCGCTGCTCTGCGCGAGAAGGAGCTCGCGGGCGGCCTGGTTGAGCGCCCGGCGCTCGAGCCCTTCGGCGTTCGGGAACCTTCGGGCAAGTTCCACCATCCGGTCGGACATGATGTGAAGGTGCCTGTAGATCCAGTCGTTGCTCCCTTCGAGCCAGAATTCGTTGTACCCCTTGTATCCCCACGACGACATCGACGGCTGCAGAACCTGCAGCCTGGGGTGGCGCTGCAGGTATTCCGACGGCGTGATCGGCGCGATCGTCTCCTGGTCGAAGTGCAGCTTCCTCAGGAGGAATTCGATCCACTCCGGGCCCTCGAACCACCAGTGGCCGAAAAGCTCGGCGTCGTACGGCGAGACGATGATCGGTTTTATCCCGAGCATCCCGCTGAGGTGCTCGATCTGCTTTTCGCGGTTGAACATGAAATTGCCCGCGTGCTCGGCCGCCCTCTCCCTGGCCGCCGACGGGCGGTACGGCTCCTTGTGGTCGGTGGGGCCGGTGATCCTGTGATACTTGATGCCCGTGTGGATCCTGTTCCCGTCCGCGTGCAGGAAGGGCCTTATATACTCGTAATCGAGGTCGAACCCGATGTCCCTGTAGAAATCCCTGTAATCGAAGTCGCCGGGATACCCTTCCTTCGCGCTCCAGACCTGCTTCGAGGATTCCCTGTCGCGGCCGAAGACCGCGACGTTCGCCTCGGGCGTGTAGATCGGGGCGAAGACCCCGTATCTCGGCCTCGGCGTCCCGAAAAGTATCCCGTGCGTGTCGGTCAGGAAATAATTGATCCCCGCTTCCTTTATATATTTCTCCACGCCGGGGGTGTAGCCGCACTCGGCGAGCCATATGCCCCTCGGCCTTCTGCCCAGGTGTTTCTCGTAATGGTTGGCGGCGATATGTATCTGCGCCCTGGCGGCGTTGGCGTTGATCATGAGCGGCAGGAACCCGTGCGTCGCCGTGCAGGTGATGATCTCGAGGCACCCCCTGTCCTGGTGATGCCGGAAGGCGTCTATGAGACGGCTGTCGTAGCGTTCGAGGAAGATCTGCCGGGCGCGCGAAAATCTCCAGTGGTACATCAGCGCCAGCTCATGGTATTCCGGCGTCCACCTGGTCCGCGCGACCTCCCTTCCCGCGAGATCGATCAGCCTGTTGAGATGGCGAAGGTACCTGTACTGCAGCAGCGGATCGGACATCATCGAAAGAAGGGTGGGCGTGAGGGACATCGTCAGGCGGAAATCTATCCCCTCTTCCTCGAGCCTGTCGAAGATCTCTATCAGCGGGATGTACGTTTCCGTGATCGCCTCGAAGAACCAGTCTTCCTCGAGGAAGTCGTCATGCTCCGGGTGCCTGACGTAGGGCAGATGGGCGTGCAGGATGAGCGCGAGGTACCCTTTTGAGCGGTCGTTCATCGGATCACCGGAGCCTTTTCCTTCGATTTCCTGCTCACCGTGGTTTCGATCGTCCGTTCCTCGATCTCATCGGCCGATACGGCGGTCACCGGAAGATCGATCGTTCCGTCGGGAAGGGCGAAACGCGCCGAGAAGGTCCCGTCGCCGCGAAGCTTTATCTCCCTGCCCTGTATTGTGACTCGCGCGTCCGGTTCGGTCGCGCCGTAAAGAATAAGCTCGGTCGCTACCCAGAGCCTGAATCCCCGCGCGCGGGCGGGCTTCTGGAGCCCGGCGCTGCCGAAGCTCGATACCGTCTCCGATCCCATCTCCTCGAGGAACCGACGTTCGATCGCCCCGGTGATCTCGCCGGAGCCCGACTGCTGCGAGGCGTATCCGCCGGAGGCAGAGAAGATCCTCTCGAATTCCTCGTCGGGAATGAGCCACTTGTCGTCGACCAGGTCGCTGACGCCCGCGCTCGGAGTGCCCGAAACGTTCGACGAGGCGAGCTCGATGAATTTTCCATCGGGGGTCATCACGCCGATCGCCGTCTGGTACAATCTCGCCGGGGCCACGTTTATATACCAGTTTCTCGAGCCCTGCCCCGTTTCGATATCGAAAAATCCCTCGCCGTCGGTCCTGTCGTAGACCCTCAGAACGAACCTGCACTCGGGCCACTTGTCCCCGAGGGAGCGCTCGAGCTCCAGGAAACTCTCCCTGCTTATCTCCCAGTAGGTGAAGAGCCAGTAAGGGTCGCGGACCATCATCGCGATGCGAGTCTTGTTGTAGGTATCCGGGATCTCCATCGATTCGACGGGCGGCATCGTCACGGGGCCTGTCGTGAGCTGGTATTTCCCCTCGGTCGCCTTCTGCCGTATCGAGCGCTCGTCGGCCGCGGAACCGGGGACCGGTTTCGCGGCGGGGAGAGGTGCCGCGGGCCGGGAAACTCCGGCTGTTTTTGCCGTCGCGGCGGGAACGGATTTTCCAGCCTTTGCGGCTTTCGCGCGTGCCGCGGGAGGCCTGGAGGCTGTCACAATCTTTGCGGAGGGTTTTTTCGCAACGGTGGTGGGGGTTGCAGATGGGGCCTTTGCCTTCACCCCGCCTTTCCCGGAGGATTTTGTTGCGGTCTTTTTCACGGCCTTCGGGGCGGTTTTCTTCGCGGCGGGCTTCGGCGCCGCGGGGACAGGTTTCATTTTCGCGGCCGCGGGCTTCCTCTTCGCGATCGCGACCGGCTTTCGCTCCGGCTGCCGGGTTTCCCTTCGCGCCGCCTTTCGCCTTCGGGGCCTTCGCCCCGGTGGCGGCCTTCTTCGCCGCTCCGCCCGTTCCCCTGGCCAGCATGCCGACGATATCGGCCTTAACGGCCCCCGCCGGTATCTTCAAATTCTTTTTCGCGGCGAGCATAAGGAGCTGCGCCTTCGTCATCTTTTCAAGTTCGGCCTTTAACATAGCCGATCACTCCTTCTTGCGCCTGCCGGCGGCATCGGGCAGCCGGCGGGAACCTGCACTTTCCTTACCGGCGATCCGGGTGTCACGACCTTTACGTTTGCCTGAAAAGCCGGAAAAAACATGACGACATCAATATTGGATGAGATCCGACCGATGCAGAATCCATAAAAGACTTGTTTGCCCGAAATGTCAAGGCTAAAGAATCGTCGAGCAGATTGAAAATGATTGAATTACGGGTGAAATTGTGGTTTAATGAGAAGGTCGACCACAGGGGAATCAGATGCTCTATCACATATATATACTTTTTCAATAAGGTGAAGGCGCACTGACGGGAGTATGCCAGTCACATGCGAAAACCAGAGGGAGAATGGCTTTCGCATGTGACTGGCAACCCTTGCTCTCACGCTGGTTTTCGAGTCTGACCGGCACAGCCCTTCCGTTCCATAATCGCTTTACGAGGTTTTGCCGCCCTCTCGCTAAAACCATTCTCCCTCTGGCTTTTAGGTTTTGCCGGGCTCTCGCTAAAACCATTCTCCCCCTTGCTTTTAAATTTTGCAGGATACCCGCGAAAACCATTCTCCCTCTGGTTTTCGCGGGTACCCTGCAAAACCCCTGTAATGATCAGTCGAAGTGCGCGTTTAGGATCGGGAGCACCTGCATCCCGCCGCGGTTGTTTCTCGCTATATTGATGAGGCCGAGCTGGATCCCGTGAAGTTCCCTCGCGAAGTTCACGAGGCCGATGACGAGCCCCCTCTGCGTCTCGTCGTACCAGTTCACGCAGCCCGCCGAGAACCCGGTCATATCTTCGGCCCGCACTAATATGCCCGAGAGGGCCGCGCCGGTAATCTCCCCGGCCCTCACGTCGATGCCCGCGACGGCGAGGCCGGCAAGCCGGTCCTCAATATTTACGTCGATCCCGTGGACGATCAGATATCGGGCTTCCCTGGCGCGAATCCCGTAATATTCGTAATTGCCTTCCCCGTATTCGTCGTCGTTTCGCGAGATCGCGCCGATCCCGCCGATGGTTATCCCTGAGAGGGTCTCTTCCGCGACGAGCGCCCCCCCGGAAATGTGCAATCCCAGGATATTTCCCTCGGAATATGTCGCGAGGCCGCTCGCGGATATCCCCGAGAGCTCGTCACCGGCCACTATCGCGAGGCCTCCGATCGAGATGCCGGTCATCGGGCCTTCGGCTACGTTCGCGAGTCCTCCGATCGATATCCCTGTCATGGCGCCTTCGGCGACATTGGCGAGGCCCCCGAAAGTGATGCCCGTGACGGAACGCTCGGAAACGTTCGCCAGCCCCCCGGCGGTTATCCCGGTGACGTCCCTTTCCGCCACGTTGGCGAGGCCGCCGATCGATATCCCCGTCATCGCGCCTTCGGCGACGTTGGCGAGGCCTCCGACGGAGATCCCCGTCATCGGGCCCTCAGAGACGCAGGCAAGGCCGCCGAAGGAGATCCCGGTTATCGATCCCTCGGCCACGTTGGCCAGCCCCCCGAACGAGATGCCCGTAATCGATCCCTCAGCGACGTTGGCAAGGCCTCCGACGGAGATCCCGGTAATCGCGCCCTCCGCGACATTGGCTAACCCCCCGTAAGATATGCCGGTCACCGAACCTTGGGCGACATTGGCAAATCCGCCGATCGAAATTCCCGATATGGAGCCTTCGGCGACATTGGCGAGGCCTCCGATCGAGATCCCCGTCATCGGGCCGTGGGCGACGTTCGCCACCCCGCCGATCGAAATTCCGGATATCGGGCCCCCGCTGACCGTGGCGATCCCCGAGACGGCCAGCCCCGAGATCGAGCATTCGGCCTCGACTGAGAGAAGGCCGATCGATACCATTTCGAGCTCGCACGCGGAAGGGCCGTAAAGGCCGAATGACAACCCGCGGTGAAGGGCGTCGGGATTGCGCCCCGGTTTCCAGAAGGTGATGTTGACCCCGATGACCTCCTCCACGCACCTGTCGCGGAAGTTGAGCCTGAGCCCCCTTGTCCGGGCGGAATTGCCGAAGGTCAGCCCGTTGCCGTTCGGGCCTATGGTAAAGCTCTTTCCCACGAAATCGCAGTCCGAGTAATCGTCGGCATCGGCGAATTCGATCGCACCGGCCATGCGCGGCGCCGCCAGCGACAACAGAAGAAGCGCGAAGAGGAGAGTGGATCGTTTCATTTCAAGCCTTTCTTTTGACTTTGACGGCCACCCGCCTGACCACTTTACGGAATGCTTGCGGGTCTTATCTCTTCAATCGGCTGTGTCCGCCACAAAAGAAATCCGTTCGCCAAACGACTTGACAGGCTTTGTCAGTCACAAAAGAAAACCGTTCCCCAAGCGGTTTTCGATTTGTGACTGACAAAGCCCCCCTAAGCGGTTTTCGATTTGTGGCGTACACAACCTTATATACCAGGTTACGGGCAAAAAGGCATCTTGTTGCACGGCGGGACGTAAAAAATGCTCAGTCTTCGAGAATCTCCTCGAGGATCCTGCATGCGAAGCCGACGAGATCCCTGCACTTTTCGTGATTCCGGTGGTCCGACAGGAGCAGGGCCAGCCCCTCCTGTGTGCTGATGTCGATGCCCGTGAGATCCCTGCAGGCGAGCGAACCGTTTTCGGCGAGAAACCTTTCGGCGAATCTGTCAACAAGCGCGTAGATCCGTTCCTTCGATTCCCTGTCGTCCGGCTGCGTCCTGCCGCCGGCCAGGCCGAGGACCATTATCGCCCCGGTGACGGCTCCGCAGACGAGGCCCCTTCGGCCCATGCCGCCGCCGAATCCCGACGCGATCTTCAGCGCGGCCGCCTCGTCGAGCCCGAAGTCGGGGGCATAAGCGGTGAATATCGACTCGGAGCACGAATAATTTCCGTCGAACCTCGAGCGCGCGATCTCAATCCGGTCCATCCCGGCCTCCCTTTAGCCGCTCGTGAAGAAATCGAAGATGTTGCCCAGCATGCTTGAGGGCGCGTGGTATATCTCGGTATATTTACAGCGATTGCACGTTATCGTCGTAAATTTTCTGCTCTGGACATCGAAGATCTTCGACCAGAATCCTCCCGGCGCCCTGAACTCGCCGATGTCGTACGCCGTGTTCGAGCACTTGGGGCACTTGTAGTTCAATCCATTCACGCCTGAGCCTCCTTCTTTTCATTGCCGGGCCTGTTTCAGTAATGATTACCCCGAAGCCGCGTTTTTATTCAACCGCCATTTTCGCGGCGAAGGAACCGGCAGAGGCATCAAATATAATATTTTCTCTTTGACTGTGAAGGGGTAAATGTTGTAGCTTATGTTCTCTATTGTGGACCGGTGTGTCCGGGAGCCCGCACTGCCGTTGCGGGCGGGTGTTTTTTATATTGTGCCCGCGTAAGGGACTGAAATAAAGCGAGGGAATGTGAGTAAAAGCCTGAGGTATAAAGTCATACTTGTCTCCCTGGTCCTCCTGGGATCGTTGTGGGCCCTTTATCCGACAATCCGGCTCGCCATGATGGGTGCCCAGAAGAGGCAGGCGATGGCGACGGAGACGCCCGGAGGACTACGACAAACTCGAGAAAAAGGCGCTCAAGCGCGGACTCGACCTGAGCGGGGGAATGCATATCGCCCTCGAGGTCGACGACACCAAGCTGACCGACGCCGAGCGCGTCGATGTCGTCGACAGGGCCCTCGAGGTCATAAGGAACCGCGTTGACCAGTTCGGAGTCTCCGAACCCGAGATAACGAAAGAGGGGACGAAAAGGATTATAGTCCAGCTTCCCGGCCTGCAGGACCCGTCCAGGGCGAAAAGGCTCATCGGCCAGACCGCCATGCTCGAATGGAAGCTGGTGCGCCAGCAGGCGGAAGTCGCCGACGTGATAAGAAGGCTGGATGATCAGCTTAAAAGAACGGGCGCGGATACGGCCGTCACGGCCCCCGCGGCGCTCGCCGACAGCATCCTTGCCGCGCGGAAGCCAGGTTGCCGGGAAGACCGATTCCCTTCCCGTCCCGGGCGATCTCGCCCCGGCGATTTCGACCCTTCCCACCGAAGTCACGGACAAGGACAGGCCCTTCAGCTCCCTTCTCATGACCTTCTATCATGACTGGATCGTCGTCCAGGAGGAGAATGTCCCGAAGGTCAGGAGTGTTCTGGCGAGGGCTGAAGCGCAAAAAGCCATCCCCGACGATTCCGAATTCCTGTGGCTCGATGAATGGGCCGATCTGCCCGAGGGGGGCAGGGGTAAATTCCTCTTCCTTCTCGCCAAAGACGAAATGGTTTCGGGGAAGAACCTCCAGAACGCGACACCTTCGAACGACCCGAGCAATCCGAGCAGCCTGCTTATAAGATTTTCGTTCAACAGGACCGGAGCGCGGGAACTGTCCCGCTTCACGGGCAAGAACGTCGGAAGTTACACGGCCATCGTTCTCGATGGAAAGATTAAATCCTACCCGGTGATAAGGAGCAAGATACCCGACGGGAACGGCGTGATCGAAGGAAACTTCACCGATATAGAGGCGCGGGACCTTTCGGTCGTCCTGAGGGCCGGGGCCTTGCCGGCCGACCTGATTCCGAGGGAGGAACGGACCGTCGGCCCGAGCCTCGGGAGCGATTCGATAAAACAGGGTTTAAATGCAGCTCTTGTTGGGATGATCGCCGTAGTGCTTTTCATGATCATTTACTACCAGATGTCAGGCATAATTGCCTCGGTCGCCCTCCTGTTCAACCTGATCTTCCTCTTCGGCATGCTGGCTTACCTGGGCGCGGCGCTGACCCTTCCGGGGATCGGAGGGATCATTCTGACCATCGGTATGGCTGTCGACGCGAATGTGCTGATCTTCGAAAGGATCAGGGAGGAACTGAGGAAAGCCAAGACGATCAGGTCGGCGATCGACGCGGGGTATGACAGGGCTTTCGTAACAATTCTGGACTCGAACCTGACCACCCTTATAACGGCTGTCGTGCTTTGGCAGTTCGGCACGGGCCCGGTCAAGGGATTCGCGACGACTCTCAGCCTGGGTATCCTTGCAAGCATGTTCTCCGCCCTGGTATTCAGCAGGATGATCTTCGATCTCTGGACGAGGAGCGGAAAGGTAACGAAGCTAAGCATATAATAGATTGATGTCTTAAGAGGAGATGATATGCAGTTTTTCCGTGATACGCACATAGGGTTCGTGAATCTGAGGCATAAGGCCTATATCCTGTCGGGCGCGTTGATACTGATCGGGATCATCTCGCTTATCGCGAGAGGGGGGCCGAACCTCAGCATCGATTTCGAAGGCGGGACGCTGATACAGGTGAAGTTCGACGAGCATGTCCCGGCGGACAAGCTCAGGGAAGCGGTGACGACGGCGGGGTTCAACAACGCCAAGATCCAGGATTTCGGGGAGAGCAACGAATACCTGATAACGGTTGAGAAGATAAGCGAAACGGCCAAATCCGCCGAGATCCTCATGGGGGCCCTCGCAAAAGACCGCGCCCGCCGCCGGATGGAAAGTCGTATCGACAAGGGAGATGCCGCCCGATCTTTCCAAGAACTTCGAGGGAGGGAACCTCATTGTCGTGGAAGCCTCGAAAATGCCTTCGCTTGAGGAACTCAAGGCCGGCGTCATTCAGAACGGGGTCGGTTTCATGGAAGCGACGAAGGAATCGGAGAACCGGGTCGCCTTTAGCCTCCCCTTCCTCGGGATCGAGACGGAAGCCGCCGAGAGCATGAAGGCCGAGATAGCGAAGACCTTCCCAGACAGGAAGATCGAAATCCGCAGGACGGAGACGGTCGGGCCGAAGATCGGCGAGGAGCTCAAGAACCGGATGTGGGCCGCCATCCTGATCTCGCTGTGCGGGATCCTGGTTTACATCAGCTGGCGTTTCGAATTCAAATTCGCCGTGGGAGCGGTAGTCGCCCTGATCCACGACGTGATAATCACCGTCGGTATCTTTTCCCTGCTGGACAAGGAGATCTCGATCGTCGTGATCGCCGCTCTTCTCACGATCGTCGGATACTCCCTCAACGACACGATCGTCGTTTTCGACAGGATCAGGGAAAACTTCAGCCTTAGAAGGCGCGAGTCATACGACAACATGGTCGATATCTCGATCAACGAGACCCTCGGGAGAACGATCAACACATCCATGACGACCCTCCTTGTGATCTTTTCGCTCTTTTTCCTCGGCGGAGAGGTTATTCACGACTTCGCCTTCGCGATCCTGATCGGCGTTGTCGTCGGTACCTACTCTTCGATTTTCGTGGCAAGCCCGATCGTCATCGAGTGGCAGCACCGGATCTCCGAGAGAACGAAGGTAAAGCAGGCCTGATTCACGGGCGGGACGGATCGATTCCAGTCGGGAGTGCCGGGAGAAAGGCGCGGGAAACCGCGCCGTTCCGGGGATGGCCCGGCGGCGAGGAATCCTGCCGGAATGTCCACTTTTAAACACACCATTCTAAAAAAGTGGACACCCACGCATTATTCCACACTCTAACTTATTTATTCACAATGTAATTAACTGGCACATGCCTTGCGTTTGTATTAAGGGCCAAGGTATGAGTTTTTTGTCCTTTCCGGCGATTGGGGCAGGAAGATGGTATTCTTGACGAGCCGATATATTAAAGTGATGCTGATTGCCGCGGCGCTTTCCGCCTTCGCCATTCCGGTCTTCGCTCAGGGGAGGAAGCCGCCCGCCCGCCAGCAGCAGATTCTCCTCGACGAGGTGAATCCTCAGGTCGCTTTCGCCAGGTTCGAAGGGGCGTGGAAGAGGGCGGATGCCGAAATGATCTCCAGGATGACCGGAAGCAACAAGGTATTCGTGCAGATGAAGGGGGTGGCGGACAGCGGGGAATTCTACAGCCGGTCACAGATCTTCTTCATGTTCAAGAACCTCTTCAGGGAAAACAAGCAGCTCAAGTTCGAATTCGTCAAGTATCATAATCTTGACAGCGCCGACAGGAAGGTCTACGCGATAGCGTACAGAAGTTATAAAAACATTCGCAGCGAGAAGGTCTTTCAGGATAAGGTATACGTGACGCTCTGCAGAGAGGGTAAAGAATGGGTCCTCGCGGAGATCAAGACCACCCGCTGAGACACCGGGCGCATACCTGGAGACTTCCGCTGTGAGTATTGAGAAGGAAAGAAAGATCTTTCAAGGGGTCCTCTGGACCTTTCTCGCGTCGACAATAATCTTTTATACATTCTGGTTGTCTTCGGGCAGAGCGAGCCTTCCCGCTCCGCTCTGGCTTATGCTGCTGATACTCGTCTGCGGATTCATCGTCTTTACATTCGTGCCCGACCCGGGACGGGAGAAGGCCGGGCCGCCGGAGGGGAGAAAGTCCGGTCGCGGGTGGTATCCCCGGACCCTCGCCGACATCGTCGAGAGGGCGAAGGAGCCCGGCGGCGCCGGGCAAGGGGGGCTCTATCAGCCTGGCAGCGCCGTGGCACCCGTTCCCCTGGTCCCGCTTCTACTGCTCCTGGCGATGGTGATTATCTCCACCCCCAGGCATCCGGCCAGGGATGACTGGATGGCCGGTGAATCGGCCAGGCTCATGGAAGTTTACGATAAGGGGACCGCAAGGCTCGCCGGGATCGAGCGGATCGCTTCCGAAATCACCATTGCCGCGACAGACATGCTGGAGAATATCGATCTCGAGGCCATCGACGCTAACGCGAGGACCGGCCTTATCGCTAGGGTCGATTCCCTGGCAGCCCAAAAGGGAAGGGAACACAAACCGTTTGGCAGGTTGGGCGTGCAGGTCTTCTCGGAGAGCGGAAAGAGAATCGCGTGGGGAGGGATTCCCCGCTATCTCGGAAGAGTATTCCCTCAGGACAGGGAGGCCCGGCTCTTCACCAACCGCACGCAGTTATACACCCTGATTGTCAGCGAAACTCCGGTTCCTTCCGGCGGCCGCGTGATCGTCGACATCCCGCTGGAGGTCAATTACAGGATAAGCAATCGATTCCTCAGGAGCACGGGGCTCGGGGAGATGATGTCCGGGGAGAGCGGGGATGAGGTGGAGTACGGGTTCTGGATGGGGAGCCATGCCCAGGGAGTGGGCTGGGATTACGAGGGGCTCGACGAAAAGGGGCCGCTTGCGGTGTATGGGGAGAATGGCGACGTCAGGGTTCACGGGCTGCTCGAGTCCTCTGCGGGGCAGCCTCTCGCCCATCTGAGCGTCAGGGGGAGGACCTTCCAGAACGCGGCGGCCGAAAAGGAGGGCCGAAAGGTTTTGTGGGAGGGGATTCTTCTCGCCCTTTGCGTCATCACGGTCGCAAGGTGGAGTTACAGAAGATTCGCGAAAAGCGGCCGCGGCCGGTGGGACCGCATTCTCACCCTCCTCAAAAGGATCGTCGCGCTCCTCTTTTTTCTCGCTCTCATCAGGCACATACTTCTCAGGCTCGATATCCCGAACGCCTTTTTCGGCACGAACCTTTTCGACCCCGCCCTCTTCGCCGACGACCTGCCGGGAGGGCTGATGAGGACGATAGGGGATTACCTGATCAGTTCGATCTTCCTTATCATCCTGGTTTTCGGATCGATCAAGGTTTTCAGGACCTATTTCGGCGGCAGCCTGGAGAAGAACGCGGCTTCCACGGGGAGGCCCTCCGCGCTTCGATTCCTCGCGAAGACGGCCCTCATGTGGGCGGTCATGATCGCCTCATCGTCGATCGTGGCGTCCATCGTGTCCAGGGTAGTGCTCAATTCCAATCCGAGGGTAATCGGCCTCGACGCCGAATTTTTCAGCGTCCCGGTGCTGTCGCTTCACCTGGCGCTTCTGCTTTCGGTCTCGGCCGTCTTCATAGGCGCGATCTTTTTCCTGAGACTGATATTCGTCATGGGGAAGGGAACGGTCCTAGAGGGAATCCTCGCCGCCGCCGCGGCGCTGGCGCTGACCTTCGCCGCCGTCCATCCGCACTGGTCGCTTATGGTGGCCAGCGCCGCGCTCGTCCTTCTCTCGGCGAGGATCTTCCCGATCCTCAAAAAGGAGGAGGTCCTTTCGGTGATCTTCTCTTCCTTCTTCCTGGTGCTCATCTGTTCGCTCGTCATTTACGGGATATCCAGCGAACGGTACGATCAACTTCGAAGGGGAAGGGTTGTCGAGAAGATTCAGAATTTCAATTATCCGGAAGACACGTGGCTTATGATCGTCCTCCCGGACGTCTGCGAAAGCATCTTTGAAAGCAGGAGCACCGTGGCGAGGGTGCTCGAAGGGAAGGAGTCGGCGGCCTTCGAGATATGGGCCGAAAGCGGGCTCAGCCGTTTCGGCTTCTCCAGCGTCTTCGACGTGTACAACGCCGCGGGGGAGAGGTTCTCGAGGTTCTCGGTAGGGATGCCGCTCGAGGTGATGAGCGCCCTTCCCGACAGCCTCGCGGCGCACAGCCTTCCCCACGTATACAGGATCAGCAGGGAAACGGGGGAGGGAAAGGTGCGTTTCCTCATCGGGGTCGCCCCGCTTTATCATCCGGACGGGGCGAAGGCGGGATTCGTCGAGATCAAGGTCCCCTATTTCTATGAGAATCCGCGCCTTCTCGCGAGGTCGGGCCCGATGGCCCCGGAGATCTTCCAGAACATCGAAAGCGGAACGCTCGCTCCGAGGGTGGACGAGCCCGAGGACCTGCTGGTCGCCCGTATCGAAGGAGGCCGGGTCGCGGGCTCGTCTTCGTCGATCCTCCCTGCCGGGACGGTTCCCGCGAATATGACGGGGGAATGGTTCGAGGCCGGCGCGGGAGACGAAAAATACAGGTGCACGACCGGGTTCGGCGCGGACGGGAACGGCTTTCTCGCCGGCTACAGGAAGGCCGGTTTCGCCGAAAGGGTCCTGCAGTGGGCGATGATTATCTCCCTCGACATAATGCTGACGATACTTTCGCTCTCCGCGCTCTTCGTCGTTCGCAAGCTTCCGATCCTCGGAAGGGTGACGCCCGCGGTCTCGGTCGCCGGGGGCATGAGTTTCAGAAGAAAGCTGCTTCTTTCCTTCCTCGCCGTGTCGGTCCTTCCCGTCATCCTGATGGGGATATTTTCGAGCCGCTACATCGGGCGAAGGTTCGAGGCCGAGGGAGACAGGGAAGCCGTTTCGGCGGCGCAATCGGCGGGATCGTTCCTCAGGCATACGGTACGGTCCGAGGCGGAGGCGTTCGCCGGGAGCCAGTATCTCGGGGAGATTCTTTCGGGAAGGACGGAGCCGAGGATAAGGGACGTATCGGAGATGGAGGGGATGCAATTCACCCTTTTCGATTCGGAGGGGAAACTTCTCCTCGACGAGAGCATGAGCGATTTCAACGCCGGGGAAGCGCGAAGGATGATCAGCGGGGACGAGACCGGCAGGATCACCCTGACGAGCGCGCATCCTCACGTCTTCTGCGGGACTGTGATCAGGGTTCCGCTTCCCGGCGGTTCCGGGGGTTACCTGTACTATCGAAGGCGGCTCGATGACGGATTCGTTTCGGGGCTTGCCGGGGTCCTCGGCAGGAACCTGAACATCTATTTCGGCGGATCTCTTCGGGCGTCGAGCGAGAGGGAACTGTTCACCGGCGGATTTCTCAATCCGATTCTGGCCCCGTCGATCTTTGCCGATATCGGGCTCGGAAGAACGGAGCTGGCGCTCCAGGACCAGTCTCTGGGGGAGTATTCGTACAAGGTGGCCAACATATCGATTCCGGCCCTGAGGGGCGACGAGGCAGGTGTCCTTTCCGTTCCGCTGCTCTACAGGAGCGCGGCGGTGCGAAAGGAGATCCTACGGGCGTATGCCCTCATCATGGGGCTTCTCGCGCTGATCTTCTCGGTGGCCGTGACGATCGGGGTCTTCCTCGCCGGCAAGATAATCAATCCGATAGCGGCGCTCAGGGAAGGGACGAGAAAGATAATAAGAGGCGACCTGGAATTCAGGTTGGAAGCGGAATCGCAGGACGAGATAGGCGAGCTGGTGCATTCGTTCAATACGATGACGGAGGCTCTCAGAGAGGCGCGGCGCGATCTTCTTGAAAGGCAGCGATACCTCGCGGCCATATTGGACAACATCGCGGCCGGCGTCGTCTCGACCGGAGCAGACGGCAGGATTGTGACGGTCAACCCTTCGGCTGAAAGGATCCTCGGGCTCGGAAGGGAGGAGCTTCTCGGCGTCAATCCGGGAAGGATAAGCAAGCCGGGGCTCGAACCGTTCGCCGCTCTTTTTGCAGGAAGCGGGGAGGATATCGTCGAGAAGGAGATAACCCTGTTCGACGGGGAGGACAAAAGGATACTGAAGACGGTCATTGCTGGCCTTTCAGCCGGGGCCGAGAGACTGGGGACCGTGGTTCTCTTCGACGACCTCACCGAGCTCATCAGGACCAAGAAGCTCTCCGCCTGGGTCGAGATGGCGAGGCAGATAGCCCACGAGGTCAAGAATCCGCTGACGCCGATAAAACTGTCAGCCCAGCTCATGCGCAGGGCCTACGACGAGAAGAGGGAGGAATTCGACGAGATCTTCGAGGAGGGGGTCGAGACCGTCATCCGGCAGACGGAGATCTTAAGGAGGATCGCCTCGGAATTCTCGAGCTTCGGCAAGGCCTCACAACTCCACCCCGAGCCGGTCGAGATCGACCGTTTCATCTCGGAGATCCTCTCCGGATACAGGGGTGCCGGGAATGTCGAGATCTCCTACAGGCCGGAGGGCCGGGCGGTGGCGCTTGCGGACAGGGAAGCGCTGAGGAAAATCTTCGTGAACCTGATAGAGAACGCGATCGACGCGATGCAGTCCGGCGGGCTGATCATCGTGAGGTGCGGGCGGGAGGGGGAGACTGCCTGGATATCGGTGACCGATTCGGGAACGGGATTGCCTCCCGAGGTGGAGGAGAGGCTTTTCGAGCCGTATTTTTCGACGAAGACGACGGGGACCGGCCTCGGCCTTGCGATATCGCAGAGCCTCGCCAGGGACATGGAGGGCTCGATAACCCTCAGGAACAGGGAGGACGGCCCCGGGGTAAAAGCTACGGTAAGGATACCGGCGGTTACGCGCGGCGCGGCCGGGAAGGATGGAAGTTGAATGATGTCATGGCCGGCAAAGGCAGTATTGAGGATCTTCATGCTCGCCGCGGCTCTCGCATGCGCGCCGGCGGGCGCATCGCCCGGGCGGGCCGGCGATCGCGCGGGAGACGGGAGTGGGGGCGCTCACGAGGCGCAGGCGAAGAAGGTTCTCGACGACATCCGGATACGCGTGGGGCGTCTCAGGTACGGGGGCGGAGGGGACTGGTACTCGAATCCCTCATCGTTGCCGAATCTATTGAAGGAGTTCGAGGCCCGAACGGGGATCCCGACGGCCGTGGCCGAGAAGGTCGTGTCGCTCGAGGATCGGGATCTTTTCTCGACCCCGTTCCTGTACATGAACGGGCACGGGAACGTCCAGCTCACGCCGGTGGAGCTGTCGAGGCTCAGGGAGCATCTTCTCGGAGGCGGTTTTCTTTTCGCCGACGACAACTACGGGATGGATCAGTCGTTCAGGCGGATGGTCCGCCTGCTTTTCCCGGAAAGGAAGCTCGCCGTGATCCCTCTCGACCACAAAATATACCGGTGCTTCTACGAACTCGACGGCCCGCCCAAGATACACGAGCACGACGGCAAGGCCCCCGAAGGGCTCGGAGTTTTCAACGGGGACAGGCTGATGATATTCTACACGTATGAAAGCGACATAGGAGACGGGCTCGAGGACGCCGACGTGCACAACGATCCGCCCGGCAAAAGGGAACAGGCCGTGAGGATGGCCGTCAATGTTCTCTACTATGCGCTGACCGAATAGCGCGCGCCCCCGGCGCGGAGGGTTCCAGGAGAGAATGGCCCGCGAACCCGCCATCCGGAGAAAATATGAAAATCGACAAGGAGAGGGAAGCGGAGGAGCTCGCCCGCCTTCTGGCCTCGTTTCGGGCAAGGAGGCTCGGGTACGCCGCGAGCGGATTCTTTTCGGTGATCGTGTCGGCCGCCGCCGTCCTCTTTGTCGTTCTCGTGCTCTTCGACTCGCTGCTCAATCGATGGCGGTACGCGCCGGCGGCGACATATCTCGTTTTCTGGGGCGGCATCGCGGCGGCCGCCGCCGCGGCGTGCTCCGGAGGACGCCGCGTTTTCGAATCGAAAAAGGCCCTGGCCGAAAGGATCGGGGAGAAAACGGGCCGCGGGGCCCTCTTCTCGTCGGCTCTCGAGTTTAGCGGGGACGAGGAGAGGTTCGCGGCGTATTCCCCCTACCTTATGGGCGAAACGGTGAGAAGGGCGGTGGCGGAGCTCGAGGGGCTCCCGGCCTCGGGTCTTTTCAGCGACCATGGCAGGCCGGGGTGGATCGCCGCGGGGCTCCTTTTCACGGCGATCGTGCTCGTTCAGGCCGCGATCGGGGGCGAAAGCTACACCCGCGTCCTGCGGGCGGTCTCAGACCCGCGGGCGGCCTTCACCGCCGGTCCCGGGGCGAATCTCGTATCGCTTTGCGGCGACGGCACGGTCGTCGCCGGCAGCGACTTCACAGCGCGCGCCGTCAGGATCGGGTCGGCGAGGGACGAGGTCCGGATAAGATACAGCATGGTCCCCGGGGTCTGGCGAAGCGAGGTCCTTGAGGCCGGACGAGCCTGCGGCCGGCCGCGGAGCTCGGAGAAGCGTACTCTCGCATCTTCCGCGACGTCAGGGAAGGATTCACCTGCCTCTTCGAGTCGGGGGGGGAGGAGACAGGGCCGTGCTCGATCGCGGTCATCCACAGGCCGGTGATAAACAGGGTGAGCGCGCTCGTCGAATATCCGGCGTATACGGAGGCCGAACCGGAGACAATAGGGACTCTCTCGGGGGCGATCGCCGCCCTGGCGGGGTCGCGGATCGACCTCTTCGGGGAAACGAGCCGGGCGATCGCCGGCGGAGAGCTCATCTTCTCCTCCGGCGCCCGGGCGCGAGCTCGAGCCGGAAAGGAACGGGTTCAGGGGCTTCTTCATCATGTCGTCCGACGACACTTTCCGCATATCGGTCGTCGATTCTTCGGGGCTCGCGAGCGAATCGACGATGCGTTATCCGGCGGTCTGTCTCGAAGACAGGGCGCCCTCCATCGAAATACTTTCTCCCGGACGAAGAATCGCTGCTGCCGCGCTCGCTCGTCGCCGGCCTCTCGTACAGGGCCGCCGACGATTTCGGCCTCGCCTCGATAGATCTTCTCTATATGAAGGAGGGGAGGGATCACGGATTCACCGCCCTCCCCCTGATCCGGAAAAAGGGCCGCCCCGAAAGGGCCGTCGAGGCGGTCTTCGAATGGTCCCTGGAAAGCGACAGGGTCTTCCCGGGCGACAGGATACTGTATTACCTCGAGGCGAGGGACGGGAATCCCGCGCCGGGCGCGGGATATTCAAGAACGAAAACCCGTGTCCTGATCGTGCCGTCCCTTTCCGAGATCTACGCCGAGGCGCGAAAGGATGAGGAATACCGCAGGGAGGACATGGAGGAGATGGCCCGGGAGAGCGAAATGATGCGCGACAGGCTGCGGAAACTCTCCGAAGACCTCAGGGCCGAGGGGGAGATGGACTGGAAAAGCCGCAGGGAGGGAAGCGAGATACTCGAGGCCCAGAACGAACTGCGCGAGAAGATCAGGGAAACGGCCGACCGTCTCGGCGACGCGCTCGAGGCGATGGAACAGAACAGGATGACCTCGATGGAGATCGGCCGGAAGATGGAACAGATTCAGGAGATGCTCGGAAGCATCGAGAACGTGGAGCTTCGCGAGCTGATGGAGAGATTCGGGGAGATGCTGAGCGGGGTTCCCGAGAGCGCCATGGCCGCCGCAATGGAACAGATCGAGATGAGCGCCGAGGAGGTGGCGGACCGCCTCGACAGGACGATAGAGCTTCTCGAGAGGCTGATCAGCGAGCAGAGGATGGAGGAGCTCGTTCGAAGGATGGAGGACATGATGGAGAGGCAGTCGGCGCTGAAGGACTCGACCGCGTCGGGCGACCTCGAATCCCTTTCGGACGAGCAGGAAAAACTTGGGGATGAATACGGCGATTTCGAGGATTCGGCTGAGGAATTCGCGCGGGAGAACGCCGATGACGCGGGCGAAACGGGCGAGATGATGGAAAAGATGAAGGAGGCCCTGATAGATTCCCTGATGAGGAGCGCCGCTTCGCAGATGGAGGGGCAAAAAAGGGACGAGGCTTCCTCGACGCAGAGCGAGACCCTCGGCAGGATGCTCAGCCTCTACACGCGGATGGGAAAATGCCAGATGTCGATGTCCTCCCAGTCCGACCAGAGGGCCGCGAAGATCCTGGAAAAGGCCGTGAAGGATCTTATAGACATATCGATACAATACGAGAAGACCATGCCGCGCCTCACGGCGGCCGACGCGCCGGGCGGTCCCGGCGCGCTCCTCGGGGAATACATGGTCGTCCGGGAGGCCGCGAGGTCGGTCGTCGCGGCGCTCGCCGAGGCGGCGAGCTTCAGCATGAGCGTTCCCCAGTCGGCCCTTTCGAGGCTCGCGGTGGCCTTGCGGATGATGGACGCCTGCGCCCGCGCCGTCGAAAACAGGAACCTCCAGGCCGCCTCGATGGCGGCCGCGCTCGTGCCCGGGCACATCAACGCCGCCGCCATGGATCTGCTGAGCTCGATGTCGTCGCCCGGAGGCGGCTCGGGCGGATCGATGGAGCAGATGAGGATGATGCTGCAAAGGCAGTCATCGATAGACGAGCAGCTCAGGAGGATGCTCGGAGGGGGCGAGGGAGGCTCGAATTCGATGGAAGCGAGGGCGGGCATGGCGCGGATGGCGGCGGAACAGAGGAAGCTGCAGGAGCTGATGGAGCAGATCGCCTCGGAAAGCCGCGGGGCGGGCGGCCTTCTCGGAAGACTCGACGATATCGGCGAAGAGATGAAGGAGATCGCCGAAAGGCTGGGGCGGGGAGAGCTCGACGAGAGGCTTCTCGATCGCGAGGAGAGGATACTCAGCAGGATGCTCGAATCCCAGAGGTCGCTCGAGAGGCGGGATTTCAAGAGGGACAGGGTCAGCAGGACGGCGGGCGAGGTGGGCGCGAGGGAGGCAGCGGCGCCCGGCGAGACCGGCGACGAGGCCGATATCCTTCTCGAGAAGATAAGAAGGGCGATGCAGGACAAGGGCCCCGCGGAGTACGAGGAGCTCATACGGGCCTATTTCAGGGCCCTTTCAGGAAAGGCGAGGGAAAACGATTAGAACCGTCGCGGCGATAAGCTTTGCAGTAGCGATACTCGCGGCCTTCCCGGCGGCCGCCCGGGCGCAGGCAGCGCGCCGTCGCTCCGAGCCGGAGCGGGGCGGAACGCGTTGGCCCGGCGGGCCGCGAGAGGAACAGGATCGCGAGGCTGATGAACGAAAAACGATACGGCGAGGCGATCGCCGCGCTGGAGGCCCTCTGCGATTCCTTTCCCGAAGCCCACGATCTCGCGGAGCTGCTCTCCACATGCTACCTCAGGGAGGGAAGGCCGGAGGAAGCGGCGGCGCTTCTCGAGGAAAGGATCGCCGCCGAGCCGCGTTGGACCGGTTTCGCGAGGAACCTCGGCCTGGCCTATCTGAATCTCGGCAGGAGGGAGGACGCGCTTCGCGCCTGGCGGTCCCTTCTCGCCGAGGAGAAGAGGGGGAAGAAAATTACGGGGCCGTCGCCGATCTTCAATGGAACGCCGGGATGTATGAAGAGGCCGTCGAGACCCTCAGGGAGGGAGCGCGTCTCGAAGAATATTTCATTCCCTGCACGACGGAGCTGATAAGGCTTCAGAGGCTCAAGGGGGACGCGGAGGCCGCCTTCGCCGGCGCCCTCCGGCTCGCCGAAAGGGAGAAGAACCCCTACGGAGGGAGGACGAGGTTGCTGCGCGATATTTTTCTCGAGGCGGAGGGGAAGGAGAGGCTGCTCGCGATGGTCGATTCGCTCTCGATCGGCGCGGAGGGGAACAGGGCCTTCTTCGCGCCTGACCTCGGCCCTCCTCAGGGCGGGGACGGGGGATTTTTCGCCCGCCCGGGAGCTGGTGTCCGGGGAGCGGAAACCGGATCTCGCCCCGGAGGAGATCTACTATTTCGCCTCGGCCCTGCTCGAGATGAGGGATCAGCGGAAGGCGAAAGGGTACGAGGATCTCTTTCTGGAACTGATCGATCTTTTCATGGAAAAATACTCGAGATCCCCGATGGTGCCGCAGATGACGCTGATCGCCGCGCGCTACAGCCATGAAACGGGCGCGGGCGCGGGGCCTGAAGGCCGGGCCGCCCTTGAAAAGGCCGTGGAGCTCTCCGACAGGATACTTGCAAACCGCGCGTGGTCCGCGTACGCGGAGAAGGCGTCATTGCTCAAAGGCCGCGTCCTGCTCGAGAATCTGCGCGATCCCGCCCGCGCGCTCTCCGCGCTGGACGAAGCGGTATGGAGCTCGCCGGACGGCCTCAGGGAGGGCGAGGAGCTGAAGGTTCAGGCGAACCTCGCGGCGGGAAGGTGGGAGGAGGCGAAAAGAGCGCGGGGCCGCCGCAGAATCGGGCGGCGACTCGATAATCGCGGCCGCGCGCAGTTACGGCGCGGCGATGGCGACATTCCTTTCGGGGGAATTCGGGGCCGGAGTCGACTCGCTGTCCGGGATGGCGAAAAGGTACCCCTGGAGCAAATGGGCCAACGACGCCCTCGAGACGGCCGTCACCGCGAGGCTGTCACTGAACGATGGAGGCGCGGGCCTGGAAACTTACGTCGGCGCGGTGAACGACGCGGCGGCCGGGCGGTTCGACGAGGCGCTCGCGGCGCTTCGATTCCCTGGAGGACGAAGCGCCCGGGACGGCCCTGGCGGCGAGGGCGGCATACATGAGAAGCGGCATCCTTCTCGAGCTCGGGAGGGCCGGAGAGGCCGCCGACCGTCCTGGAGGCGCTCGCCGAAGGATATCCTCTCGACAGGTTCGCGCCGAGGGCGCTCGAGAGGCTCGGGACGATGGCGGAAGCAGGGGATCCGCAAAAGGCGTCCGGGCACTACGCCTCGATCATCGAAAAATATCCTGATTACATTTTCATGGAGAGGGTGAGAAGCCGGTACATGAGCCTTCAGAGAAAATCCGCGGTCCCGGGCGAATTCCGGGAAGAGGCGGGAGGAGGGATACGATGAAAGGAAGACCCTGCCGCCGCTCCGCTTTCGCGGCCTGCCTGATCCTCGCCCTTCTCGGCGCCTCGGGGGCGCGGCGCAGGGCGAGATCCTCGTCCCGATGGACCTTGCCCAGACGAACCACCTGAAAGCCTACGGCCTCGCGTGGCACGTACTTTCGAAGGGGATGGACGTCAAATGGCTTCTCAATTACCGCGGGGGCTCCTTCCTCGTGCCCGAGTCGTCGTGGATCGGATTCGAGGCGCAGGCGAGAAACGTTTACGCCGAGAGAGTCTCCGCCGAAAAGGTCGCGGGCATCCTCGCGGAGATGGAGGAGGGGAACATGGAGCTGATACTCCTCGAGAAGGCTCCGGAGATGGCGATATACGCCCCTCCGAACAAACAGCCGTGGGACGACGCCGTGATGATGGCCCTCGACTACGCCGGGATCCCCTACGTCACGGTGTACGACAGGGATGTCCTCGCCGGAAGGCTCGGAGAATTCGACTGGCTTCACCTTCACCACGAGGATTTCACCGGCCAGTACGGCAAATTCTACGGCAGCTACAGGAACGCCGAATGGTACATAAGGCAGCAGATCCTCTTCGAGGAGATCGCCTCCTCGCTCGGTTTCAAAAAGGTGTCGGACGAGAAGAAGGCCGTGGCGGAAATGATCATGGAATACGTCCGGGCGGGAGGCTTCCTCTTCGCGATGTGCTCGGCCTGCGACGCGATCGATATCGCCCTCGCCGCGCGCGGCATCGACATCGTTCCGAGGGAATTCGACCATGACGGAACGACTCCCGGCTGCGGGGAGAAGCTCGATTACGCGAGGTGCTTCGCCTTCGAGGGGTTCAGCCTCGTGATGGATCCCTACGCCTACGAGTTCTCGGATATCGACATGACCGAAGCGGCGGCGCGGAGGGGGGAGGGGGCCGACTGGTTCACCCTCTTCGAATTTTCGGCCAAGTACGACCCGGTCCCGACGATGCTCGTCCAGAACCATGTTTCGGTGATCAAGGGATTCATGGGACAGACGACATCGTTCAGGAGGAGCCTCGTCAAGAAGAAGATCGTCCTGCTCGGGGAGGTGAAGGGGCGCGACGAGGTGCGCTACCTTCACGGAAATTTCGGCAAGGGCACATTCACCTTTCTCGGCGGCCACGATCCGGAGGACTACCAGCATTTCGTCGGCGATCCTCCGACCGACCTCAATCTCCATCCGAGGTCGCCGGGGTACCGCCTCATACTGAACAATGTCCTCTTTCCCGCCGCGAGGAAAAAGGAACAGAAAACATGACGGCGCGAGGGGGAGTCCCGCCGCCGTTTCGGGGAACCTCGGGGCCCGGCGGATCGCCCCCGGATCATTTTTTCTTGACAGGGTTTCGGAAACCGGGGATTATGAGCCCTCAGGTAAGATTCATTGAATGGCCGGTACAAACGTGGAGATGGAGGTGAAAGATCCGGTGGAAGGGGAGTCCGGATCGGGATTATGCCGGAAATGTATACAGGATGTCTCAAATGCAACAAGGGCGTTCTTCTGCCCCTGTCGGATTACGGCAGAGATGGAGCTCCGATCAGATACAAGGCCTGGGTTTGTAACAATCCGGAATGCGGATACAATATCAGGATCGACAACGGCGAGATCAGCATCGGCAAAGAGCTGACCTTTTCGAGCAAGTAGCCGCATCGAAGGCCGGTTTACGAGGATGAGGGCCCGCCCGGGCCTTCATCCTTTTTTTTGCCCCGGCGCTCGAGCGTTTCGACGAGAGCGACCGCGGCGGCAAGGGCGGCGAGGGACGCGAGCAGCCACGCGATCCGCGGCATTTCACTGGAGCTGTTCCTTATCGTCTCCTCGCTCGCCGCGTTCAGCCTCGCGAAGGAGACGAGATTGTACAGCGCGTGCGCGAGGAACGGGTAGAAGAGGTTGCCGGTCCTCAGGTACAGATATCCGAGGACGATCCCGAACCAGGTGACGCCCGCGAGAATCCCGAGATTGAAATGTGACAGCCCGAAGACCGCGGCGGCGAGGGCCACCGCGAGGGCGCCGTTGAAATTCCTCTGAAATATCCGCTGGATGAAACCCCTGAAAAGCAATTCCTCGCCGAAGGGCGAAAGGATCACGATCCCCAGGCCGAGCGACAGAAGCGAGGCGATCCCTTTGGGCTTGATTGCGAGAAGGAACCTGATATACTCATCGTTCGCGGGATCGTTCCTTTCAAAGAGCCACGAAAGAGCTTCGCTCGGCAGGACGGACCCGGCGGCGGCAAGAAGCGCGGCGGCCGTCATCCAGGGCTCCGGGCGCGAAAGGCTGAATTCCGGGGCGACGCCGGCGCCGAATCTTCGAATGATGAGAAGAAGCGGGAGGACGATCCCGAGAAGCGCGGGGACCGACATCGAAAGGGCGACGTACCCGCCGAGGTAGAGAAGGGCCGACAGGGACGTGTACATGAGGAAGCACGAGACCGCGTAGACGAGCAGCACGTAGTTGTTCATCGTCTCCGGCAGGGGCCCGCGCGGGAGCCCCGGATCGGATTCCGGGCCGGGGTTTCTTCCATCTTCCGTCATGCGCGAAGGATATAACGCGCCCGGCGGCGGCGGCAAGAAGAAAGGCTGTGATGATAAAGCTGATCATATTCGACCTCGACAACACCCTCACCGATTTCATCAGGGATGAAGGATGATTCGATCGACGCCGCGGTGATGGCGATGATCGACGCGGGGCTCGATTTTTCCGCGGAAAGAATCCGCTCGGAGATATTCAGGATATACGACGAGGAGGGGATCGAATACCAGAAGGTTTTCAACAAGCTTCTCGTCAATCTCGTGGGGGCCGTCGACTACAGGATCATGGCCGCCGGGATCGTCTCGTACCGCAAGGCCCGCGAGGCCGCCCTCGTCCTTTATCCGCACGTCAACAGGACCCTTCTCGCACTGATCAAGAAGGGGCTGAAGCTCGCCGTCATCTCGGACGCTCCGAGGCAGGAGGCGTGGATGAGGCTCAGCTACCTCCAGCTTCAGCACCTCTTCGACACGGTCGTCGCCTTCGAGGATTCGGGCGAGCACAAACCCAGCCCGGTCCCCTTCCGGATGGTCCTCGACCAGCTCGGAATGAAGTCCGGAGGAGGCGCTGATGGTCGGCGACTGGCCGGAAAGGGACATCGCGGGAGCGTCGGAGCTGGGGATAAGGACGGTCTTCGCCAGGTACGGCGACACCTTCGGGACGAAGGCGTCGGGGGCGGATTACGACATCGACGATATTTTCGAACTGGTCGGGATAGTGGACGGGATCAACGGCACCGAGCCGAAAGGAAATTGAGATGCTGCTTGTCACGAGCGAAACGATGCGCAGGCTGGACGAAGAGACGATAAAAAGGTTCGAGCCCGGCCTTGTGCTGATGGAGCGCGCAGGGCAGGGGATATTCGAGGCGATCATGGAATTCGTCGAGGAGCCCGGGGACGAGTGCGCGTCGATATTCCTCGGGAGCGGAAACAACGCCGGGGATGGCCTCGTAACGGCGAGGCTTCTCGCTGGGGACAGGGATGAAGGTGATACTCCACTATATGCGCGACCCCGAGAAATTGTCGCCGGACGCGTTCAAGAACTACAAGCGGCTCGACGGGAAGCGAGGGGGCAGGGTCGTGGAGGAGATATTCCCCGGCATGGCCGACTGGAAACAAAGATCGGCGGCGGCACTCGAGGAGAGCACCTTCGTGGTCGACGCGCTCCTCGGCACCGGGATCGACAAACCGGTCGGCGCCGATTACGGCGAGGCGATAGAGGCGATAAACGAATCGGGGCTTCCGGTGGTGGCCGTGGACATCCCGTCCGGGATAAACGGCACGACGGGCGAGGTCATGGGGTGCGCGGTCAGGGCCGATGTCACCGTGACGATGGGCCTGCCGAAGACCGGCGCCGTCTTTTACCCGGGAAGGCGTTCTGCGGCTCGCTCGAGGTGGTCGACATAGGGATCCCGGACGAGGTCATGGGCTCGAGCGGCGTGAACGACCACATACTCGACATCTACACGGCCCTCGGGGATCTTCCCGAGAGACGCCCCGACTCGCACAAATTCGGCGTGCGGCTCCCTCCTCGTCGCGGCGGGAAGCAGAAGGTACTGCGGCGCCGCGTGGCTGACCGCCATGTCCGCCCTGAGGACGGGATGCGGCATCGTCTTTCTCGCGGGCCCCGAGTCGATAAGGACCGCCGTGCAATCGTCGGCGCCTGAGATCATATTCATCGCGCTTCCCGAGACACGTGACGGATCGATCGCGGAGGAAGCCGCCGAATCGCTCATGCACGAGGCGCGGTTCGACGCCATGGCCGCCGGGCCGGGGCTGACGACCGATCCCGGGACCGCGGCTTTCGTCGGCCGTATCGTGGAGCTCTGCAAGGTTCCGATGGTTCTCGACGCCGACGCGCTCAACGCCTTCGAGGGAAGGCTCGGCGAGATCGCACGGCTTTCCGCCGGGAAGGAAATCATCATCACCCCGCATTCCGGGGAGCTCGCCAGGCTGACCGGGAAGCAGATACCGGGTTCCCCGTCCGGACGCATCGGTTCCCTCAGGGAACTCGCGGCCGGAACGGGGCTGACGATCGTCCACAAGGGCGCGCCGACCGTCATTGCGCATCCTTCGGGGCGCGTCGACGTGAATGTATTCGGCCATCCGGGCCAGGCGACGGCCGGCAGCGGGGACGTGCTGACCGGGGCGATAGCCGGGATTCTCGCGCAGTCGTCCGGCGCGGCCGCGGCCGCGCGCCTCGGGGTCTACCTGCATTCGAGGGCCGCCGAGTTCGCGGCCGAGACCACCGGGGAAAGAGGGATGACGGCGGGGGACTGCTGCGATTCGATCCCCCACGCGATGAAGGAGCTCGAGGAAGGGTGCGGGCTCTGAGGGGCCGGGCGCCCTCGCGGCGGGCACGGAGGATGCCATCAGGGAAAAAGACGTCATAAGGATGCTTCGCGACGCCTTCCCGTCGGCCGGGCTCGGCGACGACACGGCCGTTTTCCCGCGCGAGGCGGGGGAGACCCTTTTCGCGTCCGACGCCGTCGTCGAGGGGGTCCATTTCAGGAAGGAATATTCCTCGCCGGGGCAGGCCGTGCAGAAGGCGATATCCTCCTGCGTGTCCGACGTGTACGCGATGGGCGGGACCCCGGAGAAAATACTCGTCACCGCCGGCCTCCCCGAAGGGATCGACGAGGGTGCGGTCACGGGAATCGTCGCCGGGATCGCGGCGGCCTGCGCCGTTTACGACATCCAGCTCGCCGGCGGAGACACGGTTCTTTCGCCCGGCGGGACCTTCTTCGATATTTCGATCATCGGCCGCTCGGGCGGCGGGGGCGCCATCCTTCGAAGCGGCGCAGCTGCCGGGGACCTGATATTCGTCACGGGCGAATGCGGATCTTCGCTTGCCGGGCTTGAGGCTTCTCGGGATGCTTTTCGACGGCGGGGGCGCGGAAGATCCCCTGTCGGCCCTCCTTCCGGCCTCGAAGGAGGAACGGGACGCTATTATTTCGATCATCGACTCCCTTTCCCTTCTTACGACCGCGGACGGAATCTGCTCGCTGTGCGGCAAAAAGGGGCTCGGCGCCCCGGCTGCCCTCGCCCTGCGGATGATCCACAAGCAGATCGTCCCGCGCGCCGAAGGGATCCCCCGCCTCGGGCGCGGGGACGGGGTGACGGCGATGATCGACGTCAGCGACGGGCTCTCCCGGGACCTCTCGACCCTTTGCGAGGAAAGCTCGGCGGGCGCGATCGTGATGGAGGAGGACCTTCCCCTGCCGGCGGCCCTGAGGGAGCTTCCCGGGGCCGGCCCGGATTACCTCGCCGGCCTCGCGCTCGAGAGCGGGGAGGAGTACTGCAGGATATTCACGGCGCGCGGCGGCTCCCCGGCAGTCACGGGGGGCGGGGCGATCCGCATCGGGGAGATCACCCCGTCTGGCGGCGCGGTCCTGAGATCGCGGGACGGAACGACGCGGTCCCTGGGGGGCGGCGGATACGAGCATTTCTTCGGGAGGCGGTAGGTGCTTCTTTACATGATACGCCACGGCAGGACCGACTGGAACAGGGACAGGAAGATCATGGGCCGCGAGCCGGTGCCGCTCAACGACGACGGAAGGGCGATGGTGCGCGATCTCGCGGCGTTTCTCGCGGGCCAGAAGATAGACGCGATCCATTCGGGCACCCTCGTCAGGACGATGGAAACCTCGCGGATCCTCGCCGAAGCATGGGGCGCGGCCATCGTGCCCGAGCCTCTCCTCGACGAATCGGCCTACGAGAAATGGGTGGGGATGAGATATTCCGACCTCGCGGGAGACGAGGATTTCAGGCTATACAACACCTTCCCGACGAGGTCGAGGTTCTCCCATCGGCGAGGGGATGGAGGAGATACAGAGGCGCGCCCTCGAAGCCGCGGCGCGGATCGAGCGCGGGAGCGCGTCGGGAAGGGCCGCGATGGTCTCGCACAGCGATGTGATCAAGCCGGTGATCGCGCATGTCCTGGGGATGGACCTCGACAGGATGCACAGCCTCGGAGTGGCGAACGCGTCGGTCACCCTGCTCGACACGAACGGGCCGGCGGGGCCGAGAATCAGATACATGAATCTCATGCCGTGGAAATGGGGACGCGGATGCGTCGACACGGAAGGGGAGCGATGGGAAAGATTTACCTCGGAATAGAGACCTCGTGCGACGACACATCGTGCGCCCTTTATTCGGCGGAGGGGGGCGTGCTGGTGCACAGGACGGCGGCGCAGCTCGACCACGCGCGGTTCGGGGGCGTGGTGCCGGAGATCGCCTCCCGTTCGCACATGAAGACACTTCTGCCCCTGTACGAGACCGTGATGGAGGAGGCGGGGATCGATCTTCGTGGGCTTTCCGGGATCGGCGTGACGAACGGCCCCGGGCTGACGGGCTCCCTTCTCGTGGGGCTTTCCTTCGCCAAGGCCCTCTCCTACGGCGGCGGCCTCCCGCTCGCGGGGATACATCACATCGAGGGGCATATAATGGCCAACGCCATAGGCGGAGGATTGATTACCCCGGCCGTCGTGCTGGTGGTTTCCGGAGGGCACACGATGCTCGTCTATGTCGAGAGGATCGGAAGGTTCGAGGTTCTGGGCGGCACGAGGGACGACGCCGCCGGAGAGGCCTTCGACAAGATAGGGAAGCTTCTCGGTCTTCCCTATCCGGGCGGGCCGGCCGTCGAGAAGGCGTCGAAGAACGGCGATCCGCGCGCCTTCGATTTCCCGAGGGCACTGAAGGATTCGGGCGAGTGCGATTTCTCCTTCTCCGGCCTCAAGACCGCCGTCATGCTCAAGGCGGCGCAGCTCGGGATCGCGCCGGGATCGGGGGGCGCGGCCGGCGGGCGGGCCGTGGCCGATCTTGCCGCGTCCGCGCAGGAGGCAATCGTGGATGTTCTGTCGATCAAGTCGGCGGAGGCGGTGCGGCGGCGCTCTCCCGCGATCTTCTATATGGCGGGAGGGGTGGCGGCGAACGGCAGGCTGAGGGAATCGATAAGCGAGCGCCTCGCGACTTCGGGAATCCCCGTGTCGTGGCCTCCCGTCGAATACTGCACGGACAACGCCGCGATGATCGCCTGCGCCGCGATGCACCAGATCGGCGCGGGCAGGGTCGACGGGCTGGGGCTCAACACCTTTCCGCGGGGCGACCTGGCGTCGTGGGCGTGATCGGGAAAAGGGCGCAAACTCCCGGATTCTTTTTAAGGGCTTATACTTTCGAATCTTCAAACAATTGCATTCCCCCGTCCCAATCTGCGAAAAAACACTCCCGGGACAGGCCGGCAGGCTGAAGGGCTCGCGACACGCAACCGATTATTATGGATGCGGTTACGCCGCCAGACGGCGCGCGCTCCTTTGGCATATTACTTGCGAGTCGCCCGTTTGAACGTGAACGCCGCGTTATCGGGGTCCGTGAACTATTTGAGCATTGGCGGGGAAAACATTGACCAGCCGCGAAGACAACCGGGACGCCTTCAAGATACTCGTCGTGGATGACGAAGAGCATATCCGAAGGATTCTGCAGTTTCAACTCGAGAAGAACGGCTATATCGTGGCGACGGCCGAGAACGGCGAGGTGGCGCTGAGGGTCGTACACAAGGAGGCCCCGGATCTCGTCATCCTCGACCTCATGATGCCGAAAATCGACGGTTTCGAGGTCTGCAGAAGGCTGCGGGCCGATTTTCAGACCAACCAGATCCCGATCATCATGCTGACCGCCAAGAGCGACCTCCCGGACAAGATCAAGGGATTGCAGGGGGGCGCGAACGACTATCTCATAAAGCCTTACTCGAACGAGGAGATGCTTCTTCGCGTGAGAAACGTGATCGAGTGGAGCCAGACTCAGAAGAACGCCAATCCGCTGACCGGCTTCGCCGGGAACAAGGCGATCGAAAAGGAATTGCAGAAAAGGATCGAGAGCGGCCAGTCGTTCGCCTTCCTGTACATAGATATAGACAATTTCAAGGCCTATAACGACTACTACGGATACCAGAAGGGCGACGAGTCGATCCTTTTCCTTGCCGACATCATCACGGAAACCGTCAACTCGCTCGGCGGGTCGGAGGATTTCGTGGGCCACGTCGGCGGGGACGATTTCGTCATCATGACCTCGGTGGAACGGGCCGAATTCATATCCCAGCATCTCGTCGACGAATTCGACAAGGGATCCCTCGTTCTCATGAACGAAGAGGACATAAGGCGCGGATACCTCGAGATCAGGAACAGGCTCGGCGAGATAAAACGGATTCCGCTGATGTCGCTGACGATAGCGCTGGTCGTCAACGAAGGGCAAAGGCTGAAGCATTTCGCCCAGGTCAACGATATCGCCTCGGAGCTTAAGAGATTCGGCAAGGCGATGACGGGCAGCGTCGTCGTGCGCGAAAGAAGGAAGGAAAATTCCCCCGCCGAGACGGTCGGGTAGCGGAACCGGGATTCGCGCGGCGGGAATTTCGTGAATGTCGGGCCCCCAGCGGGCCGTTGAACGGAGGCCGGGATTTGGAGACCGTCGAGGAAAAGGAAGAGAAGTGCGCCGCCGGATCGTCCGCCATAGACGCCGGGCGGGAGCTGGAAGTCCTTCGCGCCGAGATCGATAAGAACAGGGGAATATTCGATTCGGCCCGGCTTGTGGTGGGGCACGAGCTCAGCCGCCCCCTCACCTCGATCAACGGGTACCTCGATCTCCTGGAAACCCGTTTCGAGGCTGAATCCGGCGAAAAGGAGAAGAGGTATTTCTCCAGGATCCACGAGGCGGTCGCCGAGCTCGAGGGCCTGGTGGATTCGTTCATCCACATGCTCAGGTTCGACAGCCCCGCCGAAGGGGCGGCCGATTTCAACGAGGTCGACCTTTACGAGATGATCGAAAAATTGAAAGTCAGATACGAAGGGTACATGGGCGGAGTCGACAACATGATCGCAAAGGATTTTCAGCCCGTTCTCGTGCGGAGATCATGCCTCGAGATCGTGCTGGACAATCTCATCTCGAACGCGCTGAAGCACGGCCGCAGCCGCGAGCCGGTCAGGGTGACCGCCGAGGTCAAGGCGGACAGGCGGGCCGTGGCGAAGAGGGATATGCTCATGATCAGGGTGACGGACAACGGGCGCGGAATACCGGAGCGCGAGATCAAGGAGATATTCGATCCGTTTTATCGCGGGAACGCGGGCAGGGACAGCCACGGACTGGGCCTCGGCCTCGCGCTGGTGCGCAACGTCATGAACATCATGATGGGAAATATTCATATCGAAAGCGAACAGGGAAAAGGGACGGTGGCCACGGTGTGTCTCCCAATCCCCGAGGACAAGCCCGGTCCGTTCGAACGGATCGGATAAAGGTTGCAAAATGCCAGTCGCCAGCAGATCAGGGACGCAAAACCGGACTTTCGTCAGCATACCGCAAATAAGGATCATCGAACTGGTCGCCATTTTCTGCATCGTCTATGTCGCCAGGGAAATCGCGGGGTTCAGCTACAGGACGAACATAATCCTGGCGGTCTTTCTGGGCTCGGCGTTCCTCAACCTTCTGGTCGCCGGGCTGGAAAACAGGGCCGGTGAAGTCCGCGAAACGCGTCCCGGGAACGATAAAATATGGTGCTGGGCGACGATCCTCGTGGATCTTGCGACCGTGCTCGCCCTCGTCTATTTCACCGGCAACATCGACAGCCCGTTCATCTTCATTCTCGTCGTGCCGCTGTTTTTCGCCGGCAGGCTTCTGCCGGCCATGCAGGCCGGAGCGGCGATAACCGGCATGACGGTGGCGGCCGTCGGGCTTCTGGGGCTGCTCGAGATCAACAACGCGATCCCTCATTTCTCGTGCGTGCCCGGCACCCGGGAGGCGGACCTCGACGCGCATTACCTCGCGGGCGGGCTGCTCGTGCTGGGCGGCTTCATGAGCCTTATGACATACATGTTCAGCACCTTTTACGACAATTTCAACATCTACTTCGCCAAAACCGAGGACAGGCTGATGAATTCCAGGAAACGGATAATGGAGCTGACGAGGCTGTACGACATAAGCCTCGGCATAAATTCCGTCATCAGCCTGGACACCCTGCTGAAGATGGTATGCAAGGAGATATCGCTCCTGCTGAGGAGGCCGTGGGCGGCCGTGATCCTCGTCAACCAGAAAAAGGAGATCAACAATTACATCGAGCTCGACGAAAGCGGCATAGTGACCGTCGATCCCGGGGAGGGCCTGGAAAGCGACGAGTTCCTGGGGCGGATAACCGCGAGCGAGGATGGGATGATGATCGACGACGTCGCCGCCGAGAAGATCCCGTCCGGTTCGATGATCGTGCGCGGGAGAAATTTACGGCCGTTCCTGGCGGTGCCGATCCTGTCGGGCAGGGAGCCGGCCGGCGTTCTCATGGCGGGGGACCGGGACGAGGCGCCTTTCGACCAGGAAGACCTCCGCCTGCTGACGATACTTTCGGGGCAGGTGGCGTCATCGATCGAGAAGAGCAGGTTGTACGAGGTCATGAACAGCCGCATAAGCCTTCTCGAGGACGAGAACGAAAGGCTCGAGGGCTCGAACAAGCTCAAGATGGGATACATCTCCCACCTGTCGCACGAATTCAAGACGCCTCTGACGTCGATCAAGGCCTACGTCGAATCGCTCAAGGACCACATCGAGGATCCGACGTTCGGAGAGAAGAAGGATTTCCTCGAGGTCGTGTCGAACGAGACGGACAGGCTGATCCGGATGGTGAACAAGGTTCTCGACGTCTCGAAGATCGAGTTCGGGCAGAGGACTCTGAAGAGAAACGTCTTCGAGCTGAAGAACGTGATCTCGGAGGTCGACACCTCGATGCAGCCCTACCTCCTGGACAAAAGGCTACATCTGATTACGAGGTTGTCCGACCAGCTTCCCCTGGTAGACGGCGACGAGGACCTGATCAAGCAGGTTTTCATCAACCTCATCGGGAACGCGGTGAAATTCTCGCCACAGGGGTCGCGGATCTTCGTGACCGCGGTCGAGGACGCCGTTTCCGTCAAGGTCACCATACGGGACGAGGGGATGGGCATCCCGGAGGATGATCTGAAAAACATCTTCAAGCAGTTCTACCAGGTGGGCAAGGGGATAGGCGACGGGGTCGGGCTGGGGCTTGCGATCGTCAAGAACATAATAGAGCAGCACGGAGGGTACATACAGGTGACGAGCACGATGGGGGAGGGGAGCACCTTCTGTTTCACCCTGCCGAAAGAACATCATTTCAACGACCTGATAGGGTTCATATTCGGCTCCATCGAATCTCAGGATGATATAAACGAGATATTCAGGCTGGCCGTGATGGTCGTGGCCGAGATGTTTTCGGCCAAGATCGTTTCGCTGATGCTTCTCGACCAGGAGAAGAAGGAGCTTTTCATCAAGGACGCCTACGGGCTCGAAGAGGAAGTCGTGGAGCGGACGCGGGTCAAGGTGGGTAAGAGCATCGCGGGAAGGGTCGCGGAAACGGGGGAGCCGCTTCTTATCGAGAACGTGGAGGAAGTCGGGATAATGGGAAACAGCAACAATCCCCAGTACGAGACCAAGTCGCTCATAAGCGTCCCCCTGATGGTCGGCGCCTCGGTTATCGGAGTGATTAACGTCAACAACAAGACCTCGGGCCGGCCGTTCACCGATGACGACCTGACGCTGCTCGTTTCCTTCGGCCAGCGTTTTTCGAAGATCATCGAAAGGATGAGATCGGCGGAGGACTTCAATGCCTTCATCAGGGAAGCGCTGCATTCGCTGCGTTCGCTTCTCGAGATCTGCGAGGAGGACAAGACGGGCCTCAGGCGCAAGGGCATCGAGTGGGCGGTGAAGATCGCCAGGAAACTGATGCTCACCGAGAAGGAGATACAGGTAATACAATACGTGTCGAGCATACACGACGTCGGCATGACGACGGTAAGCGAGGAGATACTGAAAAAAACCCTCGATCTGACGGCCGAGGAGATCGACGAGATAAGGCGCCACCCCCAGAGGGGCACTGCGATACTCAGGCCGTTCGAATTCGTCGAGCTCGTCAGCCAGATCATGCTTTTCCATCACGAGAGAATGGACGGCAAGGGGTACCCGATGGGCCTCAAGGGGACCCAGATACCGACCGGGGCGAGGATCCTGGCGGTTATCGACGCGTACGTATCGATGATAAGCAAGAGGCCTTTCAGGCGCCAGCTCGCCGTGGAGGAGTCCGTCGACGAACTGGTGTCGAACTCGGGAACCCAGTTCGATCCGGCCGTGGTCGGCGCGTTCGCCGAAGTGCTGATGGATGAAGGATTCATTGAAATAGAGGATTACACGAACATAACGGACAAGCTGCGGTTCGGCGGCAAGCACAAGGCGATGCCTTGAGCGGGAGGGATTCGGTGTTCAGGTCGGGCGCTGAAATAATGTTCACCGGCGACGGGGGAGCGGTCGCGTATCTCTTCCTCGTCCTGCTGATATCGATCGCGTCGATCGGCAGGGCGTCGATGCTCGACCGCTACAGGAACGGGGGCGCCATGGGGGGAGTTGCGGCGGGATTTTTCCTGTTCGCCGCCTCCAGGGTGCTTCATGTCCTGTTCCCGGGCGCCGTGCACGCGGGGTATTCGGCCGCCGCCATGAGCGCCGGGCTCGCCGGGATCTACCTGCTCATGAGCGGGACGGCGTCCGGAAGAAGGGAGAACCGATTACTCTCCGTGGAACGCCGGGCTTGCCGTTCCTGCCGCCGTCTCCGGGATCGTCGCAGGCGCCGTCATGCTTGTCGTCGCCGGCGGGAAACCGCCCGATTCCGCGATGATGAGGTTCGCGTATCATTTCGCCGCATTCGCCCCGGCCGGTCTCGTCGCGGGGCTGGTTCTCGGGAGAAAGCGCATCGGGCCCGGGAAAGAGGGCTTCATATTCGCGTCGGCGGCCCTGCTGGCGGTCTCGTCGGCGATGGCGGGATTGATATCGGCGGGGCTGACGGGAAAGGATTCCTTCTGGATCCAGCTGTTCGCCCTCGTCGACGTGGCGGGAATCTTCCTTTTTCTCATGGCCGTCCTGTTCGAGTCTCCCGCTCCGCCGGTCCGCGAGGACGCCGGGTGCCGCGAAACGGCTCCGGGGGCGCTGCCGGACGAAATGTCCCTCGGCGGAAGGATTCCCGGAAGGAAGATGGTCGAGATCAGCATGAAGATAATCGGCGGCGAAAAGGAACAAGCCGTGTACAAGGCGCTCGCCGACGCCATTTACGAAGAGACGCAGGCCGGGTTCGTCCTGATAAGGACCGCGGGTGAGATCGACGAAAGGTTCGAGCCAAAGGTCTGGATGCATAACGGGGTGATTTCCCAGCAGCCGCACTTTTCGATGAAACTGAGCAAGAGCAGGTTCACCGCGCTCTGCTCCGAAGGCGCGGCCGCGGGTTGCGGATGCGTTCTCGACCGCGATACTCTCGGAGAGGACAGCGATGCGTTCGTCCCGGAGGGAGTCGAGTGGAACGCGAACGGCATAGTCGTCGTCCCGGTGAGGGAGGACGGGATGATCAGGGGCTTCTTCACCGCGGGATTTTTCAGGTCCGCCCCTCCGCCGGGTCTGATGGACGTTCTGAGGATGCTATTCCTTCAACGTGATAGAGATTTGCGCGCGGGAGAGCCTTAAGGAAAAGGCGCGCAGCGCGAGGAAGGCCCTCTCTTTATGCAAGGAGGAGCTGGAATCGGCGAATCAGCTCAAATCGAATTTCCTTTCGATAGTGTCCCACGAGCTGAGGACACCCCTGACCTCGATAAAGGCGTACGCGGAGACCCTGCTCGACAATATAAGGACGATCGAACGCGAAACGATAAGGAACTTCCTGATGGTCATGTCGGACGAGAACGACAGGGTCATTAAACTCGTCGACAACATGCTCAGCTATTCGAGCATGGAAACGGGGCATCTGAAGGTCGAGAAATCGGCCTGCAACCTGGGCGCGATGATCACGGCGTCACTGAAGGAGCTGGAAAAGAGCTTCATCGACAAGAAGGTCAACACGGACGTCAGGCTTCCGAGGAACGAGGTCGTGATAGACGCAGACACGGAGCTGATAAGGCAGCTGCTTAACAACCTGATAAGCAACGCCGTCAAGTTCACCCCGCAAATGGGAAAGGTCACGATCTCGCTCGAGGAAGAGGCGTCCGCGGCGAGAATCGTCGTGCAGGACACGGGGAAGGGAATCCCCGAGGATCAGCTCGAGATGATATTCGAGAGGTTCCATCAGGTCGACGCGAGCGACACCAGGGAATTCGGAGGGTCCGGCCTCGGCCTCGCCATCTGCAAGAATATAGTGGAATGGCACGACGGAAGGATATGGGTCGAGAACGTGAAGGAGGCCGGAGCGAAGTTCGTCGTCATGCTGCCGGCGAAGGACATCATCGTGAGGCAGACCTCGGGCCCGGGGCATATAGGATCGGTCAGGTTCGAAAGGGAGAGGTATCTGTCCCTTCTGGTCGAGATGATCTCGGAATTCCTCCAGGCGAAAAAAGCGTCGATCATGGTGCTGAACAGGGAAAAGAACGTTCTGCAGGTGCTCGCGGCCAAGGGGCTCGATCCGGAATTCGTCCAGAACACGAACGTCGAGCTCGGCGAGAGGATCGCGGGGAAGGTCTTCCTCGAGGGGGAGTCGATTCACGTTTTCGACATAGAAAAGGACGGGATAATCGGGCGGGTCAACAACAGCGCCTACTACGGGACGAATTCGTTCATATCGTCGCCCCTGAGGGAAGACGAAAAAATAATCGGCGTGATAAACGTCAGCGACCATGTCGAGGGCCGGGAATTCACGAAGGCCGACATGGAGGTTCTCGAGGCGTTCAGCGGGATAGCGGCGGGCATGCTCAAGAAACTCGAGGCGTTCGAAACGGTTTCATCCAATTTCGAAGGGCTCAAGGAAGCGATGAAGAGCATCCTTCACATAAGAGAGGGGCGGGGAAGCAGGAACCTGGTGAACTACTCGCTCGTCGCGCTTGCCGTGGGGCGCAGGCTCGGCCTGGCCGAGGATTCGCTCACGGCCCTCAGGATGGGGATGAACGTGTACGACCTCGGCATGATGAAGATCCCACGGAGCATAAGGGTGAAGAAGGAAGAGCTGGCCGACCGCGAGCGTAAGAAACTTCACGAGCACGCGAATCTCGGGTACAAGCTGCTGTCGCCGATGGGCCTGGACGAGAAGATCATGAAGATGGTCCGGTATCATCACGAGTTTTTCGACGGAAGCGGCTACCCGGAAGGCCTCGTGAGGGACGAGATCCCCATCGAGGCGAGGATCATCAACGTGGTCGATTCGTTCAGGGCGCTGATCAGCCACGGCCCGTACCGCCGCGCCTTCACGATAGACGAGGCCCGTAACGAGATAATAAGAAACTCCGGGACGAAGTTCGATCCCAGGGTGGTGGGGGCCTTCGTGAAAGTGCTGCACGAGATGGGAGCGAGGGACAACGACCACGAGCTCGTGCTGGACTCGGTGGAGAGGGAGCTCGATGAAATAAGGGAAAACAACGAAATAAAGACATCAGTCGGAAAAAACATGGAGGATATCGTATGAGAAAAGGGAAGGTGCTGGTCGTGGACGACGAAGTGAACATCACCCAGATACTCGAGTTCAGCATCGGCTCGGAAGGGTACGAGGTGCTCTCGGCCTCGAACGGCGAGGAAGCCGTCGAAAAAGCCCGGCGCGAGCAGCCCGATCTCATAATACTCGATATCATGATGCCGAGGATCGACGGGTACGAAACCTGCCGCATCCTGAAGGCCAACCCCCTCACGAAGAACATCCCGGTCGTTCTGCTCACCGCCAAGGGCAGGGACATCGACAAGAGGCTGGGTTACGAAGTGGGGGCGACCGACTACATCATCAAGCCGTTCAGCCCCAGCAAGCTCATAGAACGGATACACGAGCTGCTCGTCAACGCCCGCTAGTCTTTTGCGTTGCCGGCCGGCGGGCCTGGTAATATACTCCCCAATCATGGGAAAGAGCGCCGAAGGCCGGTTATTCGCGAATATCGCCCTGCCTGTCCCCGTCGACAGGCTTTTTACCTATGTGATCCCCGATGAGATCGAAGGCGCCGTCAGAATCGGCGCGCGCGTGGCCGTTCCCTTCGGCAGGCGGAAGATGACGGGTTACGTGGTCTCCCTCGGCGCCGAATCTCCGGGCGGGATCGATCTCAGGCCGATAAGCTCCGTTCTCGACGAGACTCCCCTGCTCACCCCCCCGCTGCTCGAGCTTGCATCGTGGATGTCCAGGTTCTACGTGCAGCCGGCCGGGATCGTCCTGAGGACGATCCTTCCCGCGGGGATCAGGGGAAAGGGAAGGGCCGAAAAAAACGGCGGCGTGGCGGACAGGTTTCCCGCCGAACCGCACCGCCCCCCCCTCAATCCCGGCCAGCAGGCGGCCTTCGAGGCGGTGGCGCTCTCGGCCCGGGAAGGCGTCCCCGAGACATTCCTTCTCTACGGGGTCACGGGAAGCGGGAAAACCGAGGTTTATCTCCGGTGCATTGAAGAGGTCCTCGCCTCGGGCCGTTCCGCCCTCGTCCTGGTGCCGGAGATCGCCCTCATCCCGCAATCGACCGCCAGGTTCCAGCGAAGGTTCGGAGACGCGGTGGCCGTCCTGCACAGCAGGCTGACCGGGCCCCAGAGGGCCGGCATATGGAAAAGTGCCGCGGCGGGCGAGGCCAGGGTCGTCATAGGGCCGAGGTCCGCCGTCTTCGTGCCGATAAGGGACCTCGGGATCATCGTGATCGACGAGGAGCAGGATTCTTCGTTCAAACAGGAGGAAAAGCCCCACTACAGCGCGGTGGAGGCGGCCGCGTTCAGGAGCCGGAACGAACGGGTCCCTCTTCTCCTGGGTTCCGCGACCCCCTCCCTGGAAAGCTGGTCGGAAGCGAAGGACGGCCGGATAAGGCTCTTCACCCTTTCGGAAAGGCCGGCCGGCGGAAAGATGCCCCGCGTGGAGATCGTCGACATGAGGGGGCGCGAGGGGATCATCTCCGAGGAGCTCCTCGGCGCGATGCAGGAGACGGCGCGCCGGGGCGAACAGGGGATAATACTGATCAATCGCAGGGGGCACGCCTTCTACCTCCAGTGCGGCGCCTGCGGCTGGATAGAGAGATGCCCGAACTGCTCCATCTCCCTTACCTACCACAGCAGGGGGCACAGGCTGCTTTGCCATTATTGCGGGCACCGCCGGACCCCGCCGGACAGATGCCCGAGGTGCGGAGGGTACGGGATCATTCAAAGAGGGGCGGGGACCCAGAGGGTCGAGATGGAGATTCAAAATCTCCTGCCCGGGGCGAGGATCCTCAGGATGGACCTCGACACGACGGCGGGGAAGACGGGGCATCTCGACCTGCTGGAGAAATTCGGCCGAAAGGAAGCGGACTTCCTGCTCGGCACGCAGATGGTGGCCAAGGGCCACCATTACCCGGACGTGACCCTGGTGGGCATACTGGCCGCCGACGAGGGGCTCAACTTCCCCGATTTCAGGGCGGCCGAACGCACCTTCCACCTTCTTTCCCAGGCGGCCGGGAGGACGGGCCGCGGTACTCTGGGGGGAAGGGTGATCGTTCAGGCTTTCGCGCCGGGGCATTTCATTTACGACCATCTGCCCGGGCACGATTTCCCCGGTTTCGCCGCGGTGGAGCTGGCGTTGAGGAAACAGCTCTGCTACCCGCCCGCGATCGATCTCGTACTGTTCACGGTCTCGTCCCTCTCCGCAGCCTCGGCCGCGGAGGCGGGGCGCCTGGTTTATGAGGCGCTCGAGGGGGAAGGGCTCCTGGATGCGCAAGCCCTGCTCGGCCCGGTGGCGGCCCTCGTGGAGAGGATAAAGGGAAGGTACCGTTTCCATGTGATGGCGAGGGGACGGTTTCAGGACGAGGCGAGGAAAAGGCTTGTCGATGCCGCCGTACGGGCGCTGTCCGGGATGAAAGGGATCGACCTGCAATGGGACGTTAATCCTGTAAACCTTTTATAGCAAACCGGATGCAAAATCCCCGCAGTCTGATAATCCTTGACATGAACCGGGACGGCTGCTAACTTTTCATTCAGGCAGTCCATCGTTTTAATACGGGTGTCAATCGTAGTCCGGAAAGGATGCGAAGGAGGTATCTTCCAGATGAGAAGAAATCAGGTGGTCGCGGTCGTTCTTGTTTCCCTGCTTCTCGGCGTGTACGCCTGCAAGAGCGTGGAAACGACGAGCGCCATGCTCCACAACCAGACGAAGCAATATTACAAGGCGATACATAGCGCCAAACTCGGCCTCGAAAAGAATCCCAACGACGCCGAGGCTTATTTTCAGCTCGGGTACTCGTACACTTTCATAGAGAAAATGGACAGCGCCTACTACTACTTCATGAGGTCCGCCGAGCTCGATCCCAAGAAGAAAACCGATGCGGAGAACAACATCGGCTCGAACTGGGCGAGGCATTTCAATCTGGGCGTGAGCGAATACGGCTCGGCGAACATGATGGGGGCGGCGAAGGAATTCGAGCTGGCCACGCAGGCCGATCCGAGGAAGATAAAAGGATGGCTCAACCTGGCGATGGCCTACAACCAGATCGTGGAAGAGGGCGACAGCACCTACATGGAAAATCTATATGCCGCGTCCGACACCCTCATGGCGAAGATAAGCGGCGACGATCCCGATTACGGGAAGGGTTTGTCGCTGGCCGGGCGCGTCATGATTATGAAGGGGGACGAGGAACAGGCGATAAGCGACCTTCGACAGGCTGATACAGGACGATCCGACCAACGCGGAAATCGTCGAGGAGATCGGCAACGATTTTCTGCGCGCGGAGAATTACGGGGGCGCGGCCAAGATGTACCAGCTCGCCGCCCAGGGCTACCGCAGATCGGGGACCGACACCCCCGACCTTTATTACAACCTGGGGGTCTGTTACCTGAGGCTAAAGGAGTACATGAGCGCGGCGGACGCCTACCAGCAGGTCGTAGCGCTTCAGCCGGAGAACAAGAACGCCTATTACAACCTGATCCTTTCCTACTACCAGGGAGAGTTCTGGGATGAAGTGATCATGTACGCGCAGAAGTACACGACCGAGATCGATCCCGCCGATCCGCAAGGATGGCAGATCCTTGCCCTGACATATACGAAGAAGAACATGAAGGAGCTTGCCGAAAGGGCGATGCAGAAGTTCCAGGAATTGTCGGAAGAGTAGATAATCCCGTGCGGGTGGGCAGCGATCCTGCCCACCCGCGACCTTCCCGGCGGCCGCAATATTTTCCGTAATTTTTCCATTTCACTTGACAGAGGAAGCAGGTCAGGGTAGATTTAAGCGCATGGAAAGGTCGTCTTTCTTCGTTGCTCCCAGTTCTCCGTTAAAAAAGCAAGGACCGGATTTTTCGGGGAGCACACTTAGCCCTCAAGAAACAGGCGAAGCACGTCGATAGAAGTTTACGGGTTTCCGCTTAAAGCGCCGGGGTGGACGAAAGGGCCGCGCGATTCGGGATCGCCGGTCCAAATCAATCGACTCAATTCAATCAGAAGAATGACGTAACGCGGAGCGGACCGCCTTCTTCTGGAAGTTCAATCATAAACGGGGACGATTATCAGCAAAGGTTGGAGTTAATGGATATCGCGGAACTGAAAAAGAAAAAGATCGACGAACTTATGGAGATGGCCGTCGAGCTGGACATCCAGGAAGCCAGCACAATGAGGAAGCAGGAGATCATCTTCAAGATTCTCGAAGCCAGGGCGAAGTTGAACGGCCTGATTTACAACCAGGGGGTGCTTCAGGTTCTTCCTGAGGGGTATGGATTCCTGAGGTCGCCGACCTACAACTATCTGCCCGGTCCGGACGATATCTATATATCACCGTCCGCAGATCAAGAAATTCTCGCTCAGAACAGGCGACACCGTTTACGGGCAGATCAGGCCTCCGAAGGATTCGGAGAGGTATTTCGCCCTGCTCAAGGTGGAGGCTGTCAACGACGAGCATCCGGACAAGGCCAGGAAAAAGACCCTTTTCGACAACCTGACCCCTCTTTATCCCGACAAGATGATCAATCTCGAAAACAATCCCAAGGACCTTTCCACCAGGGTGATGAACCTCCTGACCCCGATCGGGAAGGGACAGAGGGCCCTCATCGTCGCGCCCCCGCGCACGGGAAAGACCATTCTCCTTCAGAAGATAGCGAACTCGATCACGACGAATCACCCGGAAATCGTGCTGATAGTCCTCCTGATCGACGAGCGCCCCGAGGAGGTCACCGACATGGAACGGTCGGTGAAGGGAGAGGTGATCAGCTCGACCTTCGACGAGCCGGCGGACAGGCACGTGCACATCTCCGACATGGTGATCGAGAAGGCCAAGAGGCTCGTGGAGCACGGCAAGGACGTCGTCATTCTACTCGACAGCATAACGAGGCTCGCCAGGGCCCACAACTCGGTCGTGCCCCACTCGGGCAAGATCCTCTCCGGGGGCGTCGATTCGAACGCCCTGCAGCGCCCGAAGCGGTTTTTCGGCGCGGCGCAGGAACACCGAGGAGCAGGGAAGCCTGACGATCGTCGCGACGGCCCTCGTCGAGACGGGGAGCCGCATGGACGAGGTCATCTTCGAGGAATTCAAGGGAACGGGCAACCTCGAGATAGTGCTCGACCGCAGGCTCGCCGACAAGAGGGTGTGGCCCGCGATAGACATCTTCCGTTCCGGGACGAGGAAGGAAGAGCTCCTTCTCGACGAGAATGTTATCGCCAAGGTCTATATCCTTCGCAAGTTCCTCAGCGACAAGAGCTGCGTCGAGGCGATGGAATTCCTGCTCGAGAAGATGGCCCGAACCAAGACCAACTCGAAATTCCTCGGATCGATGAACGCGTAGGAGGCGCCCCGCCCGGGAGGGGGGGCGAAAAAAGGAAAAAATCCGTTTGAATTTCGGTTCAAACCATATTAGATTTAGCATCCCGCGGCCGAATGGCCGCCGGGGCTCGAGAAGCATGAAATCGGAGTAGGAAAATGAAAAAGGGAATCCACCCGGCTTACAAACAGACGACTATCACATGCCTGTGCGGGAACGTGATAAAAACCAGATCGACGCATGAGAATATACAGGTCGAAATCTGCTCTCTCTGCCACCCCTTCTTCACCGGGAAGCAGAAGCTGATAGATACGGCCGGTCGCGTCGAGAGGTTCCAGCGCAAGTACGGCGATTATCGTAAGAAACCAGCCGAAAAAAGCGACGAATAATCCCTCCATGCCATCCTGCGGATTTACGGGGAACAGATGACCGGCAGGGAAGAAAGAATGAATCTTCATGTCGGTGGGCAAGCCGTCATCGAGGGCGTGATGATGCGTTCTCCGAAGGGGATCGCGACGGCCGTGCGGACATCCTCGGGAGCGATCGCGATAAAGGCCGAGCCTTTCGTCAGCCTGACGAGGAGAAACAAGGTTCTAAACCTGCCCGTTCTCAGGGGCGCCGTGACCCTCGTCGAAACGCTCGTCGTCGCCGTCAAGGCCCTCTCATTCTCGGCCGAACAGGCCTCCACGGAAGAAGAAAGGAAAAAGAAGCCGAACGCGGGCCTTTCCGCGGCCTATGTCGCGGGAACCGTCGCGGCAGCGTTCGGGCTCGGGTTCCTTCTTTTCTTCTACCTGCCGCTCAAGCTCACCGAGCTGTTCCGGTTCGACAGCAATCTGGTCTTCAACGCCGTGGACGGCGCCCTGAGGCTCCTCTTCATCTTTCTCTACATCGTCGTTATAACGAGGTGGAAGGAGATGAGCAGGGTCTTCGAATACCACGGAGCCGAGCACAAGACGATCTTCGCGTTCGAGAGCGGGGGGGACGTGACGGTCGAAAGTGCGGCGGGCCAGTCCCGCTACCATCCAAGGTGCAGCACGAGCTTCCTTCTGATCATCGTGCTCGTCAGCGTGGCGGTCTTCGTTTTTCTCGGGAAACCGGACAGCATCGTCGACAGGCTGATAAGATTCTCGTTCATCCCGCTGATAGGCGGGATCTCCTACGAAGTCCTGAAATTATCCGCGCGCCCCGGCGTCGGCAGGCGCCTCGGTTTTCTTTTCTGGCCGGGGCTGAAGATGCAGAGATTCACGACCAGGGAACCTTCCTCCGACCAGATAGAGGTCGCGATCGCGGCTCTCAACGCCAGCCTCGACGACAATTTACTGGAAAGACGCGGCGTTATTAATTAGAGTTCAATCCCGGGGGATTTCCCGCCGCCGGGGCGCGCGGTGCGTCCGGGCATGACCGGAGGCTTTTTTTGGATTCCATCGAAAGATACGCGAAGGTAATCAGACGCTACGATCAGCTCGGAGAGGATCTGTCCAATCCCGAGAACATCAGGAACCAGGCCGTTTACAGGAAGCTGGGAAGGGAACGAAGCGATCTCGAGAAAGCCGTGGAGAAGATAAAGGTATTCATGGGGCTCGCCAACCGCCTGAAGGAGGCCCGGCAGGTTCTGGATGATTCGGAAGACCCCGAATTCACCGCGCTCGCGAGGGCCGAGATAGAAGAGGTCAAGGAGGAGGTCGCGAGCCTGGAGGAGGAGATAAAGATACTCCTCGTCCCGGGCGACCCGGACGATTCGAGAAACACCGTCATGGAGATCAGGGCCGGCACGGGCGGAGAGGAGGCGGCCCTTTTCGCCGCGGACCTCGCGCGGATGTACCGCCTTTTCGCGGAGAACCGGAAATGGAAGGTCGATATACTGAGCAGCAGCCCCACGGAGAAGGGCGGATATAAGGAGATCATTTTCCTGATAATCGGCCCCGAAGCCTACGGGAAACTGAAATTCGAAAGCGGGGTCCACCGCGTGCAGAGGGTTCCCGTGACCGAGTCGGGAGGGAGGATCCACACCTCGGCCGTGTCGGTCGCCGTTCTCCCGGAAGCGGAGGAGATAGACGTTCAGGTCGATCAGAAGGACATCAAGGTGGACGTCTTCAGGTCGAGCGGGCCGGGAGGCCAGAGCGTCAACACGACCGACTCCGCGGTGAGGATAACGCACCTGCCGACCGGCATGGTCGTCACCTGCCAGGACGAGAAATCGCAGCACAAGAACAAGGCGAAGGCGATGAAGGTCCTGATGTCGAGGTTGCTGGAGAAGGCGCGGCAGGAACAGGCCGACGAGATTGCCGCGACCCGCAGGGACATGGTCGGGTCCGGGGACAGGAGCGCGAAGATAAGAACATACAATTTCCCGCAGGGCAGGGTGAGCGACCATCGCATAGGTCTCACCCTCCATAATCTCGGGGGCATCCTCGACGGCGATCTCGACGAGCTTGTCGGCGAGCTGGCCGTCGCGCACAGGGAAGAGCTTCTGGCCGCGGAGATGGAAAAGGACCGGAAGCCGGGGGAATAGGGATGGAAAAGACGCCTACCGTCATGGAAGCCGTGCGCCTGTCGGAAGGTTACCTGCAGAAACACGGGGTCGAGTCGCCGCGCCTTAGCGCCGAGCATCTTCTCGCAAAAGCCCTTCGCTGTTCACGCCTGGATCTATACCTCCGTTTCGGCGAGAGGCTGGAGGAGAAGACGCTGGAGCAGTACAGGGCGGACCTGAAGAAAAGGGCGGGCCGTTTTCCCCTCCAGTATATCCTTGGGGAGGTCGAGTTTATGTCGCTGGCCTTCAAGGTCCGCGAGAACGTCTTCATCCCGAGGCCCGAGACGGAGCTCCTCGTGGAATGTGTCGAAGAGGAGCTCGGCGGCGGCGGGCCGGTCCGCTTCCTCGAATTCGGGACGGGGAGCGGCGTCATATCGGGCGCCCTCGCGGCGAGGAATCCCCTTTGGAGCGGAGTGGCCTTCGACATTTCCCGCGACGCGGCGGAGCTGGCGCGCGAAAATTTCGCGAGGCTCGGCGTCTCGGACAGGGTCGCCGTTCTAGCCGCCCCGGGGTTCGGCGCGCTCGCGCCGGCGCCCCTCTTCGACCTTCTCGTTTCGAATCCTCCCTACGTGCCCGGCCCGGATATCGACGGGCTTCAGAAGGAGGTGTCGGGGTTCGAGACGCGAACGGCCCTGGACGGCGGGGCCGAAGGGCTCGATTTTTACCCGATCCTCGCGGCGGCCGGAAAGGCCTTCCTGAAGCCGGGAGGACTCATCGCGATGGAGGCCGGGGAGGGGCAGGCCGCGAGGATAGGGGAGATGCTGGCCGGCGGCGGGTACGAAAGGATCAGGGCGAGGAAGGATTACAACAGGATCGACAGGATCATATCAGCATACCTGCCGCGCGGGCGGGAAGGAGCGCTTTGATGGACAGTTTCAGGATAATGGGACCGTGCAGGCTCGAAGGGAGCGTCGAGGTCAGCGGAGCCAAGAACGCGATGCTGCCTCTAATGGCGGCGACGATCCTCACGGGGGGAAAATGCGCGCTCGAAAATGTTCCCGAGCTGCGGGACACGACAACGATGATGCAGCTGCTCGCCGTGCTCGGGGTGCCGTCGACTCTCGAGAAGGGGACGCTCACGGCCGACGCTTCCGATATCAAATCCTTCGAGGCGCCGTACGACCTCGTGAGGACGATGAGGGCGTCGATTTACGCGCTCGGCCCGCTCCTCGCGAAATTCGGCAAGGCGCGGGTTTCGATGCCGGGAGGGTGCGCCTGGGGCCCGCGGCCGGTGGATCTTCACCTTCAGGGATTGAAGGCGCTCGGGGCCGACATCAGGATAGATCACGGGTATATCGACGCCAGGGCATCGAGGCTCAGGGGCGCCGAGATCATTCTGTCCCTTCCGAGCGTCGGGGCCACGGTGAACCTGATGCTCGCCGCGGTGCTTGCCGAAGGAAGGACGGTCATAGAGAACGCGGCGCGAGAGCCGGAGGTATCGGCTCTCGCGGCGGCGCTGAACGGGGCCGGAGCGGCGATCTCCGGCGAAGGCACTTCGCGGATGGAGATCGAGGGGGTGAGCGGGATCAGGCCGTTCAGGGTCCGCGTCATCCCCGACAGGATAGAAGCGGGGACATTCGCCGCCGCGGCTGCGATAACGGGGGGAAGGGTCGAGATAAAAGGCTGCGAGCCGGATCACATGCACGCGGTCGTCGAAAGGCTGGAGGCGTGCGGCGCCCGGGTCGAAACCGGCCCGGGGAAAATGACCGTGCAGGGCCCGGGCCGCATCGAGCCGGTCAATATCGAAACGGGGTTCTATCCGGCCTTCCCCACAGACATGCAGGCGCAGATGATGGCGGTCATGTGCCGCGCGAGGGGGGCGAGCTCGATAATGGAACGCGTCTACACCGAGAGGTTCACCCACGTCCCGGAGCTGAAGAGGCTCGGGGCGAAGATCGTGCTCGAGGGGGGCGTCGCCGTCGTGACGGGGGTCGACTCCCTTCAGGGGGCGCCGGTCATGGCGACCGACATCAGGGCGAGCTCAGCCCTGATCCTCGCGGCTCTCGCCGCCGAGGGGGAGACCAGGATACTGAGGATCTACCACATAGACAGGGGATACGAGAGGATAGAGGAAAAGCTGAGGAAGCTCGGCGCGTCGATCGAACGGATCGCGGGATGATCGAATGAAAGCGGGGAAGGCCTTTTGAAGCATGTGATCATAGGCACCGCGGGGCACGTGGACCACGGGAAGACGGAGATCGTAAAGGCGCTGACGGGCCGGAACACCGACCGCCTCGAGGAGGAACGCCGCAGGGGCATTTCGATAGTGCTGGGGTTCGCGCCGATCGACCTCGGCGATGGCGTGGAGGCCGATATCGTCGACGTCCCGGGGCACGAGAGGTTCGTTAAGAACATGGTCTCCGGGGCGGTCGGCGTCGATCTCGCGCTGCTCGTGGTGGCGGCCGACGAGGGAGTGATGCCCCAGACCGTCGAGCATTTCGAGGTTCTGAGGCTGCTCGGCGTTGGAGACGCCGTGGTGGCCGTGACGAAGACGGACCTCGTCGATGCGGAGACGGCGGGCGTGGTGGAGAGCGAGGTTCGCGACATGCTCAAAGGGAGCGCCATGGAGGACGCCCCCTTCGTAAGAACGTCCGCGGTCACGGGGGAAGGGATCGAGAAGCTCAGGGAGCTCCTTCGGGCGGGAACTCTGAAGGCGAAACAGGGGAGGGGCGGGGACTTTTTCAGGTTGCCCGTCGACAGGGTCTTCACGCGCAGCGGGATAGGCACGGTCGTGACCGGCACCGCGTGGGCGGGGCGGGTGCGCTCCGGCGACGAGCTGGTCATATGGCCCGGGGGGAAAAAGGTCCGGGTCAGGGACGTGCATAATTTCGACAGGGCGCTCTCCGAGGGGCAGGCCGGCATGCGAACGGCGCTCGCGCTTCACGGAGTAAAGATAGAGGAGATCGCGACCGGGTCGCAGCTCCTTTCGCCGGGCGCGGGGGAGGAGACGAGCATGATCAACGCCGTCGTCGAGGTGAGCGGGATCAAGGGCTCGCGCCTCGTCAACAGGCAGAGGGTCCGGCTTCACCACGCCGCCGCCGAGATACTCGCGAGGGCCATACTCCTCGGCAGGGACGAGATCGGCGAAGGCGAAAAAGGATTCGTTCAGCTTCGGCTCGAGAGCCCGGCCGTGGCGTTCGGGCAGGACGGTTTCATCCTGCGAACATATTCTCCGATGAGGGTTCTCGCGGGAGGCAGGGTGCTCGATCCTCTCGCGCCGAAGGCGAGACGGTTCCGGCCCGAGCTTGTCGCCGAGCTCGAAGAGCTCTCATCGCGCGATCCCGCGAAGATAATCGCCGCGCTCATCGCCAGGGAAAAACTGGACGGGATATCCCTCAAGCGCGCGAGGGCGTATGGGATCCCGGAGAAAACCGCGGCCGCCGAGGCCGCGGCGCTCGAGGCTGCGGGCGCCGCCAGATGGATCGGCGAGAGGCTTTTCTCGGCGGCAGTTCTGGAGGAGAGCGAGAAGAGGATGTACTCCGTCCTGGAACGATTCGCGGCGGCCAATCCGCTGATCTGGGGGATCGACCGCGAACAGCTGCGCCTCGAGGCCGAGATGGGAGGTGGCCCCGCCTTCGATTACCTTCTCTCGAAGGGCAGGGACGCGAACAGGCTTTTCTTCCGCTCGGGCAAGGTGAGGGCCGGGAGCGGCCAGCTCGAGCTTTCGCAGCGCGACGTCGAGATGATCGGCGCCCTCGAGAAGAGGATAAGGGATGCCGGGATGCAGTTCGCCGGATACCAGGACCTGATCCGCCTTCCCGGCAGCGAGAAGCTGGCCGTAAAATACCTGCATATTCTGCAGTCCGAAGGCAGGATAAAAAAGATAGGCGGCGAAGGGTACATGGATTCCGGAGTTTTCGACGAAATGAAAAAAAGGCTCGCGCGGATCCTTTCCTCCTCGGGCTCGATGTCGGTCGGAGAGTTCAAGGATGAGTTCGGACTCTCCAGGAAGTACGCCGTTCCACTGCTCGAGCACCTCGACAGCGAAGGGATAACCGTGAGAAAGGGAGATTCCCGCGTCGCGGGCCCCGCTCTCCAGGAGGTTTGAGTTGAAGGATGATACCGGTTGTACCGGCGGCGGACCGGGGATGACCAGGGGAAGAAGGAAGACCAGGGCCGTCCGATACGGGGGCGTGGGCGTGGGGGGAGGCCATCGCGTGTCGATCCAGTCGATGTCCACCTTCCCGGCCTCCGAGCGCGACGGGGCCCTCGCGCAGATAAAGGCGCTCGCGGCCGCCGGCTGCGAGATCGTGCGGGTCGCCGTGCGGGACGCCTGCGACGCGGATTCGCTGAAATGGATTTGCGGCGAAAGCCCGATACCGGTCGTGGCAGACATACATTTCGACCACAGGCTCGCGATCGCTTCAATACAATCCGGCGCGGCGGGGATAAGGATCAACCCAGGCAACATAGGAAGCCCGGACAGGGTGAGGGCCGTGGTGGACGCGGCCGGCGTGGCCGGCATACCGGTGCGGATCGGTGTGAACTCGGGAAGCCTCGAGAGGGATCTGAGAGAGAAGTACGCGGACGATCCGGCCGGCGCGCTCGCGGAGAGCGCGCTCAGACATATGGTGATGATCGAGCAGACGGGTTTCAGGGACATGGTCTTCAGCCTGAAATCGGCCGATCCGGCCGAGACGGTCGAGGCCAACAGGATATTCGCGCGATCGAACGACTACCCGCTGCATGTCGGAGTGACGGAAGCGGGACCGCCCCTTTCGGGAACCGCGAGATCGGTCGTCGCCCTCACCCTCCTCCTCTCGAGCGGGATCGGTGACACGGTCAGGGTCTCCCTCTCGGGAGATCCGCTGAAGGAGATCGTCGTGGCTGCGGCGATGCTGTCCGCCCTGGGACTGAGGAAGGACATCCCGGAGATAATCTCCTGCCCCACGTGCGGTAGATGCCATATCGACGTCGCGGCCATTGCCCAGGAACTCGAAACGGCGCTTCCCCGGATCGGAATGGGTCTGAAGGTGGCCGTGATGGGATGCGAGGTGAACGGCCCCGGCGAAGCGGCCAATGCGGACATCGGGCTCGCGGGAACGGCCTCGGGCGCGGTGCTGTTCAGAAAGGGGAGGGTGATGAGGAAGATCGAGGGGGAATTTCTCCGGAATCTTCTCGAAGAGATCGACGAGCTAAAGGGCGAGATTGAGGAATAAATAATCGGGATAAGATTGTAATTTAAATAAAAGTGGAATATAAAGAAAATATGTGTTATAGTTCCCCCGTGTTAGAAAGCGCGACACCGTCTTGTGGTAGAATGCTTCTGTAGGGGAAAAACCGTTACCTTTGAGAAGAGAGAGGAGGTTCTGATGAAGGGCACAAAGATTGTCCTGCTGTTTTCGATCGCAGTGCTGATTATCGCCGCCTCGTCCTTATCGGCACAAGAGCTCGCCATTCCGATTGATGTGAAGACCGTTAGCCCCGGGTGCAGGATCGTAAAGTTCGATGGGATAACCTATCGGATAATGACGAAGGGAAATTACTACCTGACCTTCTCGCGCGTCGACAACGAATATCACAGGATCATGATCCTTCCGGCGGAAGGCGAAACACCACCCTTCTGTGAGATTTACATGCAGTGGGAGTTCTTCCCTGTCGTTGAGCTCGATCTCGGATTCGGAGACACCAACACCTATCTGCTGGGTACCGAGACGGGGTACGTGGAGAAGTAGCGGGTTAAAATACTTAACGCGCTATAAACATATTTTACTCGACTGACTACTAAAAATCTCCGGGATGCTTTGAGCTCGAAAATCACCACCGCGCATCTTATTTAATTACAATGAATTATAGCTGTCGTCCTCGGGCGGTTTTTTCTTTTCTGGTACGGCTCTTGCAAATTAACATACTGCCCGCGGTAACAGGAAGGAGTGCGGCTGAGGGATAACCGGCCGCACCGGTCGATGGAAGGCCTCAAAACCTCCCGTTGACAGAGTCAGGGTTATCGAGAAAAAGGAGGCGTCAGCCTCCTTTTTTTATGCTTTAATCCTTCTCCGTGCTCGGCGGCGTCACGGTCCGCCTCTTTCAGTCGTCATCCGCCGGGCCGGTCTCATCGGGAAGGGCCGGCGTCACGAAGATCGTTTTTTCCCTCTGGCAGACCGCGGTGCCGGGGCGCGAGCCCCGCGGCTTTCGCACATGTCTTTTCTCTGTATAGATTACGGGGACGGTGCGGGAGTTCCTCGCCTTGCTGAACCATGCGGCGACCGCCGCAGCCGTCTCGATCATGCGACGGGACGTCGACCTGTCGGCCCCCTTCAAAATGACGTGCGAGCCCGCGCTTCCCTGCGCGTGGAACCAGAGATCGGAGGGAGAGGCGAATTCGTGGGTAAGCTCGTCGTTTTCCGCGCCGCTCCGGCCCGCGTAGATACAGTGCTTGTCGTCGAGACGGAAACGTTTGAACCTCGTGGTTTTTTCGGCGTCGTCGCTTTTCGCGGAAAGCTCACTCATCGGGGGGCATGACGAAGAAGATCGGCGGGCGAGTCGAGAGCGTCAAGCCGCCCCAGAGCGAGAGCCTTTTTCTCCAGTTCGGATTTTATCTTTTCGACGCGGCTTCCGATGACGGGAAGCCCCCGGGCCGCCTTTTTTCGCTTTCCGGAAATATTTCCTTATATTCCTGTCGGGATCGAGCGACGAGTCGAGGGGAATCGTCAGCGAGGCCTCGCCCGAAAAATCCTTCAGCGTTATCTCCTTCATTCCCCTTTTCAGAAGGTGGCGATTCGTCGCGAGAAGATCCGCGTATCGCCTGAATTCCGCCGCCCTGCCCGCTTCCCCGAGATCCTCCGAGAGATTGCCCAGAAGCTTTCGGGCCCTGCGGATCTCCTTTTTAAGCGGCGCCGCGGCCGCCTTCCTCAGGTGCGCCACGTACTGCGGGAGAACCCGCCCGGCGGCGCCGACGCGAAGGGCCTCGAGCATCCCCGGAGATTTCCCGAACCTCGCCGGCGCCGGAAGAGCGACGGGGTAGAGCGCGAATTCGCCATCTCTTCCCGCCCCGGGGAGGTCGTAGACGTTCCATTCGAATCTTCGCGAGACGAGTGAGCGTCCGAGGGCCGCGAGATTGAGCCAGAACGCCTCCGGAGAGGATCCGAACTCCCTTGTCAGATAACGCGACAGCGCGGGATCGAGTCCTCCTATCATCGAGACGAGGGCCGACGCCGCTTCGCGCGCCGCCCTTACCCTCCGCCGGCCCGGGTCCCCGGGCCTCCGACGACCCGCGCGAGGATCTCCGAAATCTCGCCGGGGCACTGCTTCGGCAGGTCGAGAATCGACCAGCGCCCGGGATCCGCCGTTTCGAACGGCCCCCGGGGCGTCCCCGATCCGGGGACACCATGCGCCCCGCAAGCCCTTTCATTCCGGCATCTGGAAGAGGGAAACCGCCTTCATGCCGGGCGAGAGATCGAGCCTCAGCGAATACCCGGAGCTTTTCGCCCAGGAATCCTCCTGCCGAAGGTCGATCACGATGACGCGGTCGGGGCCCGGAACGGAGGCTCCGGCGACGGTCGCCCCGCGCAAGGCGCCGAAGGTCTCGCGCGTATGCCCGGCCGGGATTTCGAGCATGGAGGAGGGGACGATCTCCGCCTCTCGCGAATAGAAAAGGAGGTCGAAGCCCGGCAGGTCTCCGCGGTCGAGGATCAGCCGGTATCCCGCCGGTAGCAGGAGCGATTTGACCACTCTGCTTCCGGGAAGAATTTTATCTAGCTCGACGGCGAGGGCGTATGCGGCGATACCGTTCATCGCGGTATCATATGCGGCGGCCGCCGCGATGTCAACGGCGCCGCCGCGCCAAAAGCCCTTTTGACAAAAGTCCCCGTTCCCTATAAGATGTCCCGAAAGGCATTATCGAGGCCAGGTGAAAGAGGAGAGCAGATGGTCACAAGCATGACAGGATTCGGAAAAGGCTCCGCCGCCATCGGCAACGGAGAGGTGTCGGTGGAAATCCGCACGGTCAACCACCGGTACGTCGAATTTTCGATAAGGATGCCGCGCATCCTCGGGGAATTCGAAAAGGATATCGAAAAGACCCTGCGAAAGAAGATAACGCGGGGACACGTCTACGTGACCGTTTCGTTCGACAAGGAGTTCGAGATCGACAATTTCGAGATCAATACGGCGTTCCTGAAAAAAACGTACGACAGGCTGAAGGAGTTCGCGGCCGACGAGGGGATTCCCGGCCAGGTCGACATCAACACCCTTCTTTCCCTCCCCGAGGTTTTTTCGAACAAGTCCGAATCGATCCCCGACGCGGTGATAAAGAGCGCCGTGGACAAGGCCCTTGCCGCGGCCGTCGACAGGTGCGTCGCCATGCGTTCGAACGAAGGCGAGGCGCTGAAAAAGGATATAGGCGAGAATCTCGATTCCATAGGGACGCTCGCCTCCGGGATCGAGAAGCGGGCGCCGGCGGCGAAGAAGCGCGCCATCTCCCGGGCGAAGAAAAGGCTTGAGCAGATCATGGACGGGACGGGAATCGACAACGACCGATGGGCTATGGAGGCGGCCCTTCTCGCCGATCGCGCCGATTTCTCCGAAGAGCTGGTCAGGATGAAAAGCCATCTCGACCAGTTCGGGAAGATACTGAAGAAGGGGGGGGAGGTTTCCAAGAAACTGACATTCCTCCTTCAGGAGATCCACCGCGAGGCGACCACTATGGGGAACAAGGCGACCGATCCCGCGATAATCAGGGACTGCCTGTCGATAAAGGAAAAAGGCGAGAAGATCAGGGAACAGATTCAGAACCTGGAATAGGCATACTCATGACGAGAGGCGCTCCGGAAATTATCGTCGTATCGGGCCCGTCGGGGGTCGGCAAATCGACCGTTGTCGATCTCGTGCTCGAAAAGGCCCCGCGCCTGGTGCGTTCGATCTCGCTCACGACGCGCCCGACGAGGGGGAGGGAGCGCGACGGGGTCGAATATCGTTTCGTCAGCCCGGAGGAATTCGCCGGGAGGCGGGACCGCGGCGAGCTTCTCGAGTGGGCCGAGGTCCACGGCAACCTCTACGGGACATCGGCCGAATTCGTTGAAAAGGAGCTTGCCGAAGGGAACAGCGTGCTTCTCGAGATTGACGTCCAGGGCGGGATGCTGGTAAAGGAAAAGCGCCCCGGAGCGGTGACGATATTCATCAGCCCCCCGTCCTGGGAGGTTCTGGAGAGGCGGCTCAGGGGAAGGGGGACCGACCGGCGAGGGGATCATCGCGAAAAGGCTTGAAAACGCGAAAAGGGAGATGGAATTCGCCCATCTCTATGCGTACAAAGTGGTAAACGACGACCTGCGGCGGTGCGTTTCCGAGGTCGCGCGCATCATCGAAACGGAGCGCGGGGGCTGAAAAATCGTCCGGGGCCGCCCGGAGCGGCGGCGCGCGGCCCGGCCGTCAGAGCCGGCGGCGCCCCGCGGAATATGGCTTTTAAATGGCTCCGGAGGGACGGCCCGGTAATATTTGGTTGAAAACGCAATGAAAATGTATTAATAATACAGGTTCCCGCTTTGTCGGGGCTGAAACCAATCAAACGAGAGGTAGCCATGAAAATAAGAGCAATGGAAGACATCGTGGCGCAGATCCACAACAGGTACGAAGCTATCAGGGTGCTGGCGAGGGAAGCCAGGAGGATAAACACGATCATACGCATGTCCGGCCAGGAGATCGAGGAGAAGCCGACAACGATAGCCATCAAACGACTTCTGGAAGGGAAAGTGAAGTACAACTATGAAGAGCCGGGGAAGGAGAAATAGGCGGAAGGCGGGCCTCGACGGGAGAAAGATACTTCTTGTCGTCACCGGCGGGATTTCCGCTTATAAATCAGCCTTCCTCGTCCGCCTCTTCAAACGGGCCGGAGCCGGGGTCAGGGTCGTGATGACCGGGGCCGCGGCGAGGTTCGTCACCCCTCTCACATTCGAGGTTCTTTCGGAAAATCCCGTACCCCTTGACATGTTCGAACCCAGGGACGAACCCTCGGTGGGGCATATCGAGCTGGCCGGCTGGCCGGACGCGATCGTCGTCGCGCCTGCGACGGCCGATTTCCTGGGAAGGGTGGCGGCGGGGCTCGCAGGCGATCTGCCGGCCGCGGTGCTGTGCGCGTCGAGGGCGCCCGTCTGGTTCGCCCCGGCGATGAACGACGGGATGTGGGCGAACCCGGCGGTTCGAAGGTCAATAGAGATTCTTAAGGGGGACGGGAAACATTTCATCGATCCGGGTTCGGGCGAGCTGGCCTGCGGAACGGAAGGGCCCGGGAGGATGGCCGAGCCAGCGGAGATCTTGGCGGCCGTGGAAAGATCGTTCTATCCGGGGCCTCTCGACGGCGTGAGGTTCCTCGTTACGGCGGGGCGGACCGAGGAAGAGATCGATCCGGTGCGATATATTTCGAACCGTTCCAGCGGCAGGATGGGGTTCGCGATCGCGGAGAGGGCGAAGGAACTGGGGGCGGATGTCACCCTGATCCACGGCCCCGTCGCGATCGACGTCCCGCGCGTCGATTCGGAGATACCGGTGCGTTCGGCGGCGCAGATGAAGAACGCGGTCTCCAGGGCTTTCCCCCGATGCGACGTTCTCGTTATGGCCGCGGCGGTGGCCGATTTCGCGCCGGAGCGCAGGGCGCCCGTAAAGATGAAGAAGGGCGAAACGGACGCGGTGCTGAAACTGAAGAGGACCCCCGACATCCTCGCCTCGCTCAGGAAGGCGAAGAAACCGGGGCAGATCGTCGTCGGGTTCGCGCTGGAAAGCGAAAAGGGCGAAGAGAACGCGGTGAGGAAGATCACGGAGAAGGGATGCGATTACCTCGTTCTCAACATGGTGGGCGAGGGTACCGGATTCGAGGCGGTAACGAACAGCGTGACCCTGTTCAAGGGCGTGAAAAAGCTCGCCGCGACCTCCGTCATCACGAAAAAGGAGGCCGCCGCGGCGGTGATCGACATGCTGCTCGGCGACCGGCGGCTCAAAAGGGCGTAGAAGATGGGCAATCCGGGGAGCGGCTGCAGGGACGAGCTTAAAAGGTACCTGAGGAACAGGTATCCGGAGGGGCCCGTGATCCTCTACAGGATGGACCACCAGGAGGCGGCAGTCGTGATGAAGACATCGCCCGCGGAGATCGACTCGGCCGGCATGGCCGGGCTCGAGGAGGAGGTCGGCCGGTGCAGGCGTTGCCCCCTTTGCGAGACGCAGGACGAATACGGTCTTCGGTGACGGGAATCCGCGCGCGAAGGTCGTTTTCGTCGGCGAAGCTCCGGGAAAGGACGAGGATCTTCAGGGCGTTCCCTTTGTCGGGAGGGCCGGGAAGCTGCTCGACAAGATAATCGCCTCGGTCGGATTTTCGAGGGAAGACGTTTACATCGCCAACATACTGAAATGCCGCCCTCCCGGGAACAGGGATCCCGAGGAGCAGGAGGTAAAAGCCTGCGAAGGGTTTCTCGCGAGGCAGATCGAAATCATCTCGCCGGTGCTGATGTGCGCCCTGGGGAGGGTCGCCGCGCAGAACCTTCTGAAGACGACGGCGAGCCTGAAGACCCTGCGCGAAGGGACCCATTATTATAAAGACACGAGGCTGCTGGTCACCTATCATCCGGCGGCCCTTCTGAGAAATCCGGAATACAAGCGCCCGACCTGGGAGGACATGAAGCTCCTCAGGCGGCTTTACGACGAGGAGACCGGCGGCTGAAAGGCCGCGCCGGGCCCGGAAAACACGGGGCCGGAGGGGTTCGAAGGCCCGGGAGGCCCCGCGGGGCCGGGCGGGAGGAAAGGACGAGATGGCTGACGACATCAGGCAGAACAGGGCCGAACCCTCCCTTGAAAAGATGCCGCCCCAGGCGCTGGAGGCCGAGAAGGCAGTGCTCGGCGGGATTCTTCTCGAGCCGGAGGCGGCCACCAGGGCGATCGAGATAATACTCCCCGAAGCCTTCTACCGCCCGGCGCACTCGAGGATATTCAAGGCGATGGTTTCGCTTTTCACCAGGCGCGAGCCGATCGACATCATGACCCTCACGGAAGAGCTCAGGAGGGCGGGGGACCTCGACGGCGTCGGCGGGGTCGCCGCGGTGACGGAGCTCGTCGATTCGGTGCCCACGGCGGCCAACATAGAATATTACGCGAAGATAGTGCTCGAAAAATACATCCTGCGCGAGCTGATCCACGCCTCCTCGGAGATCGCGAGGGAATGTTACCGCGGCGAAACGAACGCCGGGGAGATACTCGACAGCGCCGAGCAGAGGATCTTCAAGGTGTCCGAGTCGAGGGTCAGCCAGGGGTTCTTCCACATAAAGGACGTCCTGAAGGAGAGGTTCGAGGAGATTCAGAGGATCCACGAGACCCGCGAGAGCGTCACAGGCCTCTCGACCGGGTTCATCGATCTCGACAAATACACGGCGGGGATGCATCCGAGCGACCTGATGATCGTCGCGGGCCGCCCCTCGATGGGAAAGACGAGCTTCGCCCTCAACATCGCCCAGCACGTGGGGCTCGAGGAGAAGAAGCCCGTCGCCATCTTCAGCCTCGAGATGTCCAAGGAGCTTCTCGTCCAGCGCCTTCTTTGCGCCGAGGCGCAGGTCGACGCGCAGAAGGTCCGCAAGGGATTCACCTCCGCGAAGGACATAGAGAGGCTGACGAACGCGGCCGGGCTTCTGTCCGAGGCGCAGATATTCATAGACGACACCCCCGCGATAACCACCCTCGACATGAGGGCCAGGGCGAGAAGGCTGAAGGCCGAGTACGATCTTTCCCTTATCGTGATAGATTATCTCCAGCTCGCCCGGGTCAGCGAGAGAAGCGAGAACAGGCAGCAGGAGATCTCGTCGATCTCGAGGTCCCTCAAGGCGCTGGCGAAGGAGTTGAATCGTTCCCGTCATCGCCCTCTCGCAGCTTTCGAGGGCCGTCGAATCGAGAGGCGGGCGACAAACGCCCGATGCTTTCGGACCTTAGGGAGTCCGGAGCAATCGAACAGGACGCCGATCTCGTCCTCTTCCTGTACAGGCCGGAGCTCTACGATCCCGGCGATCCCGAGAAGGAGGGAAAGGCGGAGCTCATAATCGGAAAACAGCGAAACGGCCCGACGGGGACGGTGAACCTGATCTTCGAGAAGCAATTCACGCGGTTCCGTTCGATGGCGACCGTGGACTCGGCGGACATCGCCGAGGTCTTCTGACCCTGCGCGGCACTGAACGCTCCGGGCCGGCGAGGAGACGGGCCGGGGCGCGACGGCGGAGGTCGATTTGAGATTTTTCATCCTGCTCGGCAGGCCCTTTCTTCTGTTTTTCGAAGAGGTGGGGGGAGTCTTCATACTCCTTTGCCGCGTCAACCAGGCGCTGCCGAAGCTTCCGCGCAATCTCAGGAACATGCTGATTCAGATGGACCGGATCGGGACCGGGTCGATACCGCTCGTGCTCGTGACCTCGGTCTTCGTCGGGGCCGTCACGGCCGTTCAGGCGGCCTACCAGTTCCAGGGATTCGTGCCGCTGAGGTACCTCGGGGCGGTGGTCGGGAAATCGGTCACCCTCGAGCTGGGGCCGGTTTTGACGGCCCTCGTCGTCGGCGGAAGGGTGAGCGCCGCGATCGCGGCGGAGATCGGCACGATGAAGGTGACCGAGCAGATCGACGCGATGGAGATGATTGCGATCGATCCGGTCGAGTACCTCGTGCTGCCGAGGATAGCGGCCGCCATCCTGATGCTTCCCGTGCTGACGGTATTCTCCGATTTCCTCGCCATCATCGGGGGGATGATCGTCGCGAAGATCTCACTCGGGGTCAGCGTGAACGTCTTCGAGAGCGGGCTGAGGCTCCTGTTCAAGTATCAGGACCTCGTCGGCGGGCTGATAAAGACCTTCTTTTTCGGATTCATCATAGCACTGATGGGATGTTATTACGGATTCTCGACGAAGGGAGGGGCTGAGGGTGTCGGCATGGCCACGATGAAGGCCGTCGTCGCCTCCTGCCTTCTGATCCTCATCGCCAACTACCTTCTGGCGTTCCTCATATTCAAGATCATTTTCGGTCCGGGCTGAGAAAGCTCCCGGAGGCCGGCCGGCGCGGCGCGCGCGGCCGGGACGGCGCAATGAGAAATGAACCGATAATAGAGATAAGGAATCTCAGGAGGAGGTTCGGTTCGCAACAGGTCCTCTCCGGGGTCGACCTGGATATCGCCCACGGGGAGACCCTCGTGATAATGGGGCGCAGCGGGTGCGGGAAAAGCGTCCTCCTGAAGCACATCACGGGGCTCTTCAAGCCCGACGAGGGGCGGATATTCTTTGAAGGCGAAGATATCACGCAATTTAGCAGGAAAAAACTGTTCCAAATGAGAATGCACTTTGGTATGCTTTTCCAGGGATCGGCCCTGTTCGATTCGATGACCGTGGAGGAGAACGTTGCCCTTCCGCTGGTCAAGCACTCTGGCAAAAACGAGGATGAGATCAGGGAAATGGTCGCCGACAAGCTCAGGATCGTCGGCCTCGAGGGCGTTCAGGACAGGTATCCGTCGGAACTGAGTGGGGGGATGAAGAAGAGGGTCGGTCTCGCGAGGGCCGTCGTGATGGATCCCAAGGTCGTTCTGTACGACGAACCGACCACCGGGCTCGATCCGATCATGTCGGATGTGATCAACAATCTCATCAGGGATCTTCAGACCGGGCTGAACATCACCTCGGTCGTGGTCACTCATGATATAGGTAGCGCTTACAAGATAGCGACCCGCCTCGCGATGCTTCACGAGGGGCGGATCATATACGAGGGAACCCCGGAAGAGATCCGCGGCACGGACAATGAAATCGTAAGGCAGTTCGTCGAGGGGCGGGCGGACGGCCCGATCGGGGCGTTCTGATCCCCCCGGGGAAAACGGGAGCCGTAAATGGAATACAAGACTCTTGAGATTCGGGTCGGGTTCACCATCTTTATCGCCGTTCTCGTATTCACCGTCGGGCTGATGTGGTTCGAGGGTTTCAAGGTCGGCAGGAAGACGTACGAGATCCAGGCGGTCTTCCCGATGGTCGGCGGGATCGACCGCGGCGACGCGGTCGACGTCAACGGCGTGGAAAAAGGGGAGGTCAGGGAGGTCGCCCTGAGGGAAAGGGACGCGATCATAACGATGTCGCTCGAAACATCGGTCGTCATCCCGGCCGACTCGAAGATCTTTCTTCAGACGAGGGGGATAATGGGGGAAAGGGCGGTCTCGATCGTACTCGGATCTTCCGGCGAGCGCCTCGCCGAGGGCGCCGTGATGCAGGGGATCTACGACCCCGGGATCTCGGAGGCGCTCGCGGCGGTCGGCACCGCGACCGAGAATCTGCAGAGGCTCGTGGACGAGGTGGAGAGGCTCGGAGGGATACTGACCGACGGGGAAAGGCTCGCGACAATCATCGACAACCTCGCGGTCGTGAGCGGCCGGCTGAGGGAAGGGCTCGACGAGAACCTTTCGTCGATCAACCGGGGGATGAACGCCTTCGGCAACAGCGCCGCGCGCGTCGACTCGACGCTGGCGAGGAATTCCGCGAAGATAGACAGCATTCTCGCCCGCCTGGACAGCGCGAGCGGCGAGCTGCCGGAGCTTCTCGCCGGCATCTCGGAGGTGACCCGCTCACTCGGGGAGATAGCGAGAAGGCTCGAAACCGACGACAATACGCTGGGGGCTCTCGTGCAGGATCGAGAGCTGCTCGACAAGCTCGAAAAGGCGATCACGGGGCTCGACGAGCTCGTGGCCGACATAAAAATGAACCCCAAGAAATATCTCAAGGTCGAGATATTCTGATCCGCTCATAAAACCCATGACGCAACGAGGGATGATGGTGACATGGAAGAAACGAAGATAGTCTGTCTCGTCGCTGCCGCCGGCAGGGGGCTGAGATTCGGGAGGGAATTGCCGAAGAGCTTTTTCCAGGTGGAGGGACGAGCGCTCCTGTCGAGATCCCTCGACTGCCTGAGGGCATGGGGAGGGATAAGCCGGTTCGTCGTGATGGTTCCGGCGGGATGGGAGGAGAAGGCCGCGGAGATCCTTTCGGCGGAGATCGGGGACCGGTCGATTCGCGTCGTGACGGGCGGGGAGACGAGGCAGGAATCGGTGCGAAGGGGCCTCGCGGAGGCCGAAGGGGCCGGCATCGTTCTTATACACGACGCATGCAGGCCGTTTGTTTCGACACGCCTGATCGAGAGGGTCGTCGCGGGGGCGCGAGAACACGGGGCGGCCGTTCCCGCGCTTCAGGCCACCGACACCCTGGCGAGGCTCAGGGGCGAGGAACTCGAGAGCATAGTCCCGCGGGGCGGGGTCGTCGGCATCCAGACCCCGCAGGCCTTCAGGATGGATGTGCTGAAGAAGGCTTACGACACCTCCGAGGATGTCATCGCGACCTCTACCGATGAAAGCTCCCTCGTGCTGGCCGCGGGGATGACCGTGAAGGTCGTGGATGGTGAACGATGGAACATCAAGGTCACGGTGAAGGAGGATCTCGAGATCATGGCGAGTTTCCTCGCTGGGAAAAAGCTCGCCATGTCGGACGGGGAGATGGTCGATTGAGCGGCGCCGCGAGGATAGGGATAGGGTACGACATTCACCCCCTCGCGAAGGGGCGGCCGCTGATGCTCGGGGGGGTGCGCGTGGAGAGCGACGCGGGGCTCGACGGGCATTCGGACGCCGACGTCCTTCTTCACGCGATATGCGACGCGGTCCTCGGGGCCCTCGGCCTCGGCGATCTCGGCGAGCATTTTCCCGGCACGCCTGAGTATAAAGATATTTCGAGCAGGATCCTGCTGGAACGGGTGGCGGGGATGATGGACGAAAAGGGGTACAGGCTCGTTAACCTCGATTGCATAATCCACGCGGAGGAGCCGCGGCTCGCGCCGTACAGGGAGCGGATGATCGAAGTGATAGCCGGCTGCCTTGGCGCGCAGCCCGGGGACGTCTCGGTCAAGGCAACGAGGGGCGAAGGCCTCGGCCCCATCGGGGAGAAAAAGGGGATTGCCGCCACCGCGGTCGTTCTCATCGAGAAAAAATGACGCGGCCCGGCGCGCAGCGCCCGTCCGGGACAGCCGGCGCGCGATGTCCGATTCCCGCCGCCGGCGGATATTGAAAGGAATGGGTGGAGTGAGCGAAACGAGGGTCAGGTTCGCGCCGAGCCCGACGGGGTATCTGCACGTGGGGGGAGCGAGGACCGCCCTGTTCAACTGGCTCTTCGCGAGGCACGCGAAGGGCTCGTTTATTATAAGGGTAGAGGATACCGACAGCGAGAGGTCGACCGGGGAGTACGAGACGATGCTCCTCGAGGACCTTCGCTGGCTGGGGTTGACATGGGACGAGGGGCCGGGGGTGGGGGGGGAGTACGGGCCGTACAGGCAGACGGAAAGGACGGGGACGTACAGGGAATTCGCGATGAGGCTCGTCTCGGAGGGGAAGGCCTTCCCCTGTTTCTGCACCGACGAGGCGCTCGAAGCGAAACGCGAGGAGATGATGAAGGCGGGAAAGCCGCCGCAGTACGACGGCACGTGCAGGAACCTCGGCGAGGCGGAGAGGGAGGGGATGAGGGCGAAGGGCTTCCCCGAGAGCGTGAGGTTCCTCGTGGGCGGCGATCCCGTCAGGAAGATCGACGATATCGCGAGGGGGGAGGTCTCCTTCCCGACGGAGATGGTGGGGGATTTCGTGATCCTCCGATCGAACGGCCTTCCGACATACAATTTCGCCGCCGCCGTGGACGACGCCCTGATGAGGATAACGCATGTCATCAGAGGCGCCGAGCATCTTCCCAACACCCTGAGGCAGGTCATGATATATGAAGCCCTCGGCATGGCGATGCCGAGGTTCGCGCATATCCCCCTCATACTGGGCGCCGACAGGACGAAGCTGAGCAAGCGGCATGGGGCGCCCAACATAAGGGATTACAGGGAAAAAGGGTACCCCCCGGAAGCCCTCGTCAACTATCTCGCTTTCCTCGGGTGGTCGACGAAGGGTGGCAATGAGATAATGTCGATGGAGGAGCTGACGGAGGAATTCGATCTCGGAAGGGTTTCCGACAGCCCGAGCATCTTCGACGAGGCGAAGCTGAACTGGATTTCCTCGAACCATATCCGCGCCGGGGGATCGGGGCGGTACCTCGACGACGCCATGCCATTTTTCCCCGCGAAACTGAAGGATAGGTACGGGAGGGACGAGCTGGCCCGTATCTTCGACATCGCCTCGGAAAACCTCCCCTGCCTGTCGATGCTGGCGAGGGAGGCCGCCCCCTTCTACCGGGCGTACCGGGCGTACCGGGCGAACCGGGCTCGCCGGGCGTGCCCGGATACACGGCCGAGGCTGCGGAGATGCTGCGGGGGAAGGGGACCCTTCTCGGCGCCTTCATCCGGGCCTTCGGCGGGCTCGACATGTGGGGCGGGGACGGGATCAGGGAGGCGATAAGGTCGACGGGGAAAACCGAAGGGGTAAAAGGGAAGGATCTTTACATGCCGCTGCGCGTGGCGGTGACGGGGTTCGCCCACGGGCCGGACCTCGTGTCGATACTCGAGATCAGAGGCAGGGATGACGTGCTCGGGGCGCTCGCGGGGGCCGCGGCGCTACCCGGCGCGTGAAGCGGATCGGGACGCGGCGAATGCGGCCCGGAGGAAGAGGCGGAAGCGCGATGAGTGGCAGGAAAATGAGAATCGCCGTTCTTCTCGGCGGAGATTCCGCGGAGCGCGACGTGTCGATCGCGAGCGCAGCCGGGGTGATGGAGGCTCTAAGGAACAGGGGGCATGAGGTCCGGCCGGTCGATCCGGCCCTTCCGGAGGGGATGCAGGGCGATCCCGCGAGCGCGAAGATAGGTGAAAAGCCGCCGGAAGCAATCGGGAAGATCGAGCGCGGCAAGGCCTTCGAATGGCTGACGGGGGACGGGATAAGCGGCGCCGACGTCGTTTTTATAGCGCTTCACGGAGGCTCCGGCGAGGACGGGACCGTGCAGGCGCTTCTCGAGGCGGCGGGAGCCGTTTATACGGGGACGGGGATACTGGGGAGCGCTCTCGCGATGAACAAGGACAGGGCCAAGGCCCTTTTCAGGGAAGCGGGGGTGCAGACCGCGCCGCATATCCTCGTTCGCCGGGTGGAAGGCGCCGATATTCGAAGGGTGACCGGCGTGATCGAGAAGGGGCCCGGATTCCCGGCGGTCGTGAAACCGAACTGCCAGGGCTCGAGCGTCGGGTTCTCCTTCGTGCCGGAGCCTTCGAAGCTCGGGGGGGCGCTGGAGCTCGGGTTCAGGTTCGGGGATGATCTGATGATCGAAAGGTTCGTGCCGGGCAGGGAGATGACCGTCGCCGTCCTCGACGGAGCGGCGCTTCCCGTGGTCGAGATAATACCGGCGGGAGGCTTCTACGACTACAAGAGCAAATATACGAAGGGATCGAGCAGGTACGAGGCGCCCGCGGCGATCCCGAAGGAATGGGCGGCGAGGCTCATGCGCGAGGCGCTCCTCGCCTGCGAGGCCCTTTCGTGCAGGGACTACGCCCGCGTCGATTTCCGCGTCGACGAACGGGGGGAGCCCTTCTGCCTCGAGGTCAACACCCTTCCGGGGATGACGAAGCTGAGCCTCGTCCCGATGGCGGCCGCCCAGGCCGGGATATCGTTCGGCGATCTCGTCGAAAAGATATGCGTCATGGCCCTGGAAAGAGGGAGAAAAGGGGAGTGACATGGACCGAGTCGAAGAATTGATGAAAAGATTCACAGGAGCGATGGGGGTCTCGGGGGCGGAGGAAGAGGTGTTCGGGCTGATGAAGAAGGAGCTCGAGCCGATCGCGGAGATCGGAAGGGACAGGCTCGGCTCGTTCATAGGCCGCCTCAAGGGAGGGCCGAAGGGGCCGAGGATAATGCTGGCGGCGCATATGGACGAGATCGGCCTGATGGTCTCGCACTTCACGGGGAATTTCGTCAGGTTCAACACCCTCGGAGGATGGTGGAACCCGAGATTGATCGGCCTTCCCGTCAGGATAAGGACATCGAAGAAGGATATCATGGGCGTCGTCGCTTCGAAGAGCCCCTTCCACATGGACAAGGAGGAAAGGGACCGCCCGATGAAATCGAAGGATCTCTATATAGACGTCGGGCTGACGGGGAAAAAGAAACCGGAATCCCTCGGCATCCGCCCGGGAGACCCGGTCGTTCCCGAAGCGCCGTTCACCGTCCTCGAAGGGGGCGGGACCTACATGGCCAAGGCCTGGGACGACAGGGCGGGGTGCATCGCGCTCGTCGAGATAATGAGGAAGCTCTCGAAGCACAAGCTTCCGAACGCCGTTTACTGCGCGGGGACGGTGCAGGAGGAGGTCGGGCTGAGGGGCGCGGTCACGAGCGGCCACAGCATTGCCCCCGATCTCTGTTTCGCGATCGACGTGAACATCGCGCAGGATCTGCCCGGCTCCCCCGACGGGAGCGTCGAATCGCTCGGGGCGGGGGTCTCCATCTGCGTCTACGACGCCACCCTGATACCGAACGTCAGGCTCCGCGACCACGTCGCCGCCGTGGCCGAGAGGAAAAAGATCCCGCACCATTTCAGCGCGATCCCCTTCGGGGGGACCGACGGCGGCAAGGTTCACCTCAACGAGGCGGGAGTGCCGACCCTTGTCATAGGGATACCGACGCGGTATATTCACAGCCAGGCCGGCATCCTCTGCCGGAAGGATTTCGACAACACGGTGAAATTGATGGTCGAGGTGGTAAGGACGCTCGACGAGAAGACGGTGGGCGGCTTCATATAGAAAAGGTTTCGCTCCCGGCGCAAGGCGCCGGGCCAGGCGCCGGTGCGGGCACACGAAATCCGCCGCCGGCTCTTATCGCGGAATGCGGCACCCGCGCCCCGGTCCGAATCGCGAGAGAAAGGCGGAGAGATGACCCTGAAGGTCTACGACACACTTCGAAGGAAAAAAGAGGAATTCAGGCCGGTCAACGAGGGCCGGGTCGGGATATATTTCTGCGGCATGACGGTGCAGGACAAGCCGCATATGGGGCACATGCTGGCCTTCGTCGCCGGGGACATGATCAGGAGATACCTGAAGTTCAAGGGGTACGAGGTGACCTACCTGCAGAACTTCACCGACGTCGACGACAAGATAATCGCCAGGGCCGTCGAAGAGGGGATCGATTTCCGCGAGGTGGCCGAAAGGAACATCGGGGAATATTTCAAATACGAGAAGGAATTGAACATCACCCCCGCCGACGTATATCCCCGGGCGACGGAGCATATCGGCGACATAATATCGCTGATAAAGAGCCTCGAGGAAAAGGGGCTCGCCTATGGTTCGGGGGGCGACGTCTATTTTCGCGTTCGCGGCTGCCCATTCTACGGGAAGCTCTCGGGCCGCCGCGTCGACGAGCTGCAGTCGGGGGCGAGGATCGAGGTCGGAGAAACGAAGGAGGATCCCCTCGACTTCACCCTGTGGAAGGGGGCGAAGGAGGGGGAGCCGGCGTGGGATTCCCCCTGGGGCAGGGGGCGCCCCGGCTGGCATATCGAGTGCTCGGCGATGTCGATGAAGTACCTCGGCGACACCCTCGACATGCACGGCGGCGGGCTCGACCTTGTCTTCCCGCATCACGAGAACGAGATCGCCCAGAGCGAGTCGGCGACGGGCAAGCCGTACGTCAGGTACTGGATGCATAACGGCCTCTTGAACCTTCAGGGCGAGAAGATGTCGAAATCGACCGGGCATTTCTTCTCGATAGAGGATATATGCCGGGAATTCCCCGGCGACGTTGTCCGCTTCTACCTGCTGTCGACCCATTTCAGGAGCACGACGGAGTTCGGGAGGGACAGGCTGAAGGAGGCCAAGGCGGGGCTCGAGAGGATAAGTAACCTCTGCGAATATCTCGACGAAGCGGGCAGGGGCCCCGGCGCCTCCGGGGCCGCCGGCGGGACGGAGGGCGGACGAAAGCTGATCGAGATCGCCGCGCAGGTGAAGCAGGATTTCCTCGCTGCGATGGACGACGATTTCAACAGCGGCGAGGCGATAGGGCACATATTCAGGCTCGTCCGGGAGGTGAACAGGGTGAAGGCCGAGAACCCGGGGGCGGTGGAGGGGGACGAATCGGCCAGGAAGGCCCTGCTTTCGCTGTTCGGTATGTTCGACGAGATACTCGGCCTTTTCAGGGAAGGGCTTCCGCACGCTTCCGGAGGAGTGCCTCCCGAGGTGGCGGAACTCGCCGCGCAGAGGGAAGAGGCGCGAAGGTCGCGGGACTGGGCCCTGGCCGACCGGCTTCGCGCGCGCGTCCTCGAGCTCGGCTATGTGATAGAAGACCGGCCCGAAGGGCCCCGGCTTAAGATCAGGAATTCCTGAAGGGGAAGATGTCCCTGATCGGCATCAGGACGAACCAGAGAAGCAGCGGAAGAAAGAAATTGATCGTAAGGTTTAAAAACTCCGTGCCGGCCCAAAGCCGCTCGTCGTTCAGATAGGCGCTCATGAAGACGAGAAAGACCGTCAGGATATTCGCGGCGGTGAGTATCAGGTATCCGGTCACGGCGGGCCTGATCCGTTTTTTCCACGATACCCCCGTGACCGCGGCGACCAGGGAAAGATAAACGACGGGGTTAAGGGAGATTTCCTCCGTCACCTTCAAGGCGTTCGCCATCACCAGCTTTTTCCCGAAGATCGCAAGAAGCGGCGACGCTCCCCACGCCACGACCCGCATGTAGATGAACCCGGCCTTCAGGTGGATCAGGTAAAGAAGGGTGGAAAAGGCCAGGAACCTAAGGAAGAAAACGGGCAGGCTGCCGAAACGTTTTCCGGCGTCCCCGCCCATGTTGTTATCGGCATTGTCCCCGTTCGACACGCGCATCATCCCTTTCCCGGAATCTCCCGCGCGCTCTTCCCGCCGCGGGGCTTCACTATCCTCGTCATCCAGAAGATGACCAGAAGTAGCATGAAGATCACGAATCCGACCTGCCACAGGTATCCGTGAAAGAAATCGAAGAGATCGCGCCGGTGATAGAGCACAATGGATATGAAGACCATCCTCGCGAGGTTCAAAAGATGAATCGCGGGCACTCCAAGGAGAAGGCCCGCCAGTTTCTCGCGGATCCTGGAGGGATACGCGGCGATGAGGGAAATGTAGATTATCGTCGTGTAGATGCCGGTGCATTCGGCTATGACGATCAGGCGCTCGCCGCCGTGAGCGGTGTAGAATGTGAAGGTGTTATCGACGAGGGTGAATTTGTACCGAAGCAGGGAAAGGCACCAGGCGACTTCCTTCGCGACGAAGTTCTGCGCGAGGACGAGGAACCCCGGGTTCGACCTGGTTAAAATATAGGAAAGAAGCCAGATGACGAAAAAGAGAACGAGAAAGATAACAAACTCGCTTCGGAAGGATCTCACCTTCCGAATTTCTCTGTTTTCACCTTCCGGCTTCTTTCCATGGCCCGACGAAATACTCTGTTACCTCACGTCAAAAAATCAGCAGGCACGTTAAGTCCTAGGCTTTGCTTACCGCGGTCCTCTTCATGATGACGGCGGCGGCGAGGATCATGGCAAGAACCAGGATCGTCACAACCGGGGTCGTGAAGAGAGGTACCGGGACCGGCTCGATGACGTGGACGACCTGTACGCAGGTGTCATAAACGGTGCCCGTCGCTGCGTCCCACGCGATGATCGTGAGCGTGTCATAATCGCAGACGAGGGCTTCGCCGGCGTCGATGATGCCGTAAACGTCGCCGCAGACGCCGCCGAGAATGCCGGTAAGCGATCCGTTAATGTTCAGCGGCGCGCCGATGAGGCCGAGGCTCGTTATGGAATAGTCGTAGTCCGTCGCCGGAGCGCAGGCATCGCCGTTGCAGATCGAGAACGGCACATAGGCCGCCGTGGCGCCCTGCTCGACGAAGTACAGCTCATCCTGAAGTATCATGAGAGCCGGAGGCGATTCGATGACGGTGAGGGTCATCGAAGTGGTGCTGTACATGTTGGTCGCCGCCGTATACGTTCGGATCGACACAGTCGCCGCTTCCCGGAACCGGGTTGCGGGCGTCATCGCAATATTCCATTACGGCCGTCCAGGTGTTGACCTGGCCGACGGTGGCGTCGCAGGGGACGGTGATGCAGACTTCCAGCTGGGCATAGTAGCTGCCAAGGTCTCGACGATGAAGCACTCGTCCAGGTCGTAATCGCCGTAGCCGCCCGTCTGGGCCCATCCGAAAATATCGGAGGCCTCACGAAGAAGGTGTCAAAATCCGACTTACGCAGGGGCTATAGCCGGTAGAACCCAAAGTTTGTGGCGTGCAGAGCACATCGCAGTACGTTTCGCCCTTTGATGACGTCAACGGCGGGATACTCGAACCCAAAGAAAAACCCGGGATCGCCGTCCTTTACCTGGGCATTAGCCACGACAGGAAGCAGCATCAAAGCTGCCGCGAGTACGAAAAGCTTCTTCATTTTATTATCCTCCAAAACTGAACTGCGAAGAGCGGGCTTTCGGCGCCCATTCTTCTAGTTATTGCTGATTGATCGGCCTGGAGGGGAAATTCTCTGCGGGTTTAAGGCAACCCGCTTTTCCGGACCAGGGTTAAAAGGTTTCAGTTTCCTCGTGGATTTAAAAGTCTCCTACCCTCCTTCGGCGGGTCAACCCTTCCCGGGTATCTTGGTGAAACCGGGGAAAAGGCACAAAGGCGGAATGCCTTCGTTTCCTTTTCGAAAGGTTTCCTTCCCTTTTTGTCACCTGCCTGTGAGGCAACAACCACGAACCCCGGCGGGCCTCGCCCGGGATCCGCTTCCTATTCATGAGTGAATTTTAACACCATATGGCGATCCGGGTCAAGAACAATTTGCCGTTCCAGACCCCGGTGCCGCGAGGGGATCGGAGAAGGGGCTATCTTATTTTGTTTCTTTTTTATCTTGACACGATGTCGCGGTATTTCTATTATTCATCACCTGATTTATTAAGGGGATAGTACGCCCTGTGCTGGCGTAGCTCAATCGGTAGAGCAACTGATTTGTAATCAGTAGGTTGGGGGTTCAATTCCCTTCGCCAGCTCCAGTGAAGTTTGAGAGGCCGGGGTTTTTCCATACGTTTTCAAGTGGAAGATCGCATTTCCCGAAGGGCGGTCGGGGGGGGATTTTTTCCTTTTTCGGCCGACCATGGCCTTACGCGATAAAGGTATTCCGGGGAGGTTCCCGAGCGGTCAAAGGGAACAGACTGTAAATCTGTCGGCTACGCCTTCGGAGGTTCGAATCCTCCCCTCCCCACCAGAGTTCGAGTTTTGCGCCCCGGGGCGCTTGCGGCCAGGGGGAAGGAAAGAGAGCGGGAGTAGCTCAGTTGGTAGAGCATCAGCCTTCCAAGCTGAGGGTCGCGGGTTCGAATCCCGTTTCCCGCTCCATGAGTTACCGGTAAGGAGCAGCCCACGTAGCTCAGTCGGTGGAGCACTTCCTTGGTAAGGAAGAGGTCACCGGTTCAAATCCGGTCGTGGGCTCCATTTAACTTGTCAAGGCAGGAGGACGGTCTCCAATGGCAAAGAAGAAGTTTGAGCGCACGAAGCCGCATGTGAACGTAGGGACGATAGGGCACGTTGATCACGGGAAGACGACCTTGACGGCGGCGATGACCAAGCACATGTCGAAGAGGGGATTGGCGGACTACGTGCCGTTCGATCAGATCGACAAGGCGCCTGAGGAGAGGGAGCGGGGTATCACGATAGCGACGGCGCACGTGGAGTACGAGAGCGCCACGCGTCACTACGCGCACGTGGACTGTCCGGGTCACGCTGATTATATAAAGAACATGATAACGGGCGCCGCGCAGATGGACGGTGCGATAGTGGTGGTGAGCGCCGCTGACGGTCCGATGCCGCAGACGAGGGAGCACATACTGCTGGCGCGACAGGTGAACGTGCCGTACCTTGTGATATTCATGAACAAGGTGGACATGGTTGACGATCCGGAGCTATTGGACCTGGTGGAGCTGGAGATCAGGGAGCTTTTGAGCGAGTACGAGTTCCCGGGCGACGATATCCCCGTGATCAGGGGGAGCGCGTTGAAGGCTCTTGAGAGCGAGGACGCGGACAGCCCGGAGGCGAAGTGCATATGGGAGCTTATGGCGGCGGTTGACAGTTACATACCGACGCCGAAGAGGGACATAGACAAGCCGTTCCTGATGCCTGTGGAGGACGTGTTCTCGATAACGGGTCGCGGTACGGTGGGTACGGGGAGGATCGAGAGGGGCGTTGTGAACGTCGGCGACAACGTGGAGATAGTGGGGATCAGGGACACGCAGAAGTCAGTTGTTACGGGAGTGGAGATGTTCCGCAAGCTTCTGGACCAGGGGATGGCGGGAGACAACGTCGGGCTGCTGCTTCGCGGGATAGACAAGGAGGCTCTGGAGAGGGGCATGGTTGTCATCAAGCCGGGCTCGGTGAAGCCTCACAAGAAGTTCAAGAGCAGGATATACATATTGAAGAAGGAAGAGGGGGGCAGGCACACGCCGTTTTTCGACGGGTACCGTCCGCAGTTTTATTTCAGGACGACTGACGTGACGGGAGTCGGCACGCTGCCGGCGGGCACGGAGATGGTCATGCCCGGCGACAACATCGACATGACGATCGAGCTGATAACCCCGATAGCAATGGAACAGGAACTCAGATTCGCGATCCGCGAGGGCGGCAGGACCGTCGGTGCCGGAGTCGTGACCGAGATAATCGAATAAGAAGAGGATGATGCAGGATGAGAGACATGGTGACGCTGGCTTGCCAGGAATGCAAGAACAGGAACTATACGACCGACAAGAACAAGCGTAAACACCCTGACAGGCTCGAGCACAAGAAGTACTGCCGTTTCTGCGGCAAGCACACTATGCACAAGGAAACCCGCTGAGAGGGTTTCCAGAGCCTCGGGATACACTTCCAGGACGGGCGATCGGGCCGGACGCCTCAGGGCCTCTCCGGCAGGCCGCCGTCGAACGGAGAACGGCATGTTTGAAAAGATCGCAAGGTTTTTCGACGAGATCAAGGGCGAGATGAAAAAGGTCACCTGGCCAACGCGCGACGAGCTGAAGGAATCGACGAAGCTGGTCATTATAGCCACCTTCGTGGTGACTGTTTTTGTCGGGGTCGTGGACCAGGTCCTTACGCTGCTCATAAGACGCCTTCTCGGTTGGTGACCCCGTCGTACTTAACCGGCAGTCAGGAAAGTAGAAACAGGATGAACGAAGATTTGTCGAAGGACAAGGGTCCGGAAGAGACCCATGAAGAGGAATCTTACGGCGAGAAAGCTGAACGCGGAGCGCGCTTCCAGCCCCGTGAACGCAGAATCGCTGTTCGATGAGGAACGGCTGAACGATGACAGCGATGAATCCGGCGACGATGACGATTCCGCGGACGCGGACATCCTCCCGGACGAATCCGCCGAAGAGTCGAAGCCGTCCGACAAGGAACCCGCGAAACGCAAGGCTCGTGCCGTGGTGAAAGCATCCGCGGCCGCCCCGGTCGCTGCTGTGGAGAGCGCCGACGGCGGATCGAAGATGCGATGGTACGTGGTCCACACGTACTCCGGCAGGGAAGGCAAGGTGCGGGACACGGTGGAGCGCCTGATTCAGGCCTCCGACTATAAAGACAGGTTCGGGAAGGTTCTGGTGGCCGTCGAAGAGGTTGCCGAAATGAAAAAGGGCAAGAAGACGGTCTCCAAAAGGAAACTCTTCCCGAGCTACATTCTCATAGAGATGGAAATGACCGACGAGACCTGGAGCCTCATCGAGAATGTTCCCGGCGTGACGCATTTTGTCGGCGGGGGGAAGAAACCGTTCCCCATTCCCAGAAAGGAAGTCGACAGGATACTCGGCAGGATGGAAAAGAAGGAAGGCATAATTCCCGAAGTTCCGTTCACGATAGGCGAGCATGTAAGCGTCATCGACGGGCCCTTCTCCGAATTCACCGGCATCGTGGACGAGATAAACCCGGAGAGAGGCAAACTAAAGGTCCTTGTCAGCATTTTCGGGCGTGAGACGCCTGTGGAGCTGGATTTTCTACAGGTCAAGCTCATATAGGTGCGTCGTCGCGGCCTGATCTCTGAAGAGACCAAGGAGCTGTAATTAAAATGGCCAAGAAGTCGAAGAAAAAAGTCTTGAAGATCGTCAAGCTGCAGATCCCCGGGGGGCAGGCGACGCCGGCTCCGCCCGTGGGCCCGGCGCTTGGACAGCTTCAGGTGAGTTCGGTGGACTTCTGCAAGCAGTTCAACGCCGCCACTCAGGGCATGACCGGTATGATCGTGCCAGTGGAGATAACGGTCTACGCGGACAAGAGCTTCGTTTTCATAACGAAGTCTCCTCCCGCTTCCGAGCTGCTCAGGAAGGCGGCGGGTATCGCCAAAGGTTCCGGGGTGCCCAACAAGGAAAAGGTGGCCACCATATCCATGAGCCAGGTCGAAGAGATCGCGAAGACGAAAATGAAGGATCTCAACGCGTTCGATCTCTCCAGCGCCATGAGCATGGTCGAGGGTACGGCGCGGAGCATGGGGATCATAGTGGAAAAAGGAACCAGGGAATAACCTACCGAAAGAAAGCGGTGAGGAAATGAAGCGCGGCAAAAAATATGTCGACAGCAATACGAAGATAGACCGCTCTCGGGAATATCCTCTTGAAGAAGCGGTCGACGTGCTCAAGAACATGCCGAGCGCGAAATTCGACGAGACCTTCGAGTTCTCGGCGAAGCTCGGGGTCGACCCGAAGCACGCGGATCAGCAGGTTCGCGGCACGGTGCTTCTTCCTCACGGTACGGGCAAGGAAGTCAGAGTACTTGTCCTGACCAGGGGGGAGAAAGAGGTGGAGGCGAAGCAGGCCGGCGCGGATTATGTCGGTTCGAGCGAATTCATCGAGAAGATCAACGGCGGATGGTTCGAATTCGACGTGGCGATAGCCACGCCCGACATGATGGGCGAAGTCGGCAAGCTCGGAAGGGTGCTGGGCCCGAGGGGCCTTATGCCCAACCCGAAAATCGGCACTGTCACCTTCGACATCGCCAAAGCGGTAAAAGATTCAAAGGCCGGGAAGATAGAATATCGCGTCGACAAGGGATCGAACATTCATTGCCCGGTGGGCAGGAAATCCTTTGAGAAGAACAGGCTCGTCGAGAACGTCAAGGCGCTCATGACGGAGCTTGTGCGCGCGAAACCTTCTTCGGCAAAGGGTAAATACATACTGAGCATACACCTGTCGTCCACGATGAGCCCGTCGGTCAGACTGGACACGCAGGGCCTGCTCAACGATCTGCATTAGGCCGGAGAGGAGACCGGTATATGGTACAAAATGCCAAGACGGAAAGAATCAGCAAGCTGACGGATCTCCTTCGGGAAGCCAAAAGCATTGTGCTGAACGACTTTACCGGCTTGAATGTGAAGGATATATCGGAACTGCGCAAGGTGTGCAGGAAGAACGGCGTGACGTTCACCGTTGTGAAAAACACCCTTGCCAAGAAAAGTTTCGATGAGCTCGGTATCGAAGGGCTCGATCCTCTGCTGGACGGCCCCACGGCGATCGCGATAAGCGCGGTCGACGAGGTGACACCGGCGCAGGTGATCAAGAAATTCGTCGACGACTATGAGCTCCCGAAGCTCAAGGGCGGATACGTGTCGGGCCGCGTCATCAGCGACGCCGAGGTGGTCCGGCTGGCGACGCTTCCCGGCAGGGACGTGTCTGCTGGCGCAGGTGGTCGGCACGTTGCAGGCCCCGATACGCGATTTCGTCGGAGTCCTCAGCGCTTCCCTGAGGGATCTGGCCGGCGTTCTCAACGCGATAGCGGAGAAGAAAAAGGAAACGGCCTGATGACACGTGGTCCGGCGGGGACCGCGCAACGGACCCGTGCGAAAATTTCGCATTGAAAGTGAGGTTGGAGATGCCAGCAAAGAAAGACGAAGAGAAAAAGGCGGCGGATGCGGCGGAGGAGAAGTCGGAAGAAACCAAAACCGTAGAAAAGAAAGAGAAGAAAACCGTGAAAGCAAGCTCAGATTCAATCCAGACTATAGTTGATATGGTAGAGAAAATGACCGTCCTCGAACTCTCGGAGCTCGTAAAGGTCCTCGAGGAGAAATTCGGCGTGACCGCGGCCGCGCCCATGGCGATGATGCCGGGCATGATGATGGGCGCCGCGGGCGGAGCCGAAGCCGCCGAGGAAAAGACGGAATTCAACGTGATCCTCAAGGATTTCGGCGCCAACAAGATCCAGGTCATCAAGGTCGTCAGGGCCCTGACCGGGCTCGGCCTGATCGAAGCCAAGAAGATGGTCGAGGAAGTGCCCTCGACGGTCAAGGAAGGCGTCGGCAAGGACGAAGCCGCCCAGATCAAGAAGCAGATCGAGGATGCGGGAGCGACCGTAGAGATCAAGTAATTTTATCATAATAAGGTCGGCATAAGCCGAAACAAGGGAGGGGTCGGTTCCTATGATCAAGAAGCCTGAGAGAATCAATTATGAAAAGATTCCGCAGGTGAAGGAGATCCCTCATCTCCTGGAAGTACAGCTTGCATCCTTCGAGCGGTTCCTCCAGCGCGGCTGCGCGATCGACAAGAGGGAGAACATCGGCCTCGAATCCGTTTTCAGGTCGGTTTTCCCCGTGGTGTCGACGCGCGGCGACTTCACGCTGGAATACATCGGCTACACGGTCAGCGAGCCGAAATACACGGTAGAGGAATGCAAAGAGCGCGATCTTACCTACGCGGTGCCCCTGAAGGCCGCGCTTCGCCTCGTCGTGCGCGAGAACGCCGAGGGCGAGAGCGTGATAAAGGACATCATCCAGAGCGAGGTCTACCTCGGCGAGATCCCCCTGATAACCGACAAGGGGACCTTTATCATAAACGGCGCGGAGAGGGTTATCGTGAGCCAGCTTCACCGCTCGCCCGGGGTCGTCTTCAGCGACGACTACCACGCGAACGGCAAGAGGCTTTTCAACGCGAGGATCATTCCGTACCGCGGCTCGTGGGTTGAATTCGTCATCGACGTCAACGACATCATGTATGTCTACATCGACAGGCGGCGCAAGATTCCGGTCACCGTCCTGCTCAAGGCGATGGGATTCGAGCCCAACGGCGCCATCATAAAGCTCTTTCACAAGACGAAGGTCCACACCCTCTCCCCGAAGGCGAACCGGAAGGATTCCTCGCTCATCGGCGGCATCGTCGCCGAGGACGTGGTGAACCGCGAGACGGGGGAGATCATCGTGGAGAGCGGAAAGGCGCTTACCGAAACGGCGATGGATCTGATGAAGTCGCAGAAGAACTACAAGGTGGTTCTCATCGACAAGGAAGGCAGCCTCGAGGAGGACGTGATCACGAAGACCCTCGAGAAGGATCCGACCTCGGGCCGCGAGGACGCGCTCAAGAAGATCTACAACCTGATGAGGCCGGGAGACCCCCCGAACGCGGAGACGGCGAGAGCCCTTCTCGACAGGCTGTTCTTCAATCCCAAGAGATACAACCTTGCCAACGTCGGGCGCTACAAGATCAACAGCCGCCTCGGGATAGACGTGCCGCTCGATACGACCACGCTTACCGAGAAGGATTTCATCGCGGTCGTGGCGAACCTCATCCATATAAAGGAGACCGACGGCCCCGTCGACGACATAGACCATCTCGGCAACAGGAGGGTCAGGTCGGTGGGCGAGCTTCTGGCCAACCAGTTCTCGGTGGGCCTGGCGAGGATGTCGAGGATAATCCGCGAGAGGATGACGATCCAGGAATCCGAGAACCCGACCCCCTACGACCTTGTGAACGCCAGGACCATCAGCGCGGTGATCCAGTCGTTCTTCGGCAGCAGCCAGCTTTCGCAGTTCATGGACCAGACCAATCCCCTGTCCGAGCTGACGCACAAAAGGCGCCTCTCGGCTCTCGGCCCCGGAGGCCTGACGAGGGAGAGGGCGGGATTCGAGGTCAGGGACGTGCACTTCACCCATTACGGGCGCATGTGCCCGATCGAGACCCCTGAAGGCCCGAACATCGGCCTCATCACCTCGCTGGCGACGTACGCGAGGGTCAACGAGTTCGGATTTCTCGAGACGCCGTACCGCCGGGTGAAGAACGGCGTCGTGACCGACGAGATCGACATGCTTTCGGCCGATATCGAGGACAGGCACATCATCGCCCACGCGAACTCCCCCATCGACTCGAAGGGCAGGTTCCAGACGCCCACGGTGATGGCGAGGTACAGGGGCGACTTCGTGGTCGTCGACCCGAAGGAGCTCTCCTACATGGACGTCTCGCCGACGCAGCTCATAAGCGCGGCGGCGGCCCTGATACCCTTCCTCGAGCACGACGACGCGAACAGGGCCCTGATGGGCTGCAACATGCAGCGGCAGGCAGTGCCTCTCCTGAAGGCCGAGGCTCCCCTCGTGGGGACCGGGCTCGAGAAGAAGGTCGCGTACGACTCGGGCGTGCTCGGCATAGCGCGCAGGGCCGGCAGGGTGGAGAGCGTCGAGGCGGACAGGATCATCATCAGCTACTCCTCGAAGAAGGACGAAGACGGGTTCGACGACTTCTCCGGGTTCGGCGGGGTGGACGAATACAGGCTCATAAAGTACCAGAGATCGAACCAGGACACCTGCGTCAACCAGAAGCCTCTCGTCGAGGTCGGCCAGAAGGTGCGCAAGGGCGACGTGATCGCCGACAGCTCGGCCACCGAGGACGGCGAGCTCGCGCTCGGCAGGAACATCCTGGTGGCGTTCATGCCGTGGCGCGGGTACAACTTCGAGGACGCCATCATCCTCAGCGAGCGGCTGGTGAAGGACGACGTCTACACCTCGATACACATCGAGGAGTTCGAGACGCAGGTCCGCGACACGAAGGCGGGCATGGAGGAGATCACCAGGGAGATCCCGAACGTGAGCGAGGAGATGCTGGTCAATCTCGACGGTGACGGCATAGTCCGCATCGGGGCGCACGTGAAGGCCGGAGACATCCTCGTCGGCAAGGTCACCCCGAAGGGGGAGACCGAGCTCACCCCGGAGGAGAGGCTTCTCAAGGCGATATTCGGCGAGAAGGCCGGCGACGTCAGGGACGCCTCGCTCAAGGCTCCCCCTGGCATGGACGGGATCGTCGTCGACATAAAGATATTCTCCCGGAAGGAACGCGACGACAGGGCCAAGAACACCGAGAAGAAGAAGATGCAGGAACTGACGCGGCAGCGCGACCAGGAGATAGAGCACGTAAAGGAAAAGCGCCGCGAACGCCTCGCGGCCCTGATGCTCGGCGAGACGACGGAGAAGCTGATCCATTCCGAAACGGGCGAGCTTCAGGCCAAGGCGGGCCGCAAGATAACCGAGAAGCTTATCGAGACGATAGACGTCGACCACCTCCACTGGGGCCTTCCGATAGTGAAGGACCCGAAGGTGGACGAGAGGATACAGTCGCTTATGGAGGCGGCCGCGAGGGCTATCGAGGGAATCGAGAGCAATTACGAAAAAGAGATGGAACGGATCATGCGCGGCGACGAGCTGCCTCCGGGCGTCAGCAAGCTCGTGAAGACGTACATCGCGAGGAAGAGAAAGGTCTCCGTCGGCGACAAGATGGCCGGGCGGCACGGCAACAAGGGCGTCGTGTCGCGGATCGTCCCGGAAGAGGACATGCCGATGCTCGAAGACGGCACCCCGGTCGACATCATCCTGAACCCGCTCGGCGTCCCGAGCCGAATGAACGTCGGCCAGATCCTCGAGACGCATCTCGGCTGGGCGGCCTGGAAGTCCGGGTTCAAGGCGTACACGCCGGTCTTCAACGGGGCCACCGTTGACGAGATAAAAGGCGCTCTCAAGGCCGCCGGCCTCCCCGAGTCCGGCAAGGCGAAGCTTTTCGACGGCATCAACGGGGAGCCCTTCGACAACGAGATCACGGTCGGATACATCTACATGCTGAAACTTTCGCATCTCGTCGACGACAAGATACACGCGAGATCGATAGGCCCGTACTCCCTGGTTTCGCAGCAGCCTCTCGGCGGCAAGGCCCAGTTCGGCGGCCAGAGATTCGGAGAGATGGAAGTGTGGGCCCTCGAAGCTTACGGAGCGGCTTATTGTCTGCAGGAGCTGCTTACCGTGAAGTCGGACGACGTCACCGGGCGAAGCAAGATATACGAGGCGATAGTCAAGGGCGATAACGCGCCCGAGCCCGGGCTGCCCGAGTCTTTCAACGTTCTGATAAAAGAACTGCAGAGCCTTTGTCTCGATGTGCATCTCGAGAAGGATTAAAGAGCTGGAGGTTTTCCTTGTATAATTCTTTTGTTGAGAAGGATCGCAAAAAACCCACCGATATCAAGGCGATGCGGATACAGCTTGCCTCGCCCGAGGTGATCCGCTCCTGGAGTTTCGGCGAGGTGGCGAAGCCGGAGACGATAAACTACCGCTCTTTCAAACCGGAAAAAGAGGGTCTCTTCTGCGAGAGGATATTCGGGCCGGTAAAGGACTGGGAATGCGCCTGCGGAAAGTACAAGAGGATCCGTTACCGCGGCGTGATCTGCGACCGTTGCGGGGTCGAGGTGACCCATTCGCGCGTACGGCGCGAGCGGCTCGGCCATATCGAGCTCGCCGTTCCGGTGGCCCACATCTGGTTCCTCAAGGGGGTCCCGAGCCGGATCGGGTACGTGCTCGACATGTCGGTCCGGAGCCTCGAGCGCATCCTCTACTACGAGTCGCACGTCGTAATCGACCCGGGCAACACCGACCTGAAGTTCGGCGACCTTATCGACGACGAGAAGTACAACGAACTTCTCGACAAGGGGTTCGAATTCAACGCGAAGATGGGCGGAGAGGCGATAAGGGATCTTCTATCGCAGGTGAACATCGAGGAGGAATCGATCAACCTGCGCGCGCAGTCGAAGGTCGAGACCTCGATTCAGCGCAAGAAGGACATCCTCAAGCGGCTCCGCGTCGTGGAGGCGTTCCGGCAGAGCGTCAACAAGCCGGAATGGATGATACTCGACGTGATACCGGTCCTTCCCCCCGACCTCAGGCCGCTGGTGCCGCTCGAGGGCGGAAGGTTCGCGACGTCCGACCTCAACGACCTTTACAGAAGGGTCATCAACAGGAACAACAGGCTCAAGAAGCTGATAGAGATAAGGGCCCCGGAGGTCATCCTCAGGAACGAGAAGAGGATGCTCCAGGAGGCGGTCGACGCCCTCTTCGACAACAGCCGCAGGGCGCGCGCGGTCCGCGGCCAGGGGAACAGGCCGCTCAAGAGCCTCAGCGACATGCTCAAGGGAAAGCAGGGGCGGTTCCGCCAGAACCTCCTCGGCAAGCGCGTCGATTACTCGGGCCGCTCGGTCATCGTGGTCGGCCCGGAGCTGGAAATCCACCAGTGCGGGCTCCCGAAGTCGATGGCGCTGGAGCTTTTCAAGCCGTTCATCATAAGGAAGCTCGAGGAAAAGGGGTATGTCCAGACGGTGAAGAGCGCGAAAAAGCTGGTCGAGCGCGAAAGGCCGGAGGTCTGGGACATTCTCGAGGAGATCATCACCGATCACCCGGTCTTCCTCAACCGCGCGCCGACGCTTCACAGGCTCGGGATCCAGGCCTTCCAGCCCCTTCTGATCGAGGGGAAGGCCATACAGATACACCCGCTCGTATGCTCGGCGTTCAACGCCGACTTCGACGGCGACCAGATGGCGGTCCACGTGCCGCTGTCCTACGAGGCGCAGCTCGAGGCGCGCACGCTCATGCTCTCGGCGAACAACATCCTTTCGCCGGCCAGCGGAGCCCCGCTCGCCTCCCCGTCGCAGGACATGGTTCTCGGCCTCTACTATCTCTCGATGGTGAGAAAGGGAGCGAAGGGCGAGGGAAAATCCTTTTTCAGCGCGGATGAGGCGCTTAACGCGTACAAGTCGGGTGTCATCGACATCCACGCGAAGATCAGGATCCGGGCGAAGCCGGCGAGCTGATCAACACGACGCCCGGAAGGATCATATTCAACAGCCTCGTTCCGCCGGAGCTCGGGTACGTGAACGATCTGCTCGACAAGAAGACGATCGGGCATCTCATCGCTTCGTGCCACAAGGAGCTCGGCAACTCCGAGACGGTGAAATTTCTCGAGCGCCTCAAGCACTTCGGGTTCAACTACGCCACGAAGGCCGGCGTGACGATCGGCATCGACGACATCGTCGTGCCCTCCGAGAAGCCGAGGCTCATAGCCGAGGCGACGAAGGTGGTCAACAGGATTCACAAACAGTACAAGGACGGCGTGATAACGGACGGCGAGAGGTACAACAAGATCATCGACACCTGGACGCACACCTCCAACGACGTCGCGGACGCGATGAGCGAGAATCTCAGCCACGACCGCGACGGGTTCAACCCTATATACATGATGGCGAATTCGGGATCGAGGGGAAGCAGGGACCAGATAAGGCAGCTCGCCGGGATGCGAGGCCTGATGGCCAAACCGCAGAAGAGGATCACGGGCGGCATCGGCGAGATCATCGAGATGCCCATCACCGCGAACTTCAAGGAAGGGCTGACCGTTCTTCAGTATTTCATCTCGACTCACGGCGCACGCAAGGGCCTCGCGGACACCGCCCTCAAGACGGCGGACGCGGGATACCTGACGAGACGTCTCGTCGACGTCGCGCAGGACGTTATCGTCACCGAGCACGACTGCGGCACGATCATGGGAACCGACATCTCGGCCCTCAAGGAAGGCGAGGAGATCATCGAGTCGCTCAGCGACCGGATCCTCGGCCGCGTCGCCGTCGACGACATCATCGACCCGCACAGCGGCGAGACGATACTGGAGGCCAACTCCCTCATCGACGAGGAGATGGCCCTCGAGATCGAGGAACGCGGGGTCGAGACGGTGAAGATCCGCTCGGTGCTCACGTGCGAATCGAAGAGGGGCGTCTGCGCCCTGTGCTACGGCCGAAATCTCGGGACGGGGCTTCTCGCCGATCTCGGGGAGGCTGTCGGCGTTGTGGCGGCGCAGAGCATCGGCGAGCCGGGCACCCAGCTCACCCTCAGGACCTTCCACGTCGGAGGAACGGCGAGCCGTATCGCGGAGAACACCCAGAAGATGACCAACCACCCGGGCATCGTCGAATTCAGGAAGATAAAGACCGTGGTGAACCGCGAAGGCCAGCAGATCGCGATCAGCCGCAAAGGCGAGGCCGTCATCCGCGACAAGAAGGACGACAGGATCAGGGCGAGGTTCGGGGTCCCCTACGGCGCGATTCTCCGCGCCGCGCCGGGGAGCGAAATCGAAAAGGGCGGGATCATTTACGAATGGGACCCGTACTCCGATTTCATCATCGCCGACAAGGGCGGCAAGCTCAGGTTCCGCGACATCAAGGAAAACGTCACGCTGAAGGAAAAGATAGACGACAAGACGGGCCTGAGGCAGATGGTGATCATCGACGACCGCGACAAGAAGCTGCATCCGCACATCGAGATGCTCGACAGCAAGGGAAAGGTCACCAGCAATTTCATCATACCGACGGGCGCGAACCTCGCGAAGCACGACCAGGACGACGTCCTTCCGGGCGACTTCATCTGCAGGATCCCGAAGGAGATAACGAAAACTCGCGACATCACCGGCGGCCTGCCGAGGGTGGCCGAGCTCTTCGAGGTCCGAAAGCCCAAGGAATCGGCGATCGTATCCGAAATCGACGGGCGGATCGATTTCGGCCCGGTGGCGAAGGGTATGCGCAAGATCGTCGTCTCCAGCGAGAGCGGCGACACGAGAAGTTACCTCGTGCCGCAGGGCAAGCACCTGAGCGTCTACGAGGGCGACGTCATCGAGGCCGGGGACAACCTCACGGAAGGCCCCGTGAACCCGTTCGACATCCTTTCGATCAAGGGCGTCAACGCCGCGCAGAACTACCTGGTGAACGAGATCCAGGAGGTCTACAGGCTGCAGGGCGTGCATATAAACGACAAGCACATCGAGGTCATCGTGCGGCAGATGCTCCAGAAGGTCATCGTCGAGGACGGCGGCGACACCAGCTTCCTCGAGGGCGACATCGTGAGCAAGGCCGAGTTCCGCGAGGAGAACGAGCGGGCCATCCAGCAGAAGGGCGATCCGGCGACATTCAAGCCGCTTCTGCTCGGGATCACCAAGGCGTCGCTCACGACAGAGAGCTTCATCTCGGCGGCGAGCTTCCAGGAGACGACAAGGGTCCTCACCGAAGCGGCCGTTCAGGGCAAGACCGATTACCTGCGGGGCCTGAAGGAGAACGTCGTGATGGGGCATCTCATCCCGGCGGGAACGGGGCTTGCGAAGTACAACAAGATCCGCATAGACGAGGAGATCAGCGAAGAGGACCTGATCGAGAAGGAATTCAACGAGGAAGAGATCGCGTCGATGCTCGAGGGAATGAAGGGGGGAGCCTCCTGAGAACGGGAAAACGCGGCCGGGATCGTTTCCCGGCGGCGGCCGGTCCCGGCGGATGGGGGAACGCATCCCCTGAAACATGTGTAAATTAATTACTTGACAGGATGATATCGGGATGTTAAATTGCTCATCTGCATCCTGACCGGACGTCAAGGAGCAGCAGTGTATAACACGTTTGAGCAATAGGATTTAAGAGGGTAGAAAGTGCCGACGATCAATCAGCTTGTAAGGAAAGGGCGAAAGGCCCAGGGTAAAAAAACGAGTGCCCCCGCCCTCGCGGCATGTCCGCAGAAAAGGGGCGTTTGCACTCGCGTATACACATCGACCCCGAAAAAACCGAATTCGGCCATCCGGAAGGTCGCCAGGGTGAGGCTCACCAACGGTTTCGAAGTGACCGCCTATATCCCCGGCGAGGGGCACAACCTCCAGGAGCATTCGATCGTTCTGGTACGCGGCGGTCGAGTGAAGGACCTGCCGGGCGTGAGGTACCACATAATCCGCGGCACGCTGGACACGAGCGGCGTGGACGGCAGGATGAAGAGGCGGTCGAAGTACGGAGTCAAGAAACCCAAGAAAACGGCGACCGCTTCGTAGTAAAGGAGTTATTCAGGATGCCGCGCAGAAGAGAAGTTGTAAAGAGAGAGATCGTCCCCGATCCGAAATACGGAGATGTCCTTCTCGCGAGGTTCGTGAACTATATCATGCGCAGGGGCAAGAAGAGCACCGCGGAAAGGATAGTTTACGACGCCATAGATATCATGGAGGAAAAGACCGGCCAGAGCGGTCTTGAGGTCATGAAAAAGGCTTTGGAGAACGTCAAGCCGGTCCTCGAGGTCACATCGAGGCGCGTCGGCGGAGCCACGTATCAGGTTCCGATCGAGGTGCGGGCCAACAGGAAGACAGCGCTTGCCATGAGATGGATCATCATGTACTCGAAACAGAGGCCCGAGAAAACGATGGCGGAAAAGCTTGCGGCTGAGCTTATACTCGCCTCGAAACGCGAAGGCCCCTCGATCAAGAAACGTGAAGATACCCACAAGATGGCGGAGGCGAACAAGGCGTTCGCTCATTATCGCTGGTAGTTGACGCAGGATTTCCCCGGGCTGCTGCTGGCTTCGGGGAATCGAATAGATTTTGAGTGCGGTGTTGGGTGGTTCCATTCCGGTGTCCGAGTTGCAGCAGGATATCAGAGATGGATAGCAAGGGATTAAATTGATGAAACTAAAGCAACTTTGCTTTAACAGCATTATTTGCCGCAGCTTCTTCCAGTAATCCGGTCTCTCTCACGCCGGGCTCCTGAAAGGGCTTCGGCGAAAAAGAGGCCGGAATGGCAAGGCAGTTCCCTCTCAACAAGACGCGCAATATCGGCATCGCCGCCCATATCGATGCCGGCAAGACGACCGTGACGGAAAGGATCCTGTACTATACGGGAAAGGTCCACCGCATGGGCGAAGTGCATGAGGGAACGACGGTCATGGACTGGATGGAGCAGGAGAGGGAGCGCGGCATAACGATCACCTCCGCGGCCACCACCGCCATCTGGAACGATTACTGTATCAACATCATAGACACCCCGGGGCACGTCGATTTCACGGTGGAGGTCGAAAGAAGCCTCAGGGTCCTCGACGGATGCGTCGCGGTCTTCTGTGCGGTCGGCGGGGTGGAGCCGCAGTCGGAGACGGTCTGGAGACAGGCCGACAAGTATCACATCCCGAGGATAGCGTTCGTCAACAAGATGGACAGGGTCGGGGCCGATTTCTGGAACGTGGTCGAAATGATGCGAAAAAGGCTCGGCGCGAACGTCATGCCGATACAGATTCCGATCGGTTCGGGCGAGTCTTTCAACAGGCTCGTCGACCTGATTAAGATGAAGCTCCTCGTGTACGACCGGGAGGCCCTCGGGGTCAATTACACCGAGGTCGAGATCCCGGACGATCTGATAAAGGAAAGCCTTCTGGCCCGCGAGGCGTTGCTCGGGGCCCTGGCCGATTACGACGAAGCCATACTTCATCACGTCGTCCACGGCGACGAGGTGACGGAGGAAACGATAAAACAGGCCCTGAGAAAGGCCGTGCTCGGGGACAGGGTGGTTCCGGTGATGTGCGGCTCGGCTTTCAAGAACGTCGGCGTGCGGAAGCTCCTCGACGCGGTGGTCGATTACCTGCCGACGCCGCTCGACGTTCCCGCGGTAAAGGGGATCAACCCCTTCACGACGAAGGAAGAGGAGAGGCGCGCCGACGAATCGGAGCCGTTCACCGCGCTGGTCTTCAAGGTCGTCACCGATCCGTTCGTCGGGAGGCTGCATTATTTAAGGGTTTACAGCGGCGAGATCTCCACCGGCGAATTCGTGGTGAACGCGACGAACAGGAAAAAGGAGCGCCTGACGAAGGTGCTGAAGATGCACGCGAACAAGCGCGAAGAGATAAAGGAAATGTACGCGGGGGATATCGTGGCGATAGTCGGGCTGAAAAATTCCTCGACCGGCGACACGCTGTGCGACACGAAACATCCCCTTCAGCTCGAGAAGATGGTTTTCCCCGAGCCCGTGATCTCCGTCGCGATCGAGCCGAAGACGAAGGCGGACGAGATGCAGCTTTCGGAGGTGCTCAGGAGGCTGGCCGAAGAGGATCCGACCTTCCAGGTAAGGACCGACCATGAGACGGGGGAGACGCTGATATCGGGGATGGGGGAGTTGCACCTGGAGATCCTCGTCGACAGGATGCTCAGGGAGTTCAAGGTGGGCGCCAACGTCGGACGCCCGCAGGTGGCGTACAAGGAAACGATCACGAAGGCCTGCCGTTCCGAGGGCAAATTCGTGAAGCAGAGCGGCGGAAAGGGCCAGTACGGCCACGTGATCGTGGACCTGGAGCCCGCGCCCGGGAGAAGGGTTCCGTTTCGAAAACAAGATCATCGGCGGCACGATACCCAAGCAGTTCATCCCTTACGTGGAAACCGGGATTCGCGAGTCGCTGACGAGCGGGCCGATCAACGGCTGCCCGGTGATCGACGTGAAGGTTTCCCTGATCGACGGCTCCTACCACGAGGTGGACTCGTCGGACATCGCCTTCCGCGTGGCGGCGAGCAAGGCGTTTTTCGACGGGGTGAGAAGGGCCGGCCCGGTTCTTCTCGAACCGATGATGGAAATCGAGATCGTCCTGCCGGTGGAGTATTTGGGAGACGTTATAAACAGCCTGAACACGCGAAGAGGAAAAGTGGAAGACATGTCAGCAAGGGCCGACGCGAAGGTCATTTCCGCCGTGGCTCCCCTCGCCGACATGTTCGGTTACGCGACCGCGCTGCGCTCTCTGACCCAGGGAAGGGCAGTATACAGTATGCAGTTTTCACATTATGAACAGGTGCCGCAGCAGGTGGTCGCCCAGATGCAGGGCCGGGTAAGAGGCCTTGCTTGAGAAGGAGGAAACTTCATGGCAAAGAAGAAGTTTGAGCGCACGAAGCCGCATGTGAACGTAGGGACGATAGGGCACGTTGATCACGGGAAGACGACCTTGACTGCGGCGATGACCAAGCACATGTCGAAGAGGGGATTGGCGGACTACGTGCCGTTCGATCAGATCGACAAGGCGCCAGAGGAGAGGGAGCGGGGTATCACGATAGCGACGGCGCACGTGGAGTACGAGAGTGCGACTCGTCACTACGCGCACGTGGACTGTCCGGGGCACGCTGATTATATAAAGAACATGATAACGGGCGCCGCGCAGATGGACGGGGCGATAGTGGTGGTGAGCGCCGCGGACGGTCCGATGCCGCAGACGAGGGAGCACATACTGCTGGCGCGACAGGTGAACGTGCCGTACCTTGTGATATTCATGAACAAGGTGGACATGGTTGACGATCCGGAGCTATTGGACCTGGTGGAGCTGGAGATCAGGGAGCTTTTGAGCGAGTACGAGTTCCCGGGCGACGAGATCCCCGTGATCAGGGGGAGCGCGTTGAAGGCTCTTGAGAGCGAGGACGCGGACAGCCCGGAGGCGAAGTGCATATGGGAGCTTATGGCGGCGGTTGACAGTTACATACCGACGCCGAAGAGGGACATAGACAAGCCGTTCCTGATGCCGGTGGAGGATGTGTTCTCGATAACGGGTCGCGGTACGGTGGGGACGGGGAGGATCGAGAGGGGCGTAGTGAACGTCGGCGACAACGTTGAGATAGTGGGTATCAGGGACACGCAGAAGTCAGTTGTGACGGGAGTGGAGATGTTCCGCAAGCTTCTGGACCAGGGGATGGCGGGAGACAACGTCGGGTTGCTGCTTCGCGGGATAGACAAAGAGGCTCTGGAGAGGGGCATGGTTGTCATCAAGCCGGGCTCGGTGAAGCCCCACAGGAAGTTCAAGAGCAGGATATACATATTGAGGAAGGAAGAGGGAGGCAGGCACACGCCGTTTTTCGACGGGTACCGTCCCCAGTTTTATTTCAGGACGACTGACGTTACGGGAGTCGGCACGCTGCCGGCGGGCACGGAGATGGTCATGCCCGGCGACAACGTCGACATGACGATCGAGCTGATAACCCCGATAGCGATGGAACAGGAACTCAGATTCGCGATCCGCGAGGGCGGCAGGACCGTCGGAGCCGGAGTCGTGACCGAGATAATCGAATAGCGCAAGCTATTCCGGAGGTTGCCCGGTGGAAGGCCAGAATATTAGAATCAAGCTGAAGGCTTACGAACACTCGATGCTCGACCGGAGCGCCGAGGAGATCGTGAAAACGGCCAGGAGAACCGGTTCGGAAGTGTCGGGTCCCATACCTCTTCCGACCAAGAGGACCGTCTTCACCGTCCTTCGTTCGCCTCATGTCAACGTGAAATCGCGCGAGCAGTTCGAGATCAGGGTCCACAAGCGGCTGATCGAGATTACGAACGTTACGCCCAAGGCCGTGGATGCCCTGCAGAAGCTCGATCTTCCCGCCGGTGTGGATATCGAGATAAAAGTCTGATTCGGAGGATGAGATGATAGGGTTGATAGGAAGAAAAGTTGGAATGAGCCAGGTCTTCGACGAGGCGGGCGTTATGACGCCCGTGTCGGTCATCGAAGTGGGGCCGTGCCCCGTCGTGCAGGTCAAGACCGCCGAGGTCGACGGCTACAACGCCGTTCAGCTGGCCTTCGGCCACGTGAGGCACACCCGCGCGAACCTTCCCCGGCTGGGTCATTTCCGTAAGGCGAGCCTTCCGCCTTACCGCCATCTCCAGGAATTCAGGGTGGATGATACGGCGGGATTCAGCCAGGGCCAGTTGATCGACGTGGGCATATTCAAGGATGCCGGTTCGGTCGACGTTTCCGGGAAGTCGAAGGGACGCGGATTCCAGGGGGTCGTAAAGCGGCACGGGTTCAGCGGCGGCAGCGAGACTCACGGATCGAAGTGTCACAGGGTGCCCGGATCGATAGGCAGTTCATCATGGCCCAGCAGGGTGTGGAAGGGACAAAAGCTGCCGGGACGCATGGGGCACACGACGATGCACGTAAGAAACCTGAAGGTCGTGGAAGTGGATGTCGAGAATAACCTTCTGCTGGTAAAGGGAGCGGTCCCCGGAGCGGTGAATACGATTTTAAGGCTCACGGCGTCTCCCAAAAAGCAGGCTTAAGCGCAAGGAAGAGTAATCGTGAATGCTAATCTATATGATTTCAACGGCGACCTGAAAGGGAAAGTGGACCTTCCGGAAGCCCTTTTCGGGGGCGGCGTGAACAAGGCGGTGCTCTACGACGCCGTCAAGATGTACCTTGCCAACAGGCGTAGCGGCACGGCCAAGACCAAGGAACGAGGCGAGGTCGCCTACAGCACCGTGAAGCCCTACAAGCAGAAGGGCACGGGACGCGCCAGGGCCGGAATGAGATCCTCGCCGATATGGAGGGGTGGAGGCACGGTCTTCGGGCCGAGGATCAGGGACTACAGGTACCAGATACCGAGAAAGGTCAAGAGGCTCGCGTTGAAGTCGGCTCTCGCCGGCAAGGGGGAATCGGAAAGCGTCGCGGTCGTCGAGGGAGTCGCTCCGGCGGCCCCGAAGACGAAGCCCTTCGTGAATCTGCTTCGCGCGGCGGGGCTCGGGGGCAAGAAGGTGCTTTTCGTGACCGGCGCTTTCGACGACAACGTTTACAGGTCGGTACGAAACATCGACGGCCTGGAGTTCGCGGTCAGCAACAACATCAACGCCTACGAGATACTCAAGGCGGACTACCTGGTGCTGACCAGGGAGGCGCTTGCCAACCTTGAGGAGGTGTTCGTGTAATGGCTGATATCCGCAAGATAATCTTCAAGCCGGTGATCACCGAGCGAAGCACCAAACTCAAGGAGTCGGACAACAAGTTCGTCTTCGAGGTCGACCGCAGGGCGAACAAGCGCGAGATCAAGACGGCCGTCGAAAAGCTGTTCGGCGTGACGGTCAAGGACGTCAAGACCAGCATCGTTCGCGGCAAGATGAAGACCACCTTCATGAAATCCGGCAGGTTCACCGGGAAGCGGCCGGACAGGAAGAAGGCCTTCGTAACGCTGGCAAAGGGTGAGAATATCGATATTTTCGACCAGGTATAAGCTCACCTCGTTGTATAGCCTCTCTCAGGAGGCTGCTAAGAGTGTAAAGCGCCCCTTCGGGGCAACAAACGAAAGACTGGATAAGGAAAGAAAGCGATGGCTTTAAAGAAGTTCAAACCGACGACGCCGAGTCTCCGGTTCAAGACCGTGACGGACTATTCCGAGCTGACCAAGAAGGCTCCGGAAAAATCCCTGCTCGAGCCATTGAAGAGCACGGGCGGGCGGAACAATTCCGGCCACATCACGATGCGCCGGATGGGTGGCGGCCACAAGAGGCGCTACCGAATCATCGATTTCAAAAGGGACAAGCACGGCATTCCGGCGAAGGTGGCCGCGCTCGAGTACGATCCGAACAGGTCGTCCTTCATCTCGCTTCTTCACTACAGTGACGGCGAGAAGCGCTACATCCTCGCTCCCCACGGAGTGAAGGTGGGCGATGTCCTGGTGTCGGGCGCCGACGCGGACATCCATCCGGGCAACGCCCTCCCGCTGGAAAAGATCCCGACGGGCCTCTTCGTCCATAATATCGAGATGATATCGGGCAGGGGCGGGCAGCTCGCGAGAAGCGCCGGATCCTACGCCCAGCTGATGGCCAAGGAGGGAAATTACGTTTCCCTGAGGCTGCCGAGCGGCGAGATCAGGATGGTCCGCAAGGAATGTTTCGCGACGGTCGGCCAGGTCAGCAATATCGACCACGAGAACGTGACGATCGGCAAGGCCGGAAGGTCGCGATGGCTCGGCAAGCGCCCCAAGGTCCGCGGCGTGGCGATGAACCCGGTCGATCATCCGCTCGGAGGCGGCGAGGGCCGGACGAGTGGCGGCCGGCATCCGGTCACTCCCTGGGGCAAGCCGACCAAGGGGTACAAGACGAGGAGCAAGAGGAAGTCTTCGGACAAGTATATAGTGCACAAGAGGAAGAAGTAATTTCTGGGCCCGGCTCCCCGCGCACGCGGGAAGCCGGAAGAGAGCCGGCCCCGCGAGAGGGACGGCGAGGTTAATGTTTTCTGGAGGATAGATGGCCAGATCACTTAAAAAGGGCCCCTTCATCGACGAAAAACTCTTCTCGAAGATCGAGAAGATGAACGAAGTCGGGGACAAGAAGGTACTCAAGACCTGGGCGCGGAGATCGACGATCTCCCCGGAGTTCGTGGGACACACGCTTGCGATCCACAACGGCAAAAAATTCGTCCCGGTCTTCATTACCGAGAACATGGTTGGTCACAAGGTCGGTGAGTTCGTCCCGACAAGGACCTATAGAGGGCATACGAGCAAGAAGAAGTAATTTCAGTCGGAGGTAACTGGAAATGGAAGCACGCGCCAAAGCGCGGCAGATAAGGGTCTCCCCCAGGAAGGCGAGGATCGTGGTCGATCTCGTGAGGGGAAAGTCCGTTGAAAAGGCCCTTGAGATACTGAAGTTTTCGAAACAGGCCGTCGCGCGCCCGATAGAGAAGACGGTGGCCTCCGCCATGAGCAACCTTGCCGGGAAGTTCGAGCATCCGGTCGAGCCCTCCGAGATGAGCGTCAAGGAGATCTTCGTGGACGAGGGGCAGGACCATGTATCGCATAAGGCCGAGGGCCCAGGGCCGCGCGTACAGGATACGCAAACGCAGTTGCATGATATCGGTGACGGTTGATTACAAAGGCGAACAGGAGAAACAGTAAATCGTGGCGGAAAGGCCGGACGGCCGGTCTCCGGAATTGCCGGACCGCTTGTAGCGAAGGACAGGCTTCAGCCGGATCGGCCCGGCGGGCCGGGTGATTGAAGAAGATACGAGGAGGATATTTTGGGTCAGAAGACAAATCCCATAGGGTTGAGGCTCGGAATCAACCGGACCTGGGATTCGAAGTGGTTCACGAACAAAAACTCAGCGGAATGGCTTGAAGAGGATCTGAAGCTTCGCCGTTACGTGAAGAAACGCCTTGCCAGGGCCGGGGTGTCGAAGGTGGATGTCGAAAGACGCGGGGACAAGGTCAAGGTTCACATCTTCACCGCCAGGCCGGGCATGGTGATCGGGCGCAAGGGCGCGGAAGTCGATTTCCTGAGTGATGAGCTCAGCCACCTGACCAGCAGGGAAGTCAGCATCGACATCAAGGAAGTAAAAAGGCCGGAACTGAACGCGCAGCTCGTCGCCGAGCATATAGCGGGACAGCTGGAACAGAGGGTTTCATTCCGCCGCGCCATGAAGAAGGCCATCGGGTCCGCCATGAGAATGGGCGCCGAGGGCATCAAGGTGAAGACTTCGGGAAGGCTCGGCGGGGCGGAGATGTCGAGGGTCGAGGGTTACATGGAAGGCCGTGTCCCCCTGCACACTCTTCGTGCCGATATCGATTACGCGAGAGCCACCGCCTTCACGACATACGGAGCGGTCGGCGTAAAGGTATGGATATACAAGGGAGAATTGTTCCCGAAGGATTTCAGGCGTCAGATGAGCGAGCTCGTGTCCGATGAAACGGGGCGTAACCAGCGCTAGGCGAATCGCGAGAGAGGTTGATTGCATATGTTGATGCCGAAACGTTCAAAATACAGAAAACAGCAAAGGGGCCGGATGACCGGCGCGGCGCACCGCGGTTCGCAGATCAGCTTCGGCGAGTACGGTCTGCAGGCCGAAGCCCCGGCCTGGATCACCAACAGGCAGATCGAGGCGGCCCGCGTGGCGATCATGCGCCATATCAAGAGGCAGGGCAAGCTCTGGATACGCATCTTCCCCGACAAGCCGGTCACCGTCAAGCCGGCCGAGACCCGAATGGGGAAGGGCAAGGGCGCTCCCGAGTACTTCGTGGCCGTCGTCAAGCCGGGGAGGATCATGTTCGAGCTCGAGGGAGTCGATCTTGTCATCGCGAAAAGGGCGATGGAGCTCGCCTCGGCAAAGCTGCCCATCAAGACGAAATTCGTCCGGCGAATGGCCACGGGCAAGGTCGCCGGTTAACAGAGGCGCCGTACCCGGCGCGGACAGTAAAGATGTGGATGGTTGAAACATGAAATCCGTTGAACTCAGAGAATTGACGCTGGACGAGTTGAAGCTCCGTGAAGAGGATATGGTCGAGGAACTGACCAGGAACCGGATACAGCTTTCGATAAAGCGCCTCGACAACCCGTTGCAGGTGCGCAACACGAAGCGGGATCTGGCCAGGGTCAAGACCATTATCAAAGAGAAACTTGCTGAAGCCGGAAAGAGCGCCGGGATCTGACGGATCTTTTCCGGGGGCCTGGAGGAGAGGCGCCGGGACCGCCGGCGGATCGACGAGGAGAAACGATGGAAGAAAGAAAACCCAGAAAGACCCTCATAGGGCGGGTTGTCAGCGACAAGATGGACAAGACGGTCACGGTGTCCATCAAGCGGACGTTCAGTCATCCGCGCTACAAGAAGATCGTGAAGAAGACGGCGAAGATATGGGCTCACGACGAGAAGAACGATTGCCATATCGGAGACAGGGTGAAGGTCATGTCGACAAGGCCGCTCAGCAAATTCAAGCGCTGGCGTGTCATCGAAGTCATTGAGAGGGCACAGTAGGAGAAACAGCAATGATCCAAATGCAGACGAATCTGACTGTCGCGGATAATTCGGGAGCGAAGAGCATCCGATGCATCAAGGTCATCGGGGGCTCCAGGAAGCGCTACGCGAGGATCGGCGACATCATCAGCGCCTCGGTCAGGGTGGCGATTCCCGGCGGCACCGTGAAAAAGGGGCAGGTGGTGAAGTGCGTGGTCGTGCGCACGAAAAAGGAGACTCGGCGCAGGGACGGCAGCTACATCCGGTTCGACCAGAACGCGGCCGTCATAATAAATGAGCAGCGGGAGCCGATCGGCACCAGGATATTCGGCCCCGTCGCGAGAGAGCTCAGGGAAAAGCAGTTCATGAAGATAGTCTCCCTGGCTCCAGAGGTCATCTAGATATCGAACGGAAGACAAGATGAGGATTAAAAAGAACGATACGGTAAAAGTGATCTCCGGTGATTCGAAGGGTCTCGAGGGAAAGGTCCTGAAGGTTTTCCCCGGGAACGGCAGGGTCATCATCGAGAAAGTCAAGCTAATCAAGAGGCACACGCGCCGGACGCAGCAGGGGGACCAGGGCGGCATCATCGAGAAGGAAGCCCCCGTCGACGCCTCCAACGTGGTTCTCGTGTGCCCGAAATGCAGCAAGCCCGCGAGGACGGCCAAGGCCACGCTGGCGGACGGGCGCAAGGTTCGCAGATGCAAGAAGTGTCACGAGACGCTGGGCGACGACGATTAAGGCTTTTTGCATGTGCAAAACAGGGTCAGCAGGCGAGGGCCCGGATCTGAATGGTGAAGGAAATGGCTGAAAAGAAGAATATGACAAACGTAAAACGGCTCTATGACGAGAAAGTCGTTCCCGAGATGCGGAAGAAGTTCGGTTACAAGAACGTCATGGAGATCCCCAAACTGAAGAAGATCGTCGTCAACATGGGCGTCGGCGAGGGAATCTCGGATTCCAAGATCGTCGACGCGGCCGTGAAGGACCTGGCGGCCATCACGGGCCAGGCGCCGACGGTCAACCGCGCGAGAAAGGCGATCGCCGGTTTCAAGCTGCGCGAAGGGATGCCGGTCGGGACGTCGGTCACCCTGCGCGGGGACATGATGTTCGAGTTCTTCGATCGTCTCGTGAATGTCGCCATCCCCCGAATCAGGGATTTCCGCGGCCTGAACGCCAGGAGTTTCGACGGCAACGGAAATTACACGTTCGGCGTGAAGGAACAGACGATATTCCCGGAGATCGATTACGACAAGATTCTCAAGATCATGGGAATGGACATAACAATCGTTACTTCGGCGAAGACGGACGAGGAAGCCCGGGAACTCATAACGCTTCTGGGCATGCCGCTGAAGAAGGAACAGTAAGAACAGAGGAGGCTCCGTGGCCAAGAAGTGTTTGATAGCGAAGGCGAACAGGACGCCTAAATTCAAGGTCAGGACCTACCATCGCTGCTGGCGGTGCGGAAGGTCCAGGGCTTACATGAGGAGATACGGCGTTTGCCGCATCTGTTTCCGCGAACTCGCTCTGGACGGAAAGATTCCCGGCATGGTGAAGGCAAGCTGGTAGACCCGGCAAGAAAAACGAGGTGGACACGAGATGATGACTGATCCCATAGCTGATATGCTGACGCGTATCAGGAACGCGTACAGGTCGAAAAAAACGCATGTTGATATCCCTGCTTCGAAGATCAAGGCGCAGATCGCCAGGATCATGCTGGAGAGCGGCTATATCGCGAACGTTAAATATATCGACGACGGACTGCAGGGAATGATAAGGGTATACATCCGTTACGACGAGAAGCACGCAAGTATCATCGAGGGGCTCAAGCGCGTCAGCATGCCGAGCAGGAGGATCTATGTCGACAAGGACAGCATCCCGCGCGTCATGGGCGGATACGGGACGGCGATCATCTCGACGTCGAAGGGCGTGTTGACGGACAAGGAGTGCCGTTCCATGGGAGTGGGCGGAGAGGTTATCTGTCATATCTGGTAGCGCCGGCGGCTGCCTGGGGCCCTGCGGGATTTGACTGAAGACGCGGGGCCATTAACGGAGGTTGAATCAAGTCATGTCACGAGTTGGAAAAAAACCGATACCGGTCCCGGCCGGTTTGAAGATCGACCTGAAAAACAATCATATGAAGGTCCACGGGCCGAAGGGCGAGCTCGAGAGAACGCTGCACCCCGATATGATAGTCGAATTGGGCGAAGACCCTCGTCACCGTAAAAAGGCCGACGGAGTCGAAACAGCACAAATCCCTTCACGGGCTCACGAGGACGCTGATCGCCAACATGTTCGAGGGCGTCTCGACCGGTTTCGTAAAGAAACTGGAGATCGAGGGCGTGGAGTACAGGGCCGAGATGAAAGGCAAGATGCTCGTAATGAGCCTGGGTTTTTCACATCTTGTAAATTATGACCCGGTGGAGGGCGTAAAAATAGAGGTTCCCGATCCGAAAAAGATTGTGGTGAGCGGAATAGACAAAGAGAAGGTCGGCCAGACCGCCGCCGAGATCAGGTCCTACAGGCCGCCCGAGCCCTACAAGGGGAAGGGCGTCCGCTACGAGGGCGAGAAGATCAGGCGCAAGGCGGGCAAGTCGGCCGTCGGTACCGGGTTCTAAACGGACCCTGGCGTGCGGGGCGGCGGGCTACCCGGGATGCGGGGCGCCGGCCGGTCCTTGAAACAGGAGTTGGAAAAGTGAGCAAGGAAATATTGAGGAAAAGGATCGCAAGGCAGAGCAGGCGCACCAGGGTGCGCCGGAAGGTCCGGGGCACGGCCGAGAAGCCGAGGCTCTGCGTCTATCGCAGCCTTGATCATATTTACGCGCAGTTGATAGACGACGTTTCCGGACGGACCCTGGCGTGGGCGTCGAGCCTCAGGGTCGCGCCGGCCGCTCCGGCGGCCGAGCCGGCCGCGGAGGGCGCCGAGGAGAAAAAGGGCAAGAAAAAGGCCGCGAAAAAACCCTCGAGCGTCAAGATGCTCCGGAGCGTCGAAGTAGGGAAGCTGATAGCGCAAATGGCCCGCGAAAAGGGCCTCGAAAAGGTCGTCTTCGACCGGAACGGATTTCTTTACCATGGCAGAGTGGCCGCCTTGGCCGAATCCGCCAGGGAAAATGGCCTCAAGTTTTAATCACGAACTTCCCGCGCGAGCGGGATGATCGCCCATGGGGGTGCGCCAGTTGGAACAGAACGAAAAAGATGCGAGGGGAGCCCGCAGTGACGGCAGGGGTTCCAGGGATTCGAGAGATTCAAGGCCCCCCAGGGGCCCGAGGGACGGCCAGGGCGGCCGCCGGGACCGTCGCGAGGAGACCGGTCCGGAGTACCTCGAGCAGACCATTCACATCAACCGCGTCGCCAAGGTGGTAAAGGGCGGCCGCAGGTTCAGCTTCAACGCCCTGGTGGCGGTGGGCGACGGAATGGGAAAGGTCGGGGTCGGGCTCGGGAAGGCCAATGAAATCAGCGACGCGATCCGCAAGGCCGGAGAAGAGGCAAGGAAGGAAATGATAATGATCCCCATGGTGGGCGGATCCATTCCCTACCAGGTCACGGGCCGTTTCGGAGCCGCGAGGGTTCTTCTGAAACCGGCGGCGCCGGGCACCGGCGTGATCGCGGGCGGCGGCGTGCGGTCCGTGCTCGAAGTGGCGGGGGTCAAGGATATATTGACGAAGTCCCTCGGCTCGAACAATTCGCACAACACCGTGAAGGCGACCATGGCGGGGCTGATGAACCTCAAGAGCGCCAGGGACGTCGCCAGGAAACGGAACATGACGGTGAAAAGGCTTTTCGGGATGAAGGACGAGGCGCCTGCGCAGGAGAGCCCCTCCACGGGAACGGAATAGGAAAAGGCACGGGAACAATCGCCCGCCCGGGGGTTTCCGGTCCGGAACGGCGGATAGCGAGGAAACGAGATGGCAAAAAAACTGAAGGTCACGCAGGTGCGAAGCATCATCCACACGCAGAGAGACAAGCACAAGGTGGTGATGGAATCCCTGGGATTCAGGAGAAACTATCGCACTCTGTATAAAAACGATTCCCCACAGGTCCGCGGGATGCTCGAAAAGGTTCGGCACCTCGTGACCGTCGAGGAAATAGATGAGAAGGACATTCCCGCCGCGGTGAAAAAGTCCGCCGGGTTCACCTTGCTGGACGGCCCGGGCTCCGGTTCGTAGGCCGGCATCCGGGGGAAACGCCCGCGCGGGATCGAAGGATCCGCCGGGCCAGCGGTTTTAACGTAATTATTCTGTCAAGGAGCGCGAGAGAAATGAAACTTAACGAGATCAGCCCGCCGGCCGGCGCCGTCAAGAACAACAAGAGAAGAGGGTGCGGTCCGGGCTCGGGTCACGGTAAAACCGCCTGCAAGGGCCACAAGGGCCAGAAGGCCCGCAGCGGCGGAAGCATACCTCCATGGTTCGAGGGCGGCCAGATGCCCCTACAGAGACGCCTTCCGAAGAGGGGATTCACCAACATCGCAAAGGTGCCGTTTCAACCGGTGAACCTCGGCAGCCTCGATCGCTTCGAAAAGGGCGACAAGGTGAACAGGGGGACGCTGATCGAAGCGGGCCTGATCAAGAAGAGTTCGCTCCCCGTAAAGATACTCGGACGCGGCGAGTTGAAGATCGCCCTCGACGTCGAAGTCGACGGCGTGAGCCGCGCGGCCGCAAAGGCGATACTCGACGCCGGCGGAAGCATCAGTCTGGTTTCAGGAAAAAAAGTCCCGACGCTGGATAAAGAGGAGCATAGATAATGATAAAGAAGTTCCAGGACATTTTCAGCATACCGGAGCTGAAGAAGCGCATCCTTTTCACTATCGGGCTCCTGGTCGTGTACAGGATCGGCGGGCACATTACGTCGCCGGGAGTCAATCCGCTGGCGCTGAAGGCCTTCTTCCAGAGCCAGCAGGGCACGATCTTCGCCCTCTACGACATGTTCGCCGGGGGGAACCTCGAGCGCGCGACGATCTTCGCGCTCGGGATCATGCCCTACATCAGCGCTTCGATCATCATCCAGCTCCTGCAGGCTGTTATCCCGTACTTCGAAAAACTCGCCAAGGAAGGCGAGGAGGGAAGGAAAAAGATCACCCAGTACACCAGGTACGGGACGGTCGCGCTGGCTCTCATCCAGTCGATCGGGATCTCGATCTTCCTCGAAAACCTCAGCGCGGGCGGCGCTCCGGTCGTCACGATGGCGACCCTTCCGTTCAGGCTTCTCACGATGATCACGCTGACCTCGGGGACGATATTCGTGATGTGGCTCGGCGAGCAGATCTCCGAGCGCGGCATCGGCAACGGCATCTCGCTGATCATCATGATAGGCATCATCGCGCGCTACCCGATCGATTTCCTCAACACGTGGCGCTCGATCAGCCTCGGCCAGATCACCCCGTTCAGGCTGATCTTCTTCGCGGCGATCATGATCCTCGTCACGGCGGGCGTCATCCTGATCACGCAGGGTCAGAGAAGGATCCCGGTACAGTACGCGAAAAGGATAGTCGGCAGAAGGGTGTACGGCGGGCGCTCGCAGTACATTCCTCTCAGGGTCAACACGGCGGGCGTCATCCCCATCATCTTCGCGCAGTCGATCCTGATGTTCCCCAGCACGATAGCGGCCTTCTTCAAGAACGATTTCCTGCAGGGGATGCAGGCCTGGCTCTCGCCGTCGTCGTGGGTCTACCTCACGCTTTATTCGCTGATCATCATCTTCTTCACCTATTTCTACACGGCGATCATCCTCAACCCGGTGGATCTCGCCGAGAACATGCAGAAATACGGCGGCTTCATCCCGGGGATAAGGCCGGGCAGGAAGACCAGCGATTACATAGACAGGATACTCACGAGGGTGACGCTCCCCGGAGCCGTCTTCCTCGCGTTCATAGCGGTCCTCCCCGACATCCTCATATACAGGGGAGGCCTGCCGTTCTATTTCGGCGGCACCGGGCTGCTGATCGTCGTCGGCGTGATGCTCGACACGCTTCAGCAGATCGAGACGCATCTTTTGATGAGGCACTACGACGGATTCATGAAGAAGGGACGCCTGCGCGGAAGGCGTTAGGAAGGCAGCGATCGTGACCGGCAAACATATAATAATAACGGGCCCTCCGGGCTCGGGCAAGGGAACCCAGGCGGTCCGGATAGCCGAACGCCTCGGCCTTCGCCATATGTCGACCGGCGATCTTCTCAGGGAAGCCGTCGCGGGGAAGACGGAGCTGGGCCTCAAGGCGGCAGGTTACATGACCAGCGGGCTGCTCGTCCCCGACGACCTGATGCTCGGGCTGATCAGGGAACAGCTCGGCTCGGACGACGGCCGCGGATGGATACTCGACGGGTTCCCGAGGACGCTTCCCCAGGCGGAGGCCCTCTCGGACCTTCTCGAATCGAACGGAATCGGGATAGATAACGTCATTCAGATCGACGTCGATCCCGGCGTGATCGTGAAAAGGGTCGAGGGAAGGCGCGTCTGCGGGGAATGCAAGGCCGTTTACAGCATCGCGACCCTCCCCGGAGGCGAAAAGGCCAAATGCTCGAAATGCGGCGCGCCCCTGGTAAAGCGCTCCGACGACGAGGAAGAGACGATTCTCAGGCGGTTCAGCGTGTACAGGGAACAGACCGAGCCGGTGCTTGGTTACTACAGGAAACGGGGCGGGAAGTTCGTCACGGTGAACGGCAACGGAGATATCGACGATATAACGGCGGAGATAATCCGCTCATTGAAATGATAGTGATAAAGACCGAGCCGGAACTGGATCTGATGAGGAAAAGCGGCGCGATCCTGAAGGCGGCTTTTCTCGAGGTCGGCAGGATGATCCGGCCCGGCGTGACGACCGGAGAGCTCGACAGGATCGCGGAAGACACGATCCTCTCCGGCGGCGGGATCCCGGCTTTCAAGGGATACCAGGGGTTTCCCGCCTGCATATGCGCCTCCGTGAACGAGGAGGTCGTGCACGGTATCCCGGGTCCCCGCAAGCTCGAGAACGGGGATATCATAGGGATCGACATGGGAGCGATCTACGAAGGGTTCTACTCCGACGCCACGCGGACATACGCGGTCGGCGATGTCCCGGAAGAAACCCTCCGGCTGCTCAAGGTGACGAAAGAGGCCCTGGATCTCGGTATTGACAAGGCGAGGCCCGGGAATCATCTTTCGGACATATCCCACGCGATCCAGGCGCACGCGGAAGGAAGCGGATATTCGGTCGTCCGCGTGCTGGTCGGGCACGGAATCGGCAGGAGGATGCACGAGGATCCCCAGATCCCGAATTTCGGCCCCGCCGGGTACGGACCGGTGCTGAAGGCCGGGATGGTCCTGGCGATCGAGCCGATGGTCAACGCGGGCGGGAGCGACGTGCTGACCCTCGGGGATAAATGGACCTTTGTGACGGTCGACGGGAAACTGTCCTGTCACTTTGAGGATACGGTGGCGGTCACGAATGACGGTCCGGAGATAATGACGAGGTGACCGCCGGGATGCGGACCGCGATTCCCGGGATCGTTCCGGGGTGGTCGGGGCCCGCGGGCTTTGTGAAGGGAAGATTGCTGGATGTCCAAGCAGAAGGGGATACCGGTCGAGGGAACGGTCATCGAGGCGTTGCCGAACGCGATGTTCCGGGTCGAACTGGAAAACAAGCATGTCGTGCTCGCCCACGTTTCGGGGAAGATGAGGATGCATTTCATCAGGATTCTTCCCGGCGACAGGGTCGCCCTTGAACTGAGCCCTTATGATCTCGGGAGGGGCCGCATAACGTACCGGTATAAATGACAAACCGGATGAAACGGCCCGTTCAGGGAAACGGGCGAGCCGGACGGCGCTCCCGGGAGCGGGAAAGCCGACGGTAAAGAAGGAAGTTGGAAGATGAAAGTCAGAAGCTCAATCAAAAAAATGTGTCCTGGCTGCAAGATCATAAGGCGCAAGGGTGTCCTGCGCGTGATCTGCGAAAATCCCAAGCACAAGCAACGCCAGGGATAGGATGAGAACGGAATCGGGAGAACGAAAGGAGTAAGCCTGTGGCGCGTATAGTCGGAGTCGATATACCCGACAACAAGCATATTGAGATCTCGTTGACCTATATCTTCGGGTTGGGTCGCTCGAGCGCTCGCATGATCCTCGAAAAGGCCAACGTGCCTTACAATCTGAAGACCAGGGATCTTACCGAGGAACAGAAGGTGAAGATCAGGGATATCATCGAGGACGATTTCAAGACCGAGGGCGCTCTTCGCACGGAAACGACGATGAACATCAAGAGATTGATGGACATCGGATCGTACCGGGGTCTCAGGCACAGACACGGCCTTCCGGCGCACGGGCAGCGTACCCATACGAACGCCCGCACGAGGAAGGGACCGCGTAACCGTCCGGGTTCGAAGAGGAAATAAAGTCATCATAAGCATCGCCGGACAATGTCCGGGAAATGGAAGGATATAAGAGGGAGGTTTCAATTGGCCCAGCCGCAGAGGTCAAAGAAGAAAAAGGTCAAGAAGGTGGATATCCTGGGCGTCGCCCACATAAAATCCACTTTCAACAATACGATCATCTCGATCACCGATCGCGACGGAGCGGTGATCTCCTGGTGCAGTCCCGGCAAGCTCGGGTACAAGGGCTCGCGCAAGAGCACGCCCTTCGCGGCCCAGCAGGCCGCCCAGATCGTGGCCCGCGAGGTGCTGGCCCTCGGGATGAAAAAGGTGGAGGCGTGGATAAAGGGACCGGGGCCGGGCAGGGAGGCGGCGATAAGATCGCTTCGCGCCACCGGGCTCGACGTTTCCGGGATCAAGGACTGCACGCCGATTCCGCATAACGGCGTTCGTATGAAGAAACGTAGAAGAATATAATGACGTTCCGGTATTTTATCGATTACAGGCCGGGGAGGTAAAGATCAATGGCGAGATATACGGGTCCCGCGTGCAAGCTTTGCAGGCGAGAGGGAACGAAACTTTTCCTCAAGGGGGACCGCTGTCATTCGGACCGCTGTGCAATCGAGAAGAGGAATTATCCTCCCGGAGAGCACGGCCAGGCGAGATCCAACAGGAGAAGCAACTACAGGGTGCAGCTGAGGGAGAAGCAGAAGTTGCGCCGCATGTACATGATTCTCGAGAAGCAGTTCCGCAATTATTTCATTCGCGCCGCGCAGATGAAGGGCATCACGGGCGAGAACCTGCTGAGACTGCTCGAGGGAAGACTCGACAACATGGTGTTCAGGATGGGCTTCGCGCCGTCGAGGGCGACCGCGAGACAGCTGATCCTGCACAATCATTTCGAAGTCAACGGCAAGAGAGTGAACATCCCGTCGTACCAGGTGCTTCCGGGCGACCGCGTAAGCCCCAGGGAAAAAAGCTCTTCGTTGCTCGTTATAGAGGAATCGCTCAAGGGGTACGGGAGCAGGGGAACCGTTCCGTACATATCCGTTGACGTTGCGAAAAAGGAAGGCACCTACACCGAATTGCCGACAAGGGACGTAATCCCGGTGCCGATCGAAGAGAATCTTATCGTGGAGCTTTACTCCAAGTAGTGAGATGTCACGCGCGCGGTCATCACGGCCGCGCGGGCGGCGTCCGAATGCTGCGCAAGGAGGAACGCGTAGATGAAATGGCGTAACCTTTTAATGCCGAAAGAAATTGTGATGGATGAGACCACCGCGACTCCGACATACGCGAGTTTCACGGTGGAGCCGCTCGAGCGCGGATTCGGGAATACAATCGGCAACGCGCTCAGACGCACGCTGCTGTCCTCCATTCAGGGGGCGGCCGTCGCGGCTGTAAAGATCGACGGCGTTCTTCATGAATTCAGCACAATCAAGGGCGTCAAGGAAGATGTGACGGATATCGTGCTCAATCTCAAGCAGCTTATCGTCGTCATGCATTGCGACGACGCGAGATTCCTGACCATCGAGACGAACAAGGCCGGCGAGATAACGGCCGCCGACATCCAGGAAAGTTCCGAGATCGAGATTTTGAACAAGGATCTTCATATCGCCACGTGCACCGAAAAGGCGAAGCTGAAGATGGAAATCCTGATCGGCCACGGCCGCGGATACGTTGGCTCGGAAAGCCACGAGCTCAAGGATTACGACATCGGCCTTATCCCGATGGATTCGAATTTCAGCCCGGTGATCAAGGTCAACTACAGCGTGAAGGACACCAGGGTGGGGCAGAGGACGGACTACGATTCGCTCACGCTGGAGATCACGACCGACAGCAGCGTATCCCCGCAGGACGCGCTCGGGTACGCCGCGAAGATACTCAAGGACCACATGTCGCTCTTCATCCATTTCGAGGAGGAACTGGCGGAGGAGGCGGACGAGGTCGTCAACGAGGAAATGGAAAAGATGAAGGAGCTTCTGGGCAGGAGCGTCGATGAGCTCGAGCTTTCAGTCCGTTCGTCGAATTGCCTGAAGGCCGCGAATATCAAGAGCCTCGGGGAGCTCGTGACAAAATCCGAGAGCGAGATGCTCAAGTACCGCAACTTCGGCCGCAAGAGCCTCAAGGAGATCGCCGATATTCTCGACGGCATGGGGCTGCACCTCGGGATGGACATCAATTCATTCCCGGCCGGGGTGAAGGAGATACTGGAGGAGAAGAAGTAATGCGGCATAACAGAGACCACAGGAAACTCAACAGGACAGCCTCTCACCGGAAGGCCATGCTGCGGAACATGGTGACGTCCCTGTTCGAAAGCGAGAGGATCATAACGACCGCGGCGAAGGCGAAGGAGACGAAGCGTTTCGCCGAGAGGATGATCACCTTCGCGAGGCGCGGCGACCTTTCGGCCCGCCGGCACGTCGCCAAGACCGTGCAGGACCCGAAGGTGCTCGGCAAGCTCTTCGCCGAGATCGGCCCGAGGTACGTGAACAGGCCGGGCGGATACACGAGGGTCGTCAGGGTGGGAACTCGCAAGGGAGACGCGGCCGACGTGGCGATCCTGGAGCTTCTGAAAGCCGACGAGAAACCGCGCGGCAAGAAGAAGACGCCGAGAAAGACGTATCACAAGGTCGAGATCCCCGGCGATCCGGTTGAAGCGGCGAAGAAGGCTAAAGCCTCGGCCGACAAGAAGGCCGCCGCGAAGGCCGCGAAAGCCGCAAAAGAGACCGAAGAGGCCGCGGCCGCCGGCACGGGCGGGGAAGCGGCGGGCGCCGAAGGTTCCGGCGAGACTCCGGAGGAGAAATAGGATTCCCGCTTCGACCGTGAACATGAATTGAAGGGCCGCCCGCAAAGCGGCCCCTTTTTTGACGGCGGCCGGCGTATAACCGGATGCCGGCTCGCGGCGCTGCCGGCCCCCGGCCCGCCGGGGCCGCGTCGCCGGGCGCCGTGTGATATCCTTGCCGGAGGCTTCCATCCGCGGGAGAAAAAGATGGCCGTACTGACACAGGTCACGCTCCCCATCCTCTTCGTCGTCTTCCTCGGGTACCTTTTAAGGAAGATCGGAAGGGTCGAGGAGAGCGTCCTTTCGCGCATACAGCTCTACGTCCTGAGCCCCGCGCTGATCTTCATGACGATGGCCGGCTCGAACGCGATGATGTCCCTCCTCGGGAAGATCTTCCTCCACGTTGTCATCCTTTCCGTCCTTCTCTACCTTTCGGCCCAGCTCCTCGGGCGGATGATGCGCGGCGACGCCCTCGAGCGAAACGCGATGTCGCTCGCGGCGGTCTTCACCAACAGCGGCTTTTACGGGATCCCCGTCTGCATGCTCGCCTTCGGCGAAGAGGGCCTCGGCTACGCGGCGATGTACGTGATCTGCTCGTCGATGATACAGTCGACCGCCGGGATATACATCGCGAGCGAGGGGAGCAGGAAACCGCTCGAGGCCCTTGCGATGATCTTCAAGGTGCCGCTGATATACGCGATCGTGCTCGGAAAGCTCCTCTCGCAATTCGACATGCTCCCGCCGGCGCCCTTCATGGAGATGATAAACATGCTGGGGAGGGCGGCGGTCCCGCTCGGCCTTCTCCTTCTCGGGATGCAGCTCGAGAGGATAATATCGGACTGGAGGCTCAAGGGGATCGCGAACGGCGCGGGGCGCGGTTGGCTTTACCGGAAGGAAGCGGCGTGCGGCCGCGATTCCGGCGAGCCCCGGCGCGGCGGCGGAACCTTCGTCGTGCGGGGCCGCGTTCGGCCGGCCCGGCAAGAGCTACATTCTCGAGGGAACGACCGCGGGGATGCTCAAGATCGTCGGCGGATTCGTATTCGCGATGATAATACTCCGTTTCATCGAGTTCGAGCCGGTTCTTCGCAAGGTCATCATACTGGAATCCTCGATGCCGACCGCGGTCAACGCCGTCGTTTACGCGACGGAGTTCGAATGCCGCCCGAAGCTCGTTACGATCGCGATCATGACGGCCACGCTCGCGAGCGTCGCGAGCGTGGCGCTTCTTCTCGCCTGGCTGGGGCGCTAGCCTTCGCGGCTTGACGCGCCCCGGGGCCGGGAGGGGATATATTCAATGAACGCGCCGGACAACGAAACAAGATTTTCCTTTTCACCCCGGACACGCGAGGAGGCGGCCGCCTTCATGCGAAGGTGCGCCCTGCGCGCCCGCGAGGAGCGAGAGCGCGGGCAGCGGCCCCTTTACCGTCGAGGTTTCATGCCGGGCGATGGACCGGATAGAGGAGATTTCCGATTCCGACATGCTCGCGGTCGCGGGAGGCGGCGTGACGCTCGGCCGGCTTCAAAGGGCGGCCCGCGAAAAGGGCCTCTATTTCCCCTTCGAGCCCGAATCGCCGCGAGGCGACCCGACCCTGGCGGAGCTCGTCCAGGACGGCACGATCTCGAGATACGAGGGGCGTTACGGGCGCCTCAGGGAATCGATCCTCTCGATCGAGGGAGTGACCGGCGCCGGCGAGACCTTCCACACCGGATCGAGAAGCGTCAAGGACGTGACCGGGTACGAGCTTGCCGGATTGCTGACGGGGTCGGGGGGAAGGCTCGCGATAATTACGTCCGCAACGCTTCGCCTTTTGAGGCTTCCCGGCACGATGGCCTCTTTCGCCGTGAGGGGGGAGCCGTCGGCTTTGCGTTCTCTCGCCGGCGAGCTCGCTCGAAGATTGACCCCCGCGTCGATGGAATTGTACATGGAGAGCGCGGCGGAGGCCCTTCTTGTCGTCGCCGTGCACGAGAACGGCGCCGGAAGGGAGAAGGAGATCGAAGCCTCGATCAGGGAGATGATCGGCGGGCGGCCCTTCACCCTTTCCGCCTGCCGCCCGATCGCGCCGGGCGCCGAAACGGCGGGCCCGAAGGTCGATGGCGGAGACGGCGAAGACCCGGAGGCGGCCCGCCGGGAGACGCTCGTTCCGGGCGAGATACATATCGCCGCGGATATAAGAGCGGGGGCGG
>CAVYQN010000005.1:0-56779 GCA_963770685.1 Candidatus Krumholzibacteriia bacterium
GGTCCTCCCGTGCCTTCCGGGCCTCCCCCAGCCGCACCCTCGCCATTGCCCGGCCGGCGACGATCCTGCAGGAGTCGGCGCCTTCGTGCCGCAGTGCCTCGGAGAATATCTTCTCGGACTGCTTGAAATCGCCCGTTTCGAAAAGAGCCTCGCCGTAGGCGGAAAGGTTCTCGTGAGCGCGGTCGAGCGAAACGAGCTCGCCGAGAAGGGGCAGGGCCTCGGCCGCGCGGCCCTTCGCGCGAAGACTCTGCGACAGCCTCGAGAGCATCCTCGCCCTGAGGCCCGGGGCGACGCCCTTTTTCCTTTCCAGCTCCACCAGTATCGAGTCCGAAGAGTCGAACCGGCCCAGCCTCTCGAGCGCCAGCGAATGCCGGTAGGCGGCCTCGTCGATCAGCCCGCTCTCCGGATATAATCCGGCGAATCCGCCGAAAGCGGCGGCCGCGGAGGTGAAATCATGCGTGTAATACTGACAGTCCCCGATTCGCAGGGCGCACTTCGCCGCGAGGGAGCGCGGCGGGTTCTTCCCGAGGCACGACGACCAGGCCTCGAGGGCTCCCCTGTAATCCTTCATGGCGAAGAGGGTCTCCCCGAGGTCGAAAAGAACGGAGGCGAGACTGCCGTCGCCGCCGTAACGCCCCGCGAATGCCCTGAAATCCCCAACGCTTCCGGCCATGTCCCCGGACAACTTTCTCAGGTAACCGGAGCGCAGCAGAGCCTCTTTCCTGATCTCTTCCGGGGCATCCCCCGCCTCTATCGCCTCGCAAAGGGCGAGCGCGCTCTCGACCGCTCCGTCCCGGCCGGCCGAAGCGGCCTCGAAGAGGAGCTCCGACTTGAGTGCCAGCGCCCGCCACTTTTCGGGCATCTTCCCGTAGTACTGGAGAAATTCGTCGATTTTTTGAAGCTTGTCGGCGTCGCTCCAGTCCGCCATCCTGTTCTCTATGTAATTGATGTGCGCCTTCGAGCCCCACTCGGTCCCCACCGATTCCCTCGCCACCTTGAGCCACTGCGAAAGTGCCCTGGAAAGGAGGTCCCTGTCCGGCTTGCCGGACGCGATGGACAACTCGTACTGCCTGAACCTCGCGTTGCCGAGGTAGTAAGCCGCCCTGGACGCGAGCGGTTCGGGCAACTGCCCCTTCAGGCTCCTTTCGAAGTAGGCGGCCGCTTCCTCCGGCCTGTCGGCCATCTCCAGAAGTATGACGCCGGCCTCTATGTCCCTCGCGTGCGGAGGGGAATCGGCCGTCAGGATTCGGGCAAGCTCCGCGACGGCGTCCCCCCTTGAGCTCCCCCGGAGGGCGATCCTTTCGAGCCTCCCCGAAGCCTCCTCCGCCCTGGGGCTCTCCGGAAATCTCGCGAGCAATTCGCTGTAATTCGCCGAGGCGCCGCGGATATCCCCGGACATCTCCCTCGCGAGCCCCGCCTTCCAGAGCGCTTCGGCCGACTCGAGCCCGGTACGGTCGATCGACGCGACCGTCTCCCAATACCTTATCGCCGAGAAGGTGTCGGCCAGGTCTTCGGCGCATATCGAGGCGAGGGAGGAAAGGATCGCGGCGCGTTTCCCTTCGTCCTTCTCCTCGAGGAGGGCAAGATGCAGGCGGCTCGCCGCCTCCCGTCCCTCGCCCGAGCGCCGAAGCAGGCTCGACTCGAGAAGAAGCGCCTCGGGCAGAAGCGGCGAAGAGGGCCACGTGTGCCTGAACGGGGCGAGCTCGGAGCGCGCCTCGCCGTCCCTGCCCTTTTCCGCGAGGATCCTCGCCTTGAGAAGGCTTATCTCGCCGGTGCTGTCCGGAACGGCCCCCTCGGCCCTCCAGCTTTCAATCAGCTCGAGCGCGCGGTCATGGCGCCCGAGATGCCGGGCCGAGCCGATCGCGCCGCGATATACGGCCGGCCGGCCGGCGGATTCGGGGAACTCGCCGAGAAACGCGGAAGATTCCTTCAGCGCCTCTTCCATGGCGCCGGCGCTCCCCAGCGTCTCGATGAGCTTGAGAATGGATCGCTCCCTTAGCGATTTTTCCTTGTGCCTGTCGGCGGCTTTCCTGAAATACTCAATGCCTTTTTCCAGTTCGCCGGCCGCGACCGCGCCGTCGCCGAGCCTCAGCAGGGCGAGAGCGGAGACCGGGGATTCGGGATGCTTCGACACCAGCGTCTCGAGGACGGTGCCGGCTTCGAGATCCCTGCCGATGTTATCGAGCGCCACCGCGAGGCTGAACATCGCCCTCGGCTGGATCTCGGCATCCTTCTCCGTATCGGAGAGACGTCTCAGGATGGCGGCGGCGGCGGGGGAATCGCCCGCAGCCATGAGGGACTCGCCGGCTCCGAGCAGCGCCCTTCCCTTCAGTGTGCAGCCGGGAAAGGCGTCCTCGATCATCATGAATTCGTCGGCGGCCTCACGGTATTTTTTCATCGCCCTCAGGATATCCCCCCTGTAATACCTCGCCTTGCAGGCGTTCTCGTCGGACGGATACGCCGTTAGCAGGGATTCGAAAACGGCGAGCGCCTCCACGGCCCTCGCGGCCCTCATCCACGATTCGCCTGCGTTGAAAAGGGAGAGCGCGCGAAGAGGGCTTTCCGGGTATTTTTCCGAAAAACGCTGGTATTCCTCGGCCGCCGCGATGAACATCCCGTCGCGCTGAAGCCTCTGCGCGAACCTGAAATCGTCGTTTTCCCCCGCCGCGGCGGCTCCTGAACGGACCAGGACGGCCGTAACGAGTACCGCGGTGGAAAGATTCGCGAGCTTTCTTATGATGCTTTTATTCAAAAAATTTCCTCCTTGAACAGAGGAGGTGAAAACTATTGAAAAACAGGAGTAAGTTAGCAGATGAGAAACGCAAAATCAACCGGTAAGCGGGCCGCGGTACGGGTCGGCATGCGGCGGCGGGAATAAAAACGGGGAGAGGTTCAAGCGTCCCTCTCCCCGATATTACAGGCAACTGCAGGAGTGCGTTACCTGTACATGGCCTTTATGCCTCCCCAGGTCGATTCATCCGTGCCGATCTCGTCGCACCAGATGTCGGTGAGGATGCAGCAGAGATCAAAGATCTCGCCCGAGGTCGCGCCGCATTCGAACGCGGGGAATCCCGCCGGCGGCGCGCCGTTCGTGATAACTCCGACGCGCATCGCGTTGGTGATCGCGTACCTGATGTAGCAGACCGAGCACTGGTCGAAGGTGCCCCTGAAGGTGACGTTCGAGGTCAGTCCGACGACCTGGCCGCCGATAATCGTCAGCCTCGAGCCGACGTTGAAGTAGGTCAGGTAGCCGGTCATGTCGTTGACGCCGTCGCCCCAGACATGGGCCCCGGTGAGCCAGAACCAGCCGCCGAGATAGTTCGTCGCATAATCGATGTACCCGTTGCCGTAGGCGTCGATCGAGCGGGCCGTCTCCACGGCTCCATTCGCGTCGATGTACATGCCCCATGCCTTCCACTGGCCTCCGAGGACGGCGCCGTCCCACGACTCGGCTCTCTCGGTGTTCCCCGGCACTCCGCCGTTGAACGGATAGAGACAGAATCCTTCGGAAGCCCTACCCGGCAACTGCGTGCCGGTATATGTGCTGTAAGTCCCGGTAACGGGCATAATGTCGCAATCGCCGGCGGCGATCGGAACCGAAACCATGACGAGCACGAACAGCAGAGCGAATACTTTTGCAGATCTCACAATCTCCCCTCCTGTACGTTAAATGACCTTGTTAATACATGTCCGCAGGATGAAAAGATCACCTCCCCCGATTCCTCATCCTGCTCCGCTTAAACGGTAGAATCCCATCAGAGCGATCCCCGGCGCGCCCGGACAATGCGAGATGCCTGGCACAATAGCGCCGGAAAGGCCGGAGACGGCTCCTTCACTTTTAGAATACTTTTCCCTTAACCTGGCCCCGTTTTCCTGAGTACTAATCCCTATGATTTGATATTCTAACCCCTGTGAAAGAATTTGTCAAGATTTATTGACATCACCGGGGATGGCCGGGGCACCGGCCGGGCCGGATGCAAACAGCGAACCCCGGTTTTCTGGGCGGCGGAGAAAGGCGAACCAGTGCGGCATGATTATTGCCGATGCGGTATCAGGAGTTACAACCGGGCCCCGGGATAAACAGGACACAGGTTGGTTCAAGCGTTGAAAAACAAGAAGATACAAGCGATTATCCCCGTACGGATCATCGCGCATATTTTATGCCTGTCCGCTGCCGTTGCATTCTGCACATCGGTGCGTGCCAACTCGTTGGATAATATACCCAATGCCGAGCTAAGGAATTATTCGCTGGCCGAGATCGGACGCGGCTCCCCTTCCCTCCATATCACCTCGCGCGTGCTCTACAGGGAAGCTCTCGACATACTCGGCTCGGGCGACTGGGAGGAGGCCCGCGAAAGGCTCATCCTCAGCGCGGCCCTCTCAGGCGACTACGCCGAGCCGATGTTCACGCTCGCGCGCGTCGAGCTGATGCACGCGCATCCCGATTTCGCCTTTCACCTTGTCGAGGGTTTCAGGCGGCTCTCGGCCGGGTACCGCAACCAGGCCTTTCTCGCGGCGAACCTCGGGCTAATGGCGGTATTCACACTGGTCCTGTCCCTCTTCCTTATCCTCGTGGCGCTCGCGCTGAAATACCGGCCCTTATTCGATCACCGGCTGCGGGAATCCTGGTCGAAACGGTTCGCATTCCCTCCGGCGCGTCTGGCCGGCCCGCTGATCGTGGCCGCGCTTCTGATCGCCCGCGCGGGCATCGCCGTGTATACGGCCATATTGGTCGTCTTCCTCTGGTCCTATATCAGCAGGAGGGAGAAGGTCGTCGTCACATGCCTTGTCGCCCTGACGGCCGCCGCCTCATTCGCATCGGGATATTCGAACATCGTCCTCCCCGCGCTCGACGGGGGGAGCGTTGCGCGAAGGCTGTCCATGATCAATATGTCGGGCGCCGACAGGGAGCTTCTCGATTCGATCGAAACGATAGATGGTCCCTCGTTCGAAGCGGAAAAGGAATTCGCCCTGGGAACGCTGAAATACAGGATGGGCGATTACGAAGGCGCCAGGAGCCATCTTCTCTCCTCCGTCGGCCTCAGAAGCGATTTCGCACCGGCATATCTCAACCTCGGAAACGTCTATTTCATGCTGTCCGACTACAACAGGGCCCTGGCCGGGTATCAGAACGTGGTGGGGATCGATTCGACGGCCGCCACGGCCTGGTTCAACATCGGGCAGGCATACATAAACAAGATGCTCTTCGCCCAGTCGAGTTCGGCGCTGAAGAAATCCAGCGAGAACGGGCTGGAGAAATACAGGAAAAACCACCCTGTCGTGACGCTCAGGGATCATCCCGTCTACGACGAGGGCTTCTCGAGCGCGGAGCTCTGGTCGATAGCCCGGAAGGAGAGCGCGAAGGGCGGGGATCTTCTCATAAACCGGGTCCTTGCGCCCTGGCTTCTCTTCCCGTTCGACCGCTTCGGCTGGCTCCTCGTCCTCTCGCTGGCAGCCGCCGCCGTGATCGGAAGGATCTTCCCTCCGGCGTTCAACGTTTCGAAATGCGGCAACTGCGGTACGGCGGCGTGCCCCGATTGCGCCGACACCCGCACGGGGATCATACTCTGCCCCGACTGCGCGAAGGTGATAAACGGCCTTTCGAGCGTCAAGGTGATGGAGGCCCTCCTGCGGCACAGGCGCCAGAAGGTGTCGGGCAGGCTGGGCGCGGGCAACAGGCTCAGGATGCTCCTTTACCCCGGGGCCGCGTGGATCATCGCGGGCAGGACCGTTCGGGGGCTATTCGCGATCGCGGCGGGCGTCTCGGCGGCGCTTTGCATCGTCTGGTCCGGCTTCTATTTCAAGGACGCGTTCGAAGCGCCGGGCTCCGGCTCGGTCTGGAAGATCGCCCTCCCGTGCGCGGTTCTTGCGTGGCTGATTCTGTTGTCGCTTCGCATAAAGCCGGCGCAGGAGCAGAAAAATTTCAGGGTGCTGCCGGCCGACTACGTCCCCGAACAGCCGGAGGACGCCGGAAAAGGGGACAAGCCGCCGGCCGTCCCCGAACCGAAGACCAACGAGGAACGTTTCGAGACTTTCCTGGATTCTCTGTAGGATTATAGAAAGGACCGCAGATGGCTCTGGAAGGGAACGCCAAGGATTTCGGGCTCAGCGAGATATTCCAGCTGATCTCGATACAGAAGAAATCCGGCATGCTCTCGGTCTCGTCCGACCAAAGCACCGCGATATTCTTCCAGGACGGGATGATAATATCGACCCGCGACAGGAGAAACAGCTCCAACGATCCGCTGAAGGACTTCCTGGTAGGGTACGGCTTCATCGGCCGCCGGGAGATGGGCTCCATTCAGAAGATTCTCTCGGAATCGAGTTTCGACCTGACCGACATCCTCCTGTCCGAGAAGTATTTCAACGAGGACGAGCTGGGGACGATCTTCTCGGAGCAGATCTACGAATCGGTCCAGGAGGTGCTGAGCTGGCCGAAGAGCCAGTACAAGTTCATCATCGGCAGCAACGTCCTGACCGGCGTCAAATCGTATGCCTCGCTGAAGGTCGAGGCCGTCCTGATGGAAAGCTACAGGAGGATCGACGAGCTGCCCGAGATGCGGCGCATCTTTTCCAGCGATGACATGACCTTCCGGCGCCTCGCCGGGCCCCAGGGGAAGAAGATCTCCCTCGAACGCGGCGAGGAGATCATTTACGGGCTCCTCGAAGAGGAACGAAGCCTCGCATGGATCGTGGCCCACGCGAAACAGACGCGTTTCTCCACCTACGAGTCACTCAAGCAGCTCCTGGAAAAAGGGCTTCTCGAATTCAGCGAAGCCGCGCCGGCCGCCCAGGAGGAACCCGTATTCAGGGAAGAGGAAAAAAGAAAGGAAGCTCCGGGCAGGCTGCTTCCGACCTTCGCCGCCTTATTCATGCTGCTCGCCTCGTACGCGGTCGGCGAGTTCGTTGTCCCGAGGCTTTCGCCTCCAGGATGGACCGCCCGCCGGGCCGGCGCGATCGAGGCCGGGCAGGCGTCCGGCGCCCTCGCGGCGGACCTCGAAGAATTAAGGCTCAAATCCCTCGAGTCCGCGATACGGCAGGGGCTCGAGGAGCATTTCGCTTCCCAGGGATCGTATCCGTTCACCCTGGAGGTTCTCGCCGTCCGCAGGATTCTCAGCGAAAAGGCTGTCGGCCTCGCGCAGCACGGCGGGATCAATTACCGCATGGGCGAAGACGGCATGTCGTACCTTCTTTCCAGGAACTGAGCAAGACCGGATCAGCGGCGGGACGGATCGTTCCTTCCCCGTGGAAGGCTCATTCCGGCGAAGGCGTTTATGCTCCTTCCCTTGACATCCTCGAACCAGAAGATCGCGCTTCCGGGCAGTTTGTTCAGCAGAGACCTCCCGGTGTCTATCACCCAGACCCCTTCCCTGCGAAGCATGAAGGGGTCGACGGCGGCGATTTTCCCCGGCGGATAAAGGGTGAAGGCCGCCTCGTACCCGGCCTTTCGGGCCGCTTCGGCGACCGCCTGGTTGACCCGCCCGTAGGGATACGAAAAGCTCCTTGCCGGCCGCCCGGTCCTCTCCTCTATCGCCTTTTTCGACGCGGCGAGCTCCCGTTCGAGCTCGCCAGGCGGGTATTTCGTAAGGTCCCGGTGGAATCCCGAGTGCGAGCCGAAGGTCACTCCGCCCGCGTCCGAGATGCGCCTTATCTCCTCCCAGCTCATGTGCGCAGCCCTGCGGCCGGGGAGGGGAAGCTCCCACGCGTTGTCCCGTCCCGCGTATTCAGTGACGACGAAGATCAGAGCCGGAATCTTCTTTTCGGCGAGCGCGGGGATGGCGTTGCCGGCGAGCATCGCGTAGGCGTCGTCGAAGGTGAGGAGAATCTCGCCCGGATCGCGCTCCCTCGATCCGCCCAGGGAGGCTAGAAAATCCTCCTCGCTGATGAACCTTCGCCCGGAATCGAGAAGGCGGTCCAGATGCCCGGCGAATCTCGCCGGCGTGATCCATGTGCCGCCGAATTCGAATCCGCCGACCTTGTGATAGGCGAGAACAGCTGGGAAGGGTCCCGGGGGCGATCCCCATCGGATCTTCCAGATCGCGTAGAGAAGGGAGGCCGCCGCCGCGGCCGAGATAAGGAGCAGGACAATGGCCATGCCGTCACCCCCGGCCGGTGTGCCCGAACCCTCCGTCTCCGCGGGCGGTCGGGTCGAGCTCGCCGACGTCGACGATCTCCACCTCCGGAAGGCTGCAGAAGACTATCTGGGCGATCCTGTCGCCGCGCCGCACGACGAAGGGCGCGTCCCCGAAGTTGAAGAGTATTATCCCGATCTCGCCCCTGTAATCGCTGTCAATCGTGCCGGGGCTGTTCAGTATGCCTACGCGGTCCTTCAGGGCGAGGCCGCTCCGCGGCCTGACCTGGCCCTCGAAACCCTCCGGTATCGAAAGCTCCAGGCCGGTCGGGACGAGGGCCGATTTCCCGGGAGGCACCACGAGATCCCCGCCGACCGCGGCATGGATGTCGAACCCGCTCGAGCCCGGGGTCATCCGCCTTACGGGCGGGAGCCCCTCGTGATGCGGAAGATATCTCGCCGAGACCTTCATCCCCGCCCCCTTTCGCGCCTTCGGGCCGCCACGGTCCCGCCGGGAACGAGCCCTTTCAGCGAACGTGGGCCGCATGTCGCGTAGGTGTGCATCTCCTCGTCGAAATACTCTTCGATGACGCGCGCGACATCCCGCGCCCGAACCCTTTCGATCGCTCCGAGTATGCGCGGCAGCGTCTGGTATTCGCCGTAGAAAACCTCGCTGTGAATGAGCCTGAAGAGCCGGCTCTCCACGCTCTCGACGCCGAAGATCACGGAGGCCCTGATCTGGGAGACCGCGCTTTCCAGTTCCCCCTTCGTGACCCCCTCGCGCCTCAGCTCGTCCATGACCTGCCTGTATATCCCGACGGCCTTCTCGAGGTTTTTCGGGTCGACGGAGAAGTAGGTGGAAAAGGCGCCGGCGTCGCTGAAGAAACTGGCGCTCGAGAAAACAGAATATGCGAGGCCGGCCTTTTCCCTGAGGTTCTGGAACATCCTCGACGACACGCCGCCCCCCAGGATGTTGGAGAAGACGATCAGCGGGAACCTGTCCGGGTGCGAAGCCGACGGGATCCTCACTCCGGCGCAGAGATGCGATTGCGTCCAGTCGGCCCTCGCGACCGACGAGCTTCTCCTGCCGGAGAAAACGGCGCGCCTTTTTCGAGCGCCCCTCGCGCCCTCGCGCCCGAAGACGAAAAGCCTGTCTATCTCCCTCGCCACCGTCGCTGCGGGGATATTCCCGATAAAAGCGAATATCGCGTTGCCGGCCGTGTAGGTTTTTTCGTGAAAATCGAAAAGCCGCGCGCGCGTGCACGAAACGATGTCGCTTATCCGGCCGGCCACTGGGTAGCCGAGCTGGTCGCGGGCGAAGAGGCTGCTGTAAAAGAGCTCGAAGGCGACCTCCTCGGGGGTGTCCCTGACCGATCTGATCTCCTCCTGCACGACGCGCCGCTCCATGGCGAACGCTTCGGCGGGAAAGGACGGGGCGAGCACGATGTCGGCGAGTATCTCGGCGAAGGTCCCGAAATGCTCCTCGAGGACCTTCCCGTGGTAGCAGGTCGATTCCTTGCCGGTGAAGGCATCCCACTGGCCGCCGATCGATTCGAGGTCGAGGGCGATGTCGAGGGCCGATCTTTTTCCCGTCCCCCTGAAGACCATGTGCTCCAGAAGATGGGAAAGCCCTCTTTCGGAGGGCTTCTCGTCTCTCGATCCCCTGGATATCCACACGCCGAACGCGACCGTCGGGGAGACCGGATTGCGCTGGTGGAGAAGCGTGGCGCCGGAATCCAGCGTCACCTTCCGTGGTCGGGGCAGTTTCAACATATGTCGGTTATAGAAGGACCTTCCGGCTGAGCCTTATCTTTCCTTCCTTGTCTATGCCGACGACCTTGACTTCCAGTTCCTGTCCGAGCGAAAGCACGTCCTCGACGCGGTTGATCCTCTGGTTGTCGATCTCCGATATGTGAAGAAGCCCGTCCTTCCCGGGCAGTATCTCCACGAAAGCGCCGAAGGTCACGATGCTCCTGACCGTGCCCTTGTACACCTTGTCGAGCTCGGGTTCCGCCGTGATCATGTTGATCATCTCCAGGGCCTTGTCCCCCGAAGCCTGGTCGACCGCGGCGATCGCCACCGTGCCGTCGTCGTCTATGTCTATCTTCGCGCCGGAGACTTCCTGGATATGCCTTATCATCTTGCCCCCCGGGCCGATGATTTCACGGATCTTGTCGACCGGTATCTTGATCTGGACTATCTTCGGGGCGAATGGGGAGAGCTCGGCTCTCGGCTCGGCGAGCGTCTTCTCCATTATGTCGAGAATCTTGAGCCTCGCCCTGCGAGCCTGTTCGATCGCCTCCTCCATCACATTCCTGGAGATGCCCATCACCTTGACGTCCATCTGGAAACCGGTGATGCCTTCGCGCGTCCCGGTGACCTTGAAATCCATGTCGCCCAGATGATCCTCGATGCCGAGGATGTCGGTGAGGATCGCGTACTTCCCGCTCTCAGTTATCATGCCCATGGCGACGCCGGCAACCGGCTTCGAGACCGGGACGCCCGCGTCCATCAGGGAAAGGCTCCCTCCGCAGACCGTTGCCATCGAGCTCGATCCGTTCGATTCCATGACGTCGGAGACGATCCTTATCGTGTACGGGAAGGACTCGTCGCTCGGGATGATCGGCTGCAGCGACCTTTCAGCGAGGAAACCGTGGCCGATCTCCCTGCGGCCGGGGCCGCGGAAGAATCCGACCTCCCCCACGCTGAACGGGGGGAAATTGTAATGCAGCATGTATTTCTTCCACGACTCGCCGTCGAGCCCGTCGATCCTCTGTTCGTCCTGCGAGGTCCCGAGGGTCGTCACGACGAGGCTCTGCGTCTCTCCGCGCGTGAACAGGGCGCTGCCGTGGGTCCTCGGAAGGATCCCGACCTCGCACGTGATATCCCTTATCTCGTCGTATCCCCTGCCGTCGGTGCGCTTCTTTTCCTCGAGGATCATCTTCCTGACGACCTCGCGCTCGATGCCGCCCATGATGCCCTTGATCTCTCCCGCGGAATCGGGATACTCGGCGGAATATTTCTCCACCGCGCCTTCGACCACGCTGGCGAGCTCGTTCGCGCTGTTCATCTTTCCCTTGACGCGGCACGCGTCGTAGACGGCCTTCGCGTATTCGGCGGTCAGCTTTCCCTTCAGTTCCGCGTTGACGGAGGGAACCTTGAATACCCTCTTGGTCGGGATCGCGCATTCAGCGAGGAATTCCCTCTGGAAGGCGTTGAGCTCCTTGATCCTGGCGTGCCCGAAATCGAGCGCCTCCATGATCCTTCCCTCCGATATTTCCTTTGCGCCCCCCTCGACCATTATTATGGCCTCGTCGGAACCGGCTATTACGAGCTCGAACCCGCCGGCCTCCACTTCCTCGAAGGTCGGGTTGAGTATGAACTCGCCCTCCTTCACCCCCACCCTCACGCCGCTGATGACTCCGTTGAACGGTATGTCGGAAAGGTTGAGGGCGAGCGAGGCCCCGACTATCCCGAGAACGTCCGCCTGGTGGGCCTGATCGCTGCTGAGAACCGTCGCGGCGACCTGCACCTCCTGGTTGAAACCTTCGGGGAAAAGCGGCCTGATCGGCCTGTCGATAAGCCGGCAGCTCAGGGTCTCCCTTTCGCTCGGCCTGCCCTCCCGCTTGAAGAATCCGCCCGGGATCTTTCCGGCGGCGTAGAATTTCTCCCTGTACTCGACGTAGAGAGGGAAGAAATCCTTGTCGCTCGCGGCCCCCTTCGAAGCGACGGCCGTCACGAGAACCGTCGTACCTTCCTGCCCCACCAGAATAGAGCCATCAGCCTGCTTGGCAATCCTTCCCGTTTCAAAGAGAAATTCGCTTCCACCGAAACTTAGTTTTTTCCGAATCATCCTTTTATTCTCCTCCAATAAACTCCGTGGGCGCGCGTAAAACAAGATGCGCCCATAACCCTGTGTTTTCCGATAAATATCAGGGGCGGTTATTTCCTGAGTTCCAGTTCCTTGATAAGGCTGCGATATTTATCGATCCTGTTCTTCTTCAGATAATCAAGAAGTTTCCGCCTGCGTCCGACCATCTTGAGCAGCCCCCGCCTTGAAGCAAAATCCTTCTTGTGCAGCTTGAAATGCTCGGTAAGGATATTTATGCGTTGGGTGAGAAGAGCGATCTGAACCTCCGGCGAGCCGGAGTCAAGATCGTGGAGCCGGTGCTTTGTGATAACTTCCTTCTTCACTTCTTTCTGCAGCGCCATCGTTATTACCTCCTTAATAACCCGTGTTGAAAAACACGATGGCAGCAGAAGGGGCGCTATGCCCGATCCGCCTGAAAACTGCCGGTACATCGCGTGCAATGTACAAACATACACGACCTTCCGGGATTGTCAATACTTCTTTTCCAGAATACGCCTTGCCGCCTCCCAGTCCCGCGCCAGCTGGGCCTTGAGCCCCTCCCTTCCCTCGAATTCGCGCTCTTCGCGGAGGTATTCGAGGCAGTGCGTCCTGACGCGGCTCCCATAGAGGTCGCCGGAGAAATCGAAAAGATGCGCCTCTATCCTTCTCCCGGCGTCCGGGCCGATCGTCGGCGTCGAGCCGATGTTCATCATCCCTCCGAACTCGCCCCGGTCCGTCCCGACGCGGACCGCGTAGACCCCGCGGGGCGGGACGAGCTTCTCGCTGTCCGGGATCGCCAGGTTGATCGTGGGGAAACCGATCGTCCTTCCTATCCCTCGGCCGCTCACCACGTCCGCGTCGAAGAAATACGGCCTCGAAAGAAGCCTCTCCGCCCTGTGAAGCCTTCGCTCGAGAAGATTCTTCCTGATGCGCGTGCTGGAGACGGCGCTGCCGTTGACGACCACCGGCGGAACGACCGTGAAGGCGAATCCCTGCCGCTTTCCCTCGGCGGAGAGGTGATCCCGGTTCCCCTCCCTTCCACGCCCGAGATGGAAATCATAGCCGATCACGAGATGCTTCATGCCCAGCCGCTCCACGAGCCTTTTCGACAGGAATTCCCTGAAATCGGTCGCCGCGAGCTCCTCGTTGAAATCCTCTATGATTATCAGGTCGATATCGAACCGCCTGAGGATGGAGATCTTCTCGTCGAGGGTGGTCAGAAGCCGGGGGCTCATCCCGGGGTGGGTCAGGGAAAGGGGATGGCGGTCGAACGTGATGAGAACGGACCGGCCGAGCCCCGAGGCGGCCCTGGCCGAGCAAAGGGCGTCGATCACCTTCCTGTGCCCGACGTGAACGCCGTCGAACACTCCTATCGACACGGCGGAATCGCTGAAGGAACCGGGAAGGGAATCGCTCGATCTTATCACTTCAGCCATTCCGGCCACCCGCCCGTCAACCGCTCGCCGCCGCGACGTTGAAGACCTTCTTCAGATGCAGTATCCCGGCGGCGCCCGTCTCGGCGATCGCGCCGAGTTCGCCGTCCGGCCTCAGCAATCTCACGTACACCCCCGATTGCGGGCAGGATTCCCGTATCCTCGGGGCTATCCCGTTCTCGAGGCCGCGCGCCTGGACGGCCGTAAGCTCGACCGCGGGGAAGTGGCCGAGGGCTTCCGAGAGCGAATACCCGGGTTTCTCCCTTTCCGCGAGAGCGGCGAAATCGGTGTCTTTCAAGGCGGAATCGAGGTTGAAATGCCCCACTTCGGTCCTGACGAGGCTGTGAAGGCAGGCCGGGACCCCCAGCGCGTCTCCCATCTCCTCGGCGAGGACCCGGACGTACATCCCCCTGGAGCAACGGACCATTATCCTGAATATCGGAAGATCGCAGCCGAGCAGCTCTATCTCGTGCGTGTCCACCTCGCGGGGAGCCCGGTCTATCTCCTGCCCCTTCCTCGCGAGGGCGTAAAGCGGCGTGCCCTTGTGCTTGAGGGCGGAGTACATCGGAGGCACCTGCATCCGCCTGCCGGTGAACCCCGGCAACATCGCCCTTATCTGTTCCTCCCCCACGCCGTCCCAACCTCCCGACCTCACAACCGTTCCGGTCGAATCCTGCGTGTCGGTCGCCTCACCGAGCCTGACGTCGGCGATATATCTCTTCGGCAGCTCCATCAGATAATTCGAGAGCTTGGTCGCTGCGCCGGTCAGTATCAGAACGAGCCCCGTGGCGAGCGGATCGAGCGTCCCCGAATGCCCCACCTTGTCGACGCGCACCGTTTTCCTGAAACGCCTTATCACGTCGTAGGTCGACAGCCCGGTCGATTTGTCGACCGGAATGACGAGATTGTCGAATCTATCCTTCATTCCCCGCTCCCCGCGTTCCGCGCTTCCCGCCCGGAAGCGTCATGCTCCGCAATCAGCCTTTCAAAGCCTTCGAAAATAATTTTCTTCGCTTCGCCGATGGTCCCTTCCAACACGAGCCCCGCCGCCTTGGCGTGCCCGCCGCCGCCGTGCCTTTCCGCCAGCGCCGCGACGTCATGATGGTTCCTTGACCTCAGGCTGACCCTCACCGTTCCGTCGCCTATCTCCCTGAAAAGGGCTATCAGCTCCACGTCGTCTATCGAGGCGCCGTAATCGACGAACCCTTCCGAATCCTTGAAGGATCCGCCGGTCCTTTCGAGCATCTCCCGCGTGATCTCCATGAACGCCGCCCGGCCGTCGAAATGAACCTCGATCGATTCCAGCACGGGGGCGAGAAGTTTCAGCGTCTGAAGGTTTTTCATGTAGAAGTACTCGTGCGTCAGGTCGTAGGCCCTCGCTCCCGCCTCTATCAATCTCCCTGCGGCGTACATAGCCTCGGCGTTCGTGTTCCGGAACCTGAAGCACCCGGTATCCATCAGTATCCCCAGGTAGAGGTTGCCGGCGACGTCCGGGTCGATCGCACGCGGAGCCGCCGTTTCGAGGAACCTGAAAACGATCACCGCCGCCGCGGCGGCCTTTTCGTCGACGACGTTCACCGTGCCGAAAAGATGGTTGGAGGGGTGGTGATCCATGTTGATCAGCGGAAGGCCGCCGCCCGGCCTGACGAGATTATCGGTCCTTCCGACCGTCGGGGAATCGACGACGAAGATGGCCTGGTGGCCGAACCCGCCGAGGTCCTCCCTTCCGGCGAAGGCCTCCGCTCCGGGAAGGCGCATGAACCGCTCCGGAATCTCTCCCGGAGCGTAGCATCTCGTATCCTTGCCGAGCGAGCGCAGGAAGAGCGAGATGGCGAGAATCGAGCCGACGCAATCGCCGTCGGGGTCGACATGGCCCACTATGAGGAACCTGTCGGCGGCCCCGACAATCTTCATTATGGCGCCGAATTCGTCCTTGAAAGGTTCTTCACGCATCCCGGCCCTCCGGCCCGTCCGAATCGCCCTCTTCCTCATCTTCGCCTTCCGGGCCGTCACCGCCCGTTTCCCCACCCGCCACGCTTTCGGGATTTCCCTCTCCGGGAAGGCCCTCCTCCCCTGCGGGCGGCTCCTCCTCATGAATCCGGACTATAAGCTCCTCGAGCGCCATCGCCCTGTCGAGGGTGGAATCGTATATGAAGACGAGCTCCGGTATCACCCTTATCCGCAGTTCCTTTTTCAAGGCGTTTCGCATGAATCCCTTGCAGCTCTCGAGCCCCTTCTTCGACGTCCTCGAGACCGCCGCTGCCTATGACGTTGTAATATATCTTCGCCACGGAATAATCCCTGGAGGCCTCCACGCGTATTATCGAAACGTTGGCGACCCTCGGATCCTTGATCTTCCTGATGAGCATGCCCGCCACGAGCTGGTGAATCGTCTCCTCAACCCTGGCCTTGTGTTTTCCTTCCATCCCGGGTTACCGCCGTTTCAGTAAAATTCCTTGTCGCACTCCGTCAGAACGGCCCTTTCCTCCCTCTCGAGGAAATTCAGGATCGACTGGACGGCGGCGTCGATGCCCTTCCTGTCGCCCGCGACCGTGACGAGCGCGATCTCGCTTCGCTGCCATTTGTCCTGGTAGCCGATTTCGCACAGGGCCACGTTGAACCTGTTGCGAAGCCTGTCCTTCAGGCTCCTGAGGACGAACCGCTTTTCCTTGAGGGAAGAGCAACCCGGCAGGTGAAACTGGATTCTCAGGCAAGCGACGATCATGGGGAAGCCCCCGGTTCTACCCGATTGTCCTGATCTGCTTCTCTTCCAGGAATATCTCCAGGATATCCCCCTCGATCAGGTCATCGAAGCCGCTGACGCCGATCCCGCACTCGAAGCCGGCCTGCACCTCTCTGGCGTCATCCTTGAACCGCTTGAGGGAGTTGATCGTTCCCTTGTAAATGATCTCGCCTTCTCTCCTGACCCTCACCAGCGCGTTGCGCCTGACCAATCCCGTCTTGATGTAACATCCGGCGATCATCCCGATCTTCGAAACCCGGAATACCTCGCGCACTTCGGCTTCTCCGAGCTCCTTCTCCACGATATTCGGCTCGAGCATCCCGGACATCGCGGCCTTGATATCGTCGATCGCCTGATATATGACGTCGTAGAACCTGATGTCGACCTTTTCGCTCTTGCCGAGCCTCGCCGCCTTCGGGGTCATGTTGATGTGAAATCCCAGCACGACGGCGTTCGAGGCCGAGGCCAGAAGGATGTCGCTCTCGCTTATCATCCCGACCGCCTTGTGGATCACGTTGACCTTCACCTCGGAGTTGCTGAGGGAAGAGAGGCTGTCGCACAAGGCCTCGATCGAGCCGTCCGTGTCGGCCCTGATGATCAGATTGAGCTCGGCCGCCACGCCTTCCTGGATCTGCTTGTACAGTTCCTCGAGGGATATCCTCTGCGAGGTGCGGCGGTCCCTTTCCCTGGCGAACTGCTGTCTCTTCGACGCTATCTCCTTGGCGGTTTTCTCGTCCTCGACCTGTATGAAGGCGTCCCCGGCCTGGGGCACGCCGGTGCAGCCGAGAACGACGGCCGGCGTCGAGGGTGGGGCGTCCTTGATCTTGTTCCCGCGCTCGTTGAGAAGGGCCCTGACGCGCCCGAAATAATTCCCCGTGATGAATACGTCGCCGATCTTCAGCGTGCCCTGCTGAATGAGGATGGTGCTGAGTATCCCCCGGCCCTCCTCCTTCTTCGACTCGAGAACGACCCCCCTGCACTGCGCGTTCGGGTCCGCCTTGAGCTCCATCATCTCGGCCTGAAGAAGGATCATCTCCAGAAGCTTGTCGATGCCCGTGCCGTTCCTGGCGGAGATCTCGGACGACATCACGTTGCCTCCGTATTCCTCGAGGACGATATTCTGCTTGAGAAGCCCCGCCTTGACCTTCTCGAGGTCGGCGTTCGGAAGGTCGATCTTGTTTATCGCTATGACTATCGGAACGTCCGCGGCCTTCGCGTGGTTGATCGCCTCGATCGTCTGAGGCATCACTCCGTCGTCCGCCGCGACGATCACGATGACTATGTCCGTAGCCTGGGCGCCCCTCGACCTCATCGCGGTGAAAGCCTCGTGCCCCGGCGTGTCTATGAACGTGATGTTCCTGCCATGAACAACGACGGCGTAAGCGCCTATATGCTGCGTGATGCCGCCCTTTTCCCCGGCGACGACGTTGCTCTTCCGTATATTGTCCAGAAGCGAGGTCTTTCCGTGGTCGACGTGCCCCATTATCGTGACGATGGGGGGCCTTCCGACGAGGTTCTCCGGCTCGACCTGTTTCTTCTCCGAAAGTATGTCCTGCCCATAGCTCGTGAGGAATTTGACCTGGTATCCGTACTCGTCGGCGATCATTCCGATGGTCGTCGAATCGAGCCGCTGATTGATCGCTACCATGAGCCCGAGATTGAAGCATTTCCTGATGATTTCCGCCGGATCCTCCTCGAGATGCTCCGCCAGGTCGGCCACCGTCGAATACTCGGGCAGCTTTATGACGTTCTCTTCCTCTTCTATCTCGACGGACTCTTCCTTGTGCTTTTTCCTCTTCGATTTCCTCGTGATCTCGAGCTTCGCGAGAGTCCTCTTTACGCTTTCCTTTACGGCCTTCTGATCGGCTTCCTTCTTTTCCGGCTTCCGGGGCTTCTTGACGCGCGGCTTCTTGACCGGTTTCCCCTCCCTCTTCTTCTCCTTCTCCTTCTTCCTGACCTTTTCCGTCGCCTGATCCTTCAAACGGTTGAGGTGCTGCTTGATAAGAATCTCCACGCGGTCCTCGACCGTGCTCATGTGGCTCTTTACCGTTATGCCTTCCTTGACAAGGATTTTCCTGAGAGCCTCACTCGAGATCTCATACTTCCTGGCAAGTTCATATACACGGACCTTTGCCAAAAACCTCAACTCCCTTCAGACCTGTTATTCATCGTCTTCGACTGAAATCTCCCCGGCCTCGTCCTCTTCCGGCGATTCGTCGCCGTCTGTCTCTTCACCGCCGGCAGACCCATCCCCGGATCCGGCCGGGCCGGCCTTTCCGCGGGGCGGTTTCCTGTCGTCATCGCCGGCCGTTTCTTCATCATCGTCCTCGTCGGACAAGTCGTCGCCGAGAGTATCGTCGTCGCCGGCGTCGTCGCCGTCTGTTTCCTCGTCGTCCGCGTCGTCTTCATCGGGCCCTTCGTCGCCGTCCTCTTCATCGTCGCCTTCCTCCTCCGAGTCGAGGCCGCCGAACAGCTCTTCCTCGGTCGGGACGACATCCTTCGTCTTCCTCGCGGGTTCGGGGGCGAGGGCCGTTTCGTCGAACAGCGGTTTCTCTACCGCCTCCTCTTCCTCCTCCAGTTCCTTCTCGAGGAGACCCTTGAGAGCCTTGTTCAGCTCTTCCATGGTCTCGGCCGCCATCGCCTTGAGCCTTTCGGCGGTCTTCTGGCCGATTCCCTCCACCTCGAGGAGCTCCTCCAGCGGCGTCTTGTAGAGTTTCTGCACGGTGAGAAGGCCTATGCTCTTCAGCTTCAGCGCCATCTTGTCGCTCACTCCGTACATCTCGGATATATCCATCTGGAGCTTCTGCTCGAGCCTGTCTCTTCTCTCCACTTCCTTGACCGTGGTGAGAGTTATCTTCCATCCCGTCAGCTTGGACGCGAGGCGTACGTTCTGGCCTTCCCTGCCGATCGCGAGGGAGAGCTGGTCGTCCTCTACGATGGCCTGAACGTCTCCGGCCGATTCGTTGAACCTCAGCGCGGAGACCTTCGCGGGCGCCAGCGCCCTCGAAACGAACTCGTAGGGATTCTCGCTCCAGTTGACGATATCTATCTTTTCGCCGTGCAGCTCGTTGACCACGGCCTGCACGCGCGATCCCTTCATCCCGACGCACGACCCGACCGCGTCGACCTTGTCGCTTCTGGAATGCACCGCGATCTTCGAACGGCCTCCCGGCTCGCGCGCGATGCTCTTTATCTCGACGTCGCCGTCGAATATCTCGGGGACCTCCTGCTCGAACAGCTTGTGGAGGAACTGGTTGCTCGTCCTGGAAACGACGATCTGCGGGCCCTTGGCCTCCTTGTCGACCTCCATTACGCAGGCCCTGACGGTGTCCCCCTGGTTGTATCGCTCCTTGCGGATCTGCTCGCGCAGTGGCAGATAGGCCTCGGCCCTGCCGAGGTTGAGAAGCATGTTCCCCCTGTCTATCTGCCTTACCGTCCCGGTGATTATGACGCCGATCTTGTCCTTGTAATCGTCGTATATCTTGTCGCGCTCGGCTTCCCTGACCTTCTGCGTGAGAACCTGCTTGGCGGTCTGAACGGCGTTGCGCCCGAATTCCTCGACGGAAAGCTCCTCCCGGATCTCCTTGCCCACCTCGGCGTCCGGATCGATGGCCTTCGCGTCCTTGAGCGTCAGCTCCAGGGCTCCGTTCTCGACATCCTCGACGACCTTGTATACGCGGAAGATCTCGAGTTCGCCCTTGGCCTCGTCGATGTGGACCTGGATATCCGCGTCCTGGCCGTGCTTGCGCCTGGCCGCCGATATAAGGCTGGTCTTTATCGTCTCGATAAGGGTGTTCTTGTCGACCCTCTTGATCCTTATGATCTGCGAAAACGCATCGATAAACCCTGAATTCATCCTTCAACTCCCCCGTGGAACATGTGTACCGGATTTTAGCCCGGATACCCGCGTCGTGTCAAAAAGTATTACCGGCTCAATCCTTTTTACTGTTTTCCCTCTTGTTTATTTCCCATTTCTCGCCGTGCAGGTTCGCCCTGAGAATCCGGCTCATCCCGATGCGGAGCTCTCCCGATCCTGATGAGATCGTCACGCCCGCGCCGTCCGCCGCCGCTATGATCCCTATCGCAGTTTTCTTCTCCCCGCCTTCTCCCGAATATTCGATCTTCGCCTCTTTCCCGACGAAACGGATGAAATGCTCCGGCTTCGAGAGAGCCCTGTTTATGCCGGGCGAGGACACTTCGAGATTGTAAGGGCCCGGCATTATCTCGTCGCCCTCGAGGGCGAGGCCGAGAACCCTCGTGGCCTTGACGCAATCCTCAAGGGTGACGCCCGTCTCGGGATCGTCGATGAAGATCCTGAGCACGGTTCTTCGCCCGAGCGAAGCCATATCCAGTTTCACGAGCTCGAAACCCAGATCATCGAGCTCCTTTTCGATGATAGCCGAAAGGCGTTCCAGGCTTTCCATCCGCTTATCCCCCGGATATGCGATCCCATAAAAGAAATGGGGCTTCCCGCCCCAGTCGTCCCCATATAGCTAGCCCAATGAAGCGTAAAAAGCAAGGAAAATCTTGCCTGGAGTCACCGGGCGGCTCCCCTCAGCGGCTCCGGATGTATTCGAGCAGCACCCTCCCGACCGCCTCGAGGCTGGCGGGGGAGCATTTGTCGGGCGTGTCGGCCACCGTGTGCCAGTGAGGATAATCGAAATCTATCAGGTCGACGGCGTCGATTCCCGCCCTTATGAACGGCAGATGATCGTCTATGATCGTATGCCCCGCCTCATTCGCGAACTGTTCCACCCCGAGCTTCGCGGCGATGCCGAACAGCTCGTCGACCAGCCGGCCGGACGCGGCCGAGGAATACCCTTCCATCGGAATCTTCAGGTCTCTGTCGCCGACCATGTCGACGATGATCGCCGCAGCCGGCCTGTATCCCTTTAGATTGTCGGCGAACCAGGCCGATCCGAGGCAAAAATCCCAGGGCCGCCCCGCCTCGCCGTAGTCCTCGCCGTCGAAAAAGACGATGTCGACACCGACGGGAGGCTTCGCGCCTCCGAGCGCCCTCGCGATCTCCAGCAGGACCGCGACGCCGCTCGCCCCGTCGTTAGCCCCGATGATGGGCGTCAGGCGGTTGACTGGATCCGGATCCATGTCGGCGACTGGCCTTGTGTCGTAATGCGCTGCCAGCAGGATCCTCTTCGAAGCCCCGACGTTGAAGTTTCCTATGATGTTGACGAGCCGGAGGGTGTCGCCGGTGCTCAGGACCCCCTCGAAAGGCTGGAGCGACACGGAGGCTCCGAATTCCCCAAGCTTCTCCACGATGTATCTTCGAAGACGGAGATGCCCCGTCGAACCCGGGTAACGGGTTCCCATAGCGCACTGCTCCCGCAGGAAGGTGTAGGCCGATTCGCCGTCGAAGGCGGGAGGGCCGGGGCCCCCGCAGGAGGCCGCCCACATAAGGACGGCCGTGAAAACGGAGAGAAGGCCCGAGCGCGTCCCTCTCCTAGAATTTGAATTCCGCCGTCGCATGCATTCCCACCTCGTGATTGATGTATCCGTAAATCCCGCCCGCCGTGCGCCTGTAGTTCATCATCAGGTTGCCGGAGACGTTCCTGCTGAAGGTGTACGTCAGCCTGGGGGCCACCGAGATGGAGGTGGTCGGGGGGACATTGTACTTTTCGGTGTTGGTGTACGCTATGTTTACCGACGTGTTGAGGTTGCTGTCGAATTTCAGCTTTTTGCTTCCTGAGGAAGGGCAGCGGCAGACCGATCCCCTGTTTCCCCTTGACGTCGTATTTCAACTCCAGATTGACGGACCAGCTCTTGTCCCAGAGCTCCTGGTTTCTCTCCATCGTCGTTTTCTTCGCGTAGGACAGAGAGATCGTCGAAGCGAGGGAATTGTACCACGCCATGTTCCACGCGGGATTGAACTGGTACCCCTCGGTCTCTGATCCGGCCCGCTTCGAAGTCCTCTCGATGTAGCTGATCGTCATGTCGCTCGATTTGATGTGCTTCTTGAGCAATCCCCAGTTATGAAGTCCCTTCCAGTTCAGGTTGACGTCGGGCCAGGTGATTTCCTCGGTCTCGGTCACCCGCGAATCCGATTCGTCCGTCCGCTTCGACGAGTTGAAGTTGATGTTGGCCGACAGGTTCGAGGTTATGTTGACCCCCGTTCTGAGGTTGAGGGCTATCTTGTCCGTCTGCCTGAGCGGATTGCTGTCGGCGCCACCCAGCGCGCCATCCGTCCCGCTGGCGGTGGTAAATCCCATCTGGTAAAGCAGGTCGGCCCTGTCGTAGAGGCGGTCGTAATTGTTGCGCCTGTCGATGTCGATCCTGCTTTTTATCGGATCGAGCCGGCTCAAGAGGCCCAGCACATGCCTGACAAGGAGCATCGGGTCGGCCTTCCGGGCCGCCGGGCCTGCCGCCGTGCTGTCCGCCGCCGTGCTGTCGACCGCGGCGCTGTCCGCGGGAATTTCCCGCAGCCCGACATCCTCCTTCCCGCCCGTTATCCTCGGGCGCCTCAATCCGGTGTCGACCGGCGTTTCCGCTGCGCCCGTCGCCTGCTCCCCTGGTGGCTTCCCGCCCTGGGTTTGCTCTACAGGCTCAACGGGGATGGTTCCCATCTTCCGGGGAGCCCTGTCATCATCCATCGTCGTACGCTGGCCCTTCATCATCTCTTCAAAATCCGCCTTGCGCTGGGCGTACGCGGCGCGCTGCGAACCGAGCTTGCTCGCCGAGGACACATCGCTTTTTTCCAGCACCCCCATCCTCTTCCCGAATTTCATGACGTACTTGCCGACATCCACGTCGAAAACCACGCTTATGTTCCGGTTGTTGACGGCGTCCCTCGTCCCCCCCGGATCGTCGCCCTGTCTCACGCCAGGCTTGAGATCCTCCTCGTAGCTCGTCTTGTATTCCAAGGTCGGATTGAACTGGCTGATCAGGAAAACGTTCCTCGGCTGGTACCTCATGTCGAGGCTCTGACGGAACGAGGTGAGTATCCCGACGTCGATCCCGTAGATCATCTGTTCCACGGCCAGGTTGCGGTTCTCGGTCCTGCGGTAGTTGAGTTTGACCGATTCGAAGGGATCGTATATGGCGGATATCTCGTTGTCCCACGCGCACGAGTACGAGGACGGCCTTTTCACGAATTCGTCGCCCGAGAAGGAATAACCCCTTTTGACCGACCTTGCGCCGTTGGCCTTCATCGACAGGTTTGTCAGCCAGTAACGCCACTTGACGCCCTTGAAAAGACTCCACTGGCGGTCCTTGCTGAACTCGATCTGATAATTTGCGTTGCCGCTCAGCGCCCACGACGTGTCCTTCGCCGTCGGAGAGTAGCTGGCGTTCTTCGAGTAACTCAATCCCGTTTTGAGCTTGTCGAAGACGTTCCTCATGATCGGGTTGTTCGAGCCCCTTCTGCTGATCGCGAGGCTCACAGTGTAGCTGTTCCTCACCGATTTGAGGCTGTCCTGCACGGCGGAATCGGTTATCTCGACGTCCTTCTGGGGCAGATACTTCGGCTTGGACTGGGTCTCGGTCCACCGGAAGGTGACGGGAAGATCGAATCTCGCGGTCGGGATGAAGTGGTTGATCTCCGTTTTCCCTGAAAACGCGTACGAATCCGATGTGACGCCGCTTCCAGTCTTCTGCCGCAGGGTGCGGAATTCCGGGCCGGTATGCTGGTAATTCCCGTTGACCGAGATGACGTTGCCGAAGCTCGCGGCGACGCTCGCCCTCTCGGCGTGGTCGATATCCTTGCGGACGCTTCCGAGGGCGAGATCGTTGAACCATACCTGCCCCCCGGGGATCGCCACCCCGGACCTGTTCCTCAGCCCGGCGAAGAGATACCTGACCTGAAACAGCGAAGGATTGCCCCGCAGCCTCGCCGGGTAGCTCCGGGAATCGTCATCGGCGTCCCTCACGACGGTTTCCACGATCTGCCCGGGCTCGGCGTCGAATTTCATGTCGGTCAGGTCGCTAAGCGTGACGGTGACGAGGTTCCAATGCCCCGCCCTCTCCACCGTCAGCGGGACGGCGACCTCGTAATAATTCAGGCTGTCGTATGCCAGCTGCAGGTAAAAATCGACGATGTCCCCGTCGTGGCTCGTCAGGTCCCGGTCGCCCCGCACGTAGAACTGGATTTCGCGGTACTGCTGAAAGTCCTGCCCGCCTCCCAGGAACTGTTTCCGCAGCCTGAAAGACCTTTCCGCCAGAAAGTTCTCCACCTCGATCAGCAGGGTCTGCTCCCTCGCCTCGATCCCGTCCTTCACGTCGACGTCGTAGGGGGAATAATACAGCGAGGGGTCGTCCTTGTTGTTGATCGCCCCGACCCTCACCTTCATTTCGGGCTCCGCCACGATCACCGACTCGTCCTCGAGTTCCCTTATCTTGTCGAACTCCCAGCGGCTTCCGACGAAGGTCAACCCTCCGAGCTCGATCATGTGCTCCGTTTCACCGCTGTATTCCGATGAAGCGGCGACTTCGTCGATGTTCTCGACCCAGATCCTGATATGCTGGACGGCATCGAGCCTCGGTGGTATCCCCGACGGCATCTCCACTCCGGACATGTCTATGCGGTACATTCTCCAGGCCTTCTTCTCGTTGATCGGGTATACTGAGGGGTCGTAATCGTCGTCATCCTTCGTTTTTTCCTCATCGCTCCAGTAGCTCGAATATGCCGCCCTGTCGAAATCCCTCTGGACGTCGATCACGGCGGAATCGGACAGGTCGAGGATGAGCGAATAATACTCGTTTCTCTCGTCGAAACGGCTGTTCCTGTTGAGGTCCTCCGAGTCATGCTGGTTGTTTCCGTTGCGCGAATTGATCCCGCGGTAGATCCTTCGCACCGCGTCCCATGTCGACGAGGAGAAGACGGTGGGGTACTTCGTGGCGCCTTCCTCGCCGTCGAAGCCGTCGTCGTCGAGGATCGTCCAGTCCACTTCGCGCTCGTCGTCGTAATTCCCCAGTTCGGGCTGGTAGAAATCCTCGCTGATCCTGCCGAAGTCGATGTGAAGTATCCCGGCCCGGGTCTCCGGGTCGGTGTTGTAATCGTTGACCCATATCTCCAGGTACTGGGCCGTCGAAAGGTCGAGGCCCCCGGGGAACCCGGTCATCACGCCGCACCACTGCCCGGGCGAAGGATCGACGGCCTTCAGGAAAAGGGAGGAGACCGCCGAGTTCTCGCGGGTATCGAGCCCCGGGTTAAGATCCCGTTTGCTGGTGGTCAGCTTGTACTGGGGGCTCGTCTCGTCTCTGACGGGGTTGTACCAGTAAAAATCGAGGTCTTCGGGCATCGGATCGAGATACTGCGCGCTGTTCGCCGGGTCTATTGGAGGGCTCGCCTCGTACCAGATCCTTCGCACCATCACGACCTGGTCGCTGTCCTCGATCCCCTCCATGTCGTCCACGAAGGCCTCCCCCTTGGTGTTGGGGTTGGGGATCGACAGGGCGATCTCGCCGCTGATATTGAGGCTGCTCGCCGCGTCGGTATCGACCCGGGGCAGCAGGTTCACCGCCGAGGTCATCCAGCCCGGATAGAACTGGAAGCTTCCGTTGATGTCGCCGGCCATGTTCCGCGTCGGCTCGTCGCCGAGGCGCGGATTCAGCCTCGGCATCCCGACGGAATTGTAGAGGAAGACCGCGTTGACCCTCGAATTCGTCGAAAGGTTGAAGTTGGCGCCGACCCCGAGCAGTGAGGTCTTCCCCCCGCCCATCATCGGCTTGTGCTGGTAATCGATCGAGACCTTTGAATCGGGAGTCATGGTGAGAAGCCTGTCTCCCATCAGGGTCACCGTCCCCGTCGAATAGTCGATGATGTAGTCGGTGCCGCTCGATAGCTTCTCGCCGTCCACCGTCACGACCTCGGTCCCCTCAATGATATCGAAAGCGTTGAGCTGGAAGGTGCGGCTGCCGCTCGTCGCCTCCACGACGATATTGTACCTGTGGGCGGGGTTCGTCTGGATTTTCCGGTAATCGGTATAGATCATACCGTTCGATTCCAGGTAAAACAGGACTGAATCGGCCTGTTCGTAGGTTTCGCCCGTCGGGTCTCCGAACCCGTCGCCGTTGCTGTCGGGCGCAAGATAGGAAGCGAGCTCGTCCCTCGGAAGATCGAACGGCTGGTACCAGGGGAACATGATGTACCCGTAGTAAGTAATTGACGACGCCCTTCTTGTCGTCGATCAGGTTGTCCGGGATCCTGACTCCCTCCGTATTCTCCTGGTCGAGGCCGAATATCCGCAGATAGCTTGTGTTGGTCTCCTCCTGAATGTCCTTCGTACCGATGATCGTGGCGACATTCTCGATGCGGACCCTGATCGCCGCGTCCTCCTGCCCGGCCGACCCGAGGGAATAGACGTTCCTGAACATCATGTTCCAGGTGGACCAGAACGCCTTGCGCAGGCCGGTCACCGTGTCGGGGACGGGATCGTTCATGTCGTCCGCCAGAGGGCAGATCAGTTCGGCGAGGTAGACGGTCGTGGCGGGATCCCCCTCGAAATTCTTGTAGTCGCCGACGTTGAAATCGTCGGCCGCGTTATCCGGCGTCCCCGCGTCGCACCTGTACCGTATCGCGAGGGCTTTCCCGTCGGGGAGAGCCTGGTTGAGCCGGATGCCCATGTACCGGATCTTCGCGTCGGCGCTGATGAGCTGTATCAGTGAATAGTCTCCCTGGCCGAATTCGTTGTTCTCCTCGAGGAGAGCGTACCATTGCTCTATATGGTCCTCCTCGGCGCCCGTGACCCCGTCGTTCTCCGGATCGACGCATGCCCTGAGCTGGAACTTCGCGCCCCCCTGGTAATTCTGCAGTTCGTTCGTGTCGAGGGAGATGAAAATCTCCACCTCGTCGTTGTTCGTTCCGCCGTAGACCGGGTAATATCTGATCCCGGGATGGCCGACGAATCCGGGCAGGGGCTCGACGAAAGAGGCGCCGGGGGTCTCGAAGTAGAAGTACTGCCTCTTGATGTAACCGTAATCGGCGATCGACACCTCGCTGCTCTGCCCCCCCGAGCCCGAGTAAGAGCCCGTCGCGGTCTCCCCCTCCTCCTTGCTCGCGATCACCGTGAGGTCGGCCACGCCGAGCTGGGCCTTGACCTTGATACCGAAAAGCCCCTTAGCGGCCCCGGAATAGCTGATCAGCTGGGCGCCGCTCAGGGTCAGGTCCGTGTCCCCCATCTCGATCGACCTTATTATCTCGTCCTCGAGGCCCTGGTAATTGAGCCTGACCCTGTTCGTCGACGGCATCCCGCCGCCCATGCTCGAATGGTCTATGTTCACCATGATCTTCTCGCCGATGTTTCCCTGCAGGTTGACCGAAAGCTGCTGCTCCATGTCGAGATCGGGGAATTTCTGCTGCTTCGGCCTTCCCTCGGTGACGGGGCAGTTGGCGCACCATCTCGAGGTCCCGCCGATCGTTATCTTCTCCCGCCCCGAGACGTTCAGTCTCGTCTGCTCGCCGTCGCCGATCAGCCATTCGATCTGCTTGGGGAGCTTGATCGGGATGTTGAGGTCGATCAGGCCGCCCTTCCTCGCCCCGCTCCTGTCCCTCTCGAGGTTGTACCTCACTCCCGAGACCCAGACCTTCCTGAACCCCATGCGACGGATCGTCTCCGCTTCGTCATCGATGAACCCCGGTTCGATCCCTATCCCGGGAATCCCCGTGTCGCGCGCGGTGGCGGTGAAATACGCTCCGTCCCTTTCGACCCTCGACGCGAAGACATGGTCCCCCGGGACCCTGTAGCGAAAGAGATGACCGGTCACCGGATCGTATTCGGTCACCAGCTTCCTCGTGTCGAATTCGTACCGGAGGAAGTTCGGATAGAGGCTGATGCCGCCGAGGAGAATATATTTCGGTGGAAGCTTGCCGTTCTCGGCCAGGTAGTACCTGGCCTCGGTGCGTTCGGATATATCGAGCAGATCGATCCTGAATGTCCCGGGCGGCCGCCGGTCCGGCGGCGACAAACGCGAAAAGGACAGCTGAAAAGACTGTCCGGCGTACCCGGCCCGGCGCGATGCCCGGCGGACCGATGATTCTTCTTTCCAATCTCTTCATCCTCACTCGATTGAAGATGCCAGAAATAACTGTCCCGCGCAATCAGTTATATGTTAGATTCCCGATCAGCACGGCCCGCGGTGCCGGCCGCCGGAATCCCGCCTGACGAGGGCCCGGACGTGTCGCGAAAAATGTACAGAAGGAAGCCTTCCTGTCCTGAAAAAGGTACAGGGAAACCCGTCCCCTGCCGGTCTTCCTTTTCGGGGGACCGGGGAAAAAGGGATTTGAATCGCTTATGGCTTCCGTCGACTCCGGCACCGCCGGGACGAAGATTGCAGTCACGCCGCGGGCAGGCCGGAAGAGCCGGCAACTTTTAACCTTAACGTCGCAAGTCCGGAAAATGCATATTCTTGACCGTTATATTCTGAAGACCCACATACCGCCGTATTTCTTCAGCGTATCGGTGATCACGTTCGTCTTCGTCATGGATTTTCTCTTCCGCTATCTCGACCTCTTCATCGGCAGGGGGGTCGCCTTCCTTGTCGTGCTCGAATTTTTCACGCTGAGCCTCGGCCATATGTTCGCATTAATCATTCCAATGTCCGTGATGCCCGCCACCCTGATGGCGTTCGGGCAGCTCGCCTCCGAAAACGAAATTACGGCGATGAAGGCGAACGGGATTTCCCTGTACAGGATGATCGCGCCCGTGCTGATCGCCGGCGCCGTCCTGGGGATAAGCCAGATCTATTACCAGAACGTCATACTGCCCGAGAGCAATCACCGTTTCCTCAACCTCTACATCGACATCGGGAAGATGAAGCCGACGCTCGAGATCAAGGAGAACATATTCAGCACGGCGATCAAGGGATACACGATCCTCATCCGCGAGAAAAACGACAAGACCGGCGAGATCAGTGATATCCAGATATTCGAGAAAAAGAAGGGCGGGGTGCTGACCACCATCGTCGCCCTCAGGGGCAGGATGCGCTTCATAGAGGAAGCCAACGTCCTTCGGTTCGAACTCGAGGACGGCGAGATCCACGAGATGCCCGACCCGAAGGACATATCCACCTACCGGAAAACGCTGTTCAGCCATTTCACCCTGAACATGCAGGACATAGACAGGAGCCTGGAGAGGTCGGAGCGAACCAGCCGCACCGACAGGGAAATGACCGTCGAGATGATGAAGGAGCAGATAGCCGACAAACGCGAGGAGATCGCCGGATACAGGATGACCCTCAACCACACGGCCCTGACGGACATGAAGACGGCCCTCTCGAAAGCGATCCCGTCCCTCGCGCCCCCCAAAAAGGACCGGGAACCCGAACGTCCCATGGACGAGGCGTCGTCGGGCGCAAAACCGATCTTCGCCGGCGCGACTTTGCGCGGGGACAAGGCAGCCGAGAAGACCCTGCGCGACCTGGAGAGCTCGCTTCGGATAATAGCGATCGGCGAACAGCGCATCAGGAGTTACCAGGTGGAGATCCACAAGAAATTCTCGATACCGTTCAGCTGCATCGTCTTCGTGCTGATGGGGGCCCCGCTGGCGATCAGATCGGGGAAAAAGGGAATGACGATGGCCATCGGGTTCAGCATCCTCTTCTTCCTGATATACTACATATGCCTCATCGGCGGAGAGAAGCTGGCCGACCGGGATTTCGTCTCGCCGTGGCTCGCCATGTGGGCGCCGAACATCATATTCCTCTTCGCGGCGGTCCTGCTGGTAAAAAGCACGGTTCGCGAAGCGAGCACAATCAACTGGGACAGGCTGAATCTCCTTAAAAAGTGGCGCTCCAGAAGTGGGGCCGCTATATTCTGAGATACTTCGCGCGGCCGTCATTTTCCGGAAGTGGTGACGTGAGGATTCACGAGAGATACATTTTATCCGGGTTCTGGCGCAGCGTCCTTCTCGGGCTCGCGGCGTTCACCGTCATTTACATGACGGTGGACGTGAGCGAGAACATCGACAAGTTCATAGACAACAATGCCACCACCTGGCAGCTCGTCTCGTACTATTTCTTCGAGCTCCCGTGGATAATCCTTCTCATCACCCCGGTCGCCGTCCTCCTTTCGACCATTTTCACGCTCGGCAGGCTGTCGCGCGACAACGAGCTGACCGCGTTCGTCGCCTCCGGCATTTCCCTCGTCAGGCTCGCGATGCCGCTCTTCATCTCCGCGCTTGTCGTGACGGCCGCGTCGATCGTTTTCAACGACACCCTCGTCCCTTCACCAAACGCAGGGCCGAGGATATCAAGCTCGTGGATATCGAGAAGAAAAAGCAGCGCAGCTCCTTCAGGTACAAGACGGACATGTACTACCAGGGGGAGGACAACCGGACCTACTACGCCGAGCGCTATGACATATCGATGAGCATGATGGTCAACATCATCGTCCAGGAGTACGACGGAGCCGTCCTGAAGAGGCGCATAGACGCGAAGAAGGTATTCTGGGACGGGACGAAGTGGGTCTTCGTCGACGGCGCGATAAGGGATTTCCGGGAAGAAGGCGAGGATATCTCCACCTTCAGGCGCATGGAGATCGACACTCTTCCGGAAAGGCCGGGGGATTTCGCCAAGGAGAAGATCGAGCCGGAGGAGATGAAATTCGGGGAGCTTCGCGAATACATAGACAAGGTGAGGCGCGGAGGCGGATCTGTTGACAAATACCTGGTCGATCTTTATTTTAAATTCAGCTTCCCGTTCACCAACCTGATATTCACCATAATAGGCGTGGCTCTTTCCTCGTCCAAGCTGAAGCCTTCCATGGCGACGGGATTCGGGCTGACGCTGCTTATAAGCTTTACCTATTATGGGATAATGAGAATAGGACAGGCGCTGGGCCACAGCGGGGTGCTCGAACCGCTGCTTGCGGCCTGGATCGGCAATATCATCTTTCTGTCGTTCGGACTGGTGTTGCTGCGAAGATCCAACCGCTGACGCCCGGCGCAGGGCGCGGCGGCCGCCCCGGGAGCCGTATTTCCCCGCCCCGATGAAAGGCCACGACGAAAGGAAGGGAAGCATTTGAGAATTCCATCGACAACGTTTCGCCGCGTCGCTGCGCGCCGTCGCGGCGGGACGAGCCCCGGCGCGCCGTACGATCCTTATGCTCGCGCTTTTCTTCCCGTTATTCCCCGCCGGCACGGCCGCCGAGGAATTCAAGGGCGAGAACGCCCTTCTTTCGAGGCTCTCACAGGAGGAGCTGGTCTCCTACTTCGGGCTCAGGTACGCGCTCAACAAGTCACCAGATGAGGCAGTACCTCTCCCTCGAAACGGCCGGGGAAAGAAGCGGCTGGATCGACAGGTACTGGATCGACCTCGACCCGACTCCGGCCACCGAGGGGAACGAACGAAGGGACGAGCACGAAGCCAGGGTGCGGCTTGCGCGAAAGCTGTTCGCCATGAAAAAGCCCCCGGGCTGGGACAGGCGCGGGGAGACGCTGATCAGATACGGAATGCCCGCGACGCGAAGGCAGATCCCGGCGGACATCGGCTTCTACCGCATGATACCTCCGGGCGAAATGTGGTATTACCAGTCCCTCGACATGCTGATCGCGTTCCAGAACTTCAATCTCAAGGGCGAATTCATCTTCGCCTTCGAGACGTACGGCATGACCGGCCGACAGATATCGGACAGGACCAAGGCGATAGCGGAGTATCTCGCCTTCACGCCGTCCGCGGAACTGGCAAACGTCACGAACCGCGACCTGGAGGCGATAGCGGGGCTGAACCCGGACAATATCGATTATATCGCCGACCCGGATATCAGGGCGGAGCAGGGCAGGGACATGATCGCCGCCCTCGAGGCCGAGAAAAACCAGACGCGGAGAAACAATTTCGACAAGTACCTCAAGGAAAATCCCGTCGTGTACTCCATCGAGCTGAGGAACGACAATCTCCCCGTCTTTTTCGATATCACCAAATTCAGCGGGGGCGGGGAAACGGTGCGGACAGAGGTGAATTTCGAGGTGCCCGGCCGGGGAACTGAGTTTCGCCAGGGAAGGCGGAACGCTGAGCGCGGGAATCAAGCTGGACCTGCTCGTCAGGGACCTGGAATCCAACATAGTCGCCAGGGTGTCCGACACGGTGCTCGTCAGCCAGACAGGGGGAGACGCGTGGCAGGGCCCCGGGCACATCCCCGGCCAGCTCGCCGTCGCCCTCAAGCCGGGTTATTACAGGCTGGGACTGGAGGCGAGGGATATCCGCTCCAACAGGGCGGGAGGCTTCCGCGCGAGCACGCTGCTCTCCGGCATGGGCGAGCGGCTCTCCCTCAGCGACATCCTTTTCGCGAGTTCGATCAGGGAGACCGGGGAGCTCGTCAAATTCCAGAAGGGAAACCTTCAGGTGGTGCCCCACCCGCTTCACGCGTACAGGATACCGTATCCCCTGACCTTCTATTTCGAGATATACGGCCTCGACACCGACCGTGAGGGCCTTTCGTACTATACGGTGGAATACCGGATAGTCCCGATGACCAAAAGGAGAAAGGGACCGGTGCTCGAGGAGCCGCCCCCCGCCATCGACTCCAGTTTCGAGACCTCCGCCTTCGGATCGACCCAGGCTCAAAGGTTCGAGATCGCGACGGACAATCTCTGGGAAGGCTCTTTCAATCTCGTCGTGACGGTCCGGGACAGGCGCACGAGGCAGTCGGCGGAGAGGCGCGCCAATTTCTCGATCCTCGGGAACGACTGACGCGCGGGAGGCCGTAAAGACACAAGTCCCCTGCTCAGACAGGTCCTCGCGCGAGAAGGCCGTGAAGACACAAGTCCCCTGCTCAGACAGGTCCTCGCGCGGCGCTTCGCGCCGCGCTGCGGAACTCGCGACGGGACTTGTGTCTTCACGGCTATAAAGTATTTCGCCATTCAATAGGCGACGAGACTTGTGGCCGCCCCCCTGTTTTCGCGCCGCGCTGCGGAACTTGCGACCGGACTTATCGGTTCACCGAAAAATCAAAGTGATAATAATTGATCAGGAGCCGGACTCGTGGCTTCCGCAAAAGAACGGGTCTGATACAGGATCGCACGGGGCATTGCCGGCGCGACCCGGGCACGCTGAAGACGGGTCCGGTATGCGGGTTCCCCCGAAGGTTTGTGATTACTTGAAAAGCGCGGCAGTGACAAGTCTCGCCTGCGGATTCCGCGGCGCGTATGCTCGGGGGGGAGTCCGCCACAAGTCTCGTCGCGAGTTCCGCAGCGGGGCGCATGGCGCCCCGCGAGGACCTGTCTGAGCAGGAGACTTGTGGCGACTCCCCCTCATGCGCCGCGCGTGAACGCGGGTCCGCCGAGCGTAACTGCGGCACCCTAAGGTGTGTCAGGTGCCCATCTCCCAGCTGGAGAGGTACTTCTTCTGCTTGTCGGTCAGCTTGTCGACCTTCGCCCCGATCGATTCGAGCTTCAGCCTGGCGATTTCCCTGTCTATCTCCTCGGGAACCGGATAGACCTTCTTCTCCAGCTTCACCTTCCCTTTTACCAGAAATTCGGCGGAAAGGGACTGATTGGCGAAACTCATGTCCATGACAGACGCGGGGTGCCCCTCGGCGGCGGCGAGGTTTATAAGGCGTCCCTCCCCGAGCAGATTGATCTTTCTTCCGTCGGCCATGACGTACTGGTCGATCTCGCTTCTTATGTGCTTCACGCCGCGCGACATCGCGGCGAGATCCGGGATGTCGATCTCGACGTTGAAATGCCCTGAATTGGCCACTATGGCCCCGTCCTTCATCAACTCGAAGTGCTCCTTGCGGAGAACCGAGATGTTGCCCGTCAGGGTGATGAAGATATCCCCGATCCTGGCGGCCTCGAGCGATTCCATGACAAGGAAACCGTCCATGACCGCCTCGAGCGCCTTGACCGGATCTATCTCGATGACGATCACGTTGGCTCCCATCCCCCTGGCCCTCATGGCCGTGCCCCTTCCGCACCAACCATAACCGAAGATGACCATCCTCGAGCCGGCGAGCAGGGCGTTGGTCGCGCGGATCACGCCGTCTATCGTGCTCTGGCCCGTCCCGTAACGGTTATCGAAGAAATGCTTGGTCATCGCGTCGTTCACCGCGATCATCGGGTGTTCCAGCACGCCGTGCTGTTCCATCGCCTTGAGCCTTATCACGCCGGTCGTCGTCTCCTCCGATCCGCCGATGACGTTCTTCAACAGGTCGCGGCGTTCCTTGTGGACGGTGGAAACCAGGTCGGCGCCGTCGTCCATCGTTATGTTGGGCTCGATGTCGAGGGCCGAATTGATATGGCCGTAGTAGGTCTTGTTATCCGCCCCCCTGATCGCGAAGGTCGATATCCCGTAATCCTCCACGAGCGAGGCCACCACTTCGTCCTGGGTGCTCAGCGGATTCGAAGCGCAGAGGGCGATTTCGGCCCCCCCGGCTTTCAGGGCGCGCATCAGGTTAGCCGTCTCGGAGGTGACGTGAAGGCAGGCGGCGATCCTTTTTCCCTCCAGCGGCTTTCTCCTTTTCGAAACGCTCTCTTATCATCCTGAGAACGGGCATCGTCTCGTCGGCCCACTCTATCTTCTCCCTGCCTTTGGAAGCCAGGGCAAGATCCTTGGCGTCGTATTTCATTCGCGATCCTTTCGATTCATGTTACAGCCGTCGCTCAGCACGCAGCTCGTTTTAAGAAGATCGACATAGTCGAGTTTTTCCCACGTGAAATCGGGATCTTCCCTTCCGAAATGGCCGTACGCGGCGGTCTTGCGGTACTTGCCGCGCCTCAGGTCGAGCCTTTCGATGATCCCCTTCGGAGTGAGATCGAACAGCTTGCGGACCAGGCTCGTCAGCTTCTCGTTCGAGCATTTTCCCGTGCCGAAGGTCTCGATCATGACCGACACCGGCTCGGCGATGCCGATCGCGTAGGCCACCTGCACCTCGCACTCGTCGGCGAGGCCGGCGCCGACTATGTTCTTCGCCACGTGCCTCGCGGCGTATGAGGCCGACCTGTCGACCTTCGTGGGATCCTTGCCCGAGAAAGCCCCGCCTCCGTGGCTCCCCCACCCTCCGTAGGTGTCGACTATTATCTTGCGGCCGGTAAGGCCCGTGTCCGCCGCCGGCCCGCCCTTGACGAAGCGTCCGGTCGGATTGACGAGTATCCGGTAATCCGACTTGTCCACGTCGAACCGGGCGAGGACCGGCTCGATGACGTGTTTCGTCAGGCCCTTCCTTATCTCTTCGATCGTGACATCCTCGGAGTGCTGCGTCGAAACGAGGATCGTGTCGATCCTCGCCGGGATCTTGTCGATGTATTCGATGGTGACCTGCGTTTTCCCGTCCGGCTTGAGATAATCCAGCGTGCCCGACTTGCGGATATCGGCCATGGTCTTCGCGAGAAGGTGCGCCATATGGATCGTCATCGGCATCAGGACGTCGGTCTGGCGGCAGGCGTATCCGAACATCATGCCCTGGTCCCCCGCGCCGCCCGTATCGACGCCCATCGCTATATCGCCCGACTGCTCGTCGATCGAGGTGATCACCGCGGAGGTCTGGGAAGCGAATCCCAGGGCCGGGTCGTCGTAACCGATCGAGTGCACGACGCTTCTCGCGAGCGTCGGTATGTCGACATACGCCTCGGTATGTATCTCTCCGGCTATGAAAGCCATCCCCGTCGTGACAAGGGTCTCGCAGGCGACCCTTCCGTTGGGATCCTCGTCGAGTATGGCGTCCACGATGCTGTCCGATATCTGGTCGGCCACCTTGTCGGGATGCCCCTCGGTCACCGATTCAGAGGTAAAAAGATGTTTTTCCGGCATTGAGAATCCTCCTTCATGGTCTCTCGCTGTGTTCCATACAAATCGTAATCATTCGGCTCCAAGTCAAGCTTTTTATCCCTGGCCGAGATCGACTTCCGAATCGTCGCTGATATTCAGGCAGCTCCGCCTTCCCGTGACGACCGCGCCCGAGCCGATCACGCTCGAATCGAGCACTATGTTGGACAGGCTGCTGCCGTTGTTCAGAATCGAATTGCTGACGATCGAATTTCTTATGACGCATCCGTCGGCCACCGTCACGTACGGGCCGATGACCGAATTCTCGAGGCGGCTCCCCGCGTCCACGTAGCACGGGGCTATTATGACGGAATTGTGTCCGGGATCCGCCGACTTCCGTCCCTTCAGGAGTATCCTGTTCGTTTCCAGAAGGGTCTCGACCTTCCCGCAATCGAACCAGTTGTCTATCTCGTACGGCGTGAACCTTATGCCGCGATCGATCATCCTCGACAGCGCGTCGGTTATCTGGAATTCGCCCTTCGTCCTGATGCCGTTGTCGATCACGTACCTGCACGCATCGTATAGGGGGGTCGAATTCCGGAAATAATAGAGGCCCACGATGGCGAGATTGCCCTTCGGGTCGTCCGGTTTCTCGACGATCCCGGTGATGATCCCGTCCCTGACCTCGCATATCCCGAACCTTCGGGGATCCTCGACCGCCCTCACGCCGAGCACGTAATCGCCCGCGCCGGGGATTCCGGCGAAATCGGTGTCGATGATCGTGTCGCCGAGTATGATTATCAGCTCGCCCCTGTCGCCGAATTCCCTCGTGAGATCGACAGCGTGCGCTATCCCCTTCTGCTCGGTCTGAACGACGAAATGCATCGGCATATCGTACTCGGCCGTCAGGTACTCGCGAATCTGTTCGCCCTTGTATCCGATGATGGGAATCAGTTCGGTCACTCCCATGCCGATCAGGCCGTCCACTATATGGCCCAGGATCGGTTTCCCGGCGACCGTCACGAGGGCTTTTGGGCTGGTATATGTCAGCGGACGAAGCCTCTTGCCTATGCCCGCGACGGGGATAACCGCTTTCATTCATCCTCCGATCCGAGTTTTTCCTTGATCTGCTCGATTTTCCCTATCGGGGTCGGATCCCTGCCGTATTCCACGGCAAGATAGACGCTCGTAAGATCGGCCATGACGACCGTCGAGAGCAGTCTCGAAAGCCTCCCGGCCGGCCCCCCGGCTCCGAGACTGTCGATGGCCACCGCCGAGCCGGCGAGAGGTTCGAGAATCGCGTAGGCCGCGTCCATGTTCTTTCGCACCCTGTCATGATCGTCGACATCCCTCAGCATTATAAGAAAGGTGTCCTGCCGCATCTTCGCGGGGCAGTCCCACGCCATGATCTCGTTATGCCCCAGCTCGGGGAAGGTGTTGTGAAACGCCATGCTTTTGCTGTTCTCGTTGAACTGGCACTTCCACCGGTACCCCGCCCCCGCCAGAAGGCCGTCGCCGCTGTACACGACGGGCATCTTTCCGTAGAGCCTCTTGGCGAGGTGCAGCGCGCTGTTATCCGCAAGATCCGAATCGGGCCTGCAGGTCGCGAGCAGCGTCTCGATCCCTTCGAGGGCCGAGCCGAGCTTCTTTTCGTCCATCTCAAGAAGACCGGCCGCCGCCGCCATCCTGAGAAGCGGAGTGAAAAGGTAGCCGATGGCCGCGCGGGGCGGCAATCCTCCCGGCACCGTCAGGGCCGGCGATCCGGCCGCCGCGGCTTCCTCGATCAGCGCCCCTCCAGAGGCGATGACGAAAAGGGGGCAACCCCGCCGGGCGGCTTCCCTGTACATGGCGAGGGTCTCCTCGGTATTCCCGCTGTAGCTTATGCATACGACCGGCGTGTCCTTGCCGGCAAAGGCGGGCAGCGCGTATCCGCGCTCGATGTGAACGCTCGTTGCGCCGCCCGGTCCGAGCAGGTCCCTGAGGAGCTGCCCGCTTATCGAAGACCCACCCATGCCGCAGACGACGATGCGCGGCGGGCGGCGTTTCATTTTTCCGGCGAACTCCTCCGAAAACTCCCACGCGCGGCGCATATGTTCCGGTATGGCAAGAACCATGTCGATCATACGGCCGACATCGACGTTATAATGCCTGGCTGAATTTTCCGAGCTCATCCTTCCCGCTCTCCGCCGGGTCACGCCCCGGCCGCCGGCGGCGCCGGCCGTTCCGGGATCAAACCGGTCCTCTTGGAATGAATTCCATCAGTTCGGGTCTCTTTTCCTCTATAAACGCGTTCAGAAGCGCCGTTACTTCCGAGGCAGTCGACTTTTTCAGGGCTTTCTTGACCAGCGCCCTGGTCTCGTCGTAAGTGATCGAACGGATTATCTTCTTTATCTCCGGAATCAGATAGGCGTTCGCGCTGAATTCGTCGAGGCCGAGGCCGATCAGAAGCAGGGTCCCGCGGACCCTCGCGTCGGCGACCATCTCGCCGCAGATTCCCACCCAGATATTGTTTTTGTGGGCGGCCCTGACCGTATCGTCGATAAGCCTCAGGATGGCGGGATGGAGCGGATTGTATAGATAAGATATCCTGCTGTTACCCCTGTCGACCGCGAGTGCGTACTGGATGAGGTCGTTCGACCCGATGCTGAAGAAATCGACCTCGCGGGCGAGCACGTCCGCCATGGCGACCGCCGAAGGGGTTTCGATCATTATGCCGATCTCGACCTTTTCCCCGAACTGGTATCTCTCCCTCTTCAGGTCCTCGCGGACCTCGGCGCATATGGCGAGCGCCTGCCTGACCTCGTCCACGATCGAGACCATCGGGAACATTATCCTGGCGGGGCCGTGCGCGGCGGCCCTGTACATGGCCCTCAGCTGCGTCCTCAGTATGTCCTTCCTCGACAGGGTGAACCTGATGCCCCTCCATCCCATGAAGGGATTCGCCTCGACGTTGTCGTCGGCCCATGCCGCCAGCTTGTCGCCTCCGACGTCGAGGGTCCTGAAGAGAACCGGGTCGGGGGCCATCTTCCTGATCACGTTCTGGTAATAACGGTACTGTTCCTCTTCCCCCGGCAGCGTACCCTCGCGTAATGAAAAAATATTCCGTCCTGAAAAGGCCGATTCCCCTGGCCCCGTGGTCGATGACCTCCTGGACCTCGTCCGACGTCTCGATGTTCCCGGAAAGCTCTATCGTCCGGCCGTCGAGGGTGACCGCCGGGTAATCCTTGATCTTGAGGAGCTCCTTCTCCATCTCATGGAACCGGTCCCTGGCCTTCCTGTAGAGCTCCTCCGTCTCGGGTTTCGGGTGCAGAATCACCTGCCCCGAAAGCCCGTCCACGATAAGCCTGTCGAAGGGCCTGACGCGGCTGCTGAAATCCCCCAGCCCCACCACCGCCGGGATGCCCAGCGAACGCGCGATGATCGCGGCGTGCGACGTGCTGCCGCCCGTATCCGACACGAACCCAAGCACGAATTTCTTCTTGAACCCGACCGTGTCGGAGGGGGTGAGGTTATGCGCCACGATGATGGCTTTTCTTTTTATGTCGGCCAGCCCCTCCGATTTCTGCCCGAAATAATTCCTTATCACGCGCTTCCTCACGTCGCGGATGTCCTCCGACCTTTCGCGAAGGTACTGGTCCTCCATCTTGTCGAACGCCTTGAGCGTCCTGTCGATGATACGGGAGAAAGCGTAGGCGGCGTTGACATTCTCGTTCCTGACCGTCTCCAGCGTCTCTTCCTTCATCAGTTCGTCGCCCAGCATCATGATATGCGAATCGAGGATCTTCGCGTGCTCCTCGCCCATCTCCGCGGCGAGGGCCCTGTGCAGGTCGGCAAGCTCCTCCCTGGTGCGGTTCAGGGCGGCCTCGAACCGTTCGATTTCGTCCTTCACCTTCGACGGATCGATCGGCTCCGAGCTGATGGGCATCTCGTCGGCGTATACGACGAACGCTTCGCCGAAGGTTATCCCCGGAGCGGCCGGAATGCCGTTAAGCACGATTTCCTCTTCGATTCCTCTTATCCATCTTTTCACTCTTCCACGAAAAACTTGTTCCTGAAAAGATCCACCATGGCGTCGAAGGCCTCTTTCTCGTCGGCGCCGTCGGCGCTGAGCAGCAGTTCGGCGCCGAATTCGGCCCCGAGGCCCGCGACTCCCAGCATGCTCTTGGCGTTGACGAGCTCCGATTCCCGGCCGATCATCACCACCGACTTGAACCTGCTTGCCACCTTTACCAGCTCTCCGGAGAGCCTCAGGTGTATGCCGTTCCTGTTTTCGACGGTGACCTTCCCCGTTACCATAAAAATATCTTCTCCGCTCGCCCTCCCCGGCGGGGGGCGAAATCGCTCACCAGGTTGATAAAAACAGGGCAGTCGCGGCGAATGCGGCCAGGACCGTCCACAAGATATTGAATTTCAGCCTCAGCAGGGAAACCCCCGCCACGGCGAAAATCCCCCATATCACAAGGCGCGGGCCACCGAAATTCCAGGCCCGTAAAAAGACCAGGGCGCCGAATACCCCCGAGGCAAAGGCGGCGCATCCGGCGAGATAACTCTGTGCCCTGAATAAAGTTCTGGCGAGTTCCCGCCAGACATCCTCACCATTGAACAGACCGGCGCCATAACCGCCGATCCTCGATTGCAGATGATACAGGTTGTAAATAGCGAGAAATATCACCGGACCTATATAGGAGTGATAGATAGCAAATATGCTGCCGATTGTCAACGCAAAGGGAAGGAGGATCACATCGAAGAAATAATCCCCCCTGGCCGTCAGCGCGGACGAAAGGGCGCTTTTCGCCCTCTCTATCCTCTCGGCCGTTATATCCTCGCCCGCCTTCCTTCTCGTTTCGAGATTCATCACGGCTCCCGCGATGGAGGGAGCCATGATCGGATTCGCGTTGAAATATCCCGCGTGCCGCCCGGCCATCTCGCGAAGCTGCCCCTCGTCGTCGGCCAGGGCCTTCAAAAAGGGGTGGATGGCGTAAAAAAATCCCAGGCCGTCGATCGTGCGGTCGTTTCTCGAACTCTGAAGGAGGAAAAACCTCCATATGCCCGGGCGTTTCCCCGACATGTCACCTCCAGATCATCACGGCTATCACCGTAAGCAGGAATCCCGAGGCCAAGCCAGAACGCGTGCGACTTCGCCAGGTGGATCCGAAGGATCGAGCCGATCCCGACGAAGGGGATAAGAAGAAGGATCAGCCCCGGAGGCCCCGCGTCGATGAGCCCCGGCTTCCCCGTCGCCCAGGCGGCGAGGGGGCGGCCGGCCGCCAGAGCGGCGAAGATAACGGCGAATCCGTAAAGAAAATGCACGGCAAGCATCGAAAGATGGATCGACGAGGCCTGCCTGAACCTGCCGCCGCGCGCGTGATCGAGCGCCCTGTCGGCCAGGCCCGCGGACCTTGAGCACCATGCCGAGTGGAAATACATTCCGAGGCCCGCGACCAGTATGGCGATCAGCATCGACCATACCATGATATCGCCGTCGACCGGCGGAGCGCCTCCCGAATCCCTCGAAACCAGGATATAAAGAGCGGCGGCGGCCACTCCTCCGGAAGGCAGGTCGGGCGAGCGCTCTCCCCTCATCTGGACATGGCCCAGAAACAGGATCTGGAAAAATGCTCCGGCGATGAATCCCTGCAGCGGGGCGCCGAGAAGGATGCCGGTGAGAAGCCCGCCGACGAGCGGCTGGGACACCATCAATCTCAGGGAGCTTCTGTGCTCCACGGCGAGAAGGCCGCCCAGTATCGATGCCGCCAGGATGGAGGTCATTTCCGGGGGCGCTCCTCCCGCCCGATCTTCGCGCGGCCGAGCCGGATGACGATCCTGAATGCGGCCGATTCGCCGTCATCCAGGTCGAGATCCCGGACCGGCACGACGGCCGATCCCTGATAGACCCGCTCGAACCCTGAGTCGGAATTCGACACCGTCTCGACGGGAAAACGCCAGAAGAGCGCCGCGGGCTCGAATTCCAGGGTGACCGAAAGATCGAGCCATTCGTCCACCATCGACACCGACGACACGCCGTCCTCCTCCCCCGAAGAGGCAAGGTGCCTTTCGGCCACCTTCCTGCCGGGGAAGCTGAAGTACCTGTCGGGAGCGTTGCCGGCGAGCATCGAGAAGACGCTCTCGACGGCGAAACGGGCCTTGAGCCGCCCGCCGGAGGGGACTATCGTGTACCGGACGTCCAGGGAAGGGGAGGAATCGGTAACGGTTATCCGTTTCACGACCGCCACTTTCACCGGTCCGCCCGGCTGAGACACGATCCCGTCGCGGCTGAATTCGAGCACGACCTTCCCTTTCCCCGTCCTCGTCGCGAGATCCCAGGATCCGGCGGCGAAATCCCCCATATCTTCGAAAAGGCCGCCGGCGAGGGCTTCGATCCCGGTGCCGTCGGCCAGAAAATGGTCCACGAGGGAGGCGCGGGGCAGCCTGTCGTAGAAGAGGCGTTTCTCGAGCCCCTCCTCCTTCGCGCATGCCATATCGTGAATTGAAACCGCTTCGCCGCCCCGACCGGCGCCGCGGGTCGCCATTTTCAACAGCTCTCCGTGATAAAATTCCTCCCTGCGGGTCAGGGTGTCGGTGACGTTGAAAGCCGGATCGAGGCTGTCCAGTTCCCTCAGGACCGCGCCGCGCTTTTTAAAGAAGGCCCTGATCAACGGCGTGGAAACTGCTGTCTCTTCGGTCCCGTCCCCGTCGATGTCGCGCGTCACGTATTCGACGCCCCGTCCCCGCCGGTCCCCTTTGACGGCGTTCTCGGCCTCGATAAGATGGTGGAAGACGGCGCTTCTAAGGTGCGGCAGGTACAATCCGCCGAACAGGCCGTGCCAGTAGGCGCAGTTGCACTGGGCCTGGTAGAGATGCGATAGCGCCTTCGTCGCGCGCGGCCTCTCCTGCGCTCCGCCCGAATTCTCCGACCATCGAACTTACGCCCAGCATCCTTTTGTGCATCCAGTTGCTCTCCTCGTACTTCACGAGGAAATTTCTCCAGAGCCCGCCCCTGACCGCCTCGGCCGGCTCCTCGAACCTTCCGCTGGCGGCGAGGATATCCTTCGCCTCGTGGTAGGATCTTTGCGCCCGGAGCGGCAGGGCCCATTCCATCATCTCGCTGTACGAGGCGGTCGGAAGGTAGACGATGCCGAGGGGCGGCACCGAATCGACGACCGGCGAGAAGGTCCTGACCTCGAGCCAGTCGCTGTTTTCCATGAGAAGATCGCAGAAACGCCGCAGCCAGTTTTCGACGTAGCATAGATTGTAAGTGCCGGTCCAGAGGCCGAACTTCTCACCGTCGTCCGCGAGGACGGCGACGTTCCCCCCCGGGGTATCCATGGCGGCGGTCTGTCGCAGGTACTCGATGACCTCCCCGGGCTGATGGAAGGGGATCAGGTACCTCAGTTTCCTGTCTATGGGAAACACCCTGATGAAGGAGCCGTTATCCTCGGTGAAGAACGACCCTTTCATCTCTTCGGAGCGCAGCCCTGCGCTCTTGAAATGGGAGTCGTCCACGACCACGTATTCGAGGCCCGCGCGCGCCAGGGTGTCCGGCAGGTTGGGGTCCCAGATCCGCTCGGTCAGCCAGCACCCACGCGGCGTCTTTCCGAAACGTCCCTTTAGAAAATCGCCCATCATGGAAAGCTGGCCCTGCCTGTCCCGTTCCGGTATCACCGTCAGTATCGGCTCGTAATAGCCCGCCGACATCAGCTCCACCCGGCCCTCCGAGGCCATCTCCGCGACCATCTCGATGTATTCGGGGTGCTTCGCCGAGAACCAGTCCCAGAGAATCCCGCTGTTATGCAGCGAGAAGGGGAGCCCGGGATAATCCTTCATCACTTCGATGAAGGGCAGGTAGGCCCTGCGGTAGGCGTCTTCGATTACATGATCGAAGTTGCCGACCGGCTGATGGTTGTGTATACCGAGTATGAACGTCACTTTCCCGGCCATCGATTCACGACCAGCCTTTCTATGAAACCATCGGATTGAGTATGACCTTTTCCTGGCGGGGCAGGGCGCGCGCTTCGAGCGTGATCCCTCTTCGCGCCAGTTCCCCGAGCGCCTTCCTGCCATCGTCGTCGAGATAAACGTTATCCAGGACCTTCACCTTCCCGTCGCTGAAATGCATCCCTCCGACGTTCACCTCGCCTATCTCCAGCCCCATGTCGAGCAGCCGGAGGATCTCGGCGGGGCCCCTGACGAGAAGGATCGTTCTCTCCTGGTCGAACTCCCCGGCCGATATGCGCTCGTAAGCCTCGCTCACCGAAAGGATCGAGACGCGGATCTCCGGAGGCGCGGCCGACGCGTAGAGATCCCTTTCCCATTCGCTGGAGGCGACCCGGTCGTCTGCGACGACTATCCGGCCCGGCCTGAGTTCCCTTCCCCAGCCGACCACGACCTGCGCGTGGACGAGCCTGTCGTCTATCCTGGTCAAGATGATCATCGGCCCGCCTACCGCCTTGTCTCGATGTTCAGATGACTTTCCGGCCGCGTTTTCCGCGGGCGGCCGTGTGCGCCGGGGGGTCAGGGATCTATGACCCTGACGCTCTCCTGCCCCCTCCGGATGAGATTCTTGACGATCTCTTCCGGCTTCATTGTGCCCCGTTTGGTCACGAAATCAAGGAGAATCGGGAGGTTTATGCCGCTGATCACGACCGCCTTTTCGTAACCCTTGACCGCGCGGGAACAGCTCATTGAACACGACCCGCCGAAATAGTCGACGAAAAGGATCGCATACGATTCCGCGTGCTCGTCGATTATTTTTCTGATCCTGGCGATCAGGGCGTCGTCGTTAAGATCCGCGTTGGATATGGCGTAGCAGAAATCGACCTTCCCCACGATCGTCTCGACCGTGCTCAGCAGCTCATGCGCGAGGTTCCCGTGAGTTACTATGATCCCTATGGCGTCGTTCTCATTCATGCGGACGCTCTATTCAATGTCGTACTTGAGGTATTTTCTCGTTTTCCTGTCACTGTCCATCAGATTCGTGAGCTGCTGATTGAGTTTTTTGGCAGCGTCTATCCCGTACACCTTGAACATGTGGTTCAGCGCTATCGATTCGGCGATGACGGTGATGTTCTTGCCTGGGTATATCGGGATTATCAGCTGCCTTATCTCGACTCCAAGCATCTCGGTGTTCTGGTCGTCCAGGCCGAGCCGTTCCCAGTCCTTCCCCGGATCGTAATCCTCGAGGCGGACTATCACCTCTATTCGCTTCTGTATCCTGACGGCGCGGATCCCGAAGATGTCCATCACGTTTATGATCCCGATCCCTCTTATCTCCATGTAATGCCTGAGGTGCTCCCTGCCCCGCCCGATCAGCACGTCGCCGTGCCGTACGATCTCCACCACGTCGTCGGCCACCAGCCGGTGCCCTCTTTCGACCAGATCGAGGGTGATTTCGCTCTTGCCGATGGCGCTTCTTCCCGAAAAGAGAAGCCCGACCCCGTACACGTCGACCAGGGAACCGTGGATCATCGTCCTCGGGGCGAAAACGAAATCGAGCTGCCCGGTCAGGGCGTGGATGAACTCGGTCGTCGCCATCGTCGAGCGAAGGACCGGCACGCCGTTCTCGGCGGCAAGGGACAGAAGGTCGCCGGGAACGTCGAGCCCCTTGGTCACGATGATGCAGCAGAGCTTCTCCGAAAAGAGTCTCTTTATCGAGTCCCTCTGCTGCCCGTTGTCGAGCGAGCGCAGGTAGAGAATCTCCGTTTCGCCGAGGATCTGAATGCGTTCGTGAAGATAGTTTTCCATGAACCCGGTGAGCGCGAACGCCGGGCGGTGAACGTCCGGCGTGGTGATATCCATCCTGCTCGAAAGATCATCCGACAGCTTCTCGAGCTTCAAATCCTCCGCGTACTCTTCGAAAAACTGCCGGACACTGTATTCTTTTGCCACGGTCGCCCCCCTGCAGGTAATCCGCTTCAGCCGCGGCCGGTCACTCGGTCGTGTCTATTACGCCGTAGTGGCCGTCCGCCCGTTTGTACACGAAATGGAGTGTACCCGAATCCGCGTTATTGAACAGCAGAAAATTCCTCCCGTTGTCCTCCATCGATACGATCGCCTCTTCGACGCTCAGTTCCAATATATCGTGCTGGACGGGATCCAGCATCTCTATCCCGCGCCCCGTGCCTATGCTGTCCGCCTTGACGATGATCTCGTTGGAAGCGGCTATTTCCTGCCTGGTCTTCGTCTTCTTGTGGCTCGATTTCAATTGCGCCTTGAACTTCTTTATCTGCCTCTCGAGGCTTTTCGCGGACTTGTCCACCGAGGTGTACATGTCGCCGGATTCTTCCTTCGAGTGAAAATCATGATTGTTCACGTGCACGTTGATTTCGGCTATGTGGCGGAATTTCTCGACGGACATTATCACGTCCACGTTGATGATCTGGTCGAAATACCTTTTCAGCCTGTAAAGTCTTTCCTCTATATGCGCCATCAGATCGGAGTCGGCTTCGAAATGTCTTGCAGTCGTGGTAAGCTTCATCTGTCTGTCCTCCTTGGTCAAATACGCCCCCGGCCGAAACGCCGGCCCGGGCCGTTATTCGAGCCGGTTTTCCTGGTACGAGCTCCTGACCAGGGGGCCGGCGGTCGTTTCCAGGAATCCCATCCCGCAACCCTGCGTCTCCAGCCATTCGAATTCCTCCGGCTCGACGTACCTCGCGACCGGTATCTGCCCGATTCCCGGGACGCAGGTACTGTCCAATCGCGATGTAATCGCAACCCGCCTCGCGGAGGTCCCGCATGGCCTCAAGAACCTCATCCATCGTCTCTCCGAGTCCGAGCATAAGCGACGATTTCAGTCTCACCCTCCCGTCCATTCTCCCGGCCTGCGCCAGGAGCGATAAAGACCTGTCGTAATCCGCCCCCTTCCTGACCTCGGGGTAAAGCCTTCGGACCGTTTCGATGTTGTGCGAAAAGATGTCGGGAAGCGCGTCGACGACGATCCTGAGCGAACCGGCGTCCCCGCGGAAATCGGGAACGAGGACCTCGACGACCGGCGCCGGATCCAGCGCGCGCAGCTCTCCGACGAGCGCGGCAAAGAAGGAGGCGCCGCCGTCGGGGAGATCGTCCCTCGTGACCGACGTCACGATCACGTGGCGCAGCCCCAGTTCCCCGCAGGCCTTCGCGATCCTTCGCGGTTCCTCCCCGTCCGGGGCGGAAGGCGCACCCTTCGCGACAGAGCAGAAGCGGCAGCCTCTCGTGCAGGTGTCGCCCAGCATCATGAACGTGACCTTGCCCTTTGAATAACACTCAGCCCTGTTCGGGCAGAGCCCCTCGCGGCATATCGTGTGGAGATTGTTTTTTCTCACCGTTCCCTCGATCCGGGAACACTCGCCGAGAAGCGGTATCTTCCTTCTGACCCATGGAGGAAGTCGCTCAGCGTCGCGGGAACGGGCGGATAATGTCATGTATCGCTTTTCACTCCGCGTGTAAAAACTCAATACTGTTTTCTGTGCCGTGCCGGCAGTATCCCGAGCTGCTCCCTGTACTTCGCGACCGTCCTGCGGGCGATTATCAGGCCGTCCTTCTCGAGTATGTCGGCGATCTTCTGGTCGCTGAGAGGCTTCTTCGGGTCTTCCTTTTCGATGATATTCTTGATGTTGAGCTTCGCGCTCTTGGCGGAGACCTCCTCCCCGGACTGCGTTCCCAGAGCCGAGCTGAAGAAGAACTTGAGCTCGTATACGCCTCTCGGCGTTTGAACGTATTTATTCGTCGTCACCCTGCTGACAGTCGATTCGTGCATGTTGATCTTGCTCGCCACCTGCTGGAGGGTAAGGGGCTTCAGCGACGCGGTGCCCTTCTCGAAGAATTCCGCCTGCTCCTCGACGATGCTCTCCATGACCTTGATCATCGTCCTGCGGCGCTGCTCTATCGTCTGAATGAGCCACTTCGCGTTCTTCAGCCTTCCCTGTATGAAATCCTTCGTTTCCTCGCTTATATCGGGGTTGCTCTGCAGCTCGTCCTTGTAGGACTGGCTTATCCTGAGCCTCGGGACGTTCCTGTCGTTGAGATAAATGACGTACTTTTCGCCGACACGCTCCACGACGAGATCGGGTATGACGTATTTGGGGCTCTCGGCGATCACGTCGAGGCCGGGTTTCGGGTTCAGGCTCCCGATGATCCCCGCCTGGGCCTGCATCTCCTTCAGCGATATCTTCAATTTCCTGGTGAGATCGAGATATTTGCGCTGCTTGAAATCGTCGAAGTGGTCCCTGACGATTCCGGCGGCCATGCTGTCCCCGAGCCCCTTCGCCTCGAGCTGGATCAGAAGGCATTCCCTGAGGTCGCGGGCGCCGACTCCGGGCGGATCGAAGGCCTGGATGAGCCTCAGCACCTTTTCGGCCTCTCCGATCTCCACTCCGAAGGTCCGCGCTATGTCTTCGAGCGGGCACGTAAGGTATCCCGAATCGTCGAGGCTCCCGATTATGTAGTCCCCGAGCTCCAGGACATGGTCATCCTCCGTGGCGAGCCGGAGCTGGGAGAAGAGATATTCCGCGAAGGTCTGTCTCGCGACGGGGACCCTCTCGACGAAATCCTCCCTCTCCTCGACCTCGGGATTGCCTCCGCTCGCCCAGGCGCTGTCGTAGAATTCGTCCCACTCGTCCTGATCGTCCTTGTTCGCCGGTTCCTTTGGCTCCTCGTCCTCCTTTTCCTCCTTTTCCTCGTCGGCGGTGTCCAGGACATCGTCGACTTCCTCGAGAAGGGGATTCTGGAGGATCTCCTGCTTTAGAACCTGCTGCAATTCCAGGGTCGGCATCTGAAGGAGTTTCAGCGCCTGCTGAAGCCGCGGAGTCATGACCAGCCGCTGCTGCATCCCAAGGCGCATTCCCATCTTCATTTCCATTATCCGGCCATCCTGTTCCTAGAGGCGAAACGCCTCTCCGAGGTATATCTCCCTGACTTCAGGGTCCGAAGCGAGAGCGTCCGCCGTTCCCGAACGTTTGATGCTCCCCTCGTACATGATATATGCACGGTCGGTTATTGACAACGTCTCCCTGACGTTATGATCGGTTATGAGAACTCCGAGCCCTTTTTCGCGCAGCCTGACGACGATGCTCTGAAGATCGGCGACGGCGATCGGATCGATGCCCGCGAACGGCTCGTCGAGCAGCATGAACGAGGGCTCCGTGACGAGCGATCTCGTCACCTCGACCCTTCTTCGTTCCCCGCCCGACAGCTGGTATCCGTAGTTTTTCCTGAGGTGCTCGATGTTGAGCTCGGCGAGAAGCGATTCGAGCCGCTCCTTGCGCTCGGCGCCGGAGATGGGCAGGGTCTCGAGAATGGCCTTCAGATTGTCCTCGACGGTCAGCCTCCTGAATATCGAGGCTTCCTGCGGAAGGTATCCGAGCCCTTTCCTCGCCCGCTTGTACATCGGAAGGCGCGTGATGTCGTCGCCGTCGAGCGTCACCTTGCCGGCGTCCGGGCTTATCATTCCCACCATCATGTAGAAGGTGGTCGTCTTCCCGGCGCCGTTCGGCCCGAGAAGCCCCACGATCTCGCCGCGTTTGACGTCTATCGAGACGTCGCTGACGACGCGCCTCTTCCCGTAGATCTTCACGAGCCCTTTGCATCCGAGATTCGTGTCTTTGCAGGCGATTTCAGGATTTCCGGTCATTCCTTCGCCTCTTTCGCGGTCTCGTTCTCGAGCTGCTCCCCGACAAGGCCCTCTTCGTCCCTGAGGTAGGCCTTGACGCTTCTCTTGATATCTATGTTCCTCAGTTCGGGGTATCCCTGAAACCCGAAACCGGTCAGTGTCAGATCCCTGCCCTTCGTCACCTTGACGAAATCCTCGCCGTGAATCTGCCCGACGTCATCCAGCCATATGAGGCTTTCCGTCTCCAGGACATATCCCTCGGTCGAGGTCACGACCACATTCCCGAGCGCCGTAAGATTATGCGATATCTGGTTATACTCCGCCTTCTCGGCCGTCAGGACGGAGGTTACGATCCCGTTGTCGTCGTAGAAAGCTTATCACCGGCTGGTCGGTCACAAGAAGGTTTCTGATATTGTAGACTCTCGCGACGGGCGCCTCGAGCCTCCACTGAACCATCCCGGAATCGCTCTCGATCGTGACGAAATCGGTGAACTCCTGGTCGGCCATGTCGCCCCCACCCAGGGATCGTTCCGCCCGCTCCGAATCCGAGCACGACACGATCGCGATCATCACGCAGACAACCGTCAGGGCGACAAGAAGATACCTTGGCCCAGAAGTGCCGCTAGAACGATGGATGCCGTGGGTCAGGCTGTTGTGCGGTCTGATACTACCAACTCCTCGCGAACCGGGACGGTGCCCGGCAAATCAGTCCTCATTGATAAATATAACCGATTTTTCCTTCGAAAGCCCGAAAACAATCCACGCGCCGCCTGGAAAACCGGCCTGACAATCACCATCGGGATGCTCCCGCCCGAACCCGAAAGATGCTTAATGACTTCATAACACGTTGATAAACAAGTACCGTAGCATCCTCATGCCCCAGAAATAGCATATGAGGACAAGATAGTCAAGCAATTAATATGCCAGTTGTTTTAACGCCTGAAGGCGCCCGGAAGGGGGGTCTGTAGGAGGGGCGTCATTTCAATCCGGCGCGCAGGATATCGTGGATATGAATGACGCCGGCGGGAAGCCCGTTCTCGTCGACCACGAAGAGCTGGGTGATCGGCCCGCCCGGGTTCATTTCCATCCTTTCCAGCGCGTCGGTCGCGAGCACGCCGACCTTCGTCGTCCTGGGGTCGCCCGTCATAAGGCCGCCGACCGGCGAATCGAGCGCTCCGGGATCCCTGATCAGTATCCTTTTCAGGTCTCCGTCGGTTATCACGCCGACGAGCCTGCCCGCCGCGTCGGTCACTCCCGTGCAGCCCAGCCTCTTGTCGATGATCTCGAACAGGGCCTCCCTCAGGGAGATGCCGGAATCGACGAGGGGCATTTCGTCTCCGCAATGCATCAGTTCCCCGGCCGTCAGGAGCAGTTTCCTGCCGAGTATCCCGCTCGGGTGGAGCCTGGCGAAATCCTCCCTGCCGAAGTCGCGGCATCTGAAGACGGCCACCGCGAGGGCGTCGCCGAGAGCGAGGGAAACCGTCGTGCTCGTCGTCGGCACGATATCCATGGGACAGGCCTCCCTTCCGGCGTCGGTCCTCAGCACGACGTCGCTCGCCCTCGCGATCCCGGATTCGAGGTTCCCCGTCATGGCTATCATCCGAAGCCCCAATCCGGCGAGGTACGGGAGAAGGTTCGAGAAATCCTCGTCCCCGCCGCTCTTGCTCACGGCGAGGAATATATCCCCCTTCGTCACCATTCCCATGTCGCCGTGTGCCGCCTCGACGGGATGAAGGAAGACCGAGGGGGTCCCGGTGCTGCTCAGGGTGGCGGCTATCTTCCTCGCCACGATGCCGGATTTGCCTATCCCGCAGACGACGACCTTCCCCCTGCATTCGAGTATCAGGCGGACGGCCCTCTCGAATTCGGCGCCGATCGAGAGCTCGAGCTCGCCGAGCCCCGCCCTCTCGAGCGCTATTACCTCCCGCCCTATGGCGACGATATCCTTCGAACCTGTTTTCTTCATATCCGTCTCCGTCATCCTTCGCGCCCCCCGCGCACCAGCCGGAATATCTCCCCGGTCCTCTCGAGAAGGGCGCTCAGCCGGTCGATCGGGAGCATCACCTCGGCGTCGCACCTGCACTCGAGCGGCGAGAAATGGGTCTCGACGAAGAGCCCGTCGCATCCGGCCGCGGCGGCCGCCCCGGCGAGCGCCGCCGAATACTGAGGCCTTCCGCCCGACCTGTTTCCGAGCCCTCCCGGAAGCTGCAGGGAATGGGTGGCGTCGAAGATCAGCGGGACGCCGAACGGCTTCATCCTCTCGAACGAGGTCATGTCGACGACGAGGTTGTTGTATCCGAAGAAGGTCCCCCTCTCGGTGACCATCACGCCCCCCGCGCCCCCCCTTCTCGCCTTCTCGACGGCGTGCCCCATCTCCTCCGGGGACATGAACTGCCCCTTCTTGAGGTTGACCGCCCTTCCCGTGGAGGCCGCCGCCATCACAAGCCTCGTCTGCCTCGCGAGGAAGGCGGGGATCTGCAGCACGTCGCAGACCTCGGCGGCCGGGCCGACCTCCTCCCTGCAATGCACGTCGGTCAGGACGGGAACCTTCAGCGCGACCGATATCTCGCGAAGGATGCGCAAGCCCTCTTCGAGCCCCGGGCCGGTGTATGAATCCGCCGAAGACCTGTTGTCCTTGAGGTAACTCGATTTGAAGATGTAGAAGAATCCCGCCTCTTCCGCCGCCTCGGCGCACCTTCGGGCGATGCGCATCGCGTCGCCCGCGTCCTCGAGGACGCACGGCCCCGCTATGAGGAGCGGCTGTTTCCCGGGATCGTAAATGCGCCCGGCTATTTCAAGGGATTCCATCGATCCTCCAGGTCAGGTCTTGCTGCGCGCGGCGGCGCCTTCCCCGCAGGTTTCGCCCCTCATGAGCTTCTTCGCGGCGGAAACAAGACCCCTGAACAGCGGGTGAGACCTCATCGGACGGGATTTCAGCTCGGGATGGAACTGCGCAGCTATGAAATACGGGTGCTCCGGCAGCTCGATTATCTCGACCAGTGTGCCGTCGGGGGAAAGGCCGGAGATCGACAGCCCCTTCTCCACGAGGACCGGGCGATAATCGTTGTTGACCTCCCAGCGGTGCCTGTGCCTTTCGCTGATCTCCAGTTCGCCGTACAGCGATTCGGCCAGGGACCCCTCCTTGAGGTTGCACGGATAGGCCCCGAGCCTCATCGTCCCGCCCATCTTGGAGCGGCTTCTCTGCTCGAGCATCAGGTCTATGACCGGATTCGAACAGTCGGGATCGAATTCGCTGCTGCCCGCCTCGATCCCGCAGACGTTCCTCGCGAATTCTATCACGGCGCACTGCAGACCCAGGCAGATGCCGAGGAATGGTATCCCGTTCTCCCTCGCGTAACGGACCGCTCCGATCTTCCCCTCTATCCCCCTGTCCCCGAAACCTGCCGGGAACCAGTATCCCGTGCACCCCTGCAAGGTGAGCCTCGGGCCCGTCCTTCTCTATGTTCTCGGCGTCGACCCACCTGATGTTGACGCGAACGTCGTTCGCCACCCCGGCGTGGGTGAACGACTCGATGATGCTCTTGTAGGCGTCGACGATCTGGATATATTTGCCGCAGACCGCGATGTCGACGTCCTCCTTCATCGTAAATATCTTCTCGACCATCTTTTCCCACTCGGTGAGGTCGGGCTGGGGGCATTCGATGCCGAGCTTGCCGACAACGATGTCGTCGAGCCCCTGCCTGTGGAACTGAAGCGGGACCTGGTAGATCGACCTCGCGTCGAGCGCCTCGATCACGTCCTGCTCCTCCACGTTGCAGAAAAGGGCTATCTTGTCGCGTATGTCCCTCGAGAGCGGGACCTCGGAACGGCAGAGGAGTATGTGGGGCTGGATACCGATCTCCCTGAGCCCCTTGACGCTGTGCTGCGTCGGTTTCGTCTTTATCTCGTGGGCCGCCTTGATGTACGGGACGAGGGTCAGGTGAATGTAGAGGACGTTCTCCCTGCCGAGGTCCATCCGAAGCTGGCGGATCGCCTCGAGAAAGGGCAGCCCCTCGATGTCGCCCGTGGTGCCGCCGACCTCCGTGATCACGACGTCGACGCCGCTGCCGTTCTGCGCCGCCGCCAGTATCCGGCTCTTGATCTCGTCGGTGACGTGAGGCACGACCTGAACCGTCCTGCCGAGGTATCCCCCCGCCCTCTCCCTGTTGATTATCGCCTCGTAGACCTGGCCCGTCGTGACGTTCGATCTTCTGCTGAGATTGCGGTCGATGAAACGTTCGTAGTGCCCGAGATCGAGATCGGTCTCGGCGCCGTCGTCGGTGACGAACACCTCGCCGTGCTGAAAGGGGCTCATCGTGCCCGGATCGACGTTGAGATAGGGATCGAATTTCTGGAGAACGACCTTGAGCCCGCGCTGTTTGAGAAGAAGCCCCAGCGACGAGGCCGCGATGCCTTTTCCGAGGGAGGAGACCACGCCGCCCGTCACAAAGATATATTTAGTCTTCTCGCCCAATCTGCCCTCAGCCCCGGTCACCGGCCCGTTATCCGGAAAAATTCATGTGGATGCGAACGAAAACAGGAACGATTCACCTTAACCTTTTTTCGATCCGCTTTTCAACCCTTTTTATATCCTCGGGCCGGTCGACGCCGAGACTTTTTCCTCCGCACTCGATCACCCTGATCCCGTAACCGTTTTCCAGGGCCCGGAGCTGCTCGAGATCCTCCCTCTTCTCCAGGGGGCCGCGGGGGAGCGAACCGTAGCCGAGCAGAAATGAGCGCCTGTAAAGATAAACGCCGATGTGGTGAAGAAAGGGGCCGGAGCCGTGACGGGACGGGGGAGCGGGAGAAGTAGAGGGCCATCCCCTCGCGGGAACGGACAAGCTTGACGACGTCCCTTCGGGCCGCCGCCTCCGGATCGGTCGAGCGCGCGGCCAGTGTCCCCATCACGAGGTTTTTCTCCGCCTTCATCGCGGCGATCAGGCGTTCGACCCCGGCCACCGGCAGCAGCGGCTCATCCCCCTGGACGTTCAATACGAGGCCGTGCCTGAACGCGGCCGCCGCCTCGGCCGAGCGCGAGGTGCCCGATCGGTGGGTTTTCGAGGTCATCATCGCCTCGCCGCCGGCGGAGACGACGACATCCCTTATCCGTTCGTCGTCGGTCGCGACGACGACCCTGTCGATCCCCCTTATCCTCTCCACCCTCCGAAGCACGCGGACGATCATCGGCACGCCCGATATCGGGGCGAGAGGCTTTCCCGGAAACCGCTTCGAGCCGTAGCGGGCCGGGATGACGGCGAGCACCTTTGTCGAAGGCAAACAATCCCTCCATGAAGGGCCCCGACCGGTTTGCCTGTTTACCGGCGGTATTTCTTCTGCCCTTCCTCGTAGACGTTGGCCCCGTGGCAGTCCTGCGCGACTATCAGCGGGAAATTCTTCACGGTGAGTTTCCTTATCGCCTCCGCGCCGAGATCCTCGTAGGCCACGACCTCGGCCGCCGTGATGCTTCGCGATATGAGCGCCGCGGCTCCGCCCGTCGCGGCGAAATAGACCGCGGTGTTCCTCTTCATCGCGTCGACGACCCCCTCGTTCCTCGCGCCCTTGCCTATCATCCCCTTGAGGCCGTTGTCGAGAAGCCTCGGCGCGTAGGGGTCCATCCTGTAGCTCGTCGTCGGACCGGCCGAGCCGATCGCCCTGCCGGGAGGGGTCGGGGAGGGCCCGACATAATAGATGACCTGTCCCTCGATGGGAATCGGGAGGGGTTTGCCCTCGTCGAGCAGGTCGACGAGCCTCTTGTGCGCGGCGTCCCTCGCCGTGTAGACCGTGCCGGTCAGCGAAACGCTGTCCCCGGCCTTCAGTTTCTTTATGTCCACGTCCTTCAGCGGAGTGGTAAGCGAATATTCAGCCATCTTGAACCTGCCTCCGTCTTGATCCGTTTTGGGCTAGAGCTCGATATACTTGTGTCTCGCGGCGTGACAGTTCACGTTCATCGCCACGGGGAAGGAGGCTATGTGCCTCGGCGCCGTCTCGATGTGAACGGCGAGGGCGGTCACCCTGCCGCCGAGCCCCATCGGCCCGACCCCGGTGTCGTTCACGAGGCCGAGTAATTCCTTCTCGAGCGCCGCGTAGAACGGATCGTGATGAACGCTGCCGATCTCCCTCAGCAGCGCCTTCTTCGCGAGAAAGGCGCACCGCTCGAAGGTTCCCCCTATGCCGACGCCGACGATTATCGGCGGGCAGGGGTTCCCCCCCGCGGCCCTGATGTTCTCCACGACGAACTTCTTTATCCCTTCGACCCCGTCCGCCGGTTTCATCATCGCCACCCTGCTCATGTTCTCGCTTCCGCCCCCCTTGGGGACCACCCAGAGCTTCAGCGCGTCGCCGGGGACCAGGGTCAGGTGGATCACCGCCGGCGTGTTGTCGCCGGTGTTCCCCCCCCTGACCGGATCGGCGAGGCTCGATTTCCTGAGGTACCCGTCCGTGTATCCCTTGCGGACCCCCTCGTTGATCGCGTCCTCGAACCCGCCCCCCGTAATATGGACCTCCTGCCCGAGCTCCACGAAAATCACCGCGAGCCCGGTGTCCTGGCAGATCGGCATCCTCTCCGCGCGGGCGATCTGGGAGTTCTCGAGTATCTGGCGCATTACCTCCCTGCCCGCCTCGGACTCTTCGCCTGCATGAGCCTTCTCGAGCGCCTTCTGGACGTCGTCCTCGAGCTCGAAATTGGCCTCCATGCAGAGCCGCGCCACTTCCTCGGCTATCCTGGCAGCTTTGACCTCTCTCACTGTCATTCCTTTCTTTGAAGCTACATCGCCGGCGTCAGCACGACGACTCTTTTCGTCGACGGAAGGCCGGAAGACGGGATCTCCAGCTCGTCCCGTCCGGCCGTCTCGACATTATCCATCAATTGAACGAACCTGTCCACCGTTGCGATGGGAAATCCCAGTTTCGCGGTTTTGAAATGCATCGGCACGACGATCTTCGGGCCCATCTCGCGCACGATCTTCGAAGCGGTCTTCGCGTCGATCGTGAAGTGCCCGCCTACCGGGATCAGCATCACGTCCACCCCGGAGAGAGCAGGCATCTCCTCGGCCGTTATCATGTGCCCGAGGTCTCCGAGATGCGCCACCCTGACCCCCTCGATCTCCACTATCGAGACGAGGTTGATTCCCCTCTCGGAGCCGTCGCAGTCGTCGTGAAAGGTGGGAAGGGCCGTCACCCTGATCCCGCCGAATTCATATTCCCCCGCCTGGTCGACGACGTCCCCCGCGCTCTCGACCGCCTTTTCCCAGCGGTGGTCGGGATGGGAGTGGCTCACGATCACGAGGTCGAAGACCCCTTTTATCGTTGCGAATCCGACCGCCCCGTCGTAGGCCCCCGGTTCGTAGGGATCGAACAGGATCCTCCTGCCGTCTCCGAGGATCATGGAGAATGCGGAATGACCGAGATATTTCAGCTTCATCGCGTTACCCCCTGCGGAATCCTGGCGCTC
>CAVYQN010000006.1:0-47576 GCA_963770685.1 Candidatus Krumholzibacteriia bacterium
CCGGAGATATTTCTTTCTTGGGGGACCCCTTACGATGCGTGGATACGAATACCTGCAGTTTCAGGGATCGAGGATGATGCTGTTCAACCTCGAGTACAGGTATCCACTGGTCGACGCCATCATCTTCGGATGGCCGGGCCGATGGGGAATCACGAACATCGGCGGGACCCTGTTCCTCGATTCAGGATCCGTCTGGGGCGAAGGGATGCATATAGAACCTCTCCCGAACGGCGTTGAACCGGTTGAAATCAACGATATGGAATATTACAACGATTTCGGCGTCGGTTTCTACATGAGACTCGGATTCCTCATCATGAATTTCCAGCTTGCCTGGCCGACCGATTTCCAATACACTGGTGAGCCGGTATTTCATTTCTATCTTGGGCCGCAATTCTGACGACCTTCTTGCGGCCGCTAATCCTGGAGAATGACGGTCGGGGATCGCCTTGAGATGAGCATTGAACTCAATACGCAGCAGAGTGAAGCGGTACGCGCGACCGAAGGACATTGCCTTGTCCTCGCAGGGGCGGGAAGCGGCAAGACAAGGGTGCTAACTGAGAGAATCGCCTTTTTAATCAGGGAAAAGAAGATCTCCACAGAGAGAATACTGGCGTTCACTTTCACGAACAAGGCCGCCGCGGAGATGCGCGGCAGGGTCGGGAAATCGATCGGGACGCAATCGCCTCCATTCTGGGTCGGCACGTTCCATTCAACCGGGCTGAAAATCCTTCGCCGCGAGGCCAAAAGCATCGGGTTCAACAATAATTTCGCGATATACGACGAGGATGACTCGCTGAATCTCATCAAGGATATCGTAAAGAAAAAGGGGTGGAAGCTGGACGAGTACCCGCCCTCGATTCTAAGAAACAGGATCTCAAGGTGGAAAAACGCGCTGGTGACACCCGAGGAAGCGCTGGAAAAAGCCATGGACGCGGTGGAGGAGCTGCAGGCGGACGTTTACGGGCGGTACTGCCGGGAATTGAAAAAATGCAACGCCTTCGATTTCGACGATCTTATAACAAGGGTGGTCGAGCTGTTCACCATAAATCCCAGGATAAAGGAAAGATACGCGCGGCAGTTCAAGTACGTTCTGGTGGACGAATTCCAGGATACGAACACGATTCAGATGGTAATGATAGACATGCTTGCATCCATGCACGGGAACCTTTTTGTAGTGGGCGACGAGGATCAGGCGATTTACGGGTGGAGGGGAGCCGCGATAGAAAACATTCTCCATTTCGACAAACTGTATGAAAACACCGTGATCATAAGGCTCGAGGAAAATTACAGGTCGACCGGGAATATTCTCGAAGCTTCGAACGCCCTCATCGTCAACAACATCGGAAGGAAGGGAAAAAGGCTCTGGACCAGAAAGGAAGCCGGCGATCCGATCAGGCTGTATTATTGCGAAGACGACGGCGGCGAAGCATCGTCGGTGAGAGAGGCGATAATGTCTCTTATAAGGGTCGGTTACGGGAGAAACGAGATAGCGGTGCTGTACAGGACGCACGCGCAGTCGAGGGCCCTCGAAACGGCCATGATGAGGGGTGGGCTGCCGTATCAGATTATCGGGGGGGTCAGATTCTATGAACGCAGGGAGATCAAGGATCTTCTCGGATATCTGAAACTCGTCAACAACCCTGACGACGACGTCAACTTCAGAAGGGTGATAAACGTCCCACGCAGGGGAATCGGGAAAATAACCCTGGAGAAGCTCGAAAATACGGCGGGGGAAAAGAACCTTCTTTCCGCCATCAGGCAGTCCGGATTTCTGGATGAATTTACGCCTTCGAATGGGGCAAGGATCGAATCCTTTTCGAAGCTTATAGCCGCGCTCCAGCTGAAGGCCATGAAGGAGACGGCTTACGAGGTTCTTTCCTCGGTGATCGATCTGATTTCCTACAGGAACCATCTGGCCGAGGATCCGGCCACGGAACAGGTCCGGTCGGAAAACGTCGAGGAACTGCTCAACGAGACGAAAAGGTTCTCGGCTTACTCGGAGGATCCCTCCCTTGCCGCCTTCCTGGAGGAGATATCCCTGATAAGCGACGTGGATTCGCTGAAGGGCGAGGAGAAGGTGGCGCTTATGACGCTTCATAATTCCAAGGGCCTCGAATTCCGCGCCATATTCATAACGGGGCTGGAGGAAGGCATTCTCCCGCATTATTCCTCGTTCGACAGCGATGAGGAAATGGAGGAGGAACGAAGGCTTTTTTACGTCGGGATGACCCGGGCGAAGGAGAAGCTGTTTTTGTTGTGCGCGTCCAGCAGGATGCAGTTCGGAAACTGGACTGGCAACCACCCCTCCCGTTTTCTTGGGGAGATTCCGGATAAATGTTGCCTGGTCACGGGGAGATCGGAGAACGTGGGCAAAAAAGAAATGGATCGCATTCTGGACGATGCCTGCGGCCCCGCCGATCATGACGAGACGGTGGCAAAAAGGGACAGCCGGTTCAGGGTCGGGGCTGCCGTGTTTCACCCATCGTACGGAGAAGGAACAATCAAGTCCGTTGAAGGGACCGGGACCGCGATGAAGGTCTCAGTCAATTTTACCGGGTACGGCACGAAGAAATTCCTCGCGAGCTATGCGCCTTTCACTTTCAGGTAAAACCGCCCGCGCACCGGCCGCGGGGCTCATGACATGCGGATGCCCGGCGCGCCGGGCAGGCCGTCACGGTTTCAAACCTTCGATAAAAGAGGCTTCCATCCAGTAGATTCCGGGCAATCCGCCCGCGGGCTCGTTATGCATCTTCAGCATCATGTCGCGGGTGAGTTTTCCGTTCCCTTGGTCGAATTTATCGCCGATCCTGGCCGACATGAAAAAGAAGAATTTCCCGTCCGGAGACACGTACGGAGAGTGTTCGCTCCCGTCGGTGGTATTGACCCTGGCGCCGAGATTGATCGGCTCGGTCCATGAGTCGCCGGAATCCTTGAAACAGACGTAATAGTCGTCGCCCCCGAGGCAGTCCTCCCTGCCGGCGGAGGCGAATATCAGGTAGCTCTCATCCGGAGAGATGAAGGCGTTGTACTGGATGCCGGTAGAGTTGACCTGCGAAGGCAGTTTCACCGGTTCGGACAACTTCCCGTCGACCATCCGCGACCTGAAGATATAGCTGTTTCTGCCCTCCGACCTCGTGAAATAGATCGTGCCGTCGTTCGTGACGGATGGGAAGAATTCAGCATTTCTCGTATTGACCGGCGCCCCGAGGTTGTACGGTTCGCTCCAGCCTTCCCCGGATCTGTCGACCACCCATATTTCCTGGTCTCCCTCTGGGACTCCCCCGGCCGAGTCGGGCCTCGTGGAGAGGAAAAGGAGCCTCCGGCCGTCGGGCGTGACGAAGGGTTCGGCGTCCATATAATCGGGGTTGCCGGAGAAGGGGGCTATCTCGGGCTCGGTCCATGTCCCGCCGATCCACCTGGTGAAAAGTATCTGAGTGATCCTGTACCTTCCGAGAACGGCGGTGAAGTAAATTTCCCTGCCGTCGGGGGTCATGGCGATATCGCGGGTGAACATGCCGGTCGAGATGATCCCCGGCGCGAAAAGTTCCGGTTCCGTCCCGGGCAACTGCTGCCCAAGATATTCGCCCTTGAGAATGGGAAAGCCTTCCGCAGCGCCAGCCGAGGAAGGGCCGTTGAAACCGCCGGCGAGAAACAGGAGCGCAGCCGGGAAAATGAAGGTGGTGGGACGAAGGATTCCGCGCATATACAACCTCCACTGCGACAGGGGGTGCCTGGTAAGGGTCCGGGTGGGCGTCGAATCAATATATAAACGGAGGCGTGGTACGGCAAGAAGGTAATCCTGGAAAGGGTGGCCGCTGTCTATCGAGGCCGCCCTTCGTCGGGACGGGCCGCTCCGCCCGAAATCCCGGAATCGAGCTCGAAGAAGGGTTCCTCCCTGAATCGTAGCATCCCGGCCGCGAGGTTGTTCGGAAAAAGATTTATCAGCGTGTTATAGCGCATGACCGTGTCGTTGTAGGACTGCCTTGAAAATCGTATCCTGTCCTCTAGCGCAGCCAGCTCGTCATGAAGCCTCAGGAAATTTCCATCGGCCTTAAGCTCCGGGTATCCCTCGGCGAGAGCGAACAGGGAGGCGATGGAGGAGGAAAGGGCGTTTTCAGGCTCGATCCTTTCGGGAATGGAATCGCCGCGCATCGCCGCGGCTCGCGCTCCGGCCAGGGCCTCCATGGTATTTTTTTCATGCACGGCATATCCGCGCACGAGCTCGGCGAGGCGCGGAACGACGTCGTGCCTCATCTTCAACTCGACGTCTATCTGCGATCGCGCGTTGACGCACCTGTTGCGCATCGCGACGAAACGGTTATAAGCGATCGCGCACCAGAGTGGGAATGCCAGTGCGACGATCAGAAGAACTATTCCCGGAAAATTCATGTCCGGCCGCCTTCCTGGTAATGATGCCGGTATGCAGGGACCCTACGCCGGGCCCGACTCCTAGCCCGCGCTGCTCGATCCTCCGCCTCCCCCGCCGCCGCCGCTTCCCCCGCCGCTGAATCCGCCTCCGGTGGAACTGGAGGTCGAGAGGGCGCTCGAAAGGCTCTGGAGATTGCTTATGGAACGGTTCAGCGATTCGATCGAATCGATCGCGTCGGTGCTCAGCGCGCCGACCCCCGCTACGCCCAGGGGATGAAACCACAGCGGCGTCGGGACGGGGGTGCCGTATTCCCGGGCGAACAGCTTCAGGTTCGAGAGCAGCTTGTCCGCCACGCCCAGGGCCGCCGCATAAACAAGGTATTCTTCCCACATGGGAAGGAGCGAGGGCCCGGCCTCCTTCATGGCGGAGAAATCGCTCATGAATTTAGCGAACGCCTTCCAGCGTTTGTGTTCCAGGCAGGCCTCGCGGGTACGCCGCGCGAGAGGCAGGGAAAGAATCAGCCCGCCGATCAATATCACACCGCCGAATACGAACGACAGCGGATGGCGGGTAACGGAAAACAAAATAAGCGCGGCAAGCGCCGCCGAGACGATGGAAACAACTATAAATCTCTTTCTCGCGTTCTCGCTGACCGGATCGTCGATCGGGAAGTGGTCCATTTCGAAGCCTTTTCGCAGTTCGTCGGCGCGAGGCTCCATGAAAAGGAGGTACTGCGTCTTTCGTCCAATGGTCGCGGCCGCCCATTTTTCTATCTCAGTGCCGGAAACCGAGGCGCCGTCCCCGGCTTCCCGGAATACGACATCCAGCACGTCCTTCTCGAAATTAGTGAGGGGCCGATCGACTCTGGTCCCCGGCGTTTTACGCCCTTCGAGGAGCGATATTCCCCGTTCAGTCAGTTCGTAATTGAGAACCTTTTTCTTGATAAAAAGGGATTTTTCCTCCTTCTCGCTTATCTCGAGGTACCCGAGCCTCGCGCAGTCGAGAAGCGCGGCTGTGAAGCTTTTGGACATTTCGGTGATTTGAACCCCCCTCTGGGTAAGGATCGCCGGCAGGACGGATGGGGGAATCGGGCCCGGCGGGCGGCGCTCATAGATATTTACGTAATCCACGCGGTACTCGCGCCCGTATTTTTCGAAATACCATATATAATAGATCGCGAAAACAACGATGAGGCCGATCCCGGCCACGAGGGCGGTTTTCATGCCGCGCGATCTCCGGGACGCGAGTTCGACGCGTCTCTCTTCGGACCGCCGCCACGCCTCGGTCTCAACACGCTCGTCTTCGAGAAGGCTTGAGTGCGATTCGCCGCCCGATAATGCCGCGCCCGGGAACAATGACGGATCGAGAAGAACGCGAAGCTCCACGAAGGAATTTCTTCTGATGGAGGCCTGTCTCACGATGGCGCGGGACCGGTCTTCGGCGATCTCGATCGTGCCCGGCTCCGCGTCGCTGTGCACGAAGACCTTGAACAAAGCGCCTCCCGGAGCGGGGGGAATTATTTCCAGGCCGATCTTCAGGGCCTTTTCGTGCTCGTCCTCGACGGCCTTCCAGTAAAACTGGGCCGCGTCTTCGTAACGCTGAACGGCGCCGGATATCCTGTAAAGGATCAGGAATCTTTTTGTCTCATCCTTCGCGGAGTAATGCCATTTCAGAATCTCGGACCCTGGGCCCGGGTTTTGTTCGAAAAGGAGGCTCTCGCCGGTGTCCGCATCCCGCACGCCGGTGAACTCTATCCCGTATGTTCCGTATTTGCCCTGCGTGTCCTTGACGAATTGCGCCCAGGAAAAGCTTCCCGTAAACCTGTAGGCGCGGGTCTCCTCGACGACGGCGCTCCCGTCCGGCTGCAGGCGGAATACAATCCCTATCTCCGGATGGTCGTAATGTTTCGAGTCGGTGAACGCTTCTTCGGTAAAAACGAGAGACGCCGTCATGAACGCGATAACGGTTAAAGAAAGGCGAACAAGCCCGCATTCTGGTTTCAGACGCTGATGCCGCGGCGAACGAATATCGTGTATCATCGATGCCTCCGGTATTATTTGATCGCGGACATCTTAATACAGGAGAGGCCGGAAGGTCAACCGCCGTCGCTTCCGGCACTCGTGCCGCCACATCGGACAGAGCGGGCGCGGGAGCCCGGAGGGCCGGGGATGAGGGTTGTTGACAGACAGGCCAAAATCCTGATAGCTTCAGAACCATCATAAGTCTGCATGAAGGCGGGAAATGGAGCGGCACCGATGAAAATAACGGACAGGGAGCTCGAGCGTCTCGGGGAGCTTGCCAATATCGATATCGATCCGGATTCGAGGGAAAAGCTGATAACGGAGATGCCCGGGATATTGGAATTCGTCGAGAAGGTTCAGAAGGCCCTCATTAGCGAAGAGGCGGATGAGACGGATCCTGAAGCTTCCGGAACAGGCATGCGCGAAGACGCCCCGGCGCGATGCCTCGACAGGGACGTCGTGCTAGGGCAGGCTCCCGACAGCCACAAGGGGCATTTCAGGGTTCCGCCGGTCATCGACGTGGACAAGGTTTGATCGCCGGAGAAGCGGGAGACGAGAGTGACGCAGCCTTTGACATCGTATTCTATCCGCGGGCTTCAGGAACTGTACGGGCGGGGGGAGGCCTGCCCGGTCGATGTAGTGCGCTCGTATATCGACGAGATGAATGCGAAGGAACCGACTATCGGCGCCTTTATCGGGATGCGCTGCGATGAGGCCCTCGAACGCGCCGGGGAGCTGGAAAAACTCGATCCCGCGGGATATCCGCTCTACGGCGTGCCCTTCGCGGTCAAGGATAACATCTGCACGTCCGGCATGCCGACGACATGCGCTTCGAGGATACTCGGCGGATACACGCCTCCCTATGACGCCACCGCCGTTAAAAAGCTCCTCGACGCGGGGGCGATCCTGATGGGTAAAACGAACCTCGACGAATTCGCCATGGGCTCTTCGACCGAAAACTCCGCGGCGGGGAAGACGAGGAATCCCTGGAATACGGACTGCGTCCCGGGAGGCTCGAGCGGCGGCTCGGCGGCGGCCGTGGCGGCGGGGATGGTTCCCTTCGCGCTCGGCTCGGATACCGGCGGATCGGTCCGGCAGCCCGCGTCGTTTTGCGGCGTCGTCGGGATGAAGGGGACCTACGGGCGGGTTTCGAGGTACGGCCTCGTCGCGTTCGCCAGCAGCTTCGATCAGATCGGACCGCTGACCCGGGACGTGACGGACTGCGCGATCGTAATGAGCGTCATATCGGGCCGCGACCCGATGGATTCCACCTCTCTCCCCGGCAGCGCGGGGGGCATGCTCGATTCGATCGACCGGGGCCTCGGAGGATTGAAGGTCGCAGTGCCCGAAGGGATCGACCGCCAGGGCCTCGATGAGGACGTGAGAGACTCCATGGCCCGGACCGCCGGATTGATCGAGGAATCGGGCGCGCGTCTTGGGGCGGTCGAACTTCCCGACATGGACGTCTCAATCGCCTGCTACTACATACTCGCCAACGCGGAGGCGTCGTCGAATCTGGCGAGATTCGACGGCGTTAGGTACGGTTCGCGGGCCGGCGGGCCGACGATCGATGGGATGTACAGGGCGACGAGGGGGGAGGGATTCGGCGAAGAGGTGAAAAGGAGGATACTGCTCGGCACGTACGTTCTTTCCTCCGGATATTACGACGATTATTACATAAAGGCACAGAAGGTGCGCAAGTCGGTGCGAAACGGTTTCCGAAAAATATTCAGGGAATTCGACATCATAGCGATGCCGACGACCCCCACTCCTGCCTTTGAACTGGGGGAAAAGGCCGAAGACCCGGTCGCCATGTACCTGTCCGACATCTTCACGGTCAGCGCGAACGTCGCCGGCCTTCCGGCGATATCGATACCGGCCGGGCTGTCGCGTGACGGGCTTCCCATGGGGATGCAGCTCGTGGCGGCGGAGGGAAACGAGGCCTTGCTTCTCGGCGCGGCGAGAGGGCTTGAAAAACGTTTCCGGTTCAGGGAGACTTTCCTTCCCGATCCGGGCAAATGGGGAGCATGACGTGAAGAGCGGTTTCGATGCCTTCGAGGCGGTCATCGGGCTTGAAGTCCACGCGCAGCTTCTGACGCGGACCAAGCTGTTCTGCGGGTGCCCCGCCTCCTTCGGGGATGAGCCGAATACCAATGTCTGCCCAGTCTGCCTCGGCCTGCCGGGCTCGCTGCCGGCGCTGAACCGCGAGGCCGCGGGAAAGGCCGTGCTCCTCGGGCTGGCGCTCGATTGCTCGATCTCGAATCGGAGCGTCTTCGCGAGGAAGAACTATTTCTACCCCGATTGCCCCAAGAATTACCAGATAACGATGTACGAGGAACCGATCTGCTCCGGAGGAGCCTTTCGGCTCGGGGAAGAGGGACCGACCATCGGTATAGAGAGGATACATCTCGAGGAAGACGCGGGAAAACTGATTCACGGAGACAGCGGCTCCAGCCTCGTGGATTTCAACCGGTGCGGCGTACCGCTGGTGGAGATCGTGACGCGCCCCGATCTCCGTTCGGGAAAGGAAGCCGCTGAATTCCTGGCCGGGCTGAGGCGGCTCATGAGATACCTCGGGATATGCGACGGGAACATGGAGGAGGGGTCGATAAGATGCGACGTCAACGTTTCCATCAGGACGCCGGGCTCGCCGTCCCTCGGAACCAGGACCGAGATAAAAAACCTCAATTCCATGAAGGCGGTCGAGGCGGGGATAGAATTCGAGGTCGACAGGCAGGAGAGGCTTGTCTCTTCAGGCCGGGCGGTCGCGCAGGTGACGAGTTGCTGGGATGCCGGGCTGAGGCGCCTCGTTCCAATGCGAAGCAAGGAAGAAGCGCAGGATTACAGGTATTTCCCCGAACCGGATCTTCCCCCGCTCGTTCTCGACGAGGCATTCATCGAAGAGACGGCGGGGCGCATGCCGGAACTTCCCGATCGCAGGAAAAGGAGATTCCAGGAGGAATACGAGCTGTCGCCGTATGATTCGGCCGTTCTGACCGCGGAGAGAGGCGTCGCGGATTATTTCGAGAAAGCCGCGTCCATGTCGAGCAACCCGAAGACGATATGCAACTGGGTGATGAGGGAGGTACTCGGCGAGTTGAACAGGACGGGCACACCCGTGGAGCGGTTCCCCGTCCCCCCGAATCGCTGGCCCGGCTCGTCGAGCTCGTCGGCGAAGGCGCCGTGAGCGGCAGGGCGGGGAGCGAGGTGTTCCTCGAGATGTCGGCGACCGGGTGCACGGCCGAGGAGGGGATAAAAAGGCTCGGGCTCGAACAGATAAGTTCGCCGGAAATGCTCGCACGATACGTCGACGCCGTGATGCTGGAGAATCCCGACGTGGTCGAACGCTACCGCAAGGGCGAGATCAAACTGCTGACATTCCTGGTCGGAGAGGTCATGAAGAAGAGCGAAGGAAGGGCCGATCCGCGCGCCGCCGGGAAAATGCTTGCCGAACGGTTATGACACGCCAGTTATAGTCTTAATACGAATTATGCGATGAACTCAATATAACATTGAAATTAAATGGTATATGTGATACAATACGCACAAGTGAGACGAAGTGTGTCTGGTCTTGGGTGCGAAGGTTCCACTCTGGATTCCCGGTTAAAGAAAATTGACGGTGGAGGGAGACATGACTACTGCCAGGGCAATTATTTCTGCCGTATCATTCATTATCCTGTTCGCGTTTTCGGCGGCTGAGGCCGAGATGGTGACGGAACACGTGGCGACGGACGCTGAAATGCTAGGATACCTCAGTGATACTCTCTTTGTGGCTGAGGGGAGAATCGGAGATCTTGGAGGATATGCGACATTCGAGCTGGATGTCGGAAGCGACACCGGGGCTCCTTCGCAGACGGAGAATTATGCCTGGCAGAGCGGGATGATCGAGCCTTTCACGGTTTCATACGATCCCCTTTCAAGTATCGTGACCTTCTCGCTCGGAGGAAAGACCCTTTCATTCACCACGCCTTATTTCGATTTCGATCAGATATTCGTGCGTACCCGGGCGGTCAACGCGGGATCATCCGTGGAGATAAGGGACATCGTTCTGAACGGCTAGGCCATAAACGATCTTTCTTATGCCGACGGCAATACAGGGCTTGATATACTCTGGATACTGGGAGCCGATCTCAACGGCGGATTCGTTTTTCAGGCAAACGCCGTTCTCTCATGGGAGGGAACCCCCCCCACGCAATCAAGGCTGGCCTTTCAGGTTAAAGTGGGGAAACTCGGCATTGTGGCCGGCGAGGATTTCAGCTGGGGTGCGATAAAGAGCCTGGGAGACTGATCAAGCACGAATCTCGACCCATGAAGCCGGAGTAACGCCCTCCGGCCTTTTTGTGTTCTGATTCTTGAAAAAAGTTGTGGACCTCCAGGCCGGCGCGTCTTATCATGCGGTTCCTGACGGAATAGATGCCGGCGGCGGGCCGGGCATAGGGCGGGAACGAGGCTCGTTTCCGCGGGGAAGTGAGGAAGGGAGGATGGTGATGAGGAATTCATTCCGTTACTGCGTTCCTTTGATTCTGCTCTGGTTTTCCACTTTTTTCTTTAATCCGCAACTGCAGGCGCAGATCCTTATCAACGAGTTCATGGCCGATCCGGCGAGGGACTGGGACGGCGACGGCGAATACAGTTCCCGCGACGATGAGTGGATTGAGATTATCAACGCGGGGAATGCCGATGTGGACCTCGCCGGGTACATGATAAGCGACGGCGCTGAAGGGTATTCCTGGCGATACGCCTTTTCGGGAATCCTTTCGCCCGGAGCGGTGGCCGTCGTCTATGGAAGCGACTCCAGGGCCTGGGAGGAATCGAACGATTTCCCGGTCTACGGCCTCAGCCTGAACAATGCCGGGGACCGAATATCCATTTTCCGCGTTGCCGGTAATGACACGGCGCTGGTCGATCATTTCGATTTTGTCGACAACGCCGCGGAGGACGACCGTTCAGTCGGGCGGGTCGCGGGCGATCCGGAGACATGGAGGCAGTTCGACGCGTGGAACGTCTGCCCGGGAAGCTGCAATCCGCCCGGCAACGGGTGCATTCCGACGCCCGGCTTTATCAACGACTGCATTACCTCGGCTGAAAGCGTTTCCTGGGGCGCCATAAAGACGAGATGCGGACTGACCGGTGACTGAGCCGGTCGCAGATCGCAGCGGGGTTAGGACGGCATAAATCGCGGCCCGCCGCCGGATGTCCGTAGAGCCCGCATCAAAGCATCAGCCGTAAGAGCCCGCCGTATGCATCGCAATCGGCGGCCCGGATCATCGGGGCATTTTCGCTTTACTTGCCGGGGGGCCGTGTGATAGCGTCTGACCCGCCATGAATGCCGCAGGTGAAGAATATAACGAAGACAAATTGAACAGGTGCTGGGAGTATCTCGGTTGCCCGAGGGAGGACTGCGAGGCCCACGGCCAGACCGGAGTCCCCTGCTGGGAATTGACGGGACACAGGTGCAAGGACAAGGTTTTCGCACGCATAGAGGAAAAGCTCATCCAGTGCTGCTTCAAATGCGAATTCTTCATACAGCTCAAGGAAAGGATAAAGGGCAGACGATGGGCGGATATCACCCTGCTCGAGACTCTCGAGGACGCCCTGATCCGTTCGGCGAAATATTCGAGCAAGGTGGAGGATCTCTACATGGAGGTCATCCGAAGAAGCAAGCTGATGAACCTTCTGAGCGAAGTCAGCAAGATCATATCCCACCTCGACAAGGAAGAGGACATAATCCTCGCCATACTGACGGTCATAACGGCAAGGGAAGGATTGGGGTTCAACCGGGCTTTCGTCTTTCTGCGGGGCACGGAGTACGACATTCTGCGCGGCAAGTACGCGCTGGGGCCTTCAACAGCCGAAGAGGCGGGCAGCATCTGGAAGATTCTCGACAAGGACACGACGAGCTCGATAGAGAAGCTGGTTGCCAAGGGAAAGACGCTGCACTACCTCAGGAACAGCGCCCTTTCGAAAACGACGTGTAGACTGTCGATCCCGATCGACTCGGAAAGCGGGATCATCTTCAAGGGAATGAACGAGGTCCGGTTCGTCAAGTCAGGCGATCTCCAGACCGAGAATGATCTGAAGATAGCGGAGGCCCTCGGCTTGATGGACTTTTGCGTCTGCCCGATCGCCACGGCCGAGGACAGCCTCGGGCTCATAATCGTCGACAACATATTCACGGGCAACGAGGTGACCCCTGAAGACGCGCATCTTCTTGAAATGATCGTAAATCATGCCACCACATCACTTAAGGCAGCTCAATTAAAGGAATCTCTTAAGATTAACGTGGACAGCCTCAAGGCCACTTACCGCAAGCTCAAGGCCAACGAGGAAAGGATGATGAAAGCGGAGCGGCTTGCCATCTCGGGCGAGTTGACTTCCTCGGTTCTTCATGAGATCAAGAATCCCCTCGTATCGATAGGCGGATTCGCCATGAACCTTCTGAAGACAGGGGAGCTCAACGAACGGGACAGGAAAAAGCTGGAGATAATAAGCAACGAGACGATACGCCTCGAAAAGTACCTCGAGAACATGGAGTCGAGCGTCAGCGAACTTAAACTCGACGACGAGGACCTCAACCAGATCCTCGAGGACAATACGAACCTTCTCCAGAACGAATTCGCCGAAAAAGAGATCCATCTCTATAAAAGCCTCGCCCAGGGGTTGCCCAGGTGCCCGGTCGATCACGTCAAGATACAGGAAGTCTTCCTGAATATGTTCCAGAACTCCATCGAAGCGGTGCAGTACGGAGGATCCATCTGGGTCCGCACGTGGGCTTCGGTGGATAACACGAAAGTGTTCATCGAGATATCGGATAACGGAACCGGCATAAGCCGTGAGCAGATGACGAAAATATTCACTCCCTTCTTCACCACCAAGGAAAAGGGATCCGGTCTCGGCCTGGCCTTCGCTCACCGCATAATAAGGGACCATGGCGGGAACATCTCGGTGTCGAGCGTAAAAGGGGAAAAAACCGCCTTCCTTATCTCTCTTCCCGCATGTTGTCAGCGGCTTGACGGGAATGAAGGCGTATCCGGCGGGGAAACGGCCCTGCAACCCGGTAATTGACAAATCCTTCCAAATGTTTTAACGTCTTTTATCCCGATGTGCGGCCTTTTGCGGGCCGGAGCGCGGCTGTTGCTCGCCAGGATCGTTGCCGGAGGGGCTCTGATGGACGGTAAAAAAGGATTGGTGATGCTCTTCACCGGCGAAGGCAAGGGGAAGACCACGGCAGCGCTCGGCGCCGCGATGAGAGCGGTCGGTCACGGCACCAGAGTGTACATGATACAGTTCATGAAGGGCAGGCTGTACGGGGAGATCGCCGCGTCAAGGAAGCTCGAAGGCCTGACCATAGAACAGCACGGGAGGGATGAGTTCGTCGATCCGAATAATCCCGATCCCGTTGATACGGAACTCGCGCTCAGGGGCTGGGCAAGGGTACTAGGGATAGTGGAAAAGGAAAACCCCGGCATGGTGATACTGGACGAGATCAATGTCGCCGTCGCTTTCGGTCTCATTCCCGAGGAAACGGTGGCGGAATTCATCAGGAACAGGCCGTCTCACCTGGATCTGATACTTACGGGGCGTTACGCGCCCGAGGGATTCTTCGCGCTTGCCGATACCGTGACCGAGATGGTCGAGATCAAGCATCACTACAATGCCGGCGTGGAGATGAGGAAGGGCATAGAGTACTGATCAATGTCTTCGAGGTACGACATCGAAGGCCTTCTAGCGAGGTTTGTGGAAGGACAGACAGCCGCCGCTGCGCGTCTTATCACCGTGCTGGAGAACGGCGGCGAGGACGCGGAGAAGGTCCTCGACGCGATATTCAGCAGGACCAGCAACGCCTACCGGGTGGGTTTCACGGGCCCGCCGGGGGCGGGGAAAAGCAGCCTTGTCAGCCGGCTCGCGAAACAATTTCGCAAAGACGGCGCGAAGATAGGAATAATAGCGATCGACCCGACCAGCCCTTTCAGCGGCGGAGCTCTCCTCGGCGACAGGATAAGGATGCAGTCTCTTTTCGAAGATCCCGAGGTGTTCGTCAGGAGCCTCGCGAGCAGGGGGAGCCTGGGAGGCATCTCGAACTGCACCGACGAGGTTTGCGACCTGATGGACGCCTTCGGCAAGGATATGATCCTTATCGAAACGGTCGGGGTGGGCCAGTCGGAGCTCGAGATAGCCGAGAAGGCCCATACCGTCGTGGTCATACTCGTGCCGGAATCGGGCGACGGGATACAGGCCATGAAAGCCGGGTTGATGGAGATCGGCGACATATTCGTCATGAACAAATCGGACCACAGCGACGCCGAGGTGGCCGCGATGGAGATAGAAGATTCGATAAAATTGAAGAAGGTCCCCGAGGGAGGGTGGCGCCCCGTGGTCGTCATGACCTCCGCGAAGGAAGACAGGGGGATCGGGGATCTTGCCGGGCTGATAAGAAAGCACAGGGAATATCTCGAGGATAACGATCTGATGAAGAGGAAGAGAAAGAAGATACTTCTCTCCAGGGTCCGCAACGCGCTGATGGACAGGATGGAGAGAAGGCTGCGGGGCAGCGAAGAGGTCAGAAGGATCGTGTCCGGCAGGATGGAGGAAGTTTACTCGGGAAAATTGTCGCCATACAGGCTTGTACGAGAACTTGACGGCATTGTCACAATCGGGCGAAGCTCCGGCCCGACGCACGGAGAATAAAGATGACCGACAGCAAGCGTTTCGAGGAAGCTGAAAAGAGATATCGTGAAGCCCTCGGCGGGGAAAAGATCCGGGACGTAGAATTCACAACCGTTTCGGGGGAGGCCGTCGAACCGCTGTACGGACCGCGGCATACCGCCGATCTTGATTACGTGGAAGACCTGGGATTCCCCGGGCAATACCCCTACACGAGGGGCGTTTATCCGTCGATGTACCGTGGAAGGCTCTGGACGATGAGGCAGTTCGCCGGCTTCGGAACGGCGGCCGACACCAACAGAAGGTACCATTACCTTCTGGAGCACGGGCAGACGGGGCTGAGCGTCGCCTTCGACATGCCCACGATCATGGGATACGATTCCGACCACAAGCGTTCGGAAGGGGAAGTCGGAAGATGCGGGGTTGCCATCGACTCCCTGAAGGACATGGAGACCCTTTTCGACGGGATCGATCTTTCCGGAATCACCACGTCGATGACGATCAACGCCCCGGCCTCGATCCTGCTGTCGTTCTATCTCGCGGCCGGGGAGAAGAAGGGGATACCGTTCGACCGTATGGGCGGGACGATACAGAACGATATCCTCAAGGAATACATAGCCCAGAAATCCTGGATATTCCCGCCGGAACCGTCCATGAGGATAATCACCGACATCCTCGCTTTCTGTTCGGACCACGTGCCGAAATGGAACACGATAAGCATATCGGGATACCACATCCGCGAGGCAGGATCGACCGCGGTACAGGAACTCGCCTTCACGCTCGCCGACGGTTTCGCCTACGTCGAGGCCGGGATAGCGGCCGGCCTGGATGTCGACGCCTTCGCGCCGAGGCTCTCATTCTTTTTCAACGCGCACCTCGATTTCTTCGAGGAGATTGCGAAATACAGGGCCGCGAGAAGGATCTGGGCGAGGAGGATGAAGGAAAAATACGGGGCCCGGGACGAACGCTCGCTCCTTCTCCGGTTTCACACGCAGACGGCGGGATGCACGCTGACCGCGCAGCAGCCCGAGAACAACATCGTGCGAACCGCCTTTCAGGCGCTGTCGGCCGTCCTTGGAGGGACCCAGTCACTTCACACCAACTCCATGGACGAGACGCTCGCTCTTCCCTCGGAAAAGGCCGTCATGATCGCCCTGAGGACCCAGCAGATGATAGCTGAGGAAACGGGCGTCATAAACACGGCTGATCCCCTGGCTGGAAGCTGGTTCATCGAGGCGAAGACGAAAGAGATGGAGGAGAAGGCGGAGAATTACTTCAGGCGGATAGAGGAATTCGGCGGAGTCGTGAAGGCGATCGAGCAGGGTTTCTTCCAGAAGGAGATCGGCCGGGCAGCCTATACTTACCAGAAGGCGGTGGAAGCGCGAAAGAAGATAATCGTCGGATTGAACGCCTTCGGAATCGAGGGCGAAAAGATCGACATACCGCTTCTGAAGATCGACCCGCAGGTCGAGGCGCATCAGAGGGAAAACGTGCGAGGGGTCAGGGAAAAGCGGGACAACGACAAGGCCGCCAGAGAGCTCGGGCGCCTCGCGAACGCCGCGGCCGGGAACGACAACCTGATTCCGGTCATCCTGGATTGCGCGAGATGTTACTGCACCGAGGGCGAGATCATCGGTGAACTGAAAAAGATATTCGGCGAATATCGCGAACCGCTTTTCCTGTAGGCGCGGAAAGCGGCCCTGACAAGGAGGATCGATCGATGGCAAGGATGATAAGGGTTCTGGTCGCGAAACCGGGCCTGGACGGGCATGACAGGGGAGCCAAGGTCGTGGCCAACGCACTGAAGGACGCCGGCATGGAGGTCATATACACGGGGCTTCACCAGACTCCGGAGATGATAGCCGAGTCGGCCGTGCAGGAGGATGTGGACATGGTCGGGCTCAGCATCCTCTCGGGAGCGCACATGACGATGTTTCCCCGAGTCATGGAACTGTTGAAGGAGAAGGGGGCCGAACACATAATGGTGTTCGGAGGGGGAATAATACCCGCGGAAGACGTGGGCAGGCTGGAAGAGATGGGAGTCGCGAGGATCTTCGGACCGGGAACCGATACGGGGGATATCGCATCTTTCATAAAAGGCAGTTTTCCCGACACGGAATAGCGCCGGTGCGCGGCGTTTCAAGACCTTTTTCCGATGAATTAACATACCGCGCGTGAATGGAAGCGCGTGAAAAGGAGGATGACCTGATGAACGAGATAGTGATCGCCGGAGCGTGCAGGACAGCGATAGGCAAATTCCAGGGCGGGCTGACGCCCTTGAAGGCGACCGAAATCGGCGCCCTGGCGGTGAAGGAAGCGGTTAAAAGAGCCGGCATAGACCCGAAGTCGGTCACGGAGGTGATCATGGGCAACGTGGTGCAGGCGGGGCTGGGGCAGAATCCGGCAAGGCAGGCCGCCCTCGGCGCCGGTCTCGATCCAGGCGTTTCGGCCCTCACGATAAACAAGGTTTGCGGCTCGGGCCTCAAGGCCGTCGTCCTTGCAACGCAGGCGTTGAAGGCGGGGGACGAGGAGATAGTGGTGGCGGGGGGGATGGAATCGATGACAAACGCGCCCTACATACTGCGCGAAGCCCGCGCCGGGTACAGGCTCGGAGACGGCAAGATCGTCGACACGATGGTCTACGACGGCCTCTGGGATTCGTTCAACGATTTCCACATGGGGAACACGGGAGAGATAACCGCGGAACGATATAACGTATCGCGCGGCGAGATGGACGAATACTCGTACAACAGCCACAGGAAAGCCGCGGAAGCGATCAAGACGGGAAGATTCAAGGACGAGATATTTCCCGTGGGCATCCCTCAAAGAAAAGGCGATCCCGTGATTTTCGACACCGATGAGGGACCGCGCGCAGATACGAGCATCGAATCCATGGCCAAATTAAGAGCGGTATTCAAGAAGGACGGCGTCATAACGGCCGGCAACTCCTCGCAGATCAGCGACGGGGCCTCGGCCATGGTGATGATGACGAACGAGACCGCATCGAAGCTCGGCGTGAAACCGATGGCGAAGGTGACCGGGTACGCCACGGGAGGCCTCGTGCCCGAACTGGTGATGATGGCGCCCACCGTGGCGGTTCCGAAGCTCCTTAAGAAGTACGGGATGAAAATCTCGGATTTCGACCTGATAGAACTGAACGAGGCCTTCGCCGTACAGCCTTGCGCGGTGATGAAGGAACTAGGGATGGATCCCGCGAAGGTCAATATAAACGGAGGCGCCGTTGCGCTGGGCCATCCCATAGGGTGCTCGGGGGCGAGAATACTTGTCACTCTGATGTACGCCCTGAAAAGGACGGGCGGAAGGAAGGGACTTGCCACTTTGTGTCTCGGCGGCGGCAATGCGGTCGCTTTGAGCGTTGAGATGCTATAGGGACTATGGCGGAAATGATTTTTTGCGGCGCGAAAAACCTTAATGAAGGGAGTAGAAATGGCGATCGAGAAAATCGCCGTGATTGGCGCCGGAACCATGGGGAACGGAATTGCCCAGGTATTCGCGCAACACGGATTCCAGGTGACCATGATCGATATAAAGAAGGAGTTCGTCGAACGGGGACTGGCGGCTATAGACAAGAACCTGTCGAGGCTTCTTGCCAAGGAAAAGATAACGGAAACAGACAGGGAGAATATCCTCGCAAACGTCGCGATTTCGACTAATCTCGGCGACGCCGCGGCGTGCGGGCTTGTGGTTGAGGCCATATTCGAGGATTTTGACGCCAAGGCGACCATCTTCCGGGAGCTCGACGGCCTGTGCGGCGACGGCGCGATATTCGCGAGCAATACCTCGTCGATCTCGATAACGGCCCTCGGAGCCGCGACGAAACGCGCCGACAGGTTCATCGGCATGCATTTCATGAATCCGGTTCCAGTGATGAAGCTCGTGGAAGTGATAAGAGGGCTCGCCACGAGCGATGAAACCGCGGTGACGATAATTGGTCTCAGCGAGAAACTATCGAAGATCCCGATCGAAGTGAACGATTACCCTGGTTTCGTCGCGAACAGGATCCTTCTCCCGATGATAAACGAGGCTTGTTTTTGCCTGATGGAGGGGGTGGCGACGGCCGAGGCGATCGACAACGTCATGAAACTCGGAATGGCGCATCCGATGGGTCCCCTGGCGCTGGCCGATCTGATCGGGCTCGATATCTGCCTGAACATTCTCAGGGTTCTTCACGAAGGGTTGGGCGATCCGAAGTACAGGCCCTGTCCACTTCTGATAAAGAAGGTTGAGGCGGGATATCTCGGAAGAAAGACGGGCAGGGGTTTCTTCGTATATACGAATTGACGAAAACGAGCGGCGGGCCGCAACGCCCGCCGCATTATATTTTCGGTTCGAAACCTTCCAGGTGTAATAAGACGCGCCGTTCCATCGAGCGGCGATAGATCAGGTTCATCACTCTTCGACCAGCTCGATGAGAACCTTCATCGTCGAGCCGGGATGCAGGAACGCGACCATGCTGCCTTCCGCCCCCCGGCGCGGTTGCCTGTCTATCATCTCGATCCCTTCCGCCACTAGCCCCTCTATCGTTTTTTTGATGTCATCGACGCCGAAACAGAGATGGTGAATGCCGGCTCCCCGTTTTTCCACGAATTTCGATATCGCGCTGTCGGGGCTGATCCCCTCGAGAAGCTCTATCTTCGTGTTCCCGGCGGAAAGGAATGCTATCTTCAGGCCCCTTTCCGGCACCTCCATTTCCTCCTCCAGCTCGAACCCGAGGACATCGCAATATACCTTTTTCGCCTCGTCGAGATTTTCGACCGCTATTCCGATGTGCTTGAGTTCCCCGAGCCTTTCATTCATCGCAGTCCTCCATTCGTCGATTTGATGCAGTGACTATGGCCGCCGATCCCCTCGCGATCAACGCATCGAGCCCGGGTCGTATCTTCCGAACACCTTTTCGAGTGTCGCCGAAATCTCGCCCAGCGTGCAGTCGCCCTTTACGGCGTCTATTATCGGAGGCAGGAGGTTGTCCTTTCCCCGCGCGGTCTTCTCGATTGCGCCAAGAAGTCTCTCCACCGCGGCGCCGTCCCGACGGCTCTTGAACGCGCCGAGACGTTCAACGTGGCGTTTCTCTATGCCGGGGTCGACGCTGAACCTCGACGCGGAGCTGGTCTCGCCGCCCTTGTACCTGTTCACTCCGACGACGATTATGTCGCCGTTCTCGACGCTCTTCTGATAGGCGTACGCGCTCCGCTCGATCTCGTTCTGCGGGAAACGCATTTCGATCGCGCGCGTCATCCCGCCCATCTCCTCGATCCTCGACATGAGCTCGAGCGTTTTCTCCTCGATATCTCGGGTCATCTTCTCGACGAAATAGCTTCCGCCGAGGGGATCCATCGTCTCGCATACGCCGGATTCCTCGGCGATGAGCTGCTGTGTCCTGAGCGCGGTCAGAGCCGCCTCCTCGGAGGGAAGATTCAGCGCCTCGTCCCTGGAATTCGTGTGCAGCGACTGCGTTCCGCCGAGCACGGCGGCCAGAGCCTGCATGGCGACCCTGACCACGTTGTTTTCGATCTGCTGCGCCGTGAGGGAACAGCCGGCGGTCTGGGTGTGGAACCTGAGCAGGCAGGATTTTTCATTCGCGGCGCCGAAGCGTTCCTTCATGATCCTCGCGTAGATCCTCCGGGCCGCCCTGAATTTGGCCACCTCCTCGAAGATGTTGTTGTGTACGCAGAAGAAGAAGGAGAGCCTGGGGGCGAATTCGTCGACCTCGAGCCCCGCATCGACCGCCGCGCGTATGTATTCGACGGCGTCGGACAGCGTAAAGGCTATCTCCTGAACGGCGGTGGAGCCGGCTTCGCGTATGTGGTAGCCGGAAATGCTTATCGTGTTCCATTTCGGAGCGTTCAGGCGGCACCAGGAGAATATGTCGGTGATGATCCGCATCGACGGCGACGGGGGATAGATGTAGGTGCCCCTGGCGTAATATTCCTTGAGTATGTCGTTCTGAATCGTGCCCGAGATGCCGGACACGGGAACCCCGTTTTCCTCGGCCAGGGCCGCGTACATGGCGAGGAGAATCGCGGCCGTGGCGTTGATCGTCATGGAGGTGCTCACCCTGTCGAGAGGGATGCCCTTCATCATGCTCCTGAAATCGTCGAGCGTGTCGATCGCCACGCCGACCCGGCCGACCTCGCCGCGCGCCATGCGGTGGTCCGAGTCGTACCCCATCTGGGTTGGAAGATCGAAGGCCACGCTCAATCCGGTCTGTCCCCGTTCCAGAAGATACCGGAACCTTTCGTTCGTTTCCTCGGCCGATCCGAACCCCGCGTACTGCCTCATGGTCCAGAATTTACCCCTGTACATCGTGGGGTAAATGCCCCGGGTGAAGGGGTATGTTCCCGGAAGCCCCGAGTCCTCGAGGTAGCTTTCGGCGGGAGCGTCGAGCGGCGTGTATACGGGGGCCACGGGTATCCCGGAAGTCGTCGAGAACGACGCTTTTCTTTCCCCGCTCTTTTCCCTGACGGGGGCGTAGGTCCGGTGGAGCCATTCGTACACGGCGATGGAGATCCTGTTTCTCTCCGGCATATTCCATGACCTCCGTGTCGGTTTAAAGCGGGATGTTCCCGTGCTTCTTGGGGGGAAGCTGCTGTCTTTTGTTCAGCAGGTTTTCGAGGGCGTGAATAAGCATCGGCCTCGTGTTGTCGGGCATTATGACGTCGTCAAGGTAGCCCAATCCAGCCGCGACGTACGGATTTTCGAAGGTGTCCGCATATTGCTCTATTTTTCTCTGCCGTTCTGCGTCGGGATCTTCGGCCGCTTCGATTTCCTTTCCATAGAGGATGTCTGCCGCTCCTTCGGCGCCCATCACGGCCAGCTCGGCGGTGGGCCAGGCCACGTTGTAATCGGAACGTATGTGCTTGCTCGACATGACGCAGTACGCGCCGCCGTAGGCCTTGCGCGTTATCACGGTGAGCTTGGGCACCGTCGCCTCGCAGTACGCGAAGATCAGCTTGGCGCCGTGTTTGATGATTCCGTGCCATTCCTGGTCGGTTCCGGGAAGGAAGCCCGGAACATCCTCGAAGGTCACGAGCGGGATGTTGAAGGCGTCGCAGAAGCGTATGAATCTCGCGCCCTTCACCGAGCTTTCTATGTCGAGCACTCCGGCGAGATGGTTGGGCTGGTTCGCGACTATGCCGATGACGTGGCCGTTGAGCCTCGCGTAGCCTATCACCAGGTTCATGGCGAAAAGCTCCTGAACCTCGAAGAAGATCCCGTCGTCGACGATCATTTTGATAACTTCCTTCATGTCGTACGGGTCTTTTGCGCTGTCGGGCACGATATCGTTGAGGCGCGGATCCATCCTCAGGGGGTCGTCGGTCGGATGGATGTAAGGAGGGTCCTCGAGGTTGTTGTTCGGGAGAAATGACAGCAGTCGCCGGATCTTTTCTATGCAGTCCTCGTCGTCGGCCGCGAGAAAATGCGCGACGCCGCTTTTCGTGTTGTGCGTGCGGGCGCCTCCGAGGTCCTCCTGCGTGACGTCCTCGTGGGTGACCTTCTTTATGACCGCCGGCCCCGTTATGAACATGTGGCTCGTTCCTTCGACCATGAAAATGAAATCCGTGAGAGCCGGGGAATAGACGGCGCCGCCCGCGCTCGGCCCCATTATCGCCGATATCTGGGGGACGACGCCGGAGGCCAGCGTGTTACGGAGGAAAATCGAGGCGTATCCGGCAAGGCTCGCCACGCCTTCCTGTATCCTGGCGCCGCCGCTGTCCGAGAGGCCGATTACCGGGGCTCCGTTGTCCAGGGCGATATCCATCAGGCGGATTATCTTTCCAGCGTTCGATTCGCTCAGCGAACCGCCGAAGACCGTGAAATCCTGCGCGTAGGCGTACGTAAGCCTTCCTTCGATCGTGCCCTGCCCGCATACCACTCCGTCGCCGACGATCTTTTTGTCGGCAATTCCGGGCCATGTGGACCGGTGGGTCACGAACACGCCCATTTCCTGGAATGATCCCTCATCGAAAAGAAGGTGTATCCTTTCGCGCGCGGTCAGCCTTCCCGTTTCGTGGATCTTCCCGATCCTCTCCCTGCCGCCGCCGAGCAGTGCCTGTTCCCTTTTCATCGACAGCTCTTCGATTTTTTCCTTCTTTGATTTCAATTATCCCACTCCTTGAGGCGCTCATGACGTTCTATGCCGGCCACGGATTATCATCGCTCTTATATTATTTTAAGAGAGGCCCGCGGTCAATGAATTATAATCAAATTGAATTGTAAAACGCGTTCGCGGAGCGTATTATAAAAGCCATGTTATCCCTTGTGCATCCAGTCGTAATCGAGCATTTTTACAGTAGGAGGTATTCGATGAGAAAGGGAAAAGGCGTTTTTCTGGCGGCCGCTTCGCTGGCCATCGCGGCGATCTTCGTCTCATGCTCGAAAAAAGAGGAAAATCAGGCCGAGACCATTCCGCCTGCCGGCGACGAGGGGGTCACGTCATACGTTTCTGAGAACGTCAGTTTCGGGATCTTTTTCGACGAAGCCGGAACGAAACGGACCCTCACACTTGAAAAAGAGAGCAAAGCGTTCGATTGCTGGGTGATTGTCCAGGTTCCCGAGGATATAGAGATATCGGCGGTTCAGTGGCAGCTTGAGATACCGGAAGGCGCCGTCCTGGACATCGATCGGTTCAACAAGGCGAGGATCATGTCGCTGGGGCAGATCGAGCACAGCCTGAGCGAGAGGTTCAAGCCGTGTCTTCCCGGCCCGAAGGCCGTCATACACAGGCTTACCTTCAAGGTGACGGGCGAGCTCAGGGACGCGACCTTCTCGATACTTCCCGCCGTGGACGGCAATTTCCTGGGAATAACCGATTGCAGCGAAAGGTTCGATCTGATCAGAGCTTCCTCCTACAAGGCGGTCGTGAATCCCGTAAACTGAGCAGCGGTGGAATATTGATAAGGATAAACGGGAGATTCAAAAGGATTCGAAGGGCCGTATTATTCCTGTCGGCCTTCGCGGTCGCGGCGGCTTTCTCGAGAGCGGGCGGGGTTTCTCAGGGTCCGGGAGTCCCGTTTATCGCAAGGCGCGACCGCCCGGAGCCCGAAAACGGCAAACAGTACAAGTACGGAAGCCGCTGGCTCGACAGGCGGCTTCTTTACGCCAGGGAAGCCGAAAACAGGAAACTGCTCCTTTCCTCCCCGAACCCGCCCGCGGAAGGCCTTTCCAATGCAGAATTCTTATCCGGCGGCCGCGCTCTCGTGCAGGGCGCCGTGAGAGTTCCGGTGCTGACCGGGGTTTACAGCGATCATGCCGGAAGCCTGCAGAGCGTCGAAGAACTTCAGATGGAGCTCTTCGACGGGCCGTGGCAGACGGGCACGATGGCGGAGTATTTCGACGAGGTCTCCGGGTTGAAGCTGTCCGTGACGGGAACCGTTTTCGACTGGGTTCCCCTTTCCGGCGCCGAGATTTATTACACGGGCGGTTTTTACTGCAACGGAATTTGTCCCGAGGCCAGGACGGACGAGATGATCGCCGAAATCGTCGCGGGGAACGATCCCCTCGTCGATTACGGCCTGTTCGACAACGACGGACCGGACGGCGTCCCGAACTCGGGGGACGACGACGGCTTCGTGGACGTGATAATCATAGTACAGCCTCAAATGGGCGGCGAATGCTTCGGCGACCCGGACCATATGATTTCCCATTCATACAAATTCAGTCTCTGGGGCGATGACGGCGCGCCCCTCCTGACCGGCGATCCGTCAACGAGCGGGGGATTCATAAAGATAGACGACTACAATCTCGCCCCGGCGGTGTCCTGCGAAGGCGGGCTTATCGAGATAGGGGTCTTCTGCCACGAATTCGGGCATTTCCTGGGGCTCCCCGATCTTTATGACACGTATGGAGGGACGGGGATAGGTTACTGGGGGCTCATGGGAACGGGGAACTGGAACACGCCCGAATCGCCGGCGCACCTGTGCGGGTGGTCGAAGGAACAGCTGGGATGGGTCGACGTGATCGATATCGGCTGGGAGGAAGTCTCCCGGGCCCTCGAACCGGTCGAGACGGCGAGGACCGTCTACAGGCTGATCCTTCCGACTGAGCGCTTCAGGAGAAACGTCAACGTACTTCCCGTCACCGGGTACTCGCTGATCTGCGGGTACAACGGGTCTGAAGCGGCCGCCAGGGGATACAGGGGAGGTATGGGGTACGGCAACGGCTGGAACGAGTCGATGGTTCGTTCCTTCCATTTCGACGGTACGACTCCGTGCGTGCTTCAGTTCAATGTCGGCGTCGATATCGAGGAGGGATACGATTATCTCCATCTGATCCTGGACCACCCGGAGGGCGCCGATACCCTCGCCTCGTACACGGGGACGGTAAACCCCGTTGCGGAGCAGTTCGACCTCGGGCAATACCTGCCCGGCGCGCCGTGCGATTACATGCTGCGTTTCGTCTTCGTTTCCGATTTCAATTTCAGCGACGAGGACGGGGGATGGCTGAGCTCGGACGGATGGTCGGCCAACATCGACAGGATCTCCGTTTCGGGAGGGGGAGTCGATTATTTCTGCGATTTCGAGACCGACGCCGGGGGGTGGCGGTCCGCTTCGCCGCCGGCAGAATATTTCCTGGTGGAGAGAAGGAAAAGAACCGGCTTCGATTCGCATCTTCCGGCCGAAGGGATGATCGTCTACCACGCGGAGAACAGCATCGCCTATTCGAGCCTCGCCAACACGGGGGGATATACCAACACACAGGCGAGGGGGGTCGTAGTCGAGGAGGCGGACGGTCTCTACGAAATGATAAAGTTCAACGATCCCCTGAATCACGGGGACGGAGGCGACCCCTTCCCCGGATCTTCCGCGAACGTGCTTTTCTCGAACGCGACCGTGCCGTCGAGCAGGACCAACGGCAACGCCGCCTCGAACGCGAGAATAAGCGGCATCACCATGGCGTCGGCGTATTTCAGGGCGGGGATGACGGCTCCCATCATCGCCTCCTTCGAGCCGATTTCGGTGGACAAGGCGGCCGGGAGCGAATTCACAATGGATATCTCGGGCAGCGGCTTCATTTATGGGGCGGGTTGCCGGTTGTCCCGGGATGGGGTCGACATCGACGCCGCCGGGGTCGAATGGCTCGGTGAAAACAGGGTGATCGCGTTTTTCGATGGCGAAAACCTCTACGCCGGGGAGTGGGATCTGGTCCTTGTGAACGGAGACGGCCAGACGGCGGCGGCCGCCGGGACTTTTTTGGTGGAGTCGGTTTTCCTCGACGCCCGGGTGCGCGTCGACAGGAGTTTTCTGGAGGTGAGCTGGGCCGTGGACACGGGCGCCGGCGACCTGCAATGCGTGCTTTCCAGGAGCGACGATGGCGGAGCCTTCATCCCGGTGGAAGCCGATACATTCGAAAGCCCGTCGGGCATATTCTCCTTCGAGGACGAATCGGTGGCGCCGGGGGTGGGATACAGGTACATGATCAGGGCCTTCTCCGGCGAAATCGGGGAGACGCTCCTCGTGCCCGGAACATATTCGATCGAGGAGATCCCCTTCGTTCTCGACGGTAATTTCCCTAACCCGTTCAGTGAGAGGACCCGCATAAGGTTTTTTGTGCCCTTCGCGAGAACCGTCAGGATCGACATATACGATGCGGCCGGAAGGCGTGTCCTGAAACTGGCCGAGGATTATTTCACGCGCGGTACGCACGAAGTCGAGTGGGCTCCGGCCGGTGACGTCGCATCAGGTATCTATTTCTGCCGGCTCAAATCGGGATTCACCGAGAAGACGATCAAGATCGTGAGGCTGAGGTGACCGGCCTGCACGGTCAGAACGACCAGGACGCCCCCAGGGAAATCACGAAATGTGTGAATTGAGACGGATCGCTGGAGACGCTCTGCCTGTCGAAGGTGTAAACGTTGTATTTGTAAGGCGTGAACATGACGTCCAGACCGGCTTCGGCGGCGAGGCTTTTCCAGAGGAATTTGTCGGCGCCGACGCCGAGCACGATATTGAAGGTGGTCTGCGAAGGCCTGAACGTATCGGTTGGAGTCACCGTGACCGGGTTGGAGGATAAAAGACCGAGGGCCGCACGCCCGAAGAGGCGGTAAGGAAGGTAAGAGGTCGATACGAAGGCCAGTCCGACCTGGCCGTTAAAGATCCCGACGCTGTGGCCGTCGTCGTCGGCCGAGAAGGCTCCTATGCGTGTCTCGGCGTGGATATTGCCGAGTATCTCGCACCTGAGGAAGATGTCGGTCCCGGTCGCCCCGCCCATCCCGAAATATTCGGAATCGAAAGACATGCGGGAGACGAGGAGGCCCGCAGACATCCTTCGGGAAGACTGAGCGCGCCCCTCGGAAGGCGTCAGGGCGGCGAACACGGCGATAATAAGGATGACGAGCGCCGATATTGTGCCGGGTTTTTTCGGCGACCGTCCGGAAATATGATTTTCGAACAATTTGTCTCCTTTGGCCGTATGAACGCCGGGGTCCCCGGATGAGAATATAATCCTTGCCGGGAAAATTTTAAAGATTTATTGAAGTTGACAGTAAAAATCACCGAGATTAGACTGCCTTTTCCAGTGAATGGAGGTGGGTGTGGAAGAAAACGGGAAGTTTTTTCATGATCCGGTCGACGAGGTTCTGGAAGCCGTATGGATCCTCCGGGAGAGGGGGATGCAGCCGGGGGCCGAGGATATTATAAAGGTGGACGAGAAAAACTCCCTCACCACGGAGATACTCGGCGATGTCGTGAGGAAGGGATACCTGGTATTGAGCGGGGGCGTCTACGATTTCACCGAAACCGGCAGGGAGCGTGGCGGCGACGTGATCCGAAGGCACAGGCTGGCGGAAAGGCTCCTGACCGACGTCCTGAACATGGAAAACAACGAGATGGAGTCGGACGCCTGCAGGTTCGAACATTTTCTTTCGCCTGAAGTCACAAATCATATATGCACGCTGCTGGGGCACCCGAAGACCTGTCCTCACGGAAACAGCATTCCGCCGGGAATATGCTGCGAGAACGCGGAGAAGAGATACGAATCGGCGGTCGTTCCGCTAGGCGGGCTGAAATGCGGCGAGACGGGGAGGGTGCTGTACATGACGACCCGGAGGCACGACCGGCTCGACAGGCTGACGTCGCTCGGGTTGTTCCCCGGAAGGCACGTCAAGGTCCATCAGAGGGAGCCTCTCTTCGTGGTATTCATCGGCGAAACGCAGCTGGCGCTGGAGAAGAGCATCGTCGACGATATCTACGTCGTCAGGACATGAAGCCTCCAAAGAGGATTGTTCCATGAAAGCGACCGGGAATGCGAAGGCGGGCGGGGACGGGAAGGTTGTTCTTCTCGTCGGCAACCCGAATGTGGGGAAAAGCGTTATCTTCGCCTACCTCACGGGCCGTTACACCGTCGTATCGAACTACCCCGGCACCACGGTCGAAATTGCGCGAGGGCATACGGGCCCTAGAAATCAAATCGAAGTAATAGACACTCCCGGCGTGAATTCGCTCTTCCCCGCGAGCGAGGACGAGAAGGTCACGAGGGATCTCATTTATAGATACAGAGACGCCGTGATCGTCCAGGTGGCCGACGCGAAGAATATCGACCGATCCCTGCTTCTCACGACGCAGCTTGCCGAGACCGGATGCAGGATGATCCTCGTTCTGAACATGATGGACGAGGCGAGGCAGAGAGGGGTGGAGATCGACTCGGCAAGGCTCGCCTCGATCCTCGGCATTGAAGTAATAGAGGCTGTGGCGGTCGAGAAACGCGGGCTTTCAAAAATTTCTGGAGCGATAGCGGCCGACTTGGCCCGTGTGCCGTCCGTCGAGGTCGCCTACCCGGACCTGATCGAGAAAACGGTGCGGGAAATAACTGGGATCGAACCAGGGCTCGCGCGTTACGGGAAGCTGGGCATCCTGTCCCTGATTGCCGGAGACAGGGGATTGTTCGACGGGGATGCTTCCCTGGACGGGAAACGCATCGAAGCTCTGGCCGCCGGGATCACCGGCCAGGAGAGAAAACTCGCAGCCCCCTTTTCCTATCACATGGCGACGGCGCGAAGGCGGGTGGTGAATGATATCACCTCTAGGGCCGTTAAAAGGAAGGAACTGATAAAGGCGGAGAGCCGCCTGGATTGGCGAAGGTATGCGGCGGCCGGTTCGATCCTGATTCTGACGGCGGCGCTGACCGCGGTCTCGGGTGTGCGGTCTTTGGCGCAGGCGGGCCTCTTTCCGTCATTGCCGGTGCTTTTCGCCCTCGTCCTGTTCATATCGATCGCCGGCGTTCGAAGGATCGACCGCTGGACCCTCCATCCCGTTTACGGAATCGTCTTTCTCGCCGCCATCATCTACCTGGTGTACAACTTCGTCGGGGTCTTCGCGGCCGGCACGCTCGTCGATTCGATCCAGACCGGCCTTTTCGACCGGCTTTTGATCCCCGCGATCGAAAAGATCTCGGGCGATGGGTTTGTCCGCGATCTCCTCGCAGGGGAATACGGCCTCGTCAGCATGGGTTTAAGCTACTCAATATCCATCGTTCTTCCGATCGTCATCGTTTTCTTCCTGGTTTTCGGGCTGCTCGAGGATACCGGGTATTTCCCCAGGCTGACGGTGCTGACGAACAGGCTGTTCAGGATGGTGGGGGTCAACGGAAAAGCGACCCTCCCGGTCGTCCTCGGTTTCGGTTGCGTGACGATGGCGATTCTGGCGAGCCGGATACTGGAGACGAAAAAGGAGAGAATAATAGTCATAACCCTTCTGTCGCTCGCCATACCCTGTTCGGCGCAGCTCGGCGTGACGATGTCGCTGATGTCGGCGATATCGATCCCCGCCGTGCTGACGATCATGCTCATCATAGTGTCGGAGTTCCTGATCGTGGGATCGCTGCTGGGCAGGTACCTGAAGGGGAGAACCTCCGATTTCATACTCGAGCTTCCGCCTCTGCGCGTTCCCCGCGTTTCCAACATCGCGCTCAAGACGGGGGCGCGGGCGAGGTGGTTCCTGGTGGAGGCAGTGCCCTATTTCCTGGCCGCGACCCTGCTGATCTTCACGCTGGACAGGACGGGCGCCCTTGGCGCCGTCCACAGGGCCGTCGAACCGGTCACAAAGGGAATTCTCGGCCTGCCTGTCGAGACGGCTTCGGTGTTCATAGTCGGGTTCTTCAGGAGGGATTACGGGGCGGCGGGGTTGTACCGGCTGTGGCAGAGCGGCACCCTGACGGGCAATCAGATCGTCGTCGCGCTCACCGTAATGAGCCTCTTTCTTCCATGCCTTGCGAGCCTGATCGTGATGGTCAAGGAAATCGGGATCAGGTACGCCATGATCATTTTTTTCTTCGTAATGGCGATGTCGATCGCAACGGGCGGATTGCTTAATCTTTTCCTTGGTATTCTCGGCCTCGCGTTTTGACCCCGGCCCCCTTCGCGGCGAATCCTGCGATCAGGGCCGGCATAGGCTATATTCAGCCTCTTCGCGTCACCTGACCGTCAGCACTGAATTCATTTCGCCGAATCCGTCCGGTTCGACGTTTTCGTTCGAGGGGTCGGTAATCTTTGTTTTCCTGTCGACGAGAAACTTGTATTGATAGCTCCCGCGCGGGAGTATCATGGTGACCGTCCATCGGCCTGCTCCCTTTTTCCTCATCTGTCCCGCATCGGGCGCCCAGTTGTTGAACTCTCCGATCACCGAGACCTCGGAGGCATCCGGCATAATAAGCTCGAAGATCACTTCCTTCACCTGCGCGGCCGGAGGAGCGGCCGGGCCGTTCACCTGCGCCGAATCGACGGAGACGGCGAAGGTTTCGAGAATGGAGACGATATCGTTCCCGAGGCCGGGGACGGGAAGGCCGGCTTCGTCGCTGAAACTGAAAAGCACCGGGGCCGGCGAACTCTGCCATCCCGCGGCGATCAGCACGGTGTTTCTTCCCTTTTTAAGGACGGTGACCCCGGATTGCCGGACCGGTACGGCCTCCGAAGTGATAACCGGGATCGAATTGATCCAGAGAGAGACGGTGTTGTTCGATTCCAGGTTCCACCGCACCTTCTCCGGATAATCCATCGAAACGGCCGTGTAGATTATCATGCACCCGTCCGGCCCGGGGCCGTAGAGCCTCTCGGGCAGGACCGCACCGTCTTCACCGCACGCGCCGGCCGCGACCTTGCGCCATACAAGCTCGTTTCCGCCGGGCGATATATGAATCCCGGAAAGATCGTCCTGAAGTTCCAGGGCCTCCTCCATGGCCCACCGCCTGCTGGTGATGGGGCCTATGTGCAACCATTCAAGGGGTCGGACAAACATCTCGTCGAAGGAGGCTATCGTATTTCCGTCGAGGCTGATCATAAGCTTCAACGGATAGTAACCGGGCGAAAGAGGTTCGGTAAAACCGATTTCGAGCGGAAGCTCCGTCATGGCGCGCGCTCCGTCAAGCGCGAAGCGGGCCGGCAATACCGGGGAAAATGTGATTCCCTCGAGAAAGACGCCGTCCACGACACCCTGGATGGCCTTTCCGGCCTGGTGCCTGATCGTGATATTCAGAGGCAAATCCCCGGGCCCGACGAGTTTCCTGCCGGCGGGAAGGTTCAGGGAAACACCGTATCCCACCGTCAGGGTGACTGATTCGATCATGTGGAGTTCGACCCTGCTCCCTTCGCACAGGAAATCGAGAAGGAATGGGACCGATATCATGCCCGGATCGGTGGACGGTGGAATAACAAGGGACCTTTTCCATTCGGCTTCATCCCGGCCCGGGCCGAGGAGGACCTGTTCCGGCCCGTCGGTCAGGCCCCAGCGGGTTCCCGACGCCTGCAGGAATACCTGCCCGACATCGAGCGGGATCTTCGCGCTTTTCAGGGAAATGGTGAAGTCGATGCCGCCGCCGGTCGGGACCGGCCCTACCGGCGGATTTATCCCGGCTTCGATTCCCGTGCCGTCAGCGAGAATCCGCGTAAGCGACACCTTGGCCTCCATCAATCCTGCGACGGCGTCCCTGCAGGCGGAGATCACGAGTTTTTTCGATCTGGGGGAAAGCCGCTTCCATTTTGCCTCGTCGACCAGTTTCCAGAGTCTCTCCCCCGATTCGAGGCTCGCGGCGAAATCGCTCATCCTGGCAAGAAGTGAATTTACCGTCCTTATGGAAGACACGTGGGTTTGCAGGTCCGCTTCCCCGGACGAAAGGGCTTTAGCGACTCTTTCGATATCTTCCTTGAGCGACGGGAATATTTTCTCCTCCACGAGGGATTCTCGCTCCGAAATCATCGAGAAAATGATCAGGGGCGCGATGCAGTCCCACGAGGGGAACAGGGCTTCACAGCGGGCCGGCCGCGCGTCCCAGAATTCGACCCATAAGGAGCGCGGCGCTCCTTCGGAACCCTTTTCCCGGCTCTGCCCCTGGGATTCCAGCGCCATTTTCAACCTGTCGCACGGTATTCCGTCTACCGTCGAGAGAAGGGCCATGACGATCGACTTCTGCGACGGCATGTCATCGAGATTTGTTTTCCACGCGTTCATGGACGGGATATCGGCCATTCTGGAAATCAGCCTCTCCGAGATTCTCGATTTCGCCTTTTCCCCGAACATCCCGCGCTCGACAAGAGGTACCAGAAATTCGGGGGAATATGCGATAAGGTAGTACCCTTCGGAGGATACCGGGAAGAAGGAATCGCTGGTGTGATCATAAAAGGCCCCGACCACGGCTTTCGAAAGATCCCTCGACCAGGCCCGAAGCTCCAGCGCGTCTTCGTATCTTCCGGAGGCGAAGGCGATCAGGTAAAGGGCCCGCAGTTCCAGCGAGGACAGCATATTCGGGAATGGCGACATCAGGATATCTCCCCGTGAATTTCCCATCCCGTCGCCCGGCATGAATCCGTTATCGAGTGTCTGACCCTGCGAGAGGCGGTCCATCACGAGATGATTGACCCTCGGGTACAGGCTCTCGAGCGTGCCCGGGTCATCGCGAAAAAGGAGGTAGGAGAAGATCGCGACGGACGGGATTTCCCCGAGGGGATAAATCGCGCTGGACGTAGGGATCGATTCGACCGGACCGTCTCCCCTCAGGAAACCAACGAGTTGTTCCTTCAGGGCCATTTCCCGGGATTCGTCCGTCATTGCCCGGCAAAAGGCCGGCGAACCTTGAAAAATCGCAGCCGCCATGATAACCGCAAAGGTCACAGGAAGTTTCTTAAATATATGCCTGCGCATGGAAATCAAGCTCCCTTTCGCATCCGTTGAAGCGCATCTCTTTTAGTAATAAACTATTGACAGCAACGCTCATGCCATCTTTAATAGCTCAAACGAGAAAGGAGATCCAAATGTCTTTCGAATGTATAACTATGGTGAGAAAAGAACGGCTGGCTCGTGTGACAATAAACCGGCCGGACAAGCTTAATGCTTTGAATATCAAGACGGTAGAGGAACTCATAGAGGCTTTCACCGACCTTGGGAATGACGACTCCGTAGGCGTTGTGATCCTGGACGGGGCCGGAGGGAAGTCCTTCGCCGCCGGAGCGGATATCGGGGAACTCGCGCGGCTTGATATGATCGAAGGGAAGGCCTTCGCGGCGAGGGGCCATAGACTGTGCAACCTCATAGAAAATCTGGGCAAGCCGGTCATAGCCGCGGTGGGGGGATTCGCTCTCGGCGGGGGGTGCGAGATCGCGATGGCCTGCACACTGAGGATCGCCTCGGACAAGGCAAGGCTCGGGCAGCCGGAGATCAATCTTGGGACCATGCCGGGGTACGGCGGGACCCAGCGGCTGGCAAGGCTGGTTCCCCGGGGCGTGGCGATGGAAATGGTTCTGACGGGAAGGATATTGAAGGCAGACGAAGCCTTGCAGATCGGGCTGGTCAACAGGGTGGTTCCTCATGAGCAACTCGAGGAAGCCGTCATGGAGATGGCCGGGACCCTTCTGTCCAAACCTCCATTTGCGCTGAAGGCGAACATGGAAGCGGTTCTTCACGGGACGGACCTGTCGCTCGAGGACGGGTTCCGGATGGAGGCCAATCTTTTCGCCATGACCTGCGGAACGGAGGATATGGAAGAAGGGACGAAAGCCTTTCTGGAAAAACGCGATGCGAGTTTCAAGGGAAGGTAGGGGCCCTGTGGCAGGAGTCTTGCTGTAATTAGATTGAATATTGTCCTGACACATATTAGATTAACCATGATTTGACGGAATCGTCGATTCGTGGCGATACGATCGGTATTATGCTCTTGGAAAATAACAAGATGTAGTTTCGGCAAGGTAATGCGAGAGTGGCGGAACAGGCAGACGCGCTGGATTTAGGATCCAGTGGGGCAACCCGTGGGGGTTCAAGTCCCCCCTCTCGCACATGAGAAATTTTCAACCCGTCTGAGGGAGAAAATCCGTTTTCAGGGGAGGAACGTTGGATAACAATTTGGAAACAAAAGGGATCACCGTACAGGTGACAGATGGCACGGATTGCAGGAAAACCCTCAGGATAGAGGTTCCGCACGAACTTTTACTCGCTGAGAAGGAAAAGGTCCTGAAGAGTCTCGCTAGGGATGTGTCGATACCAGGATTCAGGAAGGGAAAAGCCCCGAAGGAGATTATCCAGAAAAGATATTCAGGGGAGATTCACTCGGAAGCGGTGAAATCGATACTGCCGCTTGCTTACGGGCACGCGCTGGAGACAGAGAGCTTACATCCGATAGGCGACCCCCTTTTCCGGGATATCAAGTCGGAGGAGGACAAACCCCTTAATTTCACGGTCGAACTGGAGACCGTCCCGGAGATCGTTCTTGTGGAGTACAAGGGGCTCGCCGGCGAACTGGAAAAGATGGAGGTCGGCGAAGAAGAGGTCGCGAAGGTGCTCGATAACCTGCTCGAGCGGGAGGCGGATTTTATCCCCGTGGAAAGGGAGTCCGCGCCCGGCGACATGGTCATGATGGACTACGTCCCGCTGAATGAGGATGGAACCGCCGACGCGGAAAAGATGATGAGCGATTACCCTGTTCAGCTCGGCGCCGGGCAGCTCTTCCCGGAGTTCGAGGAGGCGCTGACCGGGAAAAAGGCCTCCGAAAAAGGGATCGCGGAGATCAATTACCCGGACGACTTCAAGCCCGAAAGGCTGGCCGGCCTCAAGGTGAGCTACGAATTCACGGTGAAGGAGGTCAGGGAGAAGATTATCCCGAAACTCGACGACGAATTCGCCAGGAAACTCGGCGCGCAGTTCGCCGGGGTGGAGGACCTTAAGGCGGACGCTCGAAGAAGGCTCCTTGAAGAGAAGGAAAGGGAGGCGAGGCGCCGGATGGAGGAGGACGTAATCGACAGGATCATCGAGAAGAATCCGTTCGACGTGCCCCTGAGCATGGTGGAGCGTTTCACGAAGGAGCTTCAATCCGAGGACGAACGCAGGCGCGAGATGGCCGGCGTGGGCCCCGAGGAGGATGCAGATAAAAAGAAGGAGATCGACGCTTTCCTCGACAAGGTATCGAGGAGGAACATCAAGAGGTTTTTCCTGATCGACCACGTAGCCCGCGTCGAAAAGATCGAGATCTCCGACGAGGATATGAACGGCGAGATCGAACGGCTGGCCGCCGACGGCAACAGGCCGGTCGAAGAGGTCAGGAAACTTGTCGCCAGGGGAAGCGAGAATTACAATAATCTGCGCGGCAGGCTCCGCGAGAAGAAGGTATTCGAGGTTTTGTCCGGGCGTTGACGCCGCCCGGCGGGAATTCTTGAAAAGGAGATGTTCTTATGGGAGACACCAGGATAAAAAGCATCCCTCTTCCGATGGTCATCGAGACCAGGGGGCGAGAGGAGCGCGCTTACGACATCTACTCGAGGCTGCTCAAGGACAGGATCGTGTTCATCGGCACGCCGATAGAGGATATGATGGCCAACGCCATAATCGCGCAGCTCCTGTTCCTCGAAGCGGAAGACCCGGAAAGGGACATCTTCATATATATCAACAGCCCTGGGGGAGTGGTCTCGGCGGGTCTCGGCATCTACGACACGATGCAGTACATCTCCTGCAATATCGCCACGATATGCATGGGCCAGGCGGCGAGCATGGCCGCCGTTCTTCTGGCGGCGGGAACAAAGGGTAAGCGCTCGATACTGCCCCACGCCAGGGTGATGATCCATCAGCCGTCGGGGGGGTCGCAGGGCCAGGCCAGCACAATAGAGATATACACGAACGAGATACTGAAGCTGAAGGCGAAGCTCAACGAGATAATTTCGAAACACTCCGGGCAGCCCCTGAAGAAGGTCATAAAGGATACGGACCGCGACTATTTCATGTCCTCAGATGACGCCCTGCAGTATGGGCTCGTGGACAATATCCTGGTTTCGAAGTCGGATCTGAAAAAAGGATGACGGTTTTTTAGAACTGTTGCCCGGGAAAGTTGTATATTGTGTAGGAAGGCTGAAACCGCAAACCAGGAGACGCAGAGGAAAAAATGAAGAAAAAGACGCAATCTCCAAGGGCGATCAAATGTTCTTTCTGCGGCAGGGGACAGGACGAGGTGGCAAAGCTGGTCTCGGGGCCGTCCGTCTACATATGCAACGAGTGCATCAGGCTCTGCAACGACATTCTTGAAGAGGAAATGGCCGGGACCGTGATGTTCGACCAGGATCATTTCCCGAAGCCCAGGGAGATAAGGGAAAACCTCGACAGCTACGTCATAGGGCAGGACGAGGCCAAGATAACCCTCGCGGTGGCCGTCTACAACCACTACAAGAGGATACGGCACGAGAGAAGCACCGACGACATAGAGATCGAAAAGAGCAATATACTGCTTGTCGGGCCCACCGGCGTCGGAAAGACCCTGCTCGCCCAGACCCTGGCGAGGTTCCTGAAGGTCCCCTTCGCGATAGCCGACGCGACTTCGCTCACCGAAGCGGGGTATGTGGGGGAGGACGTCGAGAATATCCTCGTCAGGCTCCTCCAGAACGCCGAGTACAATCTGCCCGCGACCGAAAGGGGCATCATCTATATCGACGAGATCGACAAGATCGCCCGGAAGAGCGAGAATCCTTCGATCACGAGGGACGTATCGGGCGAAGGGGTGCAGCAGGCTTTGCTGAAGATTCTAGAAGGCACGATCGCGAACGTTCCTCCCCAGGGGGGGCGCAAGCATCCGCAGCAGAAGTTCATCGAAGTCAACACAAGGAACATCCTGTTCATCTGCGGAGGGGCCTTCCAGGGCCTCGAGGAGATCGTCGAGCGCAGGATAGGGCGGAAGGTGCTCGGGTTCGGCGCGGACCGCGGGCCCAATTTCCGCAAGGAAATAAACGAGATAATGCGGCATGTCCAGCCCGAGGATCTGATTAAATTCGGCCTGATACCCGAGCTCGTCGGAAGATTGCCGATAGTGGCGCCGCTTCAGAATCTCGATGAAGAGGCCCTGATCGATATCCTGCTCAAGCCGAAGAGCGCCCTCATAAAGCAGTACAAGAAACTGTTCGACATGGAGGATGTCGAGCTCGAATTCACGCCCGGGGCGATCAAGGCGATAGCTAAACGCGCCATGGAGAGGAAGACCGGCGCCAGGGGGCTCAGGGCGATTCTCGAGGATACGATGCTTCACATCATGTACGACGTTCCGTCGCGCCCGGATGTGAAAAAAATCCTCATCTCAGAGGAAACGATAATTGACAGGGACGAGCCCGAACTGTTTCTTCAGAAGGAACGCCAGAAACGGGCCTGATCGACCGGCGTTTTCAATCCTATATTCACCTTCTCCCCCGGCTGGAGCATAATGGGCAGAATGGAAGATAAACCGATAAAGGAATCCGAGCAGATATTCCCGGTGGTCCCCCTTCGGGACGTCGTGATTTTCCCTTCGATGGCGACCGCCATCCTCGTCGGAAGGCAGCCTTCCGTCAACGCGGTGGAACGCGCCATCGAAACGGACAAGATTCTCCTCGTGATAACCCAGAAGAATCCGACGGATAACGACCCCGGATTCGAAGACCTCTACAGGGTCGGGACGATTGTCCGCATAGGGCTATTTTTCAGGCTCCCCGACGGAACGATCAAGCTGATGCTGGAGGGTGTCAGCCGCGTCAGGGTCAGGGATTTCAAGCAGATGGAAAACTATCTCGCCGCGACAGTCGTGCCGATCGAGGAAGAGGACGCGATGACGAGGGAGGTCGAGGCGCTGACGCGGAAGGTCGAGGCGCTTTTCACCGACTACGTGAGGATGAATCACAGGGTGCCGAACGAGGTCCTCCTCTCGCTTCAGGCGATCGACGACCGTTCGCAGGTTGCCGACACCGTGGCGGCGCACCTGATGGTTCGAAACGACGTCAAACAGCGTCTTCTCGAAACGGTCAGCCTCGAAGAGCGTTTCATGATGCTCAGCCGCGTGCTATCGGAGGAGCTCGAGATCCTGAGGGTGGAGAAGGATATCGACGAAAAGGTCAGCAACCAGGTTCAGAAGAGCCAGAAGGAACTGTTTCTCCACGAGAAGATGAAGGTCATCAGGGACGAGCTCGGGCACGGCGACGAGATGGAGGTCTACCACGAGCTGAAGAGGAAGATCCGAAAATCGGGGATGCCCAGGGAGGCGCAGAAGGTCTCCTTCAAGGAGCTCGAAAGGCTCAGGATGATGTCTCCCATGTCCCCCGAGGCGACGGTCGTAAGAAACTATCTCGACACCCTCATCGCGCTCCCATGGAACGCGAGAACGAAGGATAATCTCGACATAGAAGACGTGAAGAAAAAACTCGACGCGGATCATTACGGGCTGACGAAGGTCAAGGAACGCATTCTCGAATTCCTCTCCGTTGTCAAGCTCGTGAACAATCTCAAGGGCCCGATTCTCTGTTTCGTCGGGCCTCCAGGAGTGGGAAAGACGTCGCTCGGCAGATCGATAGCGGACGCCACCGGAAGGCGCTTCGTGCGGATTTCACTTGGAGGCACGAGGGACGAGGCGGAGATAAGGGGTCACAGGAGGACCTACATCGGCTCGATGCCGGGAAGGATAATCCAGGGCGTAAAGAGCGCGGGGACGAAGAACCCGGTCTTTCTTCTCGACGAGATAGACAAACTCAGTTCCGATTTCAGGGGAGACCCGTCGGCCGCCCTTCTGGAGGTGCTCGATCCGGAGCAGAACAAGAGGTTCAGCGACAATTATCTCGAGGTGGAATTCGACGTAAGCGAGGTCATGTTCATAACGACGGCCAACGTAATGTATACGATTCCGCCCGCGCTTCTCGACAGGATGGAGATCATACGGCTCCCGGGATATCTTCTCCCGGAGAAGATAAAGATAGCGGAGAAATTCCTGCTCCCGAAGCAGCTCAAGGAGCACGGCATCCGGCAGGACCAGCTGACGCTGTCCGAGCCGACGATGAAGGAAATCATACAGAAATACACAAGGGAATCGGGAGTGAGGAATCTCGAGAGGGAGCTCGCGACGATCTGCAGGAAGGTCGCGAGGAAACTGGCCTCCGAAACCCCCGTGGGGAAGATCAGGATCACGAAGAAAAACCTGGAAAACTATCTGGGCATTCCGAAGTACTCCGAGAGCGAGATCGACAGGAAGATATCGGTCGGAGTCGGTACGGGTCTTGCGTGGACGGAGGCCGGCGGGGAGATACTGAACATCGAGGTGACGCTGATGCCGGGCAAGGGCGAGCTGATACTGACCGGGCAGCTCGGCGACGTGATGCAGGAATCGGCCAAGATAGCGCTCAGCTACGCGAGGACGAGGGCAAGGATACTCGATCTCGGCAACGATTTCTTTTCGACGATCGACGTGCACGTTCACGTTCCGGAGGGGGCAATCCCCAAGGACGGGCCGAGCGCCGGCGTCGTGATCGGGACGGCCCTCGTTTCGGCCTTCTTCGACATCCCCGTAAGGCGCGACATCGCGATGACGGGCGAGTTGACGCTCAGAGGCAAGGTTCTGCCCATCGGCGGCATCAACGAGAAGGCAGTGGCGGCGCTGAGGGCGGGCGTGAAGATTCTCCTGCTGCCCAAGGGGAACGAGAAGAACATAAAGGAGCTACCCGACGAGGTCAGGAAAAAGATGAAGATCATCGTCGTCGAGTCTATGGACGAGGTCCTGGAACATTCGCTCACGAGGAAGCTCGACTGGGGAGTGAAGCACCGGAAACGGATCGGCGGCTTCTTCGGGGATCAGGCGCCGAAATCGGCCAACTGACGGAAGAGTGCGATCCATTGAAAATCAAAAGCCTCAATCTTGTAGCAACGGAATTGGATCCTTCGAGGTTCCCTTCCTCCCCCATGTCCGAGATCGCGGTCTCCGGCAGGTCCAACGTGGGGAAATCATCCCTCCTGAACAAGCTCCTCTCAAAAAAGAACATCGCCAGGGTGAGCAAGGAACCGGGCAAAACGAGGACGATCAATTTCTTTCTCCTGAACGACAGGTTCTACCTCGTGGACCTTCCCGGGTACGGCTACGCGAAGGTGTCGAAGGAGATGAGAACCGGGTGGCAGAAGGTCATATTCGAATATATCGAGAAGCGGGAGACCCTGGCCGGAGTGATCCAGCTCATCGACGCGAGGCACCCGTCGATGAAGGACGATCTTGTCATGATAGAGAGGCTCATCGACGCCGAAAGAAAGTTCCTCGTCGTCTTCACGAAATCGGACAAGATAAGCGGAAATGAACGGGCCGCGGCCTTGAGGGAATTCCGCTCGTGTTTCGACGGGTTCAGGATAGGCCCTCTGAGGGAATGCGCGGAAAAGGGGGAGGAGTACGATTTCCCCTTTCTCTTTTCATCCGCCGAAACGGCGGAAGGCAGGGACGATATCTGGAAATGGATCCTTTCGACGATATGAGAGGCGGACCGGGGAGCGGGGAGCGGGAGAGGCTCCTGCTGACTCCGGGGCCGGTGCATATCGACCCATCGGTATGGGGGGCTCTTGAGCCGCTCCACCATCGCAGCGACGAATTCAGAAGGATAGTGGTCGAAACCTCGGAAATGGCCGCGCGGCTCGCCGGCGCGGAGGCTCCGGCGTTCCTCCTTACGATGTCGGGGACGGGCGCGATGGAATCGGCCATCGCCAACCTGACGGCGCCTGGATCGAAGGTGCTCTGCGTCTCCGGGGGAAAATTCGGCACGAGGTGGAAGGAGATCGCCGACGCGCTCGGATGCGAAGCGAGCCTCCTCCTTTTCGATCCCGGGAAACGGATAGATCCCGACGTCGTGCGCGAAAGGGTGGAAGCCGTCCGCCCGGAATTCATCACGCTTACGCATGTGGAATCCTCGACAGGCCTGAAGCTGGAGCTCGAAGAGGTGCTGCCCTGCCTCGCGTCTCCAAAACCGGTAATAATACTCGACGCGATCGCCTCCCTCGGATCGGAGAAGCTGGAGATGGACGAATGGGGGATCGACCTGGTCGTGGGAGCGGGACAGAAGGCGCTTGCGGCTCCTCCCGGGATCAGCCTGGCGATCCCGGGGCGGCGGGCACGCGAGCTGTACAGGGCGGGGCGCCGCGGACTCTTCTACAACTCATATGTTCGTTGCGAAGCGGGAGCGGTGGAGGGCGACACCCCGTTCACGCCGGCCGTGCAGGGTATTCAGATTCTTCACAGGTCCCTGGCCCGGCTTCATGCCGGTGGGGCGGAGAAGGCGAGGGAGAGGTATCATCTCTTCTCCAAGGCCGTAATCGATGCCTGCAGGCGCCTTGGACTTGAATCCCTGCCGGAGGTGCCGTCCGCCTCGGTGCAGGCGCTGGTGCTCCCGGAGAAGGCCCGCGGCCGGGGGGTCATAGACCGTCTTTCAGAGAGGAACGGGATCGTCATAACAGGGGGGCAGGGGACCCTCCATGGCATGATCATCCGGACCGGATTTCTCGCGTTGCATGACTGGCCGGTTATGGGTCGGCTCGTGTCGGGGCTTGCCGACGCTCTCGAAGAATACGGGCTCGATACAGACAGGGATGGAGCCGTGCGGATCCTGCGGGAGGCGTCCCAAAGGCCCGCGGACTGAAAATGGCGGCTTGACATAACACCTTGTCATTGATATAATTATTAGTGTAAAGGAGGACTTATTGAAGCCTGAGCTAAAGAAGCGCGCTCTGGTTGTGTTTCTTTTGTGTCTGGGTGTGTTCGCGGCCGGAGCGATCCTGAGCACTGAAGAGTTTATGAACAAGCTGCCCGTGCACGAACGCTTCAGGTGTGCCCTGTGCCATACTACGTCCCAGCCTGATCTTTCCAACAAGGGGCTGAACACATTCGGCGCCGACTTCGTCGCCAATGGCGCCAAATGGGACCAGACCCTGGCGAACCTCGATTCGGACGGGGACGGGTACAAGAACGGTCTTGAGATAGGCGATGAAGACGGGGACGGGACGCCGTCGGTCACAAGGGAGCGCAGCAATCCGGGAGACCCTCTCGGGACCCCCAGTTCCCTCGACGAACATACATGGGGCGTAATAAAAAAGCTTTTCGAAGAATGACGCTGCCGTCGATCGCGGTTCACGCGCATGCGCCGTCCCCGGGGACGGTTTTTTTGTGCCCGCGGGAGAGGGCGGGAATAAATCGGTTGCGCTCGATCTGGCTTTGACATAGACTTCACGCGGAATAGATCGATCGATGAACAGGAGTTTCCATTATGTCCGCTACGGTTGTGCTTGGCGGCCAGTGGGGAGACGAGGGCAAGGCAAAGGTCGTCGACTTCCTCATGCCGCATCATGATGTCGTGATCCGTTACCAGGGGGGGGCCAACGCGGGCCACACCGTGGTTACGGAGGCGGGGAAGTTCGCCTTCCACCAGATACCCTCCGGGCTGCTCTATCCGGGGATCAAGGGGCTTCTCGGCAACGGAATGGTGATAGACCCGTTCGGTTTCCTGGACGAGCTCGGGGCCCTGATGTCCAGGGGGATCGACGTGGAGAACAGGCTTTTTATCAGCTCCGCGGCCCAGGTCGTGATGCCGTGGCACAAGCTGCTCGACACCCTCTATGAATCGGATCTCGAGAAGAGAAGCATCGGCAGCACGAGGAAGGGGATCGGCCCGGCATATTCGGATAAATACAGCCGCAGGGGGATGAGGATGGGCGATTTTCTCCTCGGCACCGGCGACTTCCACGACCTGGTGAGTGAAAAGGCGGAAAACGCCAACAGGATCATCGAAGCCTTCGGAGCGCCTCCGTTGTCATCGAAGAAGGTCGCCGCCGATTTCATAAACATCAGGGATATAATCTCCCGCATGGTGGTGGATTCCCAGGAAATGATTAGCGGGTGGAAGAAGGCCGGGAAGAGGATCATGCTGGAGGGAGCGCAGGGAACGCTTCTCGATATCGACCACGGGACGTATCCATTCGTCACGTCGAGCTCCTGCTCGGTCGGAGGCGCGCTGACCGGTTGCGGCCTGGCGCCCAGGGATATCGGCAGGGTTATCGGGATATTCAAGGCGTATACGACAAGGGTCGGAAACGGCCCCTTCCCATCGGAGCTGCTGGATGAAGACGGCCGGTATCTCGGCGACAGGGGGCATGAGTTCGGGACGACGACGGGCAGGCCGAGAAGGTGCGGCTGGTTCGACATGGTGGCCGCGAGATACGCGGTCGGCCTCAACGGCCTGAGCGAGATAGCCCTGACGAAGCTCGACGTTCTATCGGGACTTCCCGCAGTCGGGATCTGCGTCGCCTACGAGGTGGACGGCAGGAAGACGGAGCATTTCCCGCAGAACTGTTCGATACTCTCGAAATGCAGGCCGGTCATAGAGGAATTCCCCGGATGGGACGATTCGGGGAACGATGGCGGCGATTATTCCCTCCTGCCGGAAAACGCCAGGAGATACGTGGAGACGATCGAGGAGCGGCTTGGGGTGAAGGCTTCGTTCATATCGTACGGGCCGGAGAGGGACAAGACAATCATTCGCGACGGCTTCTAACCAGTTGACATGATGCGCCGTCCCTATTAGATTACAGGGCCGTCCCGACAAGGGTGGCGTCAATATAAGACGAAATCCAAGATTATGGGCCGCTAGCTCATCAGGTAGAGCACCTGCCTTTTAAGCAGGTGGTACTGGGTTCGAGTCCCGGGCGGCTCATTTTTTTATGCCCGCTTCCTGATTTTACCTTAATCGAAATCAATATTGTAAAAGGGGATGCAAGGGTGTATCGTTCACCGAAAATTGCTTCTGTCAACGGCCGATGCGGCAGTGGCCGCGGTTGCCGCCGGAACGTTGCCGGCTGAACAAAGATTCCCGAAAGATACGGAGAGCTTTCCCTATGAAAGAGCCATTGGCAAGACTCACCGAAAAAACCTCGAAGCTCGGCAATTACAACCATAAATATCTGCACATCATCTCAACCAACATAGACGGCCTGACCTCGGCGCTCGAACGTGTGGGTTTGAGGGACGGGGTGCGCCTGTGGAACTACTCGAACGACATCGCCCGCGAGATGGATATGGTCCTGAAGGCCGCCTCCTCGCCCAGGGAGGCGATTGAATTTCTCGGATGCTATTACTCGCTGCAGTTTCTTCAGATGAACCTGCGCCTGATCGATATCGTGAAGCTCGATCTTTCCGCCACGAGCGAAAGGGAGACGATAAGCCGGAAATTCATGCTCGAGGCGGGCGGGATGTTCCGGAACCTCACGAGGTCGTACATGGAGCGCCTGCTCGGCATCTTCCTCGAAGGGAAACCATACCCCGAGTTCGTGATGCTGGGTGTGGGGACAAGGTCGGACCAGGACGATATCGATCTCGGGATAGTGATACGCGGAAAGGAGAACGCCGGGAACCTCAACCGGGCCATGGGACAGCTTGCGAATCAGATGTTCAGGACGGCCAGCCGCCTCCATTTTCATCTGTCCGAATATGTGGGGAGCCAGAGCCTGACCGCGACGGTCGACGAATACGTCGCCGTGCTCGACGAAAACGAATACGATTTCATAATGGTCAACGAGATCATCGGGGCCGCCGCGATACTCGGAAGCGAATCGCTGTACCGCGAATTCAGGGAACGCGTGGCAGGGCGATTCTATTTCGAGCCGGGGCAGAAGACTAATCGTTTCCATGAGGGATTCCTCAGGGGAATCCTGGGAGAGATGCGGTCGGTTCTCGCCGCCCCCAAATCGGCATACTCCATAAACCCGAAGGAGGAGGGGCTCCGGCCCATCAAGGGGCTGCTTTCCGCGTTGAAGCTGGTGCACGGCGTGGAAAAGGTCAACGCGTGGGAGATCATAGACGAGCTTAAAAAGAAGGACAGGTGGCGCAAAGAACAGTACGACAGCATCGAGAAGACACTCAGTTTCTTCGAGCTGTTCAGGCATCTTTACCAGATCCTGGTGGCTCAGGACGAGGAAATCCTGATCCGTGAAAAACCCATAGAAGAGATGGTGACGAAGCTCGCACGCATGATCGGATACGAGGACAGCGGGGTCCTCTCGGCCGAGGACTTCATGATGGTCAATTACTACCAGTACCTTGAAGGGGCCATTTCTGCGATAGAGGTTCTTACCGGCGACCTGAACATACACCTCAGGGCGATAAGCGTTCTAAACCCGATATTCTCCGATGAAGCGAAGGAGATGCCCGACTACGCGGGAAACCTGGCCGTGGACTTCATAAGGGAGGCCAATCCGTCGAACGGGATAACATACTGGGACGATTTCCTGGAGGAACTGGACGACGAACGGAAGAATTTCTATTCCAGGTTCGTCGAGAGCTTTCATTCGCTGCCGCCGAAGCTCAGGAACAAGGTCGGCCGTGTGTACGTTTCCGGGACGGAAAACGACCCTTCACCGGTGCTGAAGTTTCTGACGGTCGTCGGCAAGGGGCGTGAGGATAAAAAGGCGAGGGAGATATTCGACCTTCTGTCGGAGCTGTTTCTCGATGAACTGGCCGGATTGCCCAACCCGTCCGATTCAATGGCCCTTATCGCGGTCGCCTATCCCGATATCCTGAACAATTTCCTCTCGATGCTCGACAGGGACTCACAGGAGAAGCTCCTGGAGATTCTGGCGGAAAAGCCCACGCGCGGCGGCCTGGATCCTTATTACCATCAGCTTGTCACGCTCGCGACGATTCATTATCAAAGCAGCAATTTCCTGAAGAGGCATTTTAATCCGATACTGGGGAAGTATCCCGCGTTCATCAGGAATCTGCATGACAACGAAAAGCTGAGGGAGATTTCGACCGGATTCTACAGCGACCTCACGACCCTTCCGCCCTCGGATATCCTTTACGAGCGTATCGGCGATTATTACGACATGGAGTTCGTGAGGGTCAGCCTTATGACGCTCTCCGGAGTGGGAAGCGAAGTGACCGATTCGGAGTTCACCGAATTCAGCGACAACTACACGCAGCAGCTGTACGAATTCGCCATGCACGACATCCTGGCCTCCGGCGGGCACTCCAAATCGACGCGGGATCTGTTCGCCCTGTACGCGGTGGGAGGGCACGCTCGCGAACTGGGGTTCGACGACGATTACGACATGATCGCCATACTGGATTCCTCGGACGGCGGCGTACTGGAGCTTTGCAACAGGGTGATAGCGAGGATGAATCTGCATATCATCAGGAGAGGGATATTCCCCCATAACAGGATGGTCGACCACTTCGGCAGCTACGTGGTCAGCCTCGATCAGCTCGGTCAGTTCCTGGGAGACAGTATGGAGGACGTATACGTGGATCTTTCGCAGCTTCTCGGGGCGAGGATGCTGGTGGGAACGAGAAGGCTCGACAACAAGCTGACGGAAGGATAATCGAGCCTCTTATATTCGAAAGGGACCGTGAGTACATCGGCTACCTTTCGGCGGAGATAAAGACGCGGCATTCGCCGAACGGTCGTTCAGCGCCGGGAAACATCAAGGAATGCCCGGTCGGGCAGCGCGACATCGAGCTTCTTCTGCTCATCTACAAGGCGAGGCACAGGGTTAGGGATCCGCTGTCGCGCAAGCTTCTCGGAAGGCTGAAGAACATCGATCCGCGGCACGAGAAGGAGTTTCTCATGGTCGCGGAGCATCTCGATTTCATAAGGAACGTGAGGGATCTCTATCGTCTCAAGGTGGCGGCGCATGACGAGCTCGATCCGCTCCATCTGATGCCTGTTTCCGGAAGCCTAGAATATGTATGTTCCGCGGCCGGCGCGGAACGCCTTTACGCGGATTTCATCGAGCGCTGGAACGCGCGGCGGCGGTGATTGAGAAACTTGTGGATGAAGTCTGGGACTGAGCGGCAGTGACCGTCGGTGATCAGTCTATGAGAACCTGGTCGGCGTCGACGGAGGGTTTTCTTCTTATCGAAGTCACGGCCAGCTCTCCGACCCAGGCTGAGCTGGTGTTTTCGCCCTCGTTACTGATATCTATCAAAACTCTGGAGAGCGCGTCGAGATCCTTTCCCTGCTGCATTATGTGGGACCCCGTTGATATGACGCCGTGCCTCGCGAGGTAGGTGGCGACGCTCACGGCGGCGGAGCCGGACCCCGGGCCCTCGACATGCCCTGGCCGGGGGAGAAGTGTCGCGAGTAGGTGAGGCAATCCTGATCGAGGGCGTCGAGGGTGAATAGATCTATCGTCTGAACTCCGATTCGATCGTTCATCAACTTGAGCTTGATCATGTCCGGGTTGAGGTCCTTCAGCGTATCGTTTTGGTCGATGGGGACAAGGAGCTGTTTAAGGCCG
>CAVYQN010000007.1:0-80341 GCA_963770685.1 Candidatus Krumholzibacteriia bacterium
AAAGGGGGCGGTTGACGAGCCTGCGGACCGCCGCGAACGTCCCGTTGAAGCGCTCGATGTGGCCCACCTGGAATACCAGGCCGGTTTCCGCGGCCCGGAGGACCATGCGTTCCCCGTCGGTTGAATCTGAAGCTATCGGTTTTTCGACGAGGACGTGCACGCCCCTGTCGAAGGCCTTCATCACGGAATCGTGATGATCGGACGCCGGGGTGCAGACGCTCACGACGTCCACGCGCTCGAGGAGCTCCTCCGGGCTGGAACAGGTCCCAGCGCCGAATTTCGCCGCCGCGGCCTCGGCCCTTTCCGGAATCCTGTCATACAAAAGAACGGAATCGACGCATTCCAGGCCGGAATATATCCTGGCGTGGTTGGCGCCGAGGCTGCCCGTTCCGATGACGCCTGCTTTAATGCGGTCTTTCGCCACGTCTGTCATGTCTCCTGAATGCTGTGCGGCCGGGATACACGCTATTTGGTCAGCCCGCGGACGGAGTTCCGAATGAAATCCACGAGCATGGTTATCTCCGGTGTCTGCTCGAGCTCGCTCGTAATCCTCTCCAGAGCCTGGGTGACGTTGAGATCGCTTCTGTAAAGCAGCTTGTACGCTTTTTTCAGAAGGTTCATCTGTTCGAGCGTGAACCCGCGGCGCTCCAGCCCGACGCTGTTGAGGCCGTTTTCCTTCGGAGGATTCCCCGCGAATTTGAAGAATGGAGGTATGTCCTGCGCGATCCTGCTCCCGCCCCCGATGTACGCATGGGCGCCGATGCAGACGAACTGGTGCACGGGGGTCATCCCGCCGAGGATCACCCAGTCGCCGATAGTGACATGGCCGGCGAGATTCACGGCGTTGGACAGTATGACGTTGTCGCCGATAAAGCAATTGTGAGCGACGTGCGAATAAGCCATCAGGAGGCAGTTGCTTCCGACCCTCGTTGCCCCGCCTTCCCCGACCGCCGCGTTCACCGTGGCGAATTCCCGTATCGTATTGGAGTCGCCGATCTTCACGAAGGTTGTTTCGCCCCTGAATTTCAGATCCTGGGGAGGTGTCCCGATCGAGGCCCCGTGGTAGATGATGTTTCCCTTTCCGATCGTCGTATGGCCGTCCAGAAGGACGCAGCTGCCTATCGTCGAGCCGTCCCCCACCCGGACATGGCTTCCTATGACCGAATAGGGCCCGACCTCAACGTTCTCCCCAAGCTCCGCACCCTCGTTTATTATCGCCGTATCGTGAATTTTAACAGACATTCTTCCTCCGTCACCGCAGCACTATGGTTGAGCTCAGGTCCGCCTCGGCCACGATCGCTCCGTCGACGTAGGCCACGCCCCGCATCTTGCAGAATTTCCTTTTCAGCGCTATCATTTCCAGCTCGAATCTTATCTGATCGCCCGGTATGACGGGTTTTCGGAATTTCGCGTTGTCGATGCTCACGAAATAGACGAGATACTTGTGAGGGTTCTCGACGCTCGAAAGGAGCAGTATCCCGCCGACCTGGGCCATCGCTTCGATTATCAGAACGGCCGGCATTATCGGGTGGCCGGGGAAATGCCCAATGAAAAACGGCTCGTTGATCGTGACATTCTTTATCCCGACTACGCGCTTTTTATCCTCCAGCTGTAATATCCGGTCGACCAGGAGGAATGGGTACCTGTGCGGCATTATCTCCTGGATCGCATTGATATCCCAGAAATTCTCCCCGGGCTCAAGGGCGGTCTTAGCCCTTTTGGCGCGCTCTTCGGCGAGCATCGTAACGAATTCCAGATTGTAATTATGGCCCGATTTCACGGCTATGATATGGCCCTGCAGCGGGGCGCCCGCCAGCGTAAGGTCTCCGATGATGTCGAGTATCTTGTGCCTCACGAACTCGTCGCTGAAACGGAGCGGCTCCTTGTTCATTATCCCATTTTCGTCGACCACCACGGCGTTTTCCAGGCTTCCGCCCTTTATCAGCCCTTCGGATTTCAACATGTCGACATCCGACATCAACGCGAATGTCCTCGCCGGGGCGATCTCTTTCGCGAAGATTCCGGGATTGATCTCGATCGAAAGGAACTGAGTGCCTATATGGGGATTGTCGTACTCGATGGTGAAACTTATCCTGAACCCGTCGTGCGGGAGGGCGATGATCTCCACATCGTCCTTCCTGTATATTATCGGCGAAGCGATCTTGAAGTACGGGGCCGGAATCCCCTGATTCTCGAACCCGGCCTTCTCGAAGGCTTCGACGAGACTTTCGCAGCTTCCGTCTTTCGGCTCAGGGGGCTCGTCCGCGTCTATCTCTATTATGAGGTTGTCGAGCTGGAGGCCGGAGGCCGCCGCGAGAATATGCTCCACGGTATGTATCACCGTGTCTCCGCTGGACAGCGTCGTGTTCCTCTTCGTTCCGCCACTGTGAATGAAGTCGGCCGTGGCCGGAATATCCACGACAGGATCCTTGTCGACCCTTCTGAATATTATGCCGGTGTTAGGTTTGGCCGGTAGGAATACGGTCGTGACGTCCCTGCCGGTATGAAGGCCCATGCCCTTGAACGTGAATTTTTTTTTAATCGTCCTCTGCTGTCGGACCACTTCCCAATCCTTTCTCCAGGGCTTTTACCCTGTTCTGCAGGTCACGGAAATCCTTGAGAAGATCGGGAAGCCTCGTAGTGGCGGCATAGATCTTTCGCGAGAGCGAATGCTCCCGCGCGGGATAGCCGGAAACGCTGACCCCCGGCAGCACCGATTTGGTGACGCCTCCCTGCGCTCCGACCCTGGCTCCTTCTCCGATCTTTATGTGCCCCACCAGTCCTGCCTGCCCGGCGATCACCACGTTGTCTCCGAGCTCGGTGCTGCCGGAAATTCCGGCCTGCGCGGCAATCACCGAATTCTCTCCGATAACGACATTGTGGGCTATCTGGACCAGGTTGTCGATCTTGGAGCCTTTCCCTATCAGGGTAACTCCGGTTGTAGCCCGGTCGATCGTGCAGTTCGCCCCGATTTCCACGTCTTCTTCCAGTCTCACGATCCCTATCTGGGGGATCTTCTGATGGAGACATCCCTCCCGGGCGTATCCGAATCCATCGCTGCCTATCACGGCTCCGGAATGTATTATGACGCGCCGCCCAATCTCGCACTTTTCGCGAATCTCGACGTGCGGATATATCAGGCAATCATCGCCGATATGGGCGCCCTCGTCGACGCAGACCAGGGGAAGCATCGTCACCCGGTCCGACACCACGGCATTGTCGCCGATCACGCAATAAGCCCCTATCGAGACTTCCCGGCCTATATGAGCCGTATCCGAGATGACAGCCGTAGGGTGTATGCCCCGGGGATACCGCTCCATCGGGCTCCGCGAAAAAAGGGTCACGACCTTCAGAAAGGCGAGATAAGGATTCGAAACCCTTATCATCGAACCGCTGAAATTCCCGTTTTCCACTGCTATTATGGCGGAAGCCTTCGTGATGGACAGGTATGATTCGTATTTTGAGTTGGCAAGGAAGGTGATCTGGCCCTCGACGGCTTCCTTGATACCGGCGATCCCGCGGATTTTCAACCCGGCGTCGCCGATGACCTCCCCACCGACAATCTTGGCAATCTCTCCAAGCGTATAATCAGCCATCTCACCACCCGGCTTAAATCGGGATACGATTCCCGCCCTGAATACCATGGGGCGATACTAGTCCAGCCCCGGGACAAATGCAAACACTATAGGCCCAGGCACGGGCTTATCCGCATAACCTACTGATTGGTTTCCAGTTGCAATTCAAGTTCCGCGATGACCTTTTCGGTGATATCGATCGCCTTGTCGGCATAAACGATATTCCCCTGGGATGAATCGAATACGATCGTATACCCTTCCGCCTCGGCCAGTTTCGCTATCACGGCGTTGATCTTTTCCACGATCGGTTCGGTCAGCTCCTGGTTCCTTTTGGCCGCCTCGCCGGTCTCGCCGAATATATCCTTCATGTATTTCTGGTAATCCCTCGCCTTCTGATCGAATTCCGCCTTCTTCTCGTTGAGCTTTTCCTCGCTGAGCATCAGGCTCTGGCTCTGGATATTCTCGCGAAGCTGGGCGAGCTCGGTCTCCATCTCCTCGGCCTTCTTTTTCCAGACCTCGACCTCCTTCTTGTAGACCTCCTCCGCCTCGACGGTCTCCTTGAAGTTGGCGAATATCTTTACCGTGTCGATATATCCCAGTTTTACCTCGGCGGCCCTGGTAACCGAATGCGGCATCATCGAAACAAGGCAAAAAACAAGAACTGCCGTCAAAGTCATCTTTTTCATCCCCAGCCTCCTTTTTACTGTTTACGGGATTTCCAACAAATATATTACTTTTACCGGGAAACGAAACAACTTTTTAGAAGAATGTCCCGAACGCGAAATGGGGTTCCCACCCGGGACCGCCCTCCTTGTCGAATCCATATCCGTAATCGAACCCCAGGTTCCCCATGCCGGGCACCTCGAGCCTTACGCCTAACCCCAGGCCCCTCTTGAGGCTGAACATGTTGGCGTCCCTGAAGGAGTTCCATGTGTTGCCCGCGTCGAAAAAGACAAGCCCGTATACCGCCTGAGAAAACGGAAAAACCACCTCCTGTGTGTACTTGGTCATGAACCGCCCGCCCACGTAAGGATCATTCCCTTCTGGAACGACCTCATAGTAGTCATACCCCCTGAGAGGATACCTCCTGTTCCCCCCGAGCCGGAACTTCTCGTAATCCTCCACCTTCGATCCGCCGTAACCGTCGATCAGCCCGATTTCCATGTCCAGATGATATGTGAATTTCCAGAAGAGATTCCTGAACCACGATGTCGTGGCGTTGTAGCGGACGAATTTCACATTTCCCCCGAAGGGGCCGCCGGCTATCTCGGCGCTCGCGCTCGTCTCGGAGCCGGTCGTCGGATGGAATGGGCTGTCCGTCGAATTCCGTCCCATGTTGAGGGTGACCGTGCTCTTGTTGAGAGGCCAGTCCACCTTCCTCAGGCTTCCCCATTCCGGATAGGCCGGATCGAAGTTCTCCAATTCGATCTGCTCGAACCTGTACATGAGGTAGACCCTCGTGTAATCGAGCCACGGGAAGGGATACCCGGCCTGCACCGAAAATCCCTTCCGCCGGTCGGTGTAGTACTGCTGGCTGATCCTGTCCTGGATCCAGTTGAATACGCTGACCGTCACGCTCACGTCGGTGTTGAAAAGGTACGGCTCCATGTACCGGATGTTCATGTTCTTGCGATACCGGCCGAATTCCCAGTCCATGGCGACCGTCTTCCCCCTGCCCAGGAAATTGTTCTCCTGCACTCCGAGGAAACCGCTGAGCTTGTTGAGCTGCGAGAAACCGAATCCGCCCTTGAAGTTCCCCGTCTGCTTCTCCTCGACCTCGATCAGGAGGTTGATGTCCCCTTCCTCGTTGACCGGTTCGGTGTCTATATTCGGAGGTCCGTTGAAATACCCGAGCTGGAATATCTCCCTTACGCTGCGCTGGACGTCCCCCAGGATGAACCTGTCCCCCGGATATACGTCGAGCTCCCTTCGAATGACCGTCTCGAAGGTCTTCGTGTTGCCGCTGATCTTGATCTCATTGATGGAGGCGGGGTTGTTTTCTATTATCTCCAGATTGAGGTCGATCTTCTGTTTCCTGATATTCTGCTTCGGCCGGATACGGCTCCATATATACCCCTTCTCCCAGTAGACGCTGTTTATCGCCATCTGCATCATCTCGATGGCCTCGAGGGAGAACGGATCGCCTTTTTTCAGTTTAATGAGCCTTTCTATATCGCCGTCTTCGACCACGACGTTCCCGCTCCACGCGATATCCCCGACGTAATATCTTTTCCCCTCGTCGATCTTCACGTAGATATCGACGTGGCTTCCGTCGTTTATCTCGTCGATCCTCATGACCGCGGCCCTGGCGTCGAGATACCCCTCGTTCCTGTAAAGCGACTCTATCTTCGCCAGGTCCTCCTCGAGAACCTTCGGCTTGTACTCGCCGCCGCTCCACCAGTGGTCCTCGTGGCTTTCGATCGCCTTGCGGAACCTCTTCGATTCGATGGCGCCGTTCCCGAGAAAATCGATATTCCGTATCTTTACCTTTTTGCCCTCTTTCACCACGTAGGTCACATGCACCATGTTCTCGCCGGGGACCGGGGTGGAACGGCTCGTTATCTCCACCCTGTTGTATCCCTTCTCGTTGTAGAGCTCCTTCATCGCGATTATATCGCCCGTCATCATGGCGGGCCTCGCGAAGAAACCGTCCCTCAGCAGGATCTTCGCCTTGAGATCCTCTTCCTTGATATGGTCGTTCCCCTCGAAATGAACGGCCTTGACTCGCGGATACTCCTCGACCCTGAGGGTTATGACGGCCTTGCCGTCCTCAATCCTGTACAAGGCTGTGATGTCCGCGAAATCCTTCGTCCCGATAAGCCTTTTTATCCCCTGCGAGACCTTGTCGACCTTGTACTGCTCGCCCGGGATTATCCCGAAAACCGATACGATCTTCTTCTCGGATATGAAAATATTGCCTTCAACGTCGACCCTGCCGACCTCTATCGCCCGGGCCGTCGCCGGCCACAGGAGGAACGCCGAAACCATGATTGCCGCTAACTTCATCTATTCACTCCCTCTTTGGTCCACCCTTCAAATCCGGTGAATGCTAGCACAGCGTCGAATTCAATGCAAAGATAAAACAATAGCCGGGAAAATCACTTATACCGCTTCCTTTCAGACGCAAAGCCCGCCCCGCCGGGGCGGATGGGCGGTACAGGGGCAGGCGCCCCGATCTCCGGCTTGCTGAGACCCCGGCCGCGAAGGCCGGGGCTATTTATTATTGTACGGTTTAAAGGTTCAAGTGGTTCCCCTGAATCGTGGCGCACGGGATCGCGTCCCGATACCGGGTCACAGGGAGGCGGCCGGCCCGGGAGGGCCGGCGGATGTCCGCGATTACTCGGTCCCGGCAACCCCGACCTTCCTGACCGATTCGAAAATCAAGCCCGTCCCTGCCGGGTTCGGCCGTGATTTTCAGGATATCGTTTTTCCTGATCTTCCCGCCCAGCATCCTCTCGCTCAGCGGATCCTCGAGGTACTTTTGAATGGAACGTTTCAGGGGGCGGGCACCGAGGGTGGGATTGAATCCCCTCTCGAGTATGAACTCCTTGGCCTCGACCGTGATCTCGAAATCGAGCATCATCGAATCGAGCCTCGAATACAGGTCCTTGAGCAGTATGTCGATGATCTTCATCAGGTCTTTCTTGTCGAGCTGCCTGAATACTATCATCTCGTCGATCCTGTTTATGAATTCAGGGTTGAATATCTGCCTCGCGGCCTCCATGATCTTGTTCTTCATGTGTTCATATCCGGAATCGGTCGCTTCCTCGCCCTGCGAGAATCCGAACGCCTTCTTGCCCTGGACGTCCTTCGCTCCGGCGTTCGAGGTCATTATCAGGACCGTGTTCTTGAAATCGACGCGCCTCCCGAAGGAATCGGTGATGCACCCTTCCTCGAGTATCTGGAGAAGAAGGTTGAAGACATCCGGGTGGGCTTTTTCGATCTCGTCGAGAAGAACGACCGCGTATGGCTTTCGCCTGACCTTCTCCGTGAGCTGGCCGCCTTCCTCGTACCCCACGTATCCCGGAGGAGCGCCGACGAGCCTGGAGATGGCGAATTTTTCCATGTATTCGGACATGTCGATCTGGATCAGCGCGTCCTCGCTCTCGAAAAGGGTGGCGGAGAGGGTCCTCGCGAGCTCGGTCTTGCCGACGCCTGTCGGGCCGAGGAAAATGAAAGACCCTATCGGGCGTCTCGGATCCCTCAAACCGGCCCTGTTCCTTCGCACAGCCCTCGCTATCGACATCAGGGCCTCTTCCTGCCCGATGACCCGCTTTCGCAACTCGTCCTCGAGATTGAGCAGCTTTACGGTTTCCTCCTCTTCGACGTCGGATACGGGGATGCCGGTCATGGTCGATATCACACTGGCTATATCCTTCCCCGTGACGATCGATTCCTTTTCCTGGCGGTTTTCGGCCCATTCTCGGTGTTTTTCCTTGAGCTGCTTCTTGAGCTCCTTCTCCTGGTCCCTGAATGACGCGGCCTTCTCGAATTCCTGCGCCTGAATGGCCGATTCCTTTTCCTTCGAGACCGACTCGATCATCTTCTCGGTCTCGCGAAGCTCGTCGGGAACGGTCGTGATGGATAGCCTCGCCCGTGCGCCCGCCTCGTCAATGATGTCTATCGCCTTGTCGGGAAGGAACCTGCCCTGCACGTATCGCTGCGAAAGGTAGACAGCCTGCCTTATCGCGTCGCTGTCGAACTTGGTCCGGTGGTGAGCCTCATACTTGTCCCTCAGCCCCTCGATTATCGCCACGGTCTCTTCCTCCGTGGGCGGATTTATGAGGATCGACTGGAACCTGCGCTCCAGAGCGCCGTCCTTCTCGATGTGTTTCCTGTATTCATCCAGGGTGGTTGCGCCGATGCACTGGATCTCCCCTCTCGCCAGTGCCGGTTTGAGCATGTTGGAGGCGTCGATCGCCCCTTCCGCGCCCCCCGCGCCGACGATCGTATGTATCTCGTCGATGAAGATGATCACCTGGTCGTTGTCCTTGATCTCCGTAATTATGTTCTTAAGACGTTCCTCGAACTGTCCTCTGTATTTCGTTCCAGCAACTACAGATGCAAGATCGAGCGTTGTTATCCTTTTATCCCTGAGCAGTTCGGGGACATGGCCCGTCACGATCTTCTGGGCAAGCCCCTCGATTATCGCCGTTTTCCCGACGCCGGGCTCCCCGATCAGAACGGGATTATTCTTCTTCCTTCTGCAGAGGATCTGAATTATCCGCTGCATCTCGTGCTCCCTGCCGATGATGGGATCGAGCTTGTTGTCCCGGGCGAGCTGTGTGAGATCCCTCCCGAACTGGTCGAGGGTGGGGGATTCGCTCTTGGCCTTCATCGCCTTCGCCGAGCTGGAGCTTCCTCCGCCCTGGTGCAATATCTTCATTATCTCTTCCCTGACCCGTTTCCTGTCCACACCGAGCTCGAGGAGCACCCTGGCGGCCACTCCCTCCCCCTCCCTGATCAGCCCGAGAAGAAGATGCTCGGTCCCCACGTAGCTGTGGCCGAGCAGCCTCGCTTCCTCGACGGAAAGCTCGAGCACCCTTTTGGCGCGGGGCGTGAGCGGAATCTCGCCGAGGGTAAGGGTTCCCCCGGTCGGTTTCACCAGGTTCTCTATCGCCTGCTGTATCTGTTCCAGGTCGAGGTCGAGTTTCTGCAGGACCCTCGCCGCTATCCCTTCCCCTTCACGAACAATCCCGAGCAGAAGATGCTCGGTCCCGATATAGTCGTGCTGGAGCCTGTTGGCCTCGTCTCGAGCCAGGTATATGACCTTCCTTACACGTTCGGTGAATTTGTCATTCATACGGCCCTCAACATCCTTTCATCTTCATTGCTTATCAATTGATTTCAATCCTGGACCTTATATAGTCAGCCCTCACCGTGTCCCTTTCCTCGGGGCTCATCTCCCTGTCGTACAATCTTTGCAGGTGCATGGGCTGGATCATTATCAATATCTCGTTCAGAACCGGGATTTTTACGTCTGTTATAATGCCGAGGCCGGCGCCCAGCCTTGTCGCGGAAATTAAACTCATTGCTTCCTTTGAACTTACAAGCCTTGCGCTCTTCAGTATCCCGTACGATCTCCAGATCTTGTCTTCAAGCAAGGTCCGTGCCTCCCTGAGGAGGCTGTCGCGGGCTTTCTTTTCGAACTCAAGCACTTTCCTTACATGCGATTCCATGTTGGCCACGGTATCCTCTTCGGACACCCCGAGGGTTATGCTGTTCGATATCTGGAAGAAGTTGCCCGTGACCTCGCTTCCCTCCCCGTAACTGCCCCGGACGGTGAGGCGGACATGCCTCAGGCCGTCTATCACCTGCCTGATATCGTTGTTGTGCACGAGCCCCGGCAGATGCACCATCGCCGATACCCTCAGGCCCGTCCCCACGTTGGTCGTGCACGCGGTCAGGTACCCGAGCCTGTCCGAAAAGGCGAAATCAAGGCGCTTGTCGAGATCGTCGTCGAGCTCTCTCGCGGCCTTGAAGGCCCTGCTCATGGCCAGTCCCGATTCTATCGACTGAAGCCTGAGATGATCCTCCTCGTTGACCATCACGCTGAGCTTCTCGTCCGGCCTTACCGCCAGGTTCCTGCTCTTGAAATTGCCGACGAGCTCGTTGGAGATCAGCCTGCGTTCGGCGAGAAGCATCCTCTCGGCTCCCGTGATCTTTTCCATTTCTATCATGAGGGCTTCCTTCATGATATCGCCGGCGGCCAGCGCGGCGCCGACGGATCCGGAGATCTCCTCCAGGACATCGGGGGGCGCGATGTGCGTGAACGGCCTGCCGTTGAGATTCCTGGCGAGCCTGACGCGGCTCGACAGGACCATCTCGCTCTCCTCGCCGGGCTCGCAGAGCCATCCCGCCGGTTTGTCGATCAGTTTGCCGAAATCCGTCACGCCTGTCCTCCAAGCTCGGCCGATCCTTCCTTCCCGCTTGGGCAGGGCGGCTCTTTGCCCGCGCCGCCTCCGCCCGAATTCTTCAGGCAGGCTATCTCGTCTCTTATCTCGGCCGCCCGCTCATACTGCTCGAGCTCGATCATCGTCCTTAGTTCCTTCTGCAGATCGTGAATCTTTTTCATAAGATCGATCCTTGAGCCCTGCCGCCCCGGCACCTTCCCCTTGTGGCAGGTGTCCCCGTGGACGCTCGTGAGAATCTGCTCGAGCTCCTCCCTGAAAACCTCGTAACACTGCGAACAGCCGAGCTTCCCGGTTTTCTTGAAATCGGCGTAGGTTCTTCCGCACCCGCCGCAACGCCTGCTCGCCGCCTCGGGACTGCCCGCCTGAAAAGCCAGGTTCATCAGGCCGGCCAGAAGATCGCCCTTCTCGAAATTGCTCTTCTTCAGGTAATCGAATCCCTTTTCGTCGGCGCATGAAGTGCAGATATGGATCTTCTCGATCCTGTTTCCGATCACGTTGGTGAAATGTATCGTCGCTTCCCTCTTCTTGCAGAACTGGCAGAGCATGATTCCCCGTTTCCGTTTATTCCCAATCGAACAACTTGCCTTCCTTCAATACGAGCCCCCTGTCCGAATCCTTCAGGAGCTCTTTTTTATGCGTGACCACGACGAAGGTCTGGTTTCTCGTTTTGCTCAGCTTGCGCAGCAGGGCGTGCAGCATGTCGCTGTTGCGGTCGTCCAGGTTCCCCGACGGCTCGTCCGCGAGCACTATCGCCGGATCGTTCATCAGGGCCCTCGCCACGGCGACCCTCTGCTGCTCCCCGCCCGACAGTTCGGCCGGCCTGTGCATCATGCGGCCCCCCACGCCGACCTCCTCCAGAAGCGACGCCGCCCTCTCTTCGATCTCCTCCCTGCGGGCTCCGTGCAGCACCGCGGGCATCATCACGTTCTCTATGGCGTTGAATTCCGGCAGAAGGTAGTGGAACTGGAAAACGAAACCAATGTCCCTGTTTCTTATCCTGTTTATCTCTTTTTCCGGGCACTCGCGGGGATCCCTGCCCCTGATCAGGATCCTTCCTCTGTCGGGGGCGTCGAGGGTCCCGAGAACATGGAGAAGTGTGCTCTTGCCCGCGCCCGATTCGCCGAGCACGGCCACGACCTCCCCTTCCTGCGCAAGGAAATCGAGCCCCTTCAGGACCTCGATCGGCCCCTTGCTCCCCTCGAAGGTCTTCCAGATCGATTCGGCCTTTAAAATATCCATGATCTCCGGCCCCTGTTAAATATAAGCTCCGATTCCCTTATCTGCAAGATACCCCCACGCGCCGGGCTCCCTCAATCGTACTTGATGGCCTCGAGCGGCAGGAGCCTGCACGCCTCCCAGCTCGGGTAGAGCGTGGCGCAGAAGGAGATGATCATCGATGCGGCCGCCACCATGGCTATGTCGGCGAATTTCACCAGCACGGGAAGGGTGTTTATGAAATAGACGTCCTTTGGCAGGTCGAGATGGACGAGCGACAGGACGTAACAGACGGCCAGCCCCGTAACCGCGCCGAGCACGGTCCCGACGGCCCCGATGATGGCCCCCTCCACCATGAAAATCGACATTATGCCGCCGGACGAGGCCCCCATCGATCTGAGGATCCCGATCTCGCTCCTTTTCTCCATTATGACCATGGTCAGCATCCCCACGAGGTTGAAGGCGGCGATCAGGACTATCAGCGCGAGCAGATAGAAACATCAGTATCTTTTCGACCTTTATGTAGCTGAAAAGGTTGCTGTTCAGGTCTATCCAGTTGTTCGTGCCCCAGTAAGGCGACTGCAGGCGTTCCACTATCATCTCGTCGACAAGCTCCGCCTTGTATATGTCCCTTATCCTGATTCCAAGGCCCCTCGTCGAAGCCTCGAAATCGTAGAAGGTCGCGGCCTCGCGGATGTCTATGTAGGCAAACCTCGAATCGAACTCGAAGACGCCGGTCTTGAAAAACCCTATGACCCTGAATTCCCTCGTCCTCGGTTTTATCGTGCCGAGCTGCATCTCCGCCGGGGCGCTCACCAGGGTGAGTATCTCCCCGTACGATATCTTCAGATCGAGCGCGAGATCCTCTCCGAGCACGATTCCGGGAAGATCCGCGCCGTCCTCGAATCCCGACGTCTCGAAGGTCGTCACCGGAGGCGAGAAGGAATCGATCACCGTCGAGACCATCTTCTCCTTCCCGATGTCGACGCCCTTGACGATCACGCCCTTGGTCTTGACCTTCAATCCCGATATGAACTCGTAGTACAGAAGCGACTCGCCCCTTATGAAGGGGGCCGTGGCCAGGACCCCGTCGACCTTCCCTATCTCGGCCGATATCGAATCGACCGCGTTCCACGCGGCCTCGTTCCTCGAGAATGCGAGCACATGCGTGTTGAACTCGATTATCCGGCTTCGAAGCTCCGCCTCGAAGCCGTTCATCAGGGAAAGGACGATTATCAGGGTCGCGACGCCGACGAGCGTCCCGCCGACGGCTATCAGCGTCACGCGCGAAACCAGGCCGCTTCTGCGCCTGGCGCGAAGGTATCTCAGCGCGATTGCCAGGGAATAGTGCATCCGCCTAATCTTCCTCCCTGCCCTGCTCGGATCGCATCTGCGGGAAAAGTATGACGTCTCGTATCGACGGCGAATCGGTGAGCAGCATCACCATCCTGTCGATACCGACTCCGAGCCCCCCGGTCGGTGGCATCCCGTGCTCGAGAGCCCTGAGATAATCCTCGTCGACCGGGTGCGTCTCGTCGGCCCCCTGCTCGCGCGCCCTGACCTGCGCTTCGAACCTCTCGCGCTGGTCGATCGGATCGTTGAGCTCGCTGAAGGCGTTCGCCACCTCGAATCCCGCTATGTAAGGCTCGAATCTCTCGACCAGCCCCTTCTCGCTCCTGTGCACCTTGGCGAGCGGAGACAGCTCGACCGGATAATCCGTTATGAAGACCGGCTGGATCAGCCCGGGCTCGACCAGATTTGAGAAAAGCTCGTCGAGGAGGCCGGCGCGGCCCGAGACCCCTTCGATGTCGATATCGTGCTTCTTCGCGACGGCGGCCAGTTCCCCGACTTCCGCGTTCCTGAGATCGGCGCCCGTCTTTTCCTCGAGCGACCCGAAAAATGTCAGCCTTCGCCATGGAGAGGCCAGGCTCAGCTTCTGACCCTGGTACGATATCTCCGTCGTGCCGAGCGCCTTTTCGCAGGCCCTGGCGTACATTCCCTCGACGAAATCCATCATGTCGTTGTAATCCCAGTACGCGGCGTAGCACTCGAGCATCGTGAATTCCGGGTTGTGCGACCTGTCCATCCCCTCGTTCCTGAAATCCTTGGAGAACTCGAAGACCCGCTCCATCCCCCCCACGATCAGCCGTTTGAGGTAGAGCTCGTCGGCTATCCTCAGATACAGGGTCATGTCGAGGGCGTTGTGGTGGGTCACGAACGGCCTCGCCATCGCCCCTCCGTAAAGAGGCTGGAGAATCGGGGTCTCCACCTCGAGGAACCCGTGCTCCCTCAGATAGTCCCTGACGGTGTCGATGATCATCGAGCGCGTCGTGAATACCTTCATCACCTCGTCGTTCACGATGAGGTCGAGATACCTTCTTCTGTACCGGAGCTCCTTGTCCTGCAACCCGTGGTATTTCTCGGGAAGGGGCAGGATCGATTTGCTGAGAAGCTCGAGCCTGCGCACCTTGATCGTGAGCTCCCCGGTTTTCGTCATGAAAAACGCCCCGTGTATTCCGACGATGTCGCCGAGGTCGATCAATTTGAAAAGGGACCATGTCTTTTCGTCGACGTCCGCGTCCTTTATGTAGAACTGAATGGCCGAGGTGCCGTCCTTGATGTTACCGAACGAAGTGTGGCCGTGCCCCCTGAGAGACATCACCCTTCCCGCCAGCGCGATCTCCGTCCCGTTCTCCAGAAGACCTTCGGCCTTGTCCCTGGCGTCGCTGATGCTGTGCGTCCTGTCGAAACGGTACGGATACGGGTTGATCCCGATCTCGCGCAGTTTCGAGAGCTTTCTCCATCCTGGTATCCCTCTCGCGGCCGCCCTCTTTCGTGATCTCCTGTTCGCTCAATTCAGTTCTTCCTTTCTTTCCACCTCAGGTAACCTTCTATGAATTCGTCGATCCCCCCGTCCATCACCCCCGGGATATTCCCCGTCTGGACGTCCGTCCGGTGATCCTTGACCAGGGTGTACGGATGAAATATGTAGCTTCTGATCTGGTTTCCCCAGGATATGTCCTTTTTCTCGCCCGCGATCTTCGAGCGCCGTTCGTCCTCCTCCTCGAGTCGTTTCGCGTAGATTCTCGACCTGAGGACCTTCATCGCCATTTCGCGGTTCCTGTGCTGCGAGCGCTCGTTCTGGCACTGAACGACGATCCCGGTCGGGAAATGCGTCAGCCTGATCGCCGAATCGGTCTTGTTCACGTGCTGCCCGCCGGCGCCGCTCGCCCTGTAGGTATCCACCCTGATGTCATCCGGGTTTATCTCCACGTCTATGTTGTCCTCGATCTCGGGGAAGATGAAAACGGACGCGAAGGAGGTATGCCTGCGGTGGTTCGCGTCGAACGGCGATATCCTGACCAGCCTGTGGATCCCGCCCTCCGATTTCAGCCTGCCGTACGCCATCTCGCCCTTTGATTTCGATCGTCGCGTTCTTTATCCCCGCCTCGTCTCCGGGCTGCAGATCGAGAAGCCTGTGCTTGTAACCGTTTCTTTCGAGATACCTCGTATATAACCGCAGGAGCATCTCCGCCCAGTCCTGCGACTCGGTGCCCCCGGCCCCGGGGTGAATATTCATCAGGGCGTTCCCGCGATCGTGCTCGCCCGACAGAAGAACGTCGAGCTCGAAGAGCCCGATCGCCTTCTTTATCTTTTCCAGTTCCGGGATCATCGCGTCGACGAGCGAATCGTCCCCTTCGCCCTCGTTCAGCTCCAACAGCTCGCGAAGCGACGCCAGATCGTTTTTCAGCGAATTATAGGGGGCGATCCTGTTCTTGAGCGATTTCAAGGTCGTAACAAGTTTTTCCGCCGATTCGCGGTCGTTCCAGAAATCCGGAGAAGACATCTTCTCCTCGATGGCGGCTGATTCGGCTTTCATTTTTTCGAGGTCAAAGATACTCCTTCAGGCTGTCGAGTCTTTCCTCGAGATCCCCCGCCGCCGAATCTATCTCTTTCGTGGATATTCTCTCATTCATGATCGTCCTTCCGTGAAACGCCCCGGCTCTTCAGGAATCCGTCGCGGATCTCCGCTGCTTTCTTCCTCACGGACCCGAGGCCGGCCGATGTGTCCAGGGTAATATCGGCCTTTTCCCATCCCTTGTAAAGGGGCCTTTGCGTTTCGACGCGCGCCCTCGCTTCGGCGGCGGAGATGCCGTCCCTTTTGGCGAGCCTTTCGGCCCTTATATTCTCTGCGGCCTTCGTCTGCACGGAAAGGTCCGCCCTGAACACGAACTTATACTGGAAATACAGGACCGCATCAAGCACTATGTACCGTTTCCGCTTGCCCTTTTGCCTGATGATCCCGCTGATCGTCCTTTTGACGTGCGGTTTAACGATCCTCTCGAGCCTCGCGAGGGCACGGGGATCGCCGAACACGGCCCTTCCGAGTCTCTTCCTCGAAATCCTCCCGCCGGGGGTCAACACGCCGGCGAATTCCGACCCCACCTTTTCCCTGATACGAGGATCCCCGTAAACCGATGCGCGCTATCGCGTCGGCGTCGAGCAGGCACCCGCCCGCCTCGGCCATCACCCGCGCCACCGTCGTCTTCCCGGAGGCTATCCCTCCGGTCACCACGATCAGCGGGCATCCCATCAATGCGCCTCCATCCAGTTCTTCCCCGTGCCTATTTCGACTTTCAGCGGCACGGCCAGCATGATCGCCGATTCCATCTTCGTCCTCACCAGCTCCTTCAGGCGTTCCACCTCACCGGGCACGGCGTCGAAAACCAGCTCGTCGTGCACCTGCAGGATCATTCTGCTTTCGAGCCCCAGCCTTCCCATCTCGGCGTGTATCTCGATCATCGCGACCTTTATCAGATCGGCGGCGGTTCCCTGAATCGGTGTGTTCACCGCTATCCTCTCCGAGAAACTCCTGAAGCCGCCATTGGCGCTGTTTATGTCGGGGAGCGGCCGCCTTCGCCCGAGCAGCGTCTCGGAATAGCCGTTTTTCCTCGCGAAGTCCTTCGCCGTCTCAATGAATTCCCCGATGCCGGGATATTTCCCGAAATATTCGTCGATGAATCTCTTCGCTTCCTCGAATGGGATCCTGAGCTGCTGCGACAAGGCCCTCGGTCCCTGCCCGTAGATCACGCCGAAGTTTATCGTCTTGGCCGCGGACCTCATCTCCTTCGAAACGTCCTTCTCTTCCACGCCGTATATCCTCGAGGCGGTGCACGTGTGTATGTCGGCATCCTCGTTGAAGGCCTTTATCAGCTCCGGATCCCTCGAGAGATGGGCCATGATCCTGAGCTCCACCTGGGAATAATCCGCGTCGAGTAGAAGGTTGCCCTCGGCCGGAATGAACGCGCTCCGGATCTGCCGCCCAAGCTCGGTCCGTATCGGGATGTTCTGAAGGTTCGGCTCGCTCGACGAGAGCCTTCCGGTCGTGGTCACGCTCTGATTGAAGGATGTGTGTATCCTTCCCGTTTTGCCGTTTATCAGGCGCGGGAGGTTGTCGACGTAGGTGCTCGCCATCTTGGCGAGCTGCCTGTACTCGAGGAGCAGCCCGGCGAGGGGATGCTGAGCGGCCAGCTCGGTAAGCACGTCGACGTCGGTCGAGAATCCGGTCTTCGTCTTCCTGCCGGAGGGCAGGCCGAGCTTTTCGAACATTATGGCCTGAAGCTGCCGGTTCGAGTTGATGTTGAATTCCTCGCCGGCCGCCTCGTAAATCCTCGCCGTCAGCCGTTCCATCTCCTCCGAGATGGTCGTCGACAATTCCTTCAGCCTCCCGGCGTCCAGCCCCATTCCCGCCATTTCCATGCTCTTCAGCACGAGAAGGAGAGGCCTCTCCACGTGATCGAAAAGCCCGGCGAGCCCATCCCCTGCGAGCTTCTCGGCGAAGATTTTCTTCAATCTCAGGGTATAGTCGGCGTCCTCGCACGAATATTCGCAGAGGCGTTCGGGGGAGACGGTCCTTATGTCCCTCGTCCTGTCCCCCTTCTCGAACAGCTCCCCGTAGGCTATCATCCTGTGCTTCAGGAACTCCATCGCGAGGTTGTCGAGCGAGTGCGACCTTCTCGACGGATCGATCACGTACGATGCGATCATGGTGTCCCATGTGCCGTTTTCCACGGTGAATCCGTGGGATTCGAGGACCTTGAGGTCATATTTTATATTGTGGCCGGCCTTGCATATTTCCGGGTCGGCGAGCACCGGCCCGAGCGTTTCCCTCAGCGAATCGAGGTCCGCCCACTTCCCGGGCGCGGCCTCTCCGGCGAAGAGCCCGCTGCCGTCTTCCACGGCGGCGGCGACAGGGACGTACCATGCGCGGCCTTCGGAGACGCAGAAGCTGATCCCGACCAGTTCGGCCTCCAGCGAATCGAGGGAGGTGGTTTCCACGTCCAGGACGAAATCTCCCGCCTCTCTGAGCGCGGCCGCCAGATCCTTCAGGCCGTCCCTGCCGACCAGCATGTATCCTGAATTTCCCCTGATCCTCGAACCCAGCCCGAGCTCCTTGATTATCTGGTGGAATTCCATCTCCAGAAGCATCTCGGTCAGTTTCGTTTCGTCCTGCCCGCGCCGCACGAGGCTGTCATAGCTGAATTCCATCGGCACCGAGGCGAGTTTCACCAGTTCCCTCGAGAAAAGCGCGTCCTCTTTTCCTTCGGCTATCTTCCTGCCGACGTGGGCCGGCTTTATGCTTTCGGCGTTCTCGATGACCTTGTCGAGCGTCCCGTATTCCTGCAGAAGTTTCAACGCCGTTTTCTCGCCGATCCCCTTTATCCCCGTTATGTTGTCGGAGCTGTCCCCCATCATGGCGAGCAGATCGACGATCTGCGCCGGCGAGAGCCCGAACCGATTCCTCGAGATATTCCGGCCCGATTTCGTTCTCCAGGTCGTTCCCCTTCGACGGCCTTATCATTCGAACGCGGTCTCCGAGAAGCTGAAAGAGATCCTTGTCGCTCGAGACGATCCTCACGTCGAAACCCTCTCCGGCCGCCTTCAGCGCGATCGTCGCTATGATGTCGTCCGCCTCGTACCCGGGCGCGGCAAGGACGGGCAGCCCCATCGCCTCCAGCACATCCTTTATTATCGGGATCTGCGGGCGCATGTCGTCCGGCATCGCCACCCTGTTCGCCTTGTACTGTTCGTATTGCTGATGCCTCCCCGTCTCCTCCTCGGAGTCGAAGACGACGACGAGGCGGTCCGGGGCGTATTTCTCCATCAGCCGCAGGATGACGCGGATAAAGCCGTACACGGCGCTCGTGTTCTCCCCGCGGGAGTTCGTCAGCGGATTCCTTATGAAGGCGTAGTAGGATCTGTAGGCTATGGCGTGGCCGTCAACGAGAAAAATTGTCACGCAACCACATCCTCATTCCGATGCCGCGTACAGGGAATTGGCCCTTATGTATTCCTCGACGGGGCGCGGCACCAGATAGCGCACCGATCGCCCCTTCGAGACCATGTCGCGGATCGAGCTCGACGAAATCGAATTCGTGCCGGTCGTCATCATGATAACCGACGCTTCGCGCGGCACGCCGGCCGGGATTTCGTGGCCCGGCCTCTTCATGGCGAGGATCGTGGCGTTTCTGAAGATGATGTCCGGCTCCCGCCACGAGCTCATCTCACCAAGCGAATCCGATCCGACAAGAAGGTGGATATCCGGCCCTGTCGTAACCGAGCGAGCTGAAATGCAGCACCGATTCAAAGGTGAATGAAGGCTCCGTTTTCTTCTCGAGCAGCGATATCTCGAATCCGTCGTTGTCGGCGATGGCAAGCTCCACCATCTTCAGCCTGTGTTCGATCGCCGTCAGCTTTCGCGTTTTCTTGTGGGGCGGAACGGCCGTGGGGATGAAATACACCTTGTCCAGATTCGCGTAATCGAGCGCCATCTGGGCGAGGATCAGATGACCTGTATGTACGGGATCGAAGGACCCGCCGAAAAGCCCTATTCTATCCCCGATCTTCACTATTGGTCTCTCCCGCCTGCCCTGCCTCGCCTGCGCCGGGGCCGGCCTATTTCTTCGCGCGCGCGGCGGCGTCCGGCTTCTCGCTGAAATCGAACGCCGAGGACGCCGATTCCCCGTATGCCTTCAGGGCGGCCTCCATATCGCCGTTCATCTCCGCTATCCTTCCACTGTAATATCTGCTTCTCGCCGCCCATATCGTGGAGGGATAGTCCGAGATCACCTTGTCGAAATAAAGGAGCGCGGCGTTGTTGTGTTTTCTCGAAAAATAGAGCATCGCGTTTTTGAAATCCTTTTCGCCGAGGATATCGTGAATCCTGTCGCGCGTTTTCTCCGCTTCCGGCCTGAGCGGGCTGTCCTTGAAGACCTGAAGGAACCTGTTGATCCTGCCGAGCGCCTCGTACGTCTTCGACTGGTCCCTCTCGGGGCGCTGCCGCTGCATGAAGGCGCAGAGGCCCTCGAGATAAAAGGCGTCGTCGACATATTCGCTGTAACCGTAGTCGTTGATCAGAATCCTGTATTCCACGGCGGCCAGAGGATAATCGCCGTCGAGCCTGTAGGATTCCGCGAGACGGAACTGGGCGAAATCGCTCCTCTCGTCGCCGGCGAAAGCGGCGAGGAAATCCTTGTACTCGACGGACGCCTCCTTGTATTTCCCCTTGTCGAAAAGCGAGGAGGCGAGGGACAATTTCCGCTCCGGTTCCACCATCTTCCGGGCCGAATACGGGCCGCCGCACGAAGACAGGATGACCGCCGGTATCACGGCAACCGCGAGAACCAGCCTTTTAACGCCCTGACCTTTGTTTTTCAAGCTTTGCGATCCTTTCCTTGGCCATTTCGACCAGCCTTCCGCTGGATCCGAGGTTCATGTGGACCACCCTGGAATAATAATCGACGGCACTGTCCGTCTCATTCCTTGATTCGAATATCTCGGCGAGAAGAAAATTGACCTTTTCCCTGACGAGAGGATTCCCCGCCGAATCGGCCAGCTCCAGGAGCAGGGCCTGGGCCTTCTCGATTTCCCCGCCCGAGTAAAGCTCCGTGCCGGCGTTGAGCAGAAGATTCTCCAGTTTCCATTCGACGGTGGACATCAGCCGGCTTCCTGGGTACCTGTCCTGGAAACGCCTGTAAAGCTCTATTGCATGAAGCTTGTCCCCCTTCCCCTCGTAAGCCGAGCCGAGTTGTATCATGACCTCCGCCGCTCCGGCCGTATCGGGGTGAGCCTGGAGGTATCTTTTGAAATACCGTATCGCGCCGTCGAAATCCCTGCCTTCCAGAAATATCCCCCCCGCGACCGGGTTATAAGGCCCGAAATCGGTGTCCGGCCCGAATTCGGCGGTTTTCAGGATGAATCTCTTTCCCCTGGCCTCCTGCCCGGTTTCGAGGTTTTCAAGTGCTTCAGCGCGGTAGAGCCCCGCGATCCGCTGCGCCCACGACGAATCGATCGCGCATATCTCAGCGAAGGAGTCGGCGGCCTCGGCTTCGCTGCCCAGCTTGAGAAGCGCCCTTCCGACGATGAAGAGAAGCTCCGGATCCTTCTCCCCCCCTTCTTGAAATGGTGGCGGGCGAGAAAGACCGATTCCGCGTAATTACCCTTAGAAAATTCCCCGCTGACCTTTTCCAGGATCGATTTCTGTTCGCAGGAGACCGTGGACATCAAGCCGGCGGCAAGCATGAAAAAAAGCGCACTTCTCAGGCTGGCAAAGAAAATAACGCACCGCCCCCCTCATGCGTCATGGTTTAATCGTTACTGCTCTGATTGGAGAAGAACAGGTAGATCAATCCCGTGACGATACCAGTGACAATTACCGGTTCCACGAGTTTGCTCCACCGGAGCTCCTTGCGTTCCGGCCTGGTGAAGTCGTGCTCAGGATCCTCCACCCTGCCCAGCATCGAATAGGATATCGTGTCTTCATAATCCCTGCGGGTCTCTCCGACCCAGACGATATCCCCGTTAGACCTGTCGATGAGCTGGGCGAAGACGCCGATCCCGGCCGTCCTGTCGACCTTCTTGGAACCTATCCCGAAACTCCGGTTTATGTCGGCGTATCTCAGGTTCAGCCTCACGAGCTGATAGTTGAATTCGTAAGCCGGCTCTTCCCCGGCAGAGGTTTCGTCCGGGACCTTCTCCGACACCCGCATCTCCGATCCGGCAAGTTTCGTGATGAGCGTTTTCCGGAAGACGTCGTCGATATTGCCGATCCCCTTTCCCTTGACGAGAAGGAGCAGCGTGTTCTTCTCCATATCCGGCATATTCGCCATAAGATCATCGATGGCCTCGCCGGAAATCACCTCTATGACCTCATAATTAGTGAGCAGCTTCTCGCCCGTCCCTCCCGGATCGCTGAGCACGGGGATGGCGGTGAACAGAAATGCCAGACATAATGGACACGCTATCCTCGATATGACCCCGTCATTTCTGAAAAACTTCACCGCGTACCTCCATCGCAATTTGATTTACGACATATATTATAAACGGCCGGGACGTGCTTGTTCCGGGTTAACGTGAATTATATTCAGGAATTGCGGATGAATGTCAACCGAAATCTACTCGAGGGCGGCGAAAAGGTCGAAGGCTTCGGCGTCGGTCACGCGCGCCTTCGCGAAGCTCCCCGCGGCGGCCGGCCTTCCGGAGAGGTAGGTTAATCCGTCTATCTCCGGGGCCTGGCCGTAAAACCTCCCCGTCCCCCACACGCCGTCCGAAGGCTCATCGCCTTCGGGCAATCCGCCTTCGACCAGGACCGTGATCGTCTCTCCGATCCTCGCCTGCATCTTCTCCTGCGATATCTCCATCTGAAGATCGGCTATTTCGCCCACGCGGGCCCGGACCGTCGAAGGATCGACGCGGCCTCTGAGTTTCGCCGCGGCGGTCCCTTTCTCGGCCGACCACGCGAAGACGCCGAGATGATCGAACCGCTGTTCCGCTATGAAGTCGAGCAGTTCGGCGAACTCGTCATCGGTCTCCCCGGGGAATCCCGCCATGACGGTCGTCCTCAGGACCAGGCCGTGGTTGCCGGACCGCAGATCCGCCAGGATCCGCGAGAGATCCTCCTTGCGGTACCGCCGTCCCATCCGCTCCAGTATCCTGTCGCTCGCGTGCTGAACGGGAAGATCCAGGTAGGGAATGATCTTTCCTCCGTCGATCAGTTTCAGCATGCGCGGCGGATCGATGTGCGCGGGATGAAGGTACATCAACCTGATCCATTCGATCCCGTTTATCGAGCCGAGATCGCCGAGCATCCCGTAAAGGTCCCCGTCCTTCCCGGCATCGCTCCCCCAGGCGCCGGTATCCTGGGCAATCACGATGATCTCCCTCACTCCCTCCCCGGCGAGCATCTCCGCCTCGGACAATATCCCGTCGCGGGCCCTGCTGGACAAAGCGCCCCGTATCGCGGGTATCAGGCAGTAACTGCATCGATTGGAGCAACCCTCGGCTATCTTAAGGTAGGCCGTATGCCCGGGAGTGAACAATATTCTCCCATGCCTGCCGCTTTCCTCCGGCCCCGGGCATGGCGCCGGAGGCCGCGCGGACGTGAAAAGCCCGTCCGCCCGGAGCGCCAGCGACTCCATCTCCGGCACCGCGAGAAAGAGATCGACCTCCGGAAAAAGCGGTTCGAGTTTCTTCCCCTCCCTTGAAACCAGGCAGCCGAGCACCGCCAGTTTCTGCCACGGCCTTCTTGCCGAGGCGACCCGGAGTATCTCATCCACCGATTCCTCGACGGCGCTGGATATGAACGCGCATGTAGTGATCACCAGAAGCGCCGCCTGTTCGGGCGATTCGGCCCGGCTCCATCCGCGTTTCTCCAGACTGTAAGCGGTTTTTTCCGCATCGACGAGATTTTTGGGGCATCCGAGATTGAAGAAGAAATAGGTGCGGGAGGGTTCGGGGCGGTCAGCTTCCTTCATATTCCTCACGCCTCACGAGGACTTCCCTCGCCTTGCTGCCTTCGAAAGGGCCGACGACCCCGGCGTGTTCGAGCATGTCGATCAGCCGGGCGGCCCTGGCATATCCGACCTTGAGCCTTCTCTGGATGAGGGAGATCGAGCCCTGCTGGTGCATGATGACCAGCTGCCTCGCCTGTTCGAAGAGATCGTCGTCGATGTCGGCGTTGTCGTCGGCATCCTGCGAAACGTTCCCGCCGAGATCCATGTCGACGCTTTTGCCCTGGAAGCTCCTCCAGTAATCCGCGACATTCTCCGCTTCCCTCTCCGAGATATAGGCGCCCTGGATCCTGACGGGCGACGGGAGGTTCTTCGGCAGATAGAGCATGTCGCCGTTTCCGAGAAGCGCCTCGGCGCCGTTGACGTCCAGGATCGTGCGCGAGTCCGTCTTCGAAGTGACCTGGAACGCTATCCTGCACGGGAAATTCGCCTTGATCAGCCCGGTGATAACGTCGACGGAAGGCCTTTGCGTGGCGAAAACCAGATGTATCCCGACCGCTCTCGCCATCTGCGCGAGGCGGGTTATCGGGGGATATATCTCGTTCCCCAGGGTGACCATTATATCGGCCAGCTCGTCGATGACGCAGACGTAATAAGGCAGGCATGGCGCCGTCTCGCCCGTCTCGCTGTTTATGAGCTTCTCCGTCCCGGCCTTTATGTTGTAGCTTTTTATGTTCTTGACGTTGAACTGTGCGAGGAGCTTGTACCGGCGGTCCATCTCCATCGTCATCCAGTTGAGCACCTTCAGGGCCTGCCTCGCCTCCGTTATGACGGGATGGAGCAGGTGGGGGATATTATTGTACGTGATCAGTTCGAGCCGTTTGGGATCTATGAGTATGAAACGGCACGTCGCCGGAGTGTGGTTGAAAAGCAGCGAGCATATGATGGAATTGATGCAGACGCTCTTGCCGCTTCCCGTCGCGCCGGCGATCAAAAGGTGCGGCATCTCCGCGATGTCCACGAATACCGGCTCTCCGGTCACGCTCTTGCCGAGGCTCACCGTCAGGCCCGGCCCGGCCTGAGGGAAATGTTCCATCATCTCCTTGAGCACGACCAGTTTCGGTTCCGGGTTGGGGACCTCGATCCCGATCGCCCCTTTTCCCGGGATCGGAGCCTGTATCCTCAGCGCCCTCGCGGCGAGGGCCAGCGAGATGTCGTCGGACCTGTTCGCTATCTGGCTGACCTTAACCCCCGGCGCGGGAACGAATTCGAACGTCGTCACCACGGGGCCGGGCAGGACCTTCTGCACCTTCCCCTTCAGCCCGTAATCCTCCAGTTTGCTTTCGATGACCTGCGACCGCGTTATCAGCTCCTCCTTGCTGAAGGATATGGCGGACGCGTCATAGTCGTCGAGGAGCGAAAGGTCGGGCAGGGGCGCGTTATCCGCCGGGGTCGTTGTCGCTCCGGCCGGTTTCGGCTGCCGCGGCGCCGTCCGCGGCCTCGGGCTGGGTATGTTTATCTGCGGCTCGCGGATGTCGATCTGCCTCGGTTCATCCTGCGGCATCGGCTCCTCGATCGCCTCGGCATCCTCCACGACGCCCTTCGCCGCGACGGCGGCGCGTTTCTTCCGCCTGCCCTTTTCGGGGCTTCGCCGTAAAAAGGCGGGCCAGCTCATCCCGGCCATCGCCGTCGAAAGGTTCCTCACCGACCCGAAGAAGATCAACGTCATCGTGACGACGAGGGACGCGATGATTATTATCACCGAGCCGACCCTTCCGGCAAGCAGCTCCAGAAACTCCATCGTCCTGACCCCGAGCCATCCGCCGGCCTCTTCCGACCAGGTGGCCGAGAAGACGGCGGCGAATATCCATGAAAGGATCCCCAGGCAGACGAGCCTCCTCACGTCGTTCTTGAACCTCAGGCCGGTGATGGAAACCCATCCCCAGTAGAGTAGAAGGGCGGGGAAGATCCACGATATCGCCGGGCCGGCGGAACCCCTGACGATCCCGGCGAGCATGGCGCCGGCCGGCCCGCACATGTTCTGCGCGCTCATGAATTCGCCCCAGTCCCTCGGGTCCCAGGAATAAAGGGCGACTATCGTGAACAGCGCGGCCGCGACTAGAAACAGCCCGAACGCCGTTTTTCTCCTGCCCGCCATGATTCTCTTTTCGTTTCACGGCCGGCATGTCGATCCGGCCGTCATATCGGAGGCGCCGCCTTCAGCGGCAGGGGGCGGTCATTCGCCGCCCCTTCTCCTTCTATCAATGATTTCCTTCAAGGTAAAGCAGTTTTTCCTGACGTCCCCCTTGAGAATCCACGACACCACCGCCGCGCCCGCGGCCCCTGCGTCGAATATCTCCCCGATGGTGTCGATCCCGATACCGCCGATGGCGACCACCGGGAGCGCCGACACCGCGCAGGCCCGCTCGAGGAATCGAAGGCCGACCGTTTCGACGTCCTCCTTGGTCCCGGTGTCGTAGACTGCGCCGACGCCGATATAGTCCAGCGAGTCGAGAGGCGCTTTCGAAAATTCCTCCATCGTGGAGACGGAAAGGCCGAGGATCCTGCCGGGGCCGAGTATCTCCCTCGCGGCCAGCGGATCGGCGTCGGCAAAACCGACATGAGCGCCGTCCGCCCCGGTCTCTACGGCCAGTTCGGGATCGTCGTTGACGACGAGCGGCACGCCTGCGGCACCGCACACGCGAAGCGCCGCGAGTATGTCGGATCTCATCTCTTCCCTGCCGAGCCCCTTCGCCCTGTACTGGATCATATCGACGCCCCCCGCGACGAGCGAGGCGGCCGTCGGTCCGGATTCCCCGGGGCCGGTGTATTTTCTGTCGATGAAAGCGTAAAGAAACGGGGGTGCGGGCATTTTCCCGCGGATCACGGCCTCTCCGGCGAAATATTTCTCGGCTGAGTAAAGCCTGAAGCGGAGCTTCTTGAAACGGGCCGCGGCGGCGGGATCCAGGAGCTTCCCGAATTCCTCGAGCACCCTGAGCGATTCCTCGGCCCTCAGGAAGTTCGCCCTCCTGACGGAGTCGAGGGAGTCCCTGCGGCTTTCAGAACCGGTTGACAACGCCGCGCCGACGTCGCCTTCGCTGTCCCTGAACCGCCCCGGGCGCGATAACAGGCTTTCGACCGTTCTTCTGACGGAATGCCTTATATCCTTGATTTCGCGAAAGAGCGGATCGTCTTCAAGCGAGAACCTGGCAATTTCCTCGATAACCCTCAGGCCCTCGGCGCACCGGTTGGCATTCGCGTCGATGATCCTGAAGATGACAAGAGAACTTTTCCCGTCCGGACCTTCCATCATCCTCCCCGATCCTGGATCGAAACGGAACCTTCCCGGGACCGCCGGAAGATCAGCGCGATATCCTGCCGTCCCTGACCTCGGGAACGATCGCCGACACGTCGATATTCGAACAATAGTCCAGATCCGATCCGTACCCCGCGGCGAGCAATTGGCGCCCGCGTTCGCATTCCTCGAGGAAATCCCTGATCCTGCCGTCGAAACCGCGCGCAAGTCGCAGCGCGAGCATTGTCGCGTCCCCCTGGCCGTCCGGCACATCCTTCGATATGACCCTCCCGGCCAGCATCCCCGCACAAAGCAGGTCCTCCGCCGCGAGCCTGCCGGAGTTCCCCGAGCAAACGACGGCTATCTCCTTTTCGCCGCTCAACGCTCCGCAGACGGCGGACAGGTTGTTGAACGAACAGACCAGCAGGCGCCTCGCTTTGGAAGAAGCGACTATCGCCCTTGTCCCGTTGGAGGTCGTCATGATTATCGTCTTGCCTTCCACCCTCTCGCGCGAGAATTCCGACGGCGAGTTGAAAAGGTCGAATCCCTCGACCGGCTGCCCCTTCCATTCGCCCGCGAGAAGCTTCGTTTTCCTTTCCGCCGGCCTCACCAGCCTCGACGCCGTTTCGATATCCTCCACCGGTATTATGCTGCCTGCCCCGTTTTCGATCCCGGCCACGATCGTGGACGTAGCCCGCAGCACATCGATCACAACGGCCGCCGCCCCCTGGAGAAGGTCCTTGTCCGCCATCTCCCAAACCGGATATACTCTTACCGCCATATCCTTCCTTTCAGAAACTTCCCACTCACTGCTGTATGCGGTCGATAAAGGAAGTGTCGAAATCGCCCCTGATGAAGGAGGCATTTCTCAGTATCCACAAATGGAACGGAATCGTCGTCGGTATCCCCTCTATGACGCACTCCTCCAGCGAACGAATCATTCTTCTTCGCGCCTCTTCCCTGTCCTCACCCCATGTTATCACCTTCGCGAGAAGCGAATCGTAATACGGCGGCACCGTGTAACCGTCGTAAAGATGCGAATCGACGCGGACGCCCGGCCCGCCCGGGGGATGATAGAATGTGATGGTCCCCGGGGTCGGCTTGAAATTCCTGTCCGGGTCCTCGGCGTTGATCCTGCATTCGATCGCATGCCCCCTCGGCGAGAACACGACGTCGAGTAGAGGGCTCACCCCTGTGGACGCGAGCCTGATCTGTTCCTTTATGAGATCGAAGCCCGTCACCATTTCGGTCACGGGATGTTCAACCTGCACCCTGGTGTTCATCTCGAGGAAATATATCTCCTCCTCCGGTGTGACCAGGAACTCCATGGTCCCGAGCGATCCGTACCTGATATGCCGCGCCCCGGCAAGCGCGTACTCGAATATCCTTTCCCTGGTCGCGGCGGAGATCCCGGGGGAGGGCGATTCCTCCAGGAGTTTCTGGTGCCGCCTCTGCATGCTGCATTCGCGCTCGCCGAAATGAACGACCTTGCCATTCCCGTCGCCGAACATCTGCACCTCGATATGGCGCGGATTTTTCAGGAATTTCTCTATGTACAGCCCGCCGTCGCCGAAGGCCGTCTGGGCCTCCCTGCCGGCGGCGAAAAAGAGCTCCTTCAACTCGTCGCCGTTCCTTATGATCCTGATGCCCCTGCCGCCACCTCCCGCGACGGCCTTTATCATTATCGGATACCCCGTCTCTTCGGCGAGCTTCAAGGCGCTTTCCTCGTTCTCGACTACTCCGTCGCTTCCCGGGACGACGGGCAATCCGGCCTCGGACATCAGTTTGCGCGCGACCGCCTTGTCCCCCATCTTCTGCATGATATCCGGAGCCGGCCCTATCCAGCCGATATTGCACGACATGCAGACCTCGGCAAAATGAGGGTTCTCCGACAGGAACCCGTACGCAGGATGGATGGCGTCGGCGCCGGTTATCTCGGCCGCCGATATTATCCGGGGAATGTTGAGATAGCTGTCGGACGGCTGTGAGCCGCCGATGCAGACGTCCTCGTCGGCCAGTTTCACGTGCAGCGAGTCCGCGTCCGCCTCGGAATGCACCGCCACGGCTCTTATGTCCAGCTCGCGGCAGGCGCGGATGATCCTCAAGGCGATCTCGCCCCTTGACGCGATGAGTATCTTTTTATACATCAGGCTCTTCTAGAATTCACCACCAGTTCCACGGCTGGTTTCAGCACTTTCAAAGGTATCCCAGGTCTTGTCGCTGCTGGCTTGAATACCTTTCAGACGCAGGCTGAACTCATGAGGATTGGAACTGTTTTTCAGGGCTTCTTCCATGCTGATCTTGCCCTCGGCAAGCAGTTTCATCAGCGACTGGTCGAAACTCTGCATCCCATGGGTCGACACTCCCTCCCTGATCGCCTGCTGAATGAGAGGCGCCTTTTCAGGGTCAATAATATACTCCCTTATCGCTGAAGTTACAACCATTACTTCAACGGCCGGGGCGCGGCCTTTCCCCTCCTTGAGGGGGATGAGGCGCTGCGCAACGACAGCCTGGAGCGTCGAAGCCAGGAGATACCTGATCTCCTGATGCTGGTGGGGGGGGAAGAACGATATCACGCGGTTGATCGTCTGCATCGCGTCGATCGTGTGCAGCGTGGAAAAGACGAGGTGGCCCGTGTCGGCCGCCATCAGGGCTATCTCCATGGTCAGCGCGTCGCGTATCTCGCCTACGAGTATCACGTCAGGATCCTGTCGCAGGATGTGCCTGAGGGCTTCATGGAAGGATGAAGTATCGGTGCCTATCTCCCTCTGGTTGACGATGCTCTTGATGTCGTGATGCAGGAACTCGATCGGGTCTTCCACGGTTATTATGTTCTTGTTCGCCGTTTCGTTTATTTCCCTGACCATCGCGGCGAGTGTCGTGGATTTGCCGCTGCCGACCGTTCCGGTGACGAAGATTAGCCCCCTCTGTTTCATGGACAGCTTCTTCAGGGTCTCCGGAAGGGACAGCTCGTCGAGGCTCTTTATCTCCACCGGGACGTGCCGGAACACCATCGCGATCGAACCGCGCTGAACGTAAAAGTTCGCCCTGAAACGCGCGAGCCCGGCGACACCGAAAGCGAAATCGACCTCCCTGGTCTTCCTGAAATTTTCCTTCTGGGACGGCGTCAATATCTGGTCGGCGATATCCTCCATATCCTTGGGGCCGGGCCTGTCGAAATCAAGATGCACGAGCCTTCCGTCCACCCTTACCACCGGAGGCAGGCCGGCCTTCAGGTGCAAGTCCGAACCGCCCTTCGTTATCATCGATTCCAGAACGGCTTTGATATTCATTTGCAATGCCCTTCTTTTGCAGTTAACGCTCGCGGCTCGTTTTCACCCGCTGGCCGAGTTTGTTAACCTCTCTGTTTAGTTAAAGTTACGCGCGTACTGGTATTGCTTGTCAAACTGTGCCGTGGATATGGGGAGCAATTATCAGGCCGATTCGATCAGAAAAAGGGGTTGCCCGAATTCCACGGGCTGGGAATCTTTCACGAGGACCTTGCGCACGATGCCGCTTGCTTCGGACTCTATCTCGTTCATCAGCTTCATCGCTTCGATCAAGCAGATCACCTGGCCGATCTCTATCTGCTGACCGATCTTCACGTATGGTTCGGCCTCGGGGCCGGAGGCCTTGTAGAAGGTCCCGACCATCGGGGAAACGATCTCCATCAACTCGGCCTCGGGTTGATCCGCGGGAAGGTCGCCCGATTTCGCTTCGGGTTCGGGCGCCGGCTCGTCCTTTGCCCTTTCCATCGCCGCGGGCGCGGCTGTCTCCGCCGGACGTACCGCGGCGACGGCGGTCGAAGCCGTCTCCTTCTCCGAGGGCTCCGGGACGGCGGCGCCTTCGATCCCCGCCCCCCGCGACCGGGCGATACGTATCGTGCTCCAGAAAGACCTGACCTCGATCTCGCTGAGATCCTCTCTCTTCAGCAGGGAGACAAGCTCCATTATTCTGTCGCGCAGCATTCCTACACCCGTTCCATATATCGTCCGGTTCTCGTATCGACCTTGAGCTTGTCCCCCGTATTAATGAAGAGAGGGACCGTCACCACTACACCCGTTTCGAGCGTGGCGCTCTTGGAACCTCCCTGCGCGGTGTCCCCCCTGAACCCCGGCTCGGTCTCGGTTACGACGAGCTCGACAAAGGTGGGAAGCTCGACCGCGAGCGGGGTCGATCCGTCGAGAAGAACGGCAACCTCGGTGTTTTCCTTCATGTAGGGGATGATATCCTCGAGGAGTTTCTCCGGCAGCGGGATCTGCTCGTACGTCTCGACGTCCATCATGTAATAAAGGTCGCCCGAGTTGTAAAGGTACTGATATTTGTGCCTCTCGACCCTTACCTCCTCTATCTTCTCGCCGGCTCGAAAGGTCCTGTCTATGACAGAGCCCTCGGGTATCTTCTTCAACTTCGTCCTGACGAAGGCGCCACCCTTCCCCGGTTTGACGTGCTGAAATTCGGCGATCGAATAGAGCTGCCCGTCCATCCTCATTATCAATCCATTCCTGAAGCTGCTTGTGTCCGCCAAGTCGTTTCCTTTCGAATCCGGAACCTATTTGCCCTTTTCGTTCCTGTCCTGCATCTGCCTGAGCCATTGCTGAAAATGATTGATGCCTTCGGGCGATTCGGATCCTCCCGTATTCCGCCCGCCTTCCGTCGTATCCTCCGAAGGCTCCTTTATATCTGAGTCCCCGCCTTCCGTCTTTTCAGGCTCATCGGGCGCCCGATCCGGGGGGTGCGCGCCTTCGCTTTCCTCCGGCTCCGCCGCGTCTTCCTCGAGACCGGGTTCCCGAACCGGTTCCCCGATCCCCCCATGGCCTGACGTATTTTCCGCCATGTCCCTGCTGACGTCATCCACCGATATCGTCAGGATCTCGTCGTTGAAAACCTCTTCGCGTTCCTTCTCGGCATCCCGCACCATCGACTCCAGCTTCTCGACCATCCTGGAGGCTTCGCTGTTGCCCGGCTCCGACGCGATGATATCCCTGTACATCTTCAGCGCCTTGTTGTAGTACCCCTGCGAAGCGTAGATCCCGGCGAGAGTCATTGTCGCAAGTTCACGCGAACTTTCCGCCTTCCTTATGCTGCTTTCATCCTGGAGATCGATCTTCCTCGCCTGGAATTCGGCCTTCATCTCCTTGAGTATCCCGTTGACCTCATCGTTCGTCGGGTCGATGGCGAGGAATTTGCGGTATAGCGCGGCGGCTTCCTCCCGCCTGTTCTCGCCGAGAAGGATGTCTCCGAGGTTCTTCAGAGCGACCATGTTCTCGGGATCGAGCTCGAGTACCCTTCCGTACTCGGTTCTCGCGCGTTCGGTCGCTCCCTTGTCGTAGAAACATTTGCCGAGAATGACATGGGCGCTCGCATAGTCGGGGAACCTCTCCAGCCCTTCCTCGCACAATTCGATCGCCCTGTCTATCCGGCCGCTTTTCCTGTACGCGTCCGCAAGCGGCGCGAACAGCCTCGACCGGGGATTTTCCCCGTATTTCCTCTCGAGTTGACGTATATCCTCATCCAGGTTGCCTGTCATGATTACCCTTCGCTTGTCCCTTCATGTCCCTTGATACAGCGACTTTCATGGCGGAGGCTATCAAAATCAAGTGGGAAATGTCAAGCGTCCGGTCCAGGGGCCGGAATCAAAAGGTCAATTTATCCTGAAGGTCTCGGCCACCGATACCAATTCGCGCAGCAGGGTATGCTTGTCGAATCCGGGCGCGTAGACGAGGCAGTCGACGATCCAGATCCTCGCCCTGATACGGGTCCTGAATGAAGAAACAGATGAAGGGGCCGCCGTAAAGCTCCTCGCTGTTCTCCCAGTACCCTTCCATCCTTACCGCCGTGTACGGTCCGAGGCTCCCTTCATGGAAGAAGACAAGTTCCCTTCGCATCACGTCCTTGTCGTACATCTTCCACGCCAGATCCTCCCTCAAACCGTAAAGGGCCGTGGAATCGGCCACCGACAGGCTCCCCCGCGTCCATTGTTTCCAGGACACCGCAAGCCCCCTGTGGGGTTGTTTCCTGACCAGCTCCATCCCCGGTATGTCCGGTTTCTCCTGGTTCAACTGGTAGAGCGACGGTATGCGCACGTTAAATCCGTACTTCGCCTTCAATTGGTCTTCGAGCGCGGTGTTTTCGTCGAGAAGCAGGTTCGCCCTGAGCCTCTCCCTGTTGGATTCCTCTATGATATCCCTTATTATCGCTCCATTCTCGACCGCGACCGCGCGAAGGTTCTCGGGCGAGGACGCCGTCACGATGACGGTGAGCTCCCCCGGCCCGGGATAATTCATTTTCTTGAAAATATGGTTCTTCCCCTCGAGGACCTTTCTCACCGCGTTGGTCCCGATGTACCCCTCGATGATCCTGCCGATCTCACCCTGCCTGGCAACGCCGAATATCACCATGTTCTTGGTGGGAGGCTCATCGCGAAGATCTTCCGCCGATATCATCCTCAGCTTGAACTGGATTTCCATCTTCGAGTAATAGTCCAGCTGGTGCTGCAGCTCCTTGATTATATAATCGTTCAGCCCTCCGCTTTTTCCCGTATCCGTGACAAGCACGATGTCGCTGTACGATCCCACGGGGGAAATCGAGGACCCTTTAACGCATGAAACCTCGGCGAGCAGCGACAGGAATATCAGCATTTTCAGGCATCTCATGTCCCACCTCCGGTATAAACATAGAGGCTCGGAGCCGCCGCATCAAGAAAAAAGGGGCGGCCTTCGCCGTCCCTGAATTTCCCGATCCTTTTCGGGCACGCGATCCCGCCGTCACCGTTTCGAGCTGTTCTGGAGAAGAAGTTTTTTCAGGTAGATGTTCTCGCGCTTGTAATATTCCAGGTATTCCCTGAGCAGCGCGTTTTCCTTCACGAGGTATTCGACGCGCCTTTCCGACTCCATGGAAAAGGGCATCTGTCTAGCGCCGCCGTCGCCTGGGGCGGCGTTGAACATGTCGTCCGAGACCATCTTTATGCCTGTTGGATAACCGGTATTCGTATAGTTGATGTTACAGTTGGGCCTCTCCGCCGTCACCGTTCCGGTCCGGTAAGAGGCCGGATCGCCGCTCCTCGAGGGAGACGGCCCGGCGTCCCGAAGCAGAAACCATGCGCCCGCCAGCGCGATAACGAGCATGGCGGCCGCCCCTGACACGAAACTGATCCCCCAGCCACCGCTGAAGGCGGATCCGGCCCTCTGCCTCATCACCGCCGCCTTCTCGAGAGCGATCCTTCGCTTGATATTCCATTCAAAATTTTCGGACAGCTCCGGCTCCGGAAGGGATTCGAGCATCGAAAGGCATGCCTCCATCTCGTTCACTTCCGAAGCGCATTCGGGGCAATCCTCCAGGTGCTGCTGCAGCCTGACCCTCCCCGATTCGCCAAGAAGCCCGTCCCTGTTCATCAGCCAGCATTCTCTGGCCTTTTTGCATCTCATCTTTACATCTCCTTGAATCTGATGTCCCTGCCGAGAAGAGGCGTCACCGCTTTCTTGAAATGCGTCCTGCCGCGATTTATCCTTGAACGCACTGTGCCGAGTTTAAGGCCTGTCGCGGCCGAAATTTCCTCGTAACTGAGGCCGTTTATCTCCCGAAGAACGAAGGATGGCCGGTATTTTGACGGGATCCTCTCTATGGCTTCCTGTATCAGCTCGTTGAGTTTCTTCCTGTCCATCGTATCCTCCGGGCTCGGCCCCTCATCCTTTATCTCCACCCAATGCCCCTCGTCTCCACCCTGATCATCCGACCATATGCTGATGATCTTCGGCCTTCTTTTGATATTCCTTATCCTGTTGCGCACCAGGTTGGTCGCTATTGTGTAGAGCCATGTCGAGAATTTCGCGACCGTCCTGTATTTATCTGCGTGCATGTAGGCTCTTACGAAGGTCTCCTGAGCGAACTCCTCGGCCTCGCTCTCATTCCCCAACAGGCGGAAAAGGTAGGCGTAGAGCCTGCTCTTGTACCTTCCCACGAGTATGTCATAAGCCTGATTCTGGCCCTCCTGGACCTTCAGTATCAGCTCTTCGTCGGTCAGTTCGCCCAGCCGGGCCCTGCCTGCCTGAAGTTGTTCGTTCAGGTTCAATCCGTCATCTCCGGTTTTATCGTCTTCCAACAGCTGATACCCCTGTGAAATGGATATGTTCCGGCCATTTTCATGGTGCCCGGTTTTTATCTTACCGCTCCGTCGTCTCCTCTTCCCTGACATCCGAGACCGTCAGGGAGATCCTTTCCCCGCCGGGATCCCTTTCTAGGACTATCCTGGACGGGTAGCGCCTGCCGTCATTATACGCATATCTCGCCGTATAGCAAAGGGATATGTCTTTCGCGCATTGCCGGAAAAGCTGGGTTCCGTGACTTTCATCCCTCGAAAGCTCGATATCCCTCCCCCTCCAGGTCCCGGCCGCCCCCAGCGTTTCGTTCCCGCCGCGCGCCCGGATCGATCCCTCGCCGGTAGATTCCGGAACGGCGAGAAGAAGAACGAACAAAAGGTCGTCGGGCCGCAGATCGAAACCCGATATCCTTCTCATGAGATCGAGGGTCGAATCGGCGGTCCATACGTTATCCCTCTCATGGTCTTCGAGGATTATCCCCTCGCCGCCGATATGGAGTGTGGCGTCCTCCCTGTAGGAGCCGAAAAGGCTCGAATGGATGAAATCGATGCGGACCGCCCCGCCGGGTTCGTTGACGATCCGGCAGCTTCCCCTGATGCGGTATTCCGGGAAATCGATCTTCACCTTGCCCGTGATGATCGTCCGTCTGTCGGCCGCGGCGGCGGGCCTCGCTGCCGCCTCCATGCGGGCCGGATCGAGGTTCTTCACGCCCGCCCGGCTCGCCGCGCAGGACTCCATCAGGATCGCCGCGGCGATCGCCGTCCCTGTCCAGAGAAGATCAATCGCTTTCGACGGCCGCATTTCTCACCTTCTCCAGTTTGGTGCGAACCCCGGGATTCTCGGGATCGATCGAGACCGATTTGCAATAGGCTTCTTCCGCCTCCGCCCGGAGATCGAGCTTCAGGCAGGCATCGCCGAGATGCTCCCATATGACCGGATCGTCCCCTACTATCGAGAGCGCCTGCAGCAGTATCTCGCGGGCCTTTTTGTAATCTCCCATCATATACTTTATCCAGCCCATCGAATCCAGGAAATAACCGTTGCCCGGCTGAGCGGCAAGGGCGTTATCCAGGAGTTTCTCGGCGAGCTCGAGATCCTTCCCCTGTTCGGCGAGCAGATACCCGTAGAAATTGCTTATCGAAGGATCGTCGGGGGTGCGTTCGTGCAGAAACCTGACCCTTTCGAGGGCCTTGTCGAATTCGCCCTTCGCCTCGAAGAGCGAGGCGAGCTCGAGCAGGGTGCGCTGGTCGCCCGGTTGCAGCTCCTCGGCCCGCAGCAGGAAATCCTCCGCGCGTTCGAGGTCCCCCGCCTTCCTGTGAACGCTTCCCAGGATATACGTGTCGGCGGCGGAATCCCTGTCATGGAACCTGACCGATTCCTTCAGGAAATACCTCCCCTCCGCTTTGGACAGCTGCGGCGACTCGTCCGGCCCGGAAACCGGTCCGGCGAGGTCGAAAGCAATGAGGATCATTCCGATGTAATTGTTGAAATTATCTTTTTCAAGCTCGATCAGCCTTCGCATATAGCCGACCGCCGTCCTGAAATTGCCCATTTCGGTCTCGATCTCCGATACGATCCGCAGGATGGGGGGCTTCTCTCCAAGCGTTTCGAGCATCCCCTTGAAAAGATCGAGCGCCTTCCCGCGCTCACCCAGCCTATAGTAAAACTTGCCGAGGGCTATCTTTCCCTCCTCGTCCAGCATCTTCTCCCTGTAAAATCCCTCGAGAAGCGCAGCGCCGTTCTCGTACTCGCCGTCCTCGTAATAAAGGTCCGCGAGGTCCTTGACGGCGCTCCTGTTTTCCGGATCGAGCCGGACCGCGTTCTCGAAGGCCCCCTTCGCCTTCACGCGGTCTCCCTTCCTCAGCTGCATCGACGCGAGTGCCGTATAGGCGTTGGCAAACCCGGGATTGGATTCGATCGCGTCCTCGAAGGAAACGATGGCGCTGTCTATCTCGCCCGCCTCTGCGTACATGAAACCGAGCCTGTAGTTGACGAACAGGTCGAATTGATAAAGCCGCCTCGCATCTTCCAGCATCGCTTTCGCGCCGGGGATATCCTCCTTCTCAAGGTATATCCTGGCGAGCATCTTCCGGACTTCGAATCCGGGAATTTCCTCATCGTCCATCACCCGCCTGAAAAGCTCGATCGCCTTGTCGGAGTTCCCGTCGCGATACTCGACCTCGGCGAGAAGCAGGACGGCCCTAGAGCCGAATTCGCGGGATTGAAGAATCCGGCCTGCGAATTCCCGCGCTTCGCCGGTCTTTCCCAGATTGTAGGCGACCCTGGCCAGGGAATAGATCACGATTTCGTTGACCTCTTCCGCCCGGGCGGCCGCGGAATAATACGCGTAGGCGCGCATCAGGTCGTTCCTCGCCTCGGCCATGGACCCCTTCAGATAATATCCCATGGCGTCGTCTTCGGCTCCGGCGGACGCGTCCGCCCGTCCCATAACCATGAGCAGGATGAATATCAGGACTGTTTTTTTCAAACCTTCCCGTCCTTTCTCAACGCGGGTTACCTAATTATAACGCAATGGGGGCGTTCCGGCAAATGCCCCCACAAATCAAGGTGAAGTTGACACGCCGTCCGCCGCGGAATATACTATCAACATGAAGATAGTGAGCGCCAGCCAACGGATCCCCTGGGAAAAGAGGGAGAACATGTTTAAAAGAACCCGGAAAACGACAACCGCGACGGTGATCGCGGCGATACTGGCATTTTCGCCGGCGATCGTCAACGCCCAGATAATCGGCCTTCTTTCGCTCGACAGGCTTTCGCTGCTCGACGTCAGGGGCGCGGGAGCCCGCCCACTTTCCATGGGCGGAGCCTATACCGCGGTGAGCGATGACGCGTTCGCCATCTTCTACAACCCGGCGGGCCTCACTCAGATCGGCGACCGGGAACTTTCCTTCGGGATACACCACGCGCAGTCCGGCATCGAGAACACCTACGACGGCATAATGGCTTCGACCGACAACTCCAGCACCTCCTTCGGGCACCTTGCCATGGTTCAGCCGGTTTCATCCTACGGGAACAACGTCGTTTTCGGCCTCGGTGTCTTTCGCGCCGCCACCTCGGACATCGAATATGTCAGGAACGCGGTAAGGCCCGACCTCGGCGGGACGCTCGGCAATTCCCTTCTGCAATCCGGTTCCATATACCAGTACCGTTTCGCGATCGGAGCGGAGCTGACGCCGAGAATCTCGGCCGGGGCGACCCTCGTGCTCTGGAACGAATCACTGGACCTGAAGGAGAACATATCGCTGCGGGCGACCGGATCGGATTCGAGCTACGCCTATAGCGACGACGTGTCGGCGGATCTCGACGGGGTGAGCCTCGAGTTCGGGATCATGATGTGGGTGACCGACTTCATCAAGGCGGGCGTCACGATGGCCACGCCGGCGAAACTCTACTTCGACGGCGACGGCGCCGATTCCTACACCGGAACATTCTACCGACGGAATGCCCTGGACGACCGACGACCAGTCGTACTACGTCGAGGACGAATTCACCCTCCCGATGAAATTCGCTGGGGGGCTGGCCATGGAGGTCGAAAATCTCCTTCTTGCCGTGGACCTCTCGTACTCGGATTATTCGCAGACCGAATACAACGACCTCAGGCTCGTCGACGAGACGGAGCCGCAGCGCGACGTCCTCGAGTCGGTTTTCGGGTTCGGCGCGGGCGCCGAATTCACCGTGCCGGGGACAACCGTGAGCCTGCGCGGCGGTTACGCCAGCATGCCTCTTGTCCTCAAGGGAATGGAAGAGATGACCTACGTCATCGACGAACCGGACAATTGGGGCCTTGCAACCGAATACGAGTTCTTCAAGATCAGGGACAACAGGCGGTTTTTCACCTTCGGCATCGGCGGGATAATCGACGAGGTGCTCGCCCTCGACCTCGCGCTGACCTACGGGAAATTCGAAAGGGAAACACGTTTCCTCACGGAGAAGAGGGATTTTACGGAGATCATAGTCTCCGGTTCCTACAGGTTCTGATCGGGGAAGGCGGTCCCGGCCGGCCGCCCGGAAGGCGTGATGCCGGGCGGCGTCAGTCGGTTTTTCGGCTGATGCCGCGAAGAATGGAGAGATAGGCTTCGTCGAGCTTCGAGAGCATGTCCTCCGAGAGCCCCCCGCCGGACGCGAGGATCTGCGTGTAGTACTCCTCGAGGTATCTGCAGAGAAAAACATCCTTGTTTGTGATCTGCCTTTCGACGAGTTTCAGCACCTCAGCTCGATTGCGGAGGTATTCCTCGTCCTCCTCCCTGCCGTTGACGTTGTGAAAGAACTCCCCCAGAAGGTGCAGCCAGTAAGTGTCGTGCGAACCGGAGTTGTCGAATACGCAACCGGGATGATCGATCAGGAAACAGTATCCCTGAATGAAATAAACGCAGTTGAGCATCCCCTGGAGGAAAACACGCCTGTGGCAGTCGATCGACATCCGCTCCAGTTTGCACGGGAGCCCGCATTCCTCGCAGATGACCCGCGGGTCGCACCCGAAAGTGAAGGGAAACTGCCTCGCTTTTTCCGTGTCTCCCACTACATTCCTCTCAGTGAGTCTTCCTCAGCCTGACAAGAGCCTCCTTCGCCGCCATCTGCTCGGCGTCCTTCTTGCTCTTGCCGCGCCCCCTTCCCACCACACCTTCGTTTATCCTCACTTCCACGAGAAACAACTTGTCGTGTTCCGGGCCGGTCGTGGATTTCACCCTGTATTTCGGGTATCCCTTGTATTTCCTCTGGGTCCATTCCTGCAGATGGCTCTTATAATTGATATGGTCCGTATGCCCGACGATCTCGTCTATGTCGCTCAGGACGAGATCCTCGATGAAGAGGCGCGCCGGCTCGAGCCCGCCGTCGAGGTACATCGCGCCTATCACCGCCTCGAGAACGGCCGTCTGGATCGAATCCTGCCCGTGCACTCCGCCTTTGAAGGCGTTTTCGCTCAGGATGACGTGTTCCTTGAGGTCTATGATCTCCGCTTTTTTCGAAAGGACGTTCTTGCTGACAAGAAGCGATTTTTTCTGCGTCAGCTGCCCTTCGTTTTCGTCGGGGAAATTTTTCATCAGGTATTCTGTCGTGACGAGGGCGAGGACGGAGTCGCCGAGAAACTCGAGCCGTTCGTAGGTTATCCCCGTTTCCCCGGGCTTGAGCTCGCCGAGCGTCGACCTGTGGGTAAGCGCCTCCATGAGGAGCTTCCTGTCCTTGAAACGGTAGTCCAGTTTCTTTTCGAGCAGCAGAATTTTCTCGGGGACTTTTTCCGGTTCAGGCGCGAAATGCTTCCTGAATCCGTCGAGCAATCTTCGCATGAGGATCAATATTCCCTTATGACTCGAACCTCTTGAGCAGAAGGCTCACGTTATGCCCTCCGAAACCGAAAGAGTTGCTCAGGATGTAGTTCAATTCCTTTTTAATCGCGGTGTTCCGCACATGATTTATAGCGCATTCGGGGTCGACGTTGTCGAGGTTCGTCGTCGGGGGCATGATCTGTTCCCGCAGAGCCTTTACGCACAATATCATCTCGATGCCGGCCGCCGCGCCGAGAAGGTGCCCCGTGCAGGATTTGGTCGAACTGACGTGCAGCGTTTCCCTTCCGCCGAATACCTCGTTTATCGCTTCGGATTCCGCCTTGTCGTTGTACTGGGTGGAGGTGCCGTGGGCGTTGATGTAATCGACCTCGGACGCGTCGATGCCGGAGTCCTTCAAAGCCATCCTCATCGCCTTTATAGCGCCGGTCCCGCCGGGAGCCGGAGAGGTCATATGATACGCGTCGCCCGACATTCCCACGCCGACAAGCTCGGCGAGAACGTCTGCGCCCCTGTCCATGGCGTGATGAAGTTCCTCGAGGAGCACGATGCCCGCCCCTTCCGCCATGACGAACCCGTCCCTGTCCGTATCGAAGGGGCGGCTCGCCCTGCCGGGGTCGTCGTTCCGGGTGGAGAGCGCCTTCATCGAGCTGAACCCGCCGAGCGCCATCGGGCTGATCGTCGACTCGGCCCCGCCTGTCAGCGCCGCTTCCGCGTACCCCTCTCTTATGAGGCTGAAGGAGGCGGCTATCGAGTGCCCTCCCGATGCGCAGGCCGACACGGTGGCGTAGTTCGGCCCCTTGAGCCCGTATCTTATCGACACGAGCCCCGCGGCCATGTCCGCGATCATCATCGGGATGAAAAATGGGCTTATCCTTCCCGGGCCTTTCTCGATCAGGTTCGAGTGCTGGGTTTCGAAGGTGCCGATCCCGCCTATCCCGGACCCGATCACGGTCGCGAAATCGTCTCCGTTGAAGCCGGTACCCTCCAGATCCTTCATCGCTTCGATGGAGGCCGCCATGGCGAGGTGGACGAAACGGTCCATCCGTTTCGCCTCCTTCCTGTCGATATAATCTTCAGGATTGAAATTCTTCACTTCGCCGGCGATCTGCGAACCGTAGCCGGTCGGATCGAAGGCCGTGACCCTGGTTATGCCGGACCTGCCTGCGATTATGTTGCCCCAGCTTTCAGGCACGGAATTCCCGCACGGCGAAATCGCGCCGAGCCCGGTCACGACGACTCTTCTGCCATTGTTACGCAATATTCCTCCAGGAACAAAACCCGCTCCGGACATTTCCGGCCCCGGGGTTTCTATTCATCGAGATGAGCCTCGATATAATCGATGGCTTCCCCGACCTTCGTTATCTTCTCCGCTTCCTCGTCCGGGATCTCAACGCCGAATTCCTCTTCGAGGGCCATCACGAGCTCCACAGTGTCGAGCGAATCCGCACCAAGATCGTCGATGAACGAAGCCTCCCTGCTGATCTGGTCGGGATTTACCGAAAGCTGGTCCTCGACTACCTTCTTTACTCTTTCTTCGATCGTCATAGAGCCACGTACCTCCTGTTAAACAGCCTGTTTATGCCATGACCATGCCGCCGTCACAGTTTATAACCTGTCCCGTGACGTAGCTCCCCAGCCCGGAAGAGAGAAACAGCACGACGTTGGCCACGTCGACGCCGGTCCCGAATTTTCCGAGCGGGATCATGCGGCGCATGCCCTCCCGCACTTCCTCCGGAAGCACGGCGGTCATCGCCGTCTCGATGAAACCGGGCGCGATCGCGTTGACCGTCACGTTCCTCGGAGCGAATTCCCTCGCCACCGATTTGGTGAACCCGATTATGCCCGCCTTGCTCGCGCCGTAGTTGCTCTGGCCCGCGTTGCCCATCTGCCCTATCACCGACGCGATATTGATCACCCTGCCGTAACGTTTCTTGAACATGTGTTTCGTCGCGGCCTTCGTCACGTTGAAAGTCCCCGTGAGGTTGACGTCGATCACGCTTTTCCACTCGTCCTCCCCCATCCTCGAGAAGGAGATTGTCCCTGGTGATCCCGGCGTTGTTGACCAGAATGTGAATCTGCTCCTTCCAGCCGAGGATCTCCCGGAAACACTGCTGGACCTCTTCGTAATCGACGATGTTGCACTTCAGGGCAAGGCCGTCGCGGCCTTTCTCCTTCAGCAGCGAAACGGTCTCTCCGGCCGTGGCGATGTTCACGTCGATCACCGCCACGTCCACGCCGTGATCGCCGAGAGCGAGCGCGATATCCCGTCCGATACCCTGTCCCGCTCCCGTGATTACCGCGACATTTCCTTCAAGTTCCTTCATGACGATTGTCCTATATACCAAAAAAGGCCGTTAAGGTAAAGAATTACTTTAATTCAATCCGTCCCGGCGGGCAAGAAACTTCTCGATGTCTTCGAGGGTCCCGGCCGGAACCGCCTCCCTGTCCCTGTCGATGCGCTTCAGAAGGCCGGCAAGGACCTTTCCCGGGCCGGCCTCGATCACAGGCCCGTTCCACCGGGAAAGAAGAGTCTCCATCGAATCGGACCAGAGAACCGGGCTGGTCAGCTGGCGCGACAGGGCGTCCACGATCTCCCCGCTGCTCCGAACGATCCCGGCGTCGGCGTTGCAGACGACGTCCACGGCCGCGTCCCCGAGGTCGAAGCTCCTTATGTATTCGACCAGCTCGTTCTGGGCCGGAGCCACCAGGGGGGAATGAAAGGCCCCGCTGACGTTGAGACGTATGACCTTCTTCGCTCCCTTCGCGGCGGCCTTCTCCATCGCCTTCTCCACCGCCTCGATATGCCCCGATATCACTATCTGGCCCGGCGAGTTGATGTTCGCCACGACCGCCACTAGCCCCCCGGACGACGCCTCCGCGCATATCGCCTCGACGTCGCCGCGATCGAGGCCTATCACTGCCGCCATCGTCCCGGGCTGCTTCACTCCGGCCTCGAACATCAGTTCCCCGCGCCTTCGGACTATCCTCAGCGCGTCCATCGGATCCATCACGCCCGCGACCGCGAGCGCTGAATATTCCCCGAGGCTGTGCCCCGCCGCAATGGCGGGCTCGACTCCCGCCTCCTCCCTGAGAACCCTCGCGACGGCGACGCTGTGAAGAAGTATGGCCGGCTGCGCGTTGCGCGTCTCGGTGAGTATCGCCGGGTCTCCCTCGAACGACAGGGTGGAGATGGCGAATCCCAGCACTTCATCGGCCTCGGCGTAGATATCCTTCACGGAGGGAAAACGAAGCCGGAGATCCCTCCCCATCCCGACATACTGCGATCCCTGGCCGGGAAATATCATCGCAGCTTTCATCAGACTCTTCTCCCTTGAATCGTGAATAGACGGGGGCGGCCCGGGAACCCTTCCCGGCCCGGCGCCGTCAGTTCCTGAAAAGTATCGATCCCCAGGTCAGCCCGCCGCCGAATGCGACCATTATCACGAGATCGCCTTTTTTCAGCGTGCCGTTCTCCTTGAGTTCGCCGAGGGCGATGGGAATGCTCGCGGAGGAGGTGTTGCCTATCCTGTCGATGTTGACCACGACCTGATCCTTCTCTAGATTGAGCCGTTTCCTCACTCCCTCGATGATCCTTATATTGGCCTGATGGGGAACCAGGTAATCTATGTCTTCCTTCGCCACGCCTGCTTCATCGAGGGTTCTCTCGGCGGCGTCGACCATCGCCCTGACCGCGTACTTGAAGAGGCCGTCCCCCTTCATCTTCACATACTGCTGCCGCTCCATGAGAGTCTCGACCGTGAGCGGGGCCCTCGATCCTCCCCCGGGCCGGTATAGCAGATCGCCGAGCGAACCGTCGCTCTGCATGTACGTCCCGATTATCCCCTCGCCGTGGGGGCACGGCTCGAGCACGACGGCGCCGGCTCCGTCGCCGAAAAGCACGCATGTAGTCCTGTCCTCCCAGTCGATTATTCTCGAAAGCACCTCGACTCCGACCACGAGGGCCTTCTTCGTGTGCCCGGCGGCGATCATCGACTGGGCGGTCGCGAGACCGTATATGAATCCCGAACAGGCGGCGCTGATGTCGAAGGCGGCCGCTTTCGTCGAGCCGAGCTTGTCCTGGATGATGCATGCCGTCGAGGGGAGGGACATGTCCGGGGTCACGGTGGCCACTATGATCAGGTCGAGGTCCTTCGGATCGACCCCAGAGTCCTTGAGAGCCGCCTTCGCAGCGGCGAGGGCCAGGTCGCTCGAAGCCTCGTCGGGAGCGGCGATCCGCCGCTCGCTGATCCCGGATCTCGTCATGATCCATTCGTCGGTCGTATCGACCATCTTCTCGAGATCGAAGTTCGTCAATATCTTCTCGGGTATGTAATAGCCGATCCCCGAAATTCTCGCGCTCATTCGAGCGTCTTTTGGGCCGGTCATTGCAATCCCTCCGTCCTGGATCGCAATTTGTCGTTGATGCCGCTCTGCACGAAGCGCTCCGCTGCGAATATGGCGTTCTTTATGGCCTTGGCGGAGGAGCCTCCGTGCCCGATGATCGTGACGCCGTCGACGCCGAGAAGGGGCATTCCCCCGTATTCGGCGTAGTCGAGCGTCTCCCTCATCTTCCGGAAAACGGGTTTCATCAGGACGGCGCCGAGCTTGGCGGAGAAACTCTCGTTGACGCCCTCCTTGATAAGGCTCGTTATGTAATAGATGATGCTTTCCGTGAACTTCAGGACGACGTTCCCGACGAAACCGTCCGTGACGACAACGTCGACCGTTTCCCTGAATATATCCCTGCCCTCCACGTTGCCGACGAAGTTCATGCCGCTTTTCCCGAGAAGGAGGTGAGTCTCCCTCGTGAGCTCGTTCCCCTTGGAAGGCTCTTCGCCTATGCTGAGAAGGCCGATGCGGGGATTGTTGCGCTTGAGAAAATGCTCGGCGTAAACCGAGCCCATGAGGGCGAACTGCTCGAGATGCTTCGGGACGCAGTCGGAATTGGCTCCTCCGTCGAGCAGGACGGTCCCACCGTTGCGCGTCGGGAAATAGATCGCGATGGCGGGCCTGTCTATGCCGGGGATCCTGCCGAGGTAAAGAAGCGAGCTTGCGACGACGGCTCCCGTGTTGCCGGCGCTCACGACGGCCTGCACCTCGCCGTCGCGATGCATCCTCACGGCGACCGATATCGAAGATCCCTTTTTTCTGCGTATGGCCGTGGCCGGGCTCTCGGACATCCCGATCACCTCGGGGGCGTCCGCTATCTCGAGATGGGCGGTGGGAAAACCCTTGGTTTGTATGTAATTCTCGATAACGGCCCTCTGGCCCACGAGAACGACGTGGAACCTTCCGGAAGCCTCGTTCACCGCTTCGACCGCACCGTCGATTATTTCCTCGGGCGCTTTATCGCCGCCCATGGCGTCCAGAGCTATCTTCATCATGCCCCCGGCAGGGATCTGGATCCTGTCCCGCCATCCCTATCGGCCACTTCTTCCTTGCCCCGTTCGTATCGGCGAAGAATTCTACTTTTCTTCCTCGACCCGGGGGGTAATCACTTCGCGTCCGCCATAGTAGCCGCAATTAGGGCATACAATGTGGGGCTGCTTAGGCTGATGACAATGGGAACATACCGACATGGCCGGATTGGTGGCCTTCCAGTGCGTTCTGCGTTTGTTCTTTTTGGATTTCGAAGTCCTGTGTTTTGGATTTGCCATCTTCACTCCTCCCGCTCGCGGGATTCTTCACTTCCTGCTTGCCGCGCGCCGTTGACATCCTTGAGAGCCGCCCACCTGGGATCGCTCTCCTTCTTCGCGCACCTGCATTCTTTCACGTTCAGGTTCTCTCTGCAGCCCGGGCAGATTCCGCGGCAGTCTTCACTGCAGAGATAACATATCGGCTGGTCGAGAAGTACCGCCTCCCTGACGCGGGGAAACAGGTCGAAACAGTATTCCTCGCCCGATCCGAGGAAGATGAAATCGTCCTCCTCGGCACCATCGGGGATTTGAACCTTCTCGCCGCCCTGAAATACGATATCGAACCCGGTGTCGATACGGCATTCGAAGGTTTCCAGGCATCTGCCGCACCCCGTCTTGAAAACAGAGACGACCCTCGCCTCGAGCAGATACCTGGCGCCGGTCCTGGTTATATCCACATCCACCCTGACCCGGCATGGAGCCGGCTCCCCGCCGACCGGCTCGATCTCGAAATTTTCATCGAAGGAAAAGGAGGAGCGTTCGCCCACGTGGCCGAGGTCCAATTCCATCTTTGGAAAATCCTTCTCCATAAAGCGTTTATATTAATCTCCGGCGAAGACGATAGCAAGCTCTTTTTCCGCCGATTCCGGCGAATCGGAGGCATGAACGGCATTCGTCTGAAGGCTCGAACCGTACATGTAACGTATCGTTCCCGGCCTCGCCCCCGCCGGGTCGGTCGCCCCGACCAGTTCCCTCAGCAGCTTTACGGCGTTCTCCTTCTCGAGTTCGATGCCCACGACATCCCCGGAGGTTATATATCTCACCAGGTCCGGAAAGAACGGTTTTTCCCTGTGGACCCCGTAAAACTCCCCGGCCCTCTCCCGATCGAACCTGAACTGCTTCATCCCTTTGACAGTGAAGCGGTTCCTGATAAGCAGGTCGATTATCTCGCCCTGCTTCCCGGCCTCGACCATCTCTGGTTTTATCATAAGAAAGGTCTTTTCCACAAATTCCTCCCGCATATCAATTAAGAGCAACCCGGACCCGCGGCTCCGCCGCGGACCCCGGGACACCGCTTCCCGGCGCCCTTACAAAAGGCCCGAGACGATGCCCGCCATCTCGCCGGGCGTGGCCGCGACCGGGACCCCGGCTTCCTCGAACGCCTTTACCTTGTCGGCGGCGGTTCCGGTGCCGCCGGTGACTATCGCCCCGGCATGCCCCATCCTCTTTCCCGGAGGGGCCGTCCGCCCGGCTATGAAGGCCGCCACCTTCTTCGGGTAGCCGTTCCTTACCATCAGCGCCGCCTGCTCCTCGTCATTTCCCCCGATCTCGCCGATCAGGACCACCGCTTCGGTCTCGTCGTCGGCGGCGAAGAGCTCCATCGCCTCGAGAAGGTTCGTTCCAACGATCGGATCCCCGCCGATCCCGAGGCATGTCGACTGGCCGATCCCGTTCCTGGTCAGATTGTAGACGATCTCATACGTCAGGGTGCCGCTTCGCGAGATGACGCCGACGCCGCCTTCCTTGTGAATGTTACCGGGCATGATCCCGACCTTCGTTTTCCCCGGCGATATCACACCGGGGCTGTTCGGCCCGATGACCCGCGTCCCCCGCTCGCGCGCGTAGGGAAGCACGCTCACCATATCCCTCACGGGGATCCCCTCGGCTATGCAGACCACGAGGACCACTCCCGCGTCCGACGCCTCGTATATAGCGTCGGCGGCGAATGCCGCCGGAACGTATATCACGCTCGTGTTGGCCCCTGTTTCGCGGACGGCGTCCTCCATCGAATCGAAAACGGGCACCCCGTCCTCGGTCTTCGTCCCTCCCTTGCCGGGGGTCACTCCGCCGACGACCTTCGTGCCGTAAGCGGCCATCTGTTTCGCGTGGAAACCGCCGTCCCGTCCGGTGATCCCCTGGACGATCAGCCTGGTCCCATTATCCACTAGAATACTCAAATCAGACTTCCTTTCCGGCGATCAGCCGTTCGCTATGGCAATGGCCTTTTTTACCCCTTCGTCCATCGTGGCGGCCGGGACGAGCTCCGTTCCCTCGAGAAGCTTCCTCGCCTGCTCCTCGTTCGTGCCGATCAGCCTGACGACGAGGGGTATGTCGAGATCGAGATCCTTTTTGGCCTGGAGCAGACCGTTGGCGACGTCGTCGCACCTCGTGATCCCGCCGAATATGTTTATGAGGATCGCCTTCACGTTTTTATCGCGCACGATGATCTTCATCGCGGAAAGCACCTTGCCCGGGTTGGAGCTTCCCCCGATATCGAGGAAGTTCGCCGGGCGCGCGCCGTAATGCTTGATCATGTCCATCGTCGCCATCGCGAGGCCGGCCCCGTTTACTATGCACCCGATGTTTCCGTCGAGCTTGACGAAGGAAAGATCCGCTTCCCTCGCCTCCACCTCGCCTGGATCCTCGCCCGAGTCGTCCCTCAATCCCTCCATGTCGCCGTGCCTGTAGAGGCCGTTATCGTCGATATTGATCTTGGCGTCGATGGCCCAGACCTTTCCGTCGGGGCTGACGACCAGGGGATTGATCTCCGCGAGCGAGGCGTCGACCTCCATGAATGCCTTGTAGAGAGACCTGAAAACCGGCCCCAGTTGCTTGGCGACTTCCTTCTCGCCGGTCAGGAAAGCGGCCATCTTCCTCACCTGGAAGGGAAGAAGCCCGGTGGACGGGTCGACGACGACCTTCATTATCTTCTCCGGGGTCGATCTGGCCACTTCCTCGATGTCGATGCCGCCCGCGGGCGATATCATCATGAGCGGTTTCCTCGAGACCCTGTCGAAGAGCATCCCGACATAAAATTCGCTCGAGATGTCGACAGCCTTCGCCACGAGGACCTTCTCCACCGTCAGCCCCTTTATGTCCATTCCCAGGATCGCCTTCGCCTTCTCCGCCGCCTCGGCCGGATTCTTGGCGAGCTTCACGCCGCCCGCCTTCCCCCTGCCGCCGACGAGAACCTGGGCCTTCACGACGACGGGGCATCCGAGCTCCTCCGCAGCGCCCTTCGCCTCCGCCGGCCTTCGTTACAAGGCGGCTCGGCGGTACGGGAAGCCCGTACTTCGCGAATATCACCCTCGCGTCTGCCTCATGAATCTTCAATTACAACCTCCGCCAATTAATTATGCCACAGCCTGTTATGCCTTTTATTTAGAGCATTTTATAATTACTTCAGAAAAGGCTTGAGCACGTCTTTCAGGTCGGGATGACCGATCTCATCGAGATCGTATGTCACCCTCACCGTCGGCTGCTTTATGTCTATGATCCTGCAGAGATCTATCGGCGTACCGATGATCACCGTATCGCATTTCACCTTCGCTATGGTCCTCTCGAGATCCTTTATCTGCTGGGCGCCATACCCCATCGCCGGCAGCAGGGTCCCGATGTCGGGGTACTTCTCGAAGGTCCCGGCGAGCTTGCCTGTCGCCCAGGGCCTCGGATCGACGAGCTCGGAGGCGCCGAATTTCATCGCGGCCATGATCCCCGCGCCGTAAAGCATCCCTCCGTGAGTCAGCGTCGGCCCGTCCTCGACGCAGAGCACCCTGCGGCCCCTGATCAGCTCCGGCTTGTCCACCGAGAGGGGGGAGGCCGCGTCTATCACGATCGCCTTCGGATTGAAAGCCGCGATGTTCTCGCGGACCATTTCGATACCCTCGAGATCGGCGGTATCTATCTTGTTGATGACGATCACGTCTGCCATCAGAAGGTTCGCGAAGCCGGGGTAATACTCCAGCTCGTGCCCCGGCCTGTGCGGATCGACCACCACTATGCTGAGATCGGGCTTGTAAAACGGCATGTCGTTGTTCCCGCCGTCCCAGAGGATGACGTCGGCCTCTTTCTCCGCTTCGCGAAGAATCGCCTCGTAATCGACGCCTGCGTAAATTACGACGCCGTTGACGATGTGCGGCTCGTATTCCTCCATCTCCTCGATCGTGCACTTGTGCTTTTTCAGGTCGCCAAGCGAGCCGAAACGCTGAACCTTCTGTTTCGCCAGGTCCCCGTACGGCATCGGGTGGCGTATCGCGGCGACCTTCTTGCCGGCGTCGAGGAGGATCCTCGCGACGGCGCGCGTCGTCTGGCTCTTGCCGCACCCCGTTCTGATCGCGCAGACGGAGATCACCGGCTTCGTACTCTCGACCATCGTCGGGGCGGCGCCCGCCATCGTGAAGTGCGCTCCCAGGGAATTGACCATCTGCGCCTTCTGCATCACGTACTGGCTCGACACGTCGCTGTAGGCGAAGATGACCTCTTCGACCTTTTTGCTTTTAATGAGCGAGGCCAGCTTCTCCTCCGGATAAATCGGAATCCCCTTCGGATAGAGGCCCCCCGCGAGAGCCGCGGGGTATTTCCGGTCGGCGATGTCCGGTATCTGTGTCGCCGTGAAGGCCACGACCTCGACGGATTTATCGTTCCTGAACAGGGTGTTGAAGTTGTGGAAATCCCTGCCCGCGGCGCCCATGATCAATATCTTCCTTCTACTCATAAAAAAAACGACCTCCGGTAAATTCTCAAATAACCCTCATAATGCCATCTCGTTCAATTTATCGAAACAACTTCCGGGGCTTCAATTTCTCTAAGGATCCCCCCTCATTCTCTTTATCAGAGCGCTTGTTGAAAAACCCCCCACCATCCTCACCCTTACGACCCTTCCACCGCTGCTCTCCACGAAATCGGCGCCGACGATATCCTCCGCCGCATATTCATCGCCCTTGACGAGAACATCGGGGACAAGCTCCCCGATCGTCTCGAGGGGAGTATCCTCGCCGAAGAAGGTCACATGGTCGACGCACCTCAGTTCCAGCAGAATGAACGCCCTGTCCTTTTGCGGGACCAGGGGCCTCGGGGCGCCCTTGAGCCTTCGCACCGAGTCGTCCGTATTGACTCCGACCACGAGGCAATCGCCCAGTGAGCGGGCCTGCTTCAAAAGGGCTACATGCCCCCTGTGAAGTATGTCGAAGCAGCCGTTCGTGAATACGATCCTTTTATCAGGATTCCGTTTCCTGAATGCCGAGAGGTCCTTCCTGTCAAGTATGCCGACGCTCATTCTTCTGCGGCTCCCGGAACCGCGCAATCTCTATCCCGCGAACGAACCGGCAAGCTCATCCACGCTGACCGTGGCCGTGCCGAGTTCCCTTACCACGATTCCGGCGGCGGAATTGGCAAGCTCGATCGAGTCGTATATCGAAGCCCCGGCCGCGATGGCCGCGGCGAAAACGCTTATCACCGTGTCCCCCGCCCCCGTCACGTCGTAAACCTCGCTCGCCCTCGTTGGGAAATGCCTCGGCGCCTTTCCCTCCTCGAAGAGGGTCATTCCCTCCTCGCCGCGCGTTATGAGCACGGCGTGCGCCTCAAGGTCTTCGAGGAGCGACCTGCCGACCGTGTCGAGCTCTCCCGGGGTGCGTATCTTCATGTTGTAAAAGCCTCCCGCCTCCTTGAGGTTCGGCGTCAGCGCGAAGGCTCCCCTGTAAAGCTCGAAGCGCCCCTCCTTGGGATCGATTATGACGGGCACGTTCCTCGCGGCGCAGGCCCGCCTCACCGTATCCATCAGGGGCATCGCCACGACCCCCTTGCCGTAATCGGATATCACCACGGCCCCCGACCCGGCGATCCCCTCGAGCGCCGCGGCCTTCAGCCTGGAAAGGGTCCTGCCGGAAACCGCGCCCCCCGATTCGAAATCGGCCCTCACGACCTGCTGGTTGTGCGCCACGATCCTTATCTTCTCGGTGGTCACCCTCGACGAATCCGTCACGAGGTGCCCCGTCGAGATCCCCTTTTCCCGGAGAAGCGAGCGCAACTGCGATGCCTGGCCGTCCCTGCCGACGATCCCCGCGAGATCGGGGCGGCATCCCAGGGATATGAGGTTCCACGCTACGTTAGCCGCCCCACCGGGGCGCACATCGGTCCTCTCCACGTTGACGACCGGGACCGGAGCCTCGGGACTGATCCTCTCGACCTGACCCCAGAAATATCTGTCGAGCATCAGGTCGCCGATGACGGTGACCGACGACCCGCCTATCGCCCTGCATATGCCGGCGGCTTTCTTCTTGTTCATCATTCTCCGGACAGAGTTTAACCGGATACGTATCAACAGGTTCGCTCCTGCCGGCATCCGGGTGGGCTGCACCCACGGGAATATATCCCAACGGGCACCGGCAATCAAGTGCAAATCAGGGGGAGGCGCGAAGCCCTCTCCTGCCCGCCCGGCACCCTCATGTCGCTCATCCACGCCCCCCGGGCCTGCAATCCCCGGCGGGCGCCCGGAAGATCATGCCCGCAACGCGTCCTATATGGTAGTCCAACCCGCTTCCGCGCTCAAGATTTATCGGGCCACTTATGTATGGATTTTTCGGCCGGTTTCGTTTAATCTTTTACCGATGGGCTTACAGTAACAGTTATCAGAAAGGACCAATCGAGATGTTCGAGTATGACTGCCTCGACTTCGACAATGTGGACGATGTTTTCGACTTCGCCATCGAGAAGGAAAAAGAGGCCTACGATTTCTACAGGAAATGGGCGAAGAAGATCGAGAAACCCGCGATGAGGGAAGTGTTCGAGGAATTCGCCGAGCAGGAAGCCGGCCATATAAAACTATTCCACGATCTCAAATCGGGGCACACCAAGGAAAAACCGGACAGGAAGGTGGTTGACCTGCACCTTGCCGACTACCTCGTCGAAGTGATCCCGTCTCCGGACATGGACTACAGGGAAGCCGTGCGCGTCGCGATCCAGCGCGAGAAGGCGGCGGTCCAGCTCTACTCGGAGTTCTCGAAAGCGACCAGCTCGCCGAGGATTGCCGCGACGCTCGAGATCATCCTTCAGGAGGAGTTGAAGCACAAGAACAGGCTCGAAACGCTGTTCGACGACGCGTTCAACCGTGAAAACTGAAGGCCGTCCTTTTGAAACGGGAATAAACCACGAGACGGCGCCGGGGCCCCCGGCGCCGTCTTCATTTGACGGCGGCATCGCCCCGGCCGTCACGGCCCGGCCCGCCGCGACCATTCGATCCCGAAGAGCGGAACGATCACCACGGCAGCGCCGAGGTATCGACGTTCCCTCCCGATATGATTATGCCGACCTTCTTGCCCTTTACGTTCATGCGGCCCGACAGCACGGCCGCCACGGCGACAGCCGACGAAGGCTCGATGATGATTTTCATCCTCTCGAAGACGAGGCGCATCGCGGCGATGATCTCATCCTCGGATACCGTGACTATATCCTCGACCTTTTCCAGGATTATCGACAATGTCAGGGCGCAGAGCGAGGTGCGAAGCCCGTCCGCGACGGTGTCGGGATTGACGGAAGGGACCAGCTTCCCGCTTTTGAAGGACCTCAGCGCGTCGTCCGCGTTGCGCGGTTCGCATCCATAGACGGCGCAGCGCCGTCCTTTTGCCGCGGCGGCTATCGATGTCCCGCTCAAAAGCCCTCCGCCCCCGACCGGGGCCGCGATCGCGTCGAGATCGCCGTGGTCTTCGAGCAGTTCCATCGCGGCCGTCCCCTGCCCGGCCACCACGCGCCTGTCGTCGAACGGATGAACGGTCGACGCCCCGGTCTCCGTCAGGACGGAGGCGAGCCCCGTTTCCCTCGCCTCGAGCGTCGGCTCGCAGAAGGTTATCAGCCCGCCGTATCCGCGCACCGCGGCTATCTTCACCGGCGGCGCGTTCGAAGGCATCACCACATAGGCGGGGATGCCCCGCTTCGCCGCGGCGAGCGAAAGGGCGGCGGCATGGTTTCCCGAGGAATGCGTCGCGACCCCCTTTTTCGCCTCCTTCTCCGAAAGGGAGAGAACGGCGTTCATCGCCCCTCTCGCCTTGAAGGCCCCGGCCTTCTGGAAATTCTCGCACTTGAAAAACAGGGAGGCTCCGCTCATCCTGTCCAGCGTGCCGCAGGTGAGGACCGGGGTCCGGTTGATCCACGGCCCGATCCGTTCGCCGGCCTCCACGATATCGCCAGGTTCTACCTGCAGGCTCATCGCTCTCCCTCCCTCGTTCTGCCGCGCAACCGCTGACAAGGCTTCGCCGCGGCGCCGCGTCAGCCTCCGGTTCGATGTACGGCGCTACATTATACACGCGGGGCGTTTCCGTCACCATATGAAAAGGAATCGATCCGCTTGCCTGAAACTCCTTCATGGAATATAATCCACCCTGCCGCCGCCGGTGTCCGGCGGCTCCGGAACTTAACGTTTGAAATGAGGTGCCTCGGATGGAAAAACAGCCGCATCAGCAGCAGATCCAGATACAGCTCGACGAATCGGCAGCGGAGGGAATCTATTCCAATTTCGTGCTGACTGGAAACACGCCTTCGGAGTTCATACTCGATTTCGCGCGCCTTCTCCCCGGGCTTCCGAAGGCCAAGGTTTTCTCGCGAATCGTCATGACCCCGCAGTCGGCCAAGTCGCTGCATGAGGTTCTCGGGCGCACGATCGAGCAATACGAGAAAACTTTCGGGGAGATAAAGATCAAGAGCGGCAAGACCAATTCCACGATCGGATTTCAGGCGGCCCTCGCCCGAGGATCAGACGGGGAATAAATGACGGGGCGCCGTTTCAGCTCACCGTTCGGTCCGCCGGTCTGGTTTTCCACCTCTTGTGAGCCCAGAAATACTGATCCGGATGCAGCCTGACTGCGTCCTCGAGCGCCTTTACGTGAGCGGCGGTGAGCCGAAGGATCTCCGCCTCTTTCACCGCCCCCGGGTCCGGCTCGATCGGAGGCAGAAAAACCACCTCGTGCGTTTCATCCTTCCTCCTCACGATATAGCAGAAGAGTATCGGAGCCCCGGAGCGGAGGGAGAACTGCGCGGCCCCCGGAAAGGTGGAGGCCGGCGTTCCGAAGAAATCGACGAATACGCCGTGGCTTCTCGCGTCCTGGTCCGAGAGAAGAGCCACGACCCGGTTCCTTTTCAGCGAAGAGAATATCCCTCTTATCGCAGCTCCGCGCCGGATGATCCCGATCCCGGCCTTCCTTCTCAGCCCGTTCATCAAATCGTTCACGAGGCGGTTCGACTGCGCCCCCACGAGAAAATCGGCGGGGATGCCGAAGGCGACCGCGGCGGCGCCGAGAAACTCCCAGCTCCCGAAATGGCCGGTGACGATGATGGCTCCCTTCCCCTTTTCGAGGGCGCCGTCAAGGTGGTGTTTCCCCTTCATCTCGACAAGCCGCATCAGATCGGAGCGGCTGACCTTTCCGAGCGCGGCGAACTCGACCATCGACTTGGCGAAATTGACGTACGATCGCCTGCCGATCCCCCTTCTCTCGCGCGGGGAATATAAGCCGCCGAACGCGCGTTCCAGGTTGTCGAGCGTGACCCGGCGGCGGATCCTCACCACGTCGAAGGCGAAGATCCCGAGAACGGCCGACATCTTCACGGAAACTCGGAGCGGCAGGACCGAAGGGAGCCACATGAGGATCCTGACCCCCATCAGCTCGAACCGCTGCCTCATCCTTTTCGATCGGCTCTTCATCGCGCCTTCCAATCCTTGCGGCCGCCGGCCGGCGGCATCCCGAACGCCTGCGAAGCGAAGCTCCGGCATGCGGGGGCTACAGGAACAGCCTCGCGAGGAGGCTCATCTTTATGTCGATCGCGTTTTCCGGGCAGAGCTCGTGACAACACATGCACTGGACGCACATCTTCTGCCGCACCTTCATCGCGCCGCCTTCATCGATTATCGCCCCGACCGGGCAGCTGTTCAGGCAGAAGGCGCACCGGGTGCACCTTTCGTTGTCGATCTCCAGCTTCAGCCATACGAGCGGAGCCACCATCCTCGCCAGCGGTCTCGGTATCAGGCGCAGCCCCCTGTTCGACGGGAGCAAAAATCCCTCGGGTTTGAAGCCGACCCCGTCGCCGACCTGCTCGATATCCTCGAGCCTTGCCGTGCCGACGCCCTTCCTGCCGGCGATTCTCGTCGTGGCGATCTGATTCTCTCCGAACCCGGCCACGTCCGCGGCGACCGCGTCGATCGCCACCGCGTCCGGGCCCGCGAATATCAGCCCCACCTGCCTCGGATTCCCCGAGCTCGGGCCGTTCCCCTCCATGGCCAGTATCCCGTCGACGATCGTGAGGGCGGGCCTGATCCTGCCGTAGATCTCCACCAGCATCTCCGAAAATTCCCCCGGTTTCGGATAGAGCTTGTGAAATTCCGCCTTCCTGAATCCCGGTATGACCCCGAACATGTTCTTCACGCCGCAAGTGAGAAGGGTCAGCGAGTGCGTCTTGAATTTGGCGAGGTTGATCACGACGTCCGCTTCGAGGACGCTCTTCGCCACGTGGAGCCTGTATTTGCCGGAACGGATCTCCTCGAAGCCGGAAGCCTCGAAATTCGCCAGTTCCAGCCCGGCTCTTTCGGCCATCGCGGCCATCCCGGTGTTGTTCCACACCCGCTGGATCCCGCGTATCGCCCCGCCCGGGCTGTCCCCCACGAAGGGAATCGCGCCTTCCGAACGCACAAGGCCGGCGACCGCCTCTATGAAATTGGGATGCGTCGTGATGGCCCTCGCGGGATCCTTCGCGGAAAGGAGGTTCGGTTTCAGAAGAACCCTCTGGCCTTTCCCGACGAATGAACCGATCCCTCCGAACGGTTCGAGAGCGCGCGCGATCGCCCCGGCGAGAACGTCGATATCGTACGAATCGCATCTGGTGACGCTGACGATCGTTTTTTCGCGGGCCGATCCCGCGTCCTTACCGGTCACCATCATCCGCCTTTGTTGATTCAACCGCAGGTTCAGCCGGCGAGGGCGAACATCCCCCCGCCGCATGATTCAGCTAGCCCCTTCATCTCGAGGGACAGCAGAACCGGCAGGATTGAGGTCGCCGAAATATGACAGATTTGCACCAGTTCATCAACATGTTTCGGGTCGGCGCCGAGCGCCGCGAGGACCTCCCTTTCCCCGTCGCTCAGCGATCTTGCCGCCCCGCCGTCCGTTTCGGCCGGACCCCCCGAACGTCCCTGCGCCAAGGGCAGGATCCCCTGCCGCGGGAGACCCTCGATGATGTCGGCGGCGTTCTCCACGAGGCACGCCCCCTCCCTGATCAGCCTGTGCGGCCCCCTGCTGCCGGGGTGCTCGACCGGTCCCGGCACGGCGAAGACCTCCCTTCCATGGTCGGCCGCCCACGCCGCCGTTCCCATCGCGCCGCTGTCCGTATCCGCCTCGACGACGACCACACCGAGCGACAAGCCGCTGAGAATCCTGTTTCTCCGGGGGAAGTTGTGTTTCAAGGGGGGTGTGCCGGGGGGGAACTCGGACACGACGCACCCGTTCGCCGATATCTCCACGGCGAGGTAAAGGTTTTCCGGCGGATACGGAACATCGACGCCGCACCCGAGGACCGCCGCCGTTTTCCCGCCCGCGGCAATCGCCCCTTCGTGGGCCATGCTGTCGATCCCCCTCGCCATGCCGCTCACGACCAGGTATCCGGCTCCGGCAAGATCGCCGCCGATCCTCTTCGCCGCGAGAAGGCCCCTTCTCGCGGCTCTTCTCGAACCGACGACGCAGACCGCAGGCGCGGCGAGGACGGAAGGGTCGCCCCGGTAGAAAAGAAGGGGCGGAGGCATCGGGATCTCCATGAGAAGCCCCGGGTAGGCGGCGTCTCCGACGCAGATCGCGCCGCACCCGTCCTTTTCGACGAACGCGCGGGCCAGGTCGAGCGATTCCCTGTCCGGGGGCCCCACCTCGCGGCCGATCATCCTTCCGAGCTCGGAGCGCCCTCCGGCGCTTCGAAGCATCGAGGCGATTTTCCCCGGATCGACGGCCTCGCAGAGCGAGAGCCACCTACCGGCCCCGATCCCGTTTACCGATAGTATCTCCATCCAGAAAAGAGCGTTTCCGGAACACATCGCACACCTCCGCACTTCTTCCCGCCGTGTTCCCGCCGCTCCCGGGCAGTTTCCCCGCGGCCCCACCGCCGTCACATTCTACAACGCACCGTCCCTGAGGTCAAAAAGGATTTTTGAATTCACCCAGTAGATATCCCCGTCCCTCGTGAAGAAGAAATACCTCCCGTCCGGGCTGATCGCCGGGTTGTATTCGTAGGCTTTCGTGTTCACCTTCCAGCCGAGGTTGCGGGCCTTCGACTATGAGCCGTCCCCGTTTCTGAAGACGACATAGAGATCGGCTGCGCCGAACCCGCCGTGCCGACCAGCCGGGGAGGCCCTTCGAATTTCCCCGTTCGTGAAACTCGACGCGTATATGTCGCGCCTCCCGCCGCCGCCGTAGTACTCGGCCGCGTGGTAGAGCAGGCCGTCCACCGACATCGACGGGAAGGCGATGTCGGCCGGCGTGTTCAGCGGGAACTCCGGATTGCGCGGCTCGGTCCATCCGTCTCCTGCACGGTCCATCATCCATATGTCGTTCGGCGGGCCGTACCCTTCGGCCGGCCTTTTCGATACGAAGAACATCATGCGGCCGTCGGCGGTTATGAACGGGTCCGCGTCGCTGTATACGCCTGAAAAAGACGCGACCTCGGGGGCGTTCCAGCCGCCGCCGTCACTTCGCCGGACCGCCATTATCGCCAGTTTCCTGCCGGCGCCCCTCCTCGTGAAATAGAATTCCCTTCCGTCCGGCGTGAAGGCGGCGTTGAGCTCGATCTTCTCCGTCGACACGATCCCCGAGGCGAAAACGACCGGATCATCTCCGGGAGGCTTTTCGCCGAGAAAGGCGTTCGGGTCGGCGCCCCCGCTGCCCGTTCCGCCCCCCGATCCGGGGCCGCATGAATTCGCCATTGCCAGCGCCGCCATCATGATGACGGCCCGCGCGGCCCCGGCGGGAAATCGCCGTGCGTTGCGGTAATTTCCTTTCGGCATCAAACAGTCCCTTCTCATCAATTCATCCCGAGGCACCGCTCGACCTTCGCCTCTATCGTGAAAGGGACCCCTTCGCGTTCGAGCACGAGGGTCCTGATCTCGCCCGGCACGCCCCGGAGCGCGTCGACGACCGCGCCCATCGTGGCCCCGTTCACCTGACAGATCGCCGACGCGAAGAAGCAGGTCGCCGCGGCTCGACACCCTCGACGAGCGGTTTCCCGTCCTTCACGGCGACTCCAAGCACCTCGTAACCTCCATCTTCGAGCGGCCGCAGGGCAAGCCCCACGAGGTCCATGTCGAATCCCCCGGGCCGTGCGCCCCGCTCGAAATATACGGCCCCGTTCAGCGTAGTCGATTTCCACCCTGAAATCGATGAACGCGTTGGGCCCGAGGAATCCCGCCACCGGGCGCGCCGATTTCATGGAGTAGATCCGGCCGAGGGTGTACCCGTTCGGGAAGACGTCGGTCACTCCGACGATACCGACCCCGGTCAGGCTCACCGATCCGATCGCGACCTCCGGCAGGCGGAAAAGGGGAAGCGTCTCCTCCTCGGCGGCCACCATCCCCACATGTTCGCGCAACCTGTCGTGCCCGTGAGGCGCGGCATCCCAGGATGGCGCGCGAAGAGGCGCTCGAGGGGGCCGGCGTCGGCGAAGGAGTAGGACGCGCCGTTGTCCAGCGCGAAACTCAGGCTGTCCCCGTCGATCACCGCGTCGACCTGAACGATGCCGGTCTCCGCGATGAACATGCGCCCGGACCATCGTGCCGCGCGGTTCGATGGCGCCGGGCCGGGCTATCGTGAGGCGTTTTTCGGGGTAGTCGAAGACGACATGGTTCTTCATGAGAACAGTGGAAGGCAGGTTGGCGTCGTTGTGCGTCGCGCTGAAAAGCCAGAACGGCTGTGTCATGACGACCGCTTTCACGCCCGTGAAGTCGATCGTCATTCCTCCTATGCGGACGCCCGCCGGCGCCGGCACCTCGAAGGCCCCACCTTCGGGGCTCCCCGGTTCCCGCCTTCAGCCCCGGGGAATTCGATCCCCAGGTCCCTGGCGAGCGGCTCGCTGATAAAGAACGTCGGATTCCCCGTGTCCACCCAGAGAAGCGCCTTCCTCCAGCTGCCGTCGGCCCGCTGTATCTCGGCTTCCACGAGCATCCTGTTGTGGTCGAGGGTGAACGGAACCGTGACGCTGTCCATCCCGGCCTTCCGGCACCCTGCCATCGAGAGCAACACGAATACTGCAAAAGCGATCGGGCAGGCGTATCCTTTTTTCATCGTTTCCCTTTCCCGGAACCGCCGTCATCCCCTCCGCGGCGCCAATCCGATTTTCACTTTAAAAATACGGCGGCGCGTGGCCGCGGTCAAGCGGGCGGTCGAAGCTTGCGCGGCGGGCGTTTCACGAACCCTTTCGCGGTGGGCGAAAAAAAGATGGAACCGCGGGGTGCGGTTCCATCTTAATCAAGTCAGCGTATCGTGCGCGAGGCCGATATCGTGCGCCCGCGCGAAGCGACGCGCGATTATTCCTCGCGGAGCTTCTTGAGCGATCCCCAGGACGCGGGCTCTTCGGCGGCGGAATTCAATGCCGCCCCGACGTCCCCCGTCGCCATGATGTCGTCCGAATCCTCTTCGCACGGAAGCTCGTTGTAGGCGCAAAGCGCGTCCTTTATCTCCTCGCCCTCTTCCTTCGCCTCGCCCTTCGGGCGGCTGAACAGCGGATAGATCATAAGGAAGGCGTCCGCGGCGTCGATGTAGCCGTTGATGCCGTCGTCCGCGCCGTTCAGAACGTTCAGTTTCGCGGCGATCAGGTGGTGCGCGAGGATGACCGTCGCGTCACCGTGAACCGGCGTGTCGAGGATGACCATAAGCTCGATCCATCGAATACGTGACGCCGCCGAGGGTGAGACTGCTTACCGGCCAGGCTTCCGGATGATTCTTCCAGTAACCCGGGGTATAGGTGCATCCGCCCGGCTCATCGCAGTCGCAGGTGAAGCTGGTCGTGTAGTAGCGGTTGCCCCATCCTTCGTTGCTGGCGAAGTGAAGGTGCATGTTGACCGTGTAGTCACCGCACAGTTCCATGTCCCATATGCCGTTGTAATCGAAAGTCGGCCCGGACGGGTAGAGGACGTCGTTACCGGTGAAGGTGTAAACGGTCGTGGTGCCGGAAAGAAGGGTGACCGTGTAGTCGACGTTCACGTAAGCCGCCGTTCCGAAGTAGAAATGACCGGTGTACGACCAGCCCGCGCAATCGGCCGTGCAGACCAGCTCGTCGGGATGGGTGGCCCAGGCGCCGGAGGTGAATACTGCAAGAACGAGAAGCATGGCCAATGTATGAATCGCATATTTCATAGCCGACCTCAACCTTTCATACGGTGTTGCACGCAGTGATAGCTTATTTATTAGTATCAATTGTACACGAAACGCTGTATTCAATTCAAGGCAATAATGATGAAAGGATCGGCGGGGGGCGCCCCTCTTCCCCCGATCGCGGGATTCGACCCGATCTGCAGCGCTGGTTCTAATTCATTATATAACAGGCATTATATGATTGACATCATCTTTTATCGAGCCCAATCCCATATCGGTTGTCATTTCCGAACCGTATCCACGTAAGATCATCGGATGTTTTCAGGCGCGACAATTATGATTACGGGAGGAACAAGGATGTCGAAAAGAATGATCGAACAGTTCATGGAGATGGTCAGGATCGACAGCGAATCGGGCAACGAGGCGGAGATGATCGACTACCTCCTCGGAGAGTTCCGTAAAATGGGGGCCGACGCCGTGAAGGACGCCTACGGAAACCTCGTCGCGCGCTTTCCCGCCCTCGGATGCGAAGGCCGGGAACCGATCCTTCTGTCCTGCCACGCCGATACGGTCATGCCGGGGAAGGGGATCGAGCCGGTTCTCAAAGACGGCGTGATCCGCTCCGCGGGAGATACTATACTCGGCGCCGACGACAAGGCCGGAATCGCCGAGATGCTCGAGGCGCTGAGGGTCGCCGGGGTGCGCCCTCCCGTCGAGGTCGGCATAAGCCGCCAGGAGGAGGTCGGCCTTCTCGGGGTCAAGAACCTCGACTTCAGCCTTATCACGGCGCGGAAGGGATTCCTCCTCGACAACGACACGCTCGATACGATCGTCATCGGCGGGCCTTCCTATTTCGCGATCGACGTCGATGTAAAAGGGCGCGCCGCGCACGCCGGGATGGAGCCGGAGAAGGGGATCAACGCGATCCAGGCCGCGGCGATGGCGATCGCGGCGTTGAAGCTCGGCCGGCTGGATCACGACACGACCGCCAACGTCGGCGTGATAAAGGGGGGCATGATCAGGAACGGAGTGCCCGATTCGGCCTCCTTCCTCGCCGAATGCAGGAGCCTCGATCACGACAAGGGACAGGCGCTCGCGGACGAGATGGTGCGGACGATCCGCTCCGAGGTGCAGCGCTACGGAGCCTCCGCCGATATCAGGGTGGACAATCTCTGCAAGGCGGTCGACATCCCGGCCGATTCAGAGACCGTCGAGATCGCGAAAAAGGCCCTCAAAACGGTCGGCATCGAGGCTAAAACGACCTTCATCACCGGATTCACGGACGCCTCGATCTACAATAACCGGGGAATCGAGATGGCCGTGACGGGTATAGGCGCCCGCATGGAGCACTCCACGGAAGAGCACATTCTGGTCGAGGATATGGAAAAAGCGGTCAGGGTGATCGTCGAAATATTCAGGCTCTGCTCGAAGTGACCCGGTCAACGTTTGATTCTGTTCTCGGCCCTCTGCTTCTTGTCGATGGCGCGCACGAGAAGGACCCATGTCGCCCATCCCAGAAGGACCATCCCCAGGGAGAAGAGCGAGTACGAGATCTTCCATCCGACGTTTTTCGTGACCGCGCTGAACTCCGACATGCCGCCGATGCTGGCGATCAGGTTCAGACGGGAGGAAGATGATGTTGATCAGCGTGAGGTTCTTGAGAAGGACGTTCACGTTGTTGTTCACGATCGTGCCGCGAGCGTCCATAAGCCCGGAAAGAACGGTGGTGAAGATCTGGGCCTGCTTGGCGCACTGGAAATTATCCAGGATGATGTCGTCGAGCATCTCGGTCTGCTCCTTCGTCAGCCCGAGTTTCTCCGCGGAGGCGCGCACCTTGGCGAGGGTGCTGCCGTTGGCCTCGATGGCGTTCAGATAGTAGATGAGCGCTTCTCCGAGGGCGAACATCTGGAGCAGGTACCGGTTCTCCATCGACGTGCTGATCTTGGATTCGAGATCGACGGTGAGCTGCTTTATGGCTTTGAGATGGTCGAGGTAATGATGCACGGTGTGCAGGAAGAATTTGAGCAGCACGTCGACCGTCGAACTGACCCCCTGAAATTCCTTGGCCGAGAACGGGATGCCGCTCTCGCTCATGATCACGTGAAGCATGCCTCGGTTGTAGAAAAGCCCCGCCGAGGTAACGTCCAGCCTCAGGCGCTGGTCGACCGAGAGGTTTTTCGGCCTCTTCCAGATGACATAAACGCCCTCGCGGTAGAACTGAACGCGCGAGATCTCGTCGGGATCGAGCGCCGATTCGATGTCGTGGGGATCGAGCCCTATCACGTCCGCTATCTCGCGCTTCTCCTCCTCCCCGGGAGCCACGTACACGTTCACGTCGATCCGCCCGCCGGCGGATGGGATGATCGAACCGTCAACAAGTTCAAAGGTGCTTTTCATCTTCCTCCCCCCTTCCGATCCGGCCGGCTCCCGCGGATTCGACCGCGGACTCTCACCGCGGGTGCTCAGCCCCGCTACGGTCATGTCATGGAAATTTCGGCGACCGCAACCATGGTAATCCAGCGGCCGCCATTTATTCAAACACCAAGTTGCGCACCTTTGAAAAATTATCTTTTCCCCGTTTGTTCGGACAAAGAGGCGGCCGTGACGATGCGATCGATGATCGCCGGCCGTCCCGGGTTCGCATGTGCCTTTTTCCGATCCGGCCCCGGCCGCCCGCGCGCATCTCCACTTGAAATTCCCCCGGATAACGGATAAGATGCCCCGATGACGCGGCGCGGGCCGGGGACGCATCGTGGAACCGGCTGAAAAGGTTCGCAGGCGGGATATCAAAAAACGCGGGAGGATACGTTGGACGTTTTAGAACAGGGAGCCGGGGAGTTGTTTACCGATCCCGATCCCGACAGGGCCAGGGAGTTTTTCCACTCCAAATCGCGGAAGATGGTGAAGCAAGCTGATGCCCCTGAAGGAAGCGATCGAAAGGTTCGTAAAGGACGGCGAGTACCTGGCGATAGGAGGGTTCGGGGCGAACAGGGCGCCGATCGCCGCGTGCCACGAGATAGTCCGCCAGGGGAGAAGGAATATGGGCTTCGCCGGCCACACATCCACCCACGATTTCCAGATCCTCGCGGCCGGAGAGGTCTTCGACAGATGCGACGTGGCCTATATAATAGGCCTCGAAGCGAGGGGGCTCTCGCCGGTCGCGCGCAGATACATGCAAAGCGGCAGGGTCAGGGTCACCGAATGGAGCAATTACAGCCTCGCCGCGAGGCTCAAGGCGGCCACGATGGGCGTGCCGTTCGTCCCGACGAGGACCATCATGGGAACGGACACCTTCACGCACAGCGCCGCGAAGATCGTGGAATGCCCGTTCACGGGCACGAAGGTCGTGCTTCAACCCGCGCTTTATCCCGACGTCTCCGTGATCCACGTCCATGAGGCGGACATCTACGGCAACTGCCGCATCAGGGGGATCATGATCGCCGACGACGATCTCGCCAGGGCGAGCAGGAAACTTATCATAACGTGCGAGAGGCTCGATCCCGAACGACGAGATCAGGCGCGATCCGACCGCCACGAGGATACCCTACTTCCTCGTCGACGCCGTGTGCGAAACCCCGTACGGCGCCTATCCGGGGAATATGGCGTACGAGTATTTCTCCGACGAAGAGCATCTGAAGGAATGGCTGGCGGCCGAGGAGGACGCGGAGACATTCAAAGGCTTCATGCAAAAGTACATTTACGGCTGCAGGGACCATTACGAATACATCGGGCTCAACGGCGGCCTTCAGAGGATGATCGAACTGCGCAGGAAAGAGCTTATGATCCACAAAGAGGTGGCCAATGGCTGATTACAACACGATGGAACTGATGATATGCGTGGCCTCCCGCGAGCTCGAGGACGGCGCGACGGCGGGCGTCGGCACCGGGGCGCCCTGCGCGACGGCGATGCTCGCGCAGAAAACGCATTCGCCCAACCTGGTCATCATGTTCGAAGCGGGCGGCGTAAGCCCCATTCTTCCCGAGATGCCCATTTCGGTCGGGAGATTCGCGCACCTTTTACAGGGCGGTGATGGCGTCCGGGATGTGCGATATAATGGAGACGTGCTGCCGCGGATTCGTGGACTACACCTTTCTCGGCGGCGCGCAGATCGACATGTACGGCAACCTCAATTCCACGAGGATCGGGGGCGACAGCAGGAAGCCGAAGGTGAGGCTGCCCGGGTCGGGAGGGGCGAACGACTTCGCCTCGTTCTGCTGGAAGACGATGGTCATGACGGTCCAGGACACGAGGCGTTTCGTCGAGAAGGTCGATTTCCTGACGACCCCCGGGTGGATCAGGGGCGGGAATTCCAGATACGAAGCGGGCCTGCCCCTGGGGACGGGCCCCTACAGGATAATCACCAACATGGCCGTGATGGATTTCGAGCCGGGCAGCAGGCGCATGAGGATCATGTCGATAAACCCGGGCTATTCGCTGAAGGACGTGCAGGACAATTGCGGATTCGAGCTTAAACAGGCGCCGAAGATCACGGAGACCATGGCGCCCACGGCGCACGAGCTCACGATCCTTCGAGAAGAGGTCGATCCGTACCGGTACATAATCGGAAGGTAACCCGGCGACGCGGACGAAATTTCCTCGATCCGGCGGGAGATCGCCGTCAGGGAACGCGGTAGACCAGGGAATTGACGTTCATCCCCGCTCCCACCGAGGAGAAGACATAGACGGCTCCGGAAGCGAAGACGTGGTCGCCGAGCTCCCCGCGACAGAGAAGATCCAGTATCGTCGGGACCGTCGCGACCGAGCTGTTTCCCAGCCATGATATCGTCATCGGCAGCGCGAGAGGCGGGAGATCCTTGACTCCGTAAAGCTTCCCGACCCGCTTCAGAATCGCTTCCACCATCTTCGCGTTCGCCTGGTGAAAGATGAACTTGTCGATGTCCCCCACCGAAAGGCCGGCCTTGTCCATGCTCTGCTTGACGACGAGGGGAACGGTCATCAGGGCGTATTCGTAAACCGCCCTGCCGTCCATCTTGAGAAAGAGCTCGGTCCCCCCGTAATCGCTGCGGTAAGATTTCCCCATGCTGAGAAAGAAGGCCTGCTTGACCGCATCGGTCCTCGAGGCGTGGGCGAGGACTCCCTTGGGCGTTTCAGAAGCGATCGCTTCGAGCACCACCGCTCCCGCCCCGTCGGAGAAGAGCATGCTGTCCCTGTCGTGGGGATCGTATATCCTCGACAGCGTTTCCGCGCCTATCACGAGGATCTTCTTCGCGTCGCCCGAGCGGATGTAGTAATCGGCCTGTATGACCCCCTGTATCCAACCGGGGCAGCCGAAGATGACGTCGTACGCCACCGTTGCGGGATTCCTGATCCCGAGTTTCTGCTTGACCCTCGATGCAAGGCTCGGAACCATGTCCATGTTCCTGGTCCCGGCCTTTATGTCCCCGAAATTTTGGGCGAAAATTATATAGTCCAGGTCCTCGCCCGAAGCCCCCGCCGATGCGAGCGCCTTTTCGGCCGCGTAAAACGCGATGTCGGAGAGCATCAGGTCGTCTGCAATGTATCTTCTCTCGACTATGTCGGTGATCCTGCCGAAATCGTCGATGATCTGCGTGTTCGATTTCTCGAAAAGGTTCCCGTCCTCGTCGAAGAATTCACTTTCCAGAAAGGTTTTGTTGTCGATGGTTTTCGGAGGGATATAGCTGCCTGTCCCGGTGATAACCGTATAAATCTGGCCTTTCACATTTCCTCCAGTAACAAACTGCCCTGTCTATCGCTTGATACCTGCCCGACGCGAACCCTGCGCGGCGGGGCAGGTCTTACGCTTTATCATGACTTCATCCAAAAGAATTGTCCGAGAAAATCCCGATGTCAATAAAATTATAAACAGACCTGACGCTCATCGGCCGGAACAGCGGATTCATCGCCTGCATATCGGAAGTCGTTTGAGAGATGAACCTCCATGCTGCCGCGGAACCGGGTCGCCGCATATGATATTTCTTATATGGCAATAATTATAAATAATTGACATAAGATAATATTTGAAATATATTTACAATATCATAACGGCCGTGCATGTGATTCCGCGAAAAAGTCGCTGCACCTCATAGAGACATTCCGGCCTGAAAAGAGAAAGATGAAAAAGATCCTTCTGGTATACCCGAAAACTCCGACCACATTTTACAGTTTCGATCACGCCCTGAAGCTGATCGCGAAGAAATCGGACGCTCCTCCTCTCGGGCTCATAACGGTCGCGGCGATGCTTCCGGAATCATGGGAGAGGAGGCTGATCGATCTCAACGTGTCGAGGCTCGCGGATTCAGATCTGCTGTGGGCCGATTACGTTTTCATAAGCGGGATGAGCGTGCACGAAAAATCGTTCAGGAACGTGATCGGCCGGTGCAACCGGCTCGGCGTGAAGGTCGTCGCGGGCGGGCCGCTCGTGACCATGGAACATGAAGCTTTCCCGGGCGTTGACCACTTCGTGCTCAACGAGGCCGAGGTGACTCTGCCTCTCTTCCTCAAGGACCTGGAGAACGGGAACCCTGCCCATGTCTACCGTTGTTCCGATTTCCCCGATCTTTCCTCCACTCCGGTCCCCAGGTGGGACCTTCTGAGGATGAAGGATTACGCCAGCATGAACATCCAGTATTCGAGGGGTTGCCCGCACGACTGCGAATTCTGCAGCATAACGGTCCTCAACGGCCGCAGGCCGAGGACGAAGTCCCGCGAGCAGTTCATAAACGAACTGGAGTCCCTTTACCTGGCCGGCTGGCGGCACAGGGTTTTCGTAGTCGACGACAATTTCATCGGTAACCATGGGAAACTCAAGAACGAGATACTTCCCGCGATGATCGATTGGTCGAAGAAAAGGGATTACCCCTTCGCGTTCACCACGGAAGTCAGCGTCGACATCGCGGACGACCGGGAATTGCTCGATCTCATGGTGAAAGCCGGTTTCGAGACGGTGTTCATAGGGATCGAGACGCCGAGCGACGACGGCCTTGCCGAATGCGGAAAATACAAGAACCGCGGCCGCGATCTCGTCGAAACCATCAGGCAGATCCAGCGGCGCGGCCTCATGGTCTCGGCCGGGTTCATCGTCGGGTTCGACAGCGACCAGCCGGGAATATTCCAGCAGCAGATAAAATTCATACAGAACAGCGGGATCGTGACCGCCATGGTGGGAATCCTGAACGCTCCCGTCGGCACGCGCCTCTTCAAGAGGCTCAAATCCGAAAAACGCCTCGTCGACAGGGTCAGCGGCGACAACATGGATTGCTCGACCAATTTCATCCCCAGAATGGACTATCAGAACCTCGTCAGCGGGTACAGGGACATTCTGAAGACGATATACTCACAGAGCGGCTACTACGAACGCATAAAGATCTTCCTCAGGGAATACAATGCTCCGAAGGAACGGAAGGAAAGGGTCAGCCTCGCGGACCTTCTGACCCTCGTCCGGCTCACCTGGGCCCTGGGAATCAGGGAAAGGGGGAAGAGGTACTTCTGGAAGCTTTTCTTCCTGAGCCTCTTCAGATACCCTCAGAGGTTCCCGCTCGCGATGACCATGGCCGTCTACGGTTTTCATTTCAGGCAGATCGCCGTCAATATGTGAGGCCGGCTCCGTTCGGCCCCGCCTTTTTCAGAACGCCGTCGACGCTCCCGCCGTGAAACTGTAGTCCTCGCGCTCGGCCTCGTACGTCGCCTCGGCGAGCAGGCGGAGATTCCTCCGGAGAAGATAGCCGAATCCGGCGGTCATCGACCGGTGGTTCAGCCCCTCGTAATCCGACTCTATGAAATTATAGAGAAGCGTGACGAACGGCCGCCCCATCTCTCCGCGCACAAGCCAGACGAGCTCGGCGAGCCCGCCTGTCGTTTTTATCTCGTCGGCGGGTTTTGCCGCGAGGAAGTCCGGGTTCTCGTCGTAACGCTCGAGGTACTGCGCGTTGAGCTGGACCCTGTCCCTGAAATCGACCGTGCCGTCTACCCCCCAGTAATAGTGCCGGTTGTCGATCGGGTTTACCGGAATACCGTGGAGTCCGGATTGCTCATCCTCGTGTTGCAGAGGTATCCGAAACCGCCGAGCCTGACCGGCCCGGCCTGCTGCGACACCCTGAGGAAGGTGTTCTTCCATTCGTCGGCGTCGAAGAAACCGGTTTCCCCCTTTTCCCCGATGCCGTTGCCGTTCACGACCTGAAGAACGATGTCGGTCCCCGTCGGGAGGCCGTACAGGAACATCAGCCCCCTGTCGTAGGCAAGATTCGTCGGGGATGCGCCCACCCTCGTCTTGTATATGAGATAGTCCTCGTAAGTCAGGCGCAACTCCCTCTTGAAAAGGGGATCGGAGACCTGGAACTGCCCGGCCAGGATGTCCAGCTCCGTGCCGAAAAGGTTGTTGAAGTGAATATAGGCGTCCTCCACGCCGGCCACCTCGCCCTGCTCCGACATGTAGAAATAGAAATAATAGCCGACGGAGCTCGAGATGTTCCCTCCCGAAAGGATCTTTATCCCGAAGGGGGTCTTCAAATCGTTCATGCCGCCCCTCTCTTCGTGGTAGGTGCCCTGCATGTAGGCGTCGAACCTGACGGCGATCGGGTAATCACGCTGGAGGGTCAGGAGATCGTCTCCCGTGTCGTGGAAGGCGCGCGACGGCTCCTCGCCGTCGGGAAGCTGAAAGGCGTTTCCCGCAAAGTCTTCGCCGTACGCCTTGAGCCTCGGGGCCGGGGCGTGGCAGGTCGTGCACGAAAATTTGTATTTCCTCGCAAAGGCGGGGATGGCGTTCGAGACGGCCGGCAGAAGCGCCAGGAGGAAAGCGGCCAGAAAGGGCGCCATCACTAGAATCTTCGTTCGACTTTTCTTAAGCGTCATCATCTGCTACCTCCATCGGTATCGGAATCCCGTTCTTCGCATACATCCCTTTCATCCACGACGCCCGGCGCCGGAGGCCGCCAGGCCCGGTCAGTCCACGACCTCGAACCAGGTCTCGGCGTCGTTGACCTTCACGATCTCCGTCTCGTCCGCCGGGACCTTGAGCAGCTCGGCGACCGACGCGACGAGCCTTCGATAGTTAAGCGCCGCCCTGACGATCACCCTTCCGGGGGCGATGTCGTCGGGAAGGGCCCACGTGTACGTCTCGATCTTCGTTTCCCTCGGGCCTATCCTGTAATCGGTCCCGAGCGACGCCGTGTTCCACTGGGCTATCGTTCGCCGCCCCTCCTTGTCGAAATAAGGGAGGCAGAAGATCCTGTCCCCCTCGGGAAGGGCGTCCCTGGGTATGCCTGCGAATGACGGCTCGCCGCGCATGAAACCGATATCCTGGTAGGCAAGGATGTTGCTCGTTATCGTCTCGTCCTCCCCGTCGAAACCCTTCCTGTCGACCGGGAGGTGAAACTCCCTCCCCTCGGAATCGACGGCCGTGACGCGAAGCCAGAGCTGCCTCTCCTCGGCCGATCCGGACGGGACCTTGTGGCCGCACTTCCCGTTGAAAAGCTGAACCTTTATCACGGCGCGGTCGCCGGGCTCGAGCTCGCGCTCCTCCGGATGCATCCTCATCTCGATCGATCCGCCCACCTTGCCCGGATCATGGGCGCCGTGGAAGAGATGCTGTGCGACGTCGGGATGCTCCTTCCTCGCCGTGTTGGCGTTCCTGCCCGGCGCCTTCGGCATATGGCAGGCGTGGCACTGGACCCCCTGCGCGTTGTACGGCCCCTCGGCCCATTCGAGCTCGGTCGATTTGACCCAGATCCCGTACGGGTTCATCTCGTTGTGGCAGATTCCGCAATAGGGGGCGGTGCTGACGAAATCGTTTTTCGCCGTCTCGTGGTGCGGCGAAACGACCCCCTCGCGGTTCGCGTATTTCACGCGTCCGGGCGAATGCACGTAGTTGAAGTTCACGGAAGGGTCGCCCAGTCCTCGCCGTGATCGTATGGCAGATGTCGCAGGAGACGCTCTCGTTCGCCCTCGAGCCAGCCTCGGGGCGCGGCGGTGTTCTGGTCCCCGTGATCCACATCAGCGGCGTGTGGCAGCCGTTGCACCCTGCGACCGCGTCCGCAAGCGCCGGATCACGCTTGACGTGCTCGAGCGCGAGATCGAAATACTCTATCTCGTCCCAGTGGTGAACGTAGGCCTGCGACATCATCGACTGGCTCCACTGCTCGTAGATGTCGATGTGGCACTGGCGGCAGGTCTGGGGGCGCTCGAAATCGCCCTCCTTGAAGGCGCCGAAGGGCGCGCTTCCCCCCTCCCCGCCCACCGCCGGGTTTACCGTCGGGGTCAAAAGAACGAGGAAAACGGCCTGGATGGCAGATACGGCAAAGCATCTTTTCATCTCTTCCACCTCTCGGGTCCGCATTGTCCTTTATTCCGATGATCGATTGATAAGAGGAGTTATATCAGAAAATGACAATATTCAATAGAAAATTTAGTCCGCATCGAACCCTCGCGACAAGGTCGGCCGCGATTCATTTAAAATGCTTTGTCTTCCAGGCGCCGATTATCCTATAATGCTCTCCATCGCAATCATTCATTTCTCCCGGCAGGCATCTTTTCAGGATACTTCGGCATTGCCGGTTGAAGAACGCTTTTCCGAGGGAGGACGACATGAGGAGAATAATTTCAGTTTCAGCGTTGATCGCGATTCTGGCCGCCGGAGCGGTCTGCACGGCGAAGGCGCAGGGATACGCAACGGAGGGGGCGGGCCTGACGATAGGAAGGCTGGTCATCGCCGCGGGCATCGAAGACAGGGAGCCGGTCGGCGTTGCGGACAGGTTCTCTTCTGACACCGCCACCGTCTATTGCTTCCTGGAGGCGAACAATATCGCCGCGGATATCGAGGTTGCCTTCGTCTGGATCCTCAATGGGACGGAGATACTTGAAACCCCGATGGCGCTCAAGGCGGCCCCGCGATGGAGAACCTGGGCAGCCAAGAATTTGTACGGTCTCGAGGGCGACTGGAAGGTCGAGCTGCGGGACGCGTCGGGCACCGTCCTTCGAACCGTGGAGTTCAAGGTCGAATAGCCGGACGGCGCCCGATGCCTGTAATCCCGCTGTCTCAAGCCGTCACTTGAGATCGATCCCCAGGTTGTGGAACATGAACGAGACCTCGTCGGTGAACTCCTCGATCATCTTCGTCGTATTGCTCGAGCCGTGTCCCGACCTGACGTCTATCCTGATGAGGACCGGATTGTCCCCCCTGTGCTTCTCCTGGAGCTCCGCGATGAACTTGAACGAATGAGCCGGCACCACGCGGTCGTCGTGGTCCGCCGTCGTCACGAGGGTCGCCGGGTATTCCACGCCCTCCATGACGTTGTGAAGGGGCGAATAGCCCAGCAGGTACCGGAACTGCTCCTCGTTATCGCTCGTGCCGTAGTCGCCGGCCCATGCCCAGCCGATCGTGAACTTGTGGTAGCGCAGCATGTCCAGCACCCCGAACGCCGGCAGGGCCACCTTGAAGAGGTCGGGCCTCTGCACCATGCACGCGCCGACGAGAAGGCCGCCGTTCGAGCCGCCGGATATCGCGATCCTGCCGGGCGAAGTGTACTTTTCGGATATCAGATATTCGGCGGCCGCGATGAAATCGTCGAAGGTGTTCTGCTTGTTCAGCACGGAGCCCGCCTTGTGCCAGGTTTCACCGTATTCGCCGCCACCCCTCAGATTCGGGACGGCCACGACGCAACCGTTCTCGACGAGAACGATCCTGGTGGCCGAAAAGACCGGCGTCATGCTGACGTTGAACCCGCCGTATCCGTAGAGGAACACGGGGTTGTTGCCGTCGAGCTTCAGGCCCTTCCTGCTTATGAGGAACATCGGCACCTTCGTGCCGTCCTTGCCCGCGAAAAAGACCTGCCTCGCTTCGAAGTCGCCGACGTCGAACCCGACCTCGGTCTTGTGGAATACTTCGGACCTGCCCGAGGCGATATCGTACCTGAATATCGTCGGAGGATAGGTGAAGGAGGTGAAGGTGTAGAAGACCTCGGTGTCCTCCCTTTTCCCGTTGAATCCCCCGGCCGATCCGACCATCGGCAGCTCTATCTCCCTCACCAGAGCGCCGTCCGGATCGTGCTGGAAGACGCGGCTGCTGGCATCTTTGAGGTAATCGCAGAAGAGCCTGCCGCCTGCCCCGGTGACGCCCGATAGAACGTCCTCTTTTTCCGGTATGATCGTCTTCCAGTCGGCCCTGCCCGGACGGGCGGGATCTATAACGACCACCCTGCCGTTCGGGGCATCGATATTGGTGAATAGTATGAACCCGCCATCCACGTTGTCGACGACATAGCTGTCGTTTTCGAATCCCTCGACGAGGGGGATGAACCCGCCCTGGTTTCCGCCGAGCGGCCTGTAGTGGACCTCGTTGCCGCTCGACCCTTCCGCCTTGTACAAAAGGAGGTATTTCTGATCCTCGGTCACGGAAGCCCAGAAATACATCAGCGGTTTCCCGGGATCCGCGAAAACGACCTCGTCATTCTCCTGGGCCTGCCCCAGCCTGTGGTACAAGACCTTCTGGCCGGTGTTCTGCCCCTTGAGCTCTTCCCCTTCCACCGGCTTGTCGTAACCGCTGTAGAAGAAGCCGTCGCCGAACCAGTCCGCGCCGCTGAACTTGACCCATTTCACGCGGTCCTCAAGCTCCCTTCGCGTCTCAATCTCGAAGATCCTTATCTCCTGCCAGTCGGAACCGGCTTCGGAGCGGAATACCGCTATATACCTGTTGTCCCTGGAAGGCTCGCCCAGGCGTATCTTGACGGTGCCGTCGTCGGAAAGAAGGTTCGGGTCGATGAAAACCGCGGGCTCGCCGCCGAGCCCCTTCTGGATATAGATCACCGACTGGTTCTGAAGGCCGTCGTTCTTGTAGAAGAAGTAGTACTCCCCGGCCTTTTGAGGAGACGAATATTTTGGGTAATTCACGAGCTCGGTGACGCGTTTCCTCAGCCTGTCCCTGAACGGAATCTTCTCGAGGTATGAGAAGGTCAGGGCGTTCTGCGCCTCGACCCACGCCTTGACCTCGGCGGCGTTGTCGTCCTCGAGCCACCTGTACGGGTCCGCCACCTTCGTGCCGAAATAGTCGTCCGTCTGGTCGACCTTCCTCGTCTCGGGATAATCCAGCCCCTCCGCCATGATGCGCCCGCTGAGCAACGATAACGCGAGGGCCGGCAGAAGCGCCGCAAGGAACCTGATCCTTATCTTCATCGAACCGCCTCCGGGAAATGGGGTTGCAGGAAACAAGGACGCAAATCCCGGGAATAATCGCAGAGAATGCTTCGCCTTGTCAATCTACCCCTTTCCACGGGGCGGCGATTGTCATTGTGCGGCGGCCCTCTTTCTGCTGGAATATCCTTTGTCCCCGGCCGGAAAGAAGCGGATCGTGTCCGACCTCCTGAATTAACGAAAGGGGTTGCGATGGATGTAAGGACGGCCATAGAGAAACGAAGGGCCTACCGGGCCCTCGAGGGTTCGAGGTAACCGATGATATCGTCGCGGAGCTCGCCGAGGCGGCGCGGCTGACGGCGTCATGCTTCAACAATCAACCGTGGCGCTTCGTCTTCGTCACCGGGCCCGGACGCCCTCGGCAGGATGCACGAAGCCCTAAGCCGCGGGAACGAATGGGCGCGAAAGGCGTCGATGATCATCGCGGCCTTCGGGACAAAGGATGACGACTGCCTTATAAGGGAAAGGGAATATTATCTTTTCGACATCGGCATGGCGGTGTCGGCGATCGTTCTGCGCGCGACGGAGATGGGCCTGGTGGCCCACCCGATAGCGGGCTACAGCCCGGCAAAAGCCAGGGAGATACTCGGGATACCGGAAGACAGGATGCTTATCACCCTCGTCATCGTCGGGAAAAAATCCGAAAGCCTCGAGGGGCTCAGCGACGCCCAGAAGGATGCGGAAAAGGAAAGGCCGGCAAGGCGCGACCCGGCCGCCATTCATAGCATCGACAGGTACGATCCGAGGCTCGGCTAGGGCGAGAATAGCCGGCCCCCCACAACCTCCTGCGAAGGAATCCTACTTTTCGGGGGGCGGCTCTTTTGAAATGCCCCCTACTTGTCATTATTTGTCATTTTTTGTTATTATTTTCTTGAATATCTGAAATCCCCGATATATCATACACCCCGAACTGATTGCGGTCGATGAGCCGTTACCGCATTAATTGCACGCATAATAAGGAGTTGGAGGTTCAGCATGACCGAGGAGCTTTTTTCCGTCAAGGAAGTGGCAACCTACCTGAATCTCAACGAAAAGAAGATCTACTCCCTCGATAAAAAGAGGGGATATTCCCTGCACGAAGATCACCGGCAAATGGCTCTTCCCGAAAAACCGGATAGACGAATGGATCGAGATGAGCGTCGGCCACGATTTCAGGGCCGATTCTCCGGGAAACATAAGGATCGCAGGGAGCAACGACCCGGCGCTGGAGCTTCTTGCTTCGTCGGTCAGGAAACTGTTTCCGCGCCTGACCGTCCTTGCGGCGAATGTCGGGAGCAGGCGCGGCCTGGCGATGCTTCAGAGAGGCGGAACGCACATATCGGGGATGCACATCTTCGATCCCGCCGACGAGCGAATACAACATCCCCTACCTCCAAAAGATGGCCCCTTCGCTGAGGCCCGTCGTGGTGAATTTCGCCTGGCGCGACCAGGGGATCCTGGTCGCCGCCGGCAATCCGCTCGGCATATCGGGCATCGAGGACCTGGCGCGACCGGAGGTCAGGTACATCAACCGGCAGCCGGGCGCCGGGAACGAGGCTTCTTCTCGACTATAACCTCAGGCGCCTCGATATCGGCAGGGACAGGGTACGGGGTTACGACGATTACGTGAACACGCATTACGAGGTCGCCGCGGCGATACAGAGAGGGCGGGCCGACGCGGGTCTCGGCATCAGGGAGGCGGCGGCCGGTTTCGGCCTCGGATTCATCCCTGTGACGAGGGAGCGTTTCGACCTCGTCATACCGGGAAGGTTTTTTTACACGGAACCGATCCAGCAGTGCCTCGAGGTCACCAGGTCCGAAGCATTCAGGGAATCGGTCGGGCATCTCAACGGATACTACGCCGGCGATACTGGAACGGTGCTCTGTTGGGGATAAATCAGAAAGGAAGAGGGTGATGTTTTTTTTCGGAAGACAGAAAAGTAAATCAGCGGCTCTTACGATCCTGGCTCTCGTTTCGATGGCCATGTTTCTCTTCGGCTGCTCGGATGACGGCGTTGTAGATTCGACCGAGGTGGTATCGTCGAGGGCTTACCAGGGCCACGCCTCGGACGTCGACATCAACAACTTCGTGAAGACCCATCCGAGCGCGGTCGGGACGCGCCTCGACGATTGCCAGACCTGCCACAAGGGCGGGAGTGGTCAATGACGGCGAGGACGATGTCCATGCCAACCCCTGCGACTACTGCCACTACATCATTCATCCGCCCGCGGGATGGACGGGCCTGCCGACGACCTTTTACGAGACGCTCAACCCTTACGGCGCCGAATACAACGACACCGGACGGGACGAAAAAGCATTGATGGACATGGATCCGAACGACAGCGACGGAGACGGATACAGCAACAAGGACGAGATAGACGATCTTCGCTACCCCGGCGACGCGGGAAGCTACCCGGGCCTCGAGCTCTGCGACGTGATAAAGGTCACGATGGACGAGATCAAGGCGATGCCGGCGCACACGCAGTTCGGGCTGGCCAATACGACGAAGCAGCAGTTCGATTTCTACGCGACCTACAAGGGAGTCAAGATAGCGGTTCTTCTGGAGGAACTGGGGATCGATCTTACGGGCGCCACGAGCATCGACGTCATGTCCCCCGACGGATTCGCCAAGACCTTCACGATCGAGCAGATCACGCAGCAGTTCCCCGATCACCGGTTCTACCCGGGATTCGGAGTCGAGGACCTCGGCACCGACTGCGCCTTCGTCGAATATCCGGCCGAGACGTACGATCTCGCCTACGGAGAATGGATCGGGCAGGAGCTGGGGCACGAGCAGTGGCACATCATCGCCTACGAGCGCGAAGGACTCCCCATGGACAAAGTGCTATCTCGACCCGGTGACGGGCAGGATCGAGGGCGAAGGCCCGTTCAGAAATATCATCCCCCCGGGATATGCCGACGATCTCAACACCCCGGACAGGGGCAAGGGCTGGAATACGGCCGGTTGCACGATGCTGGAATGGAATTATAATTCCGCGAAGGATCATAACGCCGGCGCGATGGTCAAGGGCGTCGTGATAATCAGGATCAACCCGATGCCCGAAGGCTGCCAGGAATTCGACATCATAAACGGCGGATACGCCTTGATAGACGAGGAAGCGATACTCATCTACGGGCATAACGTCGATTGAGACCGGAAGGGCGTGATGACGCGATGACGCGATTAACAGCCAGTCTCCTCAGCGTTTCGGCCGGATTGCTCTTCGCCGTCGTCATCCCATCGTCCTCGATGGGGGCCGGGGCGGGCGTCCCCCCGACCTCCATCGAGGCCAACACGAGCTTCTGGTGGATATTGGACGAGCAGGCCGAGAACGGCCTTCTCCAGGGAGGCAGCGGCGACGAGGCCGCGGACCGCGCCTCCGGATTCAACTTCAAACAGGGAAGGCTCGCCTTCTCCCTCAAATCCCGCGGCGGAAGGGTCGAAACCCTGTTAAGGCTCCGGCTCGAGGAAAGAACGGACATAATAGATTTCTGGGGCGGATACCGTCCTTCCTCCTCGATCGGTTTTTACATAGGGCAGATGAAGATCCCCTCGACGGCTGAGGTCCTTGCGGCGGACCACGCCCTCGATTTCGTATCGAGATCCACCTTCGGCCTCAACGTGTGCGATTATTCCCTTTCGAGGACCCCGTACATATCCTCGGTGATGGCGTCGAAATCGTACGACCGCGACCTCGGGATGGCGGTGAAAGGGACCGTGCCAGGTCCCGGGGAGGCGGTTCTCGATTATTTCATCATGGTGGGAAACGGAATCGGCGCCAACAAGTACATCGGCGGCGACGCGGATGAGTTCGTCTATACGAACAGATTCGGGGATTATTACTACGGCCTGAGGCTCGAACTCTCCCCGATGCCGGCCGCATTACGCTCGGAGGCCATCTCAGCTCGAACAGTCATGCCGACATGGCCCTCGACAAGCGCGGGCCCGTCTTCGACATCGACCGCAACGCCAGATCGTGCGACATCGGCGCGACCCTTCCCTGGAACCAGCGGCTGAACGGATTCTACGGAAGAGGCGTGATGAAGGATTACTGGGACTCGATCGACTACAGGTTCGACTACTCGGGCTGGGGGCTTTGGACGATGCAGCCCCTTCTCGGCGACAGGATCGAACTGGGCATTCGCTACGACGTCTTCTCGACGGAATTCAATTCATCGGGAAGCGTGACCGATCAGAACAACTGGACCTTCGGCGTGAATTTCTCGCCGGAGAAATATCTTCGCCTTCAGTTGAACTATGTCGTAAAGGATACCGTCGACGATTTCGAGCCCGACAGGGACGACAATATCCTTTTCATGAACTTCCAATTCCTTTATGACGCGCGTGATCGTCGAATGACAGGCGCTGACTTCGCCGCCCGCGCCTCGGGATCGACGACATGAATATTTGCTTTTCCCCCCGGATCACACGTTTCGCGGTTCGCACGCCGCCGGTTCGACGATCCGATCCTCGAACCATCCGTAGGCCGCCGGAACCACGAAAAGCGTGAACAGGGTGGCCGACAGGAGTCCGAAGACGACCACCACCGAGAGGGGCCTCTGAACCTCCGAGCCCGAGCCGCGCGAAACGAGAAGGGGAAGAAGGCCCAGCACCGTGGTCGCCGCGGTCAGGAGGACCGGGCGAAGCCTCAGCAAAGCCCCCTCCACAACGGCCTCCTCAACGCCGCGCCCTTCCGATCTCAACCTCGAGACGCAGCTGACGAGAACCATGCTGTTCTGGACGCTTATCCCGAAAAGGGCGATGAACCCGATCGCGGCCGGCACCGAAAGGTATTCCCCCGTCGCAAGAAGCCCAAGCACGCCCTCCGAAAAGAGCCAGGGGAATCGTAAGGATTATGAGGAGCGCCTTCCTCACCGAGCCGAAGGCCATCCCGAGGAAAAAGAAAACGATAGCGCATGGTGATCGGGACGATGATCATCAGCCTCTTCATCGCCCTCTGCTGATTCTCGAATTGGCCGCCGTACTCGACGTACATCCCGGGCGGGAGTTCGATTTTCTCCGCCGATGATCGAGCGCACCTCCTTCATCACCGAGCCCATGTCGCGGCCGCGGACATTTCCCAATATCGCCCACCTTCTCTGGTTGTGCTCCTTGCTCACCTGGACCGGCCCGATGACCTGACGCACGGCGGCCACCTGCGAAAGCGGTATCAGCGCGCCGCTCTCCGTTTCCATGAGAAGCCCCGCCAGAGCCTCCGGCGAGTTCCTGTACTCCTCGCCTGTACCGCACGTTGATCGGGTGGCGTCGGGTGCCGAGGTAGATCTGGTCGACGGCCTCCCCGCCTACGGCGAGTTCCACCAGTTCCATGATACTTCCAGCGTCCACGCCGTATCTGGCGCACGCCTCCCTGTCGGCGACCACCTGTATCTGCGGCTGCCCGAAGCTTTGCTCGACGGATAGATCGACGAGGCCTTCGACCCCCTCGATCGCGGCGCTTATCTCACCGGCCGTGTCCCGGAGAAGATCGAGATCCTCTCCGAAAAGTTTTATGGCAATCTGCGCCTTCGTGCCGGACAACAGCTCGTCGAACGCGTTCTGTATCGGTTGCGTGAAGTTGAGTTTGACTCCCGGGAATGAGGCGAGCTCGCCGCTCAGCGAGGCTATCAGCTCCTGTTTGTCGCCGAAACGCCTCCATTCCTTCCGTGGCTTCAGAGACACGTGCATCTCGGCGTAATTCACCGGGTGCGGATGGGTGCCCGCCTCGGGCCTCCCAATCCTCGATATGACCTCGGAGACCTCTTCATTCCCCGCGATCCTGCGTTCCATCTTCTGCACAACGGCGGTCGCCTCTTCGAGCGAGATGGAGGGAGCCATGGTCACTCCTATAAGTATCGATCCCTCCTCGAGAGCCGGCATGAATTCGGTGCCGATGAATGGCAGGGCGGCCATGCTCGCTGCAAAAGCCGTGACGGCCGCGATGACGACGGCCTTTCTTCTTCTTATGGCCCATCCGAGCACCGGCCTGTACGCTTTCTTCATCCGCCTGAGAGGGGCGGGCTCCTCCCGCGCGCCCGCTTTAAGAAGCCAGGTGCAGAGCGCGGGGGCCGCCACCACGGCCATCATCATCGATCCGAGAAGAGCGAAGGTCAGCGTGAACGCCATCGGCGAGAACATCTTCCCCTCGACGTTCTGCAGCGTGAATACAGGAAGAAATACCGTTATGATTATCATGATCGAAAATATCACGGGCCGGCTGACCTCCTGCGCGGCGCTCATTATCGTCTCCGCCCTGCAGTATTCC
>CAVYQN010000008.1:0-305329 GCA_963770685.1 Candidatus Krumholzibacteriia bacterium
TGAGGCCGGGCGCGGCGAATCGACGGCCTGGCGCTGGCACCGGGGCGGCAGGACCAGTTTTCCCTTCGACTCACGTGACGCGACAAAGGGATTGCAGGGGCTTTCGACGCGCGTTCTCGCCCCGGCCATGCAGCTACGCTCCGTCGTCTCCCACTCGGACACCGTATGGATAGGCACCGAGGGGGGGCTCTTCGCGTGGGTCTCCGATATCGATTCGGTCTTTCACGTCAGCGGCCCCCCGTTCACCGGCGTCAACGCCGTCGCCTTCGACGACGACGGGGCGCTCTGGGTCGGCGGCGATGAAGGGGTCTCGGTCCGCGCTCAGCGCGGCTGGATCCATTATCCCGGCGAGAAGTATTCGTACTTCGAAAGGGTGAGGGGGCTCTGCAACGGCACGGGGAGGATGTGGATAGCCACCTACGGCAACGGTTGCGGCTTCATGGAGTCCGGCGAGCTGAGGGTCTTCACGAAAGCCGATTCCCTGCTCGACGACAGGGTCATTTCGGTGCTCGAGCAGGATGACAGGACCGTCTGGATCGGCACGGCGAGCGGAATCTGCAGGGCGGACCGTTACGGCTGGCATTCCCTGAGGTACGGCAACAGGATACCGGTCGGCGCCGTCGACGACATCGTCATCGACGAGAGGGGGAACCTTTTCCTCGCCATCGCGAGGCAGGGGGTGGCCCGTTACAATCTCGGGCGCGTGACGGTATTCGGTCCCGGCGATGGCCTGCCCGGCTTCGAGATCAACGCCCTGAGCATCGATTCGACGGGCAGGGTGTGGGCCGCCGGAAGGGGAGGCGCGAGTTATTTCGACGGATCGATGTGGGTTTCCGTGACCGTGCCCGGGACGGAGCTCGGTAAATATAACTTCCTTTCGATCTGCCACGATTTCGACGGGAACACCTTTCTCGGCACGGACGCCGGGAGGATGTTCGTGGTATCGGGGTATTCCTGCCTCGAGGTCGCCCTGCCGCAGGGATTCCCGGCGCGGATGGTGAGGGCCGCCGCCGAATATCGCGGCGAGCTCTGGTTCCTGACCGGGAACGGGATATTCAGGTCGCGCGACAGGCTCGTCAGGATACCTTCTCCCGATCCATGGTTCGACGGCGCGATGACGGGGCTCGCGATCGACGCGAACGGCGGGATCTGGGTCTCGACAAGGTTCGGCATCCTTCGGTTCAACGGGATCTCGTGGGAGGTTCTCGACAGAAGATCCGGATTGTCGATGGAGCATTTCACCTGGGTATCGGGGGGGGCGGGCGGCGACATGTGGTTCGGGACCTTCGACGGGGGGTTGAAGAGGTATTCAGGCGGGCGCGTGGGCCGGATATACCGTCGAGGACGGGCTGCCCTCCGACGATCTCGCCGGGATGGTCACGGACGGGGCCGGGACGCAGTGGGCCCTGTCGCGGTCGGGCAGGCTGGCGAGGTTCGACGGCACCGGATGGCAGGCGGCCGATCCGCCGGGACGCGGCGCGACCGGCGGCAGTGTCGAGCCGTACGATTCGATCACCGGGCTCGATCCGGCGATCCGATTCCTGACCCCGGCCGGCTCCGGTGAGAGCCGGGAGAGGCAGGCCGGCCTTTGTATCGGGACCGACGCTTCAGGGAACTGCGTCGTATGCCTCCCGGACGGCATATATATCAATTCGGCAGCCGGATGGAAGATGATGGAACTGCCGGCTCCTGATTTATTAATCGAGCCGACATGCGTCATCGGGACCCGTCACGGCGAGCTCTGGCTCGGCACCTCCGGCGACGGGATATTCATAAGAAGGGGCGTCTCCTGGAGACACCTCGGGGCGTGCTCCGGCCTCTCGTCGGACAATATCACGGTTCTCTTCGAAGACGAGAAGGGGCGCGTGTGGGCGGGATCGGTGGATGCAGGCGTAACCATATGTAAATGGAATAAATAGAGATCGGGGACCGTCACCGGAGCGATCCGGGGCCGCCGCCGGTCTTCCTGCTGCAGCGATGGAACGCGCCCGCGGGCCGGGTTTCGGGATAAGGCACTCTTGACATAAACCGGGGTAATCCGTATATTTAAACACCAAAGGAGTTCTATAGAGCGAACGTTATTGTTTTCTGTCCGTACCGGATTTCCTTGAGAAGGGGATAGTGTGAATGGAAGAACAATAACGTATTTTTTTATTCCCCCGTTAAAAATTTGTTTGACGATCAAGCGGAGTATGATAAAAGTCATTGGCCTTCGCTCATGTCAGGGAGATGAATGATGGATTCAGTGGCAGAACTCCTTTTCTACGGGATAATAGGGACAATTGTATACGTATATGCCGGGTACCCGCTCATGCTCGCGATACTCGGCATGTTCAGAAGGCGCGGTCTCCCGCGCGGCGAGACCCGGCTCCCCACGGTGGCCCTCGTCATATCGGCGCACAACGAGGACAGGATAATTCGCGAAAAGATCGAAAACAGCCTGAAACTCGACTACCCCAGGAACCTTTTGAAGATCATCGTGGCGAGCGACGGTTCGGTCGATCAGACGAACAATATCGTCCGCGATTATGAAGGGTACAATATCGCGCTCAAGGCCTTCGACAAGCGCGAGGGGAAAAGCGCCACCCTCAACAAGGCCATCCTGGGCGTCGAGGAGGAGATCGTCGTCTTCTCCGACGCGAACGCCTTCTATCGCGAGGACGCCCTCCTGAAGCTCGTCCGCCATTTTGCCGACGAAGAGGTCGGTTGCGCCGTCGGCAGGCTGATCTATCTCGACAGCGAATCGTACGTCGGCAGGGGCGAGAGCCTGTACTGGCGCTACGAGGGATTGCTGAACAAGCTGGAGAGCAGGATGAAATCGGTTCTCGTCGCGACCGGGACCATCTTCGCGATCAGGCGTTCCCTCTTCAGGCCCGTCATCAGGGATGTCGCCAACGATTTCCAGACCCCGGCCGAGATAGCCTCACAGGGATACGGGGTGGTGTACGACGGGGACGCGGTAGCCTACGAGAGATCCTCCTATTTCTTCACCGAGGAGTTCAACAGGAAACGAAGGATCATCGTCAGGGGGCTGACCGGGTTCAACCATCTCAAGGGCGATTTCGGGGGAGGTTTCCGAATCTACCAGTTCATCTCGAGGAAGCTCCTCAGGTGGTGGATCGGCGCCCTGCTCCCGGTTTTGTACGTCGCCAACATCTTTCTTCTCGGCAATCCTGTTTTTTACGCGTTCTTTCTCCTGCAGAACGCCTTCTACATCTTCGCCGTGGTCGGGGCGGTCCTGAGAAGGGGCAGGGTCAGATCGCGGATCTTTTTCATACCGTTCTATTTCGTCATGGTGAATGCGGCCGCCCTGGCGGCGATATTGACATATATGACGGGAGGGCGCCTGTCGTCCTGGGAAAAAGCGGAAACAACCAGGGATCTGGATGAAAATTATCTCGAGACTCCCGTGTTTCGCGTCATCGAAGGAAACAAGAAGGCGCCGGAGAGCCTCGAAAACCTGAACAAGATTACCTGACGATAAAATGCGCGCGGTCATTCGGTCAGAGGGGTCGGAACCAGGAGATGAAAAAATCCCGGAACCGGCCCTGTTTTTTGGAAACCGGAGAAGGGCTTGACTGACTTAAGGGACGTATCCTGGACCTTCGCGAGCAAGATGGCGAACCTCGCGGTCGGCCTCGTCACGAGCATCGTGATCGTGCGCCTGCTCGGGGCCGAGGGAAAGGGGCTCTTTTCGCTCGCGGTCCTCGCCGCGGCCCTCGTGAACAGCTTCTCCAACCTCGGTATCGGGACGGGATCGGGATACCTTCTCGGGAGGCTGGGAATTCCGAGGGAGGTGCTCGCCGGGAACTGGCTGAGCCTGTCGATACTGATAGGTATTCCCGTGACCGCCCTCTCCATCCTTCTCGTGCCGGTCGTCTCTCCGGGGTTTCTCCCCACGGTTTCCTTCGATCTCGTCGTGATAGCGCTCATCAGCATCCCCTTCTCGATACTGCTGTACAACCTCCAGATGCTTTGCAAGGCCGATTCCGATTTCAGGGGGTACAATCTGCTGGAGCTTGCCCAGCCGGCCCTGTTCATAGCCGCGGTTCCCGTCGCCGTGAATCTCTTCACGGGCTCGAAGGTGCTCGTCACCCTCTCGGTCTACACCGCCTCCTGCGCGGCGGCCGCCCTGGTCGCCGTGCTCATCTGGGCGAGACGGACGAGGCTCAGGTTCAGGTTGTCCCGGGAAATCGCCGCCCCGGCGATAAAGTTCGGGATCATGGGGCACCTGACGAACGTCCTGGGCTTTCTCAACCTTCGCCTCGACATGCTGTTCGTGAACTGGTTCCTCGGGCCCGCCGCCGTGGGATATTACTCGATATCCGTGATGATAGCGGAGAAGATATGGTATTTCCCGGACACCCTCGCCATCGTCCTTTACCCGAAGGTGGCCCACTCGAACGACGTCAAGGCGAGCGGATACACCTCGACGACCGGCAGGCTTACGATCCTCGTCGTCGGCGCCCTCTCGGTCATGGTCCTTCTTCTCGGGAGGCCCGTGATACGATTCCTTTATACCGATCAGTTCATCCCCGCCGTCATGCCGCTCTTCATCCTCCTTCCCGGGGTCCTGGCGGCGAGCCTCGCGAGGGTGGTCGGGAGCGATCTTCTGGCGAGGGGGCATCCGCAGGTGAATATGTGGGCGGGGCTTGCCGCCCTCGTCGTCGAACATGGGGCTCAACTTCGCGCTCATTCCGCTGCTTCGGCATCAGCGGGGCGGCCCTCGCGACGACGATATCGTATTCATTCCACCTCGCGATCATACTCGTTTCGTTCTGCAGGATAACCGGGGTCCGCGCGAGGGACGTCATCGTGCCGGTCGCCGGCGATTTCGGACCGTTTCCCGCGGGCCGCGCGCGAATTGCTGCGGCGGGGCGGCCGCGGCGGAGACGACGAGAGGAAGGGAAGATGACGGAACGGCGAAAGGTCCTGCTCGTCATCAGCTCCCTGTCGCCGGGCGGCGCGGAGAACCATCTGCTCAACCTCTGCAGGTATCTCGGCTCCGTTTCCTGCGTTCCCGCCGTCCTGACGATATCGAAAAGGCGCACGCCGATTCGCGGCCTCCTCGAAGGGGAGGGGGTGGAGGTCATCGACTTCCCCCTCGATTCCCTTGCCGGGCTGCTTCTTCCCTGGAAACTCGCCTCGCTCGGAAGGGTCGTCGCGAAGGCGCGCCCGGACGTCATCCACGCCCATCTTCATCACGGCGAGATCGTCGCATCCATGGCCTCCATTCTGACGGGCGTCCCGATGGTGGCGACGAGGCACAGCTTCGGCCTCGAATTCGGTGGAGCGAGGAAATGGATGGCGCGGATCCTCCGCCGGCGCCCCGCCCGCGTGATAGCGGTGAGCGCCGAGGCGGCTCTCGAGGCGGCGCGCCTCGGGATCCCGGAGGGGCGGATCGAGACGATCCCGAACGGCGTGGACACGGAAAGGTTCAGGCCCCTCGAGACCGGCGAGGCGCCGCGCTCTCCGGGAAGAATTCACGAAGAGGCATTTCGGGGCTCCGCCGGGGGAGGCGGGTTGCTGATAGGGACCCTCGGGGGGCTGAAGAAGGTGAAGAATCTTCCGGTCTTCATCCGGATGATCCCGGTCCTGAAGGCCGGTTGGAAGGATGGCGCGCCTCCGGCGCGTTTCGTGATAAGCGGCGACGGGCCGGAGAGAGGGGAACTGGAGGATCTTTCGAGGCGGCTCGGCCTCGAGGCGGATATCGCCATGCCCGGGTTCGTCGGCGACCCGGAGAACCTGCTCCCCCTGCTCGACATCTTCGTACTGCCCTCGATAACGGAAGGGGCGCCGATGGCCCTTCTCGAGGCCATGGCGTGCGGCCTCGCCTGTGTGGCGAGCGGCGTCGGAGCCATTCCCTCGATCCTCGGCGGCGATGTCAAGGCCGGGGGGGACGCGGGCGACGCCGGCATCGTCGTGGAGAGCCGCGATCCCGAAGGATTCGCCGCGGCGGTCCTGCGACTTGCCGCCGGCGAGGGGCAAAGGCGGGCCCTCGGCGAACGGGCGCGAGGCAGGGCGGTCTCGAATTTCGGCCTCCCGGCGTGGGGCCGGCGGACACTGGACGTCTACGAAAAAGCCACCGGGCTTAAATTCTGAAACTTTTTCCTCTCCCGGGGATATATAGGTCATGAGAGAGTTTCGGGTTAGCCACAAACCCCGCTCAGGAGGTGAGGGGCCGCCATGAGGCGGCGATACCATGAAGAAGACCGTATCAATATCACTTGCGCTCGCCGCGACGATGATCCTATCGACGGCATCGCCGGCGTCTTCAAGGGACAGGGTTGTCGTCAGGAAGAGCGACGATCCGGCCAAGGTCAAGGTCGTCGAGAAAAAATCCCCCTATATCGGCATATATATGGACGATCTCAACGACAAGCTCATTGCTGATTTGAACTATCCCGAGAGCGACGGCGTCTGGATCGTCAGCGTGATCGAAGACAGCCCGGCGGAGAAGGCGGGGCTGGAGGACGACGACATCATATACATTTTCGACGGGGAAAAACTCGAGAACGCTACCGATATCGGGAAGCTCATGAAGGGCAAGGAGGCCGGAGACCCCGTCAAGATGGTGATCTACCGCGACGGGAAGAAGAAGGAACTGGTCGTGGAGCTCGGCGAGCACGCGAAGCAGTTCTACACGATGGATATCAGGGACGACAGGACATCCGGCCGTGAAATGACAATGCCTTCATGGACCATCGCCGACAGGAACAACAGGGAAGCGATGGAGTTCCTGAGTCAGATGAGGAGCAACAGGCTCTACATGGGGGTCAGGATACATGACATGAGCCCGGACCTGGCCGGATATTTCAAGGTCGACAAGGGGGTGCTGGTCCTGGAGGTCGTGGAGGATACGCCGGCCGCGAAGGCGGGCATCAGGGGCGGCGACGTGATCACGGAGGCGGCGGGGGAGAAGATCGTCGAGTCCGAGGACCTTCTCGACGCCCTCGGCGACGTGGAAAGAGGACGTCGAAAAGATCGAGATCGCCGTCCTGAGGAAGGGCGAGAGGATGACCTTCACCTTCGATCGCGAAGAGCTGGAGAACCAGAGCTCCGCTCTGTGGATCTCGCCCAACGAAGGCGATTTCAAGCACTTCAAGCTGAATATCCCCGAGATCAAGAAGATCGAGATCGAGGGGCAGAAGGCGAAGCTCCTCGAGAGGGATGTCGAGCTCGAAAGGCTCAAGTCGGAGATCGACACCCTGGAGAAAAGGCTCAGGAAACTGGAAAAGAACACGAATTGAGATCCATCCAACCCGAACGGGGAGACGGCCGCCGAACACCGCCGTCTCCCCGTTTTTTTTCGCCCCGGCGCCCGGCCCGCCTTATAGTTGGCGCCCCCCGTCCTTTATTGGTTAAATCCTTTGACAGCAAGGTGGAAGTAGTCTATTTTAAAGGTTGTTCATTTCCCGCCTGTTGGTGAAAATCGCACGGCAGGGTTGTTTTTATTCCTGGCGCAGGGAGACGGGTATGGAAGAAAAAATCGGATCGGATCCGTTGGGAAGCGGAGATAATCACGGGCAGGGGGCGTCACCGGCAAAGGGGGGATTCTTCCCGTCCCTGATAGACATCTTCCTCGATCCCTCAAAAGGTATTCGGGAGAATCGACGCGGGGCTTCAGTGGTGGAAGGCGTTCATCGTCATCGCCCTCATCAACGCCGCGATCGCCTGGTTCAGCCTGCCCCTGCAGATCCATATCACGCGGCTGAACGAAAGCGGCTTCACGCAGGAACGTCTGCAGCAGACGATCGACGGGATGGAGCGCTTCGGCTGGGTCGGGGCGATCATAGCTCCGATGGCCATTCTCGTCGTGCTGATGCTGATGTCGGGGATAGTGAACCTGATAGTCAATCTCGTCAGCGCGAGGTCGGATTTCAAGAAGGTCCTGAGCCTTGCCTGTTTCGCGGGCCTTATCGGTTCGCTGGAACAGATAATCACGATTATAATAATTCACGCAAGGGGCATCGAGGAGATCGAATCGAGGGCCGAGGCGGTCGTCAGCATCGGGCCTCTCGCCCTGATATCGGATCCCGGGCAGTTGCTCACGGCCCTGTTGCAGTCGCTCTCGGTTTTTCAGATATGGTATTTCGTCGTTTTCACGCTCGGGATAGCGGCCATCTTCAGGATAAGCTGGAAGAAAGCGCTCGTTCCCGCCGGCGCCCTCTGGGTACTGGGGGTGCTGATGGCTTTCGTGAGCCAGAAGCTGTCCGGCCTCGGCTGAGAACGACAAAGGCGGGCAGGGGAGGGTTCATCGTCATGAATCCCGCCGACCCGGATCATCGCCGGGCCTCACGGAGATATGATCAGGTAAACAGGAGGTAGTGTTGAAAAAGTTTGATACGGACAAGATCAGGAACATCATGCTGGCCGGGCATCAGTCGTGCGGCAAGACGATGCTCGGAGAGGCGATCCTTTTCAACGCGGGCGTCACGAACAGGATGGGCAGGATAGAGGACGGCAACACCGTTTTCGACGCCTTGCCCGACGAGATCGAAAGGCAGATATCGATCGTCGCGGCTCTCGCCAGCTTCGAGCACGGCAAGCACAAGATCAACCTGCTCGACACACCCGGGTACGAGGATTTTGTGGGAGAGGTGATGTCCTGCATCGAGGTGGTCGAAGGAGGAATCCTCGTCATCAGCGCCGATTCCGGCATCGAGGTCGGGACGGAGAAGAAGTGGCGCAGCTTCGAGAAAAAAGGGATCCCCAGGATCATCGTGGTCAACAGGATGGACAAGGAACACGCCGATTTCGATAAATGCGTGGAGGACGCCCGCAAGTTTCTCGGCGGGAAGGTCATTCCGCTGACGCTGCCGATCGGACAGGGCGAATCGTTCAAGGGGATCGTGGACCTTCTGAAGAAAAAGGCTTACGTCTACTCCGGGCCGGGTAAATTCGCAGAGCAGGAGGTTCCGGCCGACATGGCCGGCCAGGTCGCCGAATGGCGCCAGAAGCTGATGGATTTCGCCGCCGAGGCGGACGATTCGCTGCTGGAGAAATTTCTCGAAACCGGCGAGCTCGAGGACGCGGAGCTGGAAAGAGGCCTGCAGGCGGGATGCCTCGCCGGAAATTTCGCGCCGATGATGGCGGTCTGCTCGTCCGGGAACATCGGCGTCCATCAACTGACCGACTACATGGTATCGATGCTCCCCTCTCCCGACTGCGCAAAGAAGTGACCGTCAGGACCGACAGCGGCGGAACGAGCGCCCTGAAGGTCGGGCCTTCCGAGCCTACGCTCGCCTTCGTGTTCAAATCGCTTTCAGAGAAGAACACGGGCGATCTTTCATTCATCAAAACCTATTCCGGCGAAATCAAGGTCGGCTCCGAGATGTACGACACGACGGCCCAGTCCTCCGAGAGGATCGGCCAGATTTACGTGATGCACGGCAAGGACAGGGCTCGAGATAGATTCAATACCCACGGGGGACATCGGCGCCGCGGTGAAACTGAAGTCGGCGAAGGTCAACCACACGCTCAGCACGAAATCGGCGGGGACGATCCTCGCCGGGATACAGTTCCCGAAGCCGTCCCTATACACCGCGATCGAGGCGAAGGTCAAGGGCGACATGGACAAGGTGGGATCGGGGCTCAACAGGCTCGCCGAGGAGGATCCCTCCTTCAAGATCGAGGCGAACGCCGAGCTCCGTCAGACGATACTGTCCGGCCAGGGCGAGCTGCATTTCGAGGTCATCCTCGGCCGCCTGAAGAGGAAGTATGCCGTCGAGGTCGACATGATCCCGCCCAAAATCCCCTACCGCGAGACGATCACGGCCATGGCCGAAGCGCAGGGAAAGCACAAGAAGCAGTCGGGCGGGCGCGGGCAGTTCGGCGACGTGTGGCTGAGGCTCGAGCCGCTTCCGCGCGAGGGCGGATTCGAGTTTTCGGACGAAGTGGTGGGAGGCGTGGTCCCCTCGAAGTTCATTCCCGCCGTGGAGAAGGGCGTCATCGACGCGATGCAGGGCGGGGTCGTGGCGGGATTCCCGGTCAAGGACGTCAAGGTCGCGATCTATTTCGGGTCGTACCACACGGTCGACTCATCCGACGCCGCCTTCAAGATGGCCGGGATAAAGGGGTTCAAGGAGGCCGTCAAGAAGGCGAAGCCGGTGATCCTCGAGCCGATATACGACGTCGAGGTGCTCGTCCCCGATAATTACATGGGCGACGTGATGGGCGACATGTCGATGCGGCGCGGAAAGATCCAGGGCACCGAGCAGGAGGGCAGCATGCAGAAGATCAAGGCCCAGGTGCCGCTGTCGGAGCTTTACAGGTACGCCACCTCGCTCAGGTCGATGACCCAGGGAAGGGCCTCGCATTCGAGGGAATTTTCCCATTATGACGTGGTTCCGCATGAATTGGCGCAGAAGCTCATAGCTGCCGCGGAAGTCGAGAAAGAGGAATCGAACTAGGATCATTAACCCGGAGGATGTTGTGTCAGGACATTCCAAGTGGGCTACGATCAGGAGGAAGAAGGAGAAGGTCGACTCCGCCCGGAGCCGCACCTTCACCAAGCTTATCAAGGAGATAGTCGTCGCCGCCAGGGATGGAGGCGGAGACAGGGAAAAGAATCCCAGGCTCAGGACCGCGCTCCAGAGCGCGCGCGAAGCCAACATGCCGGCGGCCAACATAGACAAGGCCATCAAGCGCGGCACGGGCGAACTGCCCGGCGTCATCTACGAGTCGTGCACCTTCGAGGGGTACGGCCCCGGGGGCGTCGCCATCCTCGTCGAGTCGCTCACCGACAACAAGAACAGGACGACCGCCGAGGTCCGCCATCTCTTCACCAAATACGGCGGCCACATGGGAGAGCCGAATTCGGTTTCCTACATGTTCGAGAGCAAGGGAATGATCGTCATAGACCAGGCCGCGGCTGAAGAGGACAAGGTCTACGAGATAGCCCTCGAGAACGGGGCGGAGGACGTCAGGACCGAAGGGGGCCAGTACGAGTTAACGTGCGCCCCGGAATCATTCGAGGCCCTGAGGGAAAAGATAACGGGCGCGGGCATCAAGTACGAGGTGGCGGAGATCGGCCTGACTCCGGTCACGACGGTCGTTCTCGACATCGACCTGGCGAGAAGGGTCCTGAAGCTCGTCAGCCTGATGGAGGATAACGAGGACGTCCAGAAGGTCAGCGCCAATTTCGATATCTCAGAGGAGATCCTGGGCAAGATCGAATCCGAGTTCTGATGACTTCCCGGCGGGGCCGCGGGCCGCGTGACCGGTTTCATTCCGGTCTGAATCCTTGAACGACCGGAGCAGGGCATTGTCTCTCGTAATCGGAATTGATCCGGGCAGCCGGATAACGGGGTACGGGCTTGTTGAAAGCAAAGGATCCCGAATCATATACGCCGCGTCGGGCGTGATAAGGGTGGACACCGGGGGATCGAAGCCGCAGAGGCTTTGCGAGATCAAGAAGGGGCTCGACGAGGTGATTCGAAGATTCGGCCCCGAAGTCGCCGCGGTGGAAGAGGTCTTCGTCGCCAAGAATCCCAAAAGCGCCCTGACTCTCGGGGAGGCTCGGGGAGTGATTCTTCTTTCGGCGGCCGAAGCGGGCCTCGAAGTCTTCGAGTATTCAGCAAGAGAAGTGAAACGAAGCATGGTGGGAACCGGAGCGGCGCACAAGAGCCAGGTTTCGTCGATGGTGTCGAAACTTCTGGGAATGACGACCGAGCCGGCCACGGAGGACGAAACCGACGCCCTGGCGGTCGCTTTCTGCCACGCGATCAGGATGACGGGCGCGGTCTGGAGGTCTGTTTGATATCTTCGGTGGAAGGGATCCTCGCGCTCAAGAGGGAATCGAGCGTCGTCGTCGAGGTCGGAGGGATCGGCTTCGAGATCCACGTTCCCGGCAGGATGCTGGCGGCGATCGGCAGCGAGGGGGAGAAGGTCCGCATTCTGACCTGGCTCCTGGTCAGGGAGGACGCGCTGTCGCTCTTCGGTTTCCCGTCCGGAAGGGACAGGGAGATCTTCCTCCTTCTTCTCGGGGTGAGCGGCGTCGGGCCGAAACTGGCGCTGGGGATGCTCTCGGCGCTCGACGCCTGCGATATCGCGCGCCACATAAGCGGCGGCAATGTCGCGGGGCTGGTCTCCATCCCGGGGATAGGCAGGAAGACGGCCGAAAGGATCGTTCTCGAACTGAAGGACAAGATAGACGCTTCGGCGTTGATTCCCTCCGGCCGGGAGGTTTCAGTTCCCGCCGGACGCGTGCTTGTGGAAGAGGCGGTGGCCGCGCTGGTATCGCTCGGCCTTGCCCCGATCAGCGCCAGAAGGGCGATCGAGGATATCGATCCCGCCCGCCTTTCGAAGGATTCGAAGGTGGAGGATCTCGTGAGGGAGGCCCTGCGAAGGGTTTCCCTGTGACGATGAGCAAGGAGAGGGCCTTTGTCCGAGAAACAGATAACCGATCCCGACCTGACCCCGGATGAGGTCCAGTCCGAGTCGAAGCTCAGGCCCAAAACGATCGACGAGTTCGTGGGGCAGGAGAGGCTCAAGGAAAACCTCCTGGTCTTCATTCAGGCGGCGAGGAACAGGGGCGAGCAGCTCGATCACGTGCTGCTCTACGGCCCTCCCGGGCTCGGAAAGACGACCCTCGCCCATATCATCGCGAGGGAGCTCGGCGTGAATATCCGGACCTCCTCGGGGCCGGTCTTCCAGAGCCCCGCCGAGCTGCTCGGCATCCTGACGCAGCTCGAGACGAGGGACGTCCTCTTCATCGACGAGATACACAGGCTCGGAAGGGTCGTCGAGGAGCACCTCTATCCCGCGATGGAGGAGTTCAGGTGCGAGCTTATAGTCGACAAGGGGCCCCACGCGAGGCATTACTCCCTGCCGATAGAGCCGTTCACCCTGATCGGGGCGACGACGAGGGCGGGGATGATCACGCCGCCGATGAGAAGCAGGTTCGGCGTCGTGCTGAGGCTCGATTTCTATTCCCCCGACGATCTTCTCAGGATCATACACCGGTCGGCCGGCCTTCTCGAGGTCTCGATCGACGACGAGGGGGCGAGGGAGATCTCGAGGCGCTCGAGGGGGACTCCGAGGATAGCGAACCGGCTTCTTAGAAGGATAAGGGATTTCGCCGAGGTCAAGGGGGAGGGGCGCATCGACAGGGAGATGGCCGACTACGCGCTCGGCATGCTCGAGGTGGACAAGAAGGGGCTGAGCGAGATGGACCGCAGGATCCTCTCGACGATCATCGACAAATTCTCCGGCGGCCCGGTCGGCATCAATTCCCTCACCGTCGCCGTCGCCGAGGAGCCGGAGACGATAGAAGACGTCTACGAGCCCTTCCTGATCCAGGAGGGGCTTCTTCAGCGAACCTCGCGCGGGAGGGTCGTCACCGATTCCGGATACGCGCACATGAACGCCGCCCGGGGCGAGGACCGGACCAGACAGGGAAATATTTTCTAGACATTCCTCAACCGGCGGACTTTACGGACAACCATGAAACTCAGCGATTTCAATTACGAACTTCCCGAGGAACTCATCGCGCAGCATCCCCTCGAAGACAGGGACCGAAGCAGGATGATCCTGATGGAACGCTGGGGTGGCGGCGTCAGGGAAACGCATTTCTCGAATTTCGCGAGGTACCTCAATCAGGGCGACATCGTCGCGATAAACGAGACGAAGGTGATACCGGCGAGATTTTACGGGGAGAAGAAGACCGGGGCGAGGATCGAGATCTTTCTCTCGAGGAGGCTCGAGGAGGGAAGATGGGAGGCGCTCTGCCGCCCGTCCAAGCGCCTCTCGCCGGGCGACTCCGTCTTCGTCGGCGATACCGCCCGCGAGATCAGGATCGTCAGCGAGCTCGGCAACGGCGAATGGATCGTCGCCCTCCCGGAGGACGTCCCCGAAAAACAGTTCATCAAATCCTTCGGCCACGTCCCCCTTCCCCCCTACATCAAAAGGGAGGACAGCGCGGAGGACGCCGAGCGCTACCAGACGATCTTCGCCAAAAGGGAAGGGTCGGTCGCCGCGCCCACGGCCGGGTTCCACTTCACGGACAAGGTGCTTCGCGACCTGGAGAGAAAGGGGTGCGCCGTCCTCCCGCTCACGCTGCACGTCGGCCCCGGCACCTTCAGGCCCCTCGAGAAGGAGACGGTGGAGGAGAATGTTCTCTCCCCGGAGTATTTCATGATCAGGGAGGACTACTGGGAGGAGATCCGCGAGGCGAAGGGCTCCGGCAGGACCGTCGTCGCCGTCGGGACGACGGTGACGCGCACCCTCGAGGCCCTCGCGTCGGGCAGGGTGACGGACGTTCAGAAGAAGGAGATCGACGGGGCGAATTACATCACCGGGTGGACCGATCTTTTCATCTACCCCGGGTTCCGCTTCACGGTCGTCGACGCCCTCGTGACCAACCTGCACCTTCCGAAGTCGAGCCTTTTCGTCCTCGTCTGCGCCTTCGCCGGCAGGGACGAGACGATGAGGGTCTACGAGTGGGCGTTGCAGAGAAGATACCGGTTTTACAGCTACGGCGACTCGATGTTCATAAAGTAGGGAGGGGATCGGGCAGGTGCCGTTCTCATTCGAACTGACCGACAAGGACCCCTCGGGCGCGAGGCGCGGCCGGATCGTCACCGATCACGGCGTCGTCGAAACGCCCGCGTTCATGCCCGTCGGGACGCAGGCGACGGTCAAGTCGCTCTCCCCGTTCGACCTGAGGGAGGCCGGCGCCTCGATCATTCTCTCCAACACCTACCACCTGCACCTGAGGCCCGGCGAGAAGCTGATCGCGGCCGCCGGGGGGCTGCACCGGTTCATGTCGTGGGACGGGGCCGTGCTGACCGACAGCGGCGGGTACCAGGTCTTCAGCCTCTCGGACCTTAGAAAGATCGCCGACGCCGGGGTCGAATTCAAGTCGCACATCGACGGCTCGGCGAGGTTCCTCTCGCCGGAGAGCGTCGTCGACGTGCAGCTCGACCTCGGATCGGACATCATGATGGTCCTCGATCATTGCGTGGGGTTCCCGTGCACCTTCGAGGAGGCTCTCTCGGGGGTCGACCGCACCACGCTGTGGGCGAAGCGAAGCCTCGAGGCGCGGGGCGCGAGGATTTCGCGGGACGGGTACGAAAGGGTCCTTTTCGCGATCGTGCAGGGCTCGGTATTCCCGGAGCTCAGGGAAAAATCGGCGCTCGAGCTGATCGATCTCGATTACCCCGGGTACGCGATCGGCGGCCTCTCGGTGGGCGAGCCGAAGGCGGATCTCTACTCGATGGCGGGGATGGTCGCCGGGATCCTTCCGGAGAACAAGCCGAGGTACCTGATGGGGGTGGGATTCCCTGAGGACCTCGTCGAGGCGGTCGCGAGGGGGATCGACATGTTCGACTGCGTCCTTCCGACGAGGAACGCGAGGAACGGGACCGTGTTCACCTCGAGGGGGAAGATCATTCTGAAGAACGCCGCGTTCACCAATGATTTCGGCCCGATCGACCCGGAATGCGGCTGCCAGGTCTGCAGGAATTACAGCAGGGCCTACCTGAGGCACCTTTTCATGGCCGGGGAGATGCTCGGGCCGCGCCTCGCATCCTTTCACAGCCTTTATTTTTACTTGCATCTTCTCGACCGGATGAGGCAAGTTATCAGGGAAGGAGATTTTTCGCGGTGGAGAAGGGAGTTCCACGAGAGATACGGGACCGACCTTCAGGGAAACATATAAACGTTGAAACGCAAGGAAGCTTGCAAGGAGGACCAATGACCAGTCTGATTTTCGCGATGAGCAACCCCGAGGCCGCCGAAGGCGGGAGCCCGTTCATGATGTTCGTCCCGATCATTCTCATTTTCGTCGTATTCTATTTCATCCTGATAAGGCCGCAGCAGAAGAAACAGAAGGAGCACATGCAGCTCCTCTCGCAGCTTAAAAAAGGGGACAAGGTCATAACAAACGGCGGGATCTACGGCACGGTCGTCGACGCGAAGGATCACGTCGTCGTGCTGAGGATCGCCGAAGAGGTCAAGATCGAGGTCGTGAAGAACGCCATCGCCACCGTGGTGGAGAAGAAGGGCGAATAGCCCCGGCGCCGCCGGGAGGTGAGGGCATGGCATCGATGAGGGTCAGGATATACGGGGAGAAGGTTCTGAGGGAGAAGGCGGCCGAGGTCGCCGATTTCGACGAATCGCTGTCCCGTTTCCTGGACGACATGGTGGAGACGATGATGGCCGAGGACGGTGTCGGCCTCGCGGCGAACCAGGTCGGCGTCGCGAGGCGCATCGCCGTCGTGAACAGGGAGCCGGGCAACCCCGCCACCCTCCTTCGGCTGGTGAACCCGAAGATCACCGCCTCGAGCGATGACACCGACAGCTTCGAGGAAGGGTGCCTGAGCGTGCCCGGCGTCAACGGATCGGTCGTGCGCCCGGTCGAGATAGAGCTCGAATACCAGGACGAGAAGGGGGCGCGGCACACGATCAAGGCGGGACCGATGGTCGCGAGGATCATCCAGCACGAGCTCGACCACCTCGACGGGGTCCTTTTCACCGACCGCCTGTCCCTGGCGAAAAAGGTGCTTATCAGACGGAAGCTCCGCGAACTTTCACGGAGGAGCGAAGGGAAAGGTTGATATGACTTCGGTGGTCTTTTTCGGCTCCCCCGATTTCGCCCTGCCGACCCTCGAAGCCCTTATCCGTTCCGAATACAGGCCGCTTCTCGCCGTCACGCAACCCGACCGCCCTTCGGGAAGGGGAATGGCCGCGACGCCCACTCCCGTTCATCGAACGGCGCGCGACGCAGGCATCGAGGTGAGGACGGCCGCGGGACTGAAGGACGGCGCCGTCGCGGATTACCTGGAATCGCTGAAACCCGATTTTTTCGTGGTCGTCGCCTTCGGCATGATATTCCCCGAAAGGATGCTTCGCATCCCGCGCCTCGAGTGCGTCAACGTGCACGCGTCGCTTCTTCCAGCCTACAGGGGGGCGAGCCCGATAAACGCCGCGGTCGCGAACGGGGATTCCTTCACCGGGGTCAGCACGATCCGCATGACGGAACGGCTCGACGCCGGCCCGGTCTTCATGCAGGACGCCGAACCGATAGATCCGATGGAGGACGCCGGCTCCCTCTCCGAAAGGCTCGCCGTCAAGGGGGCCTCCCTTCTCCTCGCGACCCTCAGGGCGGTCGAGAACGACGGCCTCTCGCCGGTCGATCAGCCGGGCGAGGGGGTTTCGAGGGCTCCGCTCCTCGCCAAGCAGGACGGCCTCATCCCCTGGGAAAAGACGGCCGTCGAGGTGCACAACCATGTCCGCGGGATGAACCCGTGGCCCGGTAGCCACTCGTACGTCAGGGGCAGATACGTCAAGATACACAGGACGCGCCCCGCTTCGGTCATGCCGGCCCCGGGGGCCCCGGGCGAGGTTATCCGGGCGGCCGGGGACGAGATCCTCGTCGCCTGCGGCGCGGGGGCCGTCAGAATAGAGAAACTGCAGGCGGAAGGGAAGAGGCCGCTCGACGCCGGGGATTTTCTCAGGGGTTTCGAAATCGGCGCCGGGGACAGGTTCGGGGGGATCAAATGAACGGCGAAGAAGGGAAAAAGAATATGGACCGGGAAGAAGGCAAAGGGTACCACCCCATCGTATTCTATCTGCTGGTGATAGCTGGAGCCTTCGTCCTGGGGATCGTGATATTCAATTACATCGTGCTGCCCCTCCTCGTCGGGCGGGGAGACGTCGCCATCGTCCCGGAGATCAAGGGGATGAGGGTGTCTCCCGCGGAGGAGGTCTGCCGCTCGAGCGGGCTCAGATTGATGGTCACCGGGGAACGGTACTCCGAAGAGTATCCGGCCGGCGTCGTGATCGACCAGGATCCCGGATCGGGGGAGAGCCTGAAGGGAAACAGGACCGTTCGCGTCATCATCAGCTCGGGCGAGAGGATGGAGGAGGTCCCGCCCATGGCCGGGGAATCGATGAGGCAGGCCGAGCTCCTTCTCGACGCGGCCCGCCTCGGGAAGGGGAGGATCGCGCGGGTCTTCTCGCCGGGGAGCGGGCCGAACCTGGTGCTGGCGTCGAGCCCGGCGGCGGGCTCGCGGGCCGCGACCGGTTCGAAGATCGACATCCTGCTTTCGATGACGGGCGAACCGAAGGTATTCCTGATGCCCGACCTCAGGGGGATGGACCTGCCCTTCGTCAAGGGGAAGCTGGAAGAGAACGGTTTCGAGGTGGCCAGGGTCGTGAGCCGGAAGGAATCGGGATTGTTCCCGAACACGATACTCTCGCAGACCCCGGCTCCCGGTTGCATGATAATGGAGGGAGGAGCAATTGAACTCGTCGTTTCAACGGTTGATTGAGAGCGGCCGCACCGCGGTTGCGCCCTCCGTACTGGCCGCCGATTTCTCGCGCCTCGAAAGCGAGCTCGCGGCCGTCGAGGCGGCGGGGGCCGATTACCTGCACCTCGACGTCATGGACGGCCACTTCGTCCCGAACATCACATTCGGGCCGATGATAGTGAAATCGATAAGAAAACTCTCGCGGCTCCCGCTCATAACCCACCTGATGATCAGCGATCCCGCGAAATACATGGAGGAGTTTGTGAAGGCGGGAAGCGACCTTGTCAGCTTCCACGCCGAGGCCGCGGGGCCGGGGCAGGGCGCGGTGCTGGAGAGGATACACTCCCTCGATTGCCGCGCCGGGATCGCGATCAACCCGGACACGCCGCTTTCGGTCGTTGAGCCTTTCCTCGGGGAGATCGACCTTCTCCTCGTCATGTCGGTGTTCCCCGGCTTCGGAGGCCAGAAATTCATCGCCGAGGCGATGGGCAAGGCTCGAAGGGCCGCCGGCCTCAGGGCGGAGAAGGGGCATCGTTTCGTCATAGAGGTCGACGGCGGGATCAACGCCTCGACCGCAGCGGCCGCCAGGGAGGCCGGGGCGCAGATCCTGGTCGCGGGGACGGCCGTATTCGGGACCGATGACTACGCCGCCGCGATACGGGCCATCCGGGGGTGAGCGGCCCATCCGGCCCCTCCCGGGGATGCCTTCCGGCCCCTCCTCGAAGCTCCTTCATTTTCCCTTGCCAGAGTGCCGGAATCATGCTATTTTATGACATTTACAAGCGGGAGAAGGGAGAGCTGCGGGTGTTCCAGGATCTCGGCGATAAGTTCGGCCGCATTTTCAAAGAGTTGCGGGGACATGGAAAGGTTCGCGAGAGCCACATCCAGGACGCGATGAAGGACGTCCGCAGGGCCCTTCTTGAAGCCGACGTCAATTACAAGGTCGTCAAGGAGTTCGTCGCGAGGGTCGGTGAAAGGGCCGCCGGGAAAAAAGTACTGGACAGCCTGACCCCCGACCAGCAGATTATCAAGATAGTCCACGAGGAACTTGTCCATATCCTTGGCGACAGGCAGTCTCCCTTCACGCTTTCCGGTTCCCCGGCATGCGTGATGGTTTGCGGGCTGCAGGGAGCGGGAAAGACGAGTTTCACGGCGAAGCTTGCCGTCCACCTGATGAGGAAGGGACGCAAGCCGCTGCTCGTCGCGGCCGACGTGTACCGCCCGGCCGCCATCGAACAGCTTCGTGTTCTCGGCGGGGAGATCGGAGTCCCCGTGTACGCCCCGGGGGCCGACGACGGCGCCCGAGAAGATCGCCGCCGATTCGCTCAGGGAGGCGAGGGCGGGGCTTCGGGACACTGTCATCGTGGATACGGCGGGGCGGCTTCATATCGACCGCGCGAATGATGGATGAGCTCGCCGCGATCAGGAAGAAGATCTCGCCGGAGGAGATTCTGCTCGTGCTCGACAGCATGACGGGCCAGGAGGCGGTCAATGTCGCGCGCGAGTTCAAGAACGGGATAGATTTCACCGGTGTCGTCCTCACTAAACTGGACGGCGACACCAGGGGTGGAGCGGCGCTTTCGGTAACGGCCGTCACGAATGCGCCGATCAAGTTCGTCTGTATGGGGGAGAAGCCTTCGGACCTGGAGGCCTTTCATCCCGACAGGATGGCCGGAAGGATCCTGGGTATGGGGGATATCATCTCCCTGGTCGAAAAGGCCCAGGATACCTTCGACGAAAAAACGGAAATGGAGCTTCAGCGCAAGCTCCGCAAGGAGTCTTTCACCCTCGAAGATTTCCTTGACCAGCTCCAGCGGCTGAAAAAGATGGGGCCGGTAGAACAGATCCTCGGGATGATCCCGGGGATGAAGGTTCGGGGCGCTTTGCCGCCCGAGAGCGGCGAAAAAGAGATGAAGAGGATGGAGGCGATCATCCGGTCGATGACCCCCGAGGAGCGGCGTTCGCCGCAGATAGTCGACGGGTCGAGGAGAAGAAGGATCGCCGCGGGGAGCGGGGTGTCCGTCCAGGAGGTGAACAAGCTCCTGAACCAGTTTCAGCAGATGAGGAAAATGATGAAGCGTTTCTCGAAGCTCGCCGGCAGGGCTCCGGCGGGGTTCCCGTTTTCCTGATCATGGCGATCCAAGTGTCAAACGGAGGTAGAAGTTGGCAGTAAAAATCAGGATGAAGAGAATGGGCTCGAAGAAAAGACCCTTCTACAGGATCGTGGCGGCCGACGAGAGAATGCCGCGCGACGGGCGGTTCATCGAGATACTCGGGTATTACAACCCGCTGACCGATCCCGCCGATTTCAAGATCGACGAGGACAAACTTTACAAGTGGCTGAACGACGGCGCGAAGCCGGCGCCCAACACGGCCACCGTCCTCAGGAGGCATCATCTTCTTGAGAGATGGAAGTTGATCAAGTCCGGTTTGTCGATAGCCGAGGTGGACGAGAAGATCGCGCAGCTCAGGGCGAAGCAGCCCGAGGCGAAGGCGAAGGAAAAGTCGACGGTTTCGAAGAAGGCGAAAGCCGCCGCGAAAGCGGCCGCGGAAGCGAAGGAAAAGGCGGCCGGCGAGGCCCCCAGGGACGCGGCGGCCGAGACGGCGCCGGAAGCCTGAGCTCCGGCTGAAAACCGGCGGGCCGGGCTGAACACCCGTTCCCCGGCGAAGTGATCAACCGTCCTGAAAGGAATTCGGATGACGACGAACGTTGAGAAGATACAGAACATGATCCGGAAGATATGCGAGATGCTTGTCGACAAGCCTGAGACGATCAAGCTCGGCGAAGAGAAGCGCGACGACGCCACGATTATCGTGCTGTCGGTGGACAAGTCCGACATCGGCAAGATCATCGGCAGGAACGGGCAGACCGCCAAGGCCCTCCGCGCACTCGTAAACGCCGCGGCGACCCGCATGGGCGACAAGGTGCTTCTCGAGATACGCGAGTAAGGAGCGTCATGACGGTTCGCACGGCGTCCCTTGGCAGCATCGTGACGACGGTCGGGTTGAAGGGAGAGGTGAAGCTTCTTCCCGGTCCCGATTTCTGGGCGGGAGCCCTCGACGCGAGTGTGTTGTCGCTGGTCTCCGGAACCGGAGCGCACAGGCAGGTTTCGGTGGAGAAGTTGAGGATCAAGGGCAACACGTACATCATCAAGCTCTCCGGCATCGAGACGATCGACGACGCCCTGCTCGCGGTGGGGAACAGGCTCGAGGTGTCGATGGAGAACCTCGTCGCCGGGTCGGCGCCGGAGGAGCTGAGGCCCTTCCAGGTGATCGGGTCGACGGTGATGCTTGCGGACGGCACGGCCGTCGGCACCGTGGTGGACATGCTTCTCGGACGCGATCAGGACTGTCTTATCATGGAGAAGGACGGGGAGAGAAAGATCATACCGAACGTCCCGGAGATCATAAGGCGCGTCGACCTGGAGAAAAATATCATAGAGATAGACCCTCCCGAGGGTCTGCTGGAACTCAGGTGGTGACGGGCCCGATATGGAACTCTGTTTCATCACGATCTTCCCCGGGATCTTCCCCGGCGTTCTCGAATCGGGCGTTCTCGGGGTGGCGGCGAAGAAGGGGACGGCGAGTTACCGGGTGGTCAACCTGAGGGATTTCTCGACGGACGCGCACAGGTCGGTCGACGATTACCCGTACGGCGGCGGCCCCGGGATGGTCATGATGGCTCCGCCGCTGGTGGAGGCCGTCGAATCGGTGAGGGGCGCGGACGAGAAGGAAGATGTGCCCGTGATCCTGCTCTCGCCGGCGGGAAGGGTTTTCGATCAGTCGGTCGCGAGGGAACTGGCCGGCAGGAGGAAGCTGGTCTTCATCTGCGGCCGGTACAAGGGCGTCGACGAAAGAGCCGTCGAGCTCGTGGTGACCGACACCATCTCGATCGGCGATTACATAGTGAGCGGGGGCGAGCTTCCGGCGCTCGTCGTCGCCGATTCGGTGATAAGGCATCTGCCGGGCGTGCTCGGGGACGAGCGGAGCAGGGAGAGCGATTCCTTCGACGTCGAGAGGGAATTCTCGCTGGACGCCGCTTACTACACGAGGCCGCCGGAGTACAGGGGACTCGGAGTTCCCGAGGTCCTGATGTCCGGCAACCACGCGATGATAGAGCAGTGGAAGGCTCAATCGGCCAGGGAACGGACGGAGAGAAACAGGCCGGATCTTATAGAGCGGTCCCGCAAGGGACGATAAGTCGGTTGGATGGAGGCGGGGCCGGCGAACGGCGCCCGCGCCGCGGGAGGAAATCCCGCCATAACGAAGCGGATCGGAATCAATAACGGGCCAAGGAGGACAGGATGAATATCCTCGATCAGATTGCGGCAAAGCACAGCAAGGAATCGATTCCCGAATTCTGCGTCGGCGACATGGTTCGCATAGACGTGAAGGTCGTCGAGGGGAAACGGGAAAGGGTTCAGGCGTTCCAGGGAACGGTCATTCAGAAAAGGGGCGCCGGAGTGAGCGCGTCCTTCACGGTCAGGAAGGTCAGCCAGGGCATCGGCGTGGAAAGGATTTTCCCCCTGCATTCGCCCAACCTCGCCGGCATCACGGTGCTGAGGAGGGGCAAGGTCAGAAGGGCCAGGCTGTTCTACCTTCGCGACCTGAAGGGCAAAGCGGCGCGCATCAAGGAAAAGACGGACACGAACAGATGACGATTCGGCCGTCGCGCGAGACCTTCGAAAGGCTTGTCGGATTCGACCGCGAAAGGATGGGGAGCCGGATCGGCCCCCTGGCCGGCGTGGACGAGGCGGGCAGGGGCGCGCTGGCGGGACCGGTGGTGGCAGCGGCCGTCGTCTGCGAGCCCTGCGAAGAGCTCCTTCGGGTCCGCGACAGCAAGCTTCTCCCCGAATCGGCGCGCGAGCGCCTGCGCGATATCATCGTTGAACGGTGCGCCGCCTGGTCGGCCGGCGTCGTCGAGCCCGGCGTGATCGACAGGATCAACATCCTGAAAGCGACGATGGAGGCGATGAAGATCGCCGTGGAGGGCCTGAAGGTCCGGCCGTCCCTCGTCATCGTCGACGGGCGGGACCTGCCCGACATACCCTTCCCCGCCGAGGCGGTCACGGGAGGCGACAACAGAAGCTTTTCCGTCGCGGCCGCGTCGATAGTGGCGAAGGTTACACGGGACAGGATAATGAGGGAACAGGAGAAGCTCTACCCCGGGTACGGATTCCTTCGAAACAAGGGGTACGGCACGAGGGAACACATTCTCGCGATACGGGACAGGGGCTCGACGATCATACACAGGAGGAGTTTCAGGGTCGGATCAGGCGGATGACCGTAAGCCGGATCCGACCGACAAGGGGTGTGGTGGATGTGGACGGGACCATTTCAACCGGTTCCGCCGGCGAGAGGATCGCCGCGGAATACTTAAGGCTCGCCGGGAACGTAATACTGGAAAGCAATTATCGGTCGGGGCATCTCGAGGTCGACCTCGTTGCGAGGGACGGCGATTGCCTGCTCTTCGTCGAGGTCAAGACGAGGAGAAGCTCGAGCTTCGGAGACGCCCTGGAAGCGGTGGGGCGCGGGAAGATCTTCAACATGAGGAAGGCGGCCCGCGAATACCTTTCATCCGGGAAGGCGCCCCGGGGGTGCGAAGAGATAAGGTTCGATCTGATAGCGATCGACCTCTCGCTTCCGGAGGGGACGATGGTCCTGAGGCACCTCAAGGGCATATCATAGAAAAGACTTGATTTGCCCCTGTGTTCGATCTATTTTATCGATACCGGTCAGGTTTGATCAAATAAGGAGGATCAGAGGGTGACTCAGAGCAAGAAGTGCCTGTTCATGGCGTTTGCCGCCATGTTTATTCTTTCCGGATGCGGAGCGGTCAACACGCAGCTCAAGGATATACCGATAGAGCAGATGGACCAGTTGCAGGAGGATTACATCGGGAGAACGGCCTGGACGAGGATGCTGGTCGTCGATATCGGCAGTAACGGCATCATAGACCGCGACGTCGAGGTGGAGATCGTCTCCCTCGACCTGCACTGGAACGGGGCCGTCGGCGTGAGGGGCTCCAACAGGAAGATCATCAGGCACAACCTCGGCATCGAGAGGCCCCTGACGAAGGAAAAATTCGAAGATGCCCTCAACAGGGCCTTCTGGTTCAGGGATCCGGATTACCGTTACAGGATGAATCTCAGGGCCTTCGGGAAGAGAACGGCCAAGGCCGTTTACAACCACGAGCTGTACAAGAACATGCCGAGCGAAGCGGCCCTCTATTCCTGGGGATTCCCCGACGAGGTCAACAAGAGCGACATCGGCGGAGTGAAACAGGAGCAGTGGACCTACAAGGATCCGAGACAGGTAAACAAGAAACGCTACATATGGCTCATCGACGACAAGGTCGACAGGTGGGAGGAATAGGGCCCGCCTTCCCGGCCGCGCAATGAACATTCAAGCCTCCGGATCTTTCCGGAGGCTTTTTTTTGCCTCAATCAATATTTTCACGGGATGGTATCGGTATAAAACGACAAAAAAGCCCCCGCTTGAACCGTGGGGGCGAATAACTCTGGAGCCAACTCTACAAAGAGTACAGCCCGCGGTTTTCTTCCAAAATCATTCACCTCACCAATTCAGCAGGGACTCTGTATTTATTATATCCCGTATGCCGATCGCTGTCAATGACGGAAAACTCTTTATGATTGTTTCAACCTATATATATCTAAAAAACGGCCTTCGCCGGCATCCCCGGCGCGTATACTGCCTTACACCGCGCCGGCCGCAACGGTTTGTCACTGTTTCGATTGCGAGAGGTAGAGCCCGGCGAGAACTATCGCACTCCCGGCGAGAAAGAGGCCGGTGACCTCTTCGTGGAAGAAGAGCCACCCGAAGAAGGCGGCGAAGGGCGGGTTGAGATAGATGAACGACGACACCGATGTCGCGGGCATGTTCTTCAGGGCGATGTTCCATAGCCAGAACCCCACCATCGTCGAGAGGATCGTGAGGTGGCCGAGGGCCAGCCAGTGCGTCAGCCGCATCGAATGGAACTTCTGCGTGAAGTCGGCGTCCAGAATAAGTAGGAAGGGCAGGGTCCCGATCAGGGCCGAGAGGCAGGTGAGGAGGAAGGGCCCCCTCGTCCTTACGAGGTCCTTGCCGAGGATCGTATAGATCGACCAGCTCAAGGGGGCGAGGGTCGCGATGAGGGCGTACCTTACGTCGGCGTGCGAGGTGTCCGGCAGGTTGCCCATCCCGACCTTCCCGTATTTGACGACGACGAAAAGGCCGGCGAAGGCCAGTATGATGCCGGCGATCCTCCTGCCCGGGACCTTCTCCTTGAGGAAGATGACGGCCAGGATCAGGGTCATCAGGGGGGACAGGGTGGTCAGCAGGGCCGCCGCCCCCGGCTTGATCTCGGTCTGCGCAACGTAGAGGAAGTAATTGTAGCCCGCTATCCCGAAGATCCCCATGCCGATTATCTTGAGGCCCGCGACCCTCAGGATGTCGACCGACTCCCTGCGCCTCGGGCCGCTGGAAAGAAGAAAGAGGAGGCTGAATACGGCGAAGGGGAGGAATCTCGCCAAGTACCAGCTCCATCGGCGAAAAGACCTCCCGGAGGTGCTTTATCGAGGTGAAGGCGTTCGACCAGATGACGAAAAGGAGGACCATCAGGGCGATCATTATGGGCATCGGGATCGTTTTAGTCGGGGAATCACCGGTCATTACGGGAAACCTTTCGAAGCGGTAAAGAGCGTCTTGTAATCACAGGGACGTTTGTGCTATAATAAGTCTCAGCAAGTTGTAAAGTACAGCATCTTCTGGTTCACACATCTGAAAGGAGTGAGGACGATGATCAAGCGATTGATCCTGGTCTTGACTCTGATATCCTTGCTGGCCGCGACAAGCGAAGCGGTCACCATCGGTAAAGGAAGAAGGGGACGCAGCTATCTGCGGCATTCCCTCCTCGAGTCAAAACTCACAAGCGATAAATTAACGATATACCAGACGCACGGCTACCCCGTGCACCGTCTCCGCGTGAAGGGATACGGAAGGGTGCTCGAACACTGGACCTACTACGAGATCGGGAAGGAATTCATCTTCGACGACGACTCCAACCTCGTCGAAACAAAGGATTTCTGGCCCGAGGACAGGCGGGAGAGATTCAACAGATCCTGACGTGAAGGCTCGGGATCGGCTGAAATGACACATGCAGGTTTTGCGGGAGCGTGAAGTGGCAAGACCACCTCACCCGGGATATGAGGGCGCGGAGCCACCAAACTGTCGCTCCGCGCTCATATCCCGCAAACCGCAAAAAAGGGGTCGGGTTCTGCAAGCAGCCACAGAATCTGGCCCATTTTTTTTAGCGGGCCCCGCCGGGGCACGGTCGCCCAGGCCTTCCGCCCCGATTAAGATAAATCATCATTTTGCCGCCATATCTTGACGAAACAGCTTGAAAATATCCGCTAAAGCAGATATATTAGGCCACATGTTGAACTTGCGCTATTGCCGAAGGAAACTAACGTTTTATCAATCAATTACTTCAGACCGAGAGGTGCTTTCATGGGATGCAGGCAGATCACACCGGGCGAGGTCCACAAGACCCTCCAGTGCAACATGCTCGTCGACGGTTTTCCCTTCGTTCTCGACCTTTGCAACAGCCACGGATGCTGGCTTCACGACGCCGTCACGGGCAGGGAATACCTTGATTTCTTCACATTCTTCGCCTCGAGCGCCCTCGGATACAACCATCCGGCCCTGACGAGCGACGAATTCCAGCAGAAGCTCGGGATGGTCGCCGTGAACAACGTGTCGAACTCCGACCTCTACACCGTCGAGATGGCCGAGTTCGTCCACGCCTTCGCCACCATCGCGGCCCCCGACTACCTTCCGAACCTCTTCTTCATAAGCGGCGGCGCGCTCGCCGTCGAGAACGCCCTGAAGGCCGCCTTCGACTGGAAGGTCCGCAAGAACTTCGCGAAGGGGTACAAGGAGGAGAAGGGGCACCAGGTGATCCATTTCAGGGAGGCCTTCCACGGCCGCACCGGGTACACGATGTCCCTGACGAACACCGATCCGACCAAGACCGACTATTATCCGAAATTCAAGTGGCCGAGGATAGACAACCCCAAGGTCACCTTCCCCGTCGAGGAGCATCTCGGCGAGATCGTCGCGGCGGAGAAGAAGGCCGTCGAGCAGATAATGAAGGCGATCAAGGACAATCCCGACGACATCGCCGCGATCATCATTGAGCCGATCCAGGGCGAGGGCGGGGACAACCATTTCCGCAAGGAGTTCTTCCAGGAACTCAGGCGCATCGCCGACGAGAACGAGATCATCCTGATCTTCGACGAGGTCCAGACCGGCCTCGGGATGACGGGGAAGATGTGGGCGCACCAGAACTACGGCGTCAAGCCGGACATCATCGCCTTCGGCAAGAAGACGCAGGTGTGCGGGATCGCCGCGAGCAACAGGCTCAACGAGGTCGACAGCGTCTTCAAGGTATCGAGCAGGATCAACTCGACCTGGGGCGGGAACCTCACCGACATGTACAGGGCGAAGCAGGTGCTCGAGGTGATAAAGGCCGAGAACCTCGTGGAGAACGCCGCGAAGATGGGCGAATATCTCCTGAAGAAGCTCGATAGCGAGCTCGGCAAGAGCTATCCGAAGCGCGTCTCCAACGTTCGCGGGCTCGGCCTCTTCTGCGCCTTCGATTTCGCCGACACGAAATCGCGCAACCAGTTCATCGACGACTGCATGAACGCGGGGCTCCTGATCCTGAAATGCGGGACAGAGGACCGTAAGGTTCCGCCCGCCCCTGAACGTTCGCGCCGAAGAGATCGACAAGGCGATCGCCATCATCGACGGCGTGCTGAAGGGCTGATCCTTCGGGCTTCCCGGGGCGCCCGGCCCGGCTGACACGGATTAAAGCAAAACGGCCTTCCCGTTCCGGGGAGGCCGTTTTTTACAGGGGAACCGGAAGGTGGGGTCCTTCGGGTTATTTCCTGCCCTTTTTCTTTTTATCAGTCGCTTTGCAGCCCTCGCAGTTCGAACAAACGACGTCCGCGGTTCCTTTTTCCGCCTTTTCCTTTTCGGCGAAATTCTCGCTGCGGTAATCGGTCGTGTAGAAGCCCGATCCCTTGAGGATGTGGCTCACGGCGTGGATGACCCGGAACAGCTTTCCCCTGCATTTCGGGCATACCTTTTTCGGGGAATCGGTGATCTTCTGATCTATCTCGAAATCATGGCCGCATTTTTCGCACTCGTAATGATAGGTCGGCATAACCCAGTCCTTTTCGCAATCATATCCTGTATGTTCATGTGTGGGGAATTTAATCATCCGGAGCCGAAAAATCAAGGGAAAGATGGTGAGGAATGAGCGCATGTCGAATTACACGAGGCCGTTATCACGATTTCTTCTCGGCCAGGATGATCAGCCCACCGACGAAGGGCTCGAGAATCCTGTTCGAGAGTTTCGCGGGGTCGTTGTACGCCCTCGTGGTTGTCACGACGAGGGGCTTGAGGCCGGGGAACCCGCGGAGTTTTCGCTTCCACCAGAAAAGGGTTTTCCAGTCCTCGTCCTTCCCGTGCCAGCCGATCCCGAAACTCTCCATGGCGCGGTGCTTCGTGAGAAGCCACTTCAAGCCTCCCGATTTCCCCCTCGTATCGACGAATCGTTTCACGAACATGCTGTGGAATGTCTTGGGGTTGATCAGGTTGCCGACCAGCACGAGAAGCCTTCCGCCGGGTTTGAGGATCCGTATCTGTTCCAGCATCGCGGCATCGAAGTCCCAGATATGCTCGAAGGTGTCCTGCGAATAGACGGAGTCGAAAGAAGTGTCCGGGAAGGGCATCGCGCAGCCGTCGCCCATGACGGCTTTGACGTCGAGGCCGTAGAAACCGGCCATGCCCGCGACGAACTCCGGGTCGCCCGGGCAGATGTCGAGGTCGTAGCAGTTCGACGCCGAGGGCGGCGAGTTCGTATAGGGAAAAGCCGAGCCCCGCGCCGACGTTCAGCACCTTCTGCCCTTTTTTGACGTCCAGCAGGCGGCACAGCATTTCGAAATCGCGGTGGTAACGGTGTATGTTCTCCCGGCCGGTTTTTATCTTGAGGTCGAACTCGTTGTGGCGTTCGTTTATCCGGAACTCCGGGGTCGGCCGGTTGATCACCAGTTTGTCCTTGTCCACATACATCGGTGATTACCTCAGAACGGCCTTTCCCAGAATCGTTTCCACCCGTTCTCGACGAGGCGCAGGGTGATCTCTGCGGTCGTCGCCAGTTTGAGCCAGTGTGGCGTCCGCGCATCGCGGACCTCGTCGACCCATTTCCCGTCGAGGTACTCCCGGACGCGCGCATCGGGTCCGAGAAGCTCGGCGAAGGTCGGAGTGAGAACGGTTCTGTACCAGAGATCCCAGTTTTCCATACCGGGCTTCCGCTTCCCGCCGATCCTCTCGGCGAGCTTGCGTGGGCCCTTGTGGATCAATTGTATCAAACGATACCGCGTTTTGTCACGGCAGGAAAAAGCGTGAATCGGGATGCCGTACATCGGCACTCTGCGAAGGCGCGGGTTCGTCTCGATCAGCGCCGACTGGACGAAATATTCCCTGTAGACGTCGTCGTTGATAAAGACCCAGTTCTTCCCCACGCCGTATTCGATCTCGCAGGCTAGTTGTATCACGTCGGGGTGGAGGTAAGGGGCGCGTAGTGAAGCGCAGTGATCGGCGATAAGGCACTCCCCGTTGTAGTACCGAGGCATCCCCTGGTCGATCTTGTATTCGACGTAGTTACGCACCGAGGAGAATCCGCCGAATCTATTTTCGAACCAGTCGAGCGAGCCGTCGACATGTTCCCTGAAGGGGCCGAACCGCTCTCCGAATACGCCGCGGAAGAACTCGTCGTTTACCGTTCTTTTTCCGGTGCGGAAGGCCTTCGTGATGTCGTGCGACAGACCGTTGGGGATCTGTACGTGCCCGCGGAACATCGCGTCGGCTCCAATCCCGCTTATCACCCAGGGATTCGTCGTGCCGCCAGAGGTGATCGCGTGATAGGTGTTGGGAAGATAGGTGCGATTGATCCCCTCGAGACCTCCCGACTGGAACACAGTCTCGCGAGAGAGCATGGGGATCCGTTCGACATAGGCGGAGTCGAAGGGCAGCTCGCGGTGAGGGAAGCCCATCGCCTTCGCCACTCCCGCCGCCAGGGTAAGGTCGATTCGAGCCGGGAAGGCCGTAGGTGTAGGTCGTGACCCTCGCGGCATCCTTTTCCGGCATGAGGCCCGAAAGGGTCCTGCAGTCCCATCCGCCCGACAGGGCGTGGGCGACCGGCCCCGGGTAGCCATAGTACTGCGGGACGACATTCTGGAAGACCTCCACGGCCTTTTCGATTGCCGCCACCCCGGTCAGGGGGTGTTCGGCGAGCTGGAAACGTCGTCCGTATTTATGCTCTTTAACGGCGCTCGTGGCCGGATTGATCTCGGTTACCGTGGCCGTTGGAGGCCTCACGACCCCCTTGTACATGCCTGTCGGCCCGAGCGGCGTGCTGTAGTAAAAATGTTCCCATAGCCAGGCAGGGTTGAATTCCGGCGAAGGCCCCGCCACGGCGAAGGCCCCCTGGTGGCTCGCGACGTCGACCCTGCCGGCGGTGATCCTGTAGAACACGGGGTAGAAGCAGTACATGTCGGAAACGACCCATGCACGGCCCGTGGCCCGGTCGTGTATGACGAGAGCGAAGAAGCCGGGGAGCTCGGGGAATTGCCCTGGCTTGCCATCGCGAATGGGGGAGATCATCCGATCCCACGGTACGGCACCCTCGGCCACGACATCGCCACCGAGCACGGCAGTGAATCGGCCGTCGTCGTATGAGCGCTTGATTACGGAGGGGAGGCCGGGGAAAACAAAGACGGCGAGCAGGCCGAGGTCCGTCCCAATCGTTTCGATCCTGTCGGTCCCGTAGGGGTCGAGGACGCCCGCGACACGTGTCGCCGTGTCGCTTTCGACGGTTTGTCCGAACGATCCATATATTCCGGACATCCTGGCCTTCCTTTCCAGTACGGTTACGTAAACCGGTTTTATACTTGAAGAATATTAAAACTTATATAAGTAAGATTATAGCATAGTCTATATGCGCGTGGCAAGACGTGAATTCTGCGGACGGGGTTGACAAGAAACAAGAAGCGGTGATATCATTTGAACATTGAACTCTAAACGTGCCGATGGAGAGAAAAAGGTAATTAATCGATGAAGATACTTGGTGATCATCCCCGCCTTCAACGAAGAAGGCAGCATCGGGCAGCTTGTCGGGGATATAAGGAAAAATATAGAGGGCTCAGATATCCTCGTCGTCAACGATTGTTCGACCGACCGGACCGGGATGTGCTCGAATCGCTTGATGGCGTGAAGTACCTTACACTTCCGTTCAACATGGGGATCGGCGGGGCGGTTCTTGCCGGCTTCAATTATTTCCTCGAAAATGACTACGATTTCCTCGTCCGTATGGACGGGGACGGGCAGCATCCGCCGGATCAGGCCGGTATTCTGATCGACGCTGTCGTCAACGGCGGGGCCGACGCGGCGATAGGTTCGCGATATCTGGGCCACGAAAAGGAATATTCGTCGCACATGAGAAGAATGGGGATCAATCTTCTCAACTCGCTTTCATCGGCGATTCTCAGGAAAAGGTTTACCGACAATACGTCCGGGTTCAGGGCTTACAACAGGAAAGTCCGTCCGAGCATCTCGCTGCGGATTATCCCTTCGATTATCCGGAGCCGGAGGAGATATACATTCTGACCAGGAAAGGGTACGACGTGAGGGAGTATCCGGTCAGGATGAAGGCCCGCGAGACGGGGACGTCCTCGATAAATACCCTCCACACATACTATTTTCTCGTGAGGGTGCTGCTCACTATCTTCGTCAAATACATGATTGGAGGAAAGAAATGAATCCTCATATATCTGCTGAGCAGGATACAGATGTTCAGTATCCTCGGCTCCGTGGTCCTGATCGCCCTCCTGGTATACTTTATCCGCCGGCGAAAGCTGCTCGAGGAATATTCGATCCTGTGGCTGATCATATTTTCGATATTCCTTGTAGTATCGATCTTCGGGGCGTTTCTCGAGAGTTTCTCGAGGTTTCTCGGGGTGTTGTATCCTCCGGCGGCGCTGTTCGTTATAATGTTAATCGGAATATTCCTTCTCATGCTTCATTTTTCCATCATCATCTCCGACCTCAAGCGCAAGATAAACAGGCTGTCCATCACGAACGCCCTTCTCGAAGAGAGAATCAAATCGCTGGAAAAGCGGGGTTCGTGAGTTTTTGTATTCAAACCCGGGACTGGAACTCGAATGGCTGATAAAAACGCCGGCGCATGGATTCGCACAAACTGGAAAGCCATCGCCGGCATAGCCGTCAGCGCGGCCTTCCTCTATCTGGCGTTGCACGAGGTGGATCCCGCCGTCTCTGGCCGAAGGGTTGAAGGAAGCTGACTACCTTTACATGATCCCCGTATTCCTGGTCATGCTTCTCAGCATGTGGTTCAGGGCGATCAGGTGGCATTACCTCCTTAAGTCGATAAAGAAGATTGGAGTGGGAAACCTTTTTTCCGCCTCGGCGATCGGGCTTATGGCGAACAATCTTCTGCCGGCGAGGCTCGGCGAGTTCGTGAGGGCGGTCGTGATAGGACGCAAGGAGACATATAAGCAAAAGCTCATCGTTTGCCACGATCGTCGTGGAGAGGGTTCTGGACGGGCTGACCGTTCTTACCTTTCTCGGGATCGTTCTGATTTTCGACCTCTTCTCGTTTCCGCCGGTAATGAGGGAAGCCGCATGGATAACCGTGATATTCTATCTTGCCGTTATAATATTTCTCGTGCTTTTCAAGCTCAGAAGAGAGATGGCACTCGCTATCGTCGCTTTATTTGTGAAGCATCTCCCCGGCGGGATCGCAAGGAAGATAACACGGGCTTCTCGAAGCATTTATCGACGGGCTTAAGGTTCTTGAAAACGGGTGGGATCTCGCCCGCGCGATGGTTCTTTCATTCCTCGTGTGGGTTCCCAACATAGTCGTAATATGGCTGCTTTTCCTGTCGTTCGATTTCGTGCTTCCATTTTACGCGCCGGTGATTTTGTTCGTGATCCTCACGATAGGCATTATGATCCCGTCCGCGCCGGGATTCGTCGGGACGATCCAATACTGCTGCGTCCTCGGACTCGGCTTGTTCGGAGTCGGACAAAGTGAGGCGCTGAGTTATTCGATCGTTTATCATCTTGGAGTATTCATACCGATAACCGGTGCGGGATTGGTGTGTCTTCTGATCGAAGGGCTCTCTTTCTCAGAGATGAGACGCCTGTTCAGGACTGGAATCGAAAGTTGAAATCGGCCTTTCGCCGGTTTTCCACACTCTCCCGGTTATCGCATCGAACGAATCATTCTGAAGGATGGTGGTTGACATGGCAGGGAAACATTTTGTACAATAATAAATTATGCAGTTTCGCGATCCACTCCAACGCTGAGCACGATGGAATAATTGGATGCCAATAATCAGGATCACGGTTAATGTTGATCTCTCTGCCGCGCATCGCGAAGAGATCGCTTGATGTAAACTATGAATAATACGCTATACATGGATAAGCCGGGCGCCTGGTCAAGTCATTCGTGGATTGTCGGCCGACTGTCAAGGCTTGCCGAAGGGCGCAAGGTTCTGGATGTCGGCACGGCTACCGGAACCATAGGAAGAATGTGCAAGGGCAAGGGTTTGATTTTCGATGGGATCGAACCGAATCCGGCATGGGCCGACGCGGCGCGTCCTTACTATAATAAGTTGGAAGTTAAAACCTTGGAAACCTGTTCCGAGCAGTTTCTGAGTGGACATCATGCGGTCGTCTGCGCCGATGTTCTGGAACATATGAAGGATCCGGAATCGGTATTGAATAAATTGATTGCACTGCAGGACGATGCGTGTATTCTTTATCATCTCGGTTCCAAACATCGCCAATATCTGGATTCGATTGAATCTGCTTTTCGGACATTTTGATTATACTGATCGCGGCATCCTCGATCGCACTCATTTGAGGTTCTTCACGCGCAGAACCGCACGGCGGATGATCGAAAACGCGGGGCTGGCGATTACCGCCAGCGGCACCACACCCATCCCTCTCGACATGGTGTCACCGTTTTTCGAAAAATCCCCCGCAGGTCACATGCTGCACCGAATGTTGAAAACTGTTCACCGGCATCTTTCCGACCGTTTTCGGTTATCAGTTTGTCTTTGAAGCAGTCAGGAGCAGATCATGATGGATAAGACCCTCGATCGAGAAGAAAATCGTCATTGTTCTTCCCGCCTATAATGCCGAGAAAACACTCTTGAAAACGCTGGCTGAAATTCCTCCTGAATTTTCAAAGCATGTTATTCTTGTCGACGACGCATCGAAGGACAACACGGTCGCGGTAGCCAGGAAGGCCGGCCTCACGGTTTTTGTTCATGAAAAGAACAAGGGGTACGGTGGTAATCAGAAAACATGTTATACGAAGGCCTTGGCCATGGGCGCTGACCTTGTCGTGATGCTTCACCCGGACCATCAGTACGACGCAACCGTTATCCCACACATGGTCACTCCCATTCTCGAAGGTGAATCCAATGCCGTGTTCGGATCGCGAATGCTCGGCGGCCGCCCGATAGAAGGCGGGATGCCGTCCTGGAAATATGTCGCCAATGTATTCCTGACTGCGTTCGCCAACATTGTCTTCCGGCATTACCTGACCGAGATTCATTCCGGATTTCGGGCATACTCGCGAGAAGTATCTGGAAACCGTGAGGTTCATGGAGAATAGCGATGATTTTATTTTCGACACGGAGATAATTGCTCAAGGGATGATGTGCAATCTGACGTTTCAAGAAGTTCCCATCGTAACCCGCTATTTTCCCGAGGCTTCATCAATAAATTTGCGTCGCAGTACCATTTATGGATTCGGCATTCTGGGAGTATTGTTCAAATATATGATCCATCGCCGTGGATTGGCGCATTTCCGGCAATTCACTCCGCAGGAGAGGAAATAATCCCGATCGACACCGCGTTTGTCGAGATTGTTAAGGAGGTGCCAAGTGAACAACGAACCGGCTGGAAATCGAACCGCTACGTCGGGGTCAGGTTCACGCCGGGACTCGATGTATATTTTCGTCGTTGTTCTCGCTTCGCTCTTTCCCGTACTCGGATTTGGCGCATATTTCAGAAACGAGGATGCACGTATCCTTGTCTGGTTGAGAGACAACACGAGGATCCTCGACGCGTTCCATTTAGACGTTCGCTATCATCCCATGGCTTTTCGCCCTGTTAACGAAATAATTTATCGCATAATCTACAACACCAGGGGGCTAGATCCTCTGGCATTCCAACTCGTAAGCGCGGTGTGTTTCGTCGGGGCGGTTGTTCTAATGTACCTTATCGGGAAGCGCCTTTTCGAAAGCAGGCGCGCCGCATTTCTTTCTATATTATCCTTTTTTGCGTGTTTTTATTTTACACTCCACTTTCTCTACACGCCTATCCAGGGATTGCAATTCCCCGTCGAACTCCTTCTGGTTACGGCTCTGGTGTATCTGCTTCTCGGAACCCTCCCGCAAGGACTGTTCGGGTACCGCGTGCTCGCGGCCGCCGTTCTTGCGATACTGGCTGTGTTCAATCATCCCGTGAGCGCCTTTCTCCTTCCGGTACTGGCAATCGCCCTTGTTCTTATCGGCTGGCGACATGACGTTACCGGCGGACACGCCGGGCGGCGATCGCCCTTAAGATCGTCACCATGGTATTCTTCGCCGGCCTCTGGCTTCTGATACCGGTGCTGACCTCGCAGGTGACGATGGAACCACGCGGGGTCATCGGGTTGATTCCGGAAATGATCAGGCGGTATTACATCTATGGAGGGATCTTCCTTCGCGGGATCAACAAGATACTTGTACCGTTCAGCATCTCTTATCTTATCGCCGGGATTCTTATGGCCAGGTTTACGGCGGGTGTCTCTAGTGTTCGTCGGTTGGGGATCGGCATCCTGGTCGCTTTTGCATTCGTAATTTTGTTTAATATGCTCCCTTTGATCCCGTGCCTTCACGATTTTAAGCGTATTGCTGGTATTTCTCGTTTTTACCGGCTGGAGGCGCCTGTTTCTGGTTTTATGGTTCTTCGCCGGCATGTTGCCAATTCTAACGAGTCCCGTGGTAACAGGTGTTTACATGAGGCATTCCATAATTGCACTGAGTCTTGCTTATGGGATTTGGTTACAGCGAGCTGATCGGCGACATCATTCTGGTTTTCGGACATCGGGCGAGGCGTCTCTGCGCCGTGTTTACTCTTGAGCGATTGGCCGGGGCAATAACGACTCTTGCCGTGCTCGCCTTGCTGATCGCGGGATTGCACATAGCGCCGGTGCCGGTTATTTCCAGGCAGCTCGGGCAAATCGAGTATCTGAAAAACCTCGGAAACAACTTCCGCGATACCATCGCGTTTCTATCGACTGAACTGGACAAGGAAGCGACGGTATACTTCTACCGCGGCCCCACGAGAGACGAGGAAGACCAATATGCTTATAGCAGCACTCACCTGGAACGCTTACAGCCGGCCAAGAGTATCTACTATCCATTTTATTTCGCGATGATGGGTCGGGAGGATATAACAGTACGATTCACGGACGAGCTTCAACCCGATCTCGCCGGCGCCGTGATAGTGGCAACCAACAACTGGGAGGTGCGGGAAATAGAATCGACCTTTCATCTCGAGACCTGGCGGGAGTTCCATCGAGGAAAGGCTTCGGCAAAGATCTACCGGGTACGGTCCAACATTCCGCTTTCCCGGTAAAAAAACGATTACGACATTATAGCCCGGCGGACGGAACTATTTATGAACTTGAAGACCCTTGCAGGTCTCGTTGTAAGCGCGATATTCCTCTATTTCGCTTTTCGGGAAGTCGATTCCGATGTGCTATTTCAGGCGTTGCGGGAAGCTGATTATCGTTATCTGATCCCGGTGGTTATTATCATAATCCTGAGCATGTGGTTCAGGGCCGTGCGATGGCATTATTTATTGAAGTCGGTCAAAAAGATAGGGCTGTGGAATCTGTTTTCCGCTTTGTCCATCGGCCTTATGGCCAACAATCTTCTTCCTGCGAGACTGGGTGAATTTGTCAGAGCCGTTGTCATAGGCCGGAAGGAAAACATCAGCAAAAGCTCATCATTTGCAACAATCGTCGTGGAAAGGGTTTTCGATGGCTTGACCGTCCTGACCTTCCTTGGAATAATACTGATCCTGGACCTGTTCTCATTTCCACAAGTTCTAAGAGAGGCGGCGTGGCTGACGGTTATATTCTACTTTGTGGCGATAGTTTTCCTCGTTCTCATAAAATTTCGGAGGGAGACTGCGTTCGGCGTTGTTTCTTTCGCAGTCAGGCCGCTGCCCGGAGCGATTGGAAGGAAGATAATGGGTCTGCTGGATTCATTTGTCGGCGGATTAATGATTCTTAACAACGGCTGGGATCTTTTTCGCGTCATGATACTTTCATTTCTGGTTTGGATTTCCAACATTGTCGTAATATGGTTGCTGTTTATATCATTTGATTTTTCACTTCCTTTCTACGCCGCGGTGGTTCTGTTCGTTATTATAGCCATAGGCGTAATGATACCGTCAGCTCCAGGTTTTGTCGGAACCATTCAGTACTGTTGTGTGCTGGGGCTCGGGTTTTTCGGGGTGAGTCAGAGCCAGGCTCTCAGCTACTCGATCATTTATCACATGGGAGTATTTATTCCGATAACGGGCCTGGGGCTGCTGTGTATTCTCCTGGAAGGGCTGTCATTTTCTGATGTCCGGCGTCTCTTCAGGACCGGAAATGACGGCTAGGGAAGCGGTCTCGGAATTTTTCCTTATGATGTTGCTTGTCGCTATTATCAGCCCGAATAAAAGCCAGATAAAAAAGATGTATTTATCATTTCTGACGTATTCGATTTTTATCTGGTCGATGCAGAACATCACGAAACAGACGTGAAGCACCTTCATGAAAGCCTCGGAGAAGGGAGAATTCACCAGGGAGCTTCGTATCCCCGGCAGCGAGGCCCTGCCGAGCCTGTAGAGAATAAATAGAAAGGCCGACAAGCCAAAAATACCGGTTATGTTGAAATAGAAGAGATAGGCATTGTGTGGCCAATAACCGGTGTTGAGCCCGCCGGAAAAATCCCACCCTGGCCCGTTGCCGATAAAAGGATGCTTCATTCCCCTTTCAATGGCGCCCTCCCATGGAATGAGTCTGTTGGCCGGGATGATCCCCTTTTCGAAAGTCGAAGCGAACAGCCTGTCGAAAAGCGAACCTGATGTCGTATAATTCGACACGAAGGTCTCCAATACTACAATCATGAGGGCGAAAGCTCCAATGATGGAAACCAGTCTGATAAAATTGAGATCCTTCCTTGAAAGGAACATCATATAACCCACGCCGATGAACAGGGAAATGAAGGCTCCCCTCGTGATTGTGGCGAACATCATCATAAGATCCGTGATCAGTAGCGCCATAAGAAGGAATTTTGTGACAAGTCTTTTCGACCGCAAATAAAGAAAAAAGAATACGAGCACGTTCATCGCGAAAAATTCGGCGACAAGTTCGAAATCGTGAAAAGGTCCGCCCATTCTTAAATCTTTCATGATGAGTTCCGTCTTATGCGCGGTATAAAGCCAGTTGGGGATTATGACTCTTCCGGGGAAAAGCATCTCTAAGATTGTAAATGCTATTACAAGCGTGGCCGATATCGCCAGCATCCTGACGGTTTTTTCGAGTTTTTGTTCATCGTCGACAAGGTTGATGATCATGTACATGAAAAGAATGGCTGAAAAGAAATTGCCCGTGTGGACGATGGCCTGTTGAAATAGAACCGTGGAAAAATCCATGTTATAGAACGAGACAATATATGCGACTACGAGAAGGAGAGCCGGCATTGTTATCTGCCTGTCGAATCTTAGTGTCGCCGCGCCAGTCGATACTCGAATAAGATATATTATAAAGATAACCAATACAAAGATGAAGTTGGAGTTGCCGATAGAAATGCCGAAGGGGAAAGGGTGTATGATGATAAGAAACCAGACGGCTCCAAGCGTCGAATAACTCCAGAGTATCGCCGCCACGACGAAACCTGCAACCGCCTCGATCACCCGCTTGCTGGGATTGTATATTTGGGTCGCAACGAGCCAACCGACGCCGGCTACAAGGATAGACATCCTGATCCAGGCGAACGAAACCCGGGACGTCCTGGGTCGGCCGGCACCGGTTTCGTCAAGAGATGTTTCTGATATCTTCCTCATAATATCCCCTCGGTAGCACGAACCGTACCCGCGAAGGCAATGGCGAGGCACTCTATATCAATATAATCTCTTTCTGGGGATTCGAAAGGAATTCGCCCCCATCCGGACCTGACGACGATTATCTCCTCCATGGTGGCTATCCCGAAGCCCGCGATGTTGATTCTCGGTTCGATCGTGTAAACCTGGTTCTCCTCGATTTTGAGGTAGGGAAGCTTGCCGTACCTTTCCCACACCGGGCAGAGAAGGCCCGCCCCGTCGTGGGTGGCCTGGCCGACCTGATGCCCCGTGGCGTGGGGGAATTCGGGATACCCCTTGCCGGTGATGTAATTCCTCGTTATCGCGTCGACCTCGCGCCCTTCCATGCCGGGCCTTATCTTTTCGGCCGCGAGAGCGATCGAATCGCGGATCGTTTCGAAGGGCCCCATGACCTCGGGGGGAGCCTCTTTTTCCCCGTCGCGCAGAAAATACCATGTCCTCTGAAGATCGGAGCAGTATTTCTCGCTCCTCGTCCCGAAGTCGATGTTGAGAACGTGCCCCTTTTCGATCTTCCTGTCGGTGGGTCCGGCGTGGGCCCCCGCCGATTCGGGTCCGGTGAAGACGGACGGGCACTGCTCCCGCTCCCAGGAGGTCTCGACCCCTTCCCTTTCGACCTCCGCGAGGATGAACGAAGCGACCTCCTTCTCCGTCATCCCCGGCTTCATGAACCCGGTGACGCGGTCGAATATCTTCTCGGTGAGATCGACGTTCTTCTTTATCCTGCGTATCTCTTCGGGGCTCTTCCGGCCGCGGAGCTTCGAGATAATCCCCTCGGAGCTGACAAGGGAGTTCTCGAATCGTGTTCCCTTGAGGTATTTTTCGAGTGTGAGGTACATGCCGTGGGACAGGCCGTCCGACATCTTGTCGCTTTCGGAGAAGTTTATCGCTATCCTTTCAGGCGAGAACTTCTCCAACTGGTCGAGAAGAACCCTGCCGATCCCCTCCTTGTACCCGATCACCTCATAAGCTCCGACCTCTCTTATCCTCGCCTCGTCCAGGCTCCCCACGATGGCGACCGCGTGGCCCTTAGCGGGTATCATGAACGCGGACTGCCACGTGCAGTTGGCTCCGAGGATCAGGTTGAGGGCCGGATCGCCGTTGACCTCCGTTTCGCGCGCGAAGGTCAGCCAGAGGTCGATATTCTCTTCCTTCATGATAGCCGGCGCCTGATCGATCTTCTCTCGTATCATTTTTTACTCCCTCGCTGGATGGTGGCTTGCTTAAATCTGAATACACGTGTCTTCTCGTTGCTGAAAACCTGCTCGAACCGGCCGGAATCCGACATGAATTTGCCGGCGAGCGCTGGACGCTCCCTGAAGTCTTCGTCGATCAGGACGACGTAGATCTCCCGTCCCATCTTCGTGAGATACAATTCCGTTTCAACCGCCATCGGACGGTCCGAAAAGAGGTCCGCTTTTATCGTCTCCATGGCGTCCAACCTGTCCCCGTCGTATCCGAGCACCCCGACGATTCCCATGTTGGAATTGAAACTGTGCCTTAGGGCCAATACCGGCGCGAGGTGGTAGAAGTTGTTCTCGATGACGACGGCATCCACGCCTGAGTTGTCGCGCAGCCATTCGAACGCTTCGCGCTCGGCGGGTTGGAGCGTCACCCTCTTCAGCTCGGTTTTGTCGGCGGGCCTGTCGATGATGAATCCCCTGAAGGTGAGAACCGGCGCCGGAAGAAAAAGGAAGAGCGCCAGGATCACCAGCGCGCGTTTTTTCGCGCCACCGCTTTTCCTGATCCTTCCCGCGATTTCGACGAAGACTGGAGGGCCGGCCAGAAGAAAGAGGGGGAATATGAATTTCGATTCGTTGACCGACGGGAGATCGACAAAAATATTGAGAATCAGGAGGCATATTATCATCCCGGCGATGAAAACATATTCGGGCGCGGCATGGCGGGAAAAATGTTTTTTGAATGCTCCGCGTATCGGGCTTATCAATATGAGAAATGGCAGTAAAATCGTAAGGAAGTTTTTCAAGCCGAAATGAAGATGATCCGCGATGAAATTCCCGGACCCGGAGCCTGCGCTCATATCCATCCTGCCAAGGAAAGGGAGTGAGAGCCCGAAGCCGAAAATGACTGCCATAGGAATCACGGCCGACAGGCCGGCCCGGATCCCCGCCCTTTTCCTGAACCGGAGGAAAAAAGCGGAGAGAACCGTGGATCCGATCACGGTTCCGATCATCGTAACGCCGGTTACTACATGGAAAATCATGGTTCCGAACACCGCGGCCAGGAGAATGAGGGCGCCCCGGATTCCGGCATTTCCCTCGCGCCATGCCGCCAGAACCAGGGATACGCCGAGGAGAAAAAGACCGAGGGAATAACTGAACACGGTTATCGTGAGAAACTTGTCCGGCAGGTTGACCATCCACGTCCCGAAGGGCGCGAGTGAATATATCACGTTTGAATTGTGAAATTCGATCTTGCCGAAGGTGCGGATCGCCTCTTCCATGCCCCTGACGTCACCGGTCAGCACTCTCGTGAGCTCCACGGGCCAGAGAAACCATGAAACGGCTTCGAGACCCGCCATCGCCATAAGGACGGCAAAGGTGATCTTTCGCGCGTTCTTCGTGAAAAAGGAGGCGTAGCGGGCGAGAAGATACGGAAACGAGAAGGCCGCCATCACGTTGAAGAGCCCCATCGCCGCGAAAAGGGGGAGGTGGGAAAGCCTTATAAGCGACGCGATGAAGAAATGATAATACCACATGTACTTGATCTGGAAATCGGCGAGCACGGGTTCCATGGGCGGCACGCCGCGGGCGAGGATCTCGCTCGTCAATGAAGCGTGATACCACGCGTCCGATCGTCTCAGAAGGTCGGGATTGACGGCGAAACAGGCCGCTATCAGCCCGGCGAACGCCGCGCAGACGACGGGGATGCTCCAGGGGACGCGAAGCTTCGATCCGGCTTTTTTAAACCGTCCCGCCACGAGTGCGATCCCGAGAAACAGATAAACCAGGAACAGGAAGATCCGCAGCGACCTCTCCATCGGGAGCCCTAATCCGGCGATCAGAAGGGTGGAGGCCGTCAGCAGGATCGGAGAGAGAAGGGCCGAGAGGACGATATCGTCGAACCAGTGCCTCTCTTTGTCGCCCAGAAAAAGGAGAAGGACGAATCCGGGAAGGATGAACGCCTGTATCGAACCGGAAATGAGAACGAACCAGCCCGGCAGGTGAAGTATTAGCGGCAATGAGCTGCCGAGCAGGACAATCAGGAAAATCTTCTTCGCCATCTCCCGTTTCCTCCGGTTTTCCCGCGGAAAAGGCCTTGAAAACAGAAAACTATAGTAAACAGCGGTTCTTTACAATAATATTCTGCCCGCGGGCCGTGGGAAGGCTTCCGGCCGGGCGACGAGCCCGGGAACATTAGAATACGACCATGAAAGCTGAATTAATCGAATCGATAAGATCGAATATGAAGGGCTCCGTGGTGCCGGAGGCGCCGATGTCGGCCCACACCACCTATCGGACCGGGGGCGCCGCAAAGGTTCTTGCCATCCCCGACGATAGCGTGGAACTGGAGAGGGTCTGCCGTTTCGCCGGCCGCGAAAGGATCCCCTTCGTCATAATCGGGGCCGGTTCCAACGTCATCGCCTCCGACGGGGGAATTGACGGGATCGTCGTCTGCACGAAGGCCGGTACGGCTGCTCTCGATATAGACGAAGACGGGACGGTCATCGCCGACTGCGGCATAATGCTGGAGGATCTGATAAGAAGGTGCGCCTCGCGCGGCTTCGGCGGATTGGACGGGGTCGCCGGCATACCGGGGACGGTAGGCGGGGCGGTCGTCATGAACGCTGGTACCGACGAAGGGAATGTCTCGGACTGGATAGAGTCGGTCGAGGTGATCACGCCTTCCGGCCGCTCTGAAACCCTGGCGAAGGCTGACCTCGGATTCGGATACCGCAGGAGCCTCTTTTCGGTAGGCGGCTTCGTCGTGCTGCGCGTACGTTTCAAGCTGCCTGAAGGCGACGGCAGGGCGATACTGGACAATATCGACAGGGTATGGAGGGAGAGGGCGGGGAAATTCCCGCTCGATTATCCGAACGCCGGGTCCGTTTTCAAACGCCCCGAAGGCGGCTACGCGGGACGCTTGATAGAGAAGGCGGGCTGCAAGGGGATGAGGGTCGGAGGCGCGATGGTCAGCGAGCGGCACGCGAATTTCATCGTCAACGCCGGGGGGGCGACATCGTCGGACATCACGGCTCTTATAGAAAAGGTAAGGGCGAGGGTGCTCGAGGACAGCGGCATCCGTCTCGAGCTCGAGCAGGTCCTGCTGTGAACGGCCCCGTGAGGCATGCGTCGCCGCGAACCGCTGCATGAATCGGAAAATGAAAAGATGACCGTTTATATCGTGGAAAAATCATCCGTCTTTCCGGCTCCCGACGCAAGTGGTGTGCACGTCTGGATATCGCGTAATCCCCCGCCCGGTGCTTTCGGTCGGTTCGCCCTTTCGAAAGAGGAGGAGGATCGTTCGTCGCGATTCATCCGGCCCGGCGACAGGGAGAGGTACATCGGTGCCCGCGTCGTCTTGAAAACCGTACTCGCCGGATATTCGGGGCTTCGCCCGGAGGAGATAAGGCTCGGCGCGGGTCCGGGCGGCAAACCGCGTCTGGAAGGCAGCCGCACCGTTTCATTTTCCGACTTCAATATGGCCCACTCGGGTTCGATCATCCTAGTCGGAGTCGCGTGGGGATGCAGGGTGGGGGTCGATGTGGAGGAGATCGGGGACGATTGCGACATCCCGGCGATAGCCGGGCGCCATCTTCACCCGGTCGAGGCGGCGATCATCGAAACCCTCGGCGGGGATCTCCGGAAACGCGCCTTCCACGATCTCTGGACACGGAAGGAGGCATACTCCAAGGCGCTGGGAGAGGGCTTGTCGCTTCCGCCTCGGAGCTATTATTTCAATGAGGATGAAAACGGAGTAACGAAGATATCTGAGGCGGCGGGAAACGCCGACGGACCGCCCACTTGGCGGATAATCCCACTGGAACCGGCTCCGGGGTATTCCGGCGCCGCGGCCTTCGACGACCCGGGGGCCGTGGTGCGTTGCTTCGAATTCGATCCGCGACCGTGATCAGGATCTTCTCAACCGCCTCGTGAATTTAAGAAGTATCAGCCTCGCCTCGTCCAGTCCGGTCCTTGTGATTATGAAGAGGTAAACGGCGAGATAAAGAACCGAAAAAATGACCGCCTCCAGAATGGGGTTCATGTCGACCAGCATTCCGGCGAAGAGAACCGGAAGAGCGGCCGCGCAGGATGTTGATATGATGAGGATCTTCCTCCAGTCGACCAGCGTGGCCAGGGACAACCCGTAGATCGACATCACCTTCCACGCGAGATAGAACGTGAAGACGATCGACCCGGCGATGAAGGCTACGGGGGGTGCGTAAATTCCCATGAACCGGAAGAGGACGGCGATCAGGGCGATATTGACGACGAGATGGATGATGTTTCCGGACACGAAGAATATCGTCTTGTTTATGGCCCGAAGAGGGCTCGCGAGGTCGAAACACTGGATAAGCATCAGGGTCAGGTAGATTCGGAAGATCGGCACCGCCGAAAGATATTCTTTCGTGAACAGCGTGACGATGACGGTTTTCGCGAACCAGGAGAAAATAGCGAACAAGGGGAAGACCAGGAAGCAGAGGGCGACCGTGGCCTTTTTCCAGAGGACGATCCTGTCGCGTTCGCTCGCCTGGGTCATCTCCGGGAAGAGGACGTCCATTATGCTCGAACGGACGACCTGTATTATCGGGACCTGGTAATTTCCGATGCTGTATATCGCCAGCACGTTCGCTCCGAGTGTCGATGAGACCACGACCTTAGCGAGGTCGGTGCTGGTCCGGTCTATCGCCGAGGCCGATCCCATGGGCACGATGTAGCGGAGCTGCTCCCTGAGGAGCGGCCTGTCGATGCGGGCCGTGAACAGCCCGCGCGACGCCACGAGCACGAAAACGCACTTGACGACCTCAAGCAGGACGATGGTCCAGATCGCCGCCATGACGCTTCGCGTGATCCACGCCACCACGATGACGGCCGTCATTCTCACGATCGCCCGCGTGGCCGAGAAGTAGAGGACGTGATCGGTGCGCTTGCGTCCCGAGGCAGTAACTTTCCCAATACTCGAGGTTGAAATGGAAGAATACGAAGAGAATAAGGGGAAAAATGAAATCGAAACTCGTCTTCGAAAGGATCAACCCTCTCCCGAAATAGACGGCTGCGGAGCCCAGGATAGCGACGCGATGAAAAGCATAAGGGCGGTCTGTGAGATTGTCTCGCGCTCCTTTTCCGGATACCTCGCTATGAAATAGATCGGGTTTGTGTGTATCGAGAAGAGCATTATCCCCGAAAGGAGAAAATAATAGAGAACGAATTCCCTGTACTGCCCGTAAGAGGTCACGTCGAACAGCCTGACCATGAATATCGGCGAGAGTATCACCACGCCGAAGTTCATGATCCGGCATATCACCAGGATGAGGGTTCTTTTTGCCATCGAAGCCAAAATCCGCACCTCGGTCCCGCACTTATTCGATTATGAGCTTCCCGACGTTCGTGCCGCTGAAGAAATCGTCGTCCGTCAGTAGGTCGGCCGCCCGGTAATTCGGGTACTGGGTTTTTTGCGACATTCTCACCGATATCGTATATTCGCCGGGCGCGGCATCCGGCGGGACGGAAATAACGATGCTGTCGGCGACCTCCGTCGCGAGGGGCCACGTGTCGGGAGGAAGAACGCCGCCCAGCGGCTGGCTGTCGATCCTGAAGCGGTACCTGGTTCCTTTTATTTTCTCCAGGACCTTCCTGTATATCTTTCCGTACCATCGCCAGTAGATGGCCTTCCGCGGGAAATCGGTGTCGAATCTTATATGCGACGCGTAGCTTCCGAAAGGAACGGGTTCGTTCAACGCCCAGTAGATGACCGCGTCGAATTTCTCGCCCCGCCTGACGACGCTTCTCTTCGTTTCGAACCGCGATATGACGATTCCTTTTTCCCCTGATTCACGCGCCCCCGCGAGTTCCGCGGGCGAAAGCTCCATTCCGATGAAAGGCGGCGGAGGCGCCGCGCTCGAAAACTCGTGCGCGATTGAACGGTCGAATCTGAACAGGGCCGCGGCATTGTTTTCATACACTTTTTCAAAAACGAACCGGGCGGATTCGAGCATCGACGTGAGCGCCGAGTATTCGTCTCTCCCCGGCCGCCAGTACATCGTCTGTATCGATTCGGGAAGGCGGCCGTTCACGAGGATGTAATCCGCGCCGTATTTCTCCATGGTGCGCGCGACCAGCAGAGGCGTGGCAAGGGGCGAGAAGACGCTCCGGCAGTCCCTGAGCCTTTCGATCGCCGTCGAATCGTTCGGCGTCGAGTGCTGGTCGAAGGGGCAGACGACGAATTGCGCCGTGAAGGCCGGAAGGCTGAAGCTCGTTACCGGATCGGACAGGATGACGCTTCCTTCGGAGATATTTTCATTGATGTAGTCGTAAAGATCGGAGAGTCCGAGGGCGCTGTGCTCCCGGATTCGTTCCTTTTCGACCGGCGACCGGGAGAAGCCGCGCGTCGAAGATATTGCCGGCAGAACGGCCAGCAGGATTATCGCGAGCCAGCCGGCTGCGAGGGTCCCAGGGCCGATATCCTTTCTCGCCCGGCGAAGCCTGTTCCAGAGCGCCGTTACCAGGAAGGAGCTCACGATGAGGGAAGGCACGACGAACTCCATTCGGATGATAAGGTAGGACAACCTGTGATGAAGGAACGGGAAAATGATGGGAGTGAAAACAAGTATGTAGTACGCGATCTGCAGCGAAAAAAGAAGTTTCAGGGTGTCGTCCCGTTTCGCGACTCTCCGGAGAAGGGGTATCGCCGCGAGCGCGAGAAGGCCGATCAATCCGGCCTCCTGCAGAAAAACGACCGGGTTGAGCACGAACAATTTTTGCGTAATGTACATCACGCCCTGCGTGTGGGTGTGAAGCGGGTTGGCGGGCGCGTAGTCCCTGAAATAGCGTAGAAGAAGGTACGGGGCGTTGACCAGGGCGATCAATGCGGCCGGGATCAGAATCCGTGACACCGGGACGGAAGCGTTCTTCACCCGCCTTGTAACCGCCGGAAGGATCAGGAAGACGGTCGCACACATGAAAGCGATGATTACCAGATGCGCTATGTGAGCCCCTGTAGCGGCTATCGAAGCGGCCGACAAAAACGCCAGCACGCGCCGGCTGCCGGATCGAAGCAGCCCCGGGACGGCCGTGAGCAGGGCGATATAATAGGCGCATCCCATTGTGAATCCCGCGCCCATCGAGGCGAGATGGTACCCGCCGAGCCCGCCCCTGTAAGCTAATATGAAAAGGAAGACGGCAACGAGCCCCGTGGCCTGGCTGCCGAAAAGAGCGAACCCGGCGCAGTAGAGGGCGAGCATCATGGAGAGGGCGCCGATGGAGGACGCGACGGGCCAGATGGGCCAGGCGTCGGCGCGGCCCGTGAGGGCGTTGACGGAACCGAGAAGGGCGTGCATCATCCCCTTGCGGATGTCATGCGTGAGGATCCCGCCGCCTCGGTAATAGAACCGGTCCGGGAAGGCCTCGTGCGTTCGCGAAACCGCCGAGAGCCAGGCTATGTGGTCGGGCGAATCCCCCGAGAGAAGGACGGGGTCGCCGCCGGAGAATACGAGAAACAGGACCCCCGCCATCAGAAGAAGCAGGATGACGATCCCGGCGCGCCTTTCGCGCGTGGCGGCTCCCGGGGCGAAGAGGGCCGGGAACACTTCGATTTCGAAGCCTGAGGATTTATCCTTTTCCCCATTGTCCGCCCGGGCAGGCCACAGCGCGAGAATCACGACGGCGGGCGGTATTATGAACCGTATTACGGCAACGTCCAGCCGCGCGAGCGCTATGACGAACAACACGGCGAAGGAGAGGGCCGTTCCGAATACCAGCGCCGCCAGCACCCGGAGTGAACCTTTGGTCGATGGAAGAATCAGGGAAGACAGCAGAAGCCCGGGGACGATTACGATGTAAAGAAAGAAAAAGGAGAAGAGCAATCGATGGAAAGGCACGATCCCGGGGAAAAGGCTCAGGATGACGAACAATACCGTCAGCGCGATTGATGACGCAGCAAGCTTCTTTTTTTCGATCATTTCATGTGGCCGCTTTCCGTTTCGATTCCCGCCGTTACGTTTCACGCCCGGTGGCCCGGTTCTTATCGACATTCGACGGCCCAGTATACAGACTGCGTTCCGATATGACAATAAAGAACTGGCTCGGCGGCGCGAGTCTTCCGCTGATTGACAAATATTCGAAAATGCAATACAGTGCGACGGCGTGCGGGGCGTCCGCGGGTCAGCCCGACGGAAAGCGCGAGGATTTGCCACGAAAAAGGAAAGCGCGCGCCGCCGGCGTTTCGCCGATGGGAATTCAGGAGGTTATCGGCCCGAATGAGTAATGTCATCGATTCCTATCCGCTGTCTCCCCTGCAGGAAGGGATGCTGTTCAACGCGCTATTCGCGCCCCACTCGGGCGTCGACATCACGCAGATCATCTGCCGGATGCACCACTCCCTGGATGTCGCGGCCTTTGAACGCGCCTGGCGGGGGGTCGTCGAGCGCCACGCAATCCTCAGGACCGGTTTCAGATGGGAGGGCCTCGAGGAACCGCTTCAGGAGGTGCACGCGGCCGCCGACCTCGAATTCGTCGCCGTCGATCTTGGCGGCCTCGGGCCGGCGGAGCAGAATGAGCGTCTCGAGGCGCACCTCGCGGCGGACCGTAAGCGCGGATTCGACATCTCCTCCCCCCGCTGATACGGGTCGCCGTCTTCCGGCTTTCCGCCGGAGAGAACATTCTGGTATGGCCGCTCCATCACCTCCTTCTCGACGCCTATTCCTGCGCCATGATCCTCAAAGAGGCGTTCACGATATACGAAGCTGAGCTGGAGGGAAGGAGCATCGATCTCGGGCCATCGCCGCCTTTCAGAAAATATATCGAGTGGCTGCAGGGGCAGGACGCGGCGGCTGCCGAGCATTTCTGGCGCGATCTCCTCAAGGGTTACACGGCTCCGATATCGCTTTCGATCGCGCACGATCCGCGGCGGCTTTCGAAGATCGGCCGTATCTACGGGAAAAGGGAAATATTGCTTCCGCCGCGCGTCAGGGAGGTGCTCAAGCCGTTCGCCAGGCAGAACGGATTCACGCTCTACACCTGTTTCCAGGCGGCGTGGTCGATCATACTCTCGCGTTACAGCGGTTCGAAGGATGTTCTCTTCGCTTCGGTGAGGGGTTGCCGCGGGGTTCCGATCGAGAACGCCTCCTCGATTATCGGGATGTTCATAAACACGCTCCCCGTACGGGCGAAGATCGACGAAACGATGCCTCTGGCGGACCTGCTCAAGGGCCTGCGCGCGCAGCATATAGAGACGCGGGCCTTCGAGCACAGCCCGCTCGCGAAGATTCAGCGATGGAGCGAAGTGCCGCCGGGGATGCCGCTGTTCGAAAGCCTCATGAACTACGAGAGCCGGCCGTGGGACTCGCTGCTCGCCTCGTTCGGGGGAAATTTCCCGAAGCGCGAATGGGACGTCCGGCATCAGACGAATATTCCGATCGGGCTCGACGTCTATGAGGAGCCCGAGACCCGCATCGTCGTCGATTACGACCTCGGCATGTTCGACGCGGGGGCGATGGAGGCGATGCTGGGCCATTACGGCAGGCTGCTCGGCGCGATGGCGGAGAATCCGGACCGAGCGGTGGGCGACCTTCCGATGCTAACCGAAAGCGAACTGAAAACGATACTGATCGACTGGAACAGGACCGGCGCGGAATATCCGCGCGAGGCGACGATACACGGCCTCTTCGAGGTGAAGGTGAAAGAGTCGCCGGAAGCAGTTGCTGTCGTGGCCGACGGCGGTTCGATTACGTACCGGGAACTGAACGGCAGGGCCAACAGGCTGGCCCATCTGCTGCGGAAACTGGGCGTCGGCCCGGACACGCCCGTGGCCGTATGCCTCGGACGCGGTATCGATCTTGTCACGGCTCTTCTCGGAGCGCTCAAGTCGGGGGGCACTTATGTCCCCATGGACCCTTCGTATCCGCCGGAACGCCTCGCCTTCATGCTGGAGGACACGAACGCTCCCGTGCTTGTCACCGACGAGGCGTTGTCGAAGACGCTTGCCGGGCACAAGGCCCGGGCGATACTGATGGACGCGGGATGGGACGAGGTCGCGGCCGAGCCGGACGGTGATCCCGCCGGGGGGGCGGGGCCGGAAAACCTTTGCTACGTCATATACACCTCTGGATCGACCGGGCTTCCGAAGGGAGTATGCGTAAGGCACGAGAGCGTTGTGAACCTCTTCGCCGATTTCGACAGGCGAAAGCCGATAGAACCGGGCGCCCGGTGCAGCCTCTGGACGAGCGTCAGCTTCGACGTCTCGGTCTACGAGATCTTCACGGCCCTTCTTGCCGGGGGGACGTTGCACATCGCCTCCGACGCGATCCGTTTCGACAGCGCCCTGTTCATCGAATGGCTCGCAGCCAACGGCATATCGAGCGCCTATGTCCCGCCGCTGATGGTGAAGGATCTTCATTCGTGGGCGAAACAGAATCCGGGCAGGCTCGAACTCGGGCGTCTTCTCGTCGGAGTGGAGCCGATAAACGAAAAACTTCTCGCCGAAATAATGGGAATGGTGCCTGGCCTCGCGATCATCAACGGATACGGGCCGACCGAGGCGACGATCTGCGCGACGCTCTACGACGTGAGGCCTGACACGGCGGGCGAGAGAAACACCCCGATAGGGAAACCGGTTCAGAATTCCCGGGTCCTTCTGCTCGATCCCATGATGCGTCCGGTCCCGGTGGGCATAGCGGGCGAGGTTCTTATCGGAGGGAAGGGGCTCGCGCGCGATTATCTGAACCGTCCCGAGCTTACGGCGGAGAAATTCGTCCCCGATCCCTTCGGCGACCGGCCGGGCGGGAGGCTCTACAAAACGGGCGATACGGCGAAATTCCTCTCAGACGGCAACATCGAGTTCATAGGCCGCCGCGACAATCAGGTCAAGATGCGCGGTTTCCGCGTCGAGCTCGGCGAGATCGAGTTCGCCCTGAGGCGCCACGAATCGGTGAGGGACGCGGTCGTCGTGGCGAAGGAGGACAGGGCGGGGATAAACAGGCTCGTTGCCTACATTGTCCCTGCCGCGGCTGGATCGGATGCGGGACAAAACGCGCCGGACGGACGGACGGCTGTCAGCGCGGCCGAGCTCAGGAATTTCCTCAGGGAGAAGCTCCCCGATTACATGGTGCCGACCGCTTACGTAACGATGGATTCGTTACCCCTGACCCCGAACGGCAAGCTCGACAAGGCGGCCCTGCCCGAGCCGGAGATAACGAGAGCAGACATCAGCAGTTCATATGTTGCCCCGAGAACCGAAATCGAGATGCAGCTATCCCAGATATGGGAAAAGGTGATCGGCATCAATCCCATCGGTGTAAATGACAACTTTTTCGACCTCGGGGGGCATTCGCTTCTCGCTGTGAGGCTCTTCACCGAGATAGCGCGGGTCTTCGGGACGAACATCCCGCTCGCCGCGATATTCCAGTCCCCGACGATCGGGCAGATCGCCGTGATGATCGGGGGAAGCGGTGCGGCGAGGCCGGGAGGATCGCTCGTAACGATTCAACCGACTGGAACGAAACCTCCACTATTTTTCGTTCACGCGTACGGAGGCGGAGTCTTCTTCTACCGCGAGCTTTCAGACCATCTCGGGACCGACCAGCCCTTCTACGGCCTTCAAGCCGTCGGCATCGACGGCAAGGAGCGCCCTCAGGGAAGTGTGGAGGAGATGGCGGCCCACTATATAGACGCGATAAAGACCGTGCAGCCGAAGGGCCCGTATTACGTTGGCGGGAGATGCCTCGGAGCGTACGTCGCCTTCGAGATGGCGAGCCAGCTTTTCAGGCAGGGGGAAAGGATCGCCCTTCTCGCCATCCTCGACAGCTACTGGGCGCCCCCCGAGGCGGCCGCGAAAAGGCCGGGGGTCGCCGGGCACATGAAGAAACTGGCCACTGGCGGATTCAACGAGCGGGTGAAGTATCTCTCCGAGCACGCGGGGAACAGGATGATGAAGACGAAGCTGCGTCTCGCACGTGTCGCCAGCGACATCTCCTTCAGAATGGGACGCCCCGTCCCGCTGTTCATGAAGGATTTCTATATCAACTATCTCATACCGCACGCCAACATGAAGGCTGAACGGCGTTACGCGCCTCCTGTTTATCCGGGGCTGATAACATTTTTCCAGGCCACAGCGGAGATCGAGCGCGACCCGAGGTTGTTCTGGGGCAGGCTCACCTCGGAAGGGGTGGAGGTTCACATGGTTCCGGCCACTCACAAGGACATCCTCGTGGAGCCCAATGTTCACGTTCTCGCGGAAAAGATGGAAAAGGTGCTCGAGAAAGCGCGAAGCGAGGCTTGAAGCCCGGCGGTCCCGGGCAAACGACTACCAACCCGATCCACCTCCGTTTCTCTCCGTGCCCTTTCCCGCGGCGGCATGAAAGGCGCGTTCCCCCGCCCCCTCCCCAGTAATCGATTGACACCAAGTCCTTTTCCTGTGCTACTATCGCACCGGAAAACCGCGCCGTTTGTCTATTAACTCTCCACGCCCAGGGCAAGGAGGAAAAATGGAACAGAAAAAAGGCTCCGGCGGGCTGCCGGCCAACGCGTACAAGGTCCTTCAGCCCGGCGAGCAGTACGTCCCGTACGTGCCGGCGGGCACGATCATACCCGAGATCACGGTCCGTTCGGTCGCGATGGGGCTCCTCATGGCCTTCATATTCACCGCGGCGGCGGCCTACCTCGGCCTCAAGATAGGCCAGGTCTTCGAGGCGGCGATCCCCATCGCGATCCTAGCGGTAGGGCTTGGCGGCATCTTCAAGAGGCGAAGCACGATCCTCGAAAACGTCATCATACAATCGATCGGGTCCACTTCGGGCGCGGTTGTCGCGGGGATGATCTTCACCCTCCCGGCGATCATCATCCTCGGGCTCGAACTCAAATTCTACCAGACCTTCATATCGGCCCTTCTCGGCGGTTTTCTCGGGATTCTATTCCTCGTTCCGCTGAGAAGATATTTCGTCAAGGAGCAGCACGGGCATCTTCCCTTCCCCGAGGGGACGGCGATCAACGAGGTGCTCGTCACAGGCGAGAAGGGGGGCGACCAGGCGAAGGTCCTGATCGTCGCCGCCCTGATCGGAGGGATATACGATTTCTGCATAGCGACCTTCGGGTTCTGGAGCGAGGTCATCTCGACGCGCCTCCTGCCGCCCCTCGCGATGGTGGCGGACAAGGCCAAGCTCGTCGTAAAGGTGAACGCAGGCGCGGCCGTGATGGGGCTCGGATACATCATCGGGATGAAATATTCCACCATCATAACCTGCGGGAGCCTCCTTTCCTGGCTCGTTTTCATACCGGCTGTCTGGCTTCTCTCGCCGCACCTCGGATCGTTCCTCGGGTCGGCGGCCGGGCCTGTATCGCAGATGTCGCCCGAGGAGATATTCACAAATTACGTGCGGCACATAGGGATCGGCGGGATAGCGGTCGCGGGGATCATCGGGGTTATCAAGTCTTCGAAGATCATTGTCTCCTCCTTCAGCGTCGGGATCAGGGAAATGTTCGCCGGCAAGGGGGCCGGCGCCGCGAAGACCGAGAGGACCGACACCGACCTCAACATGTCGATAGTGATCGGCGCCCTGATCATCACCCTTCTCGTCGTTCTTCTCTTCTTCGGCTTTGCCGTGGTCGATTCGTGGGGGATCGCCGTGATAGCGCTCATCGTGGTGAGCGTGATCAGTTTCCTCTTCACGACGGTGGCCGCGAGGGCGATTGCGATAGTGGGGATGAACCCGGTCTCCGGGATGACACTGATGACTTTGATTCTCTCGAGCCTGATTCTCGTCAAGGCGGGCCTCTCGGGCCCGGCGGGGATGGTCTCGGCTCTTATCATAGGCGGGGTCGTCTGCACGGCTCTTTCGACGGCGGGGTCGTTCATCACCGACCTCAAGGTGGGTTACTGGCTCGGCTCGTCGCCGAACAAACAGGAGGGGTACAAGTTCCTCGGGATCATCGTCGCCGCGGCGAGCGTGACCGGGGTGATCATGCTTCTCGACAGGGTCTACGGCTTCACCGGGAACACGCCGATGGCCGCGCCGCAGGCGAACGCCATGGCGGCCGTGATACAGGCTCTCATGTCCGACGCCCAGACTCCATGGGGGCTTTACATAACGGGCGGGGTGATAGCGGTCATACTCGAGCTTCTGAAGATTTCGCCCCTTTCCTTCGCGCTCGGGATGTACCTTCCGATACAGCTCGTCACGCCGCTTTTCGTCGGCGGGCTCGTGGCGCATTTCGTCGGGCGCAGCAGCAAAAATGAGGAGATCTCCTCGAAGAGGAAGGACAGGGGCACCCTGATCGCCTCCGGGTTCATCGCCGGCGGCGCGCTGATGGGAGTCGTAAGCGCCTTAGTCGCCTTCTTCGGATGGAACGAGTTCCTGCACACAGGGTTCGGCGAGACCACGATGGGCGGGGCCCTCAGCGTGATTCTCTTCACGGGGCTCTGCCTCTACATGTATTTCGACTCGAAGAAGGGGGCGGCGGAATAGCCCCGTTCGCGGCGCGGGCCGCGGCGGGCGCTGAAACGCGAAATTGATGGAAGAAACAAGGGCGCTCCGCGACGATGACCTCGACGAGACGGGGGAATTCATCTTCTCCGTCTCGTGGTCAACCGTACTAGCCGCCGCCGCGGGGCTCAAGCCGACGACGAGGACGGGGATCTATTTCGCGGCGTCGCGCATCCTCTCCCTGCTTCGAAGCGGGGAGATGGGCGGGATAGCGCACACCTCCGGCGGGGCGATCGACGGGCTCATCCTCTGGCAGGAGCTTCCCTGGGATACCGAAGTGACCAAAGCCCGGTGCGCCAGGATAGTGATGGCCGCCGGGCGGGGCCTTCCCGCGATGTTAGAGATGTGGAACGCCGAGGCGGCGCGGCGCGGGGTGGAATACACGACGATGAGAATCCCCGAGGGCCATTCGGCGGCGCTCGAAAAAGGGGATCTTCTCGCCTCGGCGGGTTTCGGGAAGCTCGAGAGGATCATTTACCTTTCGGCCTTCACCGGGATCGATCCGAAGGCGCAGATCAGGCAGGACGCGCCGGTGAAGCTCAGGAAGGCCGTGAAGGAGGACATAGAGGAAATAGGCGCGATGGCGGCCCGGTCCTACAGTTACGACAGGTTTCACAAGGACTCCTTTTTCAGCCGCGAGGCCGCCGACGCGGTCCACGTGAAATGGATCAGGGACAGTTTCGCCGGGAGGGCAGACGCGATACTCGTCGCGACCGGCGAAGAGGGGGCGATAGAAGGGTACTGCACCTGCATGCTTCCCAAGGGGCCCGAATCGTTCTCGGGATGGATCGACATGCTTGCCGTGGATTCGGGCCGGAGGCACCTCGGGATCGGGGAGGCGCTGATGCGGGGGGCGCTGGCGTACATCCACGACGCCGGGGTGCTGTCTGCGGCCCTCTGCACGCAGGACGACAACAAGCCGGGCCTCAGCCTCTACCAGAAGACGGGATTCGACCAGTACCTTACGGCGATAACCTGGCGGAAGGAACACCATCCCGATGGCCCGATTTTCCGCTGAATTGATATACAGGATCGACAGGATCTTCCGGCGGCCCCGCGTCGAGGGGCGAGAGTCCGCGCTCGCCTATTCGGAGTGGGAGTACCGGACCGGCATGGCCCTCGTCGAAAAATATTCGAAATATTTCGGGCGGATCGAAGGCGCGAGGCTTCTCGACATAGGGTGCGGCCTCGGCGGAAAGACCGTCGTTTACGGCGAAAAGGGCGCCCTGGTGACGGGGGTCGACATCGATCCGCAAAATTGCGGGGGCGCCGTCTCGTTCGCCGGCGCGAGGGGGCGCCGGATCGACGTCGTGTGCGGCGACGCGCGGGCCCTTCCCTTCCGCGACGGCTCGTTCGATTTCGTCGTCGCGAACGATTCCATGGAGCATTTTTCGGATCCCTCAAAGGCGCTCGGGGAGATCGCGCGCGTCACGAGGAAGGGCGGTTCCATCTTCGTCTTCTTCACTCCCTGGGGCTCCCCGCTCGGTTCGCACCTCTACGACCACATCAGGACCCCGTGGTGCCACCGCGTCTACGGCGAGGGGCTGCTTCAGGAGCTGCTCGAGATCTCGCTGAGGGAAAAGGGGGCGGCGGACCCGGCGGCGGGGGCGGCGGAGATGATGAAGGGGTACAGGGAGGAGAACAACAGGATCGACGTCGCGGGGTACAGGCGGATTCTTAAAGGGATCAGCGGCATCGAGGTGGAATACAAGGAGCTGATCCCGCCGAAGTACCGTTTCCTCGCTCCCCTCGCGGGGATCCCGCGCCTCGGGGAATATTTCACCGGAACGGTCGTCTCAATTCTGCGTAAAACAGTTTAGTCCCCGGTGCGGAGCCCCCCGTTTTCCCGGGGCCGGGGGGGGCCCGCCTTCTATTCACCTTGACGCGCCCGGGAAAACTCGTGTAATTTCATGCGGTGTCCATACGATGTACAGGCGATGAAGAGAGGAACGGGTCGGGAATGATCGATAGAAAAATCCTGCTGATTGCCCCGCTCGCGCTGGCGCTGGGCCTTTCCTGCTGCAGTTCGGATCCGGAAGGCCCCGTCATGTCGGTATTCGCCGACGGGGGCCCCTACACCCCGCGCGCCGGTGAGACGGTCCGCCATGTCGACACCCTGAGCGCCGTGTCGGTCTTCAACGTGCCCATCGGTATCGGGGAGAGCAGCTTCCTGAGGCTCGGGGAGACCGAGGGGATCAGGTTCGAATCGATCCTGATGAAATTCGACTTCGATTCCCTGGAATATTTCTCGGGCAAAACGGTGGATTCGGTTTACATAGTCTTCCCGGTGAGGATAGTGCAGGACGCCGATTTCGAGCTGGAGATCGTCATGAACGAGCTTCTCGTGGGTTTCTCAGAGGACGACACGATCACGGCGACGCCGCCATTCTCGGGCGAGGCGATACGGGGCGCGGCCGGTGAGACGGCGAGGAAGATCGATTTCGAGACGGCGGCCTTCAGCCTTGACGAATCGATGGGCCAGGGCTGGATCGACCAGGCGGCCGAGCCATGGCCACTCGGGATCGTCGTCAGGTGGAACTCCGAACCCGATCCGATGGGCATCGTGGAGATGTATTCGCGTAATTACGGTTCGAATCCCCCCGTGATCAATGTCTCCTTCACCGACGGCTCCAATACCGTCTTCCCCGCTTCGGAGGATTACAACGTGGCGTCGCATGTGGGGAGCGGCCTCGCCTGCGTCGGCGGCGTCGCGACGAGGATTTATTTCGAGTTCGATCTTGCCGGCATAGACGAGGACGCGATGGTGAACTATTCCGCGCTCGTCCTTCATACGGACGGAGGAGGGGGGCTCGGGGCGTCGGCGATAGAGCTGGAGAGCAGTTTCACGACCGACTTCATCTATTACCTCTACGCGCCCGGCACCGGCGACATGCTAGATCCGGAGTTTCTCTCGGGGACCGGGGTGGCCGCCGGCAGTTTCGTCCCGACCGTTTCCGAAGAGGTGAGGATCCCGCTCGCGGGATTCACACGGGACCTCCTCGCGGGCGCGAGGGAGAACCTGGGGCTCGTGCTCCAGTCCGACCTGGAAGCGGTCCGTTACCAGAAGGCGCTCTTTTACGGCATCGCGTCGGGCGATTCCCTGAGGCCGTATATCGAGGTAATCTATTCACTGCCCGCCGATTTTACCGGAGAATAAATGAAAACCAAAATAACAGGGATCTCGGCCGTTTTCAGCATCGCCCTTCTCGCCTGCCCGTGGCAGGCGCTCGCGCAGTCGGTGTTCGGGCTCAACTTCATCGGCGAGCACAACAACGCGGGAGGGGCGCGTTACTCCGCGATCGGGTGGTCGGGGATCGCGGTGCCGGACACGAGCGGCGCCCTGACGATGAATCCCGCCTCGCTCGCCGGGCTCCGCGCCTTCACCTTTTCCCTCTACGAAGTGACGAGCATGAGCAGGGTCAATACGGTCGACCGGACCTCCGACCAGACGCGTTATCAGCTCCCGTCGGCCATGGCGGCCTTCCCCGTCTCGAGGGGGCTCGTCCTCGGGATCGGGTACCGGACCCGTTTCTCGGGAAAGGCAGAGTTCAGCTACCCCGCCGATGTCGATTTCACGCCGGCGCCGGAGGAACTGTATAAGTTTCACAGCTCCCTTTTCTCAGTGCCTTTCACCGTCGCGTGGGCGCCCCTCGAATGGCTCAGCGTCTCCGCGTCGGCGCAGCTCGAGAAAGGCTCCATAAAGGACGAGATATATTCCTCATTCGACGACATTGCGTACAAGGACACGCAGTCGATAAGGACGAGGGGCTTCTCCGGGACCTCCTGGTCGGCTTCCGCACTCGTCAGGGCCCATCCGAGGCTCTGGCTCGGGGCGTCATTCGACGAGGCGGTGGATTATTCCGTGGAGGAGACGATCAAGTACACCCTCGAGCGGCTCGACACCCGCGCCACGTACGATTTCACCCTGCCGGCGGCCTGGAGCCTGGGCGCGGCCTTCGGTATCAGCGAGAGATGGTGGGCGACGTCGTCCTTCTGGATGCGCGGCGCCCCTGGGACCGAAGGGTTCAGCCAGTTCGAAGGCTCACTCGGCGACGAGACAGTCGTTTCGTTCGGGGTCGAGAGAAGGGGGAGCGCCGAAGGCCACAGTTGGGGCAGGATGCCGCTGCGCCTCGGTTATTACGAGGACCGCTGGCACGTCGAGATTCCGGATGGAAGCCGCGTCGTCTCGAGATTTTTCAGCGTCGGCTCCGGTTTCGGCATGCCTGGGGGCCCCGGAGGCATCGATGTCACGCTCGAATTCGGGAAGATCGGATCGGTATCCGACAATGCGATCGACGAAAAGGTCTTCCGCGTGGGGATCGGCATGAGCCTTTCCGAGAAGTGGACGAAGAGAAGGGTGGAGAGGCACTGATGGTTCGTTTCACCTGCATATCGAGGCGGGCCGCCGCGGCCGCGCTCGCACTGGCGATGATTGCCGCGGCCGCGAGCGCTCAGGAGAAGGGGCAGAGGGCGCCCACCCTCTCCGAGGAGCTTGGCGGCCTCCCGCCGGCGCCCCGCATAGCGTACCTCAGGCACCTTATCGAGGAGGGGCGCGATGACGCCGAGGTCTTTTTCCAGATGGCGATAGCATTCCACGAAAGCTCGGCGCCCGATTCGGCGATAGCCTGGTACAAGCTGACCGTTAAAAAGGATCCGCAGCATTTCAAGTCGTACGTCAATCTCGGCGTCCTCTACGACGACCTGGGGAAGCCGGCCGAGGCGGAGATTTATTTCCGTTCGGCCGTGTCGGTGAAACCGGACGACGTTCTCGCCAACTCGCACCTCGCCTTCATACTGTTCCAGCAGAAGGACTACGAAACGGCCTGGAACCACCTCTCGAAGGCGCTCGAGGCCGGGCCGCGCAACCCGCAGCCGGTTTTCTACCTGGCGATCTTCTTCTTCGAAAGCAGGATGTACAGGGAAGCCCTGGTCGAATGGGAGAAGGTCGTCGAGCTCGACCCGGGCGGCTATCTCGCCGCCAGGGCGAGGGAGAATATCGCAATGCTTCAGGGCGCCCTCAATTCCCCCGCGCCCTCGGGCGACTGGCAGCCTAAAAGATAGAATGACGCGCGGCCGCGTCGAGCGCGCCGGCATATTTCACGGCCCACACGAAAAGCCGCCCCTCTTTCAAGGCCCGCCTGAAGAGCCGTTTCCTCCGCCCCCGGCAACTTGCGCTTGACACCCGGAAAGCTCCCTAATAGATTAAAACCAGGCAAGGAAAGACGAACGGAAGATCAACCGGAACGGAAACGAAAGGAAGTAAAGATGAGAAAGGTTTTTTCATCGATCCTGGCTCTCGGTGTTTTACTGTACGTTGGGTGCGGACCGACGTCCGGTAGCGGCGTCAATACGAACGCCGATCCCGCGGCGTCGGCGGGCGGCGGGAACATGACAAACTCGCAGGGCTTCAATCTCGGCCCGGCCGAGATAGCCTACCAGTCGGCCCAGCAGTTTCTCTCGGCCGGCAAGTACGACGAGGCGATTTCCCACCTTCAGGACGCGGTGTCGATAAAACCCGGGTACCTCGAGGCTTGGTCCCAGCTCGGATCGGCATATTCGAACCGCCAGAGCTACGACAAGGGGATCGAGGCCTATCTCAAGGCGCTCGAGCTTTCCCCCGGCGACGAAGGCCTGATAAGCGCCGTCGGTTACAATTACCTTCGCATGGAGAACTGGGACAAGGCCGACGAATATTTCAAGATGCTTCTCGAGAAGGATCCGAATCACTACAACGGTAACGTCAACCTCGCCTTCATAGCCCAGCGGCGCGACAAGCCCGAAGAGGCGATCGTCTACTACGAGACGGCGCTCCTCACCAACCCGGCGGACGCGACGACTATGGGGACCCTCTCGGACCTTTACGATAATCTAGGCAACAAGGACAAGAAATACGACTACCTGCATCGAGCCATAGCGGCGGACTCGACCAACCACGAGTTCAAGAAAAAGCTGGCGAAGGCCTATTTCAACGACAAGAAATACGCCGAGGCGGTGCCGCTTTACGAGGAACTCGCGGCGATCTATCCGGAAACGGCCGATTACCACCAGAGGCTCGGCTACTCATACTCACAGAGCGGGCGCGAGAAGGAAGCTCCGGCCGAGCTCGAGAAGGCGATAACCTTAAACGGCGGCGACGCCTTCACATTCGCCATACTTTCGAAGATCTACAACGACAACAACAGCTTCTCGAAGGCGATGGAAGCGGCCCAGGCGGGCCTGAAGCTGAACGGCGGGCAGGAGGCTATCCTCTACTACCAGTGGGGATGGGCTCTTTCCAAGCTTGATAATTACGAGGAAGCCATGGTAAAATTCCAGAAAGTTGTCGGCCTCAACGATCCCAACTGGTCGGCCAACGCGGCCAAGCAGGTGACGAGGCAGGAGCAGCTGATAAAGAGAAGGGAAGCCGAAAAGGAAAAGGCGAAGTACGAGTAACATCCGTTCAGCGACAGTAACTGCATCAGTTTTTTCTTCGAGCCTCCCCGGCTGCCGGGGAGGCTTTTAATTTCAGGGCGGGATGAAAGGAGCCGCCCCGGTGGAAAGGGGTTCTTAAAGTACAAGGGGGGTACTCTTATGATCCTTGGGAATGATACTCCGGCGAGAGGCGGGATCCGCGCGCTGCCGCTAGCGGTCCTGGTTTCTCTTCTCCTCGCGGCCGGCGCCGCGGCGCAGGACAGCACGGGTGCGCAGGCCGCTTCTCCCGGGGCGACCGAGGAAGCGGCAGGAGGCGGGCCGAGGGTCGCGATAATCCTCGATGAGGACGCCAGGATCGTGATTGAAACACTTCCGCAGGACGCCCCGAAGGCGGTGGAGCGTTTCCTCGAGCTCGTCGAGGACGGGTTTTATGACGGTATCCGTTTTCATCGCGTCGAGGAATTCCTCGTGCAGGCGGGGAAGAAGGACCACGAGTATCCGGGGGTCGAAGGGGAGATGTTCGACCAGAAGCTCACGCACGAGCCCGGGATGGTCGGCCTGGCGAGGCTCCCGGACGATTACGATTCCGGCACCACCCAGTTTTACATCGTCAAGGAGCACAAGCCGAATTTCAACGGGGAGTACACCCTCTTCGGCAGGGTTGTTGAGGGGATGGAACTGGTCGGCGCGATAGAGAAGAACGACAAGATAAAGAGGATGGAGATAGTCAGGTGACGCAGGGCGCCTGCTCAACGTAAAGAGGATAGAGGCAGCCGGTCGCCGCGGGCCCCGGCTCCTTTCCAGCCCGTCATTAAGGCTTGACCCGCCGGGCGACAAATGACATATATCGTTGAAACCGCCCGACGAAAGGTCATTGCCGATGCATGATAGGGACGAGAAGGTAACGAGGGTATACTTCGACCATAACGCCACGACAGGCGCGAGGCCCGAGGTGGTCGAGGCGATGCTCCCGTATTTCAACCGGCGTTTCGGAAACGCCAGCAGCCTCCACCTTTTCGGTCAGGAGGCGAGGAACGCGGTCGAGAAGGCGCGCTCCCAGGTCGCTTCGCTGATCGGCGCCGGGCCCGACGAGATAATTTTCACATCGGGGGGGACCGAGTCGGACAACCTCGCGATAAGAGGGGTCGTCGCGGCGAAGAGGATCCCGGCCCAAAGGCCCCACGTCATCACCTCGTCGATCGAGCATCCTGCCGTCATCCGCACCTGCCGGGCCCTCGAGAAAGAGGGAGTCGACGTCACATTTCTTCCGGTGAATTCTCTCGGCGCCGTTTCAGCCGGGGAGGTCGGGGCAGCCGTCAGGCCCGAAACAATCCTGATATCGGTGATGCTCGCCAACAACGAGACCGGCGTTATTCAGCCGTCGGCGGCGATCGCGTCGATCGCGAGGCCGAAGGGAATCACCTTCCACGTCGATGCCGTGCAGGGGGCGGGAAAGATCCCGGTCGACGCCGCGGCCCTGGGAGCGGACCTGATGTCGATCTCGGCGCACAAATTTTACGGGCCGAAGGGGATCGGCGCCCTCTACATCAGGAGGGGAACCGGAATCGAGGCGGTCCTCACGGGGGGGCACCAGGAATCGGGGCTGAGGGCCGGCACGGAGAACGTGCCTGCGATAGCGGGCTTCGGCGAGGCCTGCAGGATCAGCGCCGAGAGGCTTGGGGCGGAGATGCCGCATATCGCCCGCCTGAGGGACAGGATCGAGCGCGGTATAGTGTCGGGGATCCCCGACGTGGGGATCAACGGGGCGGGCGCCGAAAGGGTGCCCAACACGTGCAACGTGACCGTCAGGCGCGTGGAGGGGGAGGCGCTGACCCTCTATCTCAGCGTTCTCGGATTCGCCCTCTCGAGCGGGAGCGCCTGCGCCACCGGCGAGACCGACCCGAGCCACGTCCTCATCGCGATGGGGCTCGATCCGGTCGACGCGCAGGGTAGCATCAGGATAAGCCTCGGCGCGGAGAGCACCGACGAAGAGGTGGACGCATTTCTCGAGGCTCTTGCCGCGCGTCGCGGCGCGACTTCGGGAGATGTCGCCCATCAGGGGAAAATGCTGAACGGCCCCGCCGCGGGACAGGTGCGCCAGTTGAGAAAATCAGACACATCGCGATTCGGCGTCGAACCGCCTGCAAGGCCGGGGGAGGGTGTCGTCCTCGGCATGAGCGGGGGGGTCGACAGCTCGACGGCGGCCCTTCTCCTTCGGGACGCGGGGTACTCCGTGGTCGGCGTCACATTCCGGTTTCATTGCCATGGCTGCGGCGGATGCCGCCTCGCGGAGGATCCGCATGTCGCAAGGGCTCGGTCGGTCTGCCGTTCTCTCGGGATAGAGCACATGGCGGTCGACGCCTCCGAATCCTTCAGCGGGAAGGTCGTCGAAGGCTTCGTCGGCGAGTACCGGCGCGGCAGGACCCCAAACCCGTGCGTCATCTGCAACGAGATGGTGAAGTTCCCCTCGCTCGCCTCCGTGGCCGATTCGATCGGGGCGGCGATGATCGCGACGGGGCATTACGCCCGCGCCGCGAGGGACGCCTCCGGGAAGGTCTGGCTCGAGAAGGGGGCGGACCCGTCCAAGGACCAGTCATATTTCCTCTACAGGGTGCCCGTGAGCCTCCTCGAGCGCTGCCTCTTCCCGCTCGGCGGGACCACCAAGCAGGAGGTGAGGAAGATCGCTTCGGCCGCGGGGCTTGCCCCGGGCGGCGGAGGGCTGGGCGCGGCGGAGCCGGGGGGAGGGGAGAGCCAGGACGTCTGCTTCATCCCGGACGGCGATCTCGCCGGCTTCCTCTCGTCGCGCATCGAGCCTCTTCCCGGCGAGGTGGTCGACGAGAGCGGGCGTGTGATCGGCTCGCACGAGGGGATCCACCGTTACACCGTCGGGCAGAGGAGGGGGCTCGGGATCTCCGGGGCCGCTCCCATGTACGTTCGCAGCATCGATACTGCGGCGAACAGGATCGTCCTTGCCGAAAACGAACGGCTCTTCTCGGGATCGGCGGCCTGCTTCCGCCTCAAGATGAGGGTCAGGCGCCCCGCGCCTCCCCTGAAAGCGAAGATCCGCTTTCGCCACAATCCCGCCGCGGTCGCGAGCATCGGCGTCGAGGGAGGCGCATGCAAGGTTATTTTCGCCGAAAGGCAGCGGGCCGTCACGCCGGGGCAGTCTCTCGTCCTCTACGACGGGGCGAGGGTAGTCGGTGGCGGGATCATAACGGGGGGCGGGATGGACGAATGATCACGGCGGCGGCAAGACTCTTTCTGGCGGCGGCCATGATCCTCGCGGCGCCTCAGGCATGCCGCGCGGCCGGCGCGGAGCCGGAGCGCGCCGCCGGTGAACCGGGCCGCGTCGCCTTCGACGAGTCGGGGTACATGGTGCGGCAGGCCCAGTGCGGCCCCTTTTACATGCACTACTCGGAGCGCACATCGCGCGTCTCCCGCGAAGTTGAAAAGCTGATCTGCGAATCGGCCGGCGATATCGCCGCGGAGATCGGCCTCGAGAAGCCGGGCGCGATCCATGTCTACACCGTTCCGGACAGGAACGAATTCAATTCGCTCTCAGGCGGCGCGATCCAGGAGTGGGGGGAGGCGTACAGCGATCTCGGGCGGATGATGATGGGGATCGACGCGAGCGCCGTGCTGAGGTCGCCGCGGCCTCTGAAGGTCGTCGTGCGCCACGAGCTCTCGCACCTCTTTTTCTCGCAGAAGGTGAGGGGGGTCCGGTGCCCGGCCTGGTTCATGGAGGGGCTCGCGATGAGGCAGTCGAGGGAATGGACCCTCGTCGACCAGTGGAACCTCGTCGCTTCGCTCTGGAGCGGGAGGCTTCCCGACCTCGAGGATCTGGGCGGCGCTTTTCCCCGCTCCACAGCGGAGGCTTCGTCCGCCTATCGCCTCAGCTACGCGGCCGTCGACGAGCTTTTCGGCGAAAATCCCGGTGATCTCGTCACCCTGATCTCATTCGTTCGCGACACGGGGGATTTCGACCGTGCCTTCCTTCTGACATTCGGCCGCGCGCCGGAGGAATTCACCGCGGCCTTCCACATGAAGCTCGAGAAGAGATACCGGACCGCCGGCGCCGTTCTACAATCCTCTCCCTTCTGGATATTCGTCGTACTCCTTTTCCTTTCGGCGTATGCGCTCAAGAGGATCCGCGGGCGGAGGAAGCTGAAGGAGTGGCGCGAAGAGGGCCTGGATTGACGAAGTGGCGCGAAAAGGGCCTGGATTGACGAAGTGGCGAGAGGAGGGCATCGATTGACGCGAGGCCGGCGCGCCGCCTCCGGAAAGGCCCGCGGGCAGGTCGTTTTTTGCTATTGTGTTGACACGACGGGCGCGGCTTTTTATACTGAACGAAACCCTCTTCCCGGAAGGGGGTCGTTTTTTCTGGAGGGCTAGTCCTAATTGGTAAGGCAGCGGCCTTGAAAGTCGCCGGGCGCAAGCCCATGGGGGTTCGAGTCCCTCGCCCTCCGCCAAAAAAATTTCGTTCGACGGAGAGGTGGCCGAGAGGCTGAAGGCAACCGCCTGCTAAGCGGTTGTAGGGGTAATACTCTACCGAGGGTTCGAATCCCTCCCTCTCCGCCATTTTATGTCCGGCGCCCTCCGGCCTTCCGATGCCCTCCCGAATAATTTCTTGACTCGCGCCCCCGGCATCGCTTTAAATGTGTTACGTATTTGCTGAAAGGTAATACGAAGGAGGAGCGCGATGCCGGGACTGGTCAGGTTCAGCGTCTCGATCGACGAGAAGCTTCTGGAGAGGTTTGACAGGCAGGTTCTCGAGAAGGGGTATCCCACGAGGTCGAAGGCGATAGCCGACCTGATCCGCGGGAACATCGTCACGGACCAGTGGAAGGGGGGCAGGGAGGTCGCGGCGGCCGTCATCATGGTCTACGACCACCACAGGAGAAATCTCTCGAACAGGCTCACCGCCATCCAGCACGATTATCACAGCCTCGTCATCTCCTCGCAGCACATACATCTCGATCACGACAACTGCCTCGAGATCGTCGTCGTGAGGGGAAAGCCGGCGAAGGTCGCCGAGCTGGCGAACAGGCTCAAGGCTACGAAGGGCATCAAGTACTGCTCGCTCGCGGCGGCTTCGACGGGAGAGGATCTTTAGGCTACGGACCGGGGAGGGAAGTATGGAAAAGATGATTTCGTTCAGGGGGAAGGCGGCGCGTGTCGCCGCGCTGGCGCTTCTTTTCGCGGCGCCTCTTCTATCGTTCGCGCCGGCGGCCCGATCGCACGAGCACTGGTTCGACCCCGGCGATTTTTACCCGGCGGCCGGTGCGGCGACATCCTTTCGCGTTTGCAGCGGGCACCATTACCCGGAGAGCGCTTTCGCCGTGAAGGACGAGGTCCTCTGTGGCGTGATCCTTGCGGCGCCGGGGGGTGGGACTTCGAAGGTCCCGACGACGAGGGGGGAGACCTCGCACGCAGGATCGTTCACGGCGGCGACGGAGGGCGTTCATATCCTGAGCCTCGCGCTAAAGCGGCCCGGGGCGGCCGACACGTCCTTCGAGCTCAAGGCGATAATCGTGGCGGGCGGCAAAGACGATCCTTCGGTTTATTCCACCGGGAAGGGGCTCGAGATCGTACCTCTTGCGCCTCTCGCGGCGGCAGCGGCCCCCTGTGAGATCCCGTGCGGGATCCTTCTAGACGGAGAGCGGATCGAAGGGTCTCTGACCCTCTTCGACGGCAGCGGCGGGAGCGTTGCGCTTAAGGCTGACAGGGAGAGCCCCGCCATCGCCGCGGTGAGCCGCGCAGGCATGTATCTTATTGTGGCGCAAGCCACCGGGCGCGAATGTTCACTTGTTTTCGAGGTAAGGAAAGGGGAAGGGAAGGAATGACGGCGAGGAGGATGATCCTGTCCCTGCCGGCGCTGGCGCTCGCCCTCGCCTGGCACGGGAACGCGCTAGCTCACGGAGCGACATGCAGGCAGGTGGGGGGCGCGGTCGCCGTGGAATGCCTCTACGACAACGGCAGCCCGATGGCCTTTTGCGACGTCGCCGTTTACGGAGCGGCCTCCGGAGATTCGGCGATTCTTGCGGGAGCGACCGACGCGGCGGGAAGGTTCGCCTTCGTGCCGGTGGTGGGGGGATCGTGGAGAGTCGTCGTCGATGACGGGATGGGGCACGCTGCGCGGGCGGAGATAACGGGAGCCGATCCCGGCGCCGCGGCGGGCGGCGAAAGGGGCGGTTCGCTCCGGGGGGGCCGGGCAGGCTGTACGGAGGGATCGCGGGTGTCGGCGTCATCTTCGGGATATTCGGGATCTACGCGCTAGCGAGAAGCAGGCGCTCGGGATAAACACGAAAAGGGGATGACCGATGCACATATCGGACGGGGTGGCGCCGATTCCGGTCGCCGTCGCGGGTGCTCTCGCCGCGCTGCCCGGAATCGCGGTCGGCCTGAAGGTTTTGAAGGAGGAAAGGATACCGGCGGCGGCGCTCGTCTCCTCGGTCCTCTTCCTCTCGACCCTTCTTGTGAGGCTGCCGCTCGGCCCCTCTTCGGTCCACCCTCTTCTCGGCGGACTCGCGGGGCTCCTTCTCGGATGGTCGGCGATGCCGGCCTTCCTGATATCACTTTTCCTGCAGGCTCTCCTTTTCCAGTTCGGCGGGATAACGACCCTCGGGATCAACACCTTCGTCATGGGGATGCCCGCAGTGGGCGTGTACCTGCTCTTCAACGGGAGGATCAGGAGGGAGAGGGACCCGCGGAAGGCATTTTGGCTGGGGGCCGCGGCGGGGATCGCCGCGTACCTCGCCTCATTCATCCTCTGGGCCGGCGCGCTCCTTCTTTGCGGCAGGCAGCTCGCCGCGATCGTCGCGATCGCCTTCCTGCCGAACCTCGTTGTCGCCGTGGCGGAGGGGGTCTTCACGGGATTCATCGTCTCGTTTCTCGCGCGCGTCTATCCTTCGATATTCGGCGCACCCGCCTTTGAGGCAAAGGGGGAGGGGCTTTGAGCTGCACGACATTCTTCGACGGAGACACCTTCATACACAGGCTCGACCCGAGGCCGAGGATCATCGTCACCCTCGCCTTCGCCGCGGTCGTCGCCTTTTCCTCGAATTCGGGCGTCCTCTGCGCCGCCCTCGCGGCGGGGCTCGCGCTGGCCCTCCTCGCGAGGATACCGGCCGCCGCGCTCCGAAAACGTCTTCTCAGGCTCAACATCTTCACTGTCGTCCTCTTCGTGACCGTTCCCCCGACCTTTCCCGGCAGGACGGCGTTCACATTGCTCTCGATTCCCTTCAGCGTAGAGGGGCTCCTGTGGAGCCTTTCGACGGCCATGAAGGCGAACGCGATCGTGCTCGTCTTTGCGGCGCTGATGGGAACGATAGATCTCTTCACCCTCGGCCACGCCTTCCATCACCTGAAGGTGCCGGCGAAGCTTACGCATCTCTTCCTTTTCACGCTGAGGTATCTCGACGTGCTTCATCACGAGTACGTCACGCTCCTCAGGGCGATGAAGGCGCGCTCCTTCCGGCCCTCGATGCGGCTTCACACATACAGAAGCTACGCCTGGCTCACCGGCATGCTGCTCGTGAGAAGCCTCGAGAGGTCGGAGAGGATACTCGAGGCTATGAAGTGCAGGGGATTCAGGGGGGAGTTCCACGTGTTGAAGCATTTCCGTTTCTCCGCGGCGGACGCGGCCTTCTCGGTCGGCTCGTTCGCGGTTCTGGCGCTTTTTCTCGCGGCCGAGCTTGCCGGAGCGGCCGCGTTGTGGTGACGGCGCGCCCCGCAGGCGAAGGCCGCGGGAGGCGCCGCCCGGAAACGGCGGGGTGACGGCGCGCCGCCGGCGCGCCGCGCGCATGGAGGGATGGCTTGGAAGGAAACGACGTCCTGATCAGGATGAAAGAGGTCGTCTTCGCGTACGACGGAGGGAGGGCAGTTCTGGGCGGCGCGTCTTTCGAGCTGCGCCGGGGCGAGAGGGTCGGCCTCGTGGGGCACATCGGCACGGGGAAGACGACGATACTGCACCTGATCGTCGGCCTGCTGAGGCCCCGGAGCGGTCTGATAGAGGTCTTCGGCAGGCCGAGAGGCGAGGAGCGCGATTTCATCGACGTCCGCCTTCGCGCCGGCCTTCTTTTCCAGGACCCAGAGGACCAGCTCTTCTGTCCCACGGTGATCGAGGATACGGCATTCGGGCCGCTGAACCAGGGGAAAAGCAGGGAGGAGGCGGCGGCCGTCTCGCGCGAGGTCCTCGGGATGCTCGGGCTGGGCGGGTTCGAGGACCGGATCACGCACCACCTCTCGGGGGGCGAGAAGCGCCTCGTCTCGCTGGCGACGGTGCTCGCGATGAAGCCCGACCTGCTCCTCCTCGACGAGCCGGTGACGGGGCTCGATCCCGATTCGGCGGAGAGGATAACGGCGATACTCCATACCCTGCCCCAGGCGATGCTGATCGTCTCGCACGATCAGGCCTTCCTCAGGTCGGTGACGTCGAGGTCGATCCGTGTCGAGGGCGGGAAGCTCCGGGCCTGCAGTTTTTGATTGACCGGGGCCCCGGGGGAATATATATAGATGAAGCACAGCCGCTTCCTGCCGGGAACGGCCCCGATAAAAAGAATATTTATGCGCCCATAGCTCAACTGGATAGAGCGTCTGGCTACGGACCAGAAGGTTGGGGGTTCAAATCCTCCTGGGCGTATTTTTTCATGCCTCGGTCGGCCTAGGCGAGCCTCCCCCGCGGAACGGAATCCCCCGGTGCGACATCCCTTTCAAATGATCGATTCTCATCTCATTAATGGGTGAAAAATGCGCTGGTTCGGGGATGAAAAGAGCCCGGGATTAATTGGCTTGCGCTCATTCCAACGGCAGGGTAAATTATGCGAGATAGCAGAATCCGCTTGACCGGCCGGGGCCGTCAGGGGTAGAATGCGGCAGGGTTTCCCCCGTCGGGGCGCCCGGTTATCGCTATATTAGTAAAGGATTTGCAGTTAGACAAAACACGAACCAACCGCCAGGAAGGAATGATCCATGATAGAGATCAGGACCCATGGCCGGGGAGGCCAGGGATCGGTTATCGCTTCCGAGATTCTGGCCGACGCATTCTTTCACGAGGGTAAATTTGTTCAGGCATTTCCCGCCTTCGGCGTCGAGCGCCGCGGAGCCCCGGTGATGGCCTTCACCAGGGTCTCGGACAGCGAGGTGAGGGAACGGTGCCAGATCTACCAGCCCGATCATCTCATAGTCCTCGACAGGGTGCTCATCGAAACGGTGAATATCACCGAAGGCCTCAAGGACGGCGGCTGGATCATAATCAACACGAACAAGCCGGTGGAGAATTCGAATCTCACCTCGAGGTTCCACGTCGCAATCGTGGACGCCAACAGGATCGCCCTCGACCACGGGCTCGGCTCGCGCTCCGCCCCGATCGTCAACACGTCGATCGTAGGCGCCTTCGCCGGGGCGACGAAGCTCGTCGGGATCGAAGCGGTGAAGAAGGCGATCGATGGATTCGTTCCCCTTAAGAAGGAGCACAACATCCAGGCCGCGGTCGACGCTTATAACGGTGTTCAGATCGTCTCCTGAAGCTGGAGGGCACATGATCAAAAAGGTTGAATTCAAAACTTACAGGGAGATGCCGATTCGGCCGATGACGGTGGGCGACATGTTGTGGAACCTCACCGGCTCGTGGAGGAACGTCCGGCCCTATTACGATTTCAAGCGTTCCCCGTGCATCGTCGGCTGTCCCACGTCGGAAAACATCCAGCGCTACATCCAGCTTGTGACCGAGAACAAGTACGAGGAGGCCTGGAGAACGATAATCGACAACAATCCGATGCCGTCCGTCACGGGGCGGGTCTGTTTTCATCCCTGCATGAGCAACTGCACCCGCGGCGAGTACGACGAGCCGATCAATATCAACGCGATAGAGCGTTCGCTCGGCGACATGGGCCTCGAGAATCCGGGCTGGATGACGAAGGCGAAGGCGACGGGTGACAAGAAGGCGGCCGTCGTCGGCAGCGGGCCTGCCGGGTTGTCATGCGCCTTCTACCTCGCTAGGGCCGGTTATCCAGTCACCCTCTTCGAGATGGACGGGGCGCTGGGCGGGGTCCTCAGATGGGGCATCCCCGAATACAGGCTGCCGAACGGCACGCTCGACAAGGTAATCAAAGCCATAATCGATTCGGGGCCCATAACGGTAAAGACGGGCGTCAAGGTCGGCCGTGATGTCGGCCTTGCGGAGCTCGAGAAGGAGTTCGACGCCGTATTTCTCGGGCCAGGCCTCGCGCGCAGCAGATCGATGGATGTCGGGGGAGAAGAGGGCGCTGGGGTGGAGGCGGGACTTTCGTTCCTCAGGAAGGTCAACGGCGGCGAAAAGGTCGATCCGGGCAAAAAGGTGATCGTCATCGGGGGCGGGAACACGGCGATGGATGTCGCAAGGTGCGCCCTTCGTTCGGGCAGCGACGTCACGGTCGTCTACAGGAGGACCGTCAACGAGATGCCCGCGATCCGCGAGGAGATAGAGGAAGCGGAGAAGGAAGGCGTGAAGTTCGAGTTCCTCGCAGCGCCGAAGGAAATTTTAAGAAAGAAGGGAAAACTCGCCGGGATCGTCTTCCAGAAGATGGAGCTCGGCCAGCCGGATGAATCGGGGAGGCGCCAGCCCGTTGCGGTGAAGGGCGAGACGATTCAGATGGAAGCCGACAGGATTTATTCCGCCATCGGCGAGCAGGCCGATCTCGAAGGGATATCGGAAGCCCTGGAAACGGAGTGGAACCTTGTCAAGGCCGACGAGGCGACGGGGCAGACCAGCCGCATGAAGGTCTTCGCCGGAGGCGACGCCGTGACGGGCGCCGCGAGCGTCGTGGAGGCTATCGCCGCGGGGCGGAAGTCGGCGGAGAAGATCATTCGCGCCTTCACCGGACGGGCGGAGAGCGAAGAGGCCGAGCCTGTGACCGTCGGCATCGACGACATCAATACCGATTATTTCTCCAAGACAAAGCAGACGAAGATGCCGCGCATCCCGGTCGGCCGCGCCAGGGAGGGTTTCGGCGAGATACACACGGGATATGACGCCGGGCTTCTTCACAAGGAGGCGGACCGGTGCTTCTCCTGCGGCGTATGCAACTATTGCGACAACTGCTGGGTGTTCTGCCCGGACGTCGCGATCATGCGGCATGAAAACGAGTATGAGATCAATTACGACTACTGCAAGGGCTGCCTCGTATGCGTTCAGGAATGCCCGCGCAACGCCCTTTCGACGCGGGAGGAGGGAAAATGAAAAAGGTCATCATGGGGAACCATGCGGTGAGTTACGGCGTGAGGGCTTCGGAAGCTCAGGTGATCTCCGCCTACCCCATAACTCCGCAGACCCATATCGTTGAGCTCCTCTCCGAGATGTGCGGAAACGGCGAGATCGACGCGAAATTCATCAAGGTCGAATCGGAGCACAGCGCGATGGCGGCCTGCATCGGGGCCTCCGCGGCGGGCGTGAGGGCCTTCACGGCCACGTCCTCGCAGGGGCTGCTTCTGATGCACGAGATGCTGCACTGGGCGGTCGGGGCGAGGCTGCCGATCGTGCTCGCGAACGTCAACAGGGCGGTCGGCCCTCCGTGGAGCATATGGACCGACCAGAACGATTCCCTCTCGCAGAGGGACGTCGGATGGTTTCAGATATATTGCGAGAGCAACCAGGAGACGCAGGACACCGTTCCGCAGGCATTCAAGATAGCCGAGCAGCTCCAGATGCCCGTGATGCTGGTGCTCGACGCCTTCTTCCTCTCCCACACCTACGAGATAGTCGACATAATCGAGAAGGAGCAGGTCCGCAAATTCCTGCCGCCGTACAATCCCGAGATAAAGATCGACACGAAGGACCCGCATTCCTTCGGGAATCTCGCCGGGCCCGACATGTACATGGAGCTGAGGTACATGATACAGGAGGCGATGGAGAAGGGCCTCGACGTCATAAAGAAGGTCGACGACGAATTCAGGGAGGTCTTCGGCCGGGGCTACGGCCTGATAGAGCCGTACAGGTGCGACGACGCCGAGATCATTCTCGTTACCTCCGGGACCGTCGCCTCGACGACGAGGGCGGTCATCGACGCGATGCGGGGTGAGGGCGTCGCGATCGGAGCGCTGAAGATCAGGGTCTTCCGCCCCTTCCCCTTCGAGGAGATCTTCGCCGTCCTTTCGAAGGCGAAGAAGATCGCGGTCATCGACAGGAACATTTCCTTCGGCTGTCACGGCATCTTCTTCCAGGAGATCAAGAGCGCCCTTTACGGAAGGACCGATATACCCGTGCTCGGGTACATAGCGGGGCTGGGGGGAAGGGACGTCACCCCCGGCGTCATACGCGAGATCGCGGAGAACGCGATCAGCAATAAAAACCCCGAGAGATATATCAACTGGATAGGAGTCAAGAGATGAAACCAGCAACGATGCCGACAGAAGAGTTGATGGGCTCCGGCCACCTTGCCTGCCAGGGATGCGGGGCGACGCAGGCCATGCGGTTCGCCCTCAAGGCTCTCGGGCCGGATACGGCGCTAGTGATACCGGCCTGCTGCTGGGCCGTGATCGACGGGTCGTTCCCCCATTCCTGCATCGATCTCCCGATCTACCACACGGCCTTCGAAACGGCCGCCGTGGTCGCCTCGGGGCTCAAGGCGGGGCTGGAGATGAGGGGCGACACGAAGACGACGGTCATGGCCTGGGCTGGGGACGGAGGGACATTCGACATAGGGCTGCAGGCCCTCTCAGGCGCCGCCGAGAGGAACGACGACTTCATATACGTCTGTTACGACAACGAGGCCTACATGAACACGGGCATCCAGCGCTCGTCTTCGACGCCTGTGGGGGCGTGGACGACGACGACCCCGGTGACCAACTACAAGAGGGAACCGAAGAAGAACATGGTCGACATCATGGCGGCCCATTCGATACCCTATATCGCCACGGCGTCGACCGCCTATCCGCACGATTTCATGAGGAAGATATCGAAGGCGAACACCTTCCGCGGCACGAAGTACATTCAGATCCTCGCCCCCTGCCCGACCGGCTGGAAGCTCGCGCCGGAGCTCTCGGTGAAGATGGCGCGCCTCGCGGTGACATCGAAGATATATCCGCTGCTCGAGATCACCGAGAACGGGCAGAAGTTGGAGGTCTGGAAGGACTTCGAGCCAACCCCGCTCGCCGAGTACATGAAGGCGCAGGGCAGGTTCCGCCATCTCGGCGACGCGGAGATCGCCGGGATCGAAAAAGACGTCGAGGCGAAATGGGAAAGGCTCCTCGCGAAGGAGAAGATGCTCGCCTCCATCCCCGGCCTTTGATCGCCGGGAGGACGGCCTGGAGCTGCTGAGCCCAAGGAAACCCGGAACCGATTCCGGGTTTTCGCTTTGCCGGCGCCCCCGGCCGGGGCGCGGCGGCCGCGGTCTCATTTGCGGCGCGATTCGAGGCGTCAAAGGGAGTTGTGTTGACAACCGCCGGCGTCCGCTGTTATGTTAGGCTGGCGGTCGGACGGATTTAAACGGGGATTGTATCTGAAAGGAAGAGGGCCATGAGGAGACTCGCGGGTCTTGCGGCGGTTCTTTCGATGGTCGTTTTATCGGGGTGCAAATCGCAGCACCCTTCGGCGATAAAGTTGGACCCTGATTTCGATGCGGGCACGGTGGGGACGATCCTCGTCCTTCCCGTCATAAGTTCCATCACGAAGGCGGAGGATCCCGCGAGGGAGTCGGAGACCCTCACCGGCAGGATGTTGTGGGAGCAGCTTTCCGGACGGGAGGATTATTCGTTCCTCTCCCCAGAGCAGTTCCGGCTCGCCGTCAGCAGGGCGGAACTTGGGACCAGGCTTCACGAGTTCAACGACACCTGGATCCGCAGCCACGTCATGAATGAGGATTTCCTCGGCGCCCTTCATTCGCTCAACGTCGATATCATACTCGTCCCGCAGGTTTACCTCTGGCACAAGGACGAGGCCGATTACAGGGAGACGGCGACCGCCTCCGCCACGCAGGTGGGGATCACCCTTAGCATGGTCGATCCGGAGACGGGGAAGATCGTCTGGGAGGCTACAGACGAGAACTACAAGGAGGCCGTGAGGACCGAAGGCGAGAGGATCCAGGCCTCCACCGGCGGAACAGGCGGGATCGACGGCATCGACAGGCGGATCTCCGGGAGGACGATGTCCGGCAAGGACGTCTACGCCGCCCCCCCATTCGATGACGTGGCCCTGCTCGTTTTGCAGTCGCTCGTCGGCGCGATACCGGAAAAGGTGATAAACAGGGACTGATGGAAGAGATAATGATGCGTCAGGCCCTGGAAGAGGCCGGGAAGGCTCTGGAAGAGGGGGAGGTCCCGGTCGGATGCGTCATAGAGATCGATGGAAAGGCGATCGGCAGGGGGCACAACGAGGTGGAGGGGAGGGGGCTTTGCACGGCCCATGCCGAGATGATCGCCCTCGCGGCGGCGTCCGGGGCGGTCGGTGACTGGCGGCTCGACGGCGCCACGGCATATGTTACGGTGGAACCGTGTTACATGTGCATGGGCGCTTTTTATCTGGCCAGGGTCGAAAAGGTGGTTTTCGGCGCGAGGCAGCCGAGGAGTGGCGCCTGCGGATCGGCGGGCGACCTTCGCGAGAAGAATCTTTACGGGCACGAGATAGAGGTGAAGGGCGGGGTTCTGGAAGAAGAATCTGTTTTGCTTCTTCAGAAGTTTTTCGCTAGATTAAGGATTGAAGAAAAAGATCGGAGAGATGCGAGAGCTGGCTGAATCGGCACGATTGGAAATCGTGTGTGGGGGTGACTCCACCGAGGGTTCGAATCCCTCTCTCTCCGCCATGATAGCGCGGTTGTGAAACGACACGGCAACGAGACCAGCGGAGAGATGCCAGAGCTGGTTGAATGGGACGGTCTCGAAAACCGTTGAGCGGGTAACCGCTCCGAGGGTTCGAATCCCTCTCTCTCCGCCAGATTAAAGGGATTCCGGCGCGCCGTGACGGGCGCCGGGCGGGAAGAATAGATGCGGCGGCGGTTCGGGGGCGGGTGTTCGCCGGGCCGCCGGTTGACGCGGGAAAAGGGTGGGGATGTAGCTCAGTTGGGAGAGCGCCTCGTTCGCAACGAGGAGGTCGTCGGTTCGAGCCCGATCATCTCCACCATTTTACCTCTTGAGATCGTGCTAGGCGGGGAATTAGCGGTGCCCTGCACCCGCAATCCGCTACAGCGGGGCTGAATCCCCGGTTGAGGGGGGCGCGGTTTTCGAGCGATCGGCTGCAGGAAGTGACGTTGATTGCCAGGACCCGCGCAACGGGAACCTGCCAACCCCGTGAGGACCGGAAGGTAGCAGCGGTACGCAGCCATTCCTGTGTGCCGCGGCCAATCCTGACAGGAGTTAACCCTGCCGCAGGTGCCGAAGACCCCTCTCGAGGCCGGGTGCACGGTCTCGATCTCTTATCGAAAAGCGAAACGGATCTGCGATGACTTATCTGGTACTGGCAAGAAAATGGCGGCCCAGGAAATTTTCCGATGTCATCGGGCAGGACCACGTGACGCTCACGCTGAAGAAGGCCGTCGAAAAGGAACGCCTCGCGCACGCCTACCTTTTTTCCGGGCCGAGGGGGTGTGGTAAAACCTCCACGGCGAGGCTTCTCGCCAAGGTGATCAACTGCGAGAACAGGAAAGGCTCCGAGCCCTGCGACGTCTGTCCCTCGTGCGTCGCGGTGAACGAAGGCAGCCACCTCGACATGATCGAGATCGACGGCGCCTCCAACCGCGGTATCGACGAGATACGCGATCTCAGGGAAAAGATAGGGTACACCTCGTCGCAGAGCGCCTCGAAGATATACATCATCGACGAGGTGCACATGCTCACCCCGCAGGCGTTCAACGCCCTGCTCAAGACACTCGAAGAGCCGCCCTCGCACGTCTACCTGATATTCGCGACGACGGAGCCCCACAAGGTTCCCGCGACGATCCTCTCGAGGTGCCAGCGGTTCAATTTCAAGCGGCTGGAGCTCGCGGAGCTTTCCGGCCAGCTCGAGAGAATCTGCGCCGACGAGAAGATCGGGTTCGACCCCGAAGCGATCCTGATGATCGGCCGCAGGGCCGACGGGAGCATGAGGGACGCTGAGAGCCTCCTCGACCAGTGCATCTCAGCGGCCGAGGGCAGGATCGACCTGGATACGGTGAGAAGGGTCCTCGGTCTCGTCGATTCACAGACAATCGCTTCGCTACTCGAAGCGATCTCGGCGCGCGATCGCGGGGAGGCCCTCGCGATAGTCGACAGGGTCGTCTCCTCGGGGATGGATATCGAGGAGTTCTTCCTCGCGTACATCGAGGGGATCAGGAACCTGATGATCCTGAGCGTCGGGACGGGCGGCGCTTCGCCGGGGCTCGACCTGACGGCGGCTGAGGTCGAAAGGCTGAGGAAGACGGCGTCGGTGTTCAGGACCGAGGATCTGCTGATGCTGTTCAGGAACGCGGCCCGTTTCCACAGGGAGATGAGGGGATCGGGCCAGCCGAGGTATATTCTCGAGGCGGCCGTGACCGACGCCGCGTCATGGGAGTCGGCGCTGGAGCTGTCCGAACTGATAAGAAGGATAGACGGCGACGGCCCGCCGCCGGCGAAAGCGGCGCCGCGCCGCGCCGAATCCGCGCCGACGAGGCCCGCGGCGCCGGCCGTCAAGAGGGCGCAGCCGGCCGGGATCGAGGATCCGGCCCCGATCGATCATTCCGGGGAAGGCGAAGGGGAGGATTTCGAAGGCTCCGGACCTGACGCCGGCCGCCGGGGCGCGGGGGGCCCGGCGAAGAAGGACGCGCCCAAGGCACAGGTGGGAGCCGGGAATTCAGGAAGCGGCGAAGCGGCTCTTGCCCCGCTCGGCGGGAGGGAGCAGTGGGAGAGGTTCCTCGCCCAGGTCAGGGAGTCGAAGCTGACCCTCGGGATATGGCTCATGTCCGCCGAGGTCGTCGGGGTGGAGGATGACCGCCTCATCCTCGGCTTCAGCCCGCAGAACCGTTTCGCGTGCGAAATGATCCGCGAGGAGAAGAACCGCCGCTACATAGAGACCCATCTCGAGAGATTCTATGGAAGGAAATTTATCGTCGAAGCCGGGGAGCCGGCCAATATCGGTGCCGCGGGGGAGGCCTCGGCGGATAAAAAACGGCCTCCCGACGGGGGCGCGAAGGGCAGGGACGCCGACGGCGCGAAGATCGCGGCTGACGTTCCGATGGTCGACCGCATAATGAAGGAATTCGACGGCGAGCTTTTCAGGGAATGACAGGAGGACCGGTTGATGAAGGACATAGGCAAACTGCTCAAGCAGGCCCAGCAGATGCAGGCGAAGATGGCGGAAATGCAAGAGCGGCTTGCGGAAAAAACGATCGAGTCTTCCGCGGGGGGCGGCATGGTCAAGTTGACGATGAATGGCCGGCATGAGGTGATATCGCTGAAGATCGACCCGGAGGTGGTCGATCCAGCGGATGTTGAGATGCTGGAAGATCTTGTCATCGCAGCAGTTAACGAAGCCAGATCGCGGATCGACGAGATGGTCAAGGCCGAGATGAGCTCCCTCACCGGCGGAATATCGATGCCGGGCCTGTTCTGATACCCGGCCGCGCCGCATACCGGGGACTTGTTTCCTGTATTATCCTGTAATATGCTTATTTAAGGCAAGATTCTTGCTTACGACAAGGAGAGAGTGATGAAATACGGGCTCCCGCTGCTTCAGGCGCTGGTGGAACATTTCAGAAAATTGCCTGGGGTGGGCGAAAAAACGGCTCGAAGGCTGGCGTTCGCGGTCCTCGACATGGAGGACGGAGAGGTCAGGGATTTTGCCGAAACACTCCTGCAGGTCAAAGAGAAGATCGGATTTTGCAACAGGTGCGGAAACCTTGCAGAAAGCGACATATGCTCAATCTGCGCCGACAGGTCGAGAACGGAAGGCGTGCTATGCGTCGTTGAGCGGCCGGCCGACATTTACGTTCTTGAAGGATCGGGACAATACAGGGGCCGCTACCATGTTCTGCACGGAGTTCTTTCGCCACTTGATGGAATCGGACCGGAAGATCTGAATATAGAGAGTCTCAGGGAGAGGGTGGCCGGCGAGGGGATCAGGGAGATAATAATAGCGACGAACCCGAGTGTCGAAGGCGACACGACGTCGCTTTATATTTCGAGGATGTTGAAGGACAGCGATGTGAAGCTGACGAGACCGGCAAGAGGGATACCCCTGGGAAGCTCTCTTGAATTCGTCGACAGGGGCACGATATCCAAAGCCCTCGAGGGAAGAGAACCGATATGAGACCGGCTTTGAACCCTCCGGGCAGGTGAAAGCGAGATCAAAGATGGTCAGAACAAACTGGAAGGTATTCGAAGAGGATTACTGGGCGATCAGTACCACCCTCCAGGAGCTGCTCAGAAACTCGAACTCCACAAGCGTCATTCTGCTGGACAAGACGGGACAGATGATCGCCAGCGTCGGCGAGGAGCCTCGATTCGACATGCACAGCTTCGCGTCCCTCTGTGCGGCCGATTTCGAGGCGAACGCCCAGCTCGCCAAGCTTATCGGCGAAAAGGATTTTTCCACGCTTTATCACCAGGGGAGCAACGAGAGCATGTACCTCGCCAGGGTGGCGAACGACATCATCCTCGTTGTTCTTTTCGACAAGAAGACGACCCTCGGGCTGGTCAGGCTGAGAACCAAGAAGGCCGTGGACGGCCTGGGGACGGTCATAAACAGGCTTTACGACAAGCTGGAATACGAAAACGAGGAATACTCGGAATTCGACAAGGAATTCACCGCCGAGGCCGAACTCGAGATCGACAGTCTGTTCTCGGATTAGGGGGATGCAAGTTGTCGCTTATAAATTATTCGTCGCGGGAAATCAACGTCAAGATTGTCTACTACGGGCCCGGGCTTTGCGGAAAGACGACCAACATCCAGTACATCTATGACAAGGTCTCACCGGACACCAAGGGAAAGCTGATCACCCTCGCAACCGAGATGGACAGGACGCTCTTCTTCGATTTCCTTCCCCTCGAGCTCGGGACGGTCAAGGGCTTCAAGACCCGCTTCCATCTCTATACCGTTCCGGGGCAGGTCTACTACGACGCGAGCCGCAAGCTCATCCTCAGGGGGGTGGACGGGGTCGTCTTCGTGGCGGATTCGCAGAACAGCAGGTACGACGCCAATATCGAAAGCCTCTACAACCTCCACGAGAACCTCGCGGAGTACGACATGAAGCTCGACGAGCTTCCCTACGCGATACAGTACAACAAGAGGGACCTTCCCGACGCCATCGAGGTCCCCGCCCTCGAGGAGGAGCTCAATCCGAAGCATTACCCCGCCTTCGAGGCGGTGGCGGTGAACGGAGCCGGCGTCTTCGACACGCTCAAATCGGTCGCCAAGAGCGTCCTCCGCAACCTTTCGTAGATTCCAGCGGCGGCAACGAGCCCCCGCGCGGCGCTTCGAAGATCGGATTGCGCTCCGGGACGAACCGGGCGCTCCGAGGCCGGGCGGGATATTGTTCTTGCCCGACGCCTTCATTCCCGTTATGATCCGCGATAATCGACTGGAGGAGGGAATGAAAAAATTCTTCGCAACTCTGCTCGGCTCCTTTTTCTACACGGGATTCTTTCCCATAGCCCCGGCGACATTCGCCAGTTTCGTCTGGCTGCTCGCCTGGCTTTTTCTCCCCGGAGGGCGCTGGCTCAGCCATCCGGCCGCCCTCGCCGCGGTCGTTCCGCTGGCGATATGGCTTGCGTTCATGATGGAGGATTGGTACGGCACGGACGCTTCGAAGATAGTGATAGACGAAGTGGTCGGGATGCAGGTGACGCTGATGATCTTCGAGCCGGCCTGGCGGGCTGGCGTAGCGGGATTTCTTCTTTTCAGGTTCTTCGATATCGTCAAACCCTTTCCCGTGGGGCGTTCGCAGAGGCTCAGGGGCGGGTTCGGGGTCGTCGTCGACGATATCCTCGCCGGGCTTTATTCGCTTGCCGCCCTTTACCTGCTGAGCCGGTTCGTCGATCTTGGATGACGCCGGCGGCCGCGGGGGCCGATCCGGCCGCCCGGCAGGCCGCGCCGGCCGGCTGCGTTGGAAGGGAGTTTCCCGGAGTGAATCTCGAGATCATCACCGTCGGTGACGAGGTCCTCAGGTTCGAGACGCGGGAGGACAACGCGCGCTTCATCTCGGAATCGCTGATGGCGATCGGCCTGGAGCCTTCGCGCATCACCGTCCTCGCGGACGACCACGGGACGATAGCCTCGGAGCTTTCGCGCGCGATGGGAAGGAGCGACGGGGTCATCGTGACCGGCGGGCTCGGCCCGACCGTCGACGATATCACGCGCCAGGCCGCCATCGAGGCGCTCGGCGGGGAAACTGAACGCCTCGGCGGGATCGTGGAGTCGGTGGAGAAAATTTTCGCCCGGCTCGGCAGGAGGATGCCGGAGGCGTACAGGGATCTCGAGAGGGTGCCCGCGGGGGCGCGCGCGCTTCCGAACGGGGTCGGCATCGCGCCGGGGATTTACGTCGAAAGAGGGGGCAGCGAGCTCTGGCTTCTGCCCGGGGTGCCGGCCGAGATGAGAAATATATTCGAGGGAAGCGTCCTTCCAATGCTCGAAAGGCGCCGCTCGGAGGGGAGGACCGTTATCCGCCTTTTCGGCCTCTCGGAGACGGACGCCGAGAGGATCATGCGCGACTCCGTGGGAGAGGGGCGGATGAAGGGGGTGTCGATCATCGCGGGGCCGTCGGGCGTCAATCTCTACCTTCGGCCCGGATCGATCCCGGCGGACGCGATGAATGAGTTGCGCAGAAGATTCGGCAGCTTTATATATACGTGCGGCGCGGGGAGCATCGAGGAACAGGTCGTATGCATCGCCGCGAAGGCGGGGCTGACCATCTCGACGGCCGAATCGGTGACGGGCGGGCTTCTCGCCTCGACGCTCGTTTCGGTGCCCGGCGCGAGCGGCGCGTTCATCGAAGGGTTCGTGACCTACGGCAACGGGGCCAAGAGCGAAAGTCTCGGCGTCGATCCCGCGCTCATCGAGCGGGAGGGGGCGGTGAGCGGCGCGGTGTGCCTCGCGATGGCGCGGGGGGCGAGGGAGCGATCGGGCTCCGACATCGCCGTCTCGACGACCGGGATCGCGGGCCCGGGCGGAGGGAGCGCGGACAAGCCGGTGGGGCTTTGCTACGTCGCCCTCGCCGCGGAGAGCGGGGCGTACTGCAGGATGATGCTGTTTTCGGGGGACAGGGGCATGGTGAGGACAAGGGCCGTCTACACGGCGCTCGACACGCTGAGGCTTTTTCTCATCGGCGAGCGGGAAAGGCTGGAGCCGTTCAGGGCGGCGGAGGATGCACAATGACGAATGAGGGGGATGAAGGATAATGATAGCCGCGCTTACGGGGCTCGCGAGATCAGGAATGAGTACGCTCTTCTCGGCGGTAAGCGGGAAGGAGCCGCATCCCGGGAAAGCCGGGCAGGCCGACGAAGCCGTCGTGATCGTGCCCGACCACCGGTTCGAATGGCTCGTCTCGTATTACAAGCCGAGAAAGGTCGTGAACGCCACGATCAACTGCATCGACCTTCCGGGCATCGACACGGGGGACGACGCGGGAAGATCGATGGCCGGGAAGATACTTGGCAAGGCGCGATGCGCCGACATGCTGGTCATGGTCGTCCGCGCCTTCGGTGAAGGCGTCGGCGCGCCCGCCGATCCCGAGAGGGATTTCGCCGCGCTGAGCGCCGAGCTGATGCTCGCCGATCTCGAGATGGTCGAGGGGAGGATAGGGAAGCTGGAGAAGGAGATCGGGAAGGCGTCGAAATTCGAGCAGCAGAAAAAGGACGAGTTGCATGTCCAGATGAAACTGCGCGAGACCCTGGAGAAGGAGATGCCGGCCTCCGCGGCGGGCCTCGCGGAGAGGGAGCTGGAGATCGTCAGGTCGCTCGGGATCCTTACCCTCAAGCCGCTGATGGCCGTGGTCAACGTCGGCGACGACATGATGGGGCGCGATTACGAGCTTCGCGCGGCGGCGGCTTCCGGGATTCCCGTGATGACGGTCTGCGCCTCCTTCGAGAAGGAGCTGTCGCTTCTCGATCCGGGCAGCAGGAAGGAATTCATGGAGGAGCTCGGCATCGCGCAGAGCGCGGCGGGAAGCTTCGCGGTCCATTGCTACGAAGCGATGGGGCTTATCAGTTTCCTCACCGTCGGGGAGGACGAGGTGCGGGCGTGGCCGATCAGAAAGGGAACCGTGGCGCTCGAGGCGGCGGGAAAGGTTCACAGCGACATCCAGCGGGGATTCATCAGGGCCGAGACGATGGCCTACGACGAGCTCCGGGAATATGGATCGGAAAAGGCGCTCAAGGCGGCCGGCAGGGTGAGGCTTGAAGGGAAGGATTACGTCGTGAAGGACGGGGATATCATTTCCTATCGCTTCAACGTCTGATCCCGGCCGGGGGCCGGCGCGCCGCGGAGGCGGCTTCATGAGACTTTTTTTCGCGGTGCCGATCGCCGACGACGTGCGAAGAAGGATCCACGCCGCGGCGCCCGGCTCGTGGCCGGCGGATCCTCCCTGGCGCTGGATCCCCTGGGGCAATTACCACCTTACGATGAAGTTTCTCGGCGAGGTCGACCTTCCGGCCGTCGAGCCGCTCTGCGTGGCCGCAAGGGAGGTCGCGCGCGGCGTGGAACCGTTCAGGATAAGGTTCGGAAGGTTCGGCGCCCTCCCCGACCCCGGCCGCCCGAGGGTCCTTTTTTACGAGGTGGAGGAGGGGGCCCCGGAGCTTTCGCGCCTCTCGGAGCTCATCGCCCGCGCCGTCGAACCCCTCGGGTTCCCCGTCGAGAAAAGGCCTTTCCTCGCCCACCTCACCCTCGCCAGGGTGAAGAACCCCTCCGGGGTCCCGGGATCGCGAAAAGTTGCGTCTCGTTCCGCCCCTGCCCGGCGACACCGTCTCGCCCGTCGATCGCTTCGAGCTCGTGAAAAGCACACTCGAGCGTTCGGGCGCCGTGTACGACACGATCGAACGGTTCGGCCTCGGGGGCCCGGGCCCCGGCGGCCGCGGTTGAATTTCGTTGAATTATCCTTCACATGATGATATAAAGACATATCCGGTTGCGGTGAATGGGGAATGTAAATCAACCGTATCGTGGATACCGGGGGATGAAGTGGAGGCAGAAGTTGAAAAAGTCAAAGGCGAAAGAGGGGAAACCCGCGGAAAAGACCGATGACAAGGCAAGGGCGATCGAGCTGGCGGTGGATCAGATCGAAAAGCAGTTCGGCAAGGGTTCGATAATGAGGCTCGGAGAGGAGGGGGCTCTCGCCGAGATCGAGGCGATACCGACGGGAAGCCTCGCTCTCGATATCGCCCTCGGGATAGGGGGCGTTCCGCGAGGGAGGATCATCGAGATATACGGGCCCGAAGGGTCCGGCAAGACGACGCTGACCTGTTCGATAATCGCGAACGTCCAGAGGATGGGCGGGGTCGCCGCGTTCATCGACGCGGAGCACGCCCTCGACATAGGGTACGCGAGAAAGATCGGGGTCGACGTCGACAACGTCCTGATATCGCAGCCCGACACTGGCGAGCAGGCCCTCGAGATAGCCGAGGTCCTCATAAGGAGCGACGCCATCGACGTCGTCGTCATCGATTCGGTCGCGGCGCTCGTTCCGGCCGCCGAGATAGAGGGGCAGATGGGCGATTCCCACGTCGGCCTGCAGGCGAGGCTGATGTCGCAGGCCCTGCGCAAAATCGCCGGCGCCGTGTCGAAATCCAGGACGTGCATGATCTTCACCAACCAGATAAGGATGAAGATCGGCGTCCTCTTCGGGAATCCGGAGACGACCACCGGCGGGAACGCGCTGAAGTTCTACGCCACGATCCGGATGGATATAAGGCGGATCGGCCAGGTCAAGGACGGAGAGACGATCAGCGGCAACCTGACCAGGGTCAAGGTCGTCAAGAACAAGGTCGCGGCCCCCTTCAGGCAGGCCGAGTTCGATATCCTCTACTCCGAGGGGATCAGCTACGAAGGCGACCTCATAGAGCTCGGCGCCGCATCGTCGATAATTTCGAAGATGGGCAGCTGGTATTCCTTCGGAGAGACCAGGCTCGGGCAGGGCAAGGACAATACCAGGATCTTCCTCAAGGAAAACCGCGATATAAGAAACGAGATCGAGGCCGCCATCAAGGCGCATTACGGCATCGGGGCGGCCGTCCTGCCGAAGGAGCCGGCGGGTGCCGGCGAATGACGGGCGGCCGGTGGAGGTCGTCGAGGTCGGAAGGAAGGCGGGCGGCCTTTTCAGGGTAACGACGTCCGACGGCCGAAGATATCTCGTCGCGGACGATCCGTCGGCCGCGAGGTATCTCGAAAAGGGCGCCGTCCTCCATGGGCCCGACATCGACGACCTCGAAGGCCCCAGGGCCCGCGCGGCGGGCCTGATCTTTGCGTGCGCCCTTCTTTCCAGGAGGGACCGGACGGAATCCCAGATCAGAAGCGCCCTCGCAGCCGAGGGGATGGAGGATCCGGAGACCGTCGGGCATATCCTGGGATCGCTTCGGGCGAAAGGGTATGTCGACGACCGGCGGTACGCCGAGGATACGATCATCACGCGCAAGAGATACCGTCCGACGGGGCCGGGTTTTCTCAGGCGGATGCTGAAGGAAGCGGGAGTTGCGACGGAGGTAGTCGAAGACAGCATCGAAAGGCATTATCCCGGAGCCGACGAGGAGCGGATAGCGCGCCGACTCGCCGCGGGGAAGCTGGCCCTGATGAAGGGGGTCGACCGGGAGAAGGCCGCTAGAAGGATGCACGCCTTCCTCTCGCGCAGAGGTTTTTCGCCCGGCCTGGTGAGCGATATCTGCGCCGGGGTGTTAAGGGGAGATCATACCGGAGAGGGTCAATGAACAGCGGGATAAGGACAGCGCACGAGATACGCAGGGCTTACGTCGATTTCTTCCTGAAAAGGGGGCATACCGAGGTGCCGAGCGCCCCTCTCGTCCCGAGGGGGGATCCGACCCTTCTTTTCACCTCGGCGGGGATGGTCCAGTTCAAGGATTTCTACCTCGACCCGGGCAACCTCCCCTACAGGCGCGCGGTCAGCGTCCAGAAGTGCCTCAGGGCCGGCGATCTCGATAGCGTCGGTAGGACCCTTCGCCACCACACCTTTTTCGAGATGCTCGGGAATTTCAGTTTCGGTGACTATTTCAAGAAGGAGGCGATCGCCTGGGCGTGGGAGTTCGTCGTCGACCATCTTCAGCTTCCCAAAGACAGGCTCTACGTCAGCATCTTCGAGGACGACGACGAGGCATTCGCGATATGGAACGCGGATACCGGCGTGCCGGCGGAAAGGATCGTCAGGCTCGGCAGGAAGGACAACTTCTGGGGACCGGTCGGGCAGACCGGGGTCTGCGGCCCCTGTTCGGAGATCTATTACGACGCCGGCGAGGCGAGGGGGTGCGGAAGCCCCGACTGCGCCCCCGGCTGCGACTGCGACCGCTACCTCGAGTTCTGGAACCTCGTTTTCCCCCAGTTCTTCCTCGACAGGGAGGGCGTCTACAGGCCCCTGGAGAAGCCGGGGATCGACACGGGCGCTGGGCTCGAGCGAATAGCGATGATTATGCAGGGGGTCGAGGACAACTTTCACACTAACGTCTTCGCCCCGGTGGTGAACGAGGTCATCGGCAGGCTTCCCGGCGGGGACGGCGGTCGGCAGGGAGGAACGCCTCGACGTCAACATGATCGCCGATCACGCGCGGGCGCTCACCTTCACGATAGCCGAGGGGATCTATCCGTCCAACGAGGGGCGCGGATACATCCTTCGCAGGATCCTCAGGCGCGCCCTGACGAGGCTCCACCTCTTCGGCGTCGGGGAGCCCTTCCTCAGCGGGCTCGTCGGCGTGGTGGCCCGGGTGATGAGCGACCAGTATCCCGAGCTCCCCGGGAAGGAAGCCGGCATAGCGAAGATAATAAGATCCGAGGAGGAGAGCTTTTTCAGGACCCTCGAGGACGGCAGGGGAAGGTTCGCGTCGATCGTCTCGGAGTCGAGGGAGGCGGGAAGCGACCTCATCGGCGGCGAGATGGCCTTCCTCCTTTACGACACCTACGGGTTCCCGATCGAGCTCACCGCCGCCCTCGCAGTGCACGAAGGGCTGAAGGTGGACGAGGAGGGGTTCGCCGGCGCGATGGAGCGGCAGCGGCGAAGGGCCAAGGAGAAGCATGGCTTCGCCGCGGAGGGCGCGGAGATCGTAAAGATGGTCCCGCTCAGCGAGGGGGAAAGCTCGGTCTTTACCGGGTACGGGAGATATTTCGGGCGAGGGAGAGCTCAGAAGCTACCGCGCCCTTCGAAAATCGGACAGGAAGGACATATCCTGGAGCGGCCCCGGCGAAGAGGCGATCGAACTGGTCATGGACAGAACGCCCGTTCTACGCGACCTCGGGCGGGCAGTCGGCGGACAGGGGCTCGGATCGACATCGGGGGAAAAGGTTTCACGGTCCGCGACGTCTTCAAACGCGGGGGGGAGACGATCCACCTCGTCGAGGCGGAGGACGGGATCGCCTCCGGCGCGGAGATCCTCCGGCCCGGGGCGAGGGCGTCGATGCGGGTCGACGCGCAGTGGCGTCTCGCCACCGCGTGCAACCATACGGCGACGCACCTTCTCCACGCGGCGCTCAGGCAGGTCGTCGGAAGCCACGTCGCGCAGGCGGGCTCGATGGTGGACGGGGAGAGGCTGCGGTTCGACTTCAACCACTTCGAGGCGCTCTCGACCCGGCAGAAAAGGGAGATCGAGGAAAAGGTGAACGAGTGGGCGCGCGCCTCGCTTCCCGTTCGCACGGAACTGATGGACTACCGCGAGGCCGTCGCCTCGGGGGCGATCGCGCTCTTCGACGAGAAGTACGGCGCGAAGGTGCGCGTGGTGAAGACGGGGGACGTCTCCGTCGAGCTTTGCGGCGGGACCCATCTCGACCATACGGGAAGGATCGGGCTTTTCGTCATAGCCTCCGAGAGCAGCGTCGCGTCGGGCGTGAGAAGGATCGAGGCGCTCACCGGAGCCGCGGCCCTCGCTCTCGTGCACGAGATGATGGACCGCGAGGAGGAGAACGCGGGGCTCCTTCGCGCGACGGCGAGGGAAAGCGCCGGGAGGATCAGGTCGATCCTCTCCGAGCTCGACGAGTTGAAGAAGGAACTGAAGAAACTCGAACGGGGCGGGGCGGGAGAGGGGCTCGACGCGATTATCAGGGCGGCCGCGGATGTCGACGGAATCAGGGTGGCGACGGGAAGAATGCCGGTGAAGGACGCCGGAGCCCTGAGAAACCAGGCCGACGTCTTCCGGGGGAAGGTCGCTTCCGGGGTCGCGGTTCTCTCGATGCCGCTCGGCGGCAAGATGCAGTATGTCGTGACGGTGACGGATGATCTCGTGGCGAGGGGTATCGCCGCGGACGAGCTTGTCAGGAGGCTGGGCGGGATCGCGGGAGGGGGCGGGGGCGGGAAGAAACATCTCGCGCAGCTCGGGACGAAGGAGATGGACAGCGAAGAGAAGGTTTTCGCCGCGCTGCCCGGTCTGTTAAGGGGGCTGATAGCGGAATGAGGAAAATAATGAACAGGATCTGCCTCTGCGGTATTCTCGCGTTTGTCGTCGCCGCCCTGCGCGGCGGGACCGGCGGCCTTCGGGCAGGGAGTGACCGAGACTCCGCAGGAAGAGAAGGAGCAGGCCGGGCTCGATCTGAATCCGCGACTCTCCCTCCCGCGGCTCGAGAAGGCGGTCGATCCCGACGAATACATCCTGGGGCCGTACGACCAGGTGCTCGTCAATCTGGTCGGCCCCAAGTCGGAGTCGTTCCCACTCATGGTCCTTCCGGAGGGGTACGTCTTCGTTCCCGGGGTGGGGGCCATATACGCCGACGGCCTGACGCTTACGCAATTCAGGGTGGAGCTCGAAAAGGAGACGAGGAAATTTTTCAGGAACATCGAGATTCACTGCTATCTTCAGCAGCCGAGGATTTTCCGCGTCTTCGTGACCGGAGAGGTCGAAAGGCCGGGAGCGGTGCAGGTCTCCGCGGTCCAGAGGATCTCCGACGCGATCGCCATCGCGGGGAGCATCAAATCGAAGGGATCGAACAGAAGTGTCCTGCTTGAGAGGGACGGGAAGACGATGGAGGTCGATATCCTGAAGTTCGTCCTCGAGGGGGATTTTTCCAGCAATCCGTTCCTGTCGAACGGCGACAGGATACACGTGCCAGTCGCCGACAGGCACGCGATCATTCGCGGAAGCGTCAACAGGTCCGGAGTGTTCGAAGTCCTGCCGGAGGAGACGGTGCAGGACCTGATCGATCTGGCGGGAGGTTTCTCGGGGGAGGCGGTTTCCGACACGATACTGCTCAGCAGGATCGAGACGGACGGTTCGGTTTCGACGACTCCGATAAGCCGGGCCGAATTCGGCGTCGTCGTTCTCAGGGACCGCGACGAGATCAACGTGATGGACGGCATGACGCGAACGGCCCGCGTATACGTCTTCGGAGCCACGAACAACACGGGCCATTACTACATCACGGAGGGGGAGGGCCTCACGCAGCTTCTCGCGAGGATCGGCAGCTTCAGCCCGAGCGTGGATTTCAGCGCCGCTTCGATCGAGCGAAGCAGCGGCGAGGTGATAAGGCTCGACCTCAGGGAATACCTTCCACCCGATCCGGTGAGGCACATGAAACTTAAAAATGGCGACATGCTTCACATCCCCGAGATAAGCAAGACGATCGCGGTGGGAGGAGAGGTGCAGATTCCCGGGAAATTCCCCTATGAGGGCGACTGGACAGTGGCGCAGTACGTCGGCCTCGCGGGAGGGCCCACCAACGAGGGGAGCGTGGATCGCGTGGTCATATATTCGCCGGACGGAGTATCCAGGAAGGGGAACGGCGAGACGAGGCCGAACAGGGGCGACGTCATCATCGTCAAGAGGTCGAAGGCGAAAATATTCGGAAGCGTCTTCAGCAATCTGGTCACTATGGGAACGGTCGTCATATCGATCATAGTCCTGACGAAATGAGAGATGCCATGAGCGAACCGGATCGATACAGGGCGCAGGCGGCCGGCGAACTCCGGGCCCTGAAAAAAGCGATCGATGAATTGCCGGTCTCCGAGATCGACAGGCTGGTCGAGATGGCCCGCGTGATTTCGGCGGCCATAGAGGGCGGCAAGGCGGTCTTCACCTGCGGCAACGGCGGGAGCGCCGCGGACGCGCAGCACATCGCGGGGGAGCTCGTCGGCCGGTTCAGGAGAAAGAAAACCTCGGGATACAGGGCCTTCGCCCTGACGGTCAATTCGTCGGTCGTCACCTCGATCGCGAACGACTATTCCTACGACGAGATATTCTCGAGGCAGCTCGAAAGTCGTCGGAGGGCCGGGCGACGTCCTTCTCGCCCTCTCGACGAGCGGGAATTCTCCGAACGTCCTGAGGGCCGTGGAGACGGCCGGCTCGCTCGGCATGACATCGCTCGCCTTTACGGGCGGGGACGGCGGGGCCCTTTGCCGCGCCGCCGGCATATCCTTCAGGGTGCCCGGCGGCGATTTCGCGAGGATCCAGGAGATACACATGGCGGCGGGCCACATCCTCTGCGGCCTCGTCGAGGAAATGGTCTCGGGCGGCGGGCGCGAAATTTCCCCGTGACCGCGGCCCGGGCGCGGAGCGGAATCGTTTGACCGGCGGGAGGGATATGGGTAATATTACGTTTATGAACACGATCTTGCAGATAATGGCGTCGATGCGCCCCAAGCAGTGGACGAAGAACCTCGTTCTTTTCGCGGGGCTCGTATTTTCGAAGAGATTCCTCGAGATGCCCTGCGTGTGGAAGAGTTTCCTCGGGTTCCTCTTCTTCTGCATGCTTTCGGGGGCGATCTACCTCTTCAACGATCTTCTCGACCGGAAGCGCGACATGGAGCATCCCGTCAAGAAACTGAGGCCGATCACCTCGGGCGCGCTCTCGAAGAGGGCGGCCGCGACGGCCGGAGGGATCCTCCTCGCGGTTTTCCTCCCCGCGTCGACCCTCCTCGGCTTCGAGTTCTTTCTCATGGCCGTCGCGTTCGTCGCGGTGAACGCGATGTACTCGATCTTTCTCAGGAATATCGTGATCCTCGACGTCATCGCGATAAGCTTCAGCTTTCCTCATCAGGGCGGGCGCCGGGGTCGCCGTTCTTCACGAGCGGGTGCCCGATCTGGAATTTTCGCCGTGGCTCTGGATATGCACCCTGTTTCTATCCCTGTTCCTCGCGATCTGCAAGAGGCGGAATGAATTCACCCTTCTCGAAACCGCCGGCGAGCACAGGAAATCCCTGAAGGACTATTCCAGGCTGCTGCTCGACCAGCTCGTCGGGCTGACGGCGACGGCGGCGCTCCTTTCATATTCCATCTATACCGTCTGGCCCTCCACCGTTTCCAAGTTCGGGACGAGCAGGCTCGTGTACACGATCCCCTTCGTCGTCTTCGGCATAATGAGATATCTCTTCCTCGTCTACAGCAGGCACGAGGGCGGTGACCCTTCGGGGGTTCTCCTGACCGAGAAGGCGATCATCATAGACGTTTTTCTCTGGTTCGCCGCGACGGTGATCATCATCACCACCGCCTGACGCTTAAAAGGAGGCGTTCCGTTTGAAATCTAAAGTGGCCGTGGTGCGCACCGGGCCGGAAACCGTTATCCGGGATTACCACCGGGCGATGGATCTCGCCGGCGCGGGAAGCGTCCTCAAAGGCGGAGAGGGACCTTCTTATAAAGCTCAACCTTTCGTGGACCAGGTACTTTCCGGCCTGCTCGAGCCAGCCGTGGCAGCTTCACGGGGTTCTGCAGGATCTCCTGGACAGGGGATATCGGAAGGAGCAGATACTGCCGGTCGAGAACAAGACGGTGGTGACCGATCCCCGCAAGGGCGCGGTGAACAATCTCTGGATGCCGATCCTTGACAAGTACGGGATTCCCTTTCAGCCGCTGACGGAGGTCGAATGGACCGTGCGCAAATTCAGGATGCCACTGATGAAGCTCAGCGAGATCTTCCCGCGCGGGATAGAGATCCCGGCCATCTATGCCGGGAAGGACGTCCTGCATCTCCCGACTGTCAAGACGCACGGGCATTCCACCACGACGGGGTCGATCAAGAACTCGTTCGGCGGCCTTCTTAAGGAAGTGAGGCATTACGCCCACAAATACATGCACGAGGTCCTGGTGGATCTTCTGATCATGCAGAAGGAGCTGCATCCGAACATCTTTACGGTGATGGACGGAACGGTCTGCGGCGACGGGGCGGGACCGAGAACGATGGAGCCTTATATCGGCAACATAATACTGGCGAGCTCCGATCCGGTGGCGATAGACGCCGTCGCGGCGAAGATAATGGGCTTCGATCCGATGTCGATAGATTACCTGCGCTGGACGACCGAGCGGGGGCTCGGAGAGGCGCGCATCTCCGAGATCGAGGTGGTGGGCGAGGACATCGAGAAAATGAATTTCCACTTCAGGATGAAAAAGAGTTTCGTCATATGGGGCGATCAGATGCTGAGGAAGGGCCCGCTGCGGTTCCTCGAAAAGGATCGCCCTGCATTCGCCCCTCGTCGTATGGGCCCCGGCGGCGAGCAATCTCTATCACGATTTCATCTGGTATCCCACGATCGGCCGCGCGAGGATAAAACAGTTCGCGCGGACCGAATGGGGCGCACTGTGGGAACGCTACGGGAAGTTTTAACGGGGCTGCCTCCCCGCGGCCGGAGGTCCTGATGCGCGCCGGCGATTCGCTCGCGCTTCGCTGCAGTGCCAAGGTAAATCTGTACCTCGCGGTGACCGGCGCGAGGAGCGACGGCTATCACGACATCGAAACCTTTTTTCAGCCCGTTTCAATATACGACAGCGTTCGCCTGACCCTTTCGGGCGGGGGGATCAGCCTCTCCGGGGAACGATCCGGAGATTCCCTGGGACGCGACCAACCTCTGCCACATGGCCGCCGTGGAGCTTTTCGCCGCCGCCGGGTACGGCGGAGGGGTGTCGATCGAGGTCCGCAAGGAGATCCCCCACGGCGCGGGGCTCGGAGGGGGGAGCAGCGACGCGGCCGCCGTCCTTTTCGGGCTCGACGCCCTTCTCGGGGCCGGCCTCGGCAGGGATAGATTGATGGAACTGGGGCTCCGGATCGGTTCCGACGTGCCGTTTTTCCTCTCAGGCGGGCCGGCGATCGGGAGGGGAAGGGGCGAGAGGCTGGAAGTCCGGGACGGGCTTCGGGGAGGCCGGATCCTGATAGTGAAACCGCCTTTTTCCGTCTCAACCGCGTGGGCCTACGACAATGTTAAAATTGTGTTGACAAAGGGATGCGGCGTGGATAGACTAAATTGCCTGATGGAGGGATTGAAAGATCTTCCGGATATCGGTTCAGAGACGTTTAACAGCTTTGAAAGCGTTGTCGTTGGAGAAGTATCCGGAGATCGGCGGTGTGTTGGAATCGTTGCGGAGCGCGGGCGCTTCGCTCCGCTCGCTGAGTGGAAGCGGAGCGGCGTGTTTCGGGCTGTTTGGTTCGGAGAGGAAAGCGATAGAGGCGGAGAGACTATTCCGGGAGAAGGGCTTCTTTACGAGGATCGCGCGACCGGTGGACCGCATGCTGGAATACATCCAGTGGTAGCAGAAAGCAGATTCAGGGGGGCCACATGGAAATCACCGAGATACGGATTTCGCTGCGGGATGACAACAAGTTGAAAGCCTTCGCGAGCATCACTCTTGACAACGCCTTTGTCATCAGGGGGCTGAAGGTCATTGAGGGTGCGAAAGGAACGTTCGTCGCCATGCCGAGCCGCAAACGTCCTGACGGCACGTACCAGGATGTAGCCCATCCAATCAACAATCAGACGAGGGACTGGATGGAGGAGCAGATCGTCAAGGCATACGAGCAGGAAGTCGAGAAGGCGCAGACCGAAACCAGGATGGAGGTTTCCGAACCCTGATCCGATATAGATTCGGCATGTGCAGTTTTGGGGCGTCGTCAAGCGGCAAGACACAGGACTTTGGCTCCTGCATCGGAGGTTCGAATCCTCCCGCCCCAGTAGAAAAGGAGCGGTGACCGCGTAGGTCACTTTTTTTTCTGGAGGATGAGGCGAGATGAATGAGAATGTGACCCTGCTTTCCGGCACAGCCAACCCCGATCTTGCCGAGAGGATAGCGGGGTACCTGCAGACGTCGCTCTGCGATGTGGAGATCGGCCGTTTCTCGGACGGCGAGATAAGGGTCAACATACACGAGAACATAAGGGGCAAGGACGTATTCATCATACAACCGACCAACCCGCCGGCCGAGAACCTGATGGAGCTGCTTATAATCGTCGACGCCTGTTACAGGGCCTCGGCCAACAGGATAACCGCGGTTATCCCCTATTACGGCTACGCCCGGCAGGACAGGAAGGATCAGCCCCGCGTGCCCATCACGGCCAAGCTCGTGGCCAATCTTATCGAGGTCGCGGGGGTGAACAGGGTCCTGGCGCTGGAACTTCACGCGGCGCAGATTCAGGGATTTTTTGACGTTCAGGTGGATAATCTCTTTGCGGCGCCGATTCTTCTTGAATATATTGAGGGGAAAAATTTTACCAACCTCACCATCGTCTCGCCCGACGTCGGGGGGATAAAGATGGGAAGGGCTTTCGCGAAAAGGCTCGACGCCAATCTTGCGATCGTGGACAAGCGCAGGACGACGGCCGATTCGACGGAGCTCATGAACATCATCGGTGAGGTCGACGGCAGTGATATTATTATTCTGGACGATATAATAAGTACTGCGGGGACGGTTACGCAGGCTGCCGAAGCCCTCAAAAAAGCCGGCGCCGGGAAAATAATGGTGATGGCCACACATCCGGTTTTCTCAGGTCCGGCCCTGGAGAGGCTCGAGAAGTCCTGCATCGAAGAGGTCGTTGTCACAAACTCGATTCCTTTCAACGGCCAGGGAAAATGCGGTAAGGTAAAGGTCCTCGACGTCTCTCCCCTCCTGGGGGAGGCGATTAGAAGGATCCATACCGAGGAATCAATAAGCATGTTGTTCATATGATTCGGAGGAAATCATGAAAGAGATCAGACTCAAGGTCGCGGTGAGGGAGGATTCTGGAAAGAAAAGCTCCCGCAGGATACGCAGGGAAGGCACCATCCCGGGCATCATTTACGGCCACAAGGAAGAGCCGGTCAACCTGGCCGTTCCGCAGCACGAGTTCCGGACCATACTTCACCACGCGACGAGCGAACATCTGATTCTCACCGTCGATATAGAAGGCATGGAAAACGGGCCCTTCCTCTCTCTGGTCAGGGCGGTCCAGCACCATCCGGTGTCGGGAAACGTGATGCACGTCGATTTCCAGCGCATATCGAAGGACGAGACCATCGAGATCGGTGTGCCGGTCGTTCTCAAGGGGATTCCGAAAGGGGTCAAGGACCTCGGCGGGATCCTCGATCACGGTCTTCGCGAGGTGATGATCTCCACGATCCCGAGCCAGCATACCGGAATCGGTGGAAGTCGACGTTTCGGCCATGGAAATAGGCAATTCGATACATCTTTCGGATCTTATCGAGAAGTACCCGGAACTGGTCTTCGTCGATGATCCGGTATCCACGATAGCCCATGTCTCTCCGCCTAAGAAGCTTGAGCCCACGGCCGAAGAGGCGGCCGCCGCGGCCGCAGCCGCCGCCGCGCCCGCCGAAGGGGAAGCCCCCGCGGAGGCCGCTGAGGGAGGCGAGGAATCCTAAGGAGGCATGTCTGATATATCGTTTCTCTGCGGGCTCGGGAATCCCGGCAGGAAGTACAGAGATACAAGGCATAACCTCGGATTCGAAACCCTCGATCTCATCGCCCGCCGGTACGGCCTGAAATGGGAAAAGATCGACCGCAAGGTTTCGCAGGCGCAGTGGGACCATTGCTGTCGGACGATAACCCTTATCAAACCGGGCACATACATGAACCTCTCGGGGGACGCGCTCGGGTCTTTCCGCAGGCTCTCGCCCGACTCCCTTCTCGTGATCTGCGACGACATAAATCTGCCGCTGGGGAGGCTCCGGATAAGGGAGCGCGGCGGCAACGGCGGGCACAAGGGGCTCGAATCGATCTCCGCGCGGCTCGGGACCAGCGATTACGCGAGGCTCCGGCTCGGATGCGGCCCCGCTCCGGAAGGCCGGGAATGGAGCGATTACGTGCTCGGCCGGTTCACCCCGGACGAGAAGGCCGGGGTCGAAGAGATGGTACGGCTCGCCGCCGATGCGGCCGAGCTTGCGGTATGCCGCGGCGTGCTGGAAGCGCAGGAGCGGTTCAATTCGAGGAAAGGCGCAGGCGGGGCGGCCGGGGCGGCGGGGGATGAGACTTGACGGGCCGGAGCCGATCTGTTATATTCACGCCTTACCGGCAGGGCCGCGAAGCCCGCGGCCGTGAAGCGACAATTTAATCCGGTTACCCCTACTTTCCCGTGGAAGTTCCAGAGGGAAAGTCGTGACAGTCCGAAGGGAGGAACCTTTCAATGCGTGCCTACGAGTGCGTCTATATTCTCGACCCTTCTCTTGACGAGACCGGGGTCAGGGAAAAGACGGAAAAGTTCAACGAGATCATCAAATCCCGCAAAGGTACGGTCCACAGGGTGGACCACTGGGGCAAAAGAAAGCTTGCCTACCCCATAAACAAGAAGTTCGAGGGTATCTACAACCTCGTCAAGTTTTCCGGCGACAACGAGATCCTGAACGAGCTCAACAGGATTTTCCGTTTCGACGAATTCGTGCTGAGGCACCTGATCGTGATCGACGAGAAGCCGGTGCCACAGGAGTCCGCGGCCTCAACCGAAAAGACGATGGAGTAAGTATCATGGGTGGAAAATCGAACGACAAGAAAACGAAGAAAAAGGACAAGAGGGTCTCCAACAAACCGTGCAAGTTCTGCATAGACAAGATGGAGATCGATTACAAGGACGAGATGCTTCTGAGGCGCTTCGTCACCGACAGGGGAAAGATCACTCCGCGTCGAATCACCGGGACCTGCGCCCTTCACCAGAGACAGCTCGCTCATGCCGTAAAACGCGCGAGGGCGATAGCGATCCTGCCCTTTGTAAAGATCTATTACCGTTAGGGAGAACCGACATGGAACTTATACTTAAAAACAGCGTGCCGGGTCTTGGAGAGCGTGGGGATATAGTCACGGTCAGGGACGGCTACGCGAGAAACTATCTTTTGCCCAAGAAACTTGCCCTGCCCTGCACGGGCGCGATGAAAAAAGTGATCGTGGAGGAGAACAGGCTCCAGGGGATAAGGGACGACAAGCTGAAGAGATCGCTTCAGGAGGTCGCCGCGAAGATGAAGGACCTTTCCTGCACGATGGTCGTCAAGGCCGGCGAAGAGGACAAGCTCTACGGGTCGGTCAACGCGCACGATATAGCCAAAGCGGTGTCCGATCAGGGTTTCAAGATCGACCACAGGATGGTGGAGCTCGAGGAGCCGATCAAAATCCTCGGCGTCTACACCGTCCAGGTCAGGCTTCACCGCGAAATCGAGGTCCCTGTCAAGATCTGGGTCGTGAAGGAGTAAAAGGCCGGCGTAATTTTCCCTTCAGGAAGGAGGTCCGTCATCTCTATTCCGAAGAAGATATTCAGGGAGTACGATATCAGGGGGCTGGTCGGTGAAGACCTCACGGACGACGGAGTGAGGAGCCTCGGAGCGGCGGTCGCTTCGACCTTCGCGCGCGACGGCATCAGCCAGGCGGTGGTCGGCAGGGATGTGCGCGAAAGCGGCGACGCCTACTTCGAAGCGCTCACTGAAGGGTTGACCGGCGCCGGCATCGACGTGGTCGATATCGGGCTGGTTCCGACGCCGGTTTTTTATTTTGCCGCCAGAAGATGGGGACTGCGAGGCGGAGTGATGATAACCGCCAGCCACAACGCCGCCGAGTACAACGGATTCAAGATACTCAGGGGCGAGGGCACGATCTACGGCGACGACATCATGGAGCTCCATTCGATAATCTCGGCCGGCGACCTTCCCCGGGGAAAGACGGCGGGCGTGTCCCGAAGGGAGGCGGTTCAGGAATACGTCGACTTCATCGTCTCCAACATCAATCTGGAAAGACCGGCCAGGTTCGCCGCGGACGGCGGAAACGGGACGGCCGGCATCGTGGCGCCCGCGATCTTCAGGGGGCTGGGCTGCGAACCGGTGGAACTGTTCATGGAGCCCGACGGCCGCTTCCCCAACCATCACCCCGATCCGACCGTGGAAAAGAACCTTGTCGACCTTCGAAAGGCCGTCACGGGCGGGGGGCTCGAGCTCGGGATCGGTTTCGACGGGGATTCCGACCGGATAGGCGTGATCGACGACAAGGGCCGGACCCTCTGGGGCGACTACCTGCTGGCGATATACGCGCGCGACATCCTCAGGGACAATCCCGGAGCCACGGTGATATTCGAGGTGAAGTGCTCGCAGGGGCTGGTGGAGGACATCCTGCGTCACGGCGGCAGGCCGGTGATGTGGAAGACCGGGCATTCGCTGATAAAGAAGAAGATGCGCGAAGAGAAGGCCCTTCTCGCGGGGGAGATGAGCGGGCACCAGTTTTTCGCGGACAGGTATTTCGGGTTCGACGACGCCATCTACGCGGCCTGCAGGCTCCTCGAGCTGCTGTCGAAGAGCAACCTTCCGCTCAGCGCCATGGTGGACGATCTTCCAAAGTACAGCAGCACTCCGGAAATACGGGTCGACTGCGCCGGACGAAGTGAAATTCGGCGTGGTGGACAGGATTCGCGAACGTTTCAAAAAGACGAACGAAGTGATCGACGTGGACGGCGCGCGCGTGAAGTTCGACGACGGATGGGGCCTTGTCAGGGCGTCCAACACGCAGCCGGTTCTCGTCCTGAGGTTCGAGGCTTCCGGCCCGGAAGCGCTCGAATCGATAAAGAAGGCTTTCCTGGACGTTCTGGGCGAGTACATCGATATCTCGGGAATCGCCTGACGCGGGAAGGCCATAGTGCCCGTTCCCGTCATGGGGGGCTTTTGAACGGCAGATCCAAGGGGGCGCTCTTGTGTACGCTGTGATACTGGCAGGAGGAAATGGAAAACGCTTCTGGCCGTACAGCACCTCGGGCAGGCCGAAGCAGTTTATCGACATGACAGGCGGGGGCTCGATGCTCCTCGTCACCGCAAGGCGCCTCGCCGCGTTGACGGATCCCTCACAAAATCATCGTTCTCACTGTGCGGGACCAGGCGGAAATGGTCCGTTCGGAACTTCCGTGGGTGCATCCGGGTAACATATTCGCGGAACCGTCGGGCAGGAACACGGCTCCGAGCCTCGCCGCCGCCGCGGCGATGATCCGGTCCAGGGGAAGCGACGAGCCGATGCTCTGCTGCCCCTCCGACCATCTTATCGCCGACACGGAAGGGTTTTCAACGGCCGTTTCTCTCGCGCTGGAGGTTTCGGGCAGATCGGACGTGCTCGTCACGTTCGGGATCGAGCCGGACCGCCCCGCCACGGGGTACGGCTACATAGAGGCCGGCGATCCCTTCGGCGCGGGCCCGGCGGATGGAGGGGCGGCCGTTCCGGGAAAGGCGGCGCAGGTTTTCAGGGTGAAGAGATTCCATGAGAAGCCGTCGAGGGAGAAAGCGACGGAGTACATCGCGAAGGGCGGCTTCTTCTGGAACAGCGGGATCTTCGCGTGGCGCCCTTCGGTCTTTATCGACGCGTGGAACGCCTTTCTCCCCGACGGGAGGGAGCCCCTGGAGCGGATCGGGAGGGCGTTCGGGACCGCCGGCTCCGAAGAGACGATAAGGTCCGGGTACGCCGCGATGCCGGAGATATCGGTGGATTACGGGATTCTCGAGAAGGCGGGCAACGTCGTGGTCATCCCGGCCCGCCTCGGCTGGAGCGACGTCGGCTCGTGGGATTCCCTGCATGAGGTCCTTCCGCGCGACGATCGCGGCAATACCGGGGCGGGGAAGATCGTCGCGCTGGACTCGGGCGGCAACCTCTTCTTCAACCCGGGAGGACTGACCGCGGCGATAGGCGTCGACGACATTATCGTCGTTGCGAGGGGCGGCACGGTTCTGGTGTGCAAAAGAGGGGAAAGCGAGAGGGTCAGGGAGATTCTGGAAACTTTGGAAAACGAAGAAGACGGCGGATTCAGGCAGTGAAAGACGTTTATCAGGAGGTGCTCAGGATGAAGAGGGCTTTGTTCATCTTGCCGGCGATGGCGATGCTGGCGATGTTGACGGTGTCCTGCGGGAAAAAGGATGAGGCGCTGAAGGTCGACGAAGGCGTGGCCGCACGGATAGGCAACATGAAGATCACCGACAAGGAGATCGACGAGAAATTCGAGCAGCTTCCCGAGAATCAGAAAAGCCAGTACAGGAGCCCTGGGGGAAGGGCGAAATTCGTCGACATGCTGATCAACGACGAGCTGTTCTACCTCGAAGCGAAGAACAAGAACCTGAAGAACAGCGAGAAGGTTCGCGCCGAGATGGAGGCGCTCGAACGGCGAGTGCTCATAGGCGCCTATTATTCGGATTACATAGCGGGGAAGGTCTCGATATCCGACAAGGACGTCGAGCTTTATTACAAAAACAACGAGGACGAATTCTACTACCAATTCGCTCTACAAGGCGCAGCACATCTTTTCGGTCGACAGCATGAAGTGCGTCGAGTGGAAGAAAAGGATAGATAACGGCGAGAAATTCAGCGCCATCGCCAAAGGGGAATCGGAGGACGGGTCGACGGCGCCCGCTTACGGCAATCTGGGATATTTCAACCCGGGCGGCTTCATCAAGTTCATCGGCACATCCAAAAGCTTTCTCCGACGCCGTCGAGGCGCTCGCGACCGGGCGACATCAGCGACGTGATAAAACACGAAAAGGGGTATTCGCTGGTGATGGTGAACGACATGAAACCCGCCGTGCTGAAACCCCTTGCGGAGGTCAGGCAGACCATCATCGAGAAGCTGCAGAAGGAATCCGCCTCCGAGATCCTGAACGTCGAGATCGACAACCTCAGGAAGAAATACAGGCCCGAGAACCTTGCGCAGCAGGAGGTCCTCAAGAACACGAGGACGGCCGAGCAGTTGTGGCAGATCGCGCAGGCCGAGGACGCCGCGTACACGCGCATACTCTATTTCAGGGAGCTTGTCGCGAGGTATCCGCAGCATAAACTGGCTCCGCAGGCCCTTTTCATGATCGGGTTCGTTTACTCGGAGGAGCTCGAAGACCTCGTGCAGGCGAGAAAGGTCCTTCGACGAGCTCATCAGGAATTATTCCGGCTCCGACATGGTCGAGTCCGCGAAATGGATGATAGAGAACCTGAACAATCCCCGCGACAGGCTGGAATCGATGGAAAGCGTCATCGACAAGGCGAAGAAGGACGGGAAGTAAAAAAGGCGATGGGATTGATTCAAGTCCGAAGGTCAGCGGGATAGCGTTCGACAGGGAGCGCGAGCATCCGGTCGTGATGTTGAAATCGCCCGATTCCGACGAGGTTCTTCCCATCTGGATCGGGCCGGCCGAAGCCACGTCGATTTACATGGAGCTCGCCGGCAGGACCTTCGAGAGGCCGATGACGCACGATCTTTTGAGGATCGTCGTTGAGGAGCTCGGGGGAAGGGTCGTGAGCATCGAGATAACGGGGCTCCAGAACGACACCTATTTCGCGCGCATCGTCCTGCAGCGCGAGGGCGAGCTGTTTTTCATCGACGCGCGGCCGAGCGATTCCATAGCCCTGGCGCTTCGCGCCGAGGCTCCCGTCTACGTGGACAACGACCTGTTCATGAAATACAGAAGGAACCTCCAGATCGGGAAGGACGAGGTCGACGACATCAGGAGGCATTTCAAGAATCTCGATCCGGGGGATTTCGGGAACCTGGATATCTAGGAGGGGGAGTTTGATAGAGGCTTTCCAGGGAATTTGAGCCGGTTCTCGGCAGGGACGTATATGTCGCCCCTTCAGCCTCCGTGCTCGGGGAGGTGTCGATCGGAGACTGTTCCAGCGTGTGGCACGGGGCCGTGGTCCGCGGGGACTGCGGCAGGATATCGATCGGCGCCTTCAGCAACATCCAGGACGGCTGCGTCTGCCACACGACGACCGGCGGCCCGGAACTGATGGTGGGTGATTACGTGACTGTGGGCCACCGGGCCGTACTGCATTCATGCGAGGTTGGAGACGGGTCTCTGATCGGCATGGGAGCGATCGTACTCGACGGGGCGAGGATAGGGCGGGGATGCATTATCGCCGCCGGAAGCGTGGTGCTCGAGGGGGTCGTCGTGCCTTCGGGCTCCCTCGTCGCCGGAATCCCCGGAACGGTGCGAAAGGCTTTGGACGCCGAGGCCGCCGGCAGGCTGAGGAAACAGGCGATCGAATATCACGACCTGGCCCTGTCGTTCCTCGGGCGCGGCGAATTTTCAAGGCGGGCGAAATGAAGAAGACTGCACTCCCGGCGATCGCTCTACTGTTCCTCTTATCCTGCGCCGTTTTCGTCTCCGATCCCGGGCCGGCCGTCGCGCCGCAGCAGCAACTGGAACAAAAAAGGGAGGAGCTGTTCGCCCGGATAAAAACGCTCGAATCGGAAAACGACGCGAGGGGAACCCGCAAATACGGACTGAGATATCTCGGGAATTTCCGGGCTCCCCGGAGATTCGGGAAGTGACGGTTCTCACGGCGTCGGCGTGCGTCGAGCTCGGATTTCTTTCCGAGGCCAGGTCTCTGATGCTTCCGCTCGCCGGCGAAGGCGTCGAAAGCTCCGCAAGGGCGGACGCCCTGGTGATGATCGCGAAGATGGACGCGGAAAAGGGGCGGTTCGAGGAGGCGGCGGCCGGGCTTCTTTCGGCATTGTCGCTCGAGATGGACCAGGCGGCCGGCGATTCGGCGAGAAGCACGCTGGAGCGCTCGGCGGGCTTTCTCTCCGCCGCGCAGCTCGAGAGGCTGCGGGGCGAGTATCCGTCCTCGCGCGGCGCGGACATCATTCTCGACGCCTGCATGGTGTTCGCCGCGGCGGGCGCCGACTCCGCGTATATGGACGCCCTGAGATCCCAGCTCGTCTCGCTCGATTCGCTCGACACGGTTCCCGACAGGGTGTCGGCCCGCGTCGTGGCGCCCGCGGAGACGCGTTTCGGGAAACGCGGCGCAGGAGGCCGTTTTTCGCGTGGGCCTTCTCTGCCCGCTGAGCGGGCGGTTCGCGCCGCTGGGGGAGGCGTTTCTCGCGGGGGCCTCGCTGGCCGTGAAGGAGTCGAGGATGAGGGGAAAGGCGGCTGTCGATCTCGCGGTCGGCGACACGAAGGCCGACGTGCTGGAGGCGCACCGTGTGGCGCAGAGGATGGTAAGGGACGAGAATATCCGCGCCATCGTCGGGGACATGCTCAGCTCGACGACGATCGTCGCGGCGCAGGTGGCCCAGCAATACGGCGCCGTTCTCTATTCGCCCGCCGCTTCGCAGGCGGGCCTCGAATCGATCGGCGATTTCGTCTTCCAGGCGCCGACGGACTCCGAATGGCAGATCCACGCGCTTGCCCGCATTGCGTGCGTGGAGATGGGGCTGAGGCGCTTCGCGTTCCTGTCGGCTTTCAACCATCAGGCCGCGGTCACGGAAAAGCTTTTCAGGAGCAGCGTGGAATACCACGGGGGCGCCCTCGTCGTGTCGGATTACTACGACGAAGGCAGCACCGATTTCCTGGCCGATATCGAAAGGATAAGGCGGGCCGACCCGGAGGCGCTTTTCATAGCATCCGACCTCGAGGACCTGATACTGATCCTGCCGCAGCTCAGCTTCTATGAGTTCGGCGTCCAGCTTCTGGGGACGAACGATTGGAATTCCGGCAACCTTCTGCGGATGGCGGGGCGCGACATGGCAGGCGCCGTATTTCCCGCGGACTCGGACGTCGCCGGAGACGAAACGATGTACCGGATGGCGGCGGCCTTCACGGGCGGGCCGCGGGCGAAGTGAACAGGTTCAGCGTCGCGGGATACGCGGGCGTAAGAAGGATGCTCGAGGCGATGGCCCTGAGCGCCGCGTCCGGGAGCACGCTCAAGGACGAGATGAGACGCAGCCTCGAAAGCGGCAGGCACAGGTACATCGACATGCTGACCGGGAGACGGGATACGTTTCAACACCGTCAGGAACGAAGCCGTCGCCGAGTACTCTACGCTCAGGGCCGGCGACTAGGTTTTCAGCCTGAAACTTATAAGGAAGCTGATCCAGAAGGGCTGCGGCACGCCGTTTTCCACCACGGGCCTGAACAGGAACTTTCTGACCGCCTCGAGCGACGCGCTCTCGAAACTCTGCAGCCCCTGGGCCCTTATGACCCGGGCTTCGGCGACCCGCCCCGACTCGTCGACGTAAACCTCGACGAGCACGTAGCCCTCCACATTCCTTCTGAACGCGTCTTCGGGATATTCCGGTTCCACCATGCTCAGGATCACGAAATCCTGCCTGTACGGGACGTCCGTGTGCGAGGCATAGGTCGCGAAGATAATCGACCCCGCTGATTTCGTCGATCATCTCCTCTTCAGGCTTCTTCTCGGGGGCCGTGCTCGTCACCGGGTTCTTTTCTTCGACGTTCTCCTCCTTCTCGCTGAAGATCTCGACGTCCCGCACGGTCATCCTGTGTTTTTCCTCGGAGAATAGTTCCGATTCGAGCCCCTTGTTGTCGATGATCGTGATATCGGGCAGAAGCCGCATCGGGCCCTCGTAGCCGACCGAGAAGATCCTGCTCGCCACCCTTGTTTTATCCGCGGTGAAGGAAAGCAGGAGCAGGATGGCGACCGCCGCCGGCACCAGCAGGAGGAGCCTTTTGTTCAATCTTTTTTCGCGGTCTTTTATCTTTTCCATTTCGCCTGCTCACACCCCGATCATTAATATGTCCGGCGGTCCGGCAGGAGTCAAGCAGGCATGGGAATGGAGGGAAACGTCCGCCGCGCCGCGCGCATGTCCGCGCCCGGCAGGGGCCCGGGGGTATCTCAAAGGTTCCCTGTCGGCGGATGACCCGGTTCAGGGCAGATCCAGAATCGTCAGGCCGCTGTCGCCCGGGGCTATCTCGAAGGGCAGGTATCCGCCGCGCCCCGAGCCGGGGATGTCGAGCAGGAGGCAGTGGGGCCCGTATCCCGCGCATTGAAAGAAGGCCTTCCCCGACTCGTCGGTCACGGCCGTGAAGACCCCGTCCAGGCTGACCGCGGCCCCTGCCGCGGGCCTGCCGCCGATCCTTATCTCGATGGAATGGGGCAGGCACGGGTTCTTTCCGCCGCCGAAAAAGGCGGCAAGCCCCGAAACGATCGACGACGCTTCCAGCTCGAGCCATCGCGGATTGCGGAACAGCTTTTCGGTGAAAGCGGAGATCCCGGCGTGAATCTCGCAGGCCGGGCAGCCGGTCTGCTGGAGAAACGGTTCGGCCGATTCCTCGATCGACGCGTCGGCCGCAGGGAGGTACCCGCGAAACCGTTTCCATCATCGATTCGGCGGCCGCCTTTCCCGCGGCGCTCGAAGGGTAGTGGGTGAAGACGAAACGACCCCCGCCTTCGGGCAGGCCGGATCCGTATCGAAGTCCGAGCGCGAGATCGGCCCGCGAGGCGTTCACGGCGTGGATTCTTTCGTGGATGGAAAGGGTCTCCTCGCCCGACCTCGTCAGGATGGCCGAGGCTCCCGCGGCCTCGAGGGCGCCGCGAAGGCGCCTCGCCAGCTCGAGATTGATCGTTGCCCCCCTGAGCATGTCGGGGCCCCGGCCGAAGGCGTCCTTTCCCCCGCCCGCCGGATCGATCGCCACCCTCCTGCCGGACAGCGCCCCGCCGAGGACCGGGGTCAGCCTCGCCAGCGGGCGGGCGGCCAGTTCATCCGCCGCCGAGGCGCTCAAGCCGAAGCGGCAGGTATCCGCGCGCGAGAAGGATCAGATCTTCCGCGAACAATCGGCCGGGCGTCGAGACCCTCCCCTTTTTCCCCGCAATGACCGAGCCGTCGGGGAGAAGGAGGCAGGGGGATTCCACGGGAAGGCCCGTCGACCGCGTCGAGGGCGAGAATCGAAAATCCGCCCGGGGACGCTCCCATATCGAAGAGGATCGTATCGGCCGCTTCGCCGGAACGAACGAAGAAAAGCGAGCCCGCGGCGGCGCCGCCGGCGCTGAAGGTGAAGACGCCCCCGGAAGTCCTTCCCTTCCATTCATGCCCCGGGCCATGCGGGACGTCCGACTCGACGGTGACGATCGTGCCGTCAGCGACGTCGGACGCGTTCATGTCCAGGATGCGAAGGGACATCCTGTAAAGGCCCGGTTCCTCCATGACGGGCGGAAGGGGCAGGATGAACCTCGCGCCCCTCGCGACCGTGAAACGGACCGGCGCGCTGCACGCGGTCGCCCCCTTCACGCTTCTTGCCGAGACCTTCGCCGAGTGCGGGCCGTTCGGGATGTCGGAGGGAATGGGACAGGAGAGGATTCCGCCCGCCGGGTCGAAGGCCGCCGGCACCTCCGATCCGTCGAGGAAAGCCCTGACCGAGGACGGGTCGACCGGCACTCCCGCGCCCCGCGCGACCCTGAACGAGATGGAGGAAGGGATCGCCATCGTGTCGGCTTCGAAGGGGATCAGCTCGACGCTGGGCACTCCCCTCGAGAAATAACCGAGCAGCCCGAGGAAGTAGGCCTCGGCCTCGAACCTCTGGCGCGTCGAGATCATCAGTTTCTTCTCGACCTTCGGATTGGATATGTAGCTCGCCTCTCCGAGGACGGAGGCTCCGGCGTTCGACTCCCTGAGGACGTAATAGTTGCCGGTCTTTATCGAGGAATCGTCGATTCCGAGGTTTCTCGCGAGGTGCAGATGGATCTCCTCGGCGAGCTCGAGGGAGGCGCCGGCATCGTCGTCCCTGTAGTAGACCTCTATGCCGTTACGCTCGCGGTCGAGCTCGATGTTCGAATTATGATGGATCGAGATGAACGCCTCCGCGTCCCATTCGTTCGCGAGTGGCCATTCTTGCCGCGAGGTCGTCCTGGACCGCGGAGGAGCCCTCCGCGAGGAAGTCGCGGTCCGCGGACCGTGTGAGGCGCACCTCGGCCCCGGCTTCGTCGAGCAATCCCCACAGGTAGAGCGCGACGCCGAGGTTGACGTCGGCCTCCGAGAGGCTGTCGGCGCCGACCGCCCCCCTGAACCGGCCGCCGTGCCCCGGATCTATCACTATCCTTCGCCCCTCGAGCACGCTCCGGTCGAAGGCGGCCGGTTCCTCGCTCAGTTGCGAATAGAGGTTGTCCCGGCTCGAACGCTGCGACGAGCATCCCGCGGCCGCCACCGCAAAAGCGGCCGACAGGACGATCCAGGTGAAGGCCCGGCTCATGCGATTCTCCTTCCGGATGGTGGAACTCCATTTTTGATATATCTAGCAGAAGGGCGCGCCCCCTTCAAGACGCAATTTCGGCCGGGGAGGGGGAAACGAGGGCGCGACCAACAATATATTGTGAAAAAGGTTGACGGTTGCCCCTACATATGGTAGAAATTTGCAGGCTTGAAAGATGTACAGGTGATTCAAGGAGAAGCATATCAGCTCTTCACTTAGCAGGCTGCCTTCCGTCGAGAAGGTGCTCGAGGACAAGCGCATAGCCGGGAGGCTGTCTCCCGCCTCGCGAAGGGGGGTCACCCGCATCGTCCGCGAGAAGGTCGATCTTTACAGGGAAAGGCTCGCCGGCGGGGAGGATATCGGCGGCGAGGGGCTTCTCGAATCGATCAGGGACGAGGTTTGCCGGGAGATCGAGGCGGTCGGCCGGGGCACCTTGAGGGTGATAAACGCCACCGGGGTCGTCCTGCATACGAATCTCGGGCGCGCAGTCCTGGGCGATCAGGCGAAGGAGATTCTTTCGATGGTCGCCTCGGGGTATACCGATCTCGAGACCGATCTTCTGACGGGGGAGAGGGTCCACAGGGACCGAAGGGCCGCGCGGCTCGTTTCGCTCCTGACGGGGGCGGAAAGCGCGCTGGTGGTGAACAACACCGCGGCCGCGGTGTTGCTCGCCGTGGATACCTTCGCAAGGCGCGGGGCCGTTGCCGTCTCGCGCGGCGAGCTCGTGGAGATCGGCGGCAGTTTCAGGCTTCCCGAGATACTGCGCTCGGCGGCGGGCGCCGTCATCGAGATAGGGACGACGAACAGGACGCGGATAAGCGATTATGAGGCGGCGATCGACCAGGGCGCCACCCTTCTTCTGAAGGTGCACACGAGCAACTTCAGGATCGTCGGATATACGGAGACGGTTTCGCTCGCCGAGCTGGCCCGTCTGGGAAAAAATAGAAATGTGCCCGTGATGTATGACCAGGGAAATGGTATACTCCTCCCGCTGGACCAGGCCGGCCTCGAGGGCGAGGAGGACGTGGCGTCGCTTCTCGAGAGCGGCGTGGATATGATCTCGTTCAGCGGCGACAAGGTTCTGGGGGGCCCGCAGGCGGGCATTACGATCGGCGCGGCGGCGTGCATCGAGAGGATGCGCGGCAACCACCTTTCCCGCGCCCTCAGGGTCGACAAGCTCACCCTGGCCTGCCTCGAGGTCGCGCTCGGAGAATACTGGGACGGCTCGAGCTCCGGGATCCCGGCGCTCCGCATGATAAAAGAGCCTCTCGAGGATATACGGAAAAGGGCCGCGAAACTCGCCGGCGCTCTCCGGGGCGCGGGAGCGGCGGCCGAAATCTCGCTCGAAGAGGGCGAGTCGTCGATCGGGGGCGGAAGTTTCCCGGTCGATCCATTGCCGACCGTGCTGGTCTCGATCGGGCTCGACGGCGGGGGAGCCGTGAAGCTTTCGGCGTATCTTCGCTCCCTCGATCCGGCCGTCCTGGCGAGGGTCAGGGACCGGAGCGTGTCGATAGACATGAGAACCGTGTCGGGCCATGAAGAGGATATATTGACGCAAAGCCTGCTCGCGGGCATCGAAACGATATCAGGGAGGGAGTGATACTCATGGGCGATGAAGAGAACGACGACATCGAACGGGAAGAGACGCGCGGTTGCGGGAGCGGCGGCTTCTCGATATTCCTGGACGAGGGAGAGATGGTTTCCTTCATGGAGGACGGGGATTTCTCCTCGGCCAGGGACCTCGATCTTTTCAGGAACATCGAGGAGACGATCGAGAAGAAGCTGAGGAGCGGCGGCTCCTCGCTCCTTGCCCTTTCGGCCGGCGGAAAAAGGATTTCGAGGGATTTTTCGGTTCTTCAGATAGCCCACCTTCTCGCGAGGCGCGGCAGGAAGGTTCTCATAGTCGACCTGGATTTTCTGGAACCGGGCCTCAGCGGGCTGGTCGAAAATGTCGAGGAGCACGGTTTCCTCGACCTCCTTCTGTACGGCAGCTCGCTCAAATCGGTGCTTCGGCCGACGGGGATCGACGGCGTCAGCGTGACGGGCCCGGGATCGTTCCCGGTGTCGCGGACGATACCGTTCGCGCTCAAGGAATTCGGCAAGGTCAACGAGTTTCTCTCGAGGAACGGCGACGTCGTGATCTATTGCTCGACCCTCTACACGGAGGACGGCGGCGTGAATCCCCTCCTCGCCTCTGGTTGACGGGATCCTGCTCTGCTGCCGCATCGAGGAGATGAAGGAGGGCGAGCTGCAGGAGAAGCTGAAGGATCTCGGAAGCGATCTTCCACCCGCGGACCTCCTCTGCTTCTGCAAGGGAAGGGACAGGGAATTCGTCCCCGCGGACATTCCCGCGCCGGTGGATATCGAAGACGAAGAGAGCGAAGATATTCTCGAGCTTGATCCGGAATCGGCCATTCCCGACGCCGAAGGGGACGAGGACGGCGAGGCCGATCTATATCGAGAGATCCGACGAGCTCGACACGATGAAGAAGCCTTCGGGGAGAAGAATAAACCTTCCGACAATCATCGGAGCGGCCGTGATGGCGATGATCGTGGTCTTCCTCGTATGGTGGCAGATGATGGACAGGTCGATAAAGAGCAAGGAAGAGACGGGCAAGATGACGGAGCTCGTCAAGAAGCAGCAGGAAGCCCGCGGCATGGGGGTGGGGACGGATTCCTCGTCAGTCGTCGAGTCGGCGAACGCCGTGGACACATTGGACCGCCGAAACCGGGGAGGACCGTCGGCGGACGCGGCTGGGGAAGGCGCGCCGCCCGACACAGCAGCCGGCTCCTCGCCCTCGGGAATCGCCGTCGGACAGCCGTCCGGCACGGCGGGAGGCGGCGAAGGCACCACCGGGGAAAAGGCCGTTTCCGACGAGACCTCCACCGCGACACGGGACGACGCGCCCGCGCAGGAAGGGATCTACTACAGCGTCCATGTGGCCTCGTTCAAGGAGATGAGCAGGGCCGAAACGGAGATGGAGCACCTGGCGGAAGGAAGGGTACGAGACGCATCTTCTCGAGGCCGAGATCAAGGGCGAAAAATGGCTCCGCGTGTACGTGGGGAGGTTCGGGGATCGGGAGACGGCCGAAAGGGCCCGCGTCGAGCTGCTCGGCATTAAAAGAATAGGGTACGCCAAGGTGGTAAAACTGAAATACTGACGGATCTATCGCCTGACAACAGTGGAGGTATGGAAGGGTGAGTCTTTCAAGGCTTGAAATGGCAGGGTTTAAATCGTTCATGTCCCCGGTGAGCCTCGATTTCAGGGAAGGGATAACGGCCATCCTCGGCCCGAACGGTTGCGGCAAGACGAACGTGGTCGACGCCGTCAGGTGGGTTCTCGGCGAACAGAGCGCGCGCCAGCTGAGAAGCAGCAAGATGGAAAACGTCATATTCAACGGCACCGAGATACACAAGCCGCTCGGCTACGCCGTCGTCAACATGACCATCAACAACGAGAAGGGGATCTTTCCCCTCGACTATTCGGAGATCACGATCACGAGGAAGGTTTACCGCTCGGGGATAAGCGAGTATTTCATAAACAAGGCGCCCTGCAGGCTGAAGGACATCAGGGAGCTTTTCGCCGACACCGGCACGGGCAGCCATTCGTACGCGGTCATCGAGCAGGAGATGGTCGAATACGTTCTGAACGATGCGCACGGCGAGAGGCGGAACATGTTCGAGGAGGCCTCGGGGATCGTCAAGTACCGCATGAGAAGGGAAGAGGCGCTCCGCAAGCTCAAGCTCACCGAGGGGGACCTCGTCCGCCTCGAGGATATTCTCGACGAGCTCGGGAAGAACGTCAGATCACTCCAGTACCAGGTGGGCAAGACCAGGCGTTACAGGACCCTGTCGGAAAGGATAAGGGATTGGGGCCTGATACTTCTTCGCGGATCCCTGTCGCAATTCCTCGTTCAGAAACGGGCGGCCGAGGCCGACCTCGTCGAGGCGACCGGCGCTTCCCGCGAGGGGGACAGCTCGCTCGACGAATATCAGGGCCGCGTCGAGGAGGAGAAGATGCGCCTCGTCGAACTTGGAGAAGAGGAACACCGATCTTCAGAACCAGAGGTACGAGATAAGGCGCAGGATCCAGACATCCGAGGAAAAGGTCATACAGTACACCGAGCGCGGCGGCGAAGCAGGGCGCAGGATCGAAAGGGCCGGCCTCGAGATCGAGGAGGCCCGGACCCGCCTGTCGAAGATCTCGGACAGGGTGAGCGGCGTGAAGGTCGAGGAGGAGGTCACCTCCGAAAGGATAGCCGAGGAGAAGGAGGCGCTGAGGACGCTCGGAGGCAGGTTCGAAGAGGTCTCGATGCGCATCGAGAGGCTCCAGGCGGAGCTGATAGACCTCAAGCAGACCCAGCTCGATTTCCTGCAGGACCAGGTGAGGGTCAAAAGCAGCCAGGAGCACTACGAGGCCGTTCTCCGCGAGCTGAACGAGAGATCCTCGGGGATGCGCGAGCGGATAGTTTCGCTGGAGTCGGAGACGGGGGCGCTCTTCGCGCGCAGGAACGAAAGCGAAGCGGCTTTCGCCGCGGTCCAGGAATCGCTCTCGGCCCTCGAGAAGGAGAGGGAGACGGCCCGCTCGAGGTACGAAGAGGTCGACGCGTCGCTTTCCCGCAGGGAGGGCTCCCTCGCCGGAATGAAGACGGAGCTGGCGAAACTGATAAGCAGGCACGAGCTGTATCAGAGGATGAAGGAGAATTTCGAAGGGTTCCCCGGTGGGGCGAGGCACGTCCTGAGGAAGGGCGATTCGCACGTCAGGGGGCCTCTCGCGGAGATACTGAGGACGGACGACAGGTACCGGCCCGCTCTCGAGGCCGTTCTCGGCGGCATGACCGACGGCGTCGTGGTCGACACGATGTCGGGCGCGATGCGGCTCATATCGGAATTGTCGAACGGCAGGCTCGGTGGGGCGCGTTTCTTCCTCGAGGACGTGAATTCCCCGGAGGAGCTCGAATGCCCCGAGGGGACGCCGGGACTGGTCGGGAGGCTGAGCGATTTCGTCGATATCGACGGAGCGCGCCGGCCGATGGCCGAGCATCTCCTGGGCTCGACCCTCGTTTTCGAGACGGCCGACCACGCCATGGACTTCATCGCTTCCGGCACGGGGCGGGAATTCGGCGCGGTCTCCCTTTCAGGGATATATTTCTGCAGGGGAAAAGGGATCTATTACGCCGGCGCCCCGGAGGAGGAGATATCGCTTCTCGGCCGGGCCGAGGAGATCCAGAGGATGAGTGAGGGCATCTCGGCGCTTCAGGCCGAGACGGCCGCCGAGGAGGCGGAATGCGTCCGGGAAAGAGCGGAGAAGGACGGCCTTCGCTCGAGGATAGCCGATGATCGACGTCAGGATATCCGCGACACGCGGGGAGATCGCCGTAAAGAGGGAGACCCTGCAGGAGATCGAACGCGACTACATAATGAAGAAGGAAAAATGCTCCCTCCTCATGAAATCGCTCGACGAGATCGAGAATTCGCGGGTCGAGACCCTGTCGAAGCTCGAGGAGGCGAGGCTCGCCCTCGCGATGCAGCAGGGGACGGGGGACCACTCCGTCTCGGCGCGGATCGAAACGGAGCTCTCGGAACGGACCGCGGAAAAGTCGGACCTCGAGACGGCTTTGACGGAGAAGAAGATCAGGCTCGCCTCCCTCCACGGGATAATCGACAAGCAGAGGGAGGAGATTCGCGGCCTCGGCGAGATGGAAAAGCAGTTCGGCGCCATAGTCGCGCAGCGCACCGAGGAGATCTCGGCGGCGAAGGAGGAATCCTCGAAACTTGCCCTGCTCGTGGCGGAGGAAAGGGAGTCGGTCCGGGGTTTGATCGAGCAGGAGAGCTCCTTCCAGGAGGAGATAGATTCGCTTCTCGGGATTCTGGAGGAAAAACGGTCGGAGATCGCCGGCATGGAATCGGATCTCAAGGCGAGGCGCTCCGAGAGGGAGAGGATCTTCAACCTCATCAACGAGGTCAAGATCAGGCTGTCCACGATCGACACGAGGATGAGGGATCTGGTGGAGAAGGGCCGGGAGGTCTACGGAGCCGACCTCGGGTGCTGTCTCGATGGGGTCGAGACACCGCTGACCGACGAGGAACGGTCGGTGACGCCGGAGATGCTGGAGAACGAGAAGAGGAAGCTCGAGAGCCTCGGGCCCGTGAACCTCGGGGCGATAGAGGAATACGACGAGAAGAAGGAAAGGCTCGACTTCCTCGAGTCGCAGAAGCAGGACCTCGTCAAGGCGAAGGGCGAGCTCGAAGAGGCGATCACGAAGATAAACAAGAAGGCGCGGAGCCTCTTCCTGGAGACCTTCAACACGGTCAGGGGATATTTCGGCGGAATCTTCGAGGTCCTTTTCGAAGGCGGGGAGGCGTCGATCGAGCTTAGCGAGGGAAGCGACCCCCTCGAGGCGGACATCATAATCTCAGCGAGGCCCAAGGGGAAAAGGCTGCAGGATATCTCCCTTCTTTCGGGCGGGGAGAGGGCGCTGACGGCGATGGCGCTCCTTTTCGCGCTCTACAAGGCGAAACCGAGCCCCTTCTGCATCTTCGACGAGGTCGACGCGCCGCTTGACGACGCCAATATCCAGAGGTTCGTGAGGATGCTCGACAAATTTTCCGGGGAAACACAGTTCATAATCATCACCCACAACAAGAGAACCATGGAAGCGGCGAGTTCCCTCTTCGGAGTCACGATGGAGCAGAAGGGCGTCTCGAAGATCGTTTCGGTGAACCTGACCGAGATAGAGGATGTGCTTGAGAATCGAAGGTCGTCCGGGAGGGAAATGGCCGGGACGCAGGTTTCGTCCAACTAGGGAAGCGCAGGGCCGATGCTCGAGTTCGTCAAAGGGCTTCGCAGGACAAAGGAACAACTGCTCGAACCGCTGCAGGGTCTTTTCTCGTCCGGAAAACTCGGCGAGGAGGATGTCGAAGAGCTCGAGGCCATCCTCTATTCGGCCGATATAGGCGTGGAGGCGACCGGGAGGATAGTCGATAGGGTGAGGGATAGGGCGCGCAAGGGGGACGGCAGGGGGCAGGATTATCTCTCGCTCGTCTCGGCCGAGCTGCTCTCCATCCTGGACGAGGCTCCTCCATACAGCCGCCCGGCCGGAAGGCCCAGGGTGATCGTGGTCGTCGGGGTCAACGGCGTCGGGAAGACCTCGACGATCGGCAAGCTGGCCGCGCGCCTGAAGTCTGAAGGCGAGACGGTGATGCTCGCCGCCTGCGACACCTTCAGGGCAGCGGCGATCGACCAGCTTGAGCTGTGGGCCGAGAGGAGCGGCGTGCCGGTCGTCAGGCAGAAGATGGGTTCAGACCCCGCAGCCGTCGCCTTCGACGCGGTGAGCTCGGCGAAGGCCCGGGGGATAGGCACGGTCATCGTCGATACGGCGGGGAGGCTTCACACCAGGATCAATCTCATGGAGGAGCTCCTGAAGATCTTCAGGGTGCTCTCGAACCGGATCGAAGGAGCCGGGCTCGAAGCCTGGCTCGTGCTAGACGCGAATTCCGGGCAGAACAGCCTCAGGCAGGCCGAGGTCTTCGTCCGCGGGCTTCCCGTCACAGGGATCGTTCTGGCCAAGCTCGACAGCACGGCTAGAGGCGGCATCGTGATCCCCGTGCAGAAGGAGCTCGGCGTCCCCGTCCTCTACGCCGGAACCGGCGAGGGGATCGACGATCTCGAGCCCTTCGATCACAGGGAATTCGTAAAGGCCCTGCTCGCGTGACCATATCCCGCTTGACATTCCTCGCCGCGATCCTATAATTAGTGATATGGATACGGTGTTTCAGCCGTCTCCTGAACCTTCGGGGCGGGGTGAGATTCCCCACCGGCGGTGAAAGTCCGCGAATGGGCGCAAAGCCCACTGATCCGGTGAAATTCCGGTACCGACAGTTACAGTCTGGATGGGAGAAGGTTTAAGAACCTCTTCGCGCGTCCGCGCTTTGCGGCGCGCGCCTCCCGTCACATTATCCCGTACGAGCCCGAAGGCGCGGTTATCGTTTATCTGACAGGTCCGAAGGAGCCGATGCTTTTGGGTCCGGGTACGAGGGGGCCGATGCAGGCGTGAACGACGACGAAAAATACGTTGCGAGGGCCGTCGAGCTGGCCGGGAGGGCCGTGGGGAGGACATTTCCCAATCCCCTCGTCGGGGCCGTGATAGTCTCGCGGGGCGAGGTGGTCGGCGAAGGGTACCACGAACGCGCGGGGATGCCGCATGCCGAGGTCGGCGCTATCGCCGGCGCGGGCGAGCGGGCCAGGGGCGCCACGCTCTACCTTAACCTCGAGCCATGCTGCCACCACGGCAAGACCCCTCCATGCACAGACGCGATTCTCAGGGCCGGCATATCGAGGGTCGTTTTCGGAATCCACGACCCGGATGTCAAGATGAGGGGGCGCGGCGCGGCCATTCTCCGGGAAGGCGGCGTCGAGGTGAAGGCGGGGATCCTCGCGGCCGAATCACTCGAGCTCAACATGCCCTACGTGCACTGGAAACTCACGGGCAGGCCCTTCGTCGCGCTGAAGCTCGCGCTGACCCTCGACGGCCGGCTCTCCGCGGCGGGCCGCAGATGGGTCACCGGAGAAAGATCGAGGGAATACGTCCACCGACTGAGGGCCGCGATGGAGGCGGTGGCGGTGGGGTCCGGAACGCTAGAGGCGGACGACCCGCAGCTCGACAGGCGCCTCTTCGACGACTCGCTCCCGCCGCCGGCGAGGATCGTCTTCGATTCGCGCCTTTCCTTCCCCGAAAGCCACAGGTGGCTCGGTGGGGGCGCGAAGGTGCTCCTCTTCTGCACGGCCGGAGCGGACCCCGGGAAGAAGAAAAGGCTGGAAGGACGGGGAGCCGGCGTATACGAGCTGCCACGCGCCGGCGGCGGCGTCGATCTCGATTCATGGGTGGACGCCATCGCCGGCCTCGGCATATCCTCGGTCCTCGTAGAGGGCGGAGGGAGGCTTGCCGCGTCGATGATGAGAAGGGGAATACCCGACAGGCTCGTCCTTTTCCACGCGCCATTCTTCGGCGGGCCGGAAGCCTCCGGCTGGTACGAGGATGCCGCTCAGCCGCCGTGGCTCGGCGAAGGCGCTCTGGCGCTGACCCGCTGCGAGCGTATCGGCGACGATTCGCTCGCCGTCTATGACAGGGAAGATCTCCTGGCGTACGGAGACAAACTGGCCCTGATGGGGCCGACGGGGGGCGAATGATGTTTACGGGACTCGTCGAGGAGGTCGGAAGGGTCGTATCGCTGACGAGAAGGTCGACCGGGGCCTTGTTGGTCGTCCGGACGGGGCTCGGTCCCCTCGAGCCCGGCGAGAGCGTCGCCGTGAACGGCGTCTGCCAGACGGTGTCGCGCTTCGAAGGCGGCAATTTCACCTGCGACGTGCTGCCGGAGACCCTGAGGGTGACGAACCTCGGCGATCTGAGGCCGGGAAGCGGCGTGAACCTCGAGCGCGCCCTGAAGGCGTCCGGCAGGCTCGGGGGTCACATCGTCAACGGGCACGTGGACGGATGCGGGACAATATTTTCGGTGAAACGGAACCCTCCGAGCCTGGGGATATCGATCGACCCCGCCATTGGCCTCTACCTCGTCGCGAAGGGCTCGGTCGCCGTCGACGGGATAAGCCTCACGGTCGGGCCGGACCCCTCCGCGGACAGGTTCACGGTTTTCGTGATACCCCACACGATGGAGAACACCAATCTCAGGGAGGCCGCTCCCGGCAGGAAGGTGAATATAGAAGCTGATATTCTGGCGAAATACGTTCATAAATTCAGTCGTCTTTGAAGAACACGTCACCCGTCTGGCGAAATGCAAGGGGTGGAATTGAAGTGAGCAGCATATGCACCGTTGAGGAAGCCCTCGGGGAGATCCGGCGCGGAAAGATGGTCATCGTGGTCGATGACGAGGGCAGGGAGAACGAGGGAGACCTGATCATGGCCGCCGAGAAGGTGCAGGCGGACGATATAAATTTCATAGCGAGGCACGCGCGCGGGCTGATCTGCGCGGCCCTTCTCGGAGAGAGGCTCGACCACCTGAGGCTCGGGATGATGGTCCAGGAGAACACGGCCAGGATGAACACGAATTTCACGGTCTCCGTCGACGCGGTGCACGGGACGACCACGGGGATATCGGCTTTCGACAGGGCGATAACGGTCAGGGCGCTGATTGATCCGCGGACAAAACCCGAGGATCTCGCCCGCCCCGGGCACATATTCCCTCTGAGGGCGGTCGACGGCGGGGTGCTCCGCAGGGCGGGGCACACGGAAGCCGCCGTGGATCTCGCGCGTCTCGCCGGCCTTATGCCGGGGGGCCTTCTCTGCGAGATCCTGGCCGAGGACGGCACGATGGCGCGCCTTCCCCAGCTCGAGGAGTTCGCCCGCAGGTTCGACATGAGGATACTCACGATAACGGACCTCATCGAGTACAGGCGAAGGAATGAGAAACTCGTGCGCAAGGTGGCCGACGCTAGCCTTCCGACGAAGTTCGGGGAATTCAGGCTCCTCGCCTACGAGGGGATAGTCGACGGTTCGGAGAGCGTCGCGCTGGTCATGGGCGAGCCCAGCAGGGACGAGGCGGCGCTCGTCGAGGGTTCACTCGCAGTGCCTCACCGGGGACGTCTTCCATTCGCTGCGATGCGACTGCGGGGACCAGCTGGAGTCGGCCCTGGGCATGATAGCGAAGGAAAAGAGCGGCGTCTTTCTTTACATCCAGCAGGAAGGGCGCGGTATCGGGCTTATGAACAAGGTCAGGGCCTACGCCCTGCAGGACAGCGGAAGGGACACGGTCCAGGCCAACGAGGATCTCGGCTTCCCGGCGGACCTGAGGGACTACGGGACGGGGGCACAGATTCTCGCCGATCTGGGGCTTCACAAGATCAGGCTGCTGACGAACAACCCGAAGAAGATCATCGGCCTGAAGGCCTACGGCCTCGAGGTCGTGGAGCGAGTTTCAATCGAGGTCGAGCCGAACAGGCGTAACGTCAGGTATCTCTCGACGAAACGCGACAAGCTCGGCCACCTGTTCGGGGATCTTTGCGACACGGCGAAGGAAGAATGAAGATGAACCAATCGAAAGGAGAAAAGATGGTTGAGGAGATCACCGGCCGGCTGATAGGGACCGGCATGAGTTTCGCGATCGTTGCCGGAAGGTTCAACGAGCTCGTGACCGACAATCTCATAGGCGGTGCGATAGACTGCCTGACGCGCCACGGCGTGTCGGAGAAGGATATCAAAGTGTACCGCGTGCCGGGATCGTTCGAGATACCCCAGGCCGCGGCGCGCATAGTGGACTCCGGCGTCGACGCGGTCGTATGCGTGGGCTCTCTGATCAGGGGAAGCACCCCCCACTTCGACATCCTCGCCGGGCAGGTCGTGAAGGATCTTTCCGGAGTGGCCCTCAAGTCCGGCAAACCGGTCACCTTCGGCATCATAACGGCGGACACGCAGGAACAGGCTCTGGAGAGGGCGGGGAGCAAGGCGGGGAACAAGGGATGGCAGGCGGCCCTTTCGGCCCTCGAGATGGTGAGCCTGTGGAGAGAGACGGGGAATAAATGAGCCGGAGAAGAAAGGCGCGCGAGATCGCGCTGCAGGCCCTGTACGCCGTGGAGATATCGGGCTCGGAGTGGGAGGACGTTCTCGACGACATGCTGAAGAGGCGCAATCCGTCGGATGAGGCGGCGGAGTACGCGCGAAGGCTCGTCTCGGCGGTGAACGAATCGCGCGTCGAAATCGACCGGATGATCGTCGAATGCCTCGAGAACTGGAAATTCGAGCGGGTCTCCGTTATCGACAGGAACATCCTCAGGATCGCGCTCGCCGAGTTGATCCATTTCCCCGAAGTGCCCGGAGGCGTGATCATCAATGAAGCCATCGAGATCGCCCACAGGTTCAGCTCCAACAAGGCCGGAAAATTCGTCAACGGCATCCTCGACCGTCTGGCCGGAGAGGTCAGGAAGGATTGAAGATATTCGTCTGCTCCGACATCCACGGGAATTTCCGCGCCTTCGAAGCCGTTTTGTCCGAGTACAGGAAGGGCGGGCCGTTCGAATTCCTATTCCTGGGCGACGCGCTGGGGTACGGAACGCATCCCGACGCCGTCCTCGACAGGCTGCTGGGCCTGCCGAGGTCCGTTCTCCTCTTCGGCAACCATGAATGGAGCCTTGTCGACCGCCCGAAAAGGGAAGAGATGAACGATATCGCTGCGGGCTCGATCGTCTGGAGCGAGAGTATGATGGAGGGCAGGTACGACCGGAGGATCGGCGAACGTTTCAAATTGACCGCGGAGGGACGGGGCTATATCGCCGCCCACTCCTCCCCGACGAATACGGCAGGCGTGGCCCTACGTTTATACGGTCGAAGACGCCGCCGCGATCTTCATGAATCACGATTTCAGGGTATGTTTTGTCGGGCACACGCACGTCCCCATGGTGTATACTTTCAATGACGGGTTGATGGGATTGCCCGAAAGCGGGACGCTGGTCCTCGATCCGGGCGACAGGTACGTGATAAATCCCGGAAGCGTGGGCCAGCCGCGTGACGGCGACAACAGGGCCTCGTTCTGTATTTATGATCCGGACGAAAACCGGGTATCGTTCGAGAGATGCCGGTACGACGTCGAGGCGGAAGCGGACGATATCGTCAGGGCCGGGCTCGATCCGTTCCTTGCGGACCGTCTGCTCAAGGGATACTGAGGAGTAGCTCGTTTGAATCCTGAGAGGGTCTCCGAGAAAAAGCACTGGAACGATTTCTGGAACAGGGACAGGGACGTATCCGAGGTCTACGACAACGAGAACCGCGTCAGCCGGCATTTGTCCGAAATCGCCCCGATCGCCGGGATGAAGGTCCTCGAGGTGGGGGCGGGGACGGGAAGGGACGGCATCCTGATGGCTAGGCAGGGGAGCCTCGGTCGTCTCCCTCGACTACAGCCCGGTGAGCCTCGGGATCATCGGAGGCCAGCTTTCGGGCGGACGATGACGTCGCCCTCTGCTGCGGAGACGCCTTCGTCGCTTCCGTTCCCCGACGGCACCTTCGATCTGGTCTTTCACCAGGGCCTCCTGGAGCACTTCAGGAACCCCCGGGAGATGCTGGTCGAGCATCGAAGGGTTTTGAGGGACGGAGGCCTGATACTGGTCGACGTGCCGCAGAGATGGCATTACTATACCCTGGTCAAGAGGCTGCTCATCGCGACCGGGAGATGGTTCGCCGGGTGGGAGACCGAGTTCTCGCCGCGCGAGCTCGAGAGCCTGCGTCGGCGGCTGCGGATTCGAGATCGTGAAAACATACGGCGAGTGGCTCAATCCGCCGATATGGTACAGGATGCTCCGCAAGAGCCTGATCGGCGTTGGAGTAAGGCTTCCAATGCGCCCTGGTCTCTTCGCGCTGGACGAGGAAAGTGTTCGGCCCGCTGAGGGAGAGGGCTCTTCGCTCGAGGATGATGATATACACGGCGGTCGTGATCGGTACGATAGCGAGAAAGAAGTGAAGGAAACAAGGATGAAGGTCGTCGCGCTGAACTGGAGGGACCTGCGGCACCCCGAGGCGGGGGGCGCGGAGGTCCATATGCACGAGATTCTCGTCGCACCTCGTGCGGTGGGGCCACGAGGCGACCGAGATCACCTCGGGATTCCCGGGCTGTTCGAGGGAGGACGAGATCGACGGCGTCCGGATCGTCAGGGGCGGCCGCTGGTTCAACGCGAATTTCGTCCTTCCGGCCGTAGCCAGGAAATACATGAAGAGCCATCCCTGCGACGTCGTCCTCGAGGACATCAACAAGCTTCCCTTCTTCATGCCCCTCTACACGAAGACCCCCGTCGTCGGCGTGATTCCCCATCTTTTCGGTACGACGGTATTCAGGGAGGCCGGATGGCTGACCGGCGCCTACGTGCTGTTCATGGAAAGGTTCATCCCGTCGTCTTCAGGAAGAACAGGTTCATCGTGATAAGCCCCAGCACCGCGGACGACATTGTTTCGCGGGGGATCGAAAGGGACCGCGTCGACGTCGTTCTCTGCGGGCTCGATCATTCCACCTGGAAGGATCTCGGCCTCGAGAGGTTCGAAAGGCCGACGATCGTTCACCTCGGGCGGCTCAGAAGGTACAAGAGCGTGGAGATCGCCATGCGGGCGATGAAGGTCGTGAGGAAAAGGATCCCCGGACGCCAGGCTGGCGATCATCGGGGACGGGCCCCACAGGCCGGCGCTCGAGCAGGAGGCGGCGCGCCTGGAATCGGGGGATTCGATCGAATTCCTGGGACACATGAAGGCCCCGGAGCTGGTGCGGTACCTGAACAGGGCGCACCTGCTGTTCAACCCGAGCCCCAAGGAGGGATGGGGCCTGACGGTGGTCGAGGCGAACGCCTGCGGCGTTCCCGTGGTCGCGAGCGACAGGCCGGGGCTGAGGGACTCGGTTATCGCGGGCAGCACGGGGTTCCTGGTGCCGTACGGCGACGCGACGGCCTTCGGGGAGAAGGCGGCCGATATACTGGGCGACGCGGAATTGTGGGAGAGGATGAGCGGGAATTCCCTCGAGAGGGTGAAGGAACTCACCTGGGAACGCTGCGCAAGGGAGACGGAGAGGATACTGCTGGAGGTCGTGAGCCGGCGGTAGACGCCCTGGAGGAGATTTGCGGATAAAACGCCTTCTATTGGGGACGCTGAAGCCGGCGGTAAGCCTCGGCCTGATCGCCCTTCTGCTGCACAGGATAACGCCGGAAAGGCTGGCCCCCCATCTTCGGGGCATGGACCCCGCGCTGATGGCGGCGGCGGTCCTGGTCTTTTTCGTCAGTTCCCTCTTCGGGTCCCTGCAGTGGCACGTGCTCCTGAGGGCGGGCGGGGTCGACCTTCCCTTCATGCGGACCTACAAGCTCTATTTCATGGGGCTTTTCTTCAACAACTTCCTGCCGGCCAACGTCGGCGGCGATGCGTACAAAATATTCGACGTCGTGAGGGGAGGGAACGATCCCCACAAGGTTCTCGCGATAACCCTGCTCGACAGGGTGTTCGGGATCGCCGGCCTCTGCCTCGTCGCGGCCGCGGCTTCGTTCGCCCTCCTTCCCGGAGGGAGCGTGAGGAACGACGCCATTTACGCCGCCCTTTTCGTCTCGATAGTCTCGGGGGTCCTGCTCGTCGCCTTCAACCGGCGCGTATCGAGGGCGGTAAGGAGATTGTCGGGGCGGGTGCGATTCTGGAGGCTCGGCGAACGTATGGAGATGGTGCTCGGGCACATGGGAAGCCTCAGGAAATTCAGGCTCCCTTTTCGCGAAGATCGCCGTCCTCACGCTGATCGTGCAGTCCCTGAGGATCGTCACGCACATCATCGTCGGCATGGCCCTCGGGATCGCCATGACCAAATTGAATTACCTGCAGTTTTTTGTCTTCGTTCCGCTGCTGGGATTGGTTATGATACTGCCGATCTCGATCAACGGCCTGGGAGTCAGGGAGAGCGCGGGGACGGATCTTTTCACGGGGGTCGGGATGGGGGAGGAACAGGCTGTTCTGATGATATTCATGACGTATGTCGTCCAGGTCGCCGTGAGCCTGCTCGGGGGCTTGTATTTCCTGACGGGCAGGAGGCCGGGCGGCGCTCGGAGAGCGCCGGTGGCGCGGGAAAGTGGACGGGGTTAAATGTCTTCAATGCACAACCGGATTGAAAGGGCGATGAAATGAGCGGGAAAAACCTATCGCGGGCGCTTGCGGCCGGCATATTACTCGTGAGCCTCGCGGTCTACCTGATGACGATGGCCGTCACCGTGTCCTTCTGGGACTCGGGGGAGTTCGTGGCCACATCCTACATCCTCGGCATACCGCATTCGCCCGGCACGCCGCTGTACGTACTCGTGGGAAGGGTCTTCTGCCTCCTTCCCCTGGCGATGTCCGCCGCTCAGAAGGTGAACCTCCTGTCGACGGTCTCGGCGGCCCTCGGAGTGCTGATGGCTTATCTCGCCATGGCCATGGTCGTCCGTTTCATGTTCGGAAAACCGAAGACGGCCGCCGAGAAATTCGCCCATTACGCCGGCCCCCTGGCCGGCTCCTTCTTCCTGATGTTCAGCGACACCTACTGGACCAACGCGTCCGAAGCGGAAGTGTACGCCCTCAGCACCTTCGTCATGGGATTCTGCACCGTTCTCGCGCTCAGGTGGCTCGAGCGGAACGCGATCGCGCCCGGCCAGGACGGCTGGAAACGCCCCGGGATCGGGAAAGGCGGCGGTGGGAGCGGCCGCGGCGGATTCTGAGGCGCGCAGACATTCCAACAATCTCATCCTTCTGATCGTATACCTTCTTTCGCTCGGGATAGGTTTCCACCTCGGGACCGTCATGGTCTACGGGGGGATCTTCCTGATGCTTCTCATGGTCAGGGAAAAGGTTTTCGGCAATCTGGAGCTGCTTGTTTTCACCTTCGGTTTCGCCGTGGTCGTCGCCGACATGACCCTGCACAAGCAATCGGGGCTCACCCTCGTGCTTCTCGGCGTCTTCGCCCTTCTTCTCATATGGACGACGATGTCGAAGGGAAGATTCGCGCTCTACGCGTCGGCACTCTTCGTGCTCGGCATCTCGGTCCACCTCTTTCTGCTCATCAGGTCCCATATGAATCCCAGGCTCGACATGGTCGATCCCGAGAGCTGGAGGGCCCTCTACGCGCACCTTAGGCGCGAGCAGTACCCGCCGATCAACATGATGGTGAGGAAGGCGCCGATCGCATTCCAGTTCGAGCAATTCTGGAGGTATTACCAGGCGCAGTTCCGCATGTTCGGCGACGCCGGCGTCGGGATCTTCAATGCCGGCAGGGCCGCGGTGGTCATACCGACGATGCTCGGTCTTTACGGCATCTACTCGAATTACATTCGCGAACGCAAGAGCTGGGTGATGAACTTCACCAACCTCGCCGTCAACACCTTCGGCATGATCCTGCTGCTCAATTTCAGCGACCATGAGCCGCGCGAAAGGGATTATTTCTACGGGCCCGGGTTCTATTTCTTCACCCTGTTCATCGGGATCGGCGCGAGCTCCTTCCTCATGATGCTTTATCAGCACGGCAGGGAGGCCGGAAGGGACCTGAAACGTTTCGTCGTCCCGGCGGGGGCGGCCATCCTGGTCTGCTCGATCCTCCCGGCGCGGCAGGGCTGGTTCACGCACGACAGGTCCGACAATTACCTGGCGCGCGACTACGCGTACAACATGCTCGCGAGCCTCGAGCCGGACGCGATACTCATCACGAACGGCGACAACGACACCTACCCGATGTGGTACATACAGAACGTCGAAGGGTACCGCACCGACGTGCAGGTGGTGAACAGGATGCTTCTGAACACCACGTGGTACGTCAAGCAGATCAGGGACCAGGAGCCCCCCGTCCCGATGGACCTCACCGACCAGGAGATCGAGAGGCTTCGCCCGGTGAGGAATCCCAAGGACGGCAGCATCATATGGATGTACACGAGGGTCCTCGACCAGATAGTCCGGACGACCAACTGGAAAAGGCCGATATATTTCGGCGTCACCGTCCCTCCCGAGGTCTGGCAGATATATTCGGAGCACCTCGAGATGCAGGGAATGGTCAGGCGCCTCGTCACGGGAAAAGGGAAATACATGGTGAACGATCACATGATGGCCCGCAATCTCTCGCAAATCTTCCGGTGGAAGGGGATCCTGACGGGCGAGGGCCTGCACGACGGGTCCCTTTACAAGACGCCCGACGTGGTGACCATGTACCAGAACTATTCGGTCGCCGCCATGCAGCTTTCGCTGAACAGCGGCTATCGCAAGGATTACGGCGAGGCGATACGCTGGGGCGAGCTCGCTTACGAGATCAGCCCCGATTTCAAGTGGGGCAGGAAGGAATTGGGCGTTTTCTACATTCATGACGGGCGCATGGGGGAGGCGCTCGCCCATTTCCAGAAGAGCCTCGCCGTCGATCCGGGCAACTGCGATCTGTATATCGGCGTCGCCGGGGCTCACGAGAGCATGAACGATCCCGAGTCGGCCCTCAGGGCGCTCGAAGAGGCCGCGGCGGCCGTTCCCGATTGCAGGGACGTCTTCACGAACGGATTCCAGATCGCGGGCAATCTCGGAAGGATGGACAAGGCTAAGGATTTCATCAGGCTGTGGGTGGAGAAGCATCCGGCCGACAAAGAGATGGCCGCCCTCTACGCCGATATAGACCGCGTTCTGCTGGAGCAGTTCGGCGCCGGCGCGCCCGCCGACTCCGCGCGCGTGCCAAGGTGACCATCTTCGATCGGAGCGGCCGGGCGGCGTAATCCCGCTTCGCCCGGCGAAAGGAACCTGAAAGGCAAGGATCGATGTCCGAGAAGATTCTCCACAGGTATTCGGCTCTGTTCGTCTTCGCTGCGAGCCTCGTCGTATACTTCATGACGATGGCCGCGACGGTCTCGTTCTGGGACAGCGGGGAATTCATAGCCTCCTCGTACATCCTCGGCATACCCCATTCCCCCGGGACCCCACTCTATGTCCTCGTGGGCAGGGTCTTCTGCATGCTGCCTCTCGCGCTGTCGGCCGCGCAGAAGGTGAACCTGCTGTCGGCAGTTTCGGCGGCTCTCGGGGTCCTGATGGCCTACCTGATCATGGTTCGCGTGGTGAGGATGATGTACGGCAGGGCCTCGACCGCCTCCGGGCTCGTCGCCCGGTACGCGGGCCCGGTCGCCGGCGCCTTCTTCCTCGCCTTCAGCTCCACCTACTGGACCAACGCCTCTGAAGCGGAGGTCTACGCGCTGAGCGCCTTTCTCATGGGCCTGTGCACCCTCCTCGCGCTGATGTGGCTCGAAGAGACCGCGGTTGAGGCGGGCGCCGCGGGAAAGGCGGGGGGCGGGGGCGCGTCCGCCGGCGGAATCGGCGCCGGCCCGGCGCCGAAGGGTTCCGGCGCCCGTTCCGGGAGCCTTGTACTGCTCATAATATACCTTCTGTCGCTCGGGATAGGTTTCCACCTCGGGACGATCCTCGTCTACGGCGGGATATTCATAATGATACTGATGGTCAGGGATAAATCGTTCGGCAACGCGGAGCTCATCGTCTTCACCTTCGGATTTGCGGTACTCCTCGCCGACATGACGATGCACAGGAATTCCGGACTGACGATCGCAGGGCTGCTCGTCTTCGCGGCTCTCGTCGCCTGGGCGACCATGAAGAGGGGAAAATTCGCGCTCCTCGCCACGGCGCTTTTCATCCTCGGCATATCGGTGCATCTCTACCTCTACATCAGGTCGTCCCTCAATCCGGCCATCGACGAGGTCGACCCGGAGACATGGCGGGCCCTCTACGCGCACCTGAGGCGCGAGCAGTATCCGCCGATGAACGTGATGGAGAGAAAGGCGGCGCTGCTGTTCCAGATAAGGCACTTCGCCGGATATTTCCAGGAACAGTTCAGGCTGTTCGCGGACGGGGGGGCGGGGCGCTTCAACCTGGGCTCTTTCTCGGCCGTCATCCCGCTGGCGCTCGGCCTTTACGGCGTCGCCGCGAATTACCTGAGGGAAAAAAGGACATGGGTGCTCAATTTCACGAGCCTCGCCCTCAATTCCGCGGGGCTCATCATCTTCCTTAATTTCAGCGCGGAAGAGGTCAGGGAAAGGGATTATTTCTACGGCGGGGCGTTCTATTTCTTCTCGATATTCATCGGGATCGGCGCGACGTCGCTGATGATGCTGATTCTCAGGCAGGCGAAGGAGACCGGGCGGGACCTGATGCGCGCCGTGGCGCCCGCCGCGATATTCATCGTCGTGTGCTCGGCGATCCCCGCGTGGTCCAACTGGAGGACCCACGACAGATCCGCCGATTTCATCCCGCGCGACTACGCGTGGAATATCCTGTCCGGTCTCGAGCCGGACGCCATACTCTTCACGAACGGCGACAACGACACCTTCCCGCTGTGGTACATCCAGTACGTGGAAGGGTACAGGACCGACGTCAGGGTCGCCAATCTCAGCCTGCTCAACACCGCGTGGTACATCAGGCAGGTGCGCGACGAGCACCCTGCGGCGCCGCTCGACCTGACGGACGAGGAAATCGACGGGCTCAGGCCGGTAAGGGTGAAGGACGGGATCCTCTGGACGAGGGACCTCGCGGTCAACCGGATCATCAAGGCGGCCGACTGGAAACGGCCGATCTACTTCGCCGTCACCGTTCCCGTCGATGTCTGGGACCGCTACTCCGAGAACCTCGAGATGCAGGGGATGGTCAGGAAGCTCGTTCCCCAAAAGGGAAAATACATGGTCAACGATTACCTGACGGCGAGAAACCTCGAGCGGATATTCCTGTTCCGCGGCGTTCTGACGCCGGACTGGAAACGGGACGATTCGGTCTACAAATCGAGGGAGGTGCGCGACATGTTCGTCAATTTCTCCATAGCGGCATTTCAGCTCGCGCAGAGGGAATCCCAGCTGGACAATCACGCGGCGGCGGTGAAATGGGCGGAACGTTCCTTCGAATTCAGCCCCGGATTCGAATGGCCGAGGAAATATCTCGGATTCTACTATCTCAAGAACAGGCAGTACGACGAGGCCATTGAATCATTACCGGGGGCAGCTGGAGATCGAGCCCGGGAGGGGCGGTTTCTGGGTGGGGCTCGCGGCGGTTTACGAAACGCTCGGCGATCCCGGGAAGGCCCTGGACGTTCTTCTGGAGGGCGCCGAGAAGGCTCCCGGCGAGAGGGATCTCTTCGGGCACGCCTTCCGCGTGGCGGCGGGGATGGGGAGGAGGGAGGAGGCCAGGGGGATAGTGAGGAAGTGGCTCGCCCTTCATCCCGGCGACGAGGAATTCGAGGCGATCGAAAGGGATTTCGACAGGATACTTGCCGAGGAATTCGGCGCGGCGGCGTTTCCCGACAGCGCCGGCGGAAAGGAATCGCAGTGAACGACAGGGTCATAGTGACCGGAGCGGCGGGATTCATCGGGTCCCACCTGGCCGACAGGCTCCTCGACGACGGCTGCCTGGTGACGGGCATCGATTGTTTCACCGACTATTACGATCCGGCGAGGAAGCGCCTGCATCTTTCGAAGGCCATGAAAAGGGGGAATTTCACGCTGATCGAGGAAGACCTGAACAGGGCGGACCTCGTCTCGATATTCGAGGGGGCCGGCGTGATCTTCCACCTCGCGGCGCAGGCGGGCGTGCGCAGGAGCTGGGGGAGCGAATTCAACCATTACGTCGATTGCAACGTGCTGGCGACGCAGAAGGTGCTCGAAGCGCTTCGTGCGGCGCCGGGCGCGAAGCTCGTCTACTCGAGCTCCAGTTCCGTGTACGGCGAGACCCGCGATCTTCCGATGCGCGAGGACCACAGGCTGCGGCCCGTCTCCCCCTACGGGGCGACGAAACTCTCGGGCGAGGATCTCTGCGAACTTTATCGCCACAACTTCGGGATCGATTACGCCGCCCTCCGGTATTTCACCGTCTACGGCCCGCGCCAGCGCCCGGACATGGCGTTCAGCCGCTTCATCATGGCGGCGATTCAGGGCGGGCCCATCGAAGTGTACGGCGACGGCGGGCAGACGAGGGATTTCACCTTCGTCTCCGACGCCGTCGAGGCGAACATCCTCGCCTCCCGCTACCGCGGCGGCGAGAGTGTGTTCAACATAGGCGGGGGCAGCAGGGCCTCGGTGCTCGACGTGCTCGGCGTGATCGAACGCGGGACGGGGAAGAGGCTCGACGTGAAATTCACCGAGCGCGCGAGCGGAGACGTCACGGACACGTGGGCCGATACGTCGCGGGCCGCCGCGGAACTCGGTTTTTCCCCGTCGACCGGGCTGGAAGAGGGCCTCGCGAAGGAAATCGAATGGTACGGGGAATATCTGGACACGGTTTCGGGGAGGTAGGAGCTTGAATAATGCAGGCGGATATTTCGTCTCGGTGGTGATTCCCGTCTTCAACGAGGAAGAGAGCCTTCCCGAGCTTTATTCGAAGCTCACCGCCATGCTCGAGAGGACGGCGGCGGGGCACGAGCTGATCTTCGTCGACGACGGGTCGACGGACAGGTCGCCGGGAACGGTGCTGTCGCTGCGGGAGAGGGACAGGCGCGTCAAGCTGATCTCCTTCAACCGCAACTACGGCAAATCCCCCGCCCTCTCGGAAGGGTTCAAGGCGGCGAGGGGGGATATCGTGGTCACCATCGACGCCGATCTCCAGGACGACCCGGACGAGATCCCCGGGATGATCAGGAAACTCGACGAGGGGTACGATATGATATCGGGCTGGAAGGCGAGCCGGAAGGATCCCTTCACGAAGACCTTTCCCTCGAAGGTGTTCAATTTCGTCTCGTCGATGGTCACGGGGATAAAACTGCACGACATAAACTGCGGCCTCAAGGTCTACAGGCGGGAGGTCGTCAAAAGGATCAACGTTTACGGCGAGCTGCACCGCGTCATTCCCGTCCTGGCGGGGTGGGAGGGATTCAGGATCGGCGAGAAGAGCGTGACCCATTCGCACAGGAGGTACGGCAAAAGCAAGTACGGAATGAGCCGTTTCCTCAACGGCATCTTCGACCTCGCCACCGTGATGTTCATCACCCGCCGATCGACCACGCCCATGCACTTTTTCGGGAGGATGGCGTTCGGGTTCCTCGCGATCGGCGGCGCCATCAATCTTTACTTCCTGTTCCAGTGGATCATCGGCAGGGGGCTTCACGTGAGGCCCCTGATGGTCGTCGGCCTCGTGATGATCGTGATCGCGATACAGATATTTTCGATCGGCCTCCTGGCGGAGATGTTCTCCGCCGGCAGCGAGAGAACCTTTTCATACCGCGAATACCGCATCGAAGATTAGAAGAACGGGGAAGCGAAAGTGCGAATCTGTCTTGTCGGGCCCGCCTGGCCGTACAGGGGCGGGATATCGCATTACAACACGTGCCTCGCGAAGGAACTGCTGAAGCGGCATGAGGTGAATGTCGTCAACTTCAGCAGGCTCTACCCTGACTTCCTGTTTCCCGGGAAAACTCAGTACGACGAGAGCGCGAGCGCCCACGCGGTGCCTTCGATCCGCCTGATCGATTCGATAAACCCCTTCACCTGGCTGAGGGCGGGATTCAGGATCGCGAAGACTGAGGCCCGACCTCGTGATCGTCCAGTGGTGGCACCCATTTTTCGCGCCCGCCATATCGAAGATATGCATGATCCTGCGGCTGTTCAGCCGCGCGAAGATAATAATGATCTGCCATAACGTGATTCCGCACGAGCGCTCCGCCGCCGACAGGCTGCTCGCGCGGTTCGCGTTCGCCCCGGTCCACGGGTTCGTGGTGCAGTCGCGCGGGGACGCCGCGGATCTCGCGGGCTGAGGCGCGGCGCGAGGATCGTCACCCGGCCGCACCCCGTTTACGATTTTTTCAGAACGGGCGATCTCGGAAGGGACGAGGCCAGGAAGCTGATAGGAGAGCCGGAGCGGCCCGCTCGTTCTCTTTTTCGGATATATAAGAGCGTACAAGGGACTGGATCATCTCATCAGGGCCATGTCGCTTCTGAGGGAAAAGACGGCCGCGCGCCTTCTCGTCGTCGGGGAGTTCTACGAGGACAGGTCCCGCTACGACGAACTGGTGAACGGCCTCGGGCTCTCGGGCGCGGTCCGGTTCGTCGACCGTTACGTCGGCAACGAGGAGGTCCAGCCCTATTTCGCCGCCTCGGACATCGTCGTCCTCCCGTACAACTCGGCGACGCAGAGCGGGATCGTCCAGATCGCCATCGCCTTTCACAGGCCGATGATCGTCACGGACGTCGGCGGCCTTGCGGAGACGGTCAGCGAGGGAAGGACGGGGTTCGTCGTCAGAGCCGGCGATCCGGCGGCCATCGCGGAAAGGCTCGAGGCTTTCTTCCGGGATAATCTCGGCGCCGGGATGGAGCGGTTCTTCGATGAGGAGATGAAACGGTTCGCCTGGTCGGGACTGACGGAAGCGATCGAGGCTCTCCACGCCGATGTCGCCGGGGGGAGGTGACCGGTCCTGGGCGGAACAACGGTCGATGTGATCGTGCTGAACTGGAACGGCGGGAAGGTGATCGAGCCCTGCATCGAATCCCTCCTGGCGGTCAAGGATCCCCCCTTGAGGATCACCGTGGTCGACAACGGTTCGACCGATTCGTCGGCGGACGCCGTCGCCGCCCGCTTCCCGGGCGTCCGGCTGCTTCGCAACGGGGAGAACCTCCTCTTCGCCGAAGGGAACAACGTCGGACTGAGGCACGCCATCGCGTCGGGAGGGAGATTCTTCCTCCTTCTCAACAACGACACGGAGGTCGATCCGTCCTTCGCGGCGGAGATGATGGCGGCCTTCGAGGAGCCGGGCGTCGGCATCGTCGGCCCGAGGATATTTTATCACGACGATCCCGGACGGTTGTGGTACGGGGGAGGGGATTTTTTCCCCGGCCTGTGGCTGCCGAGGCACAGGGATGTCAGAAAGCCGACCGGCGAAGCGAAGGACCGCCGCGGGCCGACTCCGTGGGTCACGGGGTGCGCCATGCTCGTCAGGAAGGAAGTGATCGACGATATCGGAATGCTCGATCCCTCCTACAAGATCTATTGCGAGGACGTCGATTTCTGCCTCAGGGCCTCGAGGGCCGGGTGGAAATGCTATCATGTCCCGGCCGCGCGCGTGTGGCACAAGGTCAGCTCGAGCAGTGGCGGGGGGTTCACCCCGTTCAAGCTCGAGAACCGGATCGTGAGCACGCACAGGCTGTTCGCGAGATTCAAGCCGCTCTGGTGGAGGGCCGCTCTCTGCCCCGTCTTCGCCGCGATATCGATCCTTCTTCTCGCGGGCCTTCTCGCGACCGGCAGGACGGCGCTTTTCAGCGGGGCCGCGAGGGGATTCGGAAGGGTAATTGCCGGGCGTTAATCCCTTTGACCCCGGCACTTTGCGGGTTTACTGAAAGCCCGTAAAGTGTTAGAATGAAATATAACGTGTCGGTCGCGCGTGTTTCGAGGAGGTTCACTTGGTTAAAAAGGAAGGCGCCGGCAAGCCGGGCCCGCAGAATCCCGACCTGGTTGCATCGCTGGATTCGTCGGCCCGCTGGCGAAGAGGGCTGTTCACCGTTCTTTTCCTCGCCCTCATCCTCTGCCTTCTGATGCCGGAGCTGGTCTTCCAGAACAGGATCTTCCTCGTGCCGGACACCAAGGCGCCGATCAGCTTCAGGGAGGTCGGCGCCAAAACGCTGGAGGAGGGGACATATCCCCTCTGGAATCCATACATCTTCTGCGGCATGCCGAGCTACCAGAGCCTTTCCTACACACCCGTATGTTTATCCGGTTTCCTTTCTCATATATCTTCTGCAGCGCTTCATCGGATTTCCCGAGATGAGCTGGCTTCTGCTCCATTACCTGATGGCGGGGCTCGGCGTCTTTCTTCTTCTGCGCTCCTTCGAGGTCCGGACCTCGGTGGCCGCCCTCGCGGGGGCCGTCTTCATGATAATGCCGAATTACGTGGCGAACGGCGCCAACGGGCACGGGTCGCAGGCCTGCGCCGTGGCGTACATGCCGTTCGCGCTCCTGCTCCTGAGGCGCATCCTGCTCGGCAGGAACAGGGTGGCCGGCGGCGCCCTGCTCGGGATCGTCCTGGGGTTCCAGATGCTGCGGGGGCATATCCAGATATCCTACTATACCTTCCTCATGATCGGCCTTTTCCTGCTCCTCGAGACGATCCGCCTGCTGAGAGCGGGAAAATGGCGGGATGCGGCGGCCGGGGTCGCCTTCGTCGCCGCCGGTTTCGTCCTGGCGCTCGGCATAGCCTCCGTACTCATCCTTCCCGTGAAGGAATACGCGCGGTATTCGATCCGGGGGGGGGACGGCGGAGGGCTCGATTACGGCTACGCCACCGGCTGGAGCCTGCATCCGCGGGAGATCCTGACCTTCGTCTTCCCGTGGGCCTCCGGGTTCGGCAAGGGCACCTACTGGGGCCACATGCCGTTCACCGACTACCCGAACTACGTCGGCGTGGTCACCGCGATATTCTCCCTTATCGCGATGGCGGTCGTGAGGAACAGGTGGAAATGGTATTTCTTCGCCGGAGCGGCGCTCTCGACGCTCGTCGCCTTCGGCAGCTTCTTCCCGGTCCTTTACAAGCCGATGTTCCGGTTCCTCCCTTACTTCGACAAATTCCGCGTGCCTGTGATGATACTGATAGTCCAGCAGCTGATGCTGGTCGTCCTCATGGGGATGGGAATCGAGGATTACCTGAGGCTGTCGTCGGCCGGCTCCCTGCCCCGTTTCCTCGGAAGCGGACGGTTCAAATGGGCGATGATCGCGGCCGCGGCCTTCCTGGCGATAGTGCTGGCCGGCAACGGCGCGATAAAGGAGGGACTCCTCGGCGACGAGGCGATCCGGTCGAGGATAAGGCCCGAATACGCCATGCTGGCCGTCTCATCTTACGCCGGCGACCTTGCGAGAACCGCCTTCATCCTCGCGGCGTCGGCGGCGATAATGCTTCTCGCTTCGTTGAGAAAGTTCGGGGCCGGCGCGATCGTCATCCTGCTGGCCCTCGTCGCGCTCGTGGACCTTTTCACCGTCGACCATCCGATCCTTCATCCCGAGAAGGGGTGGAACGCCGAGGGGTACATGATAATCAGGCCGCGCGAGGCGATCGAGGAATTCAAGAAGGAGAACAGGGCGGCCGGATTCCTTTCGGGTGACAAATCGATCTACAGGATATTCCCCGTGCCGGCGGCCCAGCCCGGGAGCTGGAGCCACAACGCCTTCCCGTTCAGCGACAACAGCTACATGATTTCCGGGATCCAGTCGATGGGCGGGTATCACGCCGCGAAGCTGAAGAACTATCAGGATCTGATGGATGTCATGTTCGCGACCTTCAACAGGGGATCGATGCCGGCGAACATCCTCAACATGATGGGGGCGAAATATTTCGTCTCCTTCCACAAGATCTTCAGGGAAGGGTCGCCGTACCCGCTCGTTCACGAGGAGGAAGGCAACTATATCTACCTGAATCCGGGCGCCCTGCCGAGGGTCTTTTTCGTCGACAAGATAAGGGTGGCGCAGGCCGGCGAGATTCTCTCCCTGCTGACCCAGCCGACCTTCGACCCTTCGAGGGAGGTCATTTTCGATCATCTGCCGCCCGGCGACGTGGAGTCGGCGGAAGGGAGCGAGGCCGAGATCACCGATTATTCGCTCAACTCGATCGCGATCAGGGCGCGCGTCGAGAAACCATGCGTCATGGTTCTCGGCGAAATCGACTATCCGGGCTGGAAGGCGACCGTCGACGGCGCCGATGCCCCCGTGATCACCGCGAATCACTGCCTCAGGGCTCTTGTGGTTGGGCCGGGGGACCATGATATAGTCTTCAGATACGAATCGGGCGTGATCTCCGGATCGCTCCGGCTGTCCATCGTCTCTTTCGCCGTCTCGCTTCTGGCCGTCGCCGTCCCGGCCGCGGCCCGGAAGAGAAGGGGGGGAAATCCTTGGAAGCTCTCGTCGTGATTCCGACATACAACGAAAAGGAGAACATCCGGAGGATAATAGGCGCCGTCCTCGGGCAGGGCGGCGGGATCGAGGTGCTCGTCGTCGACGACAATTCGCCGGACGGGACCGGCGCGATAGTGGACGAATTGTCGAAGACCGAGCGAAGGGTGCACGTAATCCACAGGGAAGGGAAGATGGGGCTCGGGTCCGCCTATATCGCCGGATTCAAATGGGCCCTCGCGGGCACCGACGCGAAATATGTGTTCGAGATGGACGCCGATTTCTCCCACGATCCCGGCGCGATCCCGGAATTCCTCCGCGCGATAGTGGATTATGACCTTGTCGTCGGGTCGAGGTATCTCAACGGCATCACCGTGGTGAACTGGCCGCTTGAAAGGCTGATTCTGAGCACGGGGGCCAACATCTACACCAGGAAGGTCACCGGCCTTCCGCTGAAGGATTCGACCGGCGGGTTCAAGTGCTTCAGGCGGGAGGTTCTCGAGGCCCTGCCCCTCGACACGATTCGCAGCGACGGATACTCCTTCCAGATCGAGATGAATTTCTTCTGCTGGAAAAAGGGGTTCCGCATCAGGGAGATACCGATAATATTCACCGACAGGAGAGTCGGAGTATCGAAGATGTCCAGGAAGATAGTTTGGGAAGCGGCGTTCATGGTATGGCGCCTGAGGTTCATGTCGCCCCGTCGATGGAAGTAAATGGATCTTTCAATAATCATCGTCACTCATAACAGCCGCATCCCGGTGGAGAGATGCCTTTCTTCGCTCGGGAAAAATCCCCCGTCGTGCGCGTTCGAGACGATAGTCATAGACAACGCGAGCCGCGACGGCACGCCGGAGATGATCTCGTCGAGGTTCCCCCTGACGAGGCTCGTGGCCAACTCCGGAAACGCGGGGTATTCCCGCGGAGTGAACCAGGGGATCGCCCTCTCCTCGTCGGACCTGATTCTGATACTCAATCCGGATATCGAGGTGCTTGAAGGCTCGATCGACCGCCTCGCCGGGTTCATGAAGGACCATCCCCGCTGCGGAATGGCCGGCTCAAAGCTCGTCTATCAGGACGGGACGCTGCAGTACTCGTGCCGCTCCTTCTACACGCTGCCCGCGCTTCTCCTGAGGCGAACCTTCCTCGGCAGGCTCTTCCCGAGGGCGCGCGCGCTCAGGGAACATCTCCTCGCCGATTACGATCACGAGGAGCCGAAGGAGGTCGACTGGCTGATAGGCGCCTGCATGATGGCAAGGCGCGAGGCGGTAAGGAAGGTCGGGAAGATGGACGAGAGGTTCTTCCTCTATTTCGAGGACACCGACTGGTGCTACCGCATGCATCATCACGGCTGGCAGGTATGGTACGTCCCGTCGTCGGTGATGATTCACAGCTACGAAAGGTCGAGCGCGAAATCGGTATTCCGCCGTCCATTCCTGCTTCATCTTGCTGAGCATGATGAGGTATTTCGAGAAATGGAACAGGCTGTTCCATTTCCTCAGGCGTTATCGCGGAGCGCTGAAATCCATCGTTTTCGTCGTTTCCGATCTCGCCGCCGTCAACGCCGGCTTTTTCGCCGCGTACGGCCTCAGGGGGGCCCTGCAGCCGTTTTTCACCAACAGCCTCTACCCGCTCGACTGGTACGCCTACTTCATAATCTTCTACAACGTGATCTTTTTCATGACCTTCCTTTTCACCGGGCTCTACTCGATCAGACGCGAGACCGGAGCCGTGCTCGAATTCACGAGGATAGCGAGGTCGGTCCTGATCGTGTTCGCGATATTGCTCGGGACCACCTATCTCACCAGGATCAGGATCTATTCCAGGGCCGTTCTCCTGGGGCAGGCCTTTTTCACCGTATGGGCCGTCTTCGGGCTCAGAAGGATCATCAGGGCGCTTCACGCGCAGCTCGTCAGGGCCAGCTTCGATCTCAAGAGGGTCGTCCTCGCAGGGCGCGAGGACGAGATCCGCGAATTCGGCGCCCTGGTGGTGGCGGACCCGGGGCTGGGGATCGATATCGTCGGATATGTGGGCCCTGGGCCCGATTCGCTGGGAGACCCTGCCGATCTCGATTCCCTTCTCGGGAGGTTCATGATACAGGAGATAATCATAATGCCGTCATGCGTCGAGGACGGATCCGTGGCGGCTCTTCTTCGCGATTCGGCTCCGCGCCAGACATCGGTCAGGATAGTCTCGCCGGTCGCGAGATTCATCGGGGGCGGAGTCAGGGTCGAGAAGATCGGAAGGTTCCACATGTTCTCCGTGGAGAGGGGGGCGCAGTATCATCTCGTCCGCGCCGCGATGAGGCTGACGGACATCCTGGCGGGCGCCCTGGCCCTGCCGCTCTGCGCGGCGGCGGCCGCCGCGTGCCGGGTCCGGGGAATGGCGGCGGGCAGGGTGAGTTTTTTCTCCGAAAAACGGATCGGGCGCGGGGGAACTGTGATATCATGGCCCCGGGTGGTCGGGAGCGGGAACAGGGAGATGTCGGACCTTTTCAAGCCGGCCCTCTGCCTCATGTTGATCGACGGAAGGCTGGGGCTCGTCGGTCCGCCCGCCATGCTCCCGGAATGGAGATTCGAGGCCGGCGGGAAGGCCGTTCCGAGACCCGGCGTGTCGGGCCTGTGGAGGGTGAACCCCCGTGATGCGATGGAAACGGCCTTCGAGGACGAAATCATCGATTCGAGAGGCCGTACCTTCGCGGGATACCTGGAGATCGTCTTCAGATCGTTCAGGCTGTTCATATCGGGCGAATATCCGGGATGGTTCTTCAACAACTGGAGGAAGCCGTGAGAAAACACGCAATATGCGCCATACTGATCGCGCTTGCCGTCCCTTCATCCCCGGCCGCGGGCCCGGGTGACTGGAACGTTTTTCTCGACCCGAGCGCGATCGTCGGCATCGAATGCATCGGCGACACCCTCTGGTGCGCGACCAACGGAGGCATCCTGCTCTTCGATCTCGCCGATTCGACCTTCACGCAGTTCATGGACGGGCTGAGGCTGAGGTCCGGGGAGATCACGGCCGTGACCTTCGATCGAAACGGCAGCATATGGGCGGCCTTCGACGGCGAGGGCATAACGAGGATAGACAATCCCTCGACGGATCCCGTCGTCGCGTATTACAACGAAAGGGCGACGGTCAACGAGATCCTGAGCGACAGCGTGACCTGCCTCGAGAGGGCCGGCGGAGAGATATACTACGGTTCGGCGAAGGGGGTGGGGAAGTTCTTCGACAATCTCCACGCCCTCGAGCCCAACCTCTCGGACAGCCTCGGAGGCAGGCGCGTCAACGACCTGCTGTACGACGCCTCGGAAAACGTGCTTTGGGTGGCGTGGGACGGCGGGATCGGCCGGTTCGACCGGGACACGTACGATTACACGTCGTACCCGGCGGGGCCTTCATATTCGCTGTGCGCGCACGACGGCGGATTCTATTGCGCGACGCTTGGAGGTGTGCGAAGGTTCGACGGCGCCGGATGGCCGGTTCTCGGCGCCGGGTTCCACGTGATGCCTCCGCTCGCGGTGGCCTCCGGGGACGGGAAGCTCTACGCGGCGACCTCGGAAAGGCTTTACATTTTCGGCGGCGTGAACTGGACGGGCCTCGGCGCCGCGGATATGAAGGCGATGTTCAACGACATCTACCGCATCAGGACGAACCATATCAGGGCGCTCGCCGTGGATTCGCGCGGCACGCCGTGGATCGGGGGGAGGACCTCCGACCGGGAGCGCGGGAGCTGGCTTTCCGCGTATGTCGACGGGTCCTGGCGCAACATGGCGACGCCCCTTCTCTCGCAGAACAACATCGTGGCGCTGGGCACGGCTCCGCAGGGCGGCGTATGGGCGAGCACCAATTACGGGATAAGCCACAGGTCCGGGGACGGCGACTGGATTTCCTACACTAAAATGAGAATCGACACCGGAACGGACGACGCCCTGTCGTACTTCGCCTCGAACCTCGCCCTCCTGTTCGACGGATCGGGCAGGCTCTGGTGCAACGCGCAGAATTACGATCTCGACATGATCGAGGTCGGCGATCCGCTCGACGGCGGGGACGACCTCTGGTCGCATTTCTCGGTGAGCGACGGGACCACGATTACATCAAACCGGTTCGTCAAGGCGAAGGCCGACCCGGCGGGAAACAGGTGGTTCATGTCCGACGACGACCAGCAGATCGACGGGAAATGGGGGATAAATATCGCCTCGGCGTCCGGCTCCGAATGGCTGTCGATAAACCCGTCGACGACCCCGCTCATGGCGAGCGGATCGGTCTTCGACTGCGCGTTCGCCCCCGGCGGCGTTTACCTCGCACTTCGCGGGACGGGAGTGCAGTACTGGATGACGGGGGGATTCTCCTGGAACAGCCTCGCCTCGCAGGCGGGGGACGCCTGGGTCACCATACTCAACGAGGACAATCTGCCCAACACGCAGCTGAGCGCGATAGAGCTGGGGCCGGACGGATCGCTCTGGATAGGCACGTCGGGGGGACTGATCAGGAGGCTCGGCGACGGCTCGGTCGATTCGCTGAAGGCGAAGACCGGGTACTTCGACGAAGGGCTGGTCGGCATGCTCGTGTACGATCTGGAGCTCGACGCGCGCGGAAACCTCTGGGTGGCCACCAACCAGGGGCTTAACAGGATAAACACGGACGGAGAGGTCGACAGGGCTTACACGACCGCCTCGCTCTGGGAGGAGAGGTTCCAGTTCGTCTATCCGAACGATGTCATATCCCCTCTTCCCGACCATGTGTGCAAGAGCCTCGCCTACGACGAATCGACGGACATGCTTTGGATCGGGACCGATGACGGGCTCGCCCGCCTCGACGTTTCCCCGGAGTCTGTGGTGGAGGTTCCCCTCGAACAGGCCATACTGTATCCCAACCCGGTCTGCCTTCAGAGGGGGGACGAATCGCTCAGGATATCGAGGATATCGGGGAGCGTCGACATCAGCGTCTACAACCTGGAGGGGGAGCTTGTGCATCAGGCCGAGGGCGTCACCGAAGGCGGGGAGGCCTGGGACCTGCAGTCGCTCAACGGGTACAAGGTCATGGCCGGAATCTACATCGTCAGGATAACGGGCGCGGGCTCGTCGGAGATGAGAAAGGTCGCGGTAATAAAATAATGAGGGGCGATCGCAGAAGGATACTGATAGCGGGCGCGGGAGAGGCCGGCAGGATGGTCGCCGCCGAGATCGGCCTTAACGGAGAGTTCGGAGCCGTCGTCGCTGGATTCATCGACGACGATCCGCTCCTGCAAGGGCGCCTCGGTCGCCTCGGCGCCGGTGCTCGGGTCGACGGCGGAGCTGGAGGAGGTCGTCCGCGAGAACGGGATCGACGAGGTTATCATAGCGGTTCCAACCGCACCCGGCAGGTTCGTCCGGAGCGTGATCCGGCGATGCGGGAAGGCCGGAGTCCCCTACAAGATCGTTCCCGGGGTCATGGAGATCATAAAGGGCGAGGTGCGCATCGACCAGATCAGGGAGGTCAGGGTGGAGGATCTGCTCGGCAGGGAAACGGTGGCCTTCGATATCGAATCGGCGAGAAAATCGTTCGCCGGGAAAAGGATCCTGGTCACCGGGGCGGGGGGATCGATAGGAAGCGAACTCTGCAGGCAGCTCGCCCGGGTCGATCCCGCGGAGCTCGTCCTGCTCGGAAGGGGCGAAAACAGGATATTCGACATCGAGGACGAGCTGAGGTCCTCGCATCCGGGCGTTCGTCTCAGGACGGTCATCGCGAACCTGGTCGACGCGCCGAGAACGGACAGGCTGACGAAGGAGCTCGCCCCGCAGATAGTCTTTCACGCCGCGGCCCACAAGCACGTCCACTACATGGAGAGGGATCCCGAGGAAGCCGTGATAAACAACGTCGGAGGAAGCGTCAACATTATAGACGCGTCGGCGAGGCACGGCGTCGAGAAATTCGTCTTCATCTCGACCGACAAGGCCGCGGACCCCAACGGCGTTATGGGGGCCTCGAAGCGGATCGTCGAGATGTACCTTCAGGCCATGGAGCCCGGGCCCTGCCGCTTCATGACGGTGAGATTCGGGAACGTGATCGGAAGCGCCGGGAGCGTGGTGCCTCTCTTCATCAGGCAGATCGGCCGCGGAGGGCCCGTCACGGTGAGCGATCCGGAGGCGACCAGGTATTTCATGACGGTGAAGGAGGCGGCCTTCCTCGTGATCCGGTCCGCGATCATCGGCGCCGGGGGCGAGACCTTCATACTCGACATGGGGGAAGCCGTGAATATATACGAGATGGCGAGGGACATAATCATCCTCACCGGGCACGAGCCCGGCGACGAGATACCGCTGGAGATAACGGGGCTGCGCGAGGGGGAGAAGCTTCACGAAACTCTCGCGGGCAGGACCGAGCGGCTCGTCCCGTCGGCCGACGGCAGGATCTTCCTCGCGAAGCAGGCGTCGGGCGCGCCGCCGGATCTCAAAGCCCGGATCGCCGGGATGATGGCGGCGGCGAAAGAGGGCAGGCGGGGCGACCTGATTCTGGCCATGTCCGGGATCATACCGGGATTCGCCGCCCGCGGCGAATCGAACCGGTAAGCGAGCGGAGAGCCGGATGAAGATCGATATCGAAGAGCAATTGAATCGCGCCGAGCTGAACGCTTTTCTCGAGGGCGTTCCCGGCGCGACCTTTTTTCACACCCCGGCATGGATGGAATCCCTTTGCGCGTCGTTCGACCGGCTCCGGCCCGCGTGGATAACGGCGAGGGAGGGCGGGCGCCTTCAGGGGATGATGCCGCTCTGCGTCTCGCGCAGGTGGCCGGTCCATTCGCTCGCCGCCCTGCCTTTCGGCACGTACGGAACTCCTCTTTCGCCGGATCCAGCCGCGAAGAGCGCGCTTCTGTCTCGCTACCTGGAGATGGCGGCGGCTCCGTCCTGCGCGGCCTCGAGCGCGTCCCTCTTCGGGATGGCGGAATGCGGGATTCCCTCGCCGCCGGCCCGGGCCAGGATGGAGGAATGCCGCGTGATCGAGCTCGGCGGCGGGTTCGAGGGTTACAGGTCGGGCGCCCTCAGCGGGAAGAAGAGGCAGATCTGCAACAAATGCGAACGCGAAGGCATAATCGTGAAGACCCTTTCCTCCGCCGGCGAGTTCGACGGCTTCTACGACGTGTATTCGCGGGGCTCGGTCCGCTGGGGCGGGGTGCATCCCTACCCGAGGTCCTTTCTCGCAGACCTGTTCGGGAGGAGGGACGAAGGCGTTCTCTTCTGGGGCGCCTTCAGCGGAAGCGAGATGCTCGGCGGCCACATCGATTTGTATTTCGGCAGGGCGGCCCAGGCCTGGCAGGCCGGGATGTCCCCCAGGTCGCACGAGATCGGGATCTCGTCCTACCTCGTGTACAGCGCGGTCAGGGAGGCATGCGCCAGGGGGGCGGAAGTCTTCAACCTCGGGAGCAGCGGCGGCGACGAGGGAATGATTTTCTTCAAAGAGTCGATGGGCGGAACGAAGGTTCTGTACCCGGTCATCGAGACGAGGAAGTTCTGGTGGAAACCGCTCAGGCGAAAATAGGCGCGGGAGGGTCGAAGATCGCCGGGAACGCCGCGGCGCTCGCCGTCGCGGGCGCGGCGGGGATGGTCTTCACCCTGATCCAGCTCGGCATACTGAGCCGCGAGATGGAGCCGGACCTCTTCGGCCTCTTCGTCGTTCTGAGGGGCTTTTCCCTTCTTCTCTCCACGGCCGTCCTCGCCGGCCTCCCCCAGGTGCTGGTAAGGTATTTCCCCTCGTTCCAGCGAAGGGACGAAAGGAAAAAGGCGATCGTCATGTTCTCGGCCTTCTCCGCCGCGGTGTTGCTGCTCGGCGCGGCGATGCACGCCGCCTCTCCGCTGTGGAGCCGGCTGATACCGGAGGCTTCGAGGGGGATGACAGGCGGCCCGGTGCTCGCCTGGGTGTCGCTCGCCTCGATCGCCCTCGCACTCAAGCTGCTTCTGTACGGGGCGTTCAACGGCCGCAGGGAGATGCATCTTCAGATGATCTTCGAGGTCTGTTACCTTGCGCTCATGACCCTCCTGATTTTCGCGGCGAGAAGGGACCTCGGGCTCGTCGTCCTCTTCAAGATGATATTTTTCCTGAACGCCGCCGTATTCGCCGCGGGATTCCCCGTCCTGATCGCGTCGGTGCGAAGGAATCCGGACCACCCGCCCGAAACCGCCCGGGGGGACATCGTGACCCCGTCCTTCGCCTCGTACACGGCCTATTCGCTGCTCCTGAGCTTCGTCGCTCTCGCCTTCACCGATTTCGACAGGTTCGTGATGACGGCTGTGCTTCCATTCCAGGCCATATCGCTCTTTCACGTCGCTTCGAGGATCAACAGCCTGATAAAGAGATTCCTCGGTTTTCCCGTCATCGCCCTGCAGCCGGAGGTGACGAGGATATACGAGGAGGGCCGGTGGGAGGAACTCGCCGGCAGGATAGTCCTCTTCACGAAGGTCACCTTCATCGGCGCCGTCTATTTCTCGGCGGTCGCCGCGATCGCCGGCCGGGAAGTCATCCTGCTGGTGAGCGGGCGGGCCTTTCTGGACGCGTACGGAGTCTTCCTCGTGCTGTTGCCGGGAGTGCCCATGGCCGCGTTCGATAGCGCCGCTTCTTTCGGCGATGAAGGGCCTCAATTTCATGAAGTGGGCCGTCTTCTGCGATTTCATATGGATGGCGGTCTACTTCGGCACCTTTTTCTTCCTCGTCGGCCTGTGGGGCGTTGTCGGCATGGCGGCGGCGCAGTTGCTTGGCCTCCGCGTTCCAGACGGCGGCTGCGGTTGTCCTGGCGAAGCGGGGAGGATTCTACGGCGGAGCGGGAGCCCGTACAGGACGCGTCCTCGCCGTGTTCACCGCGGTCGCCGCGGCTGGAACGGCGGCCGCGATTCACTGGGGACTCGCCGCGGCCGCGATACTGGTGGCCGCGTCCCCCTTCCTTCTCAGGGCCGTTCTCGTCGGGCTCAGGGTCTTCGACGAGGAGGAGGCGGGCCTGATCGCAGCGATGACGGGGATGAAGGGGTTGAGGAAAACGGTATGCTGGATGATCGGGCACGGAGGCGCGGCATGAACGGCGGGAAACTGCTTATGATGATCAATTTCTTCCCCCCCGCCGCGGGCGGGGGGGTGTACCGCCCGCTCTCCTTCGTGCGGCACCTTTCGAGCCTCGGATGGGAGATAACGGTGATAACGCCCAGGCCGGGGGAGTTCTGGATAGCCGATCCGGATCTCGAAAGGATGGTCCCCGCGCGAGTGAGGGTGATAAGGACAAGGTCCCTTTCCGGGCAGCGGTTTCTCGGCGGGATGAGGAGGGGGGCGGCCGGCTCGAGGAGATCCTCCCCGGGTTTCGGCGCTCTCAGGAGGCTCGGGGAATTTTTCCTTCTGCCCGACACCTACGTCGGCTGGGCGCCCTTCGCCTTCAGGGCCGCTTCGGCCCTCTGCCGAAGCGAGAGGTTCGACGCGATCTATTCGACGAGCCCTCCTGATTCGACGCATATGGCGGCCATGGCGGCGGCCCGGAGGTTTTCGATTCCGTGGGTCGCCGATTTCAGGGACCCGTGGATATCCCTTTACCTGAGGAGACCGCCGACGGGGGCGCACGCGTGGCTGCATCGCCGCATGGAGGGAAGGGTCGCCGCGGCGGACCGCGTCGTGGTGGCCACCTCGTGGCAGAAGTCGGCCCTGGAGGAAAGGTACCCGGGAAGCCGGGTCGAGCACGTCCCGAACGGTTTCGACGAGGAGGATTTCGCCGGGCCGGCGCCGCCCGGGGACGAAGGCGGGATCTTCACCGTGCTTCACTGCGGGATGCTCACACTCGGCAGGACCTCGGGCTCCTTTCTCCGGGGGCTCTCCCTTCTCGCCGCGAGAAGGCCGGAGCTTCGGGACAGGATCAGGGTCGTCTTCCTCGGCGCGAGGGAGTCGGCCAACGAGGAGTGGGTGTCGAGGCTCGGCCTCGGCGATATGGTGAGATTCGAGGACAGCATTCCTCACCGTGAATGCGTCCGGCTCGAGAGGGAAAGCTCTGCCCTTCTTCTGATAAAACACGACGACGAAAGGTACGCCGGATTGATTCCGGGCAAGCTGTTCGAGTATATCGGCGCCCGGAGGCCCGTCATCGCCGTCGTGCCCGAAGGCGAGGCCGCCGGCATCATAAGGAGGGAGAGGCGCGGAGAGGTCGTTTCGCACGGCGACACGGAGAGGATCGCCTCCGCCATCGAAAGGATGTACGATCTGAACCGCGAGGGAAGGCTCTCCGAGGCTTATTCCCTTGGCGAACTGCCGGCCTATTCGAGGCGCGAGGCGGCGGCCGCGCTCGACCGACTGCTCCGCGGGATGGCCGGCCTGAAGGAGGGACGGGAATGACCGGGAATACTCCCCTCACGAAGGCCTTTTCCGGCGTCGGGGCCGACCGGCTCCTCCTCGCCGCCTGCATGCTCCTTCTTGCGATCCTTCTCCTTCCGCTGAGGGGCGCGATGACCGACGACACCTATATTCACATGCAGTACGCGCGAAACCTCTCCGAGAGGGGGGAGCTTGCCTTCAACGCCGGGGAGCGCGCCTACGGTGCCACCAGCCCTCTCTGGGTCCTCCTGCTCGCGGCGGCACGCGCGCTCGGAGGGGACCTCGAGTCGTGGAGCGGGATACTCTCGAGGTTCTTCGCCTTCGCCTCCGTCCTGATCGTCTTCCGCCTCGCCTTCTTCGTCGACGGCCGCAGGGCGACGGCCTTCGCAGCCGGGATTCTCATGGCTTCCGAGGCGTGGCTCGTGCGGTGGAGCTCGGTGGGGATGGAGACCTCTCTCGCCGTCTTCATGGTCGCGGCGGCGCTTCTCGCCTCGATGAAAGCGGGCAGGTCGCCCGCGCGCTCGGCCCTCTTCGGCCTCGTTCTCTTCCTCGCGTGCCTTGCGAGGCCCGAGACACTGCTTCTGGCCGTTCTCGGCCTCCTCTGCTTCCTCGCGGCCGGCGGAGGCATGCCGTTCGGCAGGAGATTCGGCTGGCTTCTCGTCTTCGCGCCCCTTTTCGCCGCCTGGCTTTTCCTGATGAAGTCGTACACGGGGACCTTCTTCCCCCTGACGGCGGGCGCCAAGCAGGGGGAGATCGCCTTCTCCGGCGCTCTTTTCTCGAGAGCCCTCGTGCCGGCCCGCATACTTGGGGCGACGGTCGCCCTCCCGATGCTCGCCTTCATCGCTTCCCTCGCGTGGGGCCTCGCCCGGCGCGGTGGGATTACCGGCGCGCCGGCTCCGGAGGCGCGCCCCGGGATCCTTCTCGGGACGCTCTGGATATTCGCCCTGCCCGCCGCCTATGTCATAATGGACTTCCAGGTCCTCTCCAGATACATGCTCCCCGTCTCGCCCGCAGTGATAGTCTTCGGCACGGCCGCGGCTGCCCGCCTCGCCGAAAGGTTTTCCAGCCGCCGCAACGCGGCGACGGCGGCTGTGCTTCTTCTCGCCGCGGCCGGGGCAGTCCAGAACATCGTCTTCTATTCCATCGTCGTCGTCAGGCCTACCAGGGAATTCTCCGAGGGGCTGGAGACCGTGGTCGCGGGGATGGGAAGATGGCTCGCGGAGAACTCGGAGCCGGGCGCGGTGATCGCCGCCCCCGACATAGGGGCGGTCGGATATTTCTCGGAGCGCCGGATACTCGATCTCGGCGGGCTGGTGAGCCCCCGCATAAACGAGATGAGGTCCTCGATGGACGCGGACGAGATAATAACCGAAGGGCTGTATCTCGAGCTGGGTGCCGATTACCTGATGGACCGGAGCGCGCCCCCCGCGAGATTCGACGGCAGGGTGGTCAGGGGGGTCCGCTTCACGCAGGTTCTCAGCGGAACCGTTTCCAACCTCGGGATCAGGAAGCAGGAGCCGGTCCTTTACGTCCTGTACAGGCTGTCCGGTGAGGATGGGGAGCGATGAGGGCACGCGAGCCGGATCGGTACAGGACGATCGGCGGCACCCTCGTGATCCGCGCCGGCACGCCCGTCCCAGAAGCCTGCCGCTGACCGTTCCCCCGGTGGGTGGGCGGGTTTGGAAGGTGGGGAAAAGTGGCGACGATTCAAGTTTGACATCCATTTTCATCATTCTTTTGCGTTAATCGCGTATCTGTAATTATATCAACAAGATAAAATCTGAAAAAAAGCGTGCTGCCGCCGTATTTTTTCTTGACAAGTGGTAGAAAGTGGGATAAAGTGGGCCGCAATGGTAGAAAAGGTGCCCGAAAAGGTGAAGTGATTCTTCGATGAAAAGCTTCCCGAAAACGGGCGGACAGGTAGAAGGAACGGGCAGAACCGAAAGACAACGATGCAGAATTTTCTCGGCGATTTTGAATGCGCGCTCGACTCCAAGGGGAGGATGATGATTCCCGCCAAATTCAGGCACCTGGTGCCTGAAGGAACGGGTGGTCTCTATGTCATCACCAGGGGCAAGGAAAACTGCCTCAATCTCTACCCCCTCAACGAGTGGAACGAGGTCGTCGTCGCCAGGCTGCACGAGCTTCCCCCGGGCCCCGAGAAGAGGCAGTACATACGCTTCTTCAGCAGGCAGTCGAGAACGCTCAATCTCGACAAGTCCGGAAGGATAGCGGTCCCGCCGGGGTTCCTCGAATTGATCGGAAATCCGAAACGCGTGGTCGTGGTCGGCGTCCTCAACTACATGGAGATCTGGGCGCCCAAGGACTACGAGAAGGTCAGCGGAGAGGGCGACGACGCCTTCCGCAACGGCAGTCTGGAGATATAGGGTGAGGATCTATCGAACCGAAATGGACGGAGTGGCCGTCCTGAGGATATCCGGCGTCGTGAGGCGCGAGGATGCCCTTATGCTGCTTCAGTCCATCGGAAAATCCCCCGCCTCGGTCAGGGGGTCCTTCATCCTCGATTTCCAGGGGGTCGAGCACGTCGACTATCACGTCTTCGTGCTGTTCGAGGAATGGTTTTCCTCTTCGCCCGGAATCGTGATGAGCGGGCTCAGCGACTATCTCCTCGATATCTTCGCCTTCGTCCAGCGCAGAAACGCGATACCGATCTACCCCGACTGGAGAAAAGCCCTGAACTACCTGGTCGTCCAAAGGGCGAGGCTCGGAGAACCTTTGATCGCCTGCATGGCGGCAGGCAGTTAAAGCGGTGACAGAGACGGTGCAGCACTTGCCCGTAATGGTCGAACCAGTGGTCAGGTTTCTCCTGACAGATCCGGAAGGTATTTACGTGGATGCGACGTTAGGACTGGGTGGACACGCGATGAGTCTTCTGGAAGCCGCCCCCGCTCTTCGCCTGGTGGGGATCGACAGGGACAAGGCGGCGCTCGAGGAGGCCCGCCGGAGGCTGTCGAAATTCGGCGGAAGGGTCTCATTCATCCACGGCAATTTCAGCGACATCGCCGCCCACCTCGGCGGAAGACCCTGCTGCGGCATCCTCGCCGACCTGGGGTTGTCCTCCTTCCAGATTTCTGACCGCTCCAGGGGTTTCAGCTACATGGATGACGGTCCGCTGGACATGTCGATGGGAAGCGGCGCGCGCCCGGTGGCGAAGCTCCTCGCGGAGGCCCCCGCGGCGGAGATCGCCGGGATACTGCGCGATTACGGCGAGGAGAAAAAAAGCGGCGCCATCGCGGCGCTCATCGTCAAGGCGAGGGAAAACGGCGCCCTGACGACGACATCCGAACTTCGTTCGATCGTCGGGCGGACGGTCCCGGCGAGATTCCTTATCGGATCGCTTTCGCGCGTTTTTCAGGCTTTGAGAATATGGGCCAACGACGAGCTGGAGAACCTCAGGGCCTTCCTGCCCCAGGCGGCCGCGCTCCTGACACCGGGCGGCCGCCTGGCGGTTCTGAGTTACCACTCGCTCGAGGACAGGATGGTCAAGAATTACTTCAGGCAGGAGGAAAAAGGATGCATCTGCCCTCCGGATTTTCCCGAATGCGGATGCGGCAGGGTTTCGACATTGAAGGTTCTGACGAGACGCCCGGTGCTCGCGGGGCCCGAAGAGGTGGACAATAACCCCAGGGCAAGGAGCGCGAGGCTCCGTGTCGCAGAAAGGTTGCCGAGATGAGGACGCACACCGATTACATGGATGACGCGGCTATGGTTATCAAGAAGGCCCTCGAAGGAAGGATAAGCCCGATGAACTTCCTTCTCATAGTCGGGTTCTTTTCGAGCCTGGTGCTTCTCTACATATCGCTCCACGTTCATTTTCAGACCCTTTCGGGGCAGATCAACAGCGGGATGGTGCAGGCCGAGAAGCTCGGCGAGGAAAAGATCCTCCTGACCGCGGAGCACAACAGGCTGACCTCGCCCGACAGGATCATCCCGCTGGTGCAGGAACTGGGGCTTAAAGCGGGCTCGACCGAGGAAGTCACGCGGATTGCCTGCTACGACAACCGCAAACAGTTCAGGAAGGAAGCGGTCCGCTGGGCGCAGGCCGGCCTTGGCGAGAGCGGCACATCGATGCCCGGGGGAAAACTGGAGAAATGATGCCGAGCAGGTTCTCTGAATGGCGGATACGTCTCGTCTCTGCAATCGTCGCCATAACTGTCTGCGTTCTCGTCTATAGAATAATCCAGGTACAGATCATTCAGCACAAGGCCTACAAGGCGCTGGCCGAAGGCCAGCAGACCGAGGAACAAAAATGGCCCGCGAGGCGCGGCGCGATATACGACCGCAACGGGTACCCGCTGGCTGTCTCCCACACGACTTACACGATAGGCATAACCCCGAGGGATTTCCCGAAGGACGAGAGCTGCGCGGCGTACCTCGCCGGCGTGACCGGGAAGAAGCCCTCCGCGATAAAACGCCTCCTCTCGCGCAAAGACAGCTACATCCTCCTCGCGAAGGATATCGATCTCACCGCCGAGCAGGAGGCGAGATTGTCGTCCTTCCCCGGGCTGAGACTCGACACCCGCGCGGAGAGATTGAACCCTATGGGCGCGATGACCCCGGCGTGCGTCGGTTCGACCGACCTCGAGGAGAACGGCGTTTCCGGAATCGAGCAGGCTTTCCAGAATTACCTGAAGGGTGCCGACGGATGGCTGATCGTCAACAGGGACGCGAAATCCGCCGAATTCAGGCTGATCAACTCTCCCGGCAAGGAGCCGGTCGACGGCTGCGACGTCTACCTGACCATCGATTCGGGGATACAGTCGATAGTCGATTTCGAGCTCGAACAGGCCGTCGATAGTTACGGCGCGAAGGGGGGGGCCGCGATAGTCGTCGACCCCGGCAGCGGCGACATCCTGGCCATTTCCGAGAAATGCCCCGGCTCGGGAAGCGGGCTGCGAGTGTGGAACGGAAACAGCGGGCTATATTCGACGAGCTGCATGTACGAGCCCGGGTCCACCTTCAAGCTCGTGACCGACGCCTACCTTCTCGAATCGGGCAGGGTCGATCCCTACGACGTCTTCTACGGGGAGAAGGGGAAAGCCGATTTCGATTTCGGCAGATTCACGGACGATCATGAGTTCGAGTGGCTGACCTTCAAGGAATCGTTCACCCGTTCGAGCAATATATGCACGATCAAGGCGATCATGGACAGCGACAGGAGGGATTATTACACATTCATGCTGAACATGGGGTTCGGAGGCAGGACGGGAATCGACCTTCCGGCCGAATCGAAGGGGATTTTGCGCGATCCGAAGGAATGGTCGGGACGTTCGATGGCCAGCATATCGATCGGGCAGGAGATCGGAGTCACGGCGATGCAGATGGCGATGGCTTACGGCGCCCTCGCCAACGGCGGGACCCTGATGACTCCGCGCGTCGCGATCGAGATCGCGCGGCCCGGGGAACGCCCCGTCGTCTCATATCCGTCGATCAGGGTGAGAAAGGTCTTTTCAGGCGAGACCGCCAGGACGCTGATCGATTTCTGCAAGGGAGTCGTGAAGGACGGCACGGGCACCAACGCGCAGGTCGAGGGGATCGAGACGGCAGGCAAGACGGGCACCGCCCAGAAATCGGAGGGGTACGGGTACGTCAACGGCAAATACATCGCGAGCTTCATCGGCTTCGCGCCGGCGGACGCGCCGCAGCTCGTGTGCCTGGTGCTCCTCGACGAGCCCGAACAAAATCACTATTACGGAGGCTCCTCCGCGGCCGTGGTCTTCCGCAAGATAATCGAAGGGATCAACCTCTCGACCGACCTCCTGGTGGACCCGCGTTCGAGCGTCATGACCATGACGGACCCGAGGGCGAACAGGTCGGCCGTGCCGAGCTTTCCTCAGGCTCAATCTCTCCGAGGCGGAGATACTGGCCGCCAGGCACGGATTCAGGGTGGACTGCACGATGAGGGATGGAGAGGTGTTCGCCCAGATCCCGGAGCCCGGTACGTACGCCGAACCCGGGAGCGAGATCAGCCTCGCGCTGCGCGTGGCCTCGCCCAACGCCTCGCAGGAGGTCTGCGTGCCCGACCTTCTCGGGCTGTCGGTCCGCAAGGCGCGAAGGATGCTCATCGAGTGCGGTCTCGCCGGGAAAATCGAAGGGTACGGGCTCGTGGAGAGCCAGGTTCCCGAGCCGGGCCAGTATGGCCGGGCAGGGGACGAAGGTCACGCTCTGCTGCAATCCATTGAAATACGAGGATCAGGAAGAGGAACAGAAGCCGGGCGCGAAGCCCGTTTCGGGCGCAGCGAAGACGGCGGGGGGGCATTGATTGAAGCTGTCGAAACTGATTGAAGGTCTGGCGATAAAGTCGGCGGTCGGGATGCGGGACGTCGAGATCGGCCATATAACGGTCGACTCGAGGGAGGCGCGCGGCGGAAGCCTTTTCGTCGCGATCGTCGGGCCACAGGCTCGACGGCCACGATTTCATCGCCCAGGCGGTGAAGAACGGGGCTTCCGCGGTGGTCGCGGACAGGGAGATCGGCGCCGGCGTCCCCGTCATAGCGGTCGCGGACACCTCTCTCGCGGAGGCGGTCCTGGCGAGGCGGCTTTTCGGCGAGCCGGATCTCGCCCTTCTTCTCGCCGGCGTCACCGGGACCAACGGCAAGACCTCGACGGCCTTCCTGCTTCGTTCGGTGCTCGACATGGCGGCGGGGCCCGCGGGGGTCATCGGGACGGTCGGGTACGGGACGGCCGGCCGCATGAGATCCTCCGAGCGCACGACCCCGGGAGCCTCGGGGCTTTATTCGATACTCGGAGGATTCGTCGCCGACGGATGCAGGTCGGCGGTGATGGAGGTCAGCTCGCACGCCGCCGCGCAGGGAAGGATCGAAGGCCTGGAGTTCGACGTCGGAGTGTTCACCAACATCACCCGCGACCATCTCGATTATCACGGGACGCTCGAAAATTACATGGAGGCGAAGGAGATCTTCGTCCGGTCGCTCGACAGGCGGGGAAGGACGAAGAAGAACGGGACGATCGTCTACAACAACGACGATCTTCGCGTCAGGGGCATAGGCGAAAGGTTCGGCGGTGACAGGGTATCGTTCGGCATGGGGGACGATGCGATGGTGAGGGCGGAGGATGCCCGGGCGACGCTCGAGGGGACCTCCTTCACGCTTGCCACGCCGGTCGGCAGGATCGACGTCGACCTGAAGCTGCTCGGAAGATTTTCGATCTTCAACGCCCTCGCCGCGGCCGGCGCCGCGCTCGCGGCGTCGATCGGGCTCGAGGAGATCAAGGCCGGGCTCGAAGGGGTCGAGGGGGTGCCGGGGAGGTTCCAGGTGATCAGAAGGGAAGGCGGCCCCGTCGTGGTCGTCGATTACGCCCACACGCCCGACGCGCTGGAGAACCTGCTGCGTTTCTGCAGGGAGCTGGAGCCGGGCAGGCTGATCACCGTCTTCGGGTGCGGCGGCGACAGGGACAGGGGAAAGAGGCCGATGATGGGGAAGGTCTCGGTGGAATACAGCGACCGCGTGATCGTCACGAGCGACAATCCGAGGTCGGAGGATCCCCGGTCGATAATAAACGAGGTGCTCAGCGGGACCGCCGGGTCGAAGACGCCGGTGGACGCGATCGTCGACCGCGCATCGGCAATCCGCGCGGCCGTCGGTGAGGCGCGGGAAGGCGACATCGTCGCAGTCGCCGGCAAGGGGCACGAGGACTACCAGGAGGCCGGCGGAGTGAAGATACATTTCAGCGATATGGAAGAGGCGGGGAAGGCCCTGCAGGACGCGGAGGTGGGATATCAGGACTGAGCTTTCATGGGTCGCGGGCGTTCTGGGAAAATCCGGAATCGGCGCGGAAGGCGCGGCGGTCGGCGGACGTGTGCACCGATTCGAGGGGCGACTGCGCCGGGCGCGTCTTTTTCGCGCTCGTCGGAGGTAAGCGCCGACGGCCACGATCATCTCGGCGAGGCGGTCTCGAAGGGCGCGGCGGCCCTGGTCGTGAACAGGAATCGAAGCGAAGACGCCGCGAGGGCGGCGGGCGGCCTGCCGGTGATCGATGTGCCCGACACGCTGAAGGCGCTTCAGCGGCTCTCCGCCGCGTGGCGCGACCGCGTGAAGCCGCGCGTCGTCGGCATCACGGGGAGCGTCGGGAAGACGGGGACGAAGGAGATGCTCGCGTCGGTTCTCGCGCTGAAGCACAGGGTCCACGCGACGCAGGGCAATTACAACAATCACATCGGGGTCCCGCTGACCCTGCTTTCGATGGGCGAGGACACGGAGCTGCTCGTCGTGGAGATGGGAGCGAGCGCGAAAAACGAGATCCGGCTCCTCGCGTCGATCGCCCGGCCGGAGACGGGGATCATAACGAACATCGCCTCCGGGCATCTGGAAAATTTCGGCACGATAAAGGGCGTGGCGAAAGCCAAGGCGGAACTGATCGAAAGCCTTCCGGAGGGCGGCGCCGCCGTGCTTCCGGCCGACGACGAATTCTTCGCCTTCCTGAAGGAACGGACGAAGGCGAAGGTCGTCTCGTTCGGTTTCTCGCCGGAGGCCGGTTTCAGGCCGACCGAACTCTCGAAAAAAGAGGGCGGCGGGTATGCCTTCACGCTGTCGGGGACGAGGATGGAGACGTCGCGATACGGAAGGCATCACGTTCTCAACGCGGCGTGCGTCGTGGCGGTCGCCTCGCTTTACGGGATAAGCCCGGAGGAAGCGGCTCCCGTCAGTCGCCGCCGCCGGGCCGGCCGGGGGAAGAGGCGCCATGTACGACATAGCCGGCATCACCTTCGTCGACGATTCGTACAACTGCAACCCGGCTTCCCTGAGCTCGGCGGTCGACGCCTTCATGGAAATGCCCGTGAAGGGGAGAAGGTGGCTCGTCCTCGGCGACATGCTCGAGCTCGGCGAGGCGGGCCCGGAGCTTCACGCCGAGATGGGGACCTATTGCGGCAAGGCCGGCGTCGACGGGCTGCTCACGCTCGGCCGACTGACGGTCGAGCTCAGCAGGGCGGCCGCCGAACAGCGAAGGGCCCCGGCCGACATCAGCCATTTCATCGACACGGGCGCGCTCGCCGCCTACCTCGATTCGTTCCTCGCCGCGGGCGACTGCGTGCTGGTAAAGGGATCGAGATCGATGCACATGGAAAACGTGATCGGGGAGATCGCCGCGCTGCGCAAGGCGGAGAAAAGGAAGGTGCGCTGATGCTTTACCATCTCCTCTATCCGCTCAAGGAATATTTCTTCGCGTTCAACGTCTTCAGGTACATCACCTTCAGGGCGGCGTACGCAACGGTCACCGCGCTTCTCATCTGCTTCATATTCGGGCCGAAGCTTATAAAGTGGCTCACGAGGCTCCAGATCGGCGAGAGGATAAAGAAGCAGGCCCCCGAAAGGCACAGCGGCAAGGCGGGGACCCCCACGATGGGCGGCGTCCTCGTGATCGCCGCGATCGTCATACCGACGCTGCTCTGGTCGAACCTGACCAACCACTACGTGCAGGTGGCCGTCGGCGCGACACTCTGGACGGGGTTGATAGGGTTCCTCGACGATTATCTCAGCGTCGTGAAGAAGAGGGACAAGGGGCTGATCGGAAGATACAAGCTGATCGGCCAGCTCCTTTTCGGCGCGGCTCTCGGCACCTACCTCGTGGCCAATCCGCTCGTGAGCCACGGGATGACGTCGACCGCGGTGCCTTTTTTGAAGGACCTCTACATAAACTGGGGATATTTCTACATTCCGCTGGTGATGCTCGTCATCACGGGGACATCGAACGCCGTGAATCTCACCGACGGACTCGACGGACTGGCGACCGGTATCGCCGCATTCTGCTTTCTGGCTTTCGCGTTACTCGCCTACCTCGGCGGTAACAGGGTCTTTTCCGAGTACCTGAACATTTTCTACCAGGAGGGAGCAGGAGAGCTGACGGTCTACTGCATGTCGGTGGTCGGCGCGGCGCTCGGGTTCCTTTGGTTCAATACTCACCCGGCCCAGATCTTCATGGGCGATACCGGATCGCTGGCTCTCGGCGGCGCGCTCGGGACGGTGGCGGTGCTGCTGAAGAGCGAGCTGCTTCTCATCGTGATCGGAGGGGTCTTCGTCGCGGAGGCGCTTTCGGTGATCCTGCAGGTCGGCTCCTTCAAGGTCGACCGGCAAAAGGATATTCAGAATGGCGCCGCTTCACCATCACTTCGAACTGCTCGGGTGGAGCGAGAGCCAGATAGTCGTGAGGTTCTGGATCGTGGCCGCGCTGTTCCTGCTTCTCGGCATGAGCACGCTTAAATTGCGCTGAGGCGAAGCTCGCGGGCCGCCCGGCGCGGGCCGCGTGAAAGGCGGATGGCTGTCGGAATGGGCGACGGAATGAAAAACAGGACGGTGGTGTTCGGCATGGCGAGAAGCGGCATCGCCGCCGCGAGGCTTCTCCTCTCGAAGGGACGGGAAGTGGTCTGCGCCGACGAGAGCGAGAAGGTCTCCGTCCCGCCGGATCTTTCCGGCGTGGCGATGGTGTCGGGGAAGTTCAACCCCGGCCTTCTCGACGGGGCCGCCGAGGTGGTCATCAGCCCGGGCGTTCCGATGGAGCATCCCCTGATGGCCGAAGCGGCCTCGAGGGGGATCCCGGTCATCAGCGAGCTCGAGCTCGCCTTCAGGCACGCCGCGGCGCCGGTCATCGCCGTCACGGGGACGAACGGCAAGTCGACGACGGTCTCGATGATCGGAGAGATACTGAAGGCGGCCGGGAAAGAGACGATCGTCGCCGGAAACGTCGGCGTCCCTTTCAGCGGCGTCGCGGAAAGCCTGGGGCCGGACGGATTTTTCGTCATAGAGGTCAGCAGCTTCCAGCTCGAGGCGATCAGGGAATTCCATCCGGCGTCGGCCGGCATCCTGAACCTGACACCCGATCATCTCGACCGTTACCGCAGCCTCGACGACTATTACCGGTTGAAGGAAAGGATCGTGGAGAATTGCGGCGGGGAGGACCTTTACTTTTACAACGCCGACGACGCCGGCTGCGCGTCGGTCGCGGCGCGCTTTCCCGGAAGGCTCGCCCCGTTCTCGTCGACCCGTGAGGTCGAGGGGGGCGCCTGGCTCGACGGGGACGATCTCGTCAGGACGGGCCCGGGCGGCGCGCGGGAACGGATCATCGGCAGGCACGAGATGGGGGTCGTGGGGATCCACAACGCCGAGAACGCCCTCGCAGCCGTCTCCTCGCTGCAGGGCCTGGGCATCCCGGCCGAGGCATGCCGAAGGGCCCTCGCCGGTTCCGCGGGCTCGAGCACAGGATGGAAAGGGTGGCCGTGATATCCGGGGTGACCTGGTACAACGATTCCAAGGCGACCAACGTGGAGGCCGCGGTGAAGAGCCTGTCAGGCCTCGACGCCCCGGTCGTTCTGATAGCCGGAGGGTACGACAAGGGGAGCGATTACACGAAATTCCTCGAAGTGCTCCCCGGGATAAAAGCCGTCGTCACGATCGGGAAGGCGGCTCCGCTGATCGAGAAGGCGCTCGAGGGGCGGGTGCGGCTGGAGAGGGCGGACTCGATGATGGACGCCGTCGTGAAATCCTCCCGGATCGCCGTCTCCGGGGATATGGTCGTGCTGTCTCCGGCGTGCGCAAGCTTCGACATGTTCAGGAATTTCGAGCACAGGGGCGAGGTCTTCAGGGAATGCGTACTTGAAACCGGAGGCATGCTGGGTTGAAAACGCGGCAGGGATACGACATGAAACTCTTCCTGATCACCTTCCTTCTGGTGGCGCTCGGGCTCATCATGGTTTTCTCGGCGAGCCAGGTGATAGGGAAGGAACAGTTCAGCTCGTCGTTCTTTTTCATACAGAGGCACGCCATCCGCGTGGCCCTGGGGATATGCTGCATGCTCGTCTGCATGAAGATACCCTTCGGCTGTCTACAGGAAGATGTCGCTCTACATCCTGATCCTCTCGATAATTCTTCTCTCCGCGATATTCATATGGGGCAGGGAGGTCAGGGGCGCCGTCCGCTGGCTCCAGGTCTTCAATTTCGTGATTCAGCCGGTCGAGGTCGCGAAGTACGCCCTGATAATCTTCCTTTCGGCCAGGATAGCGGACGGGAAGGAAAAGATCACCGATCTGAAGCGCGGGTTCCTTCCGCTGCTCGGCGTCGTCATCATGATGGCGACGCTCATCGGGTTTCAGCCCAACCTGAGCAACGCGGTCATGATAGTGCTGATTTCGATGGCGATGATGTTCATCGGAGGATGCAGGATACGCCACATAGCCTCGTTCGGCGCGGCCGTCGCGGCGGTCGGCTTGCCGCTCATGTACAGTTTCCCCCACGTCCGCGAAAGGTTCATGGTGCTGTGCGACAGGGGGGCCGATCTTCAGGGCCAGGGATGGCAGGTAAACCAGTCCCTGATCGCGCTCGGTTCGGGATTCATTTTCGGCTGCGGCCCGGGGAACGGCCACCAGAAGTACAATTTCCTGCCCGACGCGCACACCGATTTCATCTATTCGATAATCGGGGAGGAGCTCGGGATCATCGGGACGGTGTCCGTCCTCTTCCTTTTCGTCGTGCTGTTCAACAGGGCGCTGAGAACCGCGAAAAGGGCGCCGAACTCTTTCGGATTCCTTCTCGCCATGGGGATAGGGCTTTCGATCTTTTCGACGGCCATAATCAACATTTCGATGACCCTCGGCATCGTTCCGGTCGCGGGTCTTCCTCTGCCGTTCGTAAGTTACGGGGGGTCCTCGCTGATCACTTCAATGTCCGCGGTGGGGATCCTCCTCAGCATTTCGTCGAAGGGCCGCAACCCGGGCGGCCCGAAGAGGCATTTGACCGCCGATGCAGGCGAGCAGGTCGTCTACGCGAGGCGTTCCCGGGAGAAAGAAACGGTCTGGTGATGGAAAAGGGGCTCAGGATAATCTTCGCGGGCGGAGGCACCGGCGGGCACGTTTACCCGGCCCTTGCCGTGGCCGAGGCTTTCGCGGCGCGTCACGACCGTTTCGAGGCGCTTTTCACCGGGACCAGGGCGGGCCTCGAGGCGAAGGTGGTCCCCGAGGCCGGGCACAGGATCGTTTTCATATCCTCGCGCGGCGTCAGGGGGCGCGGGTTGGCGGGAAAGATCGGCACGATGTTCAGGTTGGCGGCCGGGATCGTCGAATCCTCCGTGATAATCGCGCGGTTCAAGCCCGATCTGGTTTTCGGATCGGGAGGGTATGCCAGCGCGGCCACCGTTATGGCGGCAGCGATTCTCGGGCGCAGGGTCGTGATACAGGAGCAGAATTCGGTGCCGGGCCTCGCGAACAGGGTTCTCGCGCGGCGCGCCGAAAGGGTCTACATAGGTTTCAAAGAGGCGGCCGGCCGTTTCGGCGCTCGCAAGGGAGTCGTCTTCACCGGCAACCCGCTCAGGCGCGACATCGCGCGGATCGCCGGCCCAGGCGCGCGCTCTCCCGAGAGGCGGCGGGAGGCGAGGAGGATTTTCGGGCTGTCCGACGACAAGCCCGTCCTGCTCGTGTTCGGCGGCAGCCAGGGTGCGCGGACTCTCAACAGGGCCGCCGCCGGCTACCTGCTCTCGGACGAAAGGGTCCAGGGGATCATTCAGACGGGACGGAAGGACTATGCGGAGATGAAGAGCCTGCTGGGGCCCGCGGGGACCAGGGTCTTCCTCGCCGAGTACATATCCAACATCGACAGCGCGTACATGGCCGCCGACGCGGCCCTTGCCCGTTCGGGCGCCCTGAGCGTCTCGGAACTTGCGGCGGTCGGCCTGCCTTGCGTCCTCGTCCCGTATCCCTTCTCGGCGGACGATCATCAGGCCGGCAACGCCGGAGCGCTCGTCCGCGCCGGAGGCGCGGTGATGATCAGGGACTGCGATCTCGACGAAAACTCCCTCGGCCGCGCGCTCAGCGGGATGATTCACGATCCGTCGGCCCTTTCGAGGATGGGCGAATCGCTTCGGACGCTGCATATCGGCGACTCCGCCGAAATAATAGCGCGGGATATAGAGAATCTTTTGGGCATCCCCGGCCGTTCGGGCCTGGATGGCGCTCGCACGGAGGCGTGCGGCCGCGTGGAAGGAACGTGCAATGCTCGGTAAGGTGAAACATGTGCATTTTGTCGGAATCGGCGGAATAGGCATGAGCGGGATAGCCGAGGTGCTCCTGAACCTCGGGTTCGCGGTGAGCGGATCGGATATCGAGAAGAGCGCCATCACGGACAACCTTTCGTCGCTCGGGGCGAGGATAAGCAGGGGGCACAGGGCGGAGAATATCGAGGGGGCGGATATCGTGGTCGTCTCGTCGGCGGTGACTCCGTCGAACCCGGAGGTGGCGGCGGCCGCCGCCGCGGGGATACCGGTGATCCCGCGCTCCGACATGCTCGGCGAACTGATGAGGATGAGGACGGGCATCGCCGTCGCGGGGGCCCACGGCAAGACCACGACGACCTCGCTCGCCGGCGTCGTCCTTCAGGAAGCGGGGCTCGACCCCACGATCATCGTCGGGGGTAAATTGAAGAGCCTCGACACGAACGCGAGGCTCGGCGAAGGCGAATTTCTCGTAGCCGAAGTCGACGAGAGCGACGGCAATTTCGTCCGGCTTTCCCCCGCCGTGGCCATTATAACGAACATAGACGCGGAGCATCTCGATTTCTACGGAAGCCTCGAGAGGATCCAGGACGCGTTCACGCGGTTCGCGCGTCAGGTTCCCTTCAACGGGGCGGTGATCTGCTGCCTCGACGATCCCAACGTCAGAAGCGTCATGCCGCGCATAGACCGCAGGATAATCACGTACGGCTTCTCCGCCGAGGCGCACGTGCGCGGGGAGATCAGGGAGGAATCGGCCGACGGCACCACCTTCATCGTCTTCATCGACGGGAAGGAAAAGGGGGAGATGTTCCTGAGGCTGCCGGGCAGGCATAACGTTCAGAACGCCCTGGGCGTCTGCGCCCTCGCCGACGAGCTCGGCATAGACCTCGGGATCGCCGGGAAGGCGTTTGCCCGATTCAGCGGCGTCGGAAGGCGTTTCGAATTCAAGGGCGAAAGGGACGGCGTACTGGTCATTGACGATTACGGTCATCACCCGACCGAGGTCAGGGCCGCCGTCGAAACGGCGCGCCGGAGTTTCACCCGCAGGCTCGTCGTCGTGTTTCAGCCTCACAGGTACACGAGAACGCGCGACCTCCACCAGAGGTTCAACGAATGTTTTCTCATGGCCGACGAGGTCTTTATAACCGACGTGTACGCGGCCGGCGAACGACCCATCCCGGGCGTCACCGGCGAGCTCATCTGCAGAAGCGCCCTCAAGGGGGGAGTGAAGAAGCTGACGTACATCCCGGCATGGGAAGACCTTCGAGTCGCGGTTTACGGGAGCCTCCGGCCGGGGGATCTTCTTCTGACGCTCGGGGCGGGCAATATCTTCAGGCTCGGCGAGGAATTTTTAAAAGGAAAGGGCGAAGAATGAGATTAACGAGGCGTGGCGGGGCGAACGCGGCGGCGGGAAGCGCGCCGAAAAGGATTCGCGTAATGCGGATAGCGGCGTTTTCGCTGGCCGCGGCGGCGGTATCGGGCGCCGCGTGGGTATTCTTTTTTACGACCGCCTTCGAGCTCAGGGAGATCAGGCTGAACGGCGGAAGGTACATGCCCGAGGATTCCCTGAGCGCCGTACTCAGGACGCATCTCGGCAGCAACATATACACGCTTCCCCATTCCGCGCTTCAAAGCGAGCTGAAGGCGTTTCCCGAGGTGGCCCGCGTCACGTTCCGCCGTCGCCCCCTTCACGGGCTCGATTGTTACGTGGAGGAGAGGGTGCCCGTGGCGCTGATAAACCTCGAGACTATATTCGGCGTCGACGCGGGGGGCGTGGTGCTTCCCCTGAGGTCCGGTCCGTGGGAGGTGGACCTGCCTCTCATAACGGGCATAAGTTGCGATGAGGCGAAAACGGAAAAGGGCGCGAGGATGATACAAAGATCGATGGAGGTCCTCCAGCTCCTCAAGGATTTCGATTTTTCCCCGGCCGAGCTTCTCTCCGAAATACACGTGGAGGACGCCGACGTGATCCTCGTCCTGCTCGACGGCGGCACGTCGATACAGATGGGGACCGGGGATTACGAGGAGAAGGTGAGAAAGCTCAGGACCGTGTACGGATCCCTGCGCGACGAGGAGTCGTTCCCGGAATTTATTGACCTGAGGTTTGAACGGCAGGTCGTGATTCGCTGAATGCCAGAAGGAGGTGATTCGCGGGTTATGCATCCGGAATTCATAGTGAGCCTTGACTTGGGAACCACGAAAGTGGCCGCCGCGGTCGGAGAATTCAGCGGCGGAGAGATGAAGATAACGGGGGCCGCGAGCCTGCCTTCGGACGGCGTGAAGAAAGGTATGGTCGTCGACATGGAGGCCGCCGCCGCGTGCGTCGGCCTGGCTCTCGAGAAAGCGGGCCGGATGGCCGACGTGGAGATACAGGGCGTGTGCGCCGGGTTTTCGGGCCCAGGGGTAAGGAGCATCAACAGCAGGGGCGTGATTTCCCTTCCCGATGGCAGGCTCGAGGTCACGGCGGCCGACGTCAGGAAGGTGATAGATTCGGCGGGGAACGTGGTGCTTCCCTCCGACATGGAGATCGTGGACACGGCCGTCCTGGATTTCACGGTCGACAAGAACCGGGGGATAAAGGACCCGGTCGGGATGGCGGGATCGCGTCTCGGCGTCGAGGTGCACCTCGTGACCGCTCAGGCCGCAGGCGTCGAGAACTTCGTCAGGATGCTGGAAAAGACAGGCGTCGACGCGCTCAATCTCGTTTTCCAGCCCCTCGCCTGCGCCCACTCCGTGCTGACCCGGGAGGACATGGAATCGGGCTGCCTCCTCATAGACATCGGCGGGGGGATAACCGATTTCGCGCTGTTCCACGGCGGATGCGCCAGGGCGAGCGGAGTCATACCGGTCGGCGGGAACAATATCTCGAAGGATCTGTCCATCGGCCTGAGGATCCCCGAGTCGGCGGCCGAGGATATAAAGCTGCGCTACGGGCTGGCCCTCGAATCGCTCGCCGGAGAGGACGAGACGGTGCTGCTCCCGGGAGCCCACGGTAACAGCGGGGGCGAGGTCCGAAAAAAGATCATCGCCGCGATAATAGAGCCGAGATGCGAGGAGATCTTCAGCATGATCAAGTCGTCCGTTTCGGCGACGGAATGGTTCAAGTCGATGGGGGCGGGGGTGGTTCTGACGGGCGGCGGGTCGAGGATAATGGGGATGAAGAGCGTCGCCTCGCAGGTGTTCGGCCTTCCCGTGAGGAAGGGGATGCCGGACGGGCTCGGCGACATCCCCGGGATAACCGCCGATGAAAGCTGGAGCGCCGCCGTTGGCCTGCTTCTCTTCGAGAGCGACAGGTTCGGCAGGCTGGCGAGGTTGAAAAGCCCCGGCCGGCCGATTGGATGGATGTTCGACAGGTTGAGAAGAATAGCGAGTTTATTTCTGTAGATTAACCGTAAGGAAGAAAGGGGAAGCAAGATGCGGTTTGAATTCGATGAGATCAGCGAACTGGCCCGCCTGCGGGTCGTTGGAGTGGGAGGCGCGGGAGGAAACGCCATCAACAGGATGATTTCCGCCGGTCTTCGAGGGAGTGGAATTCGTCGCCGTGAACACCGACGCGCAGGTGCTCGAGCTCTCCCTCGCGCACAAGAAGATGCAGATCGGCGGGAGGCTGACCAAGGGCCTCGGTTCCGGCGGGAAGCCCGAGGTCGGCAGAAAAGCGGTCGAGGAGGACTCCGACCTGATAAGGGAAATGCTCAACGGGGCCGACATGGTCTTCGTGACGGCCGGAATGGGCGGCGGCACCGGAACCGGTGCGAGCCCCTTCGTGGCGAGGATAGCCCGCGAGATGGGCGCCCTGACCGTCGGGATCGTGACCAGGCCCTTCAGCTTCGAGGGAAAGAGAAGGGAGATGCAGGCGCTCGAGGGGATCGAGCAGCTGAAGAGCGAGGTCGACACGCTCATAGTGATACAGAACGACAGGCTCCTTTCCCTCGTGCCTTCAGACATGCCCCTTACGAAAGCCTTTTCGAAGGCCGACGAGGTGCTTCACCACGCCACCAAGGGAATATCCGACCTCGTCATGACGCCGGGGCTTATAAATCTTGACTTTGCCGACGTTCGCTCTATCATGAGCGGCATGGGCGGAGCCCTCATGGGCACCGGAACGGCGGAGGGCGAGAACCGGGCGGTCGAGGCTGCGAGGATAGCGCTCAGCAGCCCGCTCCTCGAGGACGTTTCGATCAGGGGCGCCAAGGGAGTGCTCGTCAACATCACGGGCGACTCGAACATGACCCTTCACGAGGTGTCGCAGGCGACGGCCATCATAAGCGAGGAAGCCGGAGAGGACGCGAACGTGATATTCGGTGCCGTCATAAATGAGGACTGCTCCGACAGCATCAACGTCACGGTCATAGCGACCGGTTTCGAGCCCGGGGCCCGGGAGATAGTGCCCCGGATGAGGACACGCGAAAGGGTGCAGGAAAGGGTGCAGGAAAGGTTCGAGGTCGAGAGAATGGTTGAAACGGCGCCGCCCGCGCCGCGGTTCAACGGATTCGAAGGCCTGGATCTCGTCGGCGTCGGCTGCGTGAGCGAGCCGAACCTCGAGATTCCGACATTTCTCAAGGAAGCAGCTGGATTAAACGCCGGGAGCAGCCTTTGTCGGTCTGGGGAAGATTGTTCGGGGTCGAAAAGAACGCCGATTACGAGATCGGCATCAGGTATTTCAACGAGGGAAGGTACGACCTGGCCGTCGAGCAGTTCGAGCGCGCCGTAAGCAAGGTCGGATCGAGCGATCCGGTTTACGCTCTCGGGATGTTCTACGCCGCCGAATCGCACGTTCATCTCGGCACGGCGCTTTTTCACGCCGGCGACCTCGACGGGGCCTTCGAGCATTTCAGCGTGGCGATCAGGGAGAACCCGACCTACCCGGACCTGTACTACCGCATGGGGGTGATCTATCACAGCCGCGGGAAGCTCGGCGACGCGGTCGACATGCTCGAGAGGGCCGTTGAGCTGAACGAAAGCTACTTCGAGGCGGTCTGCTACCTGGGGATCATCCTGTTCGAGAAGGGCGACAAGGAAAGGGCGGACGCGGTCTTCGCCAGGGCCCTCGAACTGGGGGCCGGCAACCCGAGCCCGATCAGCAAGTTCCTGAGCGAGCACATGGCCGGTAAGGAAACCGAGATTCCCCCCCTCGCGAAGATACGGGAATTCGTGAAAACCGACACCGAGTTCGAGATGTGCGTCAGGGAGGGGATCGAGGCTTTCAACACGGGGGATTTCACGCTGGCGGCGGGCGCCTTCTCGGGGGCCGCGCGAATACATCCGGATTACCCCGACGTCAGGTTCAAGCTGGGACTGGCCCTGCTGCGCGACGGCAAACGCGGGAGGCGAGGAAGGAGTTCGAGAGCCGCGCTCGACGTCAACAAGGGATACACGGAAGCGAGGTTCTATCTCGGGGTCGCGTACCTGGACGACAGGATGTTCAGGGAGGCGCTGCCGCATTTCGAACTCGCGGCGACGGAGCGCCCCGGCTACGCCGACCTTCAATGCTATCTCGGATCGACACTTTTCTACCTCGGGGAGCACGACAAGGCGAAGGCCGCCCTCGAAAGGACGCTCGAGATTTCCCCTGGATATTCGAGGGCCCAGTACTACTACGGGCTTCTTCTCTACCAGACGGGCGAGAAACAGAGGGCCGTGGATTACCTGACGAGCGGGATACACGGGAACGACAAGCCGGATGACGCCGATATAAGCGTGGCGCTGGTTCACCTCAGGGAGGGCAATCTCGAGGAGGCGATGAGGGTGCTGAGGGAAATCATCGACGTCGGGGGCGAGAGCGCCGACGCGCTGTATTTCATCGGCGAGGTCTACGTGCATATGGGCATGGAGAAGGAGGCGGAGGAATTCTTCAGGAGGTCCCTCCAGGTCAACGGCCGCTTCGTAAGGGCCAGGGAGAAGCTCGCCATGCTCCTGATAAGGCGGGGGGAATACCAGGAAGCCGAGAAGCTCCTTGACTGCAACGGAGACGATTTCGCGGACCTCTACAAGATAATGGGGGATATTCAGTTCTTCAAGGGCAACCTGGACGCCGCCGAAGTCTGTTACAGAAAGAGCCTGGATGTGAATTCCGAGTACGGCGAAGCGTTGATTTCGCTTGCCCTGACAATGAGGCAGAAGGGGATGGACGACAAGGCCGAATCCATCCTTCACAGGCTCGTCGAGATCGATCCCGGAAATCTCGTCGCGAGAAATCTTATCGCCGACGGCTTTTCCGGCTTCGATGCGGGATGATATCACGGAAAGGCCGCGTTGACTGCTTCTCGAAAAAGATCTTCCTCACACGGCAAACCTCGCGAGACATTCCTTGAGACGTTCCCCCGGCCGCCGAGGCATGCCAGGGCCCTGTTCGTCGGATATCCCGCCTCATATTCCGTCGCGATGTCGAACCTCGGGTTCCATTTCATTTACGGCGCGCTGGCGCGGAGCGGCCGGTTCAGCGTCGAAAGATTCTTCAGCGACACCTCTCCCCTGACATTCGAAAGCGGGAGGCCGATCGGCGACGCCTTCGCCCTCCTGTTCTCCGTGTCATATGAGGAGGATTATCTCGACCTCGTGCGCATCCTGATCGATTCCGGGATCGAGCCGCTGAGGGAGAAAAGGAGGGGCGCTCCCCTCGTGATAGCGGGAGGGCCCGCCGTAAGCGCCAATCCGCTTCCCCTCTCCGATATTATCGACGTCGCGGTGCTCGGCGAGGGGGAAGAAGCGGCGGGTATCCTCGCGGACCTTCTTGACGAAGCGCCGGATGGCGGCGGGCCGGAGCTCCCGGCGCGCCTTGCCGGGCTCGACGGGTTTTTCCTTCCAGGGGTGGACGGGGCGCGGGCCGCTTTCTCCGGAGAGAGGCGCAGGGACGTCTTCCCGAAGTCCGTGATAATCACCCCCGACACCGTTTTTTCCGATACGATGCTCTTCGAGACCGGAAGGGGGTGCGCAGGTTCCTGCGGATTCTGCCTTGCCACGGCGTTATACAGGCCGCTGCGATTCGTGTCGCCCGGGTCGGTGGAAAAGGCCCTGGACGAATTGAAGGCGCCGGTCGGCAAGGCGGGGCTGGTGAGCACCGCCGTGACCGCCCACCCGCGCTTTTCCGAGCTGGTCGAACTGTTCCTTAATAGAGGGATATCCCTCGGGTTCAGCTCGATCAGCGCCTCCGGGCTGGACGAATCGGACGGCGAGGCTCGTGGCGCGCGCCGGGGCGCGGTCTGTAAGCCTCGCGCCGGAATCGGGGAGCGAGGAGCTGAGGATCAGGCTTGGCAAGAATGTCCCGGATGAGGCATATTTCAACGCGGTGCGCATCCTCTCCGAAAACGGGATAAGAAACATAGGGTTCTATTTCCTGACCGGATACCCGGGGGAGGACGAGGGCGCGTTCGAGAAGACCGGCATCTTCCTCGAGAGGATCAGGCGCTCGGCGGGGAGAGCCTCGCTGACGCTCAGCGTCAACGCCATGGTGCCGAAACCCTGGACGCCGCTTCAGCATTATGCGATGCCGGGAGAGGGCGTTCTCCGGGCACGCATGGAAAAGATAAGAGCGATCGGCAGGAAGGCCCGGATCGAGTGCCGCATCAAGCCGCTGCGCTCCTCGATGAGACAGGCCCTGCTTTCGGTCGGGGGAAGGGAGATCGGGCCGGCGCTCATCCTGTATCTGTCCGGCGGCGTCTCATGGAAAAAGGCGCTTCTCCTCAGCGGAGCGGACCCGGGACTTCCCTTCAGGGAGCGCGGGATCGACGGCGTCCTTCCCTGGTCCGCGATAGAAGGCCCGTGCGGCGGCGCGCAGCTGCTCGAACGGTACAGGAAGATGATGATCTGATGCCGCCCCGCGGGGGCGGCGGTCGGCGGGGCGGGAAGCGAAGGGCGCGGCGCAATGAAAAAGACCGGGAAAATGTTTTCCCGGTCCTGGCAGGCTCAAAAAGGAACAAGCCTCATGAAACTATATCTAAAGGACCTTTTTTGCCTTTCCACCCTTGATGCAACGGGCGCAGACCCAGCTCTTCCTGATTCCTTCCTTCGTCTCGATGCGAATCTTCTGAAGATTGGGAAGCCAGCGCCGTTTCGTAAGATTATGGGCGTGGCTTACCGTGTGCCCCGTCATGGGCTTCTTTCCACATACAACGCATTCCTTGCTCATCGCTATCCTCCGTATATCGACAAAAGATTCTATAATGTAGATGATATAACCGGCATTTGCAAGTGTTTTTATGGAAAAACAGGGTGAAAGAAAGGAAGTCCTGGCCGAAAGCAGCCAGTTCGTGAAGGGCGTCGGGCCCTTCAGGCAGGTCCTGCTGAGCCGTCTCGGCATCGAGACCGTCGAGGACCTCGTGCTTCATTATCCGCGCAATTACTTCGATCGCAGCGAGTTGAAACGCGTCAGCGCCATGGTCCCGAAAGCCGGGGCTCCTTCTCGGGGACCGTGCTCGCCGTCTCTCCGCGAAAGCTCGGCCGGGGGCGTTCGATGCTTACGGTCGCCGTGGGGGACGAGACCGGGATCATCAATCTCGTCTTCTTCAACCAGCATTACCTCGAGAAGACCTTCAGGCAGGGAAACACCGTCATAGCGAGCGGGACGGTGAGGCAGTACAAGGGGCAGAAACAGATCGTGGCGCCCGAATACGAGATCGTCTCCGGCGACGCGGGGGACGAACTGATCCACGCTGGAAGGATCGTTCCCGTCTATCCGCTGACCGCAGGCATCTCGCAGAGAATGATGAGGAGGATCGTGAAAACGGCCCTCGACAAAAGCGGGGGGAGGATTCGGGAAAATCTGCCCGAGTGGATAAAGGGTCCCTCCGGCTTCCCCGGCAGGGAGGAGGCCCTCAGGCAGATCCATTATCCGGCAAGCTGGGAAAGCCTGAAGGCCGCGGTCGACCGGATGAAATTCGAGGAGGTTTTTTTCCTGCATCTTCTTGTGATGATGAGAAGGAAATTCCTCGGAGAAGGGCGGCCGAGGCCCAAGATCAGGCCGCCGCACCCCCTTCTCGAGAGGTATCTCGCCTCACTGCCCTTCGAGATGACGGGTGCGCAGAAAAGGGCGCTCGCCGAGATCGCAGCCGACATCGAGGGCCCCAGGGGGCTCTCCCGGCTTCTGCAGGGGGACGTCGGCTGCGGGAAAACCGTCGTCGGGATCGCCGCGATGCTGATGGCGGTCGGCAAGGGGTTCCAGGCCGCGCTCATGGTCCCGACGGAGATACTGGCGGAGCAGCATTTCGGCAAGGTCAGGGAGTATCTCAAGGGCTTCCCCATCGCGTCCGAGCTGTTGATAGGGTCGCTCGGCCAGACGGAGAAGAAGAGGATCCACGCCGGAATAGCCTCGGGGGAGATCGATCTGGTCGTCGGCACGCAGGCCCTGATCCAGGAAGGGATAGATTTCAGGCAACTCGGGCTCGCGGTGATAGACGAACAGCACAGGTTCGGGGTGCGCCAGAGGGCGAGGCTCGGGCAGGGCGGGCTGCTTCCCCATTTTCTCGTCATGACGGCGACGCCCATCCCGAGATCCCTCGCACAGACCGTTTACGGGGATCTGGACCTGACGGTGATAGACGAGCTCCCGTTCGGAGGGAGAAAGGTGCGCACCGGCCTCGTCAGCGAGAGCCGGCTCGGGGAGGTTTACGACGCCATAAAGACGGCGTTCGACGCCGGGAGACAGGCGTTCATTCTTTATCCCCTGGTCGAGGAAAGCGAAAAGTCCGACCTGAGGGCCGCGGTCGACGAGTTCGAAAGGCTTCAGAGGGACGAATTCGCCGGGTATCCACTCGGGCTTCTTCACGGCAGGATGAGTTTCGAGGAGAAATCGCGCGCGATAGAGATGTTCCGCGCGAGGAGCATAATGGGGCTCGTGACCACCACCGTGATCGAGGTCGGCGTGGATATACCGAACGCGTCGATCCTCCTGATAAATCATCCGGAAAGGTTCGGGCTTTCACAGCTTCACCAGCTCAGGGGCAGGGTCGGGAGGGGCGGCGAGGAGGGGACCTGCTTCCTGGCGACCGGAGCCGGGGACGAGAGCGACAGCGCCAGGCGGCTTGAATTTTTCGCGGGCACCGACGACGGGTTCGCTGTGGCCGAGATGGATCTCAAACTCAGGGGACCGGGGGAGATATGGGGGCTCAGACAGTCGGGATATCCGATGTTCAGGCTGATCAATCCGCTCAGCGACCGGCTGATCGTCGAAAGGTCCTGGGAGACGGCCCGCGATCTTCTCGCCGCGGACCCCGGTCTGAAAAAGGCCGAAAACAGGGTTGTTGCAGATTATTTTCAACTTTATTACAGGCCGAGGATGGAACTCGGGGATATCGGCTGACGTCAAGGGCCCCGAATGGCCAGAATGGAGGGAAGATTGATATCGAGAGAAGAGGGATTCGCCCTTGTAACGGGGCATCTCAGCAAGAAGAATCTTATAAAGCATGTGCTCGCCGTCGAGGCCATCATGAGGGTCCTTGCGGAGAGATTCGGCGAAGACGTCGAGAGCTGGGGCCTTGCCGGCCTCATACACGACCTCGATTACGAAGAAACGGAAAGCTCTCCCGAACGACACGGCCACGTGACAATGGATCTGATCTCCTCACTGGATATTCCCGCGGATGTCCGTCACGCGATTCTTGCCCACGCGGATCAGGTCGAGCGTATCTCGCTTATGGACAAGGCGATATACTGCGGCGACCCGGTTACTGGCTTGATTGTTGCATCAGTGCTGATGCACCCATCAAAGAGCCTGGCCGGCATGGACGCCGACTTTGTGGGAAAACGATTTAAAGAAAAGAGGTTTGCCGCTGGAGCAAACCGGGACGCAATCGCGGGTTGTAGCGAACTCGGTCTGGAATTGCACGAGTTTCTGGAGATATCGCTTGACGCCATGAGGAAGATTTCGAAAGATCTCGGGTTGTGAGAAGGACAGGCCGGTCCGCCATCGAGTGAAGGAGCAGTCGAATGATCGTCACCTGTGACGGATGCCAGACAAGGTACATGCTTGGAAACGACAAGGTTCCCCCGCGGGGAATCCGCGTCAGATGTCCGAAGTGCCGTTTCGTGTGGAAGCTCACCGCCGCCGCCGAGAAACCCGTCTTCGAGGTCAGCTCGGGCAGGTTCGCGTCGGAAGCCGCGGTCGCCGAAGCTCCCGCAGGAGGCTGGAACGCTTCCCCGCAGAGATCGACGGTCGTCATGGCCGAGCCGGAGATAAGTTCGCCCGCGATTGGCGCGGAAAAGGAAGTCGAGATCCGGTCCGGGGACCGGCCCGCCGCGCCTTCCCTGACGGAGGTTCAGGAATCTCCGGAGCAGAGGAGAAAACGCGAAAGGACCAGAAGGCTCGCCAGGGTCTTCGTCAGCGATATCCTTGTGTACAACAAGGAAAAAAGGAATCAGGCGCTTGGGGAGGGGAAACTGATGGCCGTGCTTGGCCCCGAGATAAAGAAGGCCTGGGAGGCTTACAAGGAGAAGGTCGGTACGGAGCTGAAGGAATCGAACGATTATTTCCGTGAAGCCCTGAACGAGATCCTTGCCGACGGGCAGGAAATTTTCTGAAAACGCGCGTGAAAAAACTGTCATTATATATTCTTGACCTGGCGCCGGCCGTTCATGCCGAGTTTTTCAGCGATATGCGGCTGCCCGAAGAGGTCGACGTAAAGGTTTACAAGACCTATCCGCGGTTCCTCGGCGGGCTGCAGGCCCCCGATGCCGACGATCCCAATATCCTGCTCTTCCTTCCGTCCGGGCGGTTCGACGCCGCCAAGGCGCGCCAGCTCCGGATCCTCAAGATAGATTCGCCGATGTACATAATCACCCCCGAATGCGACGAGAAAGCATATCTTTCGTACCTGTCGATGGGCGTGAGCGGGATATTGACCCCTCCGTTCAACAAGGTGGACGTTCAGGGCGTGATGAACGGCCGCGATCAGCATGGAATACTCTTCCCCAGGAACAACGAGCTTATCAGGGAGGGACAGGTACGCCTTGATTTCCTGGTTCCGAGCAAGCTCTCCAGGATACTCGGGGTAAACCGCCTTGTCTCCTTCCTCGCGGCGGAATTCGGATTCCCGCCGGAGGACACGCGGGTCAACCTTCCGATGGTGATGGACGAGGCTCTCAGCAACGCCATGGAACACGGAAACGGGGGGAACGAGAACCTCAAGGTCCACGTGAGGATATACGTGAGCACCAACAGGATCGTCATGCAGATCGAGGACCAGGGAGAGGGGTTCATACCCGAGCACATCGACGATCCGACCGACAGGGAGAATCTCTACAAGGGATCCGGCAGGGGGATATTCCTGATGAAGGAACTGATGGACAAGGTTACATTCAGCAAGGGCGGGCGGCTCGTGGAGATAGAGAAGATCAACCCGCTCGCCACGTGAAAGCGGCTTCCCCGTTATTTCTCCCCCCACTTTTCCTTCGATATCTTTTCGAGTAGATTGTCTATCTGCCCGCGGATCCTCTCGTTCTGATCGGGCTCGAAAAGCACCTTCTTGACCCTGCCCTGATCGTCCTTCTTCACGTATCTGATGGCCTTGATATTCTCCATCGGGATCAGGATGTCCTTGCTGACACGCACCTCTATGTTCCGCTCGTCCAGGTTCTTGTCGTTGTTGTTATACGGGTGCATGCCCATTCCCCATCCATGGACGAACATGCTGCAGATGATCGCCCTGAAGGTGTTCTGCCTCTGAACCGTGTCGAGTTCGAAGGTGTCCTGGAACTTCTCCATCATGCCGTCGATGACGATCTGAAGTTTCTTGAGGGTCTCCTGCTTCGGTTCGGTGTTGAGAAGCCTGTGGAAGACCTCTTTGAGGATCTTTTCAGTGATTTCCATATTCCGCTCTCGCCCCCACGCTGTTAAAACGACCGAAAGTATCGCCGCAAACGCAATATACCGTCTGGATGGAAATAGCAAAAAGAGGACCAAAGGCGCGCCTTCCCCGGTCTTTTCCATGGAGGCCGCGCCGGGGGCGCGTGAAATCGCCGGGGCCGGCGCCCCGGCGCGAAGGCCGCCGTCCCGCCATGCGCCGTGACGGCGGCCTGAGGAGAATCGGGAAATGGCACGGTTCTGGCACGAATGCAGGAAATGGCCCGTCAGGAAAGGAGCGGAGTTGCACGTTAACACAGAAGTCACCGTTTTCATGCAAAAAGCGATATATTACGTCAGCAGGCTCATGGCCGCGAGAGGCGTGGTCGAAATGACCGACAGGAGCCTGAACTTCGAGGTTTCGACCCTCGATTCCGCGTTCGGCATAAGGGACGTGTCGATCGACCTTTCGACCCTCCTCGACGTCGGGATAGAGTGCGGCGATCTTCACCCGAGGATCATCGTCACGGCCGCCTGCGGAAAATACGAGTTCGTCCTTTCCCGCGGGCAGGAGCTCTACGACAGGCTCCGCGAGCATCTTCACGATTCGTCGTTCGCGCTCGAAGCCGGCACTGGAATCGAGGTCACGTTGAAATGCGGATGCGGCAGCGAGATCAACAGCCTCTACCGTTTCTGCCCGTGGTGCGGTTCCAGGATGTGACGGGCAAAGGCCGCGTTCATTTTTCAGTTGTCCTCCTTCCCCATATTTATTACATTGATTTCGGATTATGATTCCGGCCGGCAAGGCCGTTTGCGCGTATACCTTTTGAGGAGGTCCATATGAGACGGGCCATGTTGATGATGATATCAGCCGTGTTGATGCTGTCGTTTTTCTCGGCGGGATGCAAGGACGATTCGCAGAAGGCCTCCGAGACCGGTCTGAGGATCATCACGGACGGATGCATCGAATTCGCCATTAATGTCTTTATAGATGACGAGTTTCAGGGCACGATCTCTTCGCTCCAGCCGGCCAACATCCTTCTTCCCGCGGGGACGTACGAGCTGTTCGCGCGCAACAACGCGGGGTGAACGGTAACGAGTTCTGCTGGACGGGCCAGTACACGGTAAGCGACGGCAGTCTGACGACGGTTACGCTGACCTGCAGCGACGAGCACATCTGCCCGAATTGATCCTCCCGGGCCCCCCGTCCGGGGCGCGGCGGGCCTCGAACGGAACAAATCGCAGTTTAAGAAGGCCCTTTCTCATTATGAGCGAAGGGTCTTTTCTCGTCTATCCACCCATATTGTAACATCAGGCCGCACAAGGAATTAAAAAATCAAAGCCTTCCGGCCTGCATGGCACATTACTTGCGGAAACCGCACATTGGTCGGGGTGGATTCTACAGATACCGACGTAGACAGTGAACACCCTAGCTCAAGCGACGTAACCTGCTCCGGATTCTGCTTCCTTGCCTGTGCACCGAGTGAGCGGGAGTAGGCCGCCCCGACTTTAAACTTTAAGGAGATAACAGGAGATGGCTGTTTACAATTACGCCGGCGGAGAGGTCAACATCAAGATAGTTTATTACGGCCCGGGTCTGAGTGGAAAGACCACGAATCTCGAGCACATGTATTCGAAGCTCCCGAGGGAGAACAAGGGCAAGATGGTCTCGATGAAGACCAGGACGGACAGGACGCTCTTTTTCGATTTTCTCCCGATAGAGGTCGACGGGCTCAACGGGATGACCGCGCGTTTTCTCCTTTACACCGTTCCCGGACAGGTCTATTACAACGCCACGCGAAAACTGGTTCTGAAGGGGGCCGACGCCGTGGTTTTCGTCGCCGATTCGGATCCCGAGAGGATGGACGACAACAGGGAAAGCCTTTCCAACCTCGAGGAGAACCTCAACGAGCTCGGATTGTCGCTCTCCGATGTGCCGTGGGTAATCCAGTACAACAAACGCGATCTTCCGGACCGCATGGACCGCGAGGCCCTCGACGCGGCTCTCAACCAATGGAACGCGACCGCCTACGAGGCCGTCGCCACCACGGGGCAGGGAGTTTACGAGACCTTCGAAGGCATAGCCCGCAAGGTTTTCCGTTCTCTCAACGAAGCCATGAAGAATCCGGCGGCGGGACCGCAGAATGAAGAGAAACCCGCCTCCGTGGAGGTCAGGGGGGAGGTCGTGGCGAAGGGGAAAAAGGGAGTTTATGACTCAGAGACGGACAAGAGCGAATCTTTGTGTTACGCAGAGGAGAGAGAAGAGGAGCACGAATCTGTCTCTGAGTTGATTGAAAACGTACTCAGCGACGGGGAAAAAAAGGCAAGCATAGACATGAACTCCAACAGGGAAGGGTATGAGGAGTACGGGCACGTGGTGGAGCTCGGTAACGGAGCGGCTTCTCCCGGCGCGGAAAAAGCCGCCGCGGAGGAATCCCCGGACGGCAACCCGGCTGGATTGGATATCATAAACGATCCGTTGGAAAAACTCTGCGAATGTCCGCCCGCGAACGACGGCGGGGAATCGATGGCCGCCGAGCCTCGCAAGGAAGAGGCCGCGGCCGGGGCCGTCGCCTGCATGGTCGCCGAGAAGACGCTCACGGTCGCGCTCGAGCTGTCCGAGGAGGAGATCCGGGGCAACGTCCCGATCAGGATCATCCTCGATATAAAGGTCGCCTCGTCCTGATCCGCCTTAAAAAGTGCTTGACCGGCGGCTCCAATCATCCCAAGATATAAGCATGTATCGGCATGCGGCCCGCATTATCCTCGCAGGGGGCGAAAGATGGCAAGGATACTTATCGTTGATGACGAAGTGAACGTGAGAAATCTTTACAGCGAAGAACTCGAAGGCGAAGGGTACGAGACGATCCTTGCCGAGAATATCGCCGAAGCTCTGGCAGCCGTCGGGAAAGGCTCGCCGGATCTGATAGTTCTCGACATCAAGCTCGGCGATGAGAGCGGTATCGACGCCCTCATGCAGATCGCCGACAGGCACAAGAACATCCCGGTCATCCTCAATTCCGCCTATTCGGTCTACAAGGACAATTTCCAGACATGGGCCGCCGATGCCTATATCGTGAAATCGGCGGACCTTAAGCCTCTGAAGGACAAGATCAGGGAACTGCTCGAGAGAAAGGACATGCCGCTGTGACGAGGGCAGCGATACCGGCTCTGGCGATCGCCCTGATGATGCTCGCGCAGCCGGCGCGGACCGCCACGGGCGAAGAGTATGTCTCCGGCGGGGGCATTTTCGACGACTATCTCAACCCCGTGGAAAATCCCTCCTTCCTCGGTCTTGCCGGGATCTCGTTCAGCAGCTCGGCGGGATTCCTTTACTCGTCCGGCGGGACGCGCGGCACCGATGGATCGGCTTTCTACATGGGGCATTTCAGCTGCGATCTTGCTTCCAACCTGACGCTCCGGTGGGATGTGGGCCTGCGTTCGTCGATGGTCGGTCCCGAAGCGGGAGGCGATCCGGAATTCTTCGTCCCGAACGTCGATCTCACTTACAGGCCGAGCGACAGGCTGATGTTCACGCTGCGGTTCGGCCGGTACGATCTCAACACGCAGTCCTTCCTTATGCGCCGCTGACATCGCTGCCGGCCCCGCGCTCTCCGGCCCATAATATCCTTGACATAAAGGCCGTTGCCGGGCTAGCCTCATTCGTACCCGAACACCTGTGGATTTCTTCGAGGGGGGTCCGAGATGGGGTTGAGCTGGGACAAGCTGCTTGAATTCACAAAAGGTGAGGTCAAGGAGGAGGGCAGGGAAATCGCGCGGCTGAAAAGGCGGTGCGACTCAGGAGAGGCCCGTGTCGATGAGATACTCGAGCTGGCAAAGCATCTGCTCAAGAGAAAAGAAGCGGGAAAATCAGAGAAGCTGATGAGGGAGCTGCTCGCCAGGGAGGATGTCACCGAGGACACGCTGACGGAAATATGCGCGCTCTTCGAGGATACCGGCAATTACGAGGCGGCCTTCGAGGGGTACCAGCGCTACAGGGAGATGGTGAGCGGTAACGCGCTTCCAATATACAGGATGGGAAGGCTGCTCGAGCTTCAGGGCAGGCTCGATGAAGCCATTGTCCTTCACAAAGAGGCGGTGGCGGTCGATCCGGAAAACCCCGAATGCTATTACCGGCTGGGCGTGGCCTGCACGAAGAGCCGGCGTTTCATCGAGGCCGAGGAAAATTACCGCAAGGCCATAGAGATAGATCCGACGCACTCGAAATCGTATACGAACCTCGGATACATACTTGACCTGAACGGGAAGAGAAGCGCGGCGCTTCAACAGTTCAGGAAAGCGGTTCAGCACAATCCGAGAAGCGCCGAGGCGCATTTCAATCTCGGCGCGCTGTACGGCGAGGAAGGCGACAAGGATCTGGCGATAAAGGAATTCCGCATCGGGCTGGAGTTGGATCCCTCCTGCGTCGAAGGCCACTACAACCTCGGCATCGCTCTTATCAACGAGGGACATTTCGACGACGCGCTCGAGGAATTCAGCAGGATACTCAGGCTCGAGAGCGATAACGTGAACGCGCTTTTCTACAAGGGGCTCATCTATTACAGGAAAGGCCTCTATGCGCGGGCGATCAAGCACCTTCAGCAGGCGGTCCATCTCAATCCCGGCAATTCGACCATACTTTATTACGTCGGCGAATGTTTCAACAAGCTGGAACAGCCCGACAAGGCCAAGGAATATTTCAAGCGCGTGGCCGAAATCAATCCGGACGATCAGAGGGTATATTTCAGCATGGGGATCGCATGCGAAAAACAGGACGACAAAAGCACGGCCCGCGAATGGTACAGGATGGCCGCGGCCGGGGCTCCGAACGTACTCAGGGAGACGCACCGCATATCCGGATGAAATCCGCAATAATTTCAAGACGCCTTGCATTCGCCGCGGTACTGCCGCTTCTTCTGCTTCCCTCGGGGATTCTCGCTTCCAACGAGACGATTGACGTCGACAGCTGGATCTATCCGGCCTTCCGGACCCTCGAGCTGGCGGGCATGGTCGATCTGCCGTCCCGCATGCCCTGGACCAGGAGCGAGGCGGAGTTTCTTCTCGACAGGGCGCTTCAATCCCTCGGGGACGGCGGGACGGCTCCCACCGCGCGGCAGGGCTTCCTTCTGGAACGGCTGAAGGGCGAATTCCACGGGAAGGCTTCACGGCCCATGGACCGCGAAGACGCCCCTCTCTGGTGCCTGAGGGAGGGGGCGCGGTTTGCCGCCTTCGATCTTGTCGGCGGGCGCGTCGTACGGCAAAAGCGCGCCTGCAGGCCGGGCCGGGCCGGCGGGCTCGGCGGTCCCTGAGTTCCTGGCCGATCTCGGCAGGGGACTGACGCTCTTTTCATCCTACAGCGCGAGGCTCGAGCGCGAGACGGGCTCCAATGTGTCCGGGGAAAAGCCCTCGCCGAGGGAAAAAAGCTTCAGGGGCCTGAGGTCGGAGTACCGCCGCGGGTACCTGTCGGTCACGGGGAACAGGTGGGCAATTCTCGCGGGGAGGGACCATGTCCACTGGGGGCCGGGCCGACGGGAAGGGCTCCTCATGTCGAGTACCGCGGGATCGATCGACCAGTTCTCGGCGACTGGTGGAGATGGGCCGGTTCAGGCTCAGCGCGGTGCAGGCGGTGCTCGACCCGGAGATCCCGAGGCGCCTCGCGGGGCACCGCCTGGAAATATCGCTGCCGCGGAGAATCAGGCTGGGTATAAGCGAAACGGTGGTCTACACGGGAAGAGGCCTTGATTTCTCGTACCTCATCCCGGTCGGATCCTTCTACGCCAACCAGTACAACGAGAGGGACGACGACAACATCCTCTGGGGCGTCGACCTGAAGGTGCCTCTTCGCGCGGGGCTCGTCGCCCACGGCGAGCTCCTCGTCGACGATTTCCAGTACGAGGACAGGGGATCCGCCCCGGACAGGCTGGCATTCAACATCTCGATCGAGGCGCTCGCCGCTCCGTTCGGCCGCGACGTCGAGATGACGGCGGATATACGTTCGTCGATATTTTCACCTACGCGCACAAGGATTCGCTGCTTGCCCTGTACGTGACCGGCAACGGCGATCCCCTGGTCAATCCGATCATCGGCTCCCCTCTCGGTCCCGATTCCGACAGATGGAATCTCGGCGCCTCGGTGGCGATAACCGCCCGTTTCACGGCGGAGGCCGGCGTGACGCTGACGAGGCGGGGCGACGGCAACGATCTTCGCGAATGGGAAAGGGGATCCGATCCGGACCCCTCGTTTCCGAGCGGGGCGACGGTCGACGAAAGGATGTTCCTCGTCGGAGGATCGTTCGATCTCGGAAAGGGGTCTTCGGTCTTCGGGAACGCCGGGCTGGCGCGGGTCTCGGGCCCGGATAAGGACGGGGATGGAAGTTTCGCGTATCTCGGGATGATCCTGGATTTCTGATGACAAGAATGATTAAAGCGTTCCTTCTCATTCGTCCGCACAACGTGGCGGCCGCGCTGCTCTGCGTCGCTTCCGGGTTCTGGATGGCCGCGTGGCCCGCGCGCGTCCCCCTCGCCCTCCTTTTCGCCGTGGCCCTCGTCACGGCGGCCGGCAACGTGATAAACGACTGCTGCGACAGGGATATCGACAGGATAAACAAGCCGCGCCGCGTGATCCCCTCGGGCGGCATGACGGTGCGCGTGGCCTTTTCGGTATATATCTCCATGCTCCTGCTCCTCGGCGTGACGCTCTTTTTCATGAGCCCGCCGCAGGCGGCGTGGATCGCCGCGTGGGCCCTGCTCCTGCATCTCTACTCGGCAAGGCTCAAGAGGGTCTACCTCGCGGGAAACATCCTCGTCTCCCTGGTGACGGCAAGCGGATTCGCTCTGGGCGCGTTCGCCGGAGCCGATATCCGCCAGGGTGTCCTTCCCTCGATCTACACATTCTTTTTCGTCATGGGCAGGGAGCTGGTCAAGGATTGCGAGGATATGGAGGGGGACGGGACCTGCGGAGCGAGGACCGTGCCGGTCGTCTCGGGACGCGCGGCGGCGATGAACATGGCCGCGGCGATATTCATCCTGCTCGCGGCGTCGTTCCCGATCCCTTATTTCGCGGGAATTTACAACCACGCCTACGGCGCCATCATGCTCATTTCGGTCTTGCCGATACTGGCGATATCCTCCATATTTGCGCTTCGCGGAAGGAACCCATGGCTGATCAGCGTGATGCTGAAGATAGGCATGTATTTCGGCATCGCCGCGTTTCTGCTGGGAACGATAATGTGATCCATCGAAAGGGGAGCGGGAGTTGTTCTTCGACATCATCACGGCGATCATCCTGGCCGTCGTCCAGGGGCTCACTGAATTTCTGCCGGTCAGCTCTTCGGGCCACCTTGCCATCGCCGAGGCGCTTCTCGGGTCGAAGGACCCGTCGGGGGGAGGAAGCCTGATATTCGAGGTCGCCGTTCATGTGGGGACGCTCGGCGCCGTTGCCGCGGTGTACAGGCGAAGGATCCGCGTTCTCTGCGAAAGCGCCCTGTCCTTCGCGTCCTCCGGTTTCAGGCCCGGCGGGGAACACCGCGACGGGATGTCATATATCGGCATGCTGGCGCTCGGATCGATCCCGGCGGCAATCGTCGGGCTCTTTTTCCGCGACAGAATAGCGGACTTGTTCGACTCGCCGGCCGTCATTTCGATTCTCCTTGTCGCGACGGGCCTTTTTCTTCTTTTGTCTCGTGGGCTATTCGGGCTCGTCGCGGGGCGATCGGGGTCTTCCCCGCTCACGCCCGGCAGGGTCCTGCTTATCGGGATGGCCCAGGCGGTGGCCATATTACCGGGCTGTTCGAGGAGCGGCTGGACTATAACGATGGCCCTGCTGGCGGGGATCGGCTTCGAAACGGCCGCGGAATTCTCCTTCATGCTTTCGATACCCGCGATCCTCGGGGCGCTGGCCCTCGAGCTGATGAGCGGCGGCGTTTCGCTCCAGGCCTCGTCGGTCCTCCTTCTGCTGGTCCCGGCGGCGGTCGCTTTCGTCACCGGGCTCGCGGCATTGAAACTGCTGGTGCGGATCCTCCGCGCGGGCGGGTTGCACAGGTTCGCGTGGTACCTTATTCCGGTCGGAGCCGTTTTCTGGGCATATTTCACCTTCATCGGCCGTTAGGGCATCGGAAGATTGACCCGGCGACAGGCCTGTGATAGATTCAGACGCCGCACCGAGGGTCGCCGCGACGGCGGACGGCCGGCATATCCAAGGAGAAGAAATGCTTGAAAAGGTATACAACCCCGCCGAGATAGACGGAAAATGGAGCGCGGCGTGGAAGAGGGAATCGATCTTCAACGCCGACGCCTCTTCGCCGCGCCCGCCGTATTCGATAATACTGCCTCCGCCGAACGTCACGGGACAGCTTACGGTCGGGCACGCGCTCGGCACGACCGTGCAGGATATCCTCGTGCGGTGGAAACGGCTCAAGGGATGCAACGTTCTATGGCTTTCGGGAACCGATCACGCCGGCATAGCGACGCAGAACGTCGTGGAGCGTTTCCTGGAGAAGGAAGGCCTCTCGAGAGAAGCGCTGGGGCGCGAGAATTTTCTCGAGGAGTGCTGGAAATGGAAGGATAAATATCACGACCGGATCGTCGCGCAGCTCGGGAGGCTCGGGGCGTCGCTCGACTGGAGCAGGGAGGTTTTCACCCTCGATCCAGGCGTCTCCAGGGCCGTGCGGGAGGTCTTCGTCAGGCTCTACGAGAAGGAACTCCTCTATCGCGGAAGTTACATCGTTAACTGGTGCCCTTCGTGCGCCACGGCGATAAGCGACGAGGAGGTCGAATTCAGGGAGGAGAATTCGAAACTCTATTACGTCGCCTACCCGTTCGCGGACGGGAGCGGGGAGGTCGTGGTCGGGACGACGAGGCCGGAGACGATGCTCGGAGATGTCGCCGTGGCGATGAGCCCGGCTGACGACAGGGCACCCGCGATGGATGGCGTCGAGCTGATCCTCCCCCTGGTCGGCAGGAGGATACCGGTGATCCTGGACGAGGCGGTCGACCCTTCGTTCGGCACGGGGTGCCTCAAGGTTACCCCGGCGCACGACGCGGTCGATTTCGGGATCGGCCTGAGGCACGGGCTCGAGCCGTTCATAGTAATAGACCGCGCGGGAAGGATGAACGAGAACGCCGGGGAATTCGCCGGCATGGGGATCGCCGAGGCGAGGGAGGCGGTCCTGAGGCGGCTCGCCGACGGGGGATACCTGAGGAAGACGGAGGATTATCTCCATTCGGTCGGCCATCACGACAGGTGCGGCCATGTCGTCGAGCCGGCGATTTCCAAGCAGTGGTTCCTGCGAATGGAATCGCTGGCGGCCCCGGCCCTGGAGGCCGTAAAAAGCGGCGAAGTGTCCTTCTTCCCCGAGCGCTGGGGAAACATCTACATCGACTGGATGGAGAACATAAGGGACTGGTGCGTATCGAGGCAGCTATGGTGGGGGCACAGGATCCCCGTCTGGTATTGCACGGAGTGCGGGTCGGAGATTGTCTCAAGGGAGGACCCGACCCTCTGTTCCAGATGCGCCAGCCCGGACATCGTCCAGGACGAGGACGTCCTCGACACCTGGTTCTCGTCGTGGCTCTGGACCTTCTCGCCCCTCGGCTGGCCCGATGAAACGAAGGACCTGAAGGTCTTCCACCCGACCGACGTGCTGGTCACGGGCGGCGACATCATCTTCTTCTGGGTCGCCAGGATGGTGATGGCTTCGATCGAATTCATGGGCGAGATCCCCTTCTCCAGGGTCTACATAACGGGGATCGTAAGGGATTCGAAGGGGAGAAAGATGAGCAAGTCGCTCGGCAATTCCCCCGACCCGATAGATATAATGGACCGCAGCGGAGCCGACGCATTCAGGTTCACGCTGATGATGCTTTCCCCGCCCGGGCAGGACCTGATGTTCGACGAGGAGAAGGTCGAGAATGGGAGGCATTTCGCCAACAAGGTCTGGAACGCGGCCAGATTCGTTCTGGGGCAGGAGGCCGGTAACGCCGATCTCTTCGCACCCGCGGGGGCCCGTGAGGCGAAGGAATCCCCGGAGAGGCTCTTCGCCTCGGTTTACGGGAGGGTCCCCGGCTGCGAAGCGGCCTTCGGATGGGAGGACAGATGGATCGTGAGCCGCGCCGTGACGAGGATGGCGCAGTACGATAATTCGCTCGAGGGGTTCAGGTTCGACGAAGCCGTCAAGACGTTGTACGATTTCTTCTGGCACGAGTTCTGCGACTGGTACCTCGAGCTTTCGAAGCCCGCTTTTCGCGAGACCGGCCCCGCGAGCGCGGGGGCCGCAGTCACCTCAAGAGCCGTGCTCGGCCTTTCCATGATCATGCTTCACCCCGTTATGCCCTTTATCTCGGAGGAGATCTGGAGTATGCTGTCCCCGAACGCGCCGATGCTCGCGGGGTACGCCTGGGACGGCCCCCCGGCGGGGCTGGACGATCCGAAGCTCGACGGCGACGTCGACTTGTTCAGGGAGATCGTCACGAGCATTCGAAACCTGCGGCAGAGCTTCAACATCCCCCACCAGAGGGGCGTGGAGGCGATAATAAGCTGCGAGCGGGGAAGATCGATACCGGATAAGCTCTCTCCTTTCAGGGCGCAGATATCCTCGCTGGCAAAGGTCGACAGGCTGGTCATCGGTGACGACGCGCCGAAACCGGGAGGTTCGGCGGCGGCGGGCCATTCGATGATAGACATATACGTGCCGCTCGGCGGCATCGTGGACATAGAGGCGGAGAGGAAGAGGCTGTCGAAGGATCACGAGAAGCTGGCGCAGGAGGTCGAGAAGATCGGCCGCCGCCTCGCCGACGAGGGATTCACCGGCAGGGCTCCCGCGGACGTGGTCGAGAGGGAGAGGGTGAGATTCGACGAGATGAGCGACAGGAAAACGCGTATCGAAAGGATTCTGGAGGATCTCGTGTGAGCGATTCGAACGTGACGGGCGATGAAGGAAAAAACGCGGAGCAGCCGGCCGAAGGATCGGCCCCTTCCCTCGACATAAAGGGGGAAAAGACCGTAGGGGAGATCCTGCTGGCGGCGAGGGAGGGTTCCGGGCTTTCCCTGGAATCGGTCAGCCTCGATACGAAGATACCGAGAAAATCGCTGGAGTACCTGGAGACGGACAACTTCGAGGCGCTTCCCTCGAGGGTCTACGTGAGGGGGTTTCTGCGGACGTACGCCGGCCTTCTCGGGCTCGACGTCCAGCAGGTCCTCGGTAGGTTCGATGCCCAGGTGGGCCAGACCCACAAGAGCAGGGGGGATCGGTGGGAGATCGAGGAGGCCGTCGTCGAGGAGGAGCTCGAGTCTCCGAAGATCTTCAGAAGGTTCGTCCTGCCGTCCCTCGCGGCTCTGCTGGTCGTCGCCGCGATCGTCTGGGCCCTCTGGATGAAGACCGGCCGCGACGCCCCGCCTCCGAAGGACGAACCTACCGCCGAATCGACGGCCGCTGCGCCTGATTCCTCCGCCGGCGACAGCTTGGCCGGAGGCGCCCCGGATTCAGCGGCGATCGACGCGAAGGAGGTCGCCGATCTTCTGAACGCGCCCGGCGCGGCGGGCGGCGGCGAGGGCGCGGTTCGCGGCGGTTCAGCGGCGATCGAACCTTCGCGGGCCCAGGCGGGCGGAAAGAAGATCAACGTCAGGCTCATCGCCAATTCCAGGGACACGACCTGGTTCGACCTTGTAGTCTACTCCACGTCGGAATCGGGTCCGCAGCGAAATTCCCACGACTTCATACTCGGACCGGACCAGGTGCGCACCTTCCAGGCGATCGACTCGATTCTTTTCAGGACCGTCGGGAACGCGGGGGGGTTCTACATAGAGCGCGACGATGTCCGCCTGCCCGTCCTCGGCGAACGCCGGCAGGTGATGAGAAATGTCAGGCTGACCGGCGAAGGCGTCTTCCGTTGATGCCTAAGCGAGCATCCGGGAAGACGGGCGCCGGCAAATTGGAATCGCGATTTTTCCCGCCCCCCGGCGGGACCGCTTCCGGTGGCAACAATGTCCATATACGACATACGGTCGGATTATGAGCCGACGGGCGACCAGCCCGAGGCGATCGAGCGCCTGACGGACGGTGTCCTGTCGGGCCGGAAATGGCAGACCCTGCTCGGCGTCACCGGTTCGGGGAAGACATTCACGATCGCCAACGTGATCGCGAGATGCGGGGTGCCGGCCCTCGTCATTTCACACAACAAGACCCTCGCGGCCCAGTTGTACGGCGAATTCAGGTCCCTCTTCCCCTCGAACGCCGTCGAGTATTTCATCAGCTATTACGACTATTACCAGCCCGAGGCGTTCATACCCTCCACGCAGACCTACATCGAGAAGGACGTCTCGATCAACGAGGATATAGACAGGTTGAGGCTCAAGGCCACCGGCGCCCTCATGACGCGAAGGGACGTGATCGTGGTCGCCAGCGTCTCGTGCATCTACGGCCTCGGCTCGCCGGAGGAATTCGGAAGGATGACCTTCTCGCTCGCGGAGGGCGACTCGATTACGCGCGAGAGCCTCCTGAGGAAACTCGTCGATATAAGGTACACGAGGAACGATTTCGATTTCGCGCGCGGGACCTTCAGGGTTCGGGGCGACACGGTCGAGATCAGGCCGTCCTACATGGAGGAGGCGGTGAGGATCGAGATGTTCGGCGACGACGTGGAGAGGATAAGCGTGGTCGATCCGGTCGGCGGCGGCGTCCTCAGGCGGGCTCCCCGGGTGACCGTCTTCCCGTCGTCCCATTTCGTAGTGTCGGACGAGAAGATAGAGGACGCCATGGGGGCGATCGAAAGGGACCTCGTGGAAAGGGCGAAAGAGCTGCGCTCCGCCGGGCTCGAATTCGAGGCGAGGCGCATCGAATCGAGGACGAGGTACGATCTGAGATGATGAAGGAGATGGGGTACTGCACCGGGATCGAAAATTACTCGAGGTATTTCACAGGGAGGAAGCCCGGCGAACGGCCGGCGACGCTGATCGATTATTTCGGAGACGATTTTCTCGTGGTAATGGACGAATCCCACGTGACGGTCCCCCAGATAAGGGCGATGTACAACGGCGACAGGAACAGGAAACAGACCCTCGTGGAGCACGGGTTCAGGCTCCCTTCGGCCCTGGACAACAGGCCGTTGAAGTTCGACGAGTTCGAGAACGTGATAAAAAAGGCGATATTCGTTTCGGCCACCCCCTCCGAATACGAGTTGGAGAGATGCGGGGGAGAGGTCGTCGAACAGCTCGTCCGCCCCACCGGCCTCATCGATCCGGAGATCGTGGTCAGGCCGGTGAAAGGGCAGGTGGACGACCTTCTCGGGGAGATAAGGGACCGCGCCTCGAAGAAACAGAGGGTCCTGGTCACGACCCTGACCAAGAAGATGTCCGAGGACCTCACTGATTACCTGTCGAAGCTGGGTGTGAAGGTCAAGTACCTTCACAGCGACATAGACGCGCTCGACAGGGTGGAGATACTGAGAGACCTGAGGTACGGTGAGTTCGACGTTCTCGTCGGGATCAACCTCCTGAGGGAAGGCCTCGATCTCCCGGAGGTGACTCTCGTGGCGGTGCTGGACGCGGACAAGGAGGGATTCCTGCGTTCGCGCACATCCCTTATACAGACGGCCGGCAGGGCGGCGAGGAACATCGAGGGCAAGGTCATATTCTACGCGGACAAGATAACGGATTCGATGCAAAGGGCACTGTCGGAGACGGGAAGGCGCAGGGAGAAACAGATCGAATACAACGCGAGGCACGGCATCACGCCGAGATCGATCATGAAATCGATCGACGACGTGCGGATTTCGACCTCGGTCGCGGACGCGCGGAGCGCCCCGCCCGCAAAGGGCGCCTTCGAGGTTCTCGTGCCCGAGGACCCGTACGACCCTCGTCTGATCGGGAAGCTCGAGGAGGAGATGAGGAAGGAGGCGGCGGCGCTGCGTTTCGAGAACGCCGCCAGCATAAGGGACAGGATAGAGGAGATAAGGATGAATATCCGCGGGAGGAAAAGCCGTGAATGACAAGGCCGCCGGCATTGATGAGATCGTGGCGAGGGCGCTCGACGAGGACCGCGCCGCGGAGGACGTGACGACGGCCCTGCTCGTCGATCGCGCACTCGGGGGCGAAGCCTCGATCGTTGCGAGGGCGCCGGGCGTCATATCGGGACAGGAATGCGCGGCGGCGGCGTTCAGGCTGGCGGGCGCGCCGGATTACAGGGCCCTCGTGCCGGACGGGGGAAGGGTGGGCGCGGGAGACACGGTCGCCGTCGTCGCGGGGCCGCTCGCCGCGATACTGTCGGGCGAAAGAACCGCCCTGAATTTTCTCGGCCACCTTTCGGGCGTCGCGACCGCCACGGATTCGCTCGTCTCACGGATCGGCGACGGCAGGACGAGGATTCTCGACACCAGAAAGACGACCCCCGGGTTGAGACAGCTCGAAAAGAAGGCGGTCAGGGACGGGGGAGGCATGAACCACAGGCACGATCTTGCCTCGTACATCCTCGTCAAGGAAAATCATATCGCCGCCGCGGGCGGTATCGGGAAGGTCTCGGCCATCCTGGGGAAAAGAATCGCCCTCTCCGAGGTGGAGGTCACGAGCCTCGCGGAACTGCGCCTTCTTCAAAGCGCCCCCCCCGGAAGGATAATGCTCGATAATTTCTCCCCGGCGATGGTCGCCGAGGCGGTCGGCGAGATCCGCCGCTGGACGCCGCCCCGGCCCGCTGTCGAGGTCTCGGGGGGGATAAACGCGGGGAACGTGGCCGAATACGCGATGCCGGGCGTCGATTTCATATCGTCGGGCTCCATCACCTCGTCGGCCGCGAGCCTCGATCTGAGCCTTCTCGTGGGAAAGGAGGCGAAGCGATGATCGAAGGGGAGGATGCCGGAGCGGAAAGGCTGCCCGCGGACCTTCATCCCGCGAGGATACTCGGGATGCTCGATACGGCGAGGTTCGGAAGGACGATCATCCTGTTCGACTCGGCCGGTTCCACGAATACGGAGGCTGCAGCGGCCGCGGACGTGCTTGAGGAAGGCACGGTGATAATCGCCGCCGAACAGGTCACGGGCAGGGGGAGGAAGGGGAGATCATGGTTCACGGGAACCGGGGGCGGCCTTGCCTTCTCCCTGATCGTAAAACCCGCACAGGCTTCCGGAAGCCTCACGGCCCTTCTCGCGATAAGCGCGGCGGCGGCCCTGGAGGATGAATATCCGGGAATCGAGGTCGGAATAAAGTGGCCGAACGACCTTTATATCGGCCCCGGGAAGGTGGCCGGAATACTGGCCGAGACCAGGGGCGGCAGCGTAATACTCGGGATGGGGCTCAATGTGAACGACGAGCCCGGCGCCTTCCCCCCGGCGATCGCCGATATGGCGGTCTCCCTCAGGATGGCCGGCGGAAAGGCGCGGTGCCGCGGGGAAATCCTGGCGGCGATCATACGCAGATTCGAGGATCTCTACACCAGGTGGGAGGGCGGCGAGCCGGATCTGTTGAGATCCCGGCTCGAAAGCCGCCTGTTGTGGAAGGGCGAAAGGGTTTCGATCGAAAACGGGATGGAGACGGTTTCCGGGGTTGTCGAGGGAGTGACGGCGGAAGGGTACCTGAGGCTCTCGACGGCCGGGGGCCCGAGGGTCTTCCACGCCGGCGATCTTTCGCTTCGCAGGGAGGAGAGATGAACGGCATACTGCTGCTCGACAGGGGGAACCACAGCCTGAAGGTTGCCCTCTCCGTGTCGGGCCGTATTGAGAGGAAATGGAGAATCGAAGCGGCCCCCGTTATCCAGGGGCCGGAACGCGGGGTCCCCGAGCCAGCCTCGGACGAGCTCCTCAGGCAGATCATCGACGCCGGCCGCCCCTCGGCCGCCGCGGTATCTAGCGTTGTTCCCGGATGGGCCGGGATGATGGCGGGATACCTCGCGGAGCGCGGGGTGACGGACGTAGTGATCGCCGGATCGAAGGCGAGGCTCCCCTTCCCCCTCCTCGTCGACGAGCCGGGCAGCGTGGGGGCGGACAGGATCTCGGCGGCCTGCGGAGCCGTCGCCTCCGGGATGCCGGAGGCCCTGATCATAGACGCGGGAACCGCCGTCACGGTCGACGTGCTCTCGGCGCAAGGCTTCGAAGGCGGGTCGATCTTTCCCGGCGCCGGGCTCCTCTCGCTGGCCCTGAGCCGTGGGACCGCGGCCCTCCCCCATGTCGGCATGTCGAAGCAGGCCGGCCTTCCTCCGGGCCGTTCAACCGAAGGCGCGATAGAGGCGGGGATCTTCTGGGGGCTCGTCGGCGCGGTGAACGAAATCGCCGCGCGCTCGCGCGAGGGGTCGGCGCGGGACCTTCCCGTGGCGCTGACGGGAGGCTCGGCCCCGTTGATCTCGGGATACATTGAAGGAAATGTGACCGTGATCCCCGACCTGGTGCTTCTGGGGCTGCAGCTTTTATACGGCCTTGACAGGGACGCCGATTGAAGCGATGAAAATGGACGCCGTTTGAACGGAATCGCCGGGGCCCCGCCGCCGGGACCTGTTCCGCCCCGCCCCCGGATTAAAAAAATCAGGAAAGTTGATTTTTCCTCTTGAAATTTATCGCCGGCGCGGATATATTCACATTTGGCACTCCCATATAGAGAGTGCTAACTCTTTATAATAATTAAAGTAACGGTCACTAACAGTTGGAAAAGGGGGTCGACATGAAGATTACGCCTCTCGCCGACAGGGTCATGGTAAAACCGATGGACCAGGCCGAAGTGAAGAAGGGCGGGATTATCATCCCGGATACCGCGAAGGAAAAGCCCCAGGAGGGCGAAGTGATCGCGGTCGGCAAGGGCCGCGTCAACGAAACCACAGGGGCGCGGATCGCTCTCGAGGTGAAGAAGGGCGACAAGGTGCTCTACGGGAAATATTCCGGCACCGAGATCACGATCGACGACAAGGAATACCTCATACTCAGGGAAAGCGACATACTCGCTGTATTGTAAGCCTGCGGGAAGGAGTGGAATCATATGGCAAAACAGTTGAAGTTCAATGTTGATGCCAGGGATCGCCTGAAGTCAGGCGTGGATCAGCTGGCCAACGCGGTTAAGATCACCCTCGGCCCCAGGGGCCGCAACGTGATCCTCGACAAGAAATTCGGTTCGCCCACGATCACCAACGACGGCGTGACGATCGCCAAGGAGATCGAGCTTCAGGATCCGTGGGAAAACATGGGCGCGCAGATGGTGAAAGAGGTCGCCACCAAGACGCATGACGTCGCGGGGGACGGCACCACGACGGCGACGATCCTGGCCCAGGCGATCATCGCCGAAGGCCTCAAGAACGTCACGGCCGGCGCCAACCCGATGTATATAAAGAAAGGCATTCACAAGGCGGTCGAGGCGGCGGTCGAGTACATTCAGAAGCGTTCGAAGGCCGTACGCAAGCGCGAAGAGATCGCTTCGGTGGCGACGATCTCCTCGAACAACGACAGGGAGATCGGCGATCTCATAGCGGACGCGATGGAGAAGGTCGGGCGCGACGGCGTCATCACCGTCGAGGAAGCGAAAAGCATGAACACCGAGCTCGACGTGGTCGAGGGGATGCAGTTCGACAGGGGATATCTCAGCCCCTACTTCGTGACCGACGCCGAGCGCATGGAAACCGTGCTCGACGGCGCGTACATCCTGATCTACGATAAAAAGATATCGGCGATGAAGGATCTTCTCCCCGTGCTCGAGAAGGTGGCCCAGATCAACAGGCCGCTCCTTATAATCTCCGAGGATATCGAGGGCGAGGCCCTCGCGACCCTGGTGGTCAACAAGCTTCGCGGCACGCTCCAGGTTGCCGCGGTGAAGGCCCCCGGGTTCGGCGACCGCCGCAAGGCGATGCTCGAGGATATCGCCACGCTGACGGGCGGGCGCGTGATTTCCGAAGACGCCGGTCTCAAGCTCGAGAACACCGTGGTGGCCGACCTCGGCCAGGCCAAGAAGATCTCGATCGACAAGGACAACACGACGATCATCGAGGGCGCCGGCAAGGCCGTCAAGGTGAAGGAGAGAATCAATCAGATCAAGGTTCAGATCGAGGACACGACCTCCGACTACGACCGCGAGAAGCTTCAGGAAAGGCTGGCCAAGCTCGCCGGCGGAGTCGCGGTGATCAAAGTCGGGGCGGCGACAGAGCTCGAGATGAAGGAAAAGAAGGCGCGCGTCGAGGACGCCCTCGCCGCGACGAGAGCCGCGGTCGAGGAGGGGATCGTGCCGGGAGGCGGGATTACCCTGCTTCACGCGGCCGCCGTTGTCGAGAAACTCGACCTGAAGGACGAAGAGAAGATCGGCGCCGATATCGTGGCCAAGGCCCTTTACGAGCCCGCCAGGATGATCGCGATAAACGCCGGCCAGGAAGGTTCGGTCATAGTCGAGAAGATAAAGAGCCAGAAATCGCACGAGATCGGCTACAACGCCGCAACGGGCGAGTTCGTGAACATGCTCGAGGCGGGCATCGTCGATCCGACGAAGGTTTCCCGTTCCTCGCTTCAGAACGCGGCGAGCGTCGCGGCCCTTCTTCTGACGACCGAAGTGATAATCACCGACATTCCGGAGAAGGATAAGGGCTCCGACATGGGCGCCGGCGGAATGGGCGGCATGGGCGGGATGATGTAGATTCCTCCGCCCGGCATTTTTTCCAAAGGGGCGTCCCGCTTTTGTCGCGGGACGCCCCTTGACGTTTATATGGGCAGGGCGGGGCGACTCCGGGAGGGGAGATCATCCCTTGATGTAGAAATGACTTGAATTCCGCCCGCGGGATTCCTATTTTTACCATGAGGTACGGATTGATTGGATTCCGGCGCCATGAGCCGGGTGGCGGCGCGGACGAAAAAGCGCCGCGGATATGATTTTCCTACACAAACCTGGAGGTCTCAAGTGAACCGGCGGAAGAGATCAGGGGCCTGGATGTTGATTCTGGGACTTTCACTTTATCTCGTTTTATTCACCGGCTGCTCCGACTCTTCGGAGGATCCCGTCCCGACCGAGCAGAACGAACTCGACCAGCAGCGGATCATCTGCAACGATCTCTCTCCGGCGCCGAACGAGCTCGCCCAGCTGACCGTGATAGTCGACGGCCACAGCTCCGGCGAGTGGCCGACGTACACGTGGACGGCGACGGGCGGATCCTTCCCCGAGACGAACACCGGCATCTCCGTCAAGTGGCTCACTCCCGAGACTCCCGGGCTTTACAGCGTCCGGGTCATCGGCACCCTCGGCGGCCTGGCCGATACGTCGTCCGCCTGGGTTTACGTGAGGAATTTCCAGGAGTTGAATACCGGCAGGAAATTCAGCTCCGCTCCGAGGATGGTGAACAACTCGCTTTATTTCTTCGGCGGGGCCGACGGCCTGACGCCGAGAAATATCGCCTTCAGGGGATACCACTGTTACCAGTACTCGAGCCCGGGATTTTCGGTTCTGATATCCAACACCGGCGAGACGGCGGGAGGGGGATACGATCTCTATCTCCCGGAAGAAGGCACGGCCCTCACGGGATCGTTCATCAGGACTTATTATATCGGGCTTTCGCAGCAGAGACAGGATATGTGGAACTTCCCGCTCGCGATCGGATCGCCAGTGAACATCACCAACGACGGCGGCGGGCAGATTCTCAGAAAAAACCAGCATGTGCATCCCTATATAAATCCTTTCGGGACGCGGATCGTATGGCAGGCGGAACTCGCGGGGCCGGCGGATGACGGGACTCAGGACCTTTGCAATATTGGGCATTGGGACAATTTCTCCAATACCAAGGTTTATCTCACCGAGAGCCACGATTCCACGCAGGTTCAGATCGGGCCGGACATCGTGACGAGACACAGGTATTACAGGAATATCAGGCCGATATTCACCCCCGACGAGGACCTTTTGATCTATTTCGTCGATACGACGGGCGTGTACGAGCCCTGCCTCATCGATATCGTCGGCGGATCCCCCGTCAAGGCGACAAGAAGGGCGCTGAGCCTTTTCAAGTCTGCCGGGGTCAGGATCAACAGCAACACGGTATTCCAGTATAATTCCACGATGGACATCCTTGCCTTCATAGACTCCGGGCGGAATCTCTGTTTCTTCTACCCATACCTCGAGGCCGTCGCGAAGGTTCCCGGCATCGAGGAAGTCGAGGAGATGGTCTGGTCCCCCGACGGCTCGCAGTGCGCGGTCTCGACGGCAGGCGGGATATCGCTCGTGAGCGCCGCAGGTATCGTGGCGAGCGAGCCCGTTTTCAGCAGGGAAAAGGCGACGGACGGGATTTACGGATTGAACTGGTCGCCCAACAGCGCCGAGCCGAAGATCGGGTTCAGGATGGTCAGGAAGGGCAGGGACGTCGAGGAATCGTTCTCGGCCCTCATGATAAGCCTGCTGAACGAAGGGGCGACGGTCTACGCCTCGCCGAGCATAAACTGGTCGCTTTCCTACGAGCCCGATGTGGATTACACCTATATGAGGGTGGTGTTCGACCAGAACGAAGTCCTTTACGCCCCGATTCCCACGCCGCCCTGGAGCGGGAATCCGGGCAGAACCGTGGAGTGCGCAATCTTCCGCAGCTCGCTGTAAGGCCGGGTAGTGGGCCGATGACGCAGCGGAAGGATCAAATACAGTCGAGAAGGCTGGCTGAGCTGCCTCCCTATCTATTCGTCGAGATCGACAGGATCAGGAAGGACTACGCCCGGAGGGGCGGAAGGGTTCTTGATCTCGGTATCGGCGATCCCGATCTCGGGGCACCTCCCGAATTGCTCGAAAGGCTAAAGGCGGCGCTGGAATGCAGGGATTATGACAGGTACCCGCAGGACAGGGGGCTTCCGCGGCTTGTCGACGCCGTCGCCGGATGGGCGCAGAGGGAACACGGCGTCCCGCTCGGCCGCGACGAGATACTGATCACGATCGGGAGCAAGGAGGCAATCGCCCACCTGCCTCTCGCCGTGGTCGATCCGGGCGACGTGGTGCTCGTTCCCGATCCGGGATATCCAGTATACAATTCATCGGCGATATTCGCCGGGGCCTCTCCCCGAAGGATGCCGCTACTTGCCTCGAACGGCTTCTGGCCCGATTTCAGTTCGGTGGAAGGGGACGCGGGCGGGCGGATCAGGCTTATATATCTCAACTATCCCAACAATCCCACCGCGGCGGTCGCGGGCTCAGGGAGGTTCCGGGAGGCGGTCGAGTTCAGCAGGGGCGCGGGCAGCGTCCTCGTGAATGACGCCGCCTACAGCGAGATAGTCTACGACGGGAAAAGCCGGCCCCTCTTTCCGATCGCCAGGGAGGCCGGGATTCCCTACATGGAATTCTTCTCCTTTTCGAAGACCTTCTCGATAACGGGATGGAGGGTCGGATTCGCGGTAGGCTCCCCGGATGTCGTAGCGGCCCTCGCGCGAACGAAGGCGAATATCGACTCGGGGGTTTTCAGCGCGGTCCAGGCGGCGATCGCAGACATACTCGAGGGCGATTACCGCGCCATAACGGACCGGATCGTGTCCGTTTACAGGGAGCGCAGGGATATACTGGGGAAGGGGCTCAGGGAAGCGGGATTCGAATGCACGCCTCCCGAGGGGACCTTCTATTTCTGGCTGCCGGTGCCAGGCGGAGCGGGCTCCATAGATTTCTGCGCGAAGCTTCTCGAGTCCACGGGAATCGTCTCGGCCCCCGGCATAGGATTCGGCAGTCGCGGCGAAGGATATTTCAGGTTGTCTTTGACGGCTTCGACGGATACCATACGGGAAGCCGGCGAAAAACTGGCCCGGTTCATGTAAGGTTCGAAGGAGGGCTCATTGCTCGAAGAGAAGATCGTCCTGAAGGGCATTACGGTTTTCGGCTATTACGGGGTTTCCGCGATCGAGAGGGAGATCGGCCAGAAACTGGAGATCGATGTCGAGTGCTGGAGCGATTTCACGAAAGCCGTGGTCACCGATTCCCTCGAGGATACAGTAAATTACGAGAGGGTTTATTCGAGGGTCATGGACATGGTGGGCAAAAACCATTTCAACCTCATCGAAACCCTAGCGGACGCGATCTGCTGCGACATCATAGGGAATTTTCCCGTCACGAGGATCAGGACCACGATCCGCAAACTCACGCTCCCCTTCCCGAACAGCCTGAGCCATGTCGCGGTCGTCGTCGAACGTCAGGCGTGAGGAACAATTGACCCGCTCGATACTCTCTCTTGGATCGAATCTCGGCGAACGGGAGTGGAACATCCTGAGCGCCGTGCGGCTTGCCGCGATGGAGCCGGGGATAAGGATCGCCGCCCTGAGCCCTCTTTACGAGAGCGAGCCGGTCGGCGAAGGTTATTCCGGCACCTTCGTCAACGCCGCCGCCGCGCTCGACACGTCGCTCGACCCGCCGGGGCTCCTCGCCGCGTGCGCCCGGATCGAATCGGCCATGGGCAGGGCAAGGCCGGATACGGGGAATGACCGGGCGATCGATCTCGACATAGTCGCTTACGGGGACATCGCGATGAACAGCCCGGGCCTCATCCTTCCCCATCCCCGCGCGGGGGAGAGGCTCTTCGTCCTTCGCCCCGCGGCCGACATCGCGCCTGGGTTGAGGCTGAAGCCGGGGGGGCCGACGGTGGAGGACCTTGTCGCTGCGGGGGCGGCGCGCGGGTGGGTCAGGAAAATATCGTCGCGCATCGTCATTCCGTCAAACTTCTTGAATCTTAAAGATTTGGATTGATATTGACATGGCCGTCTTTTTTCACTACCGTACACCCTATGAACGATTTTAAGGAAAAGCTGGTCTCCTGCGGAATAAGATATATCGCCATCGAGGGAAACGTCGGCTCGGGGAAGACCACAATGGCCAGGCTTATCGCCGAAGAGGCGGGGGCGAGGCTCTTCCTCGAGGAGGTCGACGACAATCCCTTCATGGAGAAATTTTATGACGACATGCCGTCGTACGCCTTCCAGGCGCAGATATTCTTCCTCCTCAACAGGTACAGGCAGCAGATGGAGATCGCTCAGCAGGACCTTTTCTCGGAGCTCATGGTCGCCGATTATCTTTTCGCGAAGGACACGATATACGCTCACGCTGTTCTCGGCGACGACGAGCTGGTCCTCTACAACAGGCTGCATTCGACGCTCGAGACGAAGATTCTGACGCCCGACCTCGTGATCTATCTCCAGGCGAACCCGGAGGTGCTCCTTCGCAGGATCCGCAAGAGGGGGAGGAATTTCGAGAAGGGGATAAACGAGGATTACCTGGCCGGGTTGAACGACGCGTTCAACCATTTCTTCTTTCACTACGACGAATCCCCGCTTCTCATAATCAATACCGATACGACCGATTTCTCGACGAAACGCGACCACCTGGAGGATTTCTTCGGGAGCATATGCGAAAGGTTCGACGGCACCAGATACTATATCCCGTCGTGGGAGGAAGGCCGGGAATGAAAAAGAAGGTCACGACACATTCGATTCTCAAGATGAAGAGAAGCGGGGAGAAGATCGCCGCGATCACTTCGTACGATTATCTTTCGACGAAACTCATCGACGAGACGGGGATCGACCTGATACTGGTCGGAGACTCGCTCGGCATGGTGATAATGGGGTATGAGAACACGATCCCCGTGACGATGGAGGAGATGATTCATCACCTGAAGGCCGTCACCCGCGCGAAACCTTCGGCCATGGTGGCCGGAGACATGCCCTTCATGTCGTACCAGGCGAGCGTCGAGGACGCCGTCAGGAACGCCGGCAGACTCGTGAAGGAGGGGGGGCGGAGAGCGTCAAGCTGGAGGGCGGGCGCAGGTACGTGCCGGTGGTGGAGGCGATCGTTAACGCCTCGATCCCGGTTATCGGCCATCTGGGGCTCACTCCGCAGTCGCTTCATCAGATGGGCGGGTATCGCATACAGGGACGAGACGACGAGTCCGCCGCAATGATGGTCGAAGACGCGGCCGCTCTCGAGAAGGCGGGCTGTTTCTGCGTCGTACTCGAGGGGATTCCCTCGGACCTCGCCCGGAGAATAACGGAGAAGGTCTCCATTCCGACGATAGGAATAGGAGCCGGCATCGATTGCGACGGCCAGGTGCTCGTTCTCAACGACATGCTCGGCATACACGACCGTCCCCTGCCGAGATTCGTCAAGGTCTACGACGCCCTCGGCGACAGGATAAGGAATGCGGTCGGCGAATACGTGGAAGAGGTGAAGACCGGAAAATTCCCCTCGATGGAGCACACCTACGTGTTTCCCAAAAAGAAGGACGGCTCCGCTTCCGGCGATGATGATAACAATTGAGAAACCGGCCGACGTCGGGAACGCGGTGGCGTCGGCGAAGCGCGAAGGAAAGAGCGTGGGGCTCGTCCCGACGATGGGCGCCCTGCACGAAGGGCACGCCGCCCTCGTGAGGATGGCCCGCGACGAGACGGACCTCGTGGTCGTATCCATCTTCGTAAATCCGGCCCAGTTCGGCCCGAAGGAGGATTACTCGCGATACCCGAGAACGGGGCGCGATGACGCTCTTCTTCTGGAGAAGACGGGTTGCGACATCCTGTTCATGCCCTCCGCGGCGGCGATGTACCCACGGCCCGCGGCTGTCGGCCTGACCGTGAAAGGGCTCGCCGACGTGCTCTGCGGAGCCTACCGACCAGGGCATTTCGACGGCGTCTGCCTGGTGGTGGCGAAGCTTTTCAACATCGTCCGGCCCGATCTCGCCTTTTTCGGGCAGAAGGACGCCCAGCAGGCGGTCATCCTCGAAAGGATGACGGCCGATCTCGATTTCCCGGTGAGGATAAGGATAGGCGCCACGGTGAGGGAGTCGGACGGGCTGGCGATGAGCTCGAGGAACGCCTACCTCGGCGAAGACGGGAGGAAGCGCGCCGCGGGATTGTACAGGGGCCTGAAGTCGGCGGCGGAAGCGGCTTCGGCCGGGGAAAGAAGCGCGGAAATGCTGAAGAAGACGATCCGCGCCGGCATGGAGGCCTCGGGGTTCGAAGTGGAGTACGCCGAAGCGGTCGACGCGGGGACCCTCCGGCCCCTCGACAGTATCGGGGGAGTGACCCTTCTCGCGGCGGCCGGGCGGATCGGCGACACGAGGCTTATCGACAACATCGTTCTCCGGGTCGGGCCCGGGAGAGCTGAGGAAATATTGCTGACATTTCCGGAATGGAGCGGGCGCGGTGAATAGAGTGGGAGCTTGCGGCGGTCATACTTGCCGCCGGGCAGGGAAAGAGGATGAAATCCGATCTGGCGAAGGTGCTGCACAAGGTTTGCGGCAGGCCCATGATCAGGCACGTCGTCGACGCCGCGAGGGCGCTCGGCCCGCGCCGTATAATCCTGATCGTAGGCCACCAGGCCGAAGCGGTCATGGAAGAGATGAAGGATGAAAAGGTCGAATTCGCGATTCAGTCGGAAAGGCTCGGCACCGGACACGCGGTGATGCAGGCCCGGCCGCTGCTCGAGGAATTCGATGGGACGATAATGGTTCTGACGGGGGATACGCCGCTGCTCAGGCCGTCGACCCTCGAGGGGCTGCTGAAGCGGCATCTCGAGTCGGGCGCCTCGGCGACGGTGCTGACGACGGTTCTGGACGACGCTTCGGGGTACGGGAGGATCATCAAGAACGCGGAAGGCGATTTCTTGAAAATCGTCGAGCACAAGGACGCCTGCGAGGCGGAAAGGTCGGTTCGGGAGATCAACAGCGGGATCTTCTGCTTCAAAAGCTCTGATCTCTTCCCCGCGCTGCTCGGGATCGGCAGGAAGAATTCGCAGGGGGAGTATTATCTCACGGACGTCATGGCGATACTTCTGTCTGAGGGAAAGAGGGTTCTCGTCCATCGCTCCGACGACCGCGATGAACTTCTCGGTATCAACGACATCGCGCAGCTCGGCGAGGCGGAAAGGTTGATGAGGGATAATGGATAGGATTTACGCTCCCTGGCGAAGCATGTATTTCAAGATGGACAAGCCTGAAGGCTGCCTTTTCTGCGAGGTTCAGCATCAAAAGGAGGACCGCGAAGCGGGCATCCTCCACAGGGGGAAAGACTGGTTCGTGATAATCAACCTTTTCCCATACACGAGCGGCCACATCATGGTAGTCGCGCGAAGGCACATCGGCAGGCTCGCCGAGATTTCCGCGGACGAAGGGGCCGAGCTGGTCAGCCTCCTCGCGGCATGCGAGCGGGCGCTGGACGAGGCATATCGCCCGGACGCGATGAACACCGGGGTGAACAGGGGCGCGAGCGCGGGGGCCGGAGTCGAAGGGCATATCCATTTCCACCTCGTCCCGAGATGGAACGGGGATACCAATTTCATGACCGCGGTCGGCGGGACCAGGGTCATCTCGGAGGATCCGGCCGAAAGCTACGCGAGGCTGAGGCCTTTCTTCGCAGCCCTTTGATGGGGTTCAAACGGGTTTTTAACGCCGCCTCAGCGAAGGCTTGTGGGTGAAAAATGGCGCCGAAAAGGAAATCGAGAAGGAAAAAACGCGGATTTCCCGCGGCGGGGATCGCCGGGGCCGTTCTTTTTATTGCTATGGCGCTTTCCGTTTATGTAAGATGGGCCGGGGTGAGGACGCGCGAAGAGGAGGTGTTCGAGCCGTTCCAGATGGAAGTGCTCAACGGGACGGGGGAGAAGGGAATCGCGAAAGAGATTACGACGCAGCTTCGGCGCCTCGGGATCGACGTACTCATCGAGAGGAACGCGGAACGTTTCGATTTCAGGGAAACCATTCTGATCGATCGCCGGGGAAATCCGGCGTTGATGAAAGGATTGTCGAAACAGCTTGGATGCGTCCGGGTGCTGAAGCAGTTCCAGGACCGGCCCGAAGTCGACGTCACCCTGGTCATCGGATGGAATCGCGATAAGCTTGTATTCGAAGACAGGTAGGCCGCGAGCGGCGCGTCCTGTCGAATCGTGAAAAAGGGAGGTCGTGGTTGGCGGCAAAGAGAAGGATAGGGCTGGTCGCTCTGGTGTTTTTTCTCGGCGTGGTACTGGGCGGAGTCGTCGGTGAAACGATCGGGCTTCTGCTGCCGCAGGACAACGTGATAAGGGAACTGTTCGTGTCGGGCAAGGAATTCCAGGTGGGGCCGGCGAACTTCAACCTTATCGTAATGACGTTCACGCTCGGGTTCTCGCTGAAGGTAAATCTGGTGAGCGTTCTGGGAATAATAATCGTCGCGTTTCTGATGAAATGGTACTGTTGAGCTGCCGGAAAGGAAGGCTCTTATGATGTTGGGATCCGTGTTCGGCGCGCACCGCCCGGGATTCATGCTTATCGGGCCGGTGGGATGGTCGGAGCTGCTGATCATCCTGGTGATAGTGCTTATTTTCTTCGGGCCGAAAAGGCTGCCCGAACTGGCCGAAGCCCTCGGCAAGTCGATCCAGAAGTTCAAAAAGGCTTCGAGAGACGCGAAGAGCGACATAGAGACGGGGATCAAGGAAGACAAGGACAAGCTCGGATAAGTTTGCGCCGGTCGACCCGCGCCGGGTTGGAATATGAATTGCCCCGATCAGGACAGTGCCCGATCGGGGCAATTTATATCGTGATGACGGGCCCTCGCCCGGGTCAGTCGATCGTTTCCTCCCGGTTGTCCACCACATTCGCGGCTTCGCGCATCTTCGCGTACCAATCCGACATGAAATCGTATGATGCCTGCTGCATCAGCTCATCGCGAATCCGGTTCTTCTCCCCGGCGAATTGGTTCATGTCGGGCGCGCTCCTGGACACGATCTTTATGACGTACCATTCGTTCTGTCCCTTTACCGGGGCGCTGATCCTCCCGGCCTGGAGCCCGTCGCATGCCGCGGCGAAATTCGTGCCCGTGCCTATCCCCGGTATCTCGTCCGCGATCCTGAACGGCGGCGTCTCCTGCACCTCGAATCCTCGCGCGCGCGCGGCCGTCTCGAGGTCCGTGCGGCCGGCCTCCTGCCTTATCGATTCCGCGATCTTCTCGGCGTTCGAAACCTTTCTCTCGAACCTGACCTTTTCGATCAGCAGGTCCCTGACCCGCTCGAACGGCCTGGTGGTCTCGGGTATCACCTCGAGGATCTTGACGAAATACGAGGCATTCTCGTCGTATATCGCCGAGCTGACCTTGCCCGGCTCGTGGCCGAAGGCGAAATTGACGATCCTTGGCTGATATCCGAATCCCTGTATGAAGACTCCCTTGATGAAAGGCTCGGTGTCGACCGGCGTGATCCCCTTCGAGGCCGCCCCCTTCTCGAACCCCTCGTTCCTTATGGCTTCGTCGAGCTCCCTGATAAGGGTCGAGAGGGAATCGGTCGTATCGTATCCGGGCTCGACCTTCATGAGAATGTGGCTCGCCCTGACCTGCTCCTCGCCGTTTTCCGTCTTCTTCTCTTCGGTCCTGATCAGATGATAACCGTAGCTCGTCCTCACCGGGCCGCTTATCTGCCCCGCCGCCTGGCGGAAGGCCACAGCCGTGAAGGTGGAGTCGAGCGCCCCCTTCGCGAAGAAGCCGAGATCGCCGCCGTTTTCCGCGCTGGAATAATCATCCGAATGGAGCCTCGCCGCTTCCGCGAAATCGGTGCCGGAGTCGATCTCCTTTTTCACCTCGAGCAGCTGTTCCAGCACATCGCGTTCGTCCGCCGCCGTAGGTTCGATCGGGAGCATGATGAGCCGGACGCTGCGCTTCTCGAATTCCTTGAATTCATCCTCTTTTGTCTCCTCGTAGAGGTCCCTCAGCTGCTTGTCGTCGGGAGTGAAGGGAGGATTCTCCTCAACGTAGGGCACCTTGAGGTACCGGGCCCTTATCTCGACGGTCTGTTCCACGAATTTCTCCAGGATGGCCCTTTCGGGCACGAATATCTGGGACATGAGCATCGTTTCGAACTTCATTCTCGGGAGCTGCGAACGGCCCCACTGCTCAAGGGCGGTCCAGTCCCTCTGAGGGTTGGCGAGCTCCCTGAGGTAGGCCTGATAATCGAACCTTCCCTGCTCGTCGACGAAAGCCTGCTGCAGAACGGGAGGGGGATTCTGCCTGAGAAAAGCGACGAGCTCGTTATCCGAGACGGTTATGCCGAGACGTTCGATTTCGCGGCTGCGGAGGATCTCCATCACGAGGGTTTCCCAGGCCTGCTCGTTGAGCATGTTCTTCTCGGTCACGCTCAGCTCTACGTTCTCTCCGCGCTGCGCCCTGATCTGGTTGTAGATCTCCTGGTACGCGGATGAGTACATCTGCCGGGTTATCTTGACCCCGTCCACCGATCCGATGACGTCGGTATCGAGGGACTGATCGCCGCCCCTTCCCGACCTCAGGTCCATGCCCCAGACGGCGAATATCGAAATGACGAACGCGATGACGACGATCCAAAGGATCGTTTTAGTGTTCTCTCTCATCTGCTGTAACATCTAACTCTGTCCTCTTCGATAAAAGGTGATTTGATCGGAACATTCCAACGGTATCGGATAAAAGTAGCATAATGCGGCTTTCAGCGCAAATAATTTAAAGGGGCGCGGCGCGCGGCGCGGCGGATGAGCGAAAGCCCCATAATTACAAGGCGGATAGAACGTTCCAGACTATGAGGCGTTGACAGGCGGGAGAGAGGGTGGTAATTTTCACCGCGTATGACGAGGATAACGGCGATAATATCGATGTTGATGTGCCTCGCGTCCCGGCCGGCCGCGGCCGAGGAATACCTGTGGCCGATGCACGGCGAGAGGCGACTGAGCTCGAGTTTCAGCGAGTACAGGGACGGCCATTATCACGCCGGTATCGATATCAGGAGCCAGGGCGCGATCGGCCTTCCCTGCCTTGCCGTTTCGGACGGGCACGTTTCGAGGGTGCGGATCTCCCCTTCGGGGTACGGCAAGGCGCTTTACCTCAAACTGTCCGACGGGCGGACCGCAGTCTATGCGCACCTGGACCGCTTCGGCGACCCGGTCGATTCGATAATGTGGCATTACAGGGTCGATAAAAAGACCTCGTGGTGCGATCTGACATTCAATGACGACAGGCTCGCCTTTCCGGTCGGGGATACCGTATGCTTTTCGGGGGACACGGGCACGAGCGCGCCGCATCTTCATTTCGAGCTGAGGGATTCGATGGAGAGGCCGCTGAATCCGCTCGAGTTCGTCTATACGGTGCCCGATCTTGCCTCGCCGATGATTTCGGGGATCGAGGTCGTGCCGCTGGACGCGGAAAGCCTCGTCGAGGGGGCGCCCTTCCCGGCAAGGTTCCTCACGCGCGCGTCCGAGAACAACAGTTATGCCCTTCAGGATACCATCCATCTCGAAGGAAGGTTCGGGTTCGGCGTTTCGGTATTCGACGAGCAGGGATACGGCCGCTATCCGATGGCCCCCCTGTCGATCTCCCTTACCGTGGACGGGGACACCCTCTATTCGATGCGCAACAGCCTTTTCTCATACGATCAGTCGGGCGAGATCGCCCTCGAGTTCGACATCGCGGGATCCGGGCCGGGTAAGAGGTACACCCTTCTTTACAGGAAGGAGGGAAACACCAGGGCGGACAGGAGCGGAAGGGGCGCGATCAGCTCGCGCGGCGGCTCAGGGGACGATGCCCTGCTCGCCGGGGGGATTCATGTGGCCGAGATAACGGCTTGCGACGCCTCGGGGAACGAGTCGCGGGCCCTCTTTTACCTCAGTATCGGCGCCTCTCCGGTAATAACCGAGGCGAGAAGGCTCGATGCGGCTGACGAAGTCGTGGTCTCGGCGCGGGATCGCGATGGGAGGGAATTGAAGGGGCGGCTTTTTGAATCGATGGACGACGGGGCCGCATGGTCGGAAGTGAGGCTGGAAAAGGCCGGGAATTATTACACGGGCGCGGTGACCGACACCTCCCCGGCACTTTACAGGTACGAGGCCGAGGACGGATATGGAGCGGTTTCGAGGGTCTATTTCTCAGGTGTGGAGGTTTGCGGTGGCGGGGAGGAGGTTTTCGGCGAGATGGCGCTTCGCGCCGTGCCGGGTGGGATCAGGGCGGACATCGTCACCGACAGGATCCTTCCGGGGGATCCCGTTCTCGTGCTCGCCGCCGCGGGGAAGGCGGATACCCTGGCGCTCTACCGCACCGGGCCTAAGAATTTCTCGGCCCTGGCGGCGGGAGGCGGCCTTAAAAACGGATTGAACCTTCTTCATTTCCGGGGCAGAGACGGCAGGGGGTGCCCTGCGGAGATCGCAAGGGCGTTCGAGGTGCGGATCATGTCGAGCGGCGGGGAGACGGAAATCGCCGTGGACGACTCGATCAGGGCGGTTCTGGAAGCGCCCTCGGTCAGGGGCCCCGTGGCGGTTCTGACTGGGAATGTCGCCCCCCCCGGGGATATCCCCGCGGGGCTTGAAAGCGTCGGCCAGCCATTTATCCTGGATTTTCCGGGCGAAGCGTTGAAAAGGCCGTTCAATCTCAGGTTCGGTCCGGGCAGGAAGACGGGATTGTTCAGATGGGAGGAAGGCTCGGGGTGGAGATGCGTTTCCGTCCCGGCCATGGAGGGGGGGAGTTCCCGTATAAGCCGCCCCGGTGTCCATATCTTCATGACCGACGCGAAGCCGCCCGCGATCGCCTCTCCGGCGCTCGTGAAAGGTGCGGGCGGAGGAACCTTTTTCAAACCTGTCTTCTGCTCCCTGAAGGTGACGGAGGAGGGAAGCGGGATCGATCCGTGGTCTGCCGAAGCGTTCATAAACGGCCGCAGGATGGTATGCGAATGGGACGGGTTCCGCGGAAGGCTCGTGATACCCATCCCGGGCTTCATCGAACCCGGCAAAGCCGGGCTCCATGTGGAGGTAAGCGACCGCGCCGGAAACAGGACTGTCGGGGAATTCGGTTTTATGATACAATAGCTGCCCTGGAGGGAAAACAGGCATGGCGGGCGCACCCTTTTTGCATCTTCACAATCATTCGGAATACAGCCTGCTCGACGGGGCCTTCAGGATAAGCGACCTCGTGGCCGGGGCGAAGAAGATGGGCATGAAAGCCGTCGCCCTGACCGATCACGGCAATCTTTTCGGAGCGATCCCGTTTTACAACGAGGCGGTCGCGGCCGGGATAAAGCCGATAATCGGTATAGAGACCTACCTTGCCCGTGGCGGGCACAGGGAGAAGAAGGCGGTCAAGGGCCAGGCGCGCAACGATCACCTCGTGCTTCTCGTTAAAAACGACCGCGGGTACAGGAATCTGCTGAAACTCTCGTCGATGGCCTATCTCGACGGTTTTTACTACAAGCCGAGGATAGACATCGACCTTCTCGCGGAATATTCGGAAGGTCTGATAGGCCTGAGCGCGTGCCTCCAGGGAAGCGTGCCGAGGCTTCTGCGCGAGGGCAGGCGGGAAGAGGCGATGAAGCTGACGTCGAGGATCGCCTCGATCTTCGAGCCGGGCGATTTCTACATAGAGATCCAGAATCACGGCATCCCGGAGGAGATCGAATTGATACCCCAGCTCGCAAGCCTCGCGGGCGAGCTGGGATTGAAACTGGTCGCGACCAACGATTGCCATTTCTACGAGAAGGAGGACCATGAGGCCCACGACATCCTTCTATGCCTGCAGACGGGGAAGGACCTGGACGACCCGGGCAGGGGCCTGAGATCGAACAGCGAAACCTGGTTCAAACCGCCGGAGGCGATGGCGGAACTCTTCGCCGGATATCCCGAAGCCCTGGCCAGCACACTCGAGATCGCCGACAAGTGCAATTTCGTCCTCGCCGATTCGGGAAGCCAGATACCGCGATTCCCCATACCGGAGCAATTCCCGTGCGCCGACGACTATCTCTCCCACCTCGTCCGGGAGAGGCTCCCCTCCGTCGTGGGAGAGGTCACCGCGGAGATCGGGGAGCGTGTGGAATACGAGCTCGACGTCATAAGGAAGATGAAATTCTCGGAATACTTCCTTATCGTGTGGGATATCGTCAACTCGGCGAGGGAGATGGGAATACCGGTGGGGCCGGGGAGGGGATCGGCGGCGGGGAGCATGGTATGTTACGCCCTCGGCATCACCGCCATCGATCCGATCAGCAACGGGCTCCTTTTCGAAAGGTTCCTCAATCCGGAGAGAATATCGATGCCCGACATCGATATCGATTTCTGCGACGAGAAGAGGCAGCTTGTCATAGATCACGTCGTGGAAAAATACGGCAAGGACAACGTTTGCCAGATAATAACATTCGGCAGGATGGCGGCAAGGGCCGTCGTCAGGGACGTCGGCAGGGTGCTGAAAATCCCCTACGGCGAGGTCGACAAGCTCGCCAAGATGATACCGTCCGCCCCCGGGACCACGCTGAGAAAGGCGCTCGAAACGGTTTCGGAATTCAGGGAAAGATACGAGCAGGACCCGGCCATCAAAAAGCTCGTGGACATGTCGCTGAAGCTGGAAGGCCTGGCCCGGCACGCCTCGACGCACGCGGCGGGGCTCGTGATAACGCCGACCCATCTGGTCGAGCACGTCCCTCTCTACAGGTCGAACAAGGGCGAAATAACGACCCAGTACGAGATGAAGATCCTCGAGGGGATAGGGCTTCTCAAGATAGACATCCTCGGCCTGAAGACCCTTTCGCACATCGACAACGCGCTGGCCCTGATCAGGGAGCACGAGGGCGTCGACCTGGATCTCGCCGGCATCCCGGTCGAGGACGGGAAAACCTTCGAGCTGCTTCAAAAGGGGCAGACCATCAGCGTCTTCCAGCTCGAAAGCGCGGGGATGCGCGACCTGCTGAGAAAGATCGAGCCGTCCAAATTCGAGGACGTGACGGCCGTCAACGCGCTCTACAGGCCCGGGCCGCTCGGAAGCGACATGGTGACCGATTTCATCGAATGCAAGCACGGCCGCAAGAAGATAACGTACGAGCACCCCGGGCTCGAACCGATCCTCAAGGAGACGTACGGCGTCATCCTCTACCAGGAGCAGGTCATGAGGATAGCGAGCGACCTCGCCGGATTCTCGCTCGGTCAGGCCGATTCGCTGAGGCGCGCGATGAGCAAGAAGAAAAAGAAGGAGATGGACAAGCATGGGAAGGATTTCGTCAAGGGGGCCGTCGAGAGGGGGATACAGGAGAGGAAGGCGCGGAAGATATTCGATCTCATGGCGTTTTTCTCCGGGTACGGTTTCAACAAGTCCCATTCTGCCGCCTACGCGATGCTCTCCATGAAGACGGCCTGGCTCAAGGCGCATCATCCGGCGGCATTCATGGCGGCGGCCATGACGAGCGACATGGGCGACACGAACCGGCTGATCGTTCTTCTCGAGGAATGCAGGAATCTCGGCATCCCTGTCCAGCCTCCGGACGTTAATTCGGGCGACGTGGGATTCGGCCTGAAAGACGGCGGGATCACATACGGACTGGCGGCGGTGAAGAATATGGGCGAAAAGGCGGTCAGCGGCATAGTCGAAGTCCGCAGCTCCGGTTCCTTCGCCGACCTTTACGACTTCTGCAGCAGGGTCGATCCGAGGCTCGTCAACAGGCGGGTCATGGAAAATCTCATCCAGAGCGGCGCGATGGATTCGCTTCCGGGGACGAGATCCTGCAAGATGGCCTCTCTCGACAGGATCATGGCCTGCGCCCAGAAGAAACAGATCGAACGCGACCGGGGGCAGACCTTTCTCGGATTCTCCGACAGCTCCGCCTCCGGCGATGCTCCGGCTCTCGACGACGCGCCGCCGTGGGACGAGAGCGAAAGGCTTCACAGGGAAAAGGAATCGCTCGGTTTTTATTTCTCCGGCCATCCTCTGGACCGGTACAGCGATATCATGCGGCGGATCCTGAACGTCGACAGCGTCACACTGCCCGATAAAAAGGACCGCGATCAGGTCGTCCTCGCCGGGCTGATAACGGAGGTCAAGGTGATCTCCGACCGCAAGGGGAATCCCATGGCCTTCGTGACGATGGAGGATTTCTACGGTTCCTTCGAGACGATAGTCTTCGCGAGCTGTTACGAGACGAGGAAGGGGGAGCTGATCAAGGACAATCTCATCGTCGTGTCCGGCAAGGTTTCGGTAAAGGACAAGGGCGAGACCAAGATAATCGCCGACAAGGTCTATTCCATGGATGAGGCGGTCAGGTACCTTTCGCGAAACATTCACCTGACCCTGAGGGAGGGCCTCTTCGGAGAGGAGCAGCTGGCCGGCCTCCACGAGATAATCGAGCGCCACAGCGGCGAAAGGAACCTGATCTTTCACTGGAAAAGAAACGGGAGCACGATGTATACCATTAGGTCGAGGACGGCGGGTGTCTCTCCCGGGCTGGAGCTCTTTCGCGAATTAAAGACCTTATCGGGGGTGGAAAATGTCGAAGTCTCGTCATGAAACGCCGCGGGTCCTTCTGATCGCCGCTTTGGCGCTGCTCCTTCCCCGCGCCGCCTGCGCGCAGGGATTCGAGGACCTCAGCCTTATTAAAAGCCCCACGGCGGGGATGATACCGCACGGCTCCTACATGTTCGAGGGGGCGATCGGCCCCGACAGCAGCCTGCTTTTCGGGATCAGGGTGGGATTCTTCGACCGGCTGATGACCGGCGTTTCGTTCGGGATGCAGGAGTTCATAGGCCGGGGCGGGATGAAGGTCAATGACAGGCCCGGTTTCCAGGCCAGACTCAGGCTGCTGGAGGAGACCGTGCCGCGGCCGGCCCTCGCGTTCGGCGTGGACACCCAGGGAGACGCCGCCTTCGACGAGGGCGACGACAGGTTCGAGCGCAAATCGAAGGGGTTATACCTCGCGCTGAGCAAGAATTATCTTCTCCTGCGAAACGTGGCCCTTCATGGGGGCGTCAATTATTCCTTCGAGAACAAGGACGAGGGCGGGGCCGACCTCTTCGCGGGCCTCTCGATTGAGCTCTTAAAAGGGATGTCGGCGCTGCTCGATTACACCCCCTCGCTGAACGACAACGACACCGGCCTCGCCTCGTGCCGGACGCGCGGGAAGGGGTATCTCGATACCGGGATAAGGTTTGATTACAGGGAGAACCTGAGGATCAGGCTTCTTTTCTCAGATCTCAACGGCAACTACAACCGCGAGGAAGGCGTCGCGCGTTCGATCGAGATCCTTTTCGTCAATAACTTCTGAAAAAGGTGAGCATGGAAAACAAGCCGCTCAAGGTGCTCGAATTCGAAAACCCCGTCGTGGAGCTGCAGGGACGCATAGAGGATCTAAAGAGGGGAAACACGGCCGGCGCCGGGGAGATCGCGAGGCTCATGGACCGTCTCGCCGAGCTGGAGAGAAAGGTCTACAGGGACCTGTCGGCCTGGGAACGGGTCAGTCTGGCCAGGCACCCCATGAGGCCGACGACAAACGATTACATAAGGATGATCTTTGACGAGTTCGAGGAACTTCACGGCGACAGGTATTTCGGGGACGACCCGGCGGTGATAGGCGGCATAGCGAAGCTCGGGGATCAACCGGTCATGGTGATCGGGCACGAGAAGGGAAGGACCACCAGGGAGAGGATCGCCAGGAATTTCGGCATGGCCCGTCCCGAAGGATTCAGGAAAGCCCTGCGGCTTATGAAGATGGCGGAGAAATTCAACATGCCGATAGTCTCGTTCGTGGACACACCCGGCGCCTATCCGGGGGTCGACGCCGAGGAGAGGGGACAGCCGAGGGCGATCGCGGACAGCCTTCTAGAGGTATTCGACACAGGCACCCCTATAATCGTCGTGATCATCGGCGAAGGGGGGAGCGGAGGGGCGCTCGCCCTCGCCGTGGGCGACGTTATCCTTATGCTGGAACACGCGATATATTCTGTCATATCCCCCGAGGGATGCGCGGCGATACTTTGGAACAGCAGGGACAAGGCGGCTGATGCGGCGTCGGCCCTCAAGCTCACCTCGGCCGACTGCCTCAGGTTCGGGGTGATCGACGCTGTCATAAATGAATCCCACGGCGCGGCGCACAGGGATCCGGAAGGGTGCGCAAGGCTGATAAAGGAGGCTCTGCTGGAACACATCGAAAAGTTCGAGAATGTCCCTGCCGAAACCCTGCTCAGGCGGCGCGAGGAGCGATTCCTGGCGCTCGGCGATTACGGCGAGGCATGAGAAAGGCCGGATTTCGGGTTCCATCCCGCCGTGGAGACAACCGGCAGGCGGCCTCTTTTGTGCTTGACCGTGTATCGTGCGATAGTCTATACTGTTTATTGCCAGCTTGGAGATTCGAAAGGGTTAAAAACAACTGTGCTGCAGGTCCCTGATGGGAAAGGGTGTCTTTCCGATTGATCAGGGATTTTTTTATAAGAAGACCGTCAAGGAGCAGGATATGGTAAAAAAGGAACTGCTTGACATCCTGGCCTGTCCCGGGTGCCATGAGAAGGTTGTCCTCAGCGAAGACGGGGGATGGCTCATCTGCGAATCGTGCAGCGTCAAGTATCCGATCGAGGGCGACATACCAATAATGTTGACGGATCGTTCCGTCGGGATTGACAGGCGATAACGGAAGGCCCTTTGAAGGATGTGCATTTTCACGCATTTCGCGGCCGGGGCCCTTGCCGGCTCCTTCTCGCCCGCCGCGGCCCTGGCGCCGCTGCTGGGCCTCGGGAGCCACGTCATTCTCGACGTGCTTCCACATTACGATTTCGAGAGCATGAGGCTCGAGATCGTTCTCGGGCTCGCTGCGCTGGCCGTCCTTCTCGGGGGGGGAGTTTTCGGCTTCGCCGCGATCGCCGGAGGGCTCTTCGGGGTCCTTCCCGACCTGGAGAACCTGCTCTTCAAAAAGGGAGTCATAAGGGAGGATCAGAAATTCTTTCCGGGACACAGGGGATTCATACCGCACGGCCGGAGAGCCGGCCGTGTGAATCTTGGGCTGCAGTTTGCCGCGTCGGCGGCCGCGCTCGTCTTTATTGTATGGAGAAGCCATTGAGAAGAATATTGTTCCTGGCGCTCGCAATCTCATTTTTTGCCGCGGAATCGCGCTGCGGCGAATACCGTATCCTCTCCCAGGACGAAACGGGGCTGACGGTCGAATTCCGGGCCACCGCTCCGCTTGTCTCCCGCGCGGAAACGGGAGGGGGCGGCGCCCTCGCCTCCATAAGGATCCAGGGGTACCTGACCGAACGGCTGGAGGGCCGTCCGGTCCTGCCCGTCCAAAGATATTTTTTCCAGGTGCCGGCAGGCGGCGCGGCCGGACTTCAGGTTGTTGATATCGACGCGGCTCCTCTCGAAGGAGTCGTTCCTGAAGTCTGGTTCGGCGCCGGGGCCCCGGCCGAAGAGCATCTGCGGGCCCTTTCAGACCCCGCTTCGGCGCTGGGCAGGGATTTCGCCGTTATTGCCGGATCGGGCAGGTTCAGGCACAGGGATATAGTGATGGTGGATATCTATCCCGTGCTCTGGAACCCGGCCGGATCGAGCCTTCTCTACGCGGACAGGATCGTCGTGAGGCTGTCCTTCCCTCCGGCGGAACGGGGGACGGGGGGCGCGAGGCCTTCAGGCATCCATGACGGGTTTATCGTCAACGCCTCCCAGGCGGCAGGCTGGGACGCTGAGGGCCCGGAGCGGGCCCCCGCGCTGCGGACTCCATTCGAATTCTCATATTCGGACAAATGGCTGAGGCTCAATATCTCCTCCACGGGAATCCATACCCTGACGTACAGCGACCTGCTCGGCGCAGGCATCGATCCGTCGACGATCGATCCGGCCACCATGCGCGTTTTCTCCGCGGGCCCGGTGCAGCAGCCCGATCTCGTAGACAACGGCGGAAGCTTCGAGGAGGATTTCCATCTGGGCGAGACGGCGATCATCTACAGCGGCTCGAATTCGGGGGAATTCCTGCCCGGGGAATCGATAGTCTTCTACGCGCTGGGGGCGAAGGGATGGGCCGATGCCGTCGATCCGTCCGCCCCGGAGCACGAGTACTACGAGCACTACTACGACGAGGAGAACGTCTACTGGCTGACCTGGGGCGGTTCGTTCAGCCAGGAGCCCGCGAGGATGGAGCCGAGGGACGTCTCCCCCGCCGGTTCACCGCCCGACGTCGCCGTCGACAGGTACACGGAAAGGATTCACAGGGAGGAAAACAACCTTTACGATCCGAAGTACACCGACGACCGGTGGTACTGGAGATCGCTCGGTGTGGGGACGACGAGCTTTTCCGATAATTTCACGCTGACCGGCGCGACGACCGGCGCGGGAAGGGTCAGGGCGCTGATCTACGGCCCGTACAATTCCTTCTATTCGAACCACGCCACATATTATCTGAACAACGTGGAGCTCGGATCGTTCGACTGGATAACCACGACCTATTATTTCCTGCCGGACACCCTCGATGTCGCCGTTTCCAACCTCGTCAACGAGAATGAATATCCTGAGGGTGACGAAGGGGTCCAACGACAAGATGTACATAATGTGGCACGACATATTCTATGAAAGGTATCTTGCCGCCGCCGGGGGGAAGCTCGATTTCTTCGGTCCGGCGGCGCAGGGCAGGGCGGGATTCACCCTCACCGGATTCCCGTCGGGAGCCCTGTATCTGCTCGATGTGACGGACTGGCGTTCCCCTGTAAGGCTCGAGGGATGGGAAGAGGAGGGCGGGACGGTGGAGTTCGAGGATGCCGGCGGCGGCGCCAGGACGCATTACGCGGCGGCGGTCTCGTCCGTCATGATGAAGCCGCGGATCGAGGTGGCGGGCCTCTACCACGGGGAGCTGGAATCGCTTCGCGACGACACATCTTCCCCGCACATGGTCATCATCTACAACAGCCGTTTCCAGAACGCGGCGAACGCCCTGGCCGCCTACAGGTCGGGCAGGCTTCCTGGAGTGGAATCCCCGCGCGTGAAAACCGTGGACATCGAGGACGTCTACGACAACTTCTCGGGCGGAATGAAGGACCCGGTGGCCGTCAGAAACTATATGAAGTTTCTACATGACAACTTCACCGAGAACGGCGAGCCGGTGATAAGGTACCTCCTCCTGATGGGAAACGGGACATACGATCCGATGGATATCCTCGGGACGGGAAACGATTACGTGCCGCTGTACATGAAGGATTACGGCAGGGAGATCGTCGAGGACGAGGATTATTTCGTGAGAATGGACGAAGGCGGCGACAGGCTCGCCGATATCGCGGTCGGGAGGATGACGGTCCTGACGGCCGCCGAGGCCGCCTTCTGGGTGGGACAGATCGCGCGGTACGAATCGAAGGTCGATAACGGCGAGTGGAGGAACAAGGTCGTCCTTGCCGCCGACGACGAGTACTCGGCCTCGACCGATTGCGATTTCAGTTTCATGCTCGACACGGAGGCGCTCGCAAGGGGTTACGAGTATTTCCCCGGCTTCATCGACATGAAGAAGATTTACCTTCACCATTATCCCTTCAGCGGCGATCTCAAGCCGGACGCGACGAGGGACCTTCTCGACGAATGGAACGCGGGGGCGTTGATAGTCAATTACACGGGGCACGGGTCCCCCCAGCAGATGTCCGACGAGAGGGTCATGCAGAAGTCGGATGTATACTCGCTCGTCAACGGGAGCCTCAGGCCTCTTTTCACGGCTTTTTCGTGTTCCGTGGGCAACATAGAGTCCCCCTACCAGAGGAGCATCGCGCAGGAGCTCGTCGTCCGCCAGGACGGCGGAGCGATCGCGGCGATCTCCGGAACGGGAGGGACGCTCGGGGTGCCCAACAGGGAGTTGTCCAATTCGATATTCATGTCGCTTTTCACCTCCGCGGACAGCACCGGGACGGAACCTCTCGGCATCGCACTGCTTATCGCCAAACCCTGCTGCGACGATTTCGGCGGAGGCATGAACAACGCCCAGTATATCCTGATCGGAGATCCGGCCACGGCCCTCGCCATGCCCGGTTACAAGGTCGAGCACAATATCGCCGCCATCGACACGATGTACAAGGGCGACAGGTACCATATCGAGGGAAGCGTCGTTTCGGGCGGGAATCGCCTCGATTCATTCACGGGCACGGCAAGGGTGATCGTCCAGGAATCGACCGAGGAGATCGACGAAGGCCCGATCCCCTGCTATTACTTTAAAAGGCTCGCGTACAGCATCCCGGGCAAGGAGATTTTCAGGGGCACATTCGATGTCGCGGCCGGAAGGTTCAGCGCCGATTTCGTGGTGCCCGTCAGGTGCAGGGGCGGTTCCAGGGCGAGGATCAGGACATACGTCGAAGCATCCGGAATGGACGGGATAGGGGCGGAGGATTCCCTGGTGATACTGAACAACCCGAACGTCCCCGTCAACGAGGGCCCGCCGGAGATCAACATCTATTTCAGCGGCCAGGCGACGAAGGTGAAACAGGGAGCGACGCTCAACGTGGAGATCTCCGATCCAGACGGGATCGCCATTCTCGGAGGAGATCCCCAGAGCTCGATCTTCCTCGAATTCGACAAAAGCGGATATCCGATATTCGTGACCGATTATTTCACGTACGACCACGGCTCCTCCTCCACGGGGAGGGTCGAGTACCCGCTCCATTCGGGATTCACGCCCGGGCCGCACCAGGTGGTCGTCAGGGCTTTCGACAATCTCGGCGAATCGGCTACCGACACACTCTCCTTCGACGTGATCGAGGAGGGACTTTACACGGTCAGCGACGTCTTCAACATGCCCAATCCCTTCAAGGACAGCACGAATTTCGTTTTTCAGCTCAGCAGCGAGGCCGACGTCACGCTGAGGATCTACAACGTGTCGGGAAGGCAGATCTGGCACGGCAGCCTCTCGGCGGTGGAGGGATTCAACAGCATATACTGGGACGGCAGGGATTCGGCCGGGGACAGGCCGGCGAACGGGACTTATCTCTACATCCTGGATGTTTCGTTCAGGAATTCCTTCAATCGCACCGAATCGGTCACCGGAAAGGCGGTATTGTTAAGATAAGCCTTTTAAATATATTTTTTTACGAGCCGGGCTGGAGGGCGGCCGCGCCTTCCAAAAAGCTTGACCCGGCGCCCGTGCGACATTAATTTTATGGTACAACAGTTCCGAGAAAGAAGGAGATAACACTATGGCAAGATTCGTTGGTCTGTTTTTCGTTATTCTGGCGATGCTGATCCTCAACGCAGGTCCCGCCTCCGCCCAGGGAGAGGCAGGAGCCAGCAGCCTTATCATACCTCCAAGCGCCAGGGCCAACGCCATGGGACAGGCTTTCGTCGCCATCGCGGACGACGCGACGAGCCTCTGGTGGAATCCGGCCGGGATGGCCTTCGTTGACCGTTCGGTCGATTTCATGCACACCCAGCTCGTGCCCGATCTTGCCTCGGACGTATTCTTCGAATACCTGGGCGTCCTGTACGAAATCAAGGGTTTCGCCGTAATCGGCGCCAATCTCCAGTACCTGTCGTACGGCGAGTGGGAAGCGACCGACCAGACCGGGGTGGCTCTCGGAACGGCGAAATCGTACGAGTTCGTCCCGACGATCGGCGGCGCGCTGAAGATCACCGACGACATCGCCATCGGGATGAATTTGAAGTTCATCTATGTCAGCCTCGCCCCGGCGTGGGCCACCGTCGAGGAGATCGACGGGATCGGCCATTCGGTCGGGCTCGACCTCGGGGCGTTATGGAAGGTTCCGGAATTCAGCATCGTCGGGTTCACCGTGAGCAGTCTGAGGCTGGGAGCCTGTTTCTCCAATCTCGGGCCTTCGCTGACCTACAGCAACCGCGACCAGGCGGCGCCGCTTCCGCGAAACTTCAGGCTGGGGATGGCCTATACGCCGGTGAAGAACGAAACGGGAGAGGTCACCATCGTGGCGGACGTCAATAAATCGCTCGTCGAGTACGGCAGCGATGAGGACTACAACCGTTCCAACACGTATCACGCCGGCGCGGAATTCGTGTACGCCAACCTGCTGATAGTGCGGGGCGGATATATTTACGATGATGACGGGGACATCGTCAATCCGACCTACGGCCTCGGGTTCATTCTCAACGACAAGCTCAGGATAGATTTCGCCAGCATACCCCAGGCGTCCGATCTCGCCAGAGTGTACCGCTGGTCGGTGGGGTACAATTTCTAGGCTCTCCCCTGGGAAAGGTCCAAAACAGTTGTTGTCGATTTGCTTCAATAAACGGGCCGGGATCATTTTATCGCTCTCCATCCTGCTCCTGCAGGCCGGGCCGTTCCCTGCGGCCGCGAAGAAAGCCCCCGTTTTCCAGAGGCTCGAAACGGGCCGGTTCGCGAGGACAGGCGAATGGAAGGCCGTTCCGGACGAGGCGAGGCCGCGCCGGATCCTCGACTTCGACAAATTCTCGAGGAAGCGAAGCGGCAGGGAGATGCTGCGGGCCGGAAGCGGGGCGTCGGCGGTTGAGGGAGTGATCAGGGTCGCGGTCATAAGGATCGCCTTCGAGACGAACAGGGAAAAGAGGCTCACCAGCATAAAGACCGAAGGGGATTTCGACCTCACGCCGGGCGGCACCTCGCTGATCGATCCCACGCCCCACGACAAGGTTTTCTTCGACGCGCAGATGCGCGGGCTCAACAACTATATCGGTTTCCAGTCCTGCGGGAAGCTCGAGGTCGAGTGGGAGATCCTCCCGCCAGGCGGGAACGACGCGTTCAAACTCTCCGACATAGCCGATTACGGGCCCGGTTCCGGCTCCGCCGGGTGGACCACGCCGCTTCTCGCCGCCTTTCTGCGCGCCGCGGTGACCGCCGCCGACGAGGGACTCGCTTCGCTCGGTTACCCGGTGAGGCTCTCCGATTACGACGCGATAATACTCGTGCACGCGGGGGCCGACCTTCAGGGGGACGTAAACGCCGACAGCCCGAACGATTTGCCCTCCTTCTTCGCCCTTCTCGGGGACGGCGACCAGATCCCGATCGAGGGCGGGACGAAGATCATAACCGAGGTTTCCGTGGTCCCCGAGACCGCGACACAGGACGGGCAGTACGGAGGCCACGCGTCGGTCCTGGCGCACGAATTCGGCCACGTTCTCGGGCTTCCCGATCTTTACGACGTATATTACGGGATGCCGATCGTCGGCGTCTGGGACCAGATGGATTCCGGGCAGCCAGGTTGGGAGTCTGGCTGATCGACGGCGAGAACGAGATCTTCGCCACCGGCATCCAGCCCTCCGGTTTCGGGGCGTGGTCGAGGTACATGCTGGGCTGGGCCGAGGTGGAAACTGTCAGGAGATTCGATAATTCCATCGCCCTCGGGGCCGTGGAAAAGTGCCCGGCGAAAATCGTCCGGGTCGACATCGCAAGCGACGAGTTCTTCCTCGTGGAAAACAGGGCGGGGGAGATCGACGACATATACACCCAGCCGGTATGGGATCCGGTGTCGGGAGTGATAATCGGCTGGGGGAACTGCCTTAACTGCGACGGCCCGGAACCTGAGGAATACGAATGGGAACTGGTGAACGCCTACGACATCCTCCTTCCGACCGAGTACGACTACGCTTCGAGCGACGGCGGCCCCGGTATTCTCGTCTGGCACGTCGACGAAGGCTTTATCGCTGACAGATTTTATGAAAACCTCGTCAATTCCAGGTGGCCCTTCGGCGTCTCCCTGGTCGAGGCCTCGGGAGGAGTCGACCTCGGGAATCCCTATTCGAGCCTCAGGCTCGGATGGTACGACGACGCATTCTTCGAGGGGAACGCCGTCGAGCTTTCGGATTCGACCTTTCCCTCCTCATGGAGCAACTGGGGGGTGCCGTCGGGTGTGAGGGTGGAGAACGTCTCGGTGCGCGACACACTGATGACCTTCGGGGCCGGTGTGAGGGATATGAGGGCTGCCGGTTCGTTCACGCCGGGCTCGAGGGTTGCCGATTACGGGAGTGCTCGATCTCCTCTCGCAGGGGGCGGTGATGACGGCGATCCGGGCGATCCTTATGGACGAGGACGGTTACGCGCGCGTGACCGGGACCGGCCGCGACGCTCCGGTCTTCCATGTCGCCTCTCCCGCGGTGACGCCGATGGCCCTCGCGGCGAATTTCGACGTCCCCTCGGGGGACGATGCGGTGATCGTGGGTGACGCCGAAGGAAGGATTCACGCGAGAAGGGTCGGAAGCTATGAGATCTGCGGCGGTTCATGGCCATACGATCCGGGCGCGAAGCTCGTTTCCTGCCCGGCCGTCTTCGACGCGGGCGATGATGTCCATATCGTGGCCGCTTATGACGACGGCGGCCTTCGCGCCGTATCCACGTCCGGGACCGTGGAGGTCGTCCCATATTTTCTCGCAGACGGCTCGCGTTTCATCGGCAACCTCGTGATCGCGAGCTCGCAGGACGGCCCGGCCACGGGGATATTCGCGCTCACCGCCGCTGACGGGGCGCAGGAGGCTGTGCTGGAAAGATTCCTCATCGAGGGCGGGGCCGTCGTTCCCGATCTCGGCTACGGCGTGGAGATATCCGCTTGCCGCCTCGAAGATCGAGGGGCGGATCGCGCTTCTCGGAGGGGACCTCGATCCGTCGACGCCGGGGATCGAATTCTACCTGGTCGCGATGGATTCCGGGACGATAATCTTCTGCAACGGCGACGGCGTGATCTCCACGAGGGAGCTCGGCTCCCCGGTGGCCTTCGCGCCCTCGCTGCAGGACATGAACGGCGACACCTATACGGACCTTGTCAGCACGGACGGAACGGTCATCAATGTCGTCGGCACCTCCGGGGCCAATATCACCGGCTGGCCGAGGAACATAAACGAGCTCTTCGTCCTTCCGGCCCCGGTGAAGATCAGCGCGCCCCTGACGACGGCCGTGTCGCCTTCGGGGGCGTGGGTGACGGCCGGCACCGACGCGGGGCTTCTCTTCATCCTGGACGGCGGCGGGGATCTGGTGCACGGATACCCGAAGAGGATCGCATCCTCGTTCGACCAGGCGGTGACGATATCGGATATCCGGTAGCCACACCGTTGTATTCCTACGTCGACGCGATATACAACGAGGGGATAAACCCCTTCTACGATTTCAGGCCGGTCTCCGGATCGGTCAAATGGCGCCTCGGCCCCTTCGAAGGGATGGACGAGGAAGCCTCATGGACGACCGTGTGGGGGGACGCGGGAAGGACGGCCTTCGCCCAGGCATCAGCCGGGTTCGAGGGGCCGGCCGCCGACTGGAGGCTCGCGGGCGACGACCTCGTCATCTATCCGAACCCGTCGCGCGACGGGGAGGTCGGCGTCCATTTCAACGCCCCCGCGTCGGGCGACGCATGGGTCGGGATCATGGATCTCGCGGGAGAGCTGGTCTACGAGGACCGGAAGACGCTCTCCGGCGGCGAGGACGAATTCAGGGTTTCGCTTCGCGAAGCGGCCTCGGGGATATACCTTTGCAGGCTGGTCATCCGTTCCGGGGGCGAAACGGTGGAGGCCAGGGGAAAATTCGCAGTGGTGAGATGATACTGGAGGATTCAGATGCATTCTAGAAGACAAACATTCCTGCCGGCCTTCGCCGCGGCGATATTCTTCCTCTCGGGCAACGCGTTCGCTTCAGGCGACCCGAAGTCCGAGATCCAGGGCGGCTTCGATCTCGGGGCGTACAGGATGGAGGAGACGCTTCGGTTCGCCGGGCGGAAGCTCGAGAGCCCCTCGGTAAGGTACGAGGATCTCATGGAAGCACGAAACAGCCCTCCCGGCCGGAGCCTCAGGCCGGGGGGAAAGAAGAAGATGGCGATCGCGATGGTCGCCTCGGCGATCCTTCCTGGAGCGGGGGAATTGTACCTCTATTTCGATTCGGGGTACAGGCCCGCCCTCTACCGGGCCCCTGTTTTCATGGCCCTCGACGCCTACCTCTGGTACGGATACAAGACCAACCTCGACAAGGGGAAGGATTTCAAGTCGGAGTACGAGGATTACTGCGACGCGCACTGGAGCGAGGAGAGATTTCTGCAGCAGCATCCCTGGTGCGAAGGGATAGGCGGATGCGACGATTACCAGGTGTACAACGAAAATGCCTCGGAGATGCAGCAGTTCTTCTTCATCTACATGCCGAAATCCCAGGACAGGGAGGAGTACTACGAGAACTGCGGGAAGTACGACGCCTTCGCCTTCGGGTGGGACGACTGGGACGGCACGGGGTGGGACGGCAGCTACGAGACCTTCGAGCCGTGGACCCCTCACAGGACCGAGTACTGGAGCATCCGCGACGAGAGCGACAAGTACCTCGTGAGGGCCGACCAGCACGTGATGCTCGCGATAGTCAACAGGGTTCTCTCGGTGCTCGACGCCGCCTGGGTCGCCTACGCGATCAACAGGGGCGACGACGATTACGGCGGATTGAATATCGAATTCAGGCCCGACTCGCGGATGCCGACGGTCGGGGTCAACTATCGTTTCTAACCGTTTCCAGGGGGGTGTCCCGTTGAAAAGGATCTTACTTGACGATAATGCTTCTCCAGTTCGCCGCCGCCTCGCCGCGGGTCCTGGGGGCGGCGGAAGAGATTCCCCTGAAGGAAGCCGGATCGTGGACGCATGCCGGCCCCTCCTTCGGGACGGCGGGCGCGGACGCCGCGGCATCCCGGGCGGAGATCTGCGGGACTCAGGCTGATCGGCGAGGGCCCGGATGGAGAATCGATCTACGGCGGCGCCATGAGGTCTCCGGCGAGGGAGGCGGCGATGAGTTTCCTTCTGCCCGGCCTCGGGCAGTACAGGATGGGAAACAGGACGAGGGCGAAGATATATTTCGGCCTCGAGGGAGCCGGATGGATCGCCGCTGGAGCCTTCTTCTGGCAGTCGATGGTTCGAAGGGACGAATACGAGGAATACGCCGTCGCCTACGCGGGGGTACCGGGGACGGGCTCGATGAGGATTACTACGAGAAGATAGGCGATTTCATCAGCAGCGACGGCCCGGGCGGATATAACGAATCGGTGCTGATCGAGGCGAGGAGCCTCTACTATCCCGACAAGGCCGCCATGGACGCCTATTACGAGGAAAACATGATAGACGGGGATCTCGCGTGGAGATGGGAGACCGACAAATCCTACCATAATTTCAAGGATCTTTTCGCGGGGAGCGACGCCTCGAGAAGACGCGCCGTATACGCCGTCTTCTTCATCCTCGGGCTCAGGGTCGTCAGCATGGTCGATGCCCTCAAGATGGCGAGGGACTCGAACGGCGAAGCCGGAGACGAAACCGGGATGCGGCTGGACATGGAGCCCTGCGTGGACGGGGTAAGGGTATCGCTGTGCCGCCGTTTCTGACGACGATGGCCCGTGGCCGGAATGGATGTCAGATGGGAAAGCTCTCTATTCCCTTCCTGCTCGCGCTGATCCTGCCGGGCGCGGCGGCCCCCGCCTCCGCGCAGCCCGGGCCCGCCGCCGTTTTGAGGGTCGAGCCGTACGGCGCGCCCCTCGGGAAAGGGGAGCTGCGCGAACCTCTCGGGATCGATGTCGATACGGAGGGAAATGTTTACGCGGCCGACGCCATGACCGGGAAGGTCTTCCGTTTTTCCCCGGACGGGACCGTGATCGAGTTCGAGAAACCCCCCCGCAATTCTTCGATATACCCGATAGATCTCGCAGTGGACGGCTCGTTCGTCTACGTGCTCGATTACACCGACGGGAGCCTGCTCCGTTATGACGACAGGGGCTCGTACCTCGACATACTGATCTCCTTTTCCTCGCTGGAAAGGACGCAACCCGTCTCGGTGACCTCCGGGGGGGGCGGGAGGCTCGTCACCACCGATTTCAAGAACAACGCGGTGACGGTCTGGACCCCGCTACTCGACGTGGAACTCTCGTGGAGCGCGTACGGGCGGGCCGAGGGGGCTTTCGACAGGCCGGCGAAAGCGGCCATCCTTCAGGGCGAGCGAATCGCCGTCGCCGATCTCGGAAACAGGAGGGTCCAGCTCTTCTCCCCGGCCGGAGCCTACATGCAGACCTTGTCGCCGCCGGACAGCATCCCCTTCAACGGCCCGAGGTACCTGTGCGCGGACATGGACGGCAACCTCTTCGTCGCAGACACGGGCGGCGGGGCTTTGTACGTCTTCTCGCCCGGGGGCGCCCTCCTGCTAGAGGATCGATTCGTATCTCGGGGACGCGATATCGCCTTCCGCCGTGGCGGTGGGCTGGAACGACGATCTCTACGTGGCGGATCTCGCGTCGCGATCGATACTTGTTTTCAGGCTTTCTTCACCCGGCAAATGAGCATGATTGCAATGAGACCTTCATCCCTCGGCCCGATCGGGAAACACAGGGGTTTAACCTCCCTCATCCTCGGAGCCGCCCTGATTTGCGCGGCCCCGCAGCGCGCCCTTCGGCGGCGGTCGCCGGCGCGCAGGCCCGGCCCGGGGCGGAACGTACCGGGGGAGCGGCGAGCGTGAGGGATCAGTACCGGCAGAAGAGAAGCTTCATCCTCCTTTCCGCTCAGGAGAGGATCGATCTCGAGAGGTCCTTTCTCATCCCGGGAAGCGATTCCGTCTCGCTCGACGGGAGGCTGCTCGAGAGGGAAACCGAGTACAGGATAAATTATCTCCGAGGGACGCTCATCCTGGTGCGTCCCGCCGCGGGAGGGGAGAGGCTGCTGGCCTCCTGGTCGAGATACCCGTTTCCCTTCGCGCCCCTTTTCGCTTCACGTTTCCCCGGCGAAAAGCCGGCCGGCCCGGTCACGATTCCCCGGTCCGAAGAGGCGGGGTCTCCTCCGGCCGAAGGGGGCGGCCTCTACAATCTGCGCCTTTCGGGAAGCAAGACGGTCGGGTTCTCAATCGGCACCGGCCGGGGCGTGGGGATAGACCAGAGCCTGAAGGTGACGATGGTCGGCAACTGGCGAGAGATCTCGAGGTGAAAGCCTATCTCTCGGACGACAATCTCCCCGTGCAGCCTGAAGGGAACACGGAGGAGCTGAAGCATCTCGACAAGGTCTACGTGCAGGTCAACAGCAAACACATGGAGGCGCGCCTCGGCGATTTCTCGACCGGCCTCGACTGGTCGGCCTTTTCGTCCTACAAGCGCGAGCTGAGGGGCGCTTCGCTCGCCGTCGACGCCGGGGGGCAGAGTTTCATGGCGGGAGGCGGTCTCGCGCAGGGAAGGTTCAGGACCTCGGAGCTGCGCGGCAGGGAAGGCGTGCAGGGGCCTTACGAGCTTCTCGACGCGCGCAGGTTCAACGGCGTCATCGTGCTTCCCGGCACCGAGACCGTCATGCTCAACGGGCGGCAGATGAGGAGGGGAAGCGAGAACGATTACACTATCGACTACAACCGCGGAACCATGACCTTCACCGAAAAAATCTCGATCGGTCCCGATTCCGAGATCGTCGTCGATTACCAGATGGGGGAGGACAACTATGAGAGGACCACTCTGATGGCGGGGTGGTCTGCCCCCTTTGCCTCGAACGCCGTCCGCCTGAGGGCCTTCCTCTTCCAGGAGGGGGACAGCTCAGACGAGCCGCTGAGGCGCGTTCTCACCGACGAAGACAAATCGATCCTTCGCGGGGCGGGTGATGACGGGGAGCTGGCCGTCGCGCCCGGCATCGAGGAGATCGAGGACGGCGAGGACGCCTACATCCTGGTGCAGGCCGATTCGGTGCCGGCCCATTTTCTCTTCGTCGAGACGGGCGGAACGTACAGGGTTTCCTTCCGCAGGGTCGGCCCCGGGGAGGGGGATTACGAAACTGACGGGTTCACGAAGAGGGGGGAGGTCAGGTACAGGTACGCCGGCGCCGGGAACGGTTCCTGGGTGACGGGGGTCTCGCTCCCGCTGCCCGCGATGAAAAAGGTCTTCACCGCTGGGATCGAGGCGGAAAAGGGGGTTTTCTTCGTCGAGGCCGAGGGAAACGTCAGCGTGAACGACCGGAACACCCTTTCGCCGCTCGACGACAACGACAACGACGGCGGCGCGGCCCTGCTGCAGGGGGGGATACGCGGCCTGAGGATCGCGTCGAGCCTGCTGTCGCTGAAGGGGGAATACTCCTTTCTCGACGAACGGTTCGTTTCCCCCGACAAAACGCGCGAGTCGTATTTCTACAGGAACTGGAATCTCGAGGATCTTCCCCTGTCGGGGCGCGAGGAGATCGCGGGCGCTTCGCTCGAGGTCAGGGGGGAAAGGCTCTGGGACCTCGGTGGAAGCTTCAGGAGGCTGACGCGGGGCGCCGGCCTTTCGGCTACGAGGGGAGACGTCACTGCGAGGCTGGGAGATCCCTCGTCGAGGGGAATGAATCTCAGGGCCTTCGAATCGAAGACCGCCGACACGCGGGACAGAAGGTTCGCGGTGCTTTCCGGGGCATATTCCTTCTGGCGGCTCGTGCCGCGCCTCTCCTTCGAGACCGAACGCTACCGCTCCTTCTCCGCTTCGGCGGCCGACACGGGCAGATACTATCACCAGAGCACCGCGGGTCTTTCGAGCCGCATGACCGGCCCCTTCAGGGCCGACCTTTCCTGGATCCGCCGCATGACGGACAACATGTCCGCCGAGGGTGGGCTATGGGAGAGGACGAGGCGGAACGACGAGATCGTTTTCGACGGCGGGTACACGGGGGGATCGAGGATCGTCGACCTCTACCTAAGCCACAGGGAGACGCGCGAGACGGCGACGGGCGGAGTCGGCAGGTACGATCTCGCCAGGGTGCGTTTCAGGGACAGCTGGGAAAGGGCCGGCCTCACGAACGACATCGGATACAGGATAAGCTCCGGAGAGGACCGCCGGCTCGAAAAGGCCGTGATCTTCGTCGGGGAGAACGAGGGAGACTACGACAGCGAGGGGCGGGAGGTCGGCCAGAAGCGGGGAAACTACATGGTCCTCTATCTTCCGGCGAGCGAGGTCGAGGCGGTGAGGACAGTCGAGCTCAACTGGCGCGCTGAGCCTCGGGAACGGTATCAGGGGGATCGATCAGGGGCAGGAAGAGGGCGGGCTTCTCGGAAGGATCAAAAGGAATGTCTCGGTTGACAACTTCTTTTCGGTGGAGGAGAAATCCTCCACGGGAGAGCTCGCGAGGCTCTACCTTCTCGACCCTTCGATACTTCAGCGCGACGACGTGACCCTTTACGGGAGGAACAGCCTGAGGCAGGAGTGGAGCTTCCTCAACAACGTCAAGGATTACAATCTCCGTTTCATATATCTTCGCGAGGACGAGGAGGACAACAGGTCGCAGGATATTTCCACCTCGAGGTTCACGAGGGATCTGCGGCTCAGGGCGGGGGCGGCTCCCGGCTCGCGATTCTACTTCGAGTGGGACGCCGGGGCCGGGCTGAAAGCGACAGGCGCCGGGGGGGCGCTCGTCCCGCAGTACCGCGTCGAGAGCTATTCGGCGGCTCAGATACTGGGGTACAGGGTCAGGCCTTCGACGAGGATATCGATGGAGACCGGTTTCGAGAAGAGGGACGACGCCGTCTCCGGGGCGTCCCAGGTTTCCCTCATGGCGTCGCCTTCGCTGAATTCGTCGGTGGGGGATCGCGTACATCTTTCATCCTTCCTGAAATTCACCTACACGAGGGCGGGCGAGGATGAAGGGAAGCCGCTTTTCTTCCTCGAGGAGGGGTTGCGCGAGGACTGGAGCGTCATCGGGCAGTACAGGTTCTCGAAGAACGTCAGCTTCAATACGAACTACACGGGGCGAAGGGAGAAGGATTACACGGGGGAGGTGAAGACCGTACATGCGCTCAAGATGGAGTGTCGCGCTTTTTTCTAGCCTGATCCTTCTCGCCGCCGGCGAAGCCCTCCCGGCGCGGCGCGTCATCGGGCGGGTCGCGTGGACGGGAGGCGGGTCGGCGGTGGAGAAGCTCGAGGAGGGAAGCCTTCTCGGCAGGGGAACGGCCCTGACCGACTCGCTTCTTTCGCTCGAGCTGTCACGGATCGATTCGCTCTGTTTCTCGATGGGGCTTCTCTCCGCCGGGATCGCCGTGGACACGGCGGATGCCGGAGGCGAAATCGGGATCACGATGAGGGTCGAGGAAGGCGAACGCGCGAGGATCGGGAAGGTGTCGGTGTACGGGCAGTCTTCTTCGGGCGCGGAAGAGATCCTCGGGAGGTTCGGGGTGCGCCGGGGGGAGTATTTCAGCCCCGGGAGGACAGGAGCCGCGATGGCGTCCCTTTTGGGTTTCCTCAACGAGAGCGGGTATCCGTTCGCCCAGGTCTGGCTGACCGGCTTCGAGTACGACGAACAGCGCGCTCTGGCGGATCTTTCCTTCACCGTCTACGAGGGAGACCGGTCGACGGTGTCGGAGGTGGTCTTCGAGGGGATCTCGAAGACCGATTCGGCCATGGCGGAAAGGATCTCGAGGCTGAAGAGAGGGGCCCTCTTCACGGAGAAGGATCTATCGAGGGCGGCCGGGTACCTTCGTTCCTCGAGGCTTTTCGCATCCGTCTCGGAGCCGAGGGTGGCCGGAAAGGGCGCCGGCTCGGTGGCGGTCGTCATTCCGGTCGAGGAAAAAAAGAGCTCCAACAGTTTCCAGGGCGCCTTCGGGTTCTCGCGAAGGGATGACGGCGAATACAGCGTGAACGGTTCGGTGCGCCTTGCCCTCGAAAACCTCGCCGGGAAGGGAAGGAATATCCGTTTCGACTGGCAGAACGACGGCCGGAAATACTCGAGGAGCGAGCTTGCGGCCCGCGAGCCCTTCCTTCTCGGGTTGCCGCTTCACGTCGACCTGGAGATCCGGCAGACGGTTCAGGACACCCTTTACGATCTCGTGTCGGGGGAGGCGTATCTGAGATTTCCGGCGGGCCCGGCCTGGACGATCGTCACGGGCGCCGCCGCCGACAGGACGGTCTTCGGCGGGGGAGCGGAGATCGCCCGGACCTCGAGGCAGAGATACCGCGCGGGCGTGGAGAGGGACGCCGGTTCGGGATCGAGTATCTCCCTGTATCTCGAAGGCGCCTTGAAGAAGGATTATCCGGAGCAGGGCCCCGCCGAGAGCGGAGGGCAGATGCTGTACCGGCTCGAGGGCGCCATGGAGATTCCCGTCGCAGGGCGGCAGTCGATCTTCGGCCGCATCGTGTCGGAAGGGATATTCTCCGACGTAAAGATCCCGCTTCCGGAGATGTTCCAGCTAGGTGGGGCCCGTTCGCTGAGGGGGTACCGCGAAAACCAGTTCAGGGCGGAGAAGGTCGAATACGCGAACCTCGAATACAGGATCGGACGGGAGAGCAGGATCTTCTTCTTCGACGATCTCGGCGTTTTCTTCCGCGAGACGGACGGATGGATTTTGAAAAACGGTTTCGGGTTCGGCCTGCGATCGGTATCGCAGGTCGGGACGGTAGAGCTGAGCTTCGGCGTGGGGGATGAATTCTCCCTGAACGAGACGAAGATACATATCTCCCTCATCGAGACATTCTGAAATCGCGGGTCAATGCCGCTCCGGCCTCCTGCGGCCATGGGCCGGGAAGGCATGCAACTACGGCGCGGGCCCGCGCGGGGCGGGAAGCCCCCTTCTCCCGGGCATTCTTCTCTGTACAGGCGGTCCTCTCTCCGTTATAATGAAGCCCCAGTTAGAAAAAGGAGGCTCCGGGCTTGACAGAATACGAAACAGCCAGAGCGGGCAAGGCAAGCGAGGCGCTTCGCCGGGTGGCGTCGGACGAGGGTATCGACGCGGAGCGGCTCAGAGGCCTGGTATCCGAGGGAAGGGTGGTCCTTACGGGGATGGCCCGCAAACATTCACGGATCATCGGGATCGGCGAAGGGCTGAAGACCAAGGTGAACGCCAACATCGGGACGAGCCCCGATCACGCCGACCCTGAGGTCGAGCTCGAGAAGATGCGCGTCGCGGTCAGGGCGGGAGCCGACGCGATAATGGACCTTTCGACGGGAGGCGACGTCCCGGCCATAAGGAAAAGGATCCTGGACGAATGCGCCGTGCCGGTGGGGACGGTTCCGATATACGAAGCGATAGTCGGGGTGACGAGGCAGGGCAGGGAGATAGCGGACTGCACCGTCGACGAGTTCTTCGAGGTGGTGGAGCGGCAGGCCCGCGAAGGGGTCGATTTCATGACGATACACTGCGGCCTCGTGAAAAGGCTGGCCGATACCGTGGCGGGGACGAGGACGGCGGGAGTGGTAAGCAGGGGGGGATGCTTCCTGCTTCAGTGGATAGCGAAAAACCGCAGGGAGAATCCCTATTACGAATATTACGACAGGCTTCTCGACATAGCCCACGAATACGACGTGGCGTTGAGCCTCGGAGACGGCCTGAGGCCCGGAGCGATCGCCGATTCGACCGACGGCGCGCAGATTGGGGAGCTGATGGTGATCGGCTCCCTCGTCGAGAGGGCGCGAAAGCGCGGCGTCGCCGTCTTCGTCGAGGGGCCGGGGCACGTCCCGATAAACGAGATCCCCGCGAACATGCTCCTTCAGAAGAAGCTTTGCGCCGGGGCCCCCTTTTACGTACTGGGGCCGCTGGTCACCGACGTGGCTCCGGGGTACGATCACATCACGGCCGCGATAGGCGGAGCGGTGGCCGCGTGGCACGGCGCCGATTTTCTCTGCTACGTGACCCCGGCCGAGCACCTCGGCCTGCCGTCGGTGCAGGATGTTCACGACGGGGTCATGGGGGCCAGGATAGCGGCGCACGCGGGCGATATCGGCAAGGGGCTCGCCGGGGCGGCCGATTGGGACAGGAAGGTGTCGGCGGCGCGGGCGGGTCTCGACTGGGAAAAAGCGCTCGACGCCAGCATCGATCCCCCGAAGGCGAAGAAGATGTTCGATCGCAGCCCTCGCGGCGGCGAGGAGCTCTGCACGATGTGCGGCGAATTCTGCGCGATCCGGGGGAGCAGAAGAAGCAGGGAATAGCGCCAACCTCAGGATCGGAATATGCCTGCAGCTCGAAAAGGGGAAGGGGTAGGAAGGGAGGGCCGGCTCGGGACCGCAGGCAACGCGTTCCCGGCCGGGGAGCTGGAGGCTTTCCGCCCCTTTCTTCCGGACCGCGAGAGGGAACTTCCCGCCGGTCCGGCGCTTCGCGAAACCCTGATCGAAAGACTGGCGCTGAGCCCGCTCCCGCTCCTCCTTTTAATTAATCTTGCGAAGCAATGCCGGTTCGACGGCCTTCAGTTGATAGAGGAGGCGGCGGCACTGCGCGATCTCGCGGGCGGCGGAGCCCCGTCGAGGACCGTTTCCGGCGGCGCCCTTCCGGATATGGAAGAGGCCTTCTCCATCCTTTTCGGAAAGCTCGGCGAGGTGAGGGAAGGCCAGCTCGAGATGGCGAGGATGGTCAGGCAGGCCTTCGAGGAGGGCAGGACCGCCCTCGTGGAGGCGGGAACGGGGACTGGAAAATCGCTGGGATACCTCGTTCCGTGCGTCTTCCATTCCATGAAGACGGGCGTGAGGATCATGATCTCGACCCATACGAGGAACCTGCAGGACCAGCTCCTGAGCGGCGAGTTGAATAATATATCGGCGATCCCCGGGATCGATGTCGGCGTCGAGAGGCTTCTCGGCAGGGAAAATTACATCTGCTCCAGGAAGGCCGTGTCGAACGTTGCGAGGCTTTCGGAGGAGGACCCGGCCGGGGCCCTTTCCCTCGCTCTCGCCGTTTCCCTCGCCCCGGGGGGACTCGCCGGGACGATCTCCGCGCAGCCGGGGCACCCGGCGCGAAAGAGCCTCGGCGCCCCGCCCCGCTGCCGGATGAGCGCCTGCGACATGGCGCAGCTCTGCCCCCTGATGAACGCGAGGAAGAGGGCCAGGGCCGCGGGGATAGTATTCGTCAATCACGCCCTGATACTCACCGACTATATGCAGGGGAACTCGATCCTGGGGCCGTACCAGTGCGTGGTTTTCGACGAGGCGCATCACCTCGAGGACTGCGTGGTGGAAAATCTCTCCGTCAGCGTATCATCCGCGGACATCGACAGGCTATTCGAACAGGTGGCGCCCGTCTCGCTCACGGACGACAGGTGGAAATTCCTCGCCCTCGAACTCGAAGCCGCCGGGAATCTGAAAGGAGCCTCGCGGGCGGATCGAGAAGCTCTCCGCCACCACGGCGGGGCTCGCCGCCTCCTTCGAAGCCTTCTTCGATTCGGTCACGACCCTTCTGAACCCCCGGGGCGGGTTTCGCGGGGTCAGGACGCGCTACCATGACGGCGGGGAGACCTTCGCCGATGCCAGGGATCATATAGCGGAAATAAGATATAATATTAATGAGTTAAGAAATATACTTAAAGTTATACTTGAAGCCGTCGAGGCGCGGCAGACCAACATGCTCCTCCAGGATCTCTCTTTCATCGAGGAGCAGGCCGGCATCTTGTCGGAAGCGATGGAATACCTCACGGGAGGCTCCGACGAGGAGAGCGTTTTCTGGATCGAATGGTCGGCGTCGGGAAGGGCGGTGGCGATCTGCGGCTCCCCGCTTCGCGTCGACCGGAGATTCGCGGACTTCCTCGAATCGAGTTGCGAATCGGCCGTTTTCACCTCGGCGACCCTCGCGGAGAGGGGATCCTTCGATTTCATCAAGGAAAATCTCGGTATACGCCTCCGGCCGGGGCAGCCGCTCGAGCTCGTATCCGGCTCTCCCTTCAGCTACGGCGAGAACTGCATGATCACTTCTTCAGAACGGTCTGGGCGACCCGAACGAAGCGGGTTTCGCGGAGAGGGCAGGCGAGGTCGTGCACGCCCTCGCCGTGGAAACACCCTGCAGGATCATGGTCCTTCTCACCTCGTACAGGATGTGCAGGTCGATGGCCGATTTCCTTTCCGAAAAGCAGGTCCGTAAAACGCTGCTCGTGCAGGACGGGACGGAGAGCCGCGAAGCGCTGGCCGCGCGTTTCAGGTCATCGGAGAGCGCGATGCTCCTCGGGGTGGCAAGCTTCTGGGAGGGGGTCGATTTTCCCGGCGATCAGCTCGAGATGCTGGTGATACCGAAGCTCCCCTTCCCGGTGCCGACCGAGCCGGTGATCGAGGCTCGTTCCGAGAGGTTGCGCCGCCTCGGCGAGAATCCCTTCACGAAGCTGCACCTTCCGCTGGCGGTCCTGAGGCTCCGCCAGGGGATCGGCAGGCTGATACGGCGAAGCGGCGACCGCGGGGTGGTCGTCATCCTCGACTCCAGGCTCTCGAGCCGCCCCTACGGTTCCGTCATACTTTCCACCCTGCCGGTTCCCGTCGTGGAAACAGCCTCGACAGGCGAGACGGCCTCGACGGGCGGCGGCCTGGATCGGGAGCGGAGGGGTGGAGCCGGAGGGAATGAAAAATTGACACGGGGAACGGATTGCGGCAGCTTTTGGGTTGCCTGAAGATGAAAAAAGGGATACTCTGGGAGGATACCGGGGGCCGCGAAGGCGCCGGGTTGCAATAATCTTTATAAACAGGTAGTTACGCGATGTATTGAAACTGAATTCGGAGGTGATCGGAGCGATGAGTCCCGAGATCGTGAGGGCGCCGAGAGGAAATTCGATAAGTTGCAAGGGATGGTTCCAGGAAGCCGCTTTGAGGATGTTGATGAACAACCTCGATCCGGAGAATGCCGAGAATCCGCAGGAGCTGGTCGTATACGGCGGCAGGGGGAAGGCGGCGAGAAACTGGGACTGCTACCACGCCATCGTGAAAACGCTGAGAAGGCTCGGCAACGACGAGACCCTCCTCGTCCAGTCGGGGAAGCCGGTGGCCGTTTTCCCGACGCACGAGGGGGCCCCTAGGGTGCTTATCGCCAATTCCCTCCTCGTCCCGAAGTGGGCGACATGGGAGCATTTCTGGGAGCTCGAGTCGAAGGGTCTGATGATGTACGGCCAGATGACCGCCGGCTCGTGGATGTATATCGGCACACAGGGGATCCTGCAGGGAACCTACGAGACCTTCGCCGAGTGCGCCAAAATCCATTTCGGGGGGAGCCTCGCTGGGCGTTTCGTCCTGTCGGGAGGGCTCGGGGGGATGAGCGGGGCGCAGCCGCTCGCGATCACGATGAACGGCGGGGTATGCCTGATCGTCGAGGTGGACGCCGAGAGGATAAAAAGAAGGCTCGACACCCGCTACTGCGACGTCATGGAGAGCGATCTCGACGCGGCCCTCGCGAAGGCGGGGGAGGCCGTAAAGGCGAAGAGGCCCCTTTCGATCGGCCTTGTCGGCAACTGCGCGGAGGTCTTCCCCGAGCTTCTTCGAAGAGGGATCGTCCCCGACGTGGTCACCGACCAGACATCGGCGCACGATCCACTCAACGGGTATGTCCCGAAGGGGTATTCGCCCGCGGAGGCGGCCGGGCTGAGGAAGAAGGATCCCGAAAGGTACATAAAGGAGGCGGTCGAATCGATCGTCCTTCACGCGCGGGCGATGATAGGCTTCCAGGAGAAGGGATCGATCGTCTTCGACTACGGCAACAATATCAGGGGAATGGCGCAGCAGGGGGGCCTTGAGAACGCCTTCGCCTTCCCCGGTTTCGTCCCCGCCTTCATAAGGCCGATGTTCTGCATCGGGAAGGGGCCGTTCCGCTGGATCGCTCTCTCGGGGAGGAAGGAAGATATCTACAGGACCGACGATCTCGCCCTCGAGCTGTTCCCGGAGAACGATTCGCTCTGCAGGTGGATAAGGATGGCGAGGGAGAAGGTGGCATTCCAGGGACTCCCGTCGAGGATATGCTGGCTATCGTACGGCGAGAGGGAGAAATTCGGCCTCGCGATGCACGACCTCGTCGCCAGCGGGGAGATAAGCGCCCCGATCGTGATCGGCCGTGATCACCTCGACAGCGGTTCGGTCGCCTCTCCGTACCGCGAGACCGAGGGGATGAGGGACGGAAGCGACGCGGTGGCCGACTGGCCGATCCTGAACGCCCTTCTCAACGCGTCGAGCGGGGCGGCCTGGGTGAGCGTGCATCACGGGGGCGGTGTGGGGATGGGTCTTTCCATTCACGCGGGGTTAGCCGTGGTGGCCGATGGAACGCCGGAAGGCCGTGTAAAACTAGCACGTTGTCTCAACAATGACCCTGGCACAGGAGTTGCAAGACACGCAGACGCGGGTTATGAGCTGGCCATCAATAAAGCTAAAGATGCAGGGCTGGACATCCCGATGCTTGAAAAATAATATCCCGCATACGCGGGGGATACGGGACGCGGCGCGTTCGCGATTCCGTTTTGCAACGGCAAGTACATGCAATTTGCCTGGATAAACCGGGCTTAAAGATTCATTACCCAAGGAGTGGCGCTTGCCTGAGACCATTGATCTGTTGCTGCTTGGCGCCGGACAATTGATAACCTGCAGGGGACCCCGCAAAGGGCCGCTGCGCGGAAAGAGTCTGTCCGATCCCGGGTGCATCGAAGATGGCGCGATAGCTGTCACCGGAGGCAGAATTTCAGCCATCGGGACGAGGGACGAGGTGACGGCGGCCATGCGCGGGGCGGAGGCGGCAAGGACGATCGACGCGGGTGGAAGGGTCGTGATGCCAGGGTGGGTCGATCCGCATACTCACGCCGTTTTCGCCGGCTACAGGGCGGACGAGTACGAGGCCAGGATCAGGGGGGACAGCTATCTCGAGATCGAGAAACGCGGCGGAGGGATAAAACGCTCCGTCCGCGAGGTAAGGGAAATTTCCGAGGAGAAGCTCTTCGAGATCAGCCGCAGGCGCCTTCTCAGGATGCTCGAGCAGGGCGTCACGACGATAGAGATCAAGACCGGTTACGGTCTCGACCTCGATTCGGAGATGAAGATGCTGCGTGTGATCGCCCGCCTCGGGCGCGAGACTCCCCTCGACGTGGTGGCGACCTTCATGGGGGCCCACCAGGTGCCGCCCGGGTTCGCCGGAGCCGCCGAATATGTCGATCTGATCGTGAAGGAAATGATTCCGGCCGTGGCGTCGAGCGGGCTCGCCCGTTTCATCGACGTTTTCTGCGAGAAGGGCGTTTTCGACGTCGCGCAGACGAGGAGGATCCTCGAGGCCGGGAAAGAATACGGATTCGGGCTGAAGTTGCACGCCGACGAGATTTTTTCCATAGGCGGCACGCCGCTTGCGGTCGAAATGGGAGCGGTATCGGTCGATCACCTGACGATGATAACGCCCGCGGACATAGCCGCGCTGGCGGGAAGCGGCACCGTCGGGGTGCTTCTTCCGTCGACCTCGTTCGGGCTCGCTTCGAGGCGTTTCGCGCCCGCGAGGGACCTGGTCGGCTCCGGGGCCGCGGTCGCGCTGTCCACGGATTTCAACCCGGGGAGCGCTCCGTCGTCCTCGATGCCCCTCGCGGTGTCGATAGCCTGTTCGCAAATGGGCCTTGTCCCGGCTGAGGCGATCAACGCGGCGACGTACAACGCCGCCTGCGCGGTGGGAATGGAAAAGGAGACGGGCTCTCTCGAGATGGGCAAGAAGGCCGATATCGTCGTTTATGATGTGGCCGACTACAGGGAAATCCCCTCGAGGGCGGGATTGAACCACGCGGCGATCGTCGTCAAGGAAGGGCGCGTCGTGTGGGAAGCGGCCGATTTAAGGGATAGAAGCGAGGTCGGGTTGTGAGCAAGGCCAGTCAGCTCAGGCAGAAGGCGCAGGCCTATCTCCAGAAGGGGAAGGTCGACAAGGCGATCGAGGAGTACAAGAAGCTCCTTACGGTCGAATCGCGCAATCCGAACCTCTACAACGAGCTCGGGGACATCTACCTCAGGACCAACGACCGGGTGCAGGCCGTTTCCGCCTTCGAAAAGGCCTCGCTCAACTACGAAAAGGTGGCCCTCTACAACAACGCCGTGGCCGTGTGCAAGAAGATCCTTCGCCTCGTCCCGAATCGCCTCGATACGATATTCAAGCTCGGCGAGATAAAGGCCAAGCAGAAGCTTGCCGGCGAGGCCGAGGTTTATTTTCTGCAGTATTTCGACGCGGTCATCGCCGATCCGGAGCGCCGCGGCGACGGGGTGCAGAAGCAGGTGGACGAGATCCTCGCCCTGGCCCCCGACAGCGAGGGCGTATGCTCGAAGGCTTCGGACGTGTTCGTCCATCTCGGCATGAAATTGAAGGCCGCGGAGATGCTTGCCGGCCTGATAGCGAAGAACTCCATTGACGGCGACCCGCAGAGATTGAATTACTATCGCAGCAGGCTCGATATTCTGAGGCAGCAGCTCAAGCGCGACGAGTTCGACAGGGTCGAGAAGATCATGTCGGGCGGCGGCGCGGAAGGCGGCGAGGGCGCTGCCGCGAAGGCGGCGCCGGATCAGGTTCCGGCCGGCGGCGGAATCGCCGGATCGCCGGCGGCCGCGAGCGAAGGGGCGGGGCCCGCCGAATCTCCGGCGTCCGTCCGTCCGCCCGCGACCGATCCCGCGATGCCGGCCATGGGAACAAGGCCCGCGGCGGAAACAGGCGGCGTCGACAGCGCCGGCATTTCGCTCACCGATTACGCGTCCGACCTCTCGGGCCGGCCGGCGGGCGCCGCGGCAGGGGAATCCCTCGCGCGGGACGCCGATATTGGGACGCAGCCCGATTCTTCCGCGGAGGAGCCGCGAAAGGACGAAGGCGTCGGGCCGGAGCGCGCGGCCACTCCATCGGAGGATCTTTCGGATCTTCTCGAGGAAGAGGACGCCCAGATCGAGAGCGAATCCTCAATCAGGAATTTTGCCGAGGAGATAACCAGCGACGTCGAACAGGACGATTTCAGGAGCCACTACGATCTCGGCATGGCTTACATAGAGATGGGCCTGTACTCCGACGCCGTGAAGGAGCTTCAGATATCGGCCCGTTCCGAGCAGCTCCAGTTGCAGAGCCTCGAGATGGTGGGCCACTGCTTCCTCGCCATGAGCAATCCACGCCTTGCCGTGAAGCAGCTCGAGAGAGGGCTGGAGATATCCCAGACTTCCGGCGGGGACAGCATGGGGATACATTACAATCTCGGGCTTGCCTACGAGGCTCTCGAAGACATGGACAAGGCGAGGGAGCATTACGAGGAAGTTTACATCGTGGACGTCACCTTCCGCGACATCTCCGACAAGATGAAGAAATTCAGCACTGTTTCGTGAAACGGAAGCCGGGGCGATGGAACAGGAAAGAACAGCCGATCTTCATCTGCACTCATTCTACAGCGACGGAAACCTTTCCCCCGATGAACTTGCCGAGAGGGCTTCGGAAGCGGGCCTCGCGGCCATGTCGATCACCGATCACGACACGATCGACGCCCAGCGCGAGGCTTTCGAGGCGGGGCGACGGCGCGGCGTCGAGGTCGTCTCAGGCATAGAGTTCGGCGTGGAGGAGGAGGGGATCGAGATACATATCCTCGGATACCTCTTCGACGCGGATGATCCGGCGATGGTCGAGGCCTCGACCATGCTCGGAAGGGCGAGGGAGGCGAGGGCAGAAAGGATCGTCGAAAAGCTCGCCGGCGCGGGCATCGCCCTCGGCATCGGCGAGGTGATGGCGTTTGCCGGGAGGGGCACGGTCGGGAGGCTGCACGTTGCCCGCCTGCTCCTCGAGCGCGGTCACGTGTCGGACATCCAGGACGCGTTCAACAGGCTTATAGGGAACGGCTGCACCGCGTACGTACCGAGGAGAATGCTCCCCATGCCGGAGGTCGTCTCTATCATCGTGAAGGCGGGAGGGGTGGCCGTATGGGCGCATCCCGGGAAAAACATAGCGAAGAAGGGGCTTCTCGACAGGATGGTCGCCGCGGGGCTCGGCGGGCTCGAGGCGTGGCATCCGAATCATTCTCCCGACCTGATCGCCGAGATCGCCTCGCAGGCCTCGCGCCGCGGCCTCGTCACGACCGGCGGGTCCGATTACCATTTCCCGGAGGCCATGAAGGCCCGGATCGGCCGTTACTTCACCCCGCTCGAATCGTTTCTCAAACTCAAGGAACGCGCCTCCGGACATTTGACTTGACCCGCACGCCTTCCGGCTTTTAAAGTCGCCCTTGTCGCCATGCGTGAATATCATGAATCGACCCGCGCGGACAAGTCACTATGAAGCTTTTTAAATTTTTTCTTTTCGCTCTCCTGCCGGCCCTCGGGGCGGCGGCCCGGCCTGTCCCGGGAAGGCTCGACGAGACCGGGTCGGTCCTCGCCGACTCGCTCGCGTTCCCGGGCGAGGTCTATGTCCTGACCTCCGATCAGCTGGCCGGCCGCGTCATAAATACGGTGGAGGATATCCTCGACCTTCTTCCCGGCGTCACTTACTGGAGGCAGGGGCCTTCGGGATCCCCCGTCGGATTTTCCGTGGACGGCAGGAACTGGAAAGGGGTCGCCCTGCTCGTGAACGGGCATCCGTTCACCGATCCATGGGGCGGCCTGCCGCTCGCGAGGTTCGCCCCGCTTTCGCGCCTGAAACAGGTGGAGGTGGTCTACAGCGGGTCCTTCGCCCTCGCGCCGCACGGTTCGCCGGGATGCGTCGTCAATCTCGTCATGGAGGAGGGGGGCCGCGAGGGCCCGATGGCCGAGGCCGATTTTTCGAACAGCCGGGGGCAGAACAGGCGTTCGAGGCGGATATGGTTCTCCACCCCCCGCTCATACGCGGACCTGTCCTTCGCCTACGACGAATATCTGCAGGACGCCTCCAGGTCGGCACTCTGCGACGGCTCCTGCCTCACGGGGCAATACGATTCAAGATCCCTGACCGCGGAGCTCAGGATCACGCCCGATTCGCAAGGCGAGTTCCTCGTTCGCCTGCAGAGGTTCGAGGATACCTTTAAGGGATCGGTGAACAGTCCCCGGGTTCCGGATCTCGGGATTCCCGGCGAGGGCATAAGGTACGGCGGATTCGACTCCAGACTGCGTTATCGAAGGCCGGGGCCGGGAAGAGGGGAATTCTCCTTTTCGGCCGGGCAGAGGATGGTCGAGATGGAAAGGGACTCGATCAGCACCTCCGGCCTCGTCCTTGACGGCGGCGTTAAATGGGAATTCGAAGCGGCGGGGGTTAAAGTTGTTTCGTTCGCGGACGCGCGCCGCTCCCTTTTTGAGAACAGGATATCGGACGAGTATTTCGATCCGTGCATCGACGAGGCGTGGGGAGGAGTCGCGGCGGCGTGGGGAAAGCCGGGGGGGCTTCGCTGGCGGTGCGGCGCGCTCGCCGGGATTCACAGCGAAGCCGGAGGGTGGGTCGGAGGAGAAGCGGGGCTTTGCAGCGGCCGCGAGGACGGTTTCCACCAGCGCGTCATGCTGGCGAGGAGGCTCAGGACTCCGTCGGCCGAAGAGCTCACGCAACCCGATCTCTCGATCCTCGTGGACGGGGTCTATTTTCGAAGCGCCGGCAACGGATCCCTGGAGCCGGAGCTTTCGGATGAGGTTTCCCTCGGGGCCGGTTTCGCCGGCGCGGTTTCAATGGATCTTTTCGTCAGGCGGGAAACCCGCATGATTGTTCTCCGGGGCGCGTCTCCCGCGGTCTGGACGGGCGACGGGGAGGACGAGGTCATAGGAGCGAGGATCGCGGGCGCCCAGCGGCGGAGGATTCTAGGCATCGATTGCGGGTATTCCTTCTCCGCGGAGTACAACGGCAGCCGCGGCGATTATTCGAACGGAATTCCCGAGTACCGCCTTTCGGGGGGCGTCGACCTTAAAAGGAGTTCCTTTAAAAACACGGAAACGGCGATCCTGGGGATCTACGGCGTTCACGCTGGAGGGAGCGACTGGGGCGGAGTGAGCCTTGAAGGGTACTCCGTCCTCAACGCCTCGATCTCGGTCACAGTGATGTCCGCCGTCGCGCATCTCGAGTGGAGAAACATTCTCGACGAACGGTACCAGACCTTCCCGGGATACCTGATGGATCGAAGGCACGTTCGCTTCGGATTCATCTGGAAATTGTTCGACTGATCCCGCCCCCCGCCCGCCGCCGCGCGCGGCGACGATGAAAGAAAACAATCCATACAGCGCGTGAATTTGCCGGTTTTCCAGCCGCCTGCCGGCCGGAAGGCCCGGTCGCACTATGCAAAGAGGATTGCATAGTGCATGGGGCCCCGGGGGAAACGGCCTTCCAGGGCGGCGCGGATCCTGCCGCCCGGAATCGCTTCAATCACAACGCATTGAATTGTCCCGACGGATTCGGGCCCGATCACCTGCCGGCCGTTCGCCGGACGAAATCGCCATCCTGAACTCGTTTCGCCTCAAGTTGTTAGATGCCCGTGGAAGGTGTGGCATATTTATTGCGGACCGGGAAGGTTTAGCCAGTGTCGAAACATGACTGCCGACTACTACAGGTATGTCCGGGCCGGTGGTGAGGAATTTGCATTTGTCTCCCGCATACCCGTTTGAGGGCGGAGGAAATAATTGAAGGACAATATAGCCAACCAGCTTGTGGAGTCCAGCCTGATAAGCCAGAACCAGCTTGAACAGGCTTTGCACGAGCAGGGTAAATCGGGCGGAAGCCTCGGATACAACCTGGTGAAGACGGGCGCGATATCGGAGAAGGCTTTTTCCGAGTTCCTGTCGCAGCAGTACCAGGTGCCGGCCGTGGATCTCGACGAGCTGAAGGCGGACGAACACGCCGTCGAGCTTATACCGTCCGAAGTCGCGACGAAGTTCCAGGTCGTCCCGGTTCTGCGGGAAGGCAGGGTTCTCACAATCGCGATGGCCAATCCCGACAACATATTCGCGATCGACGACATAAAGTTCATCACGGGGCTCGAAGTGCGCCCCGTCGTGGCGACCGAAACGGCCATCAAAAGGGCGATCGACAGGTTCTACGATTCCGCCGATTCGCTCGCCGAAGTGATGCGCGACATGGAGGAGGACTTCGAGATCGTCGAGGAGATGGACGACGATCTGGGCCTCGCCGAAGCGCAGAGCGAGGACGCCCCGGTCGTGAAACTCGTAAACTCCCTTATCGCCGACGCCGTCAACAAGGGCGCCAGCGATATTCACATCGAGCCTTTCGAGAAGACGCTGCGCGTGAGGTTCAGGATAGACGGGCAGCTTCACGAAATGATGTCCCCGCCCTACAAGATGAAGGGCGCGGTCACCTCGAGGCTGAAGATCATGGCCGAGCTCGATATCGCGGAGAAACGGATTCCACAGGACGGGCGCATAAAGATAAGGATAGGAAGCAAGCAGATCGACCTCAGGGTGAGCACCCTTCCGACGATATTCGGGGAAAAGGTCGTGATGCGAATCCTCGACAAGACGAACCTCGAGATAGATCTCACGAAACTCGGATTCGTTCCCGAGTCCCTCGCGAAGTTTCTCAAGGCGATCGAATCTCCCTACGGGATGGTTCTCGTCACGGGTCCCACGGGAAGCGGGAAGACCACGACCCTCTATTCGGCGCTCAGCAGGATAAACCTTCCCCACCACAACATCATGACGGCCGAGGATCCCGTCGAGTACAACCTCGACGGCATCAACCAGGTGAACGTGCACGAGGAGATCGGGCTGACCTTCTCGTCGGCTCTCAAGGCGTTCCTGCGCCAGGACCCGAACATCGTGATGGTCGGCGAGATCCGCGATCTCGAGACCGGTTCGATAGCCGTCAAGGCGGCCCTCACCGGGCACCTTGTCCTCAGCACCCTTCATACGAACGACGCGCCGAGCACGATCAACAGGATGATCGACATGGGGATCGAACCGTTCCTCGTGGCGAGCTCCACGAACCTGATCCAGGCGCAGAGGCTTATAAGAAGACTGTGCGAAAAATGCAAGCAGCCCGTCGAGATACATCCCGAGGCGCTGAGGGAGCTCGGGATACCGAACGAGGCTCCGTTCCAGATATTCAACCCCGGCGGATGCCCGAAATGCAGCAACACCGGCTACAAGGGGCGTCTCGGGGTCTACGAGGTCATGCCGATCTCGGCCGAGATAAGCGAAATGATCCTGAACCGGTGCTCATCGACGGAAATCAAGGAGCAGGCCGTGAAGGAAGGGATGTTGACGCTCAGGTCGGACGGCATAGTGAAACTTAAGTTGGGCATCACTTCCCTGGAGGAAGTGTTGAGAGAAACTTCAATCAAGTAATGGGCCGCGCGGCGGCCCCTAACCGGGGGGAGTGGCGACAGACATGCTTAACCTTAGGGATCTTCTGCAGGAAATGATCGAAAAGAAGGCCAGCGATCTTCACATAACGGCCGGCGTGCCTCCCATGCTGAGGGTGGACGGGGTGATTTACAAGACGAGCCATCCCGTCACAACGCCCGAGATCAGCAAGCAGATAGCTTACAGCGTGCTGACCGAGGAACAGCAGAAACGTTTCGAGAACGAGAAGGAGCTCGATTTCTCCTTCGGCGTCCAGGGCCTTTCGAGATTCAGGGCGAACGTCTTCCAGCAGCGGGGCGTGACCAGCGTGGCGATCAGGCAGATACCCTTCGAGATCCTCGACTTTTCAAAACTCGGACTTCCTCCGGTCGTGAAGACCTTCGCCGAAAAGCAGAAGGGCCTCGTCCTGGTCACGGGCCCCACCGGGAGCGGCAAGTCGACGACACTCGCCAGCCTGATAGACAAGATAAACGTCGAGCACAGATCGCACGTGATAACGATAGAGGATCCGATCGAGTACATACACCAGCACAAGCAGTGCATCGTCAATCAGAGGGAGGTTCGGGCCGACACCGATACCTTCGCCTCCGCGCTCAAGCACGTTCTGAGGCAGGATCCCGACGTGATCCTGATCGGCGAGATGAGGGATCTGGAGACGATGCAGGCCGCCCTGACCATCGCCGAAACGGGGCACCTGGCGCTTGCGACCCTGCACACGAACTCGACCTTCGAATCGATAAACAGGATCGTCGACAACTTCCCGCCCACCCAGCAGCCGCAGGTCAGGGCACAGCTGGCTTTCGTCCTGGAGGGAGTGTTGACGCAGCAGCTCATTCCTCATATCTCGGGAAAGGGAAGGGTTCTCATCGCCGAGGTCATGATATGTACGCCGGCCATCAGGGCGGTCATCCGCGACGACAAGATTCACCAGATATACGGGCTGATGCAGGCCGGGCATAAATTCGGGATGCAGACCATGAACCAGGGGCTCTTCAAGGCCTATTGCGACCGGAAGATTTCGTACGAGGAGGCCATGAGGAGGAGCTCTGACACGGTTGAACTCGAACAGATGATGGGAGAGCGCGCCGGGTCGGGAAACACGCGTTACTAAAAATCAGAATGGACAGGGGGGATCGCGATGGCGACAACTTATTTGTGGAAAGGCCGGACGCCCACCGGCGAGGTGCTTTCAGGCGAGTACGCGGCCGAAAGCAAAACCGAACTTATAAATCATCTGCGAAAACGCAAGATCATAATAACGCATATCCGGAACAAGCCGAAGGATATTCAGATCAATCTGGGTTTGAAGAACAGGATCACGGTCAAGGATCTCGGCATATTCACCCGGCAGTTCGCCACGATGATCAACGCCGGGCTGCCGATGGTCCAGTGCCTCGACATCCTTTCGAGCCAGATCGAGAAACCGAAGTTCAAGCAGATCATCACCGACGTGATGAGCGACGTCGAATCCGGATCGACCCTCGCCGAGGCCATGAAAAAACACGAATGCTTCGGCGATCTTTTCGTGAACATGGTGGACGCCGGGGAGGCGGGCGGTATCCTGGACGTCATTCTGAACAGGCTCGCCCTTTATCTCGAAAAAGCCGACGCGCTGAGAAGGAAGGTCAAGGGAGCGATGACGTATCCCACGATCGTATTCATCGTGGCGACCGGCGCGACGACCTTCATGCTCATGGTGATCATTCCGACCTTCGCCAAGATGTTCACCGATTTCGGCGGAGATCTTCCCATGCCCACCAAGATAGTGATGTTCGCCAGCGATTTCCTCAGGGCCAACTGGTACATCCTGGCCGCGATCATCACCGGCGGGATCATCTTCCTTAAAAGGTACTACAAGACCGAAATCGGGCACTACAAGATAGACAAGATGCTGCTCAGGATGCCCATTCTCGGAAACGTCATCAGGAAGGGCGCCGTGGCCAGGTTCACCAGGACCCTCGGGACGCTGATCTCGAGCGGAGTCCCGATCCTCAACGGGCTCGACATCACCGCCCGGACTTCGGGCAACAAGGTCATCGAAAAGGCGGTGCTCGAGACCAGGCAGAGCATCAGCGAGGGCAACACGATCGTCGAACCGCTCAAGCGGAGCGGCGTCTTCCCGCCCATGGTCGTTCAGATGATAGGCGTCGGCGAACAGACCGGAGCCCTGGACGAGATGCTCGACAAGGTGGCCGATTTCTACGACGACGAGGTCGACACGGCGGTCGACGCACTTACCGCGGCCATCGAACCCATCATGATAGTGGTGATGGGCGCGGTCGTCGGCGGGATGCTCGTCGCCATGTATCTGCCGATGTTCAAACTCGTAACGGTTGTGGCCGGATAGCGCGGGTTCGGAGGGACCCGGGAAATGAATTTTCCGTCGCGTGCATTTCCCCCGGACGAAGCGGGCAGGCTCGGGAAGCTGGTCTTCCTGCGGCTCGTCCTGTCCACGATGATCGTCGGTTCGGCGATAATGGTGCTGCAGATGCACTCCGTGACGCGCTCGGTCGTCGCGTTGTACGTGCTGCTCGGCGTTCTCTGCCTCAGCACCGCGTCGGCCTTCCTGGCTTTCAGGCTGGGCGCGCCCGTCAAGGCGCTGATCGGCGTCCTGACGGGGATCGATCTGGCCGTGCTCACGATGATAGCTCACTACAGCGGGGGATCGTCCTCGTATTTCACGATACTCTACGTGCTGCCCGTGGTGGTCGCGGGCGAGTACTTCCACGTCGCCGGAGGCCTCACGGCAGCCGGCGCGGCGACGTCGATCTATTTCGCCTACAGCCTTCTGGAGATAAGCGGCCGCCTGAATTCGCCGGCCAGCGTCTGGATGACCGCGGGCTCGGGGCCGGAGATGTCGGGGCCCCTGTTCAGGGTTTATCTGCACATGGTCGTCTTCGTCATCGCCGGTCTTCTCAGCGGATTCGTGTCGAGGCGCATGCGTTCGAAGAGCGAGGAGATAGCCGACAAGGAGAAGCAGCTCAGGCGCATTCAGCTCGACACTGACAGCATACTTCTGAACATGAGCAGCGGCCTTGTCGTGATCGACGTCGACGGGAAGGTGTTGTCCATCAATCCGGCCGCCTTCGACATCCTGGGGCTCGACCGAACCGCCGAACACAGGGGAAAACCGGTCGGCGAGGTGTTCAGCGATCTTCCGGCACTTGCCGTCCAGCTCGAATACGTGCTCAGGAGCGCGATCGCAGTGCAAGAGGCACGAAATAGAGATTCGCACGAAAAACGGGAAAATGCTGCCCTCTGGGCATTTCCATGTCGATACTGAGAAACGAAAACGGGGAGATGAGGGGTGTCATCGCGATATTCCAGGACCTTACCGAAGTGAACGAGATGCGCGAAAAGATCCGGCTCTCGGACAGGCTCGCCGCCGTCGGCGAGCTCTCCGCCGCGATAGCGCACGAGATCCGGGCGCCGCTGGCGTCGATCTGCGGATCGGTGGAGATGCTCAAGGGCGAATTCGAGCTGAGCGGCGACAACGAGAAGCTCATGGACCTGATCATAAGCGAATCGGACAGGCTCGACAGGATCATCACCGATTTCCTCGAATACGCGAGGATGCGCAAGCCCGCCTTCACGGCGACCAATATAGAGAAGTGCGTCGAGGAAACGGCCCTTCTCCTGAAACACTCCCCGAACATCGGCCACAGGGCAGTGATAGAAGTCGTGAGCGAGGTGAAGGGATCGAGGATATACGCGGACGACGAGCAGATCAGGCAGGTCTTCCTCAACCTCGGCCTGAACGCCTGCGAGATGATGAAGAAGCAGCGGGAACCTCTCGATCCGGATCAGGAAGGTCAGTGTCCCGACGATGGAATCGAGCCCGGCTGAAGAGTGCGTCCAGGTGGATTTCATGAACGACGGCCCGCTCATCCCGAAGGACGTCCTTCCGCGGGTGTTCGAACCGTTTTTCACGACAAGGGAGGGGGGGACGGGCCTCGGCCTCGCGATCGCGGCGAGGATAGTGACGGCCCACGGGGGCCTGATAAACGTCAGAAGTTCGAAGGAAGAGAATACGGTCTTTTCCGTCATATTGCCGGCGAAAGGTCCGGCCGGCGGAGGAGGAATCATTCTCCGCCGAAAAAGAGTTCTGTAACTCATAGGGTGTTCAAAACCTGGGGGTCTCGATTAATGGCAGGCGAAAAGATTCTGATTGCGGACGATGAAAAAAGTATGTGCCAGTACCTTTCGATAATGCTCAAGAAGGAAGGGTATTTCGTCAAGACCGTGCATAACGGGCAGAAGGCGGTGCAGGAGGCGCAGGGCTCCAACTATGACCTGGTGATAACCGACATCCGGATGGAGGGGATGGACGGGATCGAGGTGCTGGGTGCCATCAAGGAAACGGATCCGACGCTTCCGGTGATCATCATGACGGCGTACGCCTCCCAGAAGACGGCGATAGAGGCCCTCAACAAGGGGGCGTTCTACTACCTGATCAAAAGGGCGGCGAAGAACGAAGAGATAAAGATGGTGGTTCGAAACGCGCTCGACCTGCACAAGGTCAGGAACGAGAACGTATTCCTCAAGAAGCAATTGAAGAAAAAGGACACTCCCAAGGAGATCATCGGCAAGAGCGAGGAGATCGAAAGGGTCTTCGGAATGGTCGACAAGGTCGCCGACACCGACAGCACGATCCTCGTTTGCGGCGAGAGCGGCACCGGCAAGGAACTGGTGGCGAGGGCGATCCATTACCGCAGCGGCAGGTCGAACGCCCCGTTCGTCTCCATCAACTGCGGGGCCCTTCCGGAAAATCTTCTCGAGAGCGAGCTCTTCGGCCACGTGAAGGGGAGCTTCACGGGCGCGATAAAGGACAAGGACGGCCTGTTCAAGGTGGCGAGCGGCGGCACATTCTTCCTCGACGAGGTCGGGGAGACGTCGCCCGCGATCCAGGTCAAGCTGCTGAGGGTCCTGCAGGAGAGGGAGATCATCCCCGTCGGCGGCACGTCGCCGATAAAGGTGAGCGCGAGGCTCATCGCGGCCACCAACGCCGACCTGGAGAAGGCGGTCAACGCGGAGACCTTCCGCGCCGATCTCTACTACAGGCTCAACGTCATCCCGATAACGATACCCCCGCTGAGGCACCGCCGCGACGATATCCCGCTCCTGGTGAACCATTTCCTCAGGATGACCTCGGAGAAGACGGGGAAGAACAAGACGATCTCGAACGAGGCGATGGAACTGCTGAAGAACTACGACTGGCCGGGGAACGTGCGCGAGCTCGAGAACATCATCGAAAGGGCGGTGATCCTGCAGGACGGCGACCATGTCGATCTGTGCGACCTGCCCGACAAGATAAGGCTGCAGTCGAAGGAAAAGAGAAAGATCGTGATGGACAAGGCCCAGATGACCCTGGAGGAACTGGAGAAGGAGTATCTCATCTCGGTGCTCGAGGAGTCGAACTGGCAGAAGAAGAGGGCGAGCTCGATACTCGGGATAAACGCCTCGACCCTTTACAGGAAGATACAGCGGTACGGGCTCGACCGCGACAAGGACAAGGTGCTCGTATAGCTCGGATGACGCGAACGGCAGGCAATGTTGCATTGCGAGAGGGAATAATGGCGGATTACAACGCAGCGGCGGCTAAGGACCGAAAGGGGGACTTCACAACGGATTTATTGCCAGCCTGTTAACCGCTCACGCCGGGCGCTTTCGGTTGGCATGGTACTTGCGATTGACGGTTCCTGACCGGTTGGCACAGAACCGGGATGAATGCGAGATGAACGATCCATGGGGATCGTGGACTTTTCAGGCCGGGACTAAACAGTCCCGAAAAATTGTACCAGGGAGGTGCAAGATGAATAACAAGGGCTTCACCCTTATCGAGCTCATGATCGTGGTGGTCATCATTGGTATTCTCGCCGCGATAGCGATTCCGAACTTCATCAACATGCAGGCGCGCGCCAAAGAGGCGTCTGTGAAATCGAACTGCCACACGGTTCAGCTTGCCGCCGAGGATTTCGCCGTACAGAACAACGGCGTATACGCTGCCGCGGCCGCCGACGCGACCCCGAGCGGTGAAGATGATCCAGGATCTGCTTCCGGGCGGCGTCCTGCTGAACAACCCCTTCACCAACGTCGGCACCGAGCCGGTGTTCGCGGTCGCCGCGACACCCGGGCAGACCGGTTACGTGGCCGTAGTCGACGCGAACGGCGTCAACATCGGTTATTCGATCACCGGTTGCGGCAAGGACGCGGGTAACGTGGTCATCACGCTGACGAGCGGCCAGTAAACGATACCTGATAAAGCTTGCTCGAAGGGCGGCCATCGCGGGCCGCCCTTTCTTTTTCCCCGACGCGGCCTTACCGCGCGCGGCGGACGAAGGTCCGGGGAACCCGCCCGCTGATCCCGTCCCTGCCGGATCGCCCGCCTCCGGGCCGGCCCCGGCGCGAAAAAGGCACGAAAACTGCAAATATATCCTCGCGGACGGCCGGGGGCGCCGGTACCGGCAGGAAAAAAGCCACCCGGCGCACGGATAGCAGCCGGCGGAGGCCGGAAGATGCCGCGTCCGCAAGTCCCGGAGAAGCCGCGGCGCCGGGTTTCTTCCCGGGCGGTAACAGCACTGAAAAGGATTTGAACGATGGATGCTCTGACAGTTGACGGGATCACCAAGACCTACAGGGGCGACCTGTCGAAGGGCGCGAGGGAGGTCCTTCGCGGCGTCTCCTTCTTCGCCGGAGAAGGGGAGATACTCGGATTCCTCGGTTCGAACGGCGCCGGCAAGACGACGACGATAAAGATCATTCTCGGGCTCATGAGGCCCGATTCGGGCAGTGTCTCCATATTCGGCAAAAAGGCAGGCGGTCGGGAGGCGCTCTCGAGGATCGGATACCTCCCGGAGAATCCCTGGTTCTTCCCGCACCTTTCGCTCGGCGAGTTCCTCGATTACTGCGGCAGGATGAGCGGCCTGACGGGGAAAATCCTCTCGTCGAGATGCGAAGAGGTCGTACCGCTGGTCGGGCTCGAACGAAGCTCGCGGCAGAAACTGAAGAGTTTCTCGAAGGGGATGCTTCAGAGGGCCGGGCTCGCGCAGGCGATACTTCACGATCCCGATCTTCTGATACTCGACGAGCCGTTCTCCGGCCTCGATCCGCTGGGCCGCAAGATGGTCAGGGACATCCTTCTCGACCTCAAAAGGAAGGGAAAGACGATCTTCTTCTCCTCCCACATCCTTCCGGACATGGAATCGCTCTGCGACCGGGCCTGCATCATACGGGGAGGCGTCGTCGTCAGGAGCGTCAGCATAGACGAGATATTCCGCATCGGCGAGGGAAAGGTCGAGATCACGGCCAGGGGGTGCGGCGAAGCGGAGATAAAAACCCTGGAGGATTATATCGATTCGGCGGGGATGAAGGGGGACGAAGCCTTCATCACCGTGAAGAGACAGGAATACGTGCGGACGGTGGTCCGCCATCTATATGACAACGGAGCCGAGATCCTGAGGATCGTCAACCAGCACCGGACGCTCGAGGACATCTTCATAGGCGAGATCTCCGGAGCGCCGGCGGAGGCGAAAAAGGGCCGGCCCGTAAGGAAAAGGAGCCGCTCTGCGGCAGCGGCTCGAGGGAGGCGGGAATATGACGGGAAGGATTGCCGTGATAGCCCTCAACACCTTCAGGGAATCGATCCGCGAGAAGCTGCTCTACATAGTCCTGATCTACGCGGGCATTCTCCTGCTCTGCACCTTCGTCCTCTCCCCGCTGTCGGTCGGGGCGGCGAAGGGAAAGATAATAACGGACGTCGGCCTCGCCGGCATCTCGCTGCTCGGCGTCCTCACCGTGATCGTCGTCGGGAGCAGCCTCGTGCACAAGGAGATCGAGAAGAAGGCGGTCTTCATGGTCGTCACGAGGCCCGTTTCCAGGCAGGAATACCTCGTCGGCAAGTTCGCCGGCGTCGTGATGGCCCTCGGGCTTCTGATGCTCGTTATGGCCGCAGTGATGACGGCGATGATTCTCTGGGGGAACGGAAGGGTGAATATCCCGGTGCTTTCGGCTGTCTACCTTTCGATGCTCGAGATGGCGGTGATCTCGGCGGTCGTGATCTTCTTCAGCACCTTCACGACGCCGGTGCTCACCTCCTTCTTCGCCGTATGCATCTTCGTGGCCGGCTCGCTCAGCGGCGACCTGAGGGCGTTCGCGTCCAAATTCGGCGGGCCGGCGGTCAGGCATCTGACCGAGTTCCTTTATTACGTTCTGCCCAACATCAAGGTTTTCAATCTTCGCAACGAGGCGGTACACGATCTGAGGTTCAACGGCGGCGACATCGCGCTCGCCACCCTGTACGCGGCCGTCTACTGCGGGGTCGTGCTGTATTTCGCATACCTGGTCTTCAGGCGCCGGGAATTCTCCTGAGATGCCGGCGCGGAGGTGCGCGTTGAAGGGATCGATCATGCGTTGGGCCGCAGCCGCCGTTCTAGCGGCGATGCTCTATTTATCGGCGGGAAGCGTCGAGATGATCGCCCTGGAGAAGACGGGGATGGAGGTGCTCTACCTTCCATCCGGCGGCTTCATGAAAACCGCGTCCCTCGGCTACTCGAACCTCGCCTCGGACCTTCTCTGGTTCAAGGCCGTGCAGTATTACGGGGGGTATATGCTGGCTCAGAACGGGATCAACCTCTTCACCCATCTCGCCGATCTCGTCACCGACCTCGACCCGAGGTTCAAGGAGGCGTACAAACTCAGCGCGCTGATCATATCCGAGGATCTCGGAGACTATGAATCCGGCGTGAAGCTGATGGAAAAAGGGCTCAGGAACAACCCGGACGATTTCTGGCTGACATACGAGATGGGATTCCTCCATTACCTCGGGGGAAGGAACTACGCCGAGGCGAAGAGGTATTTCACGCTTGCCGCGTCCCTGCCGGGCGCCGACGAGAGGGCGGCAAGGTTCGCCGCCGCGGCGGCGATGAAGGGCGGGGACGTCGAGTCCGGCATCGCCCTCTGGCAGGACCTCGCCTCAAACTCTGAGAACAGGCATATCCGCGAGCTTGCCTCGCGTTACATCGAAAAACTCCGGAATCAACAGCGGCAGGGCGGCCGGGACGCCGAAGCGGCGGTTCCGGGCGGCGGGCCGCAGCGAAAGGAATCGAATTGAATCAACTCGTTCTGATCTACGCCGCCCTGGCGGGCCTTGCGACGGGGAGTTTCCTCAACGTCGTCATATACAGGCTCCCGCTCGGCAGATCCGTCGTCAGGCCGCGTTCCTCATGCCCGGGATGCGGAAGGCCGATCCCATGGAATGAAAATATCCCCGTCGCCAGCTACCTCTTTTTAAAGGGCAGGTGCCGGAAGTGCGGGATGAGGATAAGCCCGCGATATCCGGCGGTGGAACTGGCCGGCATGGCGCTCGCGCTCGTCGCCGTCCGAAGATTCGGCTTCGGTGTCGACGCCCTGTTCGCGTACGCATTCCTGATGGCTCTCCTCGCGATCACCTTCATCGACTGGGAGCACAGGATCATCCCCGACCAGATAAGCCTCTCGTTCATCATCCTCGGGATCGCGTGGAGCGTCCTGAGCCCGCAGATCACGCTTCTGAGCTCGGCACTCGGGGCTTTTGCAGGGGGAGGCGGGTTGTGGCTCACCGGCGCAGTTTACAGGCTGATAAGGAAAACAGAGGGAATGGGGGGAGGGGACGTAAAGCTGATGGCGATGATCGGCGCGTTTCTCGGCATAAATCTCGTTCTCCCGGTGATAATCATCGCGTCTTTCTTCGGGTCGCTCTACGGCTTGTACCTTGTCAGAAAAGGCGGCCGCGGGAAAACCGCCGTCGCCTTCGGATCCTTTCTCTCGCCGGCCGCGGCGGTCTGCGTCCTGTTCGGTCCCCGGATCCTCGACTGGTATTTCGGCAGGTTCTGACCCGATTCCTCCCGATTGCGGCTCATCGTGGCAGTTTGCATCAGCTGATGCATTCATATTGCCGGCCGGGGGCGCGTATGGATGTGCGGGCGCGCAATAGATTGTGATAATGGATCTTATGGCGGGAATTTAAAGGCGTCCTTTGGCACATTTGTTGCGTGTTGAGGGTTTCGAGGAAAAAAGTCAGTGTTTTTAAACGATCCATGGTCGGTTATTGAACGATTTTTCAAGCCCGGTGGGGAAGGATCGTACACTTATTTCAAGGCTGTAAAAAGGTTGGTGCGAGAATGATCTCCTTGCCATTCAGAAAAAAGGCGACGACGGTCGGACTGGACATCGGTTCGAGCCTCATCAAGATGATTGAGATCGACAATTCCGGGAAAACTCCCAAAATCGTGCACTTCGGCATGAACAGGCTGCTCCCCGAGGCGATCGTCGAAGGGGAGATCATGGACCGCAACCTGGTCATCGACGGCATCAGGGAGTGCATGGAGCAGGCGGGCATAACCTCGACCGAAGTGGTTTCGGCCGTGTCGGGCAGAGCCGTCATAGTGAAGAAGGTCGTAATGGACAAGATGGCTCCCGAGGACGCCCAGGAGGCGATATTCTGGGAGGCCGAGCAGCATGTCCCCTTCGACATCGACGACGTCTGCCTCGATTTCCAGATTTTGCGCGACGACATCGGCGCGAATCAGATGGAGGTCCTTCTCGTCGCGGCGAAGAAGGACATGATCAACACGCACGCCAGCCTGATCAAGGACGCTCAGCTGACGCCGCGGATAATCGACGTCGACTCGTTCGCCGTGCAGAATTGCTTCGAGACCAACCGCAGACGGATGGAAGAGGTCAACCGCGACACGGAATCCGATGAATCTTCCGGCGGCTCCGACAAGGTCGTCGGCCTCGTCAACATCGGCGGGGACGTCACGAACATAAACATCATCCAGGGCAACAGCCCCCACTTCACCAGGGACATCAGCGTCGGTACCAGGGTATTCATCGAGAATCTCCAGAAACAGATGGGTATCGGTTACGAGGATGCCCAGAAGGTGATATCGGGGGACATGGACGGGATGGACGGAATAAAGGTAAGGGAAGTCGTGAAGAAAAGCTCCGAGGACCTCTCGCTGGGGATCGAACGGAGCGTGTCGTTTCTGAAGGCGGCCGGTGATGCCGATAAAATAGACGAGGTTGTTCTCAGCGGGGGTGGAGCGCATATCCCGTTCCTCAGGGAGATCCTTTCCGAGAAACACGGAATGGACTTCACCGTCCATAATCCTCTCGACGGGATCGATTTTGAGGAGGGAGTCTTCGGCGAGTACGAATCGGATCTTGACAGGATCGCTCCGCTGTTGACCGTCGGAATAGGTCTCGCTTTGAGAAAGGCGGGGAAATAATGATTAGAATCAATCTTCTTCCAGCCGACGAAAGGGCAAAGAAACGGGAGTTCCATCTCCCCCACATGTCGACCATCTACCTTGTGGCGGGCGTTATCCTTTTCCTGGGCTCGATCTTCTCGGTCTACCTTATCCAGAACCACAGGGTGAGGGATCTGAAAAACAAGATCTCCGTGGCCACGGAGGAATCCAAGAAGCTCGCTCCCCAGCTTGCCAAGATAAAGCAGATCACGAGGGAGCGCGAGGAAGTGGACCGCAGGCTGGCCCTTATCACGAGCCTCGACAGGAACAGGTATTTCAGGGTGAAACTTCTCAACGACATCGGATTCCAGCTTCCGAACAACTGCTGGCTCACCGATCTGACCGAACTTTCGCCCAACATGTTCACGATGAACGGGATCGCGTTTTCGAACTACACGATCGCCGATATGATAGTGAATCTCGAATCGTCGCCGGTCTTCACGCAGATCGATCTGAAGATCGCGGAGAAGGGCGAGATCGACAACAGGGAAGTAATGAAGTTCACACTGAACGCCAATGTAATGCCGCAGTAGGGAAGAGAGGTCAGAGATGGATTTCAAGGATCCTCAAATACAGAAGTCGATAATAGTGGGGATACTTCTTGTCATTCTCGGCTATGTCTACTTTTTCACGGCGTTCATGCCATTCTTTTTCCAGCCCAGGAAGGCCGAGATAGCGACCCTCGGGGCGGAGTACGAAAAGATGAGCGCGGAGCTGGAGAAGGCGAGACAGACGGTCGGGAACCTGGCAAGGCTCGAAGAGGAATACAACAGGCTCCATGACAAGTGGGAAGCCGCCCAGAGCCTCCTTCCCCACGAGGAGGAGGTCGCCATGCTCCTGCGCAAGGTGACGACGGCGGGAAACCAGGCCGGTGTGGAGTTCACGCTGTTTCAGCCCGAGCAGCCCGTCAGGAAGGAATTCGTGACCGAGAATCCGGTCAAGATCATAGTCGAGGGGCAGTATCACGACGTCGGGATATTCCTGTCGAAGGTCGCCAACCTGGACAGGATTCTGAACGTCTCCGGGCTTCGGATCAAACCGGTCGACGCGAAGAAGAATGCCGACGACAATGTCGGAAGAAATCACACGATTCAGGCGGAGATGACGATTACGGCTTATACCCTGTCGGAAGGTGGTGAAGCAGTCGATGAGAACGCAAACAAGAAATCTTAAATCGGTCTGGTTGCTTTCGGTGTGTTTTGCCTTCGTTGCAGCTTTCATCGCGGCGGCTCTGCCGTCTTCCATGGCCTGCGCCGATGAGAACGGGGATGCCGGTGAGATAAAGGCCGCCGTGCAGGCGGGCGATTCGGTGATGGATCAGGCGGGCGGCGCGGCGGATTCCCTCGGCAACAGCGGCGGACCGTTGGTGCTTCGGGAGAAGAATTATTACTACCAGGCATTCAACAGAAGGGATCCCTTCCAGAGCCTCATAGACGGCGAGTTCGAGGAAACCGAACTGGAACTGGTCGATATTTACGCGGTGAAACTGGTCGGGGTTCTTTCCGGCGGAATGGACAAGTATGCGATGCTCGAGGATAAAAACGGTTTTGGATATATCGTCAAGGCGGGAGATCCGGTCCGGAACGGCAGCATAGTTTCGGTCGGTGAACAGACCCTTGTCGCGAGACTGACGATGTTCGGACAGACGAATAGTGTAACCCTCCGGCTGGAGGGCAAAAAGGGAAAAGGAGAATAAGATGCAGAGTATTCGAATACTTGCTCTGGTCGCCCTCGCAGGCCTGTTACTGCCCTGCATGAGCCTTTCCGCCGGAGACGTCGCGACCGAGGTTAACGGTCTCAAGGTGGTCCCGATGGAAGGGAAGGTCAGGGTCGAGATCAGCAAGGTCGGCGACGTCGAGTTCAAGGCATTCAGGATGAGCGAGCCCGAAAGGATCGTCGTCGATTGCGTCGGCGCGAAGCACGACCTCCCCGGTTCCGGGGCGGTGTCGCAGAACGCCCTGGTCGAGAGGATCCGTTCGAGCCAGTACCAGAACGATCCGGTCTTCATCAGCAGGATAGTCATCGACCTGAAACACAAAGCCGAATACCGGATGTTCGACGAGGGAAATATCCATGTCGTCGAGCTGACCGGCGTTTCCATTCCGGAAACGAAGGTTTCGAAGGCCGTTTCCGATCCGGTCGTCCCGGTCGCGGCGCCCGTCGTGAATGAAGGCGTCAAATCCGGCGAAATGAAGACGATTCCGGCCTCTTCGACCGCTTCCATGATTCCGGTGATCGAAGTGTCGCGGAAAAACGACCAGCCGAGCGCCGACAGGGCTGTAGCCGCGGCGGCGCCCCTGCAGGATCAGGGCGCGCAGGCCGTCAAACCGGCAACGGTCGAACAGAAAAAACCGGATTCCCCGTGGCTGAACAGCGACTCCGGTTCCGGCGACGCGAACCGCGGCCTTGCCAAGAGCCCGGATCTTCCGGCTTTCGCCGCTCCCGTCAGCAATTCATGGCCCGAATCCTACGTAAGGGGAGCCCCGGCGGGCGGCGGAGGCGCGGCGACAGGCTCGCGCAAATTCACGCTCGACGCCCAGGGGGCCGATATAAAGACCGTTCTCAGGACGATCGCGGATTTCGCGGGCGTCAATATCGTCGCCGGAAAAGACGTGAAGGGCGCGATTGACGTTCACATAAAGGACACGCCCTGGCAGGAAGCCCTCGATATCATCCTCAAGGCTTACGGATACGGGTACAGGGAGGAGTACGGGATGATCAGGGTGGCCGAGCTCAATACCCTTCTGAAGGAGGAGCTGGACATCCAGACCGCCGAGAAGAAGAAGGAAGAGCTCGAACCGCTCAAGACGAGGATACTGCCTGTGAGCAACTCCAACGCCAAGGAACTCAAGACGGCGCTTGAAAACATGCTCACCTCCCAGCGCGCAACGCTCGACGTGGACGAGGGCAGCAATTCGCTCATCGTGCGCGATGTCGAGAAGAACATCGAGAGGATAGCGGAGATGGTCTATTCGCTCGACAAGAGGACCTTCCAGGTGGACATCAACGCCAAGCTCGTCGAAGTGGACGTCGAGGCCTCCCAGGAGCTCGGGATAAACTGGGGAGTCCTGAACCTTCACAAGGCCGGCTTCGGCGGCGTGGGAAGCGCCCAGGTCGACGGAACGATATCTTCATCGGCGGGGACCCTCAAATACGGGATGGTCCGCTCCTGGGGCGAGCTGAACGCCATGCTTCAGGCCCTCGAGAAGACGAACAAGGCCAACATCATTTCGAACCCGAGGATCACGACCGTCGACAACAGGGAAGCCAGCATTCTCGTCGGCAAGGAGATTCCTCTCATCGTGGCCGACGAGGCGGGAAACCCCGTGACGGAACTGACCAAGATCGGCATCATGCTCAGGGTCATCCCACACGTGAATTCCGACCGCACGATCACGCTCGACCTCCATCCGGAAGTCAGCGAACTGCAGTCGGAATCGACCGCCCAGGGCGGCGTCATCATAGCGACCGCCGAGGCGGACACCAGGGTCATAGTCAACAACGGAGAGACCGCCGTGATAGGCGGGCTTATAAAGAAATCGGATACAGTGGTAATTCGCGGCGTTCCGTTCCTGAAGGACGTCCCCTTCCTTGGAAGGCTTTTCTCCTCCAAGTCCAAGACGGACAAGAAAACGGAGCTCGTGATATTCGTTACTCCGACGATAGTGGAATAATCTTGCCCCCTCCACTAATCGTTGTGCCCCCGGGAGTTTTCCCTGACTCCCGGGGGTTTTTTCATGCCCGGCCCGGTTATTTAAAGAGCCGAGCCGTTCCCGGCCGGCCCGGCGCGGGCCCGCGGAGAACCCGCGCCGCGCGAAGGGCTTCCATTTTAACTTGCTCCAAGGTGTTAAGTCATTTATCCTAATGTGGCGCGGCAAAGGAACAGGTGCATCAGACCGGCCGGGAAGGTTGAGTATGCGTGTGATCGCCGGGAAATACGGTGGAACGGCTCTGAGGGGCGGCAAGGGGCCGCAGTTCAGGCCGACGGCTCAGTTGGTAAAGGGATCCCTGTTCGACACGCTGGGCGACGAGGTGAAGGGGGCGGTGGTGCTGGACCTGTTCGCCGGATCGGGCGCCCTCGGGATCGAGGCCCTGAGCCGCGGGGCGGCAAGAGCCGTCTTCGTCGAGCAGGACAGCACGGCCGCCAGGGCGCTCAGGACCAATATCGAAAGATGCAGGATCGACGACTCCCAGGCCATGGTCCACAGGGGGGACGCGATGCGGTTCCTCGAAAGGGCGATAAAGGCGGGTTCGAGGTACGACATCATATTCGCAGACCCTCCCTACGCCTCGAGCCTCGGCGCGAAGCTCGCGGCCGCGCTGGAGTCGGCCGGCCCGGGGATCTGCAGGCTCTTCGTCGCCGAGACGGGAGCCGATATCGCGTTTCCCGAAGGCGGGGCCCTCGAGAAATTCAGGACGCGCAAGTTCGGCCAGACGGTCGTCACTTATTTCAGATACAGGGAAGATGCGTGATTCCGCGGCGGAAGGAGGCGGATCGCCTTGAAGGAAAAGACAGCGCTTTACCCCGGGACCTTCGATCCGATAACGAACGGCCACGTCGACCTCGTGAGGAGGATCTCGAGAATATTCGACCGTGTCATAGTGGCCGTCGCGGCGGGAGTCCACAAGTCGCCGCTGCTCACCCTCGAACAGCGTTTCCAGCTCGTCCAGGAGAGCCTCGCGGGGATGGACAGGGTGGAGGTGGTCACCTTCGACGGCCTTCTCGTCGACGAGTTTCGCGCGAGAAATGTCAATGTCGTGATAAGGGGGCTCAGGGCGGTTTCCGATTTCGAATACGAGCTGATGATCGCCCTGATGAACAGGAAGCTGCATCCGGATTTCGAGACGGTCTTTCTGATGCCGGACGAAAGGTACATCTATCTGCACAGTTCCCTTGTGAAGGAAATTTACAGGCTCGGGGGGGAGATCGAATGTCTCGTCCCGAAAGCCGCGGTGAAAAGGTTACGCGAGTGGAAACCCCTCGAAGGGGACAGGGTACGGACAAAACCACCAAGGAGGAAATAAAGTGGCGGGAATCGTCAGCAAAAGGGCCAGCGACATCGAGCCTTCCGTGACCCTGAGCCTCACGGCCAAGGCGAACGCTCTGAAGGAGGCGGGGGAGGATGTCGTGGGGCTCACGGCGGGCGAGCCGGATTTCGACACGCCGGAATCGATAAGAAACGCCGGTATCAGGGCGATAAACGAGGGCAAGACCAGATACACTCCGGCCTCGGGCATCCTGCCGCTCAGGAAGGCGGTCGCCGAGCAGTATTCGAAGATGCTCGGCGTGGAATACGGGTTCAAGGAAGTCGTCATCTCCCACGGGGCGAAACACTCGATCTTCAACGCCCTCTATACGCTGACGGATCCGGGGGACGAGGTGATGATCACCGCTCCCTACTGGGTCAGCTACCCGGATATGATAAAACTCGTGGGGGCCGTTCCGAGGATCATCGAGCTGACGGCCGGGGAAGGGTACCGTCTCTCCCTCGACCGGCTCAAGGCCGAGATCGGGAGGCGCAAACCGAAGGTTATAATGCTAAATTCGCCCAACAACCCGGCCGGCGTGATCTATTCCCCTCCCGAGATGGAGGCCATCGCGAGGCTCGTGCTCGACAGCGGGATATCGATGATCAGCGACGAGATATACGAGTACCTGGTTTTCAAGGGATACGAGCATCGTTCGCCGGTCAGCCTGGTTCCGGAACTGAAGGACAGTTGCGTCGTGATTTCCGGGGTTTCCAAGAGTTACGCGATGACGGGCTGGAGGCTGGGATGGGCTCTGGCCGAGCAGAACGTGGCCTACAGGATGGGAGCCTACCAGGCTCACGCCACCGGGTGCCCCAACGCAATTTCGCAGTGGGCGGCGCTCGAGGCTTTGAATAACGAGTGCCGAGCAGCGCGACATGATGTGCCGGGAGTTCGAGAAGCGAAAGAACATCTTCGGAGAACGCCTCGCCCGTATCCCCAACATCTCCTTCCCCGACCCAGGGGGCGCCTTCTATTTCCTGGCGGACGTTTCGAAGCTTTACGGAAAATGCGGGGTGAAGGGAAGCGACGAATTCTGCGAGAAGCTGCTGAAGGAGAAGGGGCTTCTTCTGATACCCGGCGGCCCGTTCGGATGCGACGGCACGGTCCGGTTCTCGTTCGCGGCGTCCGAAGAGACGCTCGGCAAGGCTCTCGACAGGTTCGAGAGTTTCGTCAGGGATTACAGTTGAGAGCCGGGGCGGCCGCCGAGCACGGCCGGGACCGGGTTTCAAGCGCGTGGCCGTTTCGCGCGGCGCGGGGCCCCAGGCGGCTGAAAGCATCGGGAATGAGAAAGACGATCGAAGAACTGCGGCGGCGGCTCGGGGGGCTCGAGGTTCATACCGAGCCGGGCCTGAGGCTTTCGTACAATTTTGACGCGACGGGAAGAAGAGGGGAGGCGCTTGGGGTTGTTTTCCCGGAAGAGCAGGGGCAGCTCGCCTCGGTGGTGCGAGAGGCGGGGCGCCTGGAGCTGCCGCTCTTCATGCGGGGAGCCGGAACCGGGTTCTCCGGCGGATCGGTGCCGGTCGGAGGTGGGCTCGTCGTTTCGACGGAAAAGATGAGGAAGGTGCTTTCGTTCACGCCCGAAGAGGGGACCGTCGAGGTGGAATGCGGCATCGTGAACAACGAGCTGCAGTGCTTCCTCGAGCCCCGCGGCTTTTTCTTCCCTTCCGACCCGGCCTCCCTGAAGGTGTCCACCATCGGGGGGAACATCGCGGAGAACGCGGGAGGCCCGAGGGCGTTCAAGTACGGCGTGACCAGAAGGCACGTAAGGTCGCTCGCATGGATCGCCCCGTCCGGCGAGATTCTCGAAACTCCGATGGAAGGCCCCGCGGCCCTGCTCGCAGGTTCAGAGGGGACGCTCGGGGTGATCTATTCGGCGAGGTTGTCCGTCCTTCCCCTTCCGGAAGCGCGAAAGGTCTCCCTGATCCTCGCGGGGAGCGACGAGAGCGCGATGCGGACCGCCTCGGCGCTTCTTGCCGGGGGGCTCCGCCCCGGCGTGATGGAATTCATCGATTCGAAGACGATGAGATGCGTCGGGGAATATCGGAGCGTCAGGGGGCTCGATACATCGGGAGAGCTGCCTTTTTCTCGAGTTCGACGGCCCGTTGAGGGACGTCGAGGCTCAATCCCGGATGCTCGACGATTTCTGCGCAAGGGAAAGGCTGTTCAAGATCAGCGCGCGCGACAGGGTCGAAAGCGATATACTCTGGGATCTGAGAAGATCGATCAGCCCCAGCCTCGCGAGGAAGGGGATCACGAAAATCAACGAGGACGTCGCCCTTCCCCTCGGCAGGCTCGCCGAAGCGGTCGCTTTCATACACTCGGCCGCCCGGGAGCTCGGGCTCGACTGCTACATATTCGGTCATTGCGGCGACGGCAATCTCCACGTGAATATCCTGACCGACCGGAGAAGGCAGGAGGAGATGAGCCGTTCGGAGTTGTTCGTGGGGCGCCTATTCGAGAAGGTCGCCGCCATGGGGGGCTCGCTGAGCGGCGAGCACGGCATCGGGATGACGAAGAAGCCGTTATCTCGGGCTGCTTTTCCGCGAGGGGGAGATCAGGATGCAACAGGGCGTGAGGAGCGCCTTCGATCCCGCCGGATTTCTGAATCCGGGCAAGTATTTTTCCGGATTATGTTCATAGACAAGGTTGAAATAAGGGTGAAGGCGGGGGACGGAGGCCCGGGGTGCGTGAGCTTCCGAAGGGAGAAGTACGTCCCGCGGGGAGGCCCGGACGGAGGAAACGGCGGCCGCGGAGGCGACATCGTCATCGCCGTGGAGCCGCAGATGAAGACCCTGCTCGACCTGAGGTACAGGCGCAGCTACAAGGCGCCGAACGGAAGCTCGGGACAGGGGGCGCGCAAGACGGGCCTCAGCGGCGAACCGGTCGTGATAAAGGTTCCGCCGGGAACCGTCGTCGAGGACGTCGACTCGGGAAGGCAGGTAGCCGACCTGACCTCCGGGGACGCCGAATTGACGATCGCGCGTGGAGGAGACGGGGGCAGGGGCAACTTCGTCTTCCGCACGGCCACGAACCAGGCTCCTCTGAAGGCCACGCCCGGATTTCCGGGAGAGGAGAGAAATCTTCGCCTGACCCTTAAATTGATCGCCGATGTCGGGCTGGTGGGGCTGCCGAACGCCGGCAAATCGACCCTCCTCCGGTCGGTGAGCCACGCGAAGCCTCTCGTAGCCGATTATCCCTTTTCGACCCTGGCCCCGAACCTTGCCATCGTCAGGATAGACGAACAGGCCTCCTTCTGCATGGTAGATATCCCTGGGCTGATCGAGGGGGCGCACGAGGGGAAGGGGCTGGGCCTGCAGTTCCTGCAGCATGTCGAAAGGTGCCGGGTCCTCCTTTTCATCCTCGATATGTCAGGAGAGATCCTCCCCGGGGAGGCGCTGCGGCAGCTTATGAGGGAACTGGAACTTTACAACCCCGCTCTTATGGAAAGACGGCGGGTGATCGCGCTGAACAAGATCGATCTTTTGCCGGACGGGGCCGCGACCGACTTCACTCCTCCGGAAGGGGAGAAGGTGTTTCATATAAGCGCGCTCACGGGAGACGGGCTCCCCGCCCTGATGAAAGCGCTGTACAGGATCGTCATGGAAGAATCCGGAGGGAAGGATGGGCCGGGAGGGGGCACGGGCGATCCGCCCCGATGACGATGAAGTGACCTGCGTTCCGCGGCCTTTCCCATGGCCGCTCCCGCCGAAAACGCGAGCCGATGCCCGCAGGCATAAAAAAAAGGTGGCGACTGGAGTCTCGGAAGGATTTTCACCCTAAATATCCGCAAGCCGCAAAAGAGCGTGGCCACTCTAATCGCCATCAGGATATCAACAGCCGCCACCGGAAATATTCAAATTTTAAACACAGGGGATTGTAAAACTCCTCTCCTTACAATGGGAAGTTTACCATACGGGAAGAGTGATGCAAGCGTTTTTTTGAATTCCGGCGACATATTTTACGCAATATCATAAGCTCTTAAGCATTGCGTGGGTATCTCCGCCCAGGGATAATGCGTTATTCTAAAATAAAATATATCTTTTATGAAATGTCGGAAAATCTTAAAATAATTGATAAAACAGGTTGACAAATCATACGATCGGGCATTTAATTCCACCGATATTAAAGTTAAGGGGAGAAGGTTGAAGGCTTTTTGCCGCTGCACTCCCTGAGAGGAGGGAGATAAGGCCGGATTCCCAGACGGATCCGGTATGGAAGCTTACAAAGATATAAGGTAAAACTCTGTTCATGCGGGTTGGTGAGGAGTTAGGTTCTATGTCTTTTGAACGTTTCCCGGAATACCGGGAAGGAGGAGAGTGACGATGTCAAGAATAGCTGTTGTTCTTTCGATTCTCATGCTCGTGGTTTTCACAGGGTGCAGCAAGGTTCCCGAGATCGAGATGCAGGCGTCGCAGACCGCCATCAACGCGGCCCGCACAGCCGAAGCCGAGATTTACGCTCCGGAAGCCTTCCAGACAGCCGTTGACACGATGAACGCGGCGATGGCCGCCAAGCAGGAACAGGATTCGAAATTCAAGCTTTTCAGGTCCTATAACGATTCGAAGGATCTTCTCGTCCGGGCGAAGGTCCTCGCGGACCAGGCCGCCTCGATGGCCGCCGCGGAAAAGGCGCGCATAATCGCCGAAGTTACCGATCTTATAGCTTCAGCGCAGATGGCCGTCGACAACGCCAACGCCGCGCTGGCAGGCGCTCCGGTCGGCAAGGGCAGCAGGGCTGAGATCGAATTGATGAAGAGCGATCTCTCCTTCGCGGCCACGTCGCTCGGGGAAGCCCGCGCTGATTTCGAGGCCGGTATGTACGAAGCGGCCAGGACCAGGGCGCAGGCGGCCATTGACAAGGCCAATACGGTTACGGGTGAAATAGAGGCGGCAATAGCGAGGAAGGCCGGCAAGTAAGTCTGTCTTCTCGGAATCGCCGGCTACGCATGATGAGCGCGGGGGCAGGGTCGCTTGAGACCGGCCCCCGCGGTGGTATTGCAACAATTTTACCGGCACCTCATCTGGAACAATGAAAATACTCATCACAGTGGCAGTGATATTGGCCGTGCTGGGCGCGATCGTGTTCGTGATGCTCACCGGCAGCCCGGTTCCTCCGAACGGATCCCTGGAAAATGCCAGACAGGCCCTCGTCAAGGCGGGCAAGGCGGATGCGCTGCGGTATGCCGAGGCGGAATACCGGAAAGCGGATGAATTGATGAAGAGGGGCTGGATGGAGATGGCCAGGCAGCGTGGCCGCCTGCCGCGGCTGCGCGATTATTCGGCGGCCGACTCCCTTCTGCAGCAGGCCATGCGGGACGCCTACGCGGTCTCCCGGTCGTCCTACAAGAAGATGAGCGATCTCAGGGACGACGCGAGAAGGGAACAGGAGCACTTTCACAGGGAGATCGTCCAGTGGCGGAGTTCCCTCGGCGCGACCCTTCTGAAGAACGGGACCGAGAAATACCTCAGGCGCGCCGAGATGGCGTACAAGACCTGCGGCCGGCTGATATCCGAAGGGGAGTACACGCTCGCGGTGAAGGAACTGGAGGATGGGAAGGAATCGCTGAGGCACCTCGGCGATATATTCGAGAAATATTCGAACGACGAAGCCCTGAAGATAAAATCATGGAGAAGCTGGGTGAACGACACCCTGGCGGCCTCCCGGAAAACCAAGGATTACGCGATCATAGTGGACAAGACGAAGCACAAAACCTATCTCGTGCACGCCGGCAGGCTGGTTCACACCTTTGGTTGCGAGCTGGGGCACACTCCCTCGATACAGAAATCGTTCGCCGGCGACGGCGCCACGCCGGAGGGGAGATACCGGGTCACCCAGGTGAAAAATTACAGCAAGTATTACAGGGCCCTGCTGATCGACTACCCCAACAGTGAGGACGAGCGCAGGTTCAGGGAGAACAAATCGCGCGGCCTCATCTCCCGCGGCTTGCATATAGGCGGTTTCATCGAGATCCACGGGAGCGGGGGAAGGGGATCCGACTGGACGAACGGGTGCGTGGCCCTGGTGGATGACGACATGGACAAACTAATGAAATTCGCGAAAAAAGGCACGCCTGTAACGATAGTGAGAAAGTCGGACTTATGGCCATGATCGGAATGAATTCAAGACGCCGGGCCCGGATATCGCTCGCCGCCCTCGCGGCCGCCGCGGCGATAGCCGCCGCCCCGGGCTGCCGGGACGGGGAAGCCCCCGGCGATCCCGTTTCCGCCGCGGCTCCGGCCGACGTGAAACAGTTGAAAAAGGAACTGAGCGCGATGCGCGCGTCCATCGCGAAGATGGCTCCGGCCAGGGCATACATAGTGGTGGACACCCATTCGAACCGCATATACCTTCGCACCGCCGACAAGATAATGCTCGACGCGAAATGTTCCACCGGATCGGGCGGGGAATACGTCGACGAGGCTTCGGGGCGCCGCTGGATATTCGAGACGCCTCACGGGATATTCAAGATCAATTCGAGGACGACCAGCCCGTGGTGGCGCAAGCCGGACTGGGCCTTTCTCGAAGAGGGCGAGAGCATCCCGAAGGACGAGAAGGAGCGGTACGACCCCGAGATGATGGGCGATTACGCCATGGGTTTCGGCAACGGGTATTTCATACACGGGACGATCTATGAAAGGCTGCTCGGCATTAACGTCACCCACGGATGCGTGCGCGTTGGTTCCGAGGACCTCAAGATAATTTTCGACAAGACCCCGCTGGGGACGGCAGTGTTCATATTCTGAAAGCGGTCTTACGATGTTCAACGAAAGGCGATGGATTCCGATGGTCTTCCTGCTTCTGGCGGCGGCCCTCTCCGGCTGCGGCGGGAAGGAGAAGGGAGGCACGGAAGGGGAGAAACAGGGAGAGGCGGAGGACCCGGCCGTGCTGCGCGTCGAATACTCCGTTCTCAAATCGGAGCTCGAGCTTGCCAAAAACGACAGCCTCTACCTGGTGATCGACATTCCCGCCGGGCGTTTCGCCCTTAAGCAGAGGGGCGCCGTTTTATGGGAGCACCCCGTCGAGGTGGTCGGCGGCGAGTCGGGGCGTCGCAAATTCGTCGATTCGTTTACGGGTAAAAACAGGCTCTACGTCAGGAAGGTTCAGGATACCCATCTTTACGCCTTCACCGAGCAGAGCCCCGATTCGGTGCTGAAGATCGTGAGCGAGACGGTACGAACGACGATCGACCGCATGCAGAGGGTCGTCCCCGAAAGGTTCGACATCACCTGGGAAGACGGTCTGATTCTCGAGATCGTCACCGAGATCAAGGGACGGCCGGAATCGAAATTTTCGAATCTCATGACGTCGATACGAAGGAATTTTCAGCGGCAGGGACGGGGAGCGAAGCTCATCGTCAGGATGGACGCCAAAAGGAGCGTCACATTCTATCGGGTCGCCGTCAGGGGCCTGCCGACCCTCGTCATCCCCGGTTGATTCATCATCGGCAGGAGAGCGGAAGCCATGAAAGGGAAAGCGTTTCAGGATTATTATCCGGATGACCTCAGCCATTGCTACGGCTGCGGGAGGCTCAACGAAGACGGCCTTCAGATCAAAAGTTACTGGGACGGGGACGAGACTGTGGCGGTCTTCACCCCGAGGCCCTGCCACACGGCGATTCCGGGCTTCGTTTACGGCGGGCTGATAGCCTCCCTCATCGACTGCCACGGCACGGGCACGGCCGCCGCGGCGGCTTACAGGAGCAGGGGGCGGGAGATGGATACCGAGCCCGCTCTTCGTTTCGTCACGGCCTCCCTTCAGGTCGATTACCTCAGGCCGACGCCGATCGACGGGCCGCTCGAGCTCAGGGGGCGGATCGAAGAGATAAAGGAAAGAAAGGTCGTCGTGACAGAGACGTTGTCGGCCGGCGGGGAGATATGCGCGAGGGGGCGCGTGGTGGCCGTGTTGATGCCGGACGGGATGGCTCCGAAGAAATGAACAGCCGGGAACGCGCAGCCATCGGCCGCGCGGAATTGAAAAAGGGTGTTGACATCTATTATCACAGCCCGCAAAATCGCCCTTATAGCAAATGAAAAACACGGACGGGAGAACGGGGGCAACATCGTGAAGTTATGTTCGGCGACTGTTTTCTGCATCGCGGCCGTTATCGCGATGCCTTTTTACGCTCGGGCCGGGGAACCACAGATCTCCACCAGCGGCTCAGGAACGGTCCTCGCGTCTCCGGACAGGGCGCAGATCGATTTTTCCATCATCTCGAGAGCCAAAAGATCCGAAGAGGCGTCCTCTGCCAACGCCGCCGTAAGCGGGAAGGTTTACAGGAAGCTGAAGGAGATCGGTTTCGCGCGCGAGACGGTTTACACCGTCCATTACGGCGTCAACACGGAATACGGCCCCGGCGCGGCCGGCAAAAGACCCGAGATCACCGGTTTCGCGGCCGTTCACAGTATGAGGGTGCTTGCCGGCGATCTCAGGATGGCCGGAACGATCATCGACGCCGTCATGGACGCAGGAGCATCGGAGATAGACGGCATAACCTTCACCTCCTCGAAGATGGACAGTTTGAGGCAGGCGGCCCTTGAGATCGCCGTCAGGAACGCGATCGGCGACGCGGGCGCGATGGCGAGGGCGGCCGGCGGATCCCTCGGAGACCTGATCGAGCTCGCGACGCCCGAGGCTCAGCATTATTTCCCGGTGGAAAGCATGGCTTTGAAAGCGAGATCCTTCGACGAGGCGACATCGATCGTCGCGCAGGAGATCTCGGTGACGGCAACCGTCGCGGGGCGGTGGCGCTTTGTCAAATAGTCCCGCTCAAGGGGGGTAAAAAAGAGTCATATATATTCTTGACAATAATTACGGATGATTCTATCGTGTCCCGAGGCAAGGTTATGGAAGGAGGTCTGAAGGTGAAAAGAGTATTTTATCTTTTCCTGGTTATCGCGGTTCTGGTGACGGCCGTAGCCACGGCTGAAGCGGGCCGCTGCAACAAACAGAAGGACAGGAAGGCTCCCGAGTTCGGGATCACCCCCTGCCAGGTTTTTGCGCCATGGCCTTACAAGTGCAAAAAATGCGGGGACCTGGATAATGACGGGATCGACGACTGCATCGACAAGTGCCCCGGCACTCCGGCGCTGGCCACGATCGACGAGAAGGGATGCCCGTCCGACTCCGACGGCGACGGCGTCTATGACGGCATCGACAAGTGCCCGGACACCCCGAAGGGCGCGACTGTCGACGCGACAGGCTGCCCGATGGACAGCGACGGCGACGGCGTCTACGACGGCATCGACAAGTGCCCGGACACCCCGAAGGGCGCGACTGTCGACGCGACAGGCTGCCCGATGGACAGCGACGGCGACGGCGTCTACGACGGCATCGACAAGTGCCCGGATACTCCGAAAGAGCTGGCCGTGGACGAATTCGGATGCCCGATCAAGGTCAGCGATACGGAGACGAAGTTCCTCGATACGGGTGTGATAAGCACCTCCGCCATCAACTTCAAGTTCGACAAGTCCGAGGTCACCCCTGAATCTTATCCGGTGCTCGACGAGATCGGGGAGATCCTGGTGAAATGGCCGGAACTGAAGATCGAGATCGGCGGGCATACCGATTCCAGGGGATCGGATAGCTACAACATGAAGCTTTCGGGCGAGCGCGCCGACGCGGTGAAGGCGTATCTCGTGAAAAAATTCTCCTCGCTGAACACAGGCAACCTCACGACGAAGGGGTACGGGGAAGGAACCCCGGTCGCGACGAACGACACCGATGAGGGAAGAGCCAGTAATCGCCGAGTTGAATTCAAGGCTCTGAACCCCGAAGAGTTGAAACGCGAGACGGAAACGCAGTACTTCAAGAAACGGTAATGCGATCCGTTTCTGCAGCTGCAGGATGATCCAGCAGTCATGGCCCGCTCCCTGAAGGACGCAAGGTTCGAAGAGAGCGGGCCTTCTTGTTTCCGGCCGCCGGCAGGCCGTGGGGTCGGGCGGCGACGGGATCGTTCCTTGAAAATAAGGGGGAGCCCATGGCGAAAACGAATCTTCAACTGAAGGACTCCGGCAGGAATCACGAGCTGTCTCTCGATATAGACGCGGTGAAAAAGACGGTCACCGCGGGCGCGGTATACAATTACGCGGACAACTCGCTCGTCGGGCTGGAGGTGGTGAAAGGAAGGCTCGGGGGCTCGTTCGTTCATTCGGGGGAATCGCATTCTCTCAAGCTCAATTTCAACAAGGACGGAAAATATTACGGCACGTACAGGGATGACGACCTCGGGGGGCTCGAACTGGAGATCGAAGCCGGCGTGGCCAGGGTTTCGAAGGGCGCATTCCCTCCGACGGGCATGATAAGGCTGAAGGGCGCCGATCATGAGATCAGGCTCGAACTGGACGGGAAGGGGAGGATATCGGGGCGCATAAAATCCAGGCTGTCGAAGTCGGCCCTGTTCAGGCTCGACCTCGCGAAAGGATCGATTTCGGGCGAGATCACCCACAAGGGCCCGCGGCACGAGACCCGGATGACCCTTTCCAGCGGCGGATGGAAGGGGCTGATAACGATCAGGAAGGGGAAATCCAGCATCACCCTGGACGTGAAGGGGGGCAGGGATTTTAAACTGAGCGAAGCGTGGATCAAATCGGTCGTCGCCTTCTAGAAAATCCCGGGTCGCCGTATCGCTTGACAACGGCGAATTTCTTATAATGTTATCGGTCGGTATGCCGGTTGCCGGAATTGACTGAACCGCGAATGATGCGGCGGAGTGAGATGAACAGTAAGCGCAGAATACTGACGCTTTGTCCTCACAGGGAGTTTTCGATGCCCCGCGGGGCCTGAAAACAACACTCTTTCATACATCCATACATAATTGCTTTTCTGATCGAGGGGGCGCTTAACTCGCCCCGGACTGGCCGGGCCGGGAGCCCGCGGCGAGCCGCGGGCCTTCGTGAAACCGGTCGAAAGCGGTGCATGACGAATTTTTCAGGTTGACGGCGGTCACGTGAGATAAAATCTTTCCTTAAGGGCCGGCCAGGGGGCCGGGATCGACTTTTATCGCCTCCGGGCCGGGAGATTGCATATGGCAATTATCTGCGATAATCTTTCCGCCGGCATGAAGCCGCGCATATATTCGACCTTCGTCGAGGCTTTCTCCGATTATGCGATGGACATGCGTTACATGACCGAGGAGATCGTCTTCAACAGGGCCGAGAAGAACGGCGTCGATTTCGATCTCTCGGTCGGCGCTTTCGACGGCGAAAGGCTTGTCGGATACACCCTCGTCGGCGTCGACAAATGGAAGGGCTCGACGGCAGTTTTCGACATCACGACGGGCATAATCAAGCCCTACCGTGGAAAAGGGATAGCGCGGGCGATGTTCGACCGCGCCCTCCCCGGCATTAAAAAGAGGGGGGCTGAGATCTTCGTCCTGGAGGTTCTGCGGGAAAACGCCCCGGCTGTAAAGGCGTACACGAAGACCGGCTTCCACGTCACGAGGGAGTTCGATTGTTATCACGCCGATGTCGGGGAGCTCTCGGATGCCTGCGGATCGAATGACGAGATCGAAGTGGCCCCAGCCGGGAAGGATCTTCTCGCGCGTTTTGAGGAGGCGCTCGACCGGCGCCCCTCGTGGGAGAACTCCTTTCCGTCGATAAGGCGGATCCCGGATGACGTCCTGATTCTCGCCGCCGACGCAGGGAAGGGCCCGGCCGGGCTCCTGGTATACTACCCGGCGATCAACTGGGTGATGACGATAGCAGTGATGAAGGAATACAGGAGGGCGGGAGTCGGGACGGCGCTTCTCGCCCATCTCGCGGGGCTTATAGGCGGGACCGTGAAGAGGGTTAAGATCATGAACGTCGACCGTTCGGACGACGGGCTCTCGGCATTTCTGATCAGCCTGGGGTTCGAGGTGCTGGTCAGTCAGTACGAGATGGAGATGGACCTGTAACCCTGGCGCCGCGGCCCGGCTGTCGGTCGGCCCGCCCCGGCGGCGGAAGGAAGAAACCGGATGTCTCGATGTATCGGATACATGGTGGCGCAACTGATTTTATGCGTGATTGTTGCGACATTGATTTCGAGTTGTTTCTCCGTTGCCCTCGCGCATGAGATACACGAGGCGGCGCGAAGGGGCGACCTCGAAATGATAAGATCCCTTCTCGAAAAGGACGGGGCGATCGTCGATCTTCGCGACGAAAGCAATTTCATGAACACCCCTCTGCATCTTGCCGCCGCGGCCGGCAGCGAGAGGGTCGCGGCCCTGCTGCTGGCGGCGGGAGCCGCCGTGGACTCGAAGTCGGCGAACGGCGAAACCCCCCTCTATTACGCCGTCAGAAACGCGAGGACGGCCACCGTCGACCTTCTGCTGAGGCATGGAGCCGAGACGAACGTCCGGGCCCAGGACGGGTTCACGCCCCTTCACACGGCGGCGGCCGGCGATCAGCCGTATATAGCGATGATGCTTCTCGAGGCCGGGGCTTCGGTCAACGAAGGGGCGAGACACGGACTGACGGCGCTTCACCTGGCGGCCGCCTTCGGATTCGGCCAGGTGGCCGAGGTGCTGGTCGACAACGGAGCGGACATGAACCTGAGATGTTCCGACAATTCCACCGCCATACACCTCGCCGCAGCCGGCGCCCGGGACGAGCTCGTCGCATATTTCATGTACAAGGGGATGAAACTCGATGGCGTTCAATACCCCGTCCACTCGGGGCCGTTTCTCGGAGCTGAGCCTCCGACGGGACGGGCCGAGGCATTCCTTCCGGGAGTGGTGATGAGCATCTACAGGCCGCACGGCAGTGTGGCGGCGATGCCGGACGGCAGGGAGATATACTGGGCAAGGGCCGCCGCGGATCCCGGAAAATACGAGGCGATCTGGTATATGAGTGAGGAGAAGGGGCGATGGACTCCGCCGCAGATAGCCCCGTTCTCCGTCGAATACAACTGTAATTATCCAGCCTTCTCGCCCGACGGGCTAAGGCTCTTCTTTACTTCCAACAGGCCGCCTGGCCGGGAAAAGGGAAGGGGCGCCCTCGATATCTGGTTTGTGGACAGAACAGGCGCCGGCTGGAGCGAACCGGTGAACATTGGGGCGCTGGCCGGATTGGAAAATGCGGACGCCGAGCACGCCAGCGTCAGCCGCGACGGGACGGTATATTACCACATCGTAAGGAGGGCGGGCACCGGCATCGAGGCCGACATCTGGAGCTCGTCGCCTTCGGGGGATGGGTATTCGAAGCCGCGCAGGCTTCCGGCGGCGGTCAACACGGAATTCGTGGAGGCGGGGCCCTGCGTCGCTCCCGACGGGAGTTACCTGATCTTCGCCTCGAACCGCGGGCAGGACGCGAACGCGGGGCTCGCGATCATGGCAAGTTTCAGGGACGGCGACGGCGGGTGGAAGCCGGCGGTCTCCATGTCCCGGATCCTGGATCCTGGGATGCGCCAGTGCGCCGGGATATCGGCGGACGGAAGATTTATTTTTTTCATCGGGGCGGCCGGCGACATCCGGGACTACTACTGGATCGATTCCGCCGTCATGGACGAGCTTCGCGAACGGTGACCCGCGGCGGAACGCCCGGGGCCCCGCGCCATTTCCATTGATAATCCGGCACGAAAGCGTTTAATTATATTCGGATCCCACCTGTGCCGAAAGGCAATCATGCATGGAAAATTCGCGTTCCCGGCGCTCGCGTTCCGATTGTCGCTGATTCTCCTGGTGATTTCGTCGTGCGAAGGCGACTCCGTCGTCGATCGCAGGTTAAACCCCGGCAATCCCGCCGACTGCGACGTCCTGATGATAGGAAACAGCCTCACCGGCTGGCACGACACGCCGGGCCTTCTGCAGGCCCTTTGCGACGCGGGGGAAAGAGCGTCTTCGTCCGGGAGGCGATCTATCCCGGCTATACCCTGGAAATGATCGTCGCGGGAACCGGCGTATTCGACGAGGTGGCGCTGAGGCACTGGGATTACGTCGTGATGCAGGGCTCGAATTATGAGATCGCTTTTCCGGAGCGCCACGACGAGATAATCGAGCCGATAGAAATCCTGGCCGCCTCGATACGCGCGAACGATCCGGCCACCCGGATAATATTCTTCATGGACTGGGCGATGAAAAACGGGGTGACCTTCGACGGGCGTTATTATACGTTCGAGGAATTCCAGTCGATGCTGAGGAGCGGCACCCTGCTTCTGGCGGGCGGCATGGATTTCATCGTGGCTCCGATAGGGGTCGCATTCGGCAAGGTCGTCGCGGCAAGGCCCGACATCGACCTCTTCGCCCCCGACGAAGGCCATCCTTCCGCCGGGGGAGCATATCTCCAGGCGTGCGTCTACTACTCCGTCATCTTCAGGGAAAGCGCGGCCGGGCTGGGTGTGTTTGGAGAACTTCCCCCTGAACAGGCTTCCTGCCTCCAGGGGGTGGGGGCGGAAACCGTCCTCGACAGCCTCGTGCAATGGAATATCCCCGCCAACTGACCTTCCCGGGGCCGGGAAAAACGAATCGACGGCACGCCCCACCGACAAAAACGGCTTGACATCGCCCGGGAAGATTCATAAAATAATAAGAATATAAAGATATATTAATATATCTCCCGTCTCGTCCGCCCGGACACGCGGCGCGCCGGCAGGCGCGGGAGGGGGATGAGCGCAGTGACGAACCAAAAGAGGAGGTCCGCCGTGACCGAAGACGAACTGAGAAATCTCGAAGTGAGCAAGACGATCGACGCGAGGGGAATGGCATGTCCCGGCCCCCTTCTCGAGGCGAAGAAATCGATAGCCGGCATCCCCGTCGGGGCGATCATGGAGGTTCTCTCGTCGGACGAGGGGACCAACAACGATATACCCGCATGGACGAAAAAGATGAAGTACGAGCACCTCGGCACCCTGGAGGACGCCGGTTACTGGAGGCTGTTCGTCAGGAAGACAAGGTAATGGGTATGCTCGGGAAAATCACCGACTATCAGATGTGCGAGCAGGTGGCGGCCGTCCTCAAGACCCTGGCCCACGCTCAGCGCCTGTCGATACTGTGCAAGCTGTACAGGAAGGAGATGACGGTCGGCGAGCTCGAGGCCGGCTGCGGCATCTCTCAGCCGCAGGTTTCCCAGCATCTGACCAGGATGAGGCTCGAAGGGATCGTCGAATCGAAAAGAGACGGCAATCATGTTTACTACAGCATATCGGATTCGCAGATAAGGGTGCTTCTTGAATCGTTCGAAAAGGTGTTCAAGGTTTGAAGATGGGCGAAGGCAAGCAGAAGATACTCGTTTTCTCCACCGATAATGTTTCGGACCCGGGGATAGATCTCGCCGGAAGGAACAAGATGCATTATTCCTCCTCGGTATACGTCATCAGCGTCCCCTGTTCCAGCGGCATCAAGCCGTCCTGGATACTCCGCGCCTTCGAAAGGGGATTCGACGGCGTCTTCATAGCGGCCGACGGGAGCGATTGCTCGTACGTCTCGGATTGCACGGCGAGAACGGCCAGGATAGCGGCGAGAGCGCAGGAGATGATGAAGGAAAGGTCGATCGATCCGGCCAGGTTGAAGATGGCGGCCCTCTGCTCCGTGTGCGCGGAGCCCTTCGAGAAATACATGAGGAATTTCAGCAAGGCCCTGGCGAAGATGGGGCCTTCGAAGACCGGTGAATAGATGTATTACGACGTTCTTGTCATAGGCGGCGGAATCGCCGGCATGGAAGCCGCGATAAGTCTCGGGGACATGGGATACAAGGTCCTTCTCGCCGAGAAGGAGCCGAGTATCGGCGGGAAGATGATTCTCCTGAGCAAGGTCTTTCCCACCCTCGACTGCGCGAGCTGCATCTCGACGCCCAAGATGGCCGGCGCCTCCAACCATCCCAACATCGACCTCAACGTGTTCTCCGAGATCAGGGAGATCAGGAAAAACGAGGACGGTTCGTTCGGCGCCACCCTGGAAAATAAATCGGCGTTCGTCGACTTCAACCTTTGCACCGGGTGCCAGGAATGCGAAAAGGTCTGTTCCGTAACGGTTCCCGACGAATACAACTTCGGGCTCGTTTCGAGGAAGGCAGCCCACATAGTTTTCCCGCAGGCCGTTCCCAAGAAGGCCGTCATCGACAGGGAGGGAACTTCGCCGTGCACCTTCCACTGCCCGGCCGACATAAAGGCGAACGGATACATTTCACTGGCGAGACAGGGAGCCTTCGAGGAGGCTTTCAAGCTGGTCCTCGAGGACGCGCCGCTGGTCGGCAGTCTCGGAAAGGCCTGCTACGCGCCGTGCGAAAAGGAATGCACGAGGGCGGAGACGGGCGGAGCGCCTCAAATAAGGATGATCAAGCGTTTCCTGGCCGATTACTACTACGAGCGACATCCCGAGCCTGAATACGGCCCCCCTGAGAAAAAGACCGGGAAGAGGGTCGCCGTTGTCGGCTCGGGGCCCGCCGGGCTCGGGGCCGCGTATTTTCTCGCAAGGGATGGGCACGAGGTGAGGATATTCGAGGAGCGAGGCATCGCCGGCGGGATGCTTCGAAGCGAGATCCCGAGGTTCAGGCTTCCCAAGGAAACGGTCGACAGGGATATCAGGAACGTAACAGCCCTCGGCGTCGTGATCGAGACAGGCGCGAAGATCGGGTCGGTCCTCGAGCTTAAGAAACGGGGATACGACGCCGTTTTCATCTCCATAGGAGCGGACCTCTCGAGGACGATAGGGATAGAGGGGGAGAGCAGCGAGGGCGTGATGAGCGGGACGAGGTTCCTCTACGACGTCACGCACGGCCGGAAATACGATCTGGCCGGAAAGACGGTGGCGGTGGTCGGCGGGGGGAACGTCGCGATAGACGTGGCGAGGTCCGCCGTGCGGCTGGGCGCCGCGAAGGTCATGATCGTCTATCGCAGGGCCAGGGAGGAGATGCCGGCCTCGAGGGAGGAGATCGCGGGCGCGGAGGAGGAAGGGGTCGCCGTCCTCGACAGGCTGGGGCCCTCGCGGATCGTGGCGACCGGCGGCAGGGTATCCGGGCTCGAGACGGTCCGAAACATCACGGCTCCGGGGAACGGCAGAAAGAACCCGCCGAGGTTCGATCCCGACACGAAAAAGATCCTGCCGTGCGATATCGTTTTCACCGCGGTCGGCCAGGAATCCCGGTCCGGATTCCTTGACGGCGACGGCATTGAGCTGACTCGGACCGGAGCCGTGGCGGCCGATCCAGACACGATGATGACGTCGGTGGAAGGGGTCTTCGCCGGCGGCGAGGCCGTGACGGGGCCGAGCATGATAGTGGAGGCGATCGGCCAGGGCAAGAGAGCGGCCTTTTTCATGAACCGGTATCTTAATGGAGAGCCTTTCGAGGGCGCCGTTTACGATAAAAGGATCCCGCCCGTCGGCAAGGAAACGGTGCTCGCCAGGCAGGAGAAGTACAGGGCCCATCACCTGGTCGACATAAGGGAGCTTCCTACATCGGAGAGGAAAATCGGATTCGAGGAGGTCGAACTGCCTCTCACCATGCAGGAGGTACTCGACAGCTCCGAGAACTGCCTGAACTGCGGGGTATGCTGCGAATGCGGCAGATGCGTGAAGGCCTGCCAGGCGGGGGCGATCGATCTCGGCATGAAACCGCGGACAAGGGAGATCGAAGCGGGATCGGTCGTCGTCGCGACCGGATTCGGCCTCTTTCCCGCGCACCTGATCGAACGCTACGGCTACGGCAGGCATCACAACGTCATCACGGCGATGCAAATGGACAGGATCATAGCGCCGACGAGGCCCTACAACCATCTTCTGAGGCCCTCGGACGGGAAGGTGCCCGAAAACATCGCCTACGTCCTTTGCGCCGGCTCCCGGGACGGCACGATGGACAATCACATATGCTCGAGGGTCTGCTGCATGTATTCCATCAAGCAGGCGCAGCTTCTTCTCGGAGCCCTGCCAGTGGCGGACGTCACGATTTATTACATCGACATACGGGCCTTCGGCAAGGGGTACGAGGAATTCTACGAGCAGTCGAAGGGGATGGGCATTCGATTCGTGAAGGGGAAGGTGGCGAAAATCGACGAAGGGAAGAACGGAAATCTCGTCGTCCGTTACGAGGACGTGGACGGGGGCGCGGAGGTTCGCGAAACCGAGCACGACCTCGTAGTTCTTTCGACCGGCTTCATCCCCAATCCCGAGTTTACGCGGTTTTTCGCGCCCGGCCTGCTGGAAGCGGACGAGCATCTCTTCGTAAGCGAGCCGCAGGAGCACATAAACCCGGGGAGAACGAGCATCGAGGGGGTATTCGTGGCGGGAGCGGCCACCGGGCCGATGGATATACCCGATACGATTCTTCATTCGGGGGCGGCGGCCGCGCAGGCCGCCTCATGGCTTGAGAAACAGAGGAAATGCCGATGAGCAGGCGAAAGGTCGGAGTGTATATCTGCCATTGCGGCGGGAACATCTCGGATCATGTCGACGTCGACAGGATCAAGGCCGAGATCGAGAAGGACTCCGACGTAGTCGTTTCCAGAACGACGATGTTCACCTGCTCGGACGCTTCACAGACCGAGATGATGAACGACATCCGGGAAAACGGCCTCGACGGGATCGTCGTCGCGTCCTGCTCACCGAAGCTTCACCTTTCCACGTTCAGGGGCGTGGCCGACCGGGCGGGGATGAATCCCTTTCAGTACGTCCAGGTCAACATCAGGGAGCAGTGTTCGTGGGCTCACTCGGACGACCCGGCGGGGGCCACGGACAAGGCGGTCGGTCTCGTGAGGGGAGGCCTCGGGAAGGCGAAACTCGCCGAGCCTCTCGAGCCGATCAGGGTCAATTCGATAAAAAAGGTCCTCGTCATAGGAGCCGGCATAGCGGGCCTTCGCGCCGCGATCGAGCTTGCCGACCTCGGCGTCGAGGTATTCGTCGTGGAGAAACGTGGGAAGGCCGGAGGGACGGTCGGGAATCTCGGCAGGATGTATCCGTCCGGCAGGGTCGGCTCGGAGATCATTTCGGCCCTGATGGACGAGGTCGCGAAAAGACCCCTGATCACCCTCTTCACGGGGGCCGGGCTGGCGCGCAAGGAAGGGTACATCGGCAACTTCGACGTCGGCATCAGGACAGGCGTTCCGGAGGGCGCCGGCGGCGCGATTTCTCATTCCGGGCCGGCGGTTCCCGGTGCAAAGGAAACGGGTGACGCGACGATCGACCTGAAGGTCGGCGCGATTATAGTCGCCACCGGCGCGGAATCGTACGTCCCGGCCGCGAACGAATTCGGTTACGGGCTCGACGGGGTGGTCACCCTTCCCGAGTTCGAACGGATGGTGAACGAAGCCGGGGGGGAAAAGCTCATTCATGGCGGGAGGGAAATCAGGACGATATCCTTCATCTACTGCGTCGGGAGCAGGCAGCACGGGGGAGACGAAGGTTCGAACACCTACTGTTCCAGATACTGCTGCAACGCGGCGGTCCACGCGTCGACCCTTGCCATGGAGAAATTCGAAGGGATCGACACGTACCACCTTTACAGGGATATGAGAACGTACGGAAAGTTCGAGACGCTGTACGAAAAGGCGTCGCTGTCCGGAGCGGTGTTCGTCAGGTTCGCCGACGACGATCCTCCGTCCGTCGCGAGCCGGGACGGCGGGCTCGTCGTCACGGCAAGGGACCTTCTGACCTGCGGCGAAGAGATCGAGATACCCTCCGACCTCGTCGTGCTCGTCACCGGCATGGTGGCCGCGGAAAACGCCGGGCTGACCTCGATGCTCAAGCTGCCGCTGGGGGCCGACCGGTTCTACAACGAGATACACGCGAAGCTGCGGCCCGTGGAGACGGTGATCGACGGCGTGTACATCGGAGGATGCTGCAACGCGCCGAGGAATTCCACCGAGTCGGTGATCTCGTCGCTCTCCGCCGTCGCCAAGGCCGCGTCGCTCCTCGTGAAGGGGTATGTCGACCTGCAGCCCTTCGTGGCGTTCGTAAAGGAGGATCTCTGCTCCTGGTGCGGAGCGTGCGAGAGCGCGTGCCCCTACTCGGCCATATCGATGGTCGAAAAGGACGGCAGGCGGGTGGCGACGGTCAACGAGGTGTTGTGCAAGGGGTGCGGGGCCTGCGTACCCGTATGCCTGTCCGACGCGACGCAGCTCAAGGGATACACGGACGAACAGATATTTTCGATGATAGACGCTTTCTCGGGGGAGGTCGGTGTTGGCTGAGAACGGCGGAGCAAGGTTTCCCGAAAGCGCCCTGATCTCCGGCGACCGCGTGGAGATCTCGAGGATGGAAACCGGCATGCGCGAAAGGATACTGGGCGCCCTTCGGGAGGGGCCGAAAACGGTGCCCGAGATCGCCGAAGCCCTGGGAATCGAAAAGCGCGAGGCGATGTGGTGGGTCATGGGGTGCTGGAGGTACGGGTACGTCGCTCCTGAAGAGAAAGCGACGGACGAAGGCTACTTCAGGTATTCGGCCGTCGGGAGGCAGGCGGATGGAAAAGGTTGATCCTCGTTTGCGCGAAAGGATCGAGAAACTCGGGGCGTCCGGCATGAAGGCGTGCTACAGCTGCGGCCATTGCAGCGCCGTATGCCCGCTTTCCGAAGGCGCGGTCTCCTTCCCGAGGAAGATGATAAGGTATTCCATGCTGGGGCTGGAGAAGAAACTGTCCGGATCGCTGGAGCCATGGCTCTGCTATTCGTGCGGGGAATGCACCGACACCTGCCCGCGCGACGCCGACCCGGCGGGGCTCATGTCGGCCCTGAGGAGATTCGCGACGAGGAGATACTCCGCGGGGAGGATCGCCGACGCCTTCCAGTCCTCCTTCGCGTCCGGGATCGCCTTCGCGGCGCTGAGCCTCTTCATGACCGTCCTCATCCTCGTCTTCCACGACCCCGGGATGAACAGGGAAGAGACCGAGTTCCTGTCCTTCATGTCGCTGGGGCACATTCACGACGCCGGTCTCGCGGTCGGCCTCGTGATCGGGGCCGCGTTTCTGCTCAACCTTCTCATAATGGCGAGGGTGCTCAGAAATTCGTTTCCGTTCGAAAAGAGGCCGCCGCGCGAGACGGCCGGCTCGCTGTGGCGCGTGATGAAGGAGTCTTTCCTCCAGAGGAGATTCGTGAAATGCGAAGACGGCGGGAAGAGGCGCTGGGCGCACATGGCCCTCTTCTGGGGTTTCGCCGGGATGTTCGTCGCGACCGTCCTGGTGATGGGCATCGATTATGAATACTGGCGGATGAGCCGGTCGGTGCCGTTCGTCTTCGGGTCCGTTTTCGGGGTGATCGCGCTTTACGGCGCCTTTTATTTCATCCACGCGAGAATAACGCGGAAATCGGCTTCCTACAGGAATTCCACGGCGTCGGACTGGATATTTCTTTCGTTGATCGTGCTGGCGGTATTGAGCGGCTTCGTGATGGACCTTTTCAAGGTCATGGGTATGCCGATGGCCGCCTACGTATCGTTCGCCTTTCATCTGGTCGTGGTCTTCGACCTTTTGATCTCGCTGCCCTTCACGAAGTTCGCCCATATGATATACAGGCCCGTCGCCCTGTGGCTCGCGGGCGTCCTTTGACGGGGGGATACGCCGGGGTTCCGGGCGGCCCGGAAACAGGACCGGTAAACGCGCGGGCTCATCGCCCCGGATGACCGGATGGAGAATCGGATTCAATCAGGAGGAAATCGGATGGAAGAGGTTGCCGTCGAAAAAGCGAGCATAGTCGTCTTCAGCGGGGACATGGACAAGGTTTTCGGAGCGTTCATCATCGCGAACGGGGCCGCCGCGTTCGACATGAAGGTGACCATGTTCTTCACCTTCTGGGGGCTCAAGGCGCTGCAGAAGGGGAACCTCACGGGGAAGAGCCCGATGGGAAGGATGCTCGGCCTGATGAACAGGGGAGGGGCCGGCCGCATCGGGCCGTCCAGGTTCAACTTCGGCGGTATCGGGCGCTGGATGTTCAAGAAGATGATGAACAGGCGAAAGGTCATGCCGCTTCCCGAGATGATAAAGCAGGCTCAGGAGCTGGGCGTCAGGCTCGTCGCATGCGAGATGAGCATGAACGTCATGGAGATTCGCAGGGAGGATCTCATCGACGGCGTGGAGCTCGGGGGCGTCGCCACCTTCATCGCGGAGGCGTCGGAGTCGAAATTTTCGCTTTTTATTTAGCGCGCGGCCGGTTACCCTTGGCGCGACGCGCGAACCGATTGCCGGTTGGCGCCGGATTTATCTTACGGAGGCCGATGGTTTGGATACGACGGGGAAGGGCGCCCTGGACGGCGCGGCACGGGAATATTACGCGGAGTTCCTCAGGGATTATCCCGAGTACGCCGCCACGCTCGAGCTCGACAGGGTCCGCGCGGAAGAATACCCGAGGCTCGACCGGCAGGGGCACATATACCTGGACTACACGGGAGGGGGACTTTACAGCGACAGCCAGATAAGGCGCCACATGGAATTTCTTCTGTCCAGCGTGCTGGGCAACCCTCATTCATCGAACCCCACGTCGATATTCACCACCGAAAAGGTCGAACAGTGCAGGAAGGCCGTTCTCGATTTCTTCAACGCCTCCGCGGAGGAGTACGTCGTCATATTCACGTCAAACGCGAGCCAGGCGCTCAAGCTGGTCGGCGAGGCATATCCGTTCCGGAAAGGGGACCGGCTTCTTCTGAGTTTCGACAACCATAACTCGGTGCTCGGCATACGCGAATTCGACCGGGCGCGCGGGGCGATAACGGAGTATGTCCCGATCATCCCGCCCGACCTGAGGATTTCAGACGACGTGCTGCTGTCCTGCCTCGAAAAGGGGAGCAGGGATCAAAACAGGCTTTTCGCCTATCCGGCCCAGTCGAACTTCTCCGGAGTCCAGCACCCGCTGGAGTGGATCGACAAGGCGAAGGCCCTCGGATGGGACGTGCTTCTGGACGCCGCGGCTTTCGTTCCGACCAACAGGCTCGACCTGGAAAGGTGGCGCCCCGATTACACGGCCGTTTCCTTCTACAAGATATTCGGGTATCCGACGGGCGTCGGGGCACTGATAGCGCGCAGGACCGCCCTCGAAAAGCTGCACAGGCCCTGGTTCGCGGGGGGCACGATAACGGTCGCGTCGGTTCAGGCCGACCAGTACTACCTCGCCCCGGGAGCCGAGGGGTTCGAGGACGGCACGCCGAATTACACGAGCCTTACGGCGGTGTGCATGGGGATAGAGCACATCGAATCGATCGGGTTGGACCTGATTCACACGAGGACGGGCTGCCTCTCGCACTGGCTGATAACGAGGCTTCTCGAATTGAAGCACGGCAACGGCGAACCGGTGATCCGCCTTTACGGGCCGGCCGAACGCAGGATGCGCGGCGGAACGGTCACGATCAACGTGTACGACCGCAATGGAACGGTGGTCGATCACCAGGTCGTCGAGCAAGAGGCCAATAAATGGATGATATCCCTCAGAACGGGTTGTTTCTGCAATCCCGGCGCGGGCGAACTGGCCCTGGGACTCTCCAGGGACGAGATGATCAAATGCATGAACGCCCCCGGTTCGAGGATGCCGCTCGAGGTTTTCCGCCAGTGCATCGACGGGAAGAGCACCGGCGCGGTGAGGGTTTCCCTGGGGATCGCGTCCAATTTCAGGGACGTGGAGCGGTTCCTTAGATTCGTCGAGGGATTCAGGCAGGATTGACGGTCCCGAAGCGCCGCCCCGGCCGTCACCGCGTCCGAGAAAAATCCTCCTCGAAAACGGCGGCGCCGCCCGGCGTCTCCATTCTTACTCCGCCCACGGAGCCGCATCCGAAAAAGATGAAATGGAGCCCGATGACCCTGCCCGCGGGCTCGGAGTAGGCGACCTCCCTCGCGAGGCTCTCGTTGACCGATACCCTGGCCTTATTGCCGGCGATTTCGCATCTCAGGTCGTTCCAGTGCGACAGGTCGCACCCGAGGGCCGACAGGTCGTTGTCGCGTCCGTGGACCCAGGTGTCCATCACCTTCATGCTGATGTTGCTCACGCAGCCGGGAAGGCAAAGGGGGAAGATCATCCTGCCGTTCTCGCACATCACGATCATCTCCGAGTACTGGCATGTGAGCCCGCCCTCGCCGAGGTCGTTTTTCAACTTCGCCTCGATCGTGAAGTCGTCCCCCTGCACGTCGCCGAAGTTGCGGACGCAGTAATAACTGACGAAAAACGAATTTCCCGAAAGGTCGAACTTGTTGGCGGCGAGCGATGCGGGGCCCGCGTGGATCATGCCGTTCATATCCACGTCCCCGGCGGGAATGTAGAAGGGGACGGGGTCGTCCCTTCCGTACCTGGCGAGGGTAAGCCATCCGTCGGTCGTTATGTGGATGTCGTGCCCTTTTACCGCCTCTCCGTCTATCAGGAGCTTCGCCCTGTGGAATCCCGGATAGTAATAGACGCTCGTATGCTGCCCTTTCCCCGGCCGGACGGCATTGCTCATCTTCGGGTCCCAGCTCTGCTGTATTCTTATGTCGTCCGAATCGACGCCGGTCACGTCGTAGTCGAAGACTACGGTGTTCGGCACCCCCTCGCTTACGACCTTCCTGCTGGAGAAGGCGACCTCGCCGTAGGAATCGCCGCCGGGACGGGCGGCGAAATAAATCGCGACAGCCGCCGCCGGGATGATCGCGAGGATCGTGAAGAGGAGCCTTCGCCGCGCTCCCGCGCCCCCGGCTTCATCCCCGCGCTCTTCTTCCGGATTCCCGCCCCCCGGCCCTCCCGCCGACTGCGCGTCCTGCGCCTTCCTGAATTCGGGCCAGTCCTCGAATCCGAGGAACCTTGCCAGAGCGTCGAGTGTGCCCGGATGCGGGGTCCCGCCGAAATCCTTCCTGCAAATCCTTTTCAGCGTGGAAACGCTGATCATGGTGGAAGTCTCGTTGTATATCTTCTCGCTCAGATATGAGAAATCCCGCTGCCTCCAGCGCCCGCTCGCGCCCCATTGAAGCTTCTCCTCGGCGAGCGCCTTCCATATCCCGATATAGGGTCTTTCCGGATTCTTCATCTTCGCCTTCCTGTCGCGGTCCGACGTCTGAGCCACGGCTATTATAGTCACAACGGGGCGGGCCGGGCAGTAAAAAATGGAAAGGCCGGGATATGACCGGGAAATAAACGGGAAATGGCCGGAAACGGGGGAGGAAAAACCTGCGCTGCGGCGTATAACGATGCATGACGGCCGCCGCGGCGGCCTCAGCGAACCGGATTTCATCCCATACAGGAGGAGATATATGAGACGGAATCTTCTTTTTTCGTGCAGAATGGCCCTGGCCTTTTCGGCGATCGTATTCGCAGCTTCCATCGCCAGCCTATCGGGCGAAGCGCTGGCCGGCGGTGAAACGATACCTTTCGACGACGAGCGCTGGGATCTGGCGGGCGCCGTAAAGACGGAATACCTCGGCCGCGAATGCATCGCCGGATCGGCCACGCTGAGAAACGTGGAGTTCGAGGACGGCACGATGGAGGTCGACATGGCGTTCACCGGCGCGAGGGCGTACGCCGGATTCGTCTTCCGCATGAAGGATCCGCAAAATTACGAGAGTTTCTACATACGACCGCATCGGGGGGGCCTCTACGGGGACGATCTTCAGTACACTCCGGTCACGAACGGCATCTCGAGCTGGCAGCTATACAGCGGCGAAGGGTTCTCGTCGAGCTGGGATGTGCCCGCTGAAAGATGGTTCCACGTCAGGATGGAGGTGAAAGGGGAGCAGGCGAGGGTCTTCGTCGACGGGGCCGAGGCGGCTGACCTCGTGATCGACCGGCTCATCTTCGGGAGATCGAAGGGAGCCGCGGGGGTCCAGGGCCAGGCAGACGGCACCGCCTATTTCTCCGATTTCAGGTACACGCCGGGCGGAGCGCCGGGCTTCGATCCGCCGGTCCCCGCGGGCAGGGAGCCGGGGTTCATCACCGGGTGGAAGATATCGCAGGTCTTCAGGGCCGGCGAGGTGGACGTGGAGAACGGATTCGGCGACGCTCTCGCCTCGAGGATCGAATGGCGCGACGCGGAAACGGACGGGACGGGGCTTCTCGATATCGCCCGGACCTTCGCCAGGACGGGAAGGGAGCCGGACCTCGTTTTCGTCAAGGCGGTCATAGAATCGGAGAAGGACCAGCGCAGGGAGTACCGTTTCGGCTACAGCGATTACATAAACATATTCCTCGACGGGGAATTGCTCTTCTCGGGAAACAGCGCCTATCGAATGAGGGATCCCTCCTTTCTCGGGATAATCGGGCTCCACGACTCCGTCGTCCTCCCCCTGAAAAAGGGCGGCAACGAGCTCGTGATTCTCGTCGCCGAATCCATGGGAGGATGGGGCCTGATCTTCCAGGACGCGACCGCCGCCGTTTTCTCGGATCAAGTGGGCAAGGGGTGGGAGCTTCGCGAAGGATTCAGGACTCCCGAGTCGGTGCTCTTCGACGGGAAGCGCGGCGTCGCGTACGTGTCGAATTTCGACCAGTACAACTTCAGGAACCCGGCTGTGCCGCAGTATATCTCGAGGATCGGGCTGGACGGGCGGATGAAGGAGATTCGCTGGGCGGACGGGTTGGCGAATCCGACCGGCCTCGCGATGCACGGCGACAGGCTTTTCGCGGTCGAAAGAAGCGGCGTGGCCGAGATAGACCCGGACACGGGCGCGATCGCCGGGAGAAACGCCGTCCCCGGGGCGGTTTTTCTCAACGATATAGCGATCGACGCCTCGGGCCGGGTCTATGTCTCAGACTCGGGAAAGAACGTCATACACAGGTGGGACGGCGTGAAATGGGAGGAATGGCTCACAGCTCCCGATATCTCGAATCCCAACGCCCTGCTCGCCTTCGAAGGCAGGTTGTACATTGGGAACAACGGGACGGGGCGGCTGCTTTCGGCGGACATCGGGAACGGGGAGATAACCGAGGTCGCCCGCCTAGGGCGCGGGAACATCGACGGGATAAAGCCTGAGGGGAACGGCGCTCTGCTGGTGTCGCACTGGGAGGGTGAGCTTTTCAGGGTCGCGCCCGGCGGGGCGGTGGAAAAACTTTTCGATACGAGAGCCGTCAGGCGCCATTGCGCCGATTTCGATTACGTCCCGGGGGAAAAGCTCGTTATCGTCCCGGCATTTTTCTCGGACAGGGTCGATTCGTACAGGCTGGGCGATTAAGTCAGACGGTTTCCGCCGGGGCAAGCTCAAGCTTTCTCTGGATCGAGGTGACGGCGAGCCCGCCGACCTTGACGACGTCCTCACGGCCGGCTTCCCCCTCGATCTCGACGAGGATCCTCGCGAGGTTGTCCTTTTCGTTCCCCTGCTGCATCACCATCGACCCGGACGAGGTTATGCCGAAGTGCCGCAGGTAGGTGCCGAGGCCCGAAGAGCCGGAGGCGGAGGCCGGATCCTCCCACAGCCCCATCGCGGGGCTGAAGTTCCTCGAATAGGTGACGCACGACGAATCGAATGTGTCGAGCGAGAAGACGTGATTGCCGAATGTGTTGTATTTGCGGTTCAGTATTCCGAGCTTTATCAGGTCGGGGTGCATGCTGCAGATGGTCTCCTTCGATTTGACCGGGATTATCAGCCAGTCGATCTCGTTCGAAGCCCTCACAACCGGAAGCCCCGTGTTCGAGATCTCGGAAGGTTCCACGCCGAGGACTCCCGCAAGCTCGACGAGCGGGATATCGCACGGGAGGAAACGGTACACCGGCTGAAGCATCATTATCCTCTCGAGTATGCCGTTTCTCCTCCCCCCGGCCCTTATGAAAATCCCCGTTCCGTCGAAGTCGGTCGCGTTGCCCGATTCGTAGTCCGACCTGAAGTAGATTTCGAGGGAGATGTTCCCCATCCGCGTTTCGAAGACCGTCCGGGTGAGCCCTTCCGAAAGGTCGATCATCCCTTCGTCGATGAGGGCGAAACACGCGCCGATCATCACGTGGCCGCTCATCTCGAGTTCCTTGTCGGGAGTGAAGAACCTGACGCGGAAATCGGTCCCGGCCTTCCTCGATCCGCCTGACGAAGGCCGTTTCAATTAGGTTCATCTTCATCTGCGCGGCGAGCGATTGCATCGTCCTTCCGTCGAGATCGTCCGCGCGAAGGACGACGCCCGCGGGATTCCCCGCGAACGGAGTCGTCGTGAAAACGTCGATCCTTTTCAAAACGATGTCATTCATGTCGCGGCTCCCTGAGATGGGCGCAGATTGCACAGCGCAGTGCAAAATCGGTGTCGCGGCCCATCGGCGATCGCGGGCGCTCCGGGAACAGGCATTACCTAATCGGCTGAAGTATATACATTTAGGCGATAGGCCATTCCCGCCGAAAAACTTCCGTTATTCCTTCGAATTATTTTCTGCAAAGATGGTTCCCTTCCCCGGCCTTTCCGTAAAAGCAGTTGCATGAGAGCGGGCCGCTGCATTAACGTGAGCCTCTGCGGGGCGGGCCCGATGACCGGGAAAGCGGCAGGCGGGCGCCGGCGGCGGGAGGGACGGCGGTCTCATGCCGGTTCCGGCCAAAGCCCCGCGCGGGCTGCCCCGGGGAGGGATATTGGATAAAAAGGCCGTATTCGGATGGACGATGTACGACTGGGCCAACTCGGCCTTCGCGACGACCGTCATGGCGGGCTTTCTTCCCCGTCTTTTTCAGCCAGTACTGGAGCGCCGGGGCGGACACGACGATAACGACCGCGAGGCTCGGGATCGGAAACTCGATCGCCGGGTTTCTCGTCGCCATCATGGCGCCGCTTCTCGGAGCGATCGCGGACAAGGGATCGTCGCGAAAACGATTCCTCGTCTTTTTCGCCTATACAGGCGTGATAATGACCCTCGCCCTTTATTTCGTGTCGATGGGGGCGTGGAAGGCGGCGATCGCCCTTTATGTCCTGGCGTCGATCGGATTCTCCGGGTCGCTGATCTTCTATGACGCTCTGATAAAGTCCGTCGCTTCACCCCGCAGGAACGGACCAGGTCTCCGCGCTGGGGTACGGACTCGGCTACCTCGGCGGCGGAATCTTCTGTTCGCCGTAAACGTATGGATGACGCTGAGGCCCGGGGCGTTCGGCCTCGCCGGCCCCGCCGACGCGGTGAGATTTTCGTTTCTCACCGTCGGGTTATGGTGGGGGTTGTTCACGATCCCTCTGATTCTCTTCGTCAGGGAGGAGAAGGCCGGGAAGGTGGATTCGGGGGTCGTTTCGGCGGGGTTCAGGGAACTGGCGCGAACCTTCCGGGAGATCAGGGCGTTCAGGCCGGTCCTCCTTTTTCTGGCCGCGTACTGGTTCTACATAGACGGAGTCGATACGATAGTGAGGATGGCCGTCGACTACGGCCTCTCGATAGGCCTGGAGAGGAACGACCTGATCGCCGCCCTTCTCGTCACGCAGTTCGTGGGATTCCCTTCGGCACTCGCCTTCGGCTGGATCGGCTCGAAGACAGGCGCGGTGCGCGCGATTTTCGCCGCCATCGGAATCTACTTCGCCGTCTCGATTCTGGCGGCCTTCATGCACGACAGGAGGGAGTTCTACGCTCTCGCCGTCACGATAGGGCTCGTTCAGGGCGGCGTGCAGGCCCTTAGCCGTTCCTGTTTCTCGAGGATGATCCCGGAGGGGAAATCGGCTGAATATTTCGGGTTCTACAACATGATCGGCAAGTCCGCCGCGGTGATGGGGCCGATGCTCATGGGGACGGCCGGCCTGCTGGCAAGATCCGCGGGATTGAGCGCCGGCGCGAGCGCCAGGGCAGGCATATCATCCATATCGCTGCTCTTCGTCGCGGGCGGGATATTTCTATTCATGGCGGGAAGGAGCAGACAGTAAAGGGCGCGCCCCGGGCCGGGGCGCGCGCAGTGACGCGCAGTGAGCGGAAAAGGACGGGAGATCGATGATTATTCTCGAAAAGCCTTATGTGTCCGATCTTCTCGCGGGGACCGCGGAGGAACTCGGCGTTCCCGTGCTGGAGAACGCCGTCTCCCGCAGGATCGCCGAAACGAGGAGCATCAATATCGTCGGCGGGGCGGAATTCATCGCTCTGATGAAAGGGAACCCGCGCCCGCCGCTCTACAGCAATTCCGAGGACGCGATAGGCTGGATGGAGAAGAACCTCGGCTTCCTCGACCTGCCGGATAAGATCGACCTTTGCAAGGACAAGGTTAGGTTCAGGAAGATGCTCGAGGGCGATTACCCCGATCTCTTCTATACGGGCGTGGCGGCCGACAGGCTCGATTCGATCGACGTCACGAAGATCGCGAAACCGTTCATCATAAAACCGGCCGTGGGTTTTTTCAGCCTTGCCGTCTACAAGGTCGCGTCCGACGGCGAATGGCCGGCCGTCCTCGCAAGGATCAGGAGGGATATCGAAAGGGTCGGGGGATGTACCCGGAAGAGGTTCTGGACACCGGCAGGTTCATCATCGAGGGGAACATACCCGGCGAGGAATTCGCCGTCGATCTTTATTACGACGACTCCGGGGAACCGGTGATACTTGACATACTTCATCACATCTTCGCTTCGGAATACGATATGAGCGACAGGACGTACGTCACGTCGAGCGATATAATAAGGAAATATTCCGGGCTCTTTCAGGCGCACCTGGCTCGGTTCGGGGCCGTCGCGGGCCTCAGGAAGATGCCGATGCACATCGAATTCAGGGTCGACGGCGACCGCGTCGTCCCGATAGAGGCGAATCCGATGAGATTCGCCGCCTGGTGCACGACCGACATCGCCTGGCACGCCTGGGGGATCAACACGGTCGAGTACTTTCTGCGAGGGCTTCGCCCCGACTGGGAATCGATATTCAGGGGCCGGGAGGGGAAGGTATACCCTCTTGTGGTGGCCTGCGTCCCGGACGAAATCGAGCTCGGCGACGTCAGGGGGATCGACTACGAGAGGTTCGAGGCGAATTTCAGGAAACCCCTCAGCGTGAGAAAGATCGATTACATGAAATACAGGACCTTCGCCTTCGTCTTCTCCGAAACGGACGAGGACAACCGCGGCGAGATAGAGAGGATGTTGAAGGCGGACCTCGGCGAATACGTGATATTGTGACCGGCCCGTGCCGCCGGAATCGGGTGCGCACCACGCCATGGAAATGCGAAAAGGCCCGGCACGTAGTCATAAACGCCCTTCACGCGGGCGTCAGGAAGGCCTGCACGATGAGGGACGCACGCAGCGGAATTTCGACGGGTGTTTTTTATTCTTCCTGAAGAAACTGATCCCCCCCAGCCTGCATGCGTCCATGCAATCGCCGCAGGCCACGCACTCCGCGTTGTCGAGGGAATATGAATCGCCATCCTGAAGGATCGCGTCGATACGGCACGCCTTCTCGCATGAAAGGCAGACCGGGCACTCCCTCCCGATTCCCAGCACGGAAGCTCCGGGTATGCGCGATACCCATCCGAGCGCGAGGCCGATCGGGCAGAAGGCCCGGCAGAACGGCCTGTAAATGAAAAGGGAAAGAAGCACGAGCAGCCCCAGGAGGACCCACCCGACCGTCGTGCCCGATGAAAGGGTGAAGGCGACCCGGAAGGGATCGTACCTGCACCACGCGGCGACCTTCGTCACGGCCACCCAGGCTATCAGCGCGGCGAACAGGATCAGGCGGATCGCCCGCATCGCCCTTATCGCGCGGGCCGACCGCAGCAGCGTGAATCTCGCGGGAAGGTGCAGAAATTCCTGGAGCGCGCCCATGTGGCAGACCCATCCGCACCATGTTTTCCCGAAGATGTATGTCACCGGTATCAGCCCGGCGAAATAGGCGAGGCTTTTCCAGGAGACGGCTTTCCCGACGGCAAGCCGGACGAAATTCATGAAGCTCTGTATCGGGCACGGGCAGGCTCCGTTGTAGAAGCCGAGCACGACGAGGGAGGCGAGAAGGAAAACGATCCTGAGCCGCCTGCGTACGTTTGAACCTTACGAGGAATCCCGCCGCGATCGAGGCGAGAATGGCGATCGAGGCCCATTTGAGCTGCCTGTTGAAGAATGGAGGCCCCGCTGGCACGGCCCGCGCCGCTTCCGCGGAATCGGCTCCGTTCGGCGACGCGCCGTCGATGACGGCGTGCGAGCTCTCGAGAGGCAGGAATTCATCGGCGTCCGCCTGCGCCGAAACCCTGGCGGCCGCCAGGGCGGCCAAAAGCACGAATGCCGCCGCGATGCATGCAAGGGACCTTTTCATCCTCATCCTTATTCCCTGATGATCTTTTTCGTGCCCGGGATAAATATCAGTGAAAGATCTCCGCCCTGCCTTTCGCAGAGCCTCAGCGCCCTGATTGCGACGTCGCCGCCGCTGCCGTTGCCCTTTATCAGCACGCGGAGCTTCTTCTCCACGATGACCGGCCTTTCCTTGATCCTTTTCCACGCCGTCGCTCCGAGTATCTCCAGCCCGGTCCCGGAAAATTCGGTGTCCGCAAGCTCGACGAGGCAGTTGCCGTGGGTCAGCATCAGGGTGAGGGAGACCGTGACCGTGTCTCCGGGGGCGTAGGTTTCCTTTTCCCCTCCCGTCACCTTGAACTCCATCCTGCACGCGAGCGCCGGCCCGGCCTGGAGAGACAGGCACGATATGATGAAGACGCAGAGCAGGGGAAGGGCCGTCGGAAGAAGGCGGGACCGGGGGCGTCTTCGGAGCGGGTTGGTCGAATCCGGCATCATAATCTTCCTCCTGCGTGCGCTCCGAGCGACAATGGCGATGAAAGTCGTCTTTCAATCGCGCCGGGCGTAAATGGGAATTCCGCGCGCCTTCCGCGGCGAATCGGCGCAGGATGGATAATAACATTCAGGCGGCTTCGCGGGGAGCAAAAAATCGAATCGCCGCCGGGAAAGGATTGCCCTTCACGCTCGGACCGCCTGGTCCCGGGGGCGATTAAATCTCCGGGGGGCGCTGCCCGCCCAGGCTGTCAGGCGGCGGGGAAGGCGACCCGTTGCGGTCATCCCATGGAGGCGGAGGCATAAGCCTGCCGTTCCGATGGTCTCCCGGCCTTCCCTTTTCGCGCATCCGTTCGAATCTTTCGCGCAGCTCGGCGGCTCTCGCGTCGAATATCTCCTTCTCATCGTCGCTCAGGACCGCCTTGATCTTCTCGAACTGCCTCCCGGTAAATTCCTCGAGGCTCCTGCCGAACCGGGCCCCGAGCTTTTCCATCTCGGGCCTGTCGGCCTCGAGTATGGCGTCGATCGAATCGCGCAGGGCGGGGCTGAGCTCCATTTCCCTTATGATTTCGTAGACGATCATGCGGTTTGCCATGTGGGGGCCCCGTTTCGTGAAGCCCTCGACGCGCTGCCTGATCAGCAGCGCGGAGACTATCGATCCGACTACGGCTCCCGAGACGAATATCAGGATCAGCCCCGACCATACCTTGAAATTCCTCATTGTCGACTTTCCTCCATCATTCAGGGCCGAAGGCGCGCCGCCGGAGTCGGCGCCTACACAGAGGGCGGTGAAATAATGAACCCGGCGGGATCGTCGAGAAACATCATCGCCAGGTCGTGAAACGACGCTATATCCGATTCAAGGGCGAATATGACGAACAATACCGTGACCGCGGCCGCGACGGCGGAGAACTTGAATACGAGCGGCCCGCAGCCGCCCGCCGCTCCGCCGGCCCGGGCAAGGACGGACCGCGAACGAATATCCCGCATGACGGCTTCATTCCATCCGGGACCGAATTCGAAAGGCGGATCTTCCTTCCACGCCGACATCAGGGCTTTTTCGATTTTTTCAAGATCCTTCCCGCGTTTTACCATGACGGTCTCCTTCTCAGCCCATCGCGCCTTCGAGCAGCCTGCGAAGTTTCTTCCTCGAGCGGAAGGCCCGGACCTTCGTTTTCGGGACGCTCCAGCCGAGTATCTCCGAGGCTTCGCGCACGGAACGTTCCTCCAGGTGGACGAGTTCGAGAACGGCCCTGTCCTCGGGCGACATTCTCTGAAGGGCCCAGGCGAGCACCTCGGCTGCGTGCCGCCTCGACTCCATCGAACGATCCGCGAGGCTCGAATCTTCCGAGGCGGTGTTCTCCAGCCACCGGACATGCTCCTCGCCGAGCTCGTTCATCGAGGTTTCCCTCGAGCGATACCTTTCTCTCCAGAAATCGTGGCAGGCGCGAACGGCTATCACAGCCAGCCAGTTCTCGAAAGGGCTTTTCCCCTCATAGCGGGGGAGGGATGCGTAGGCCCTGACGAACGCCTCGTGGGCCAGATCGCCGGCTTCGCCCTGCGGAACGCGCTTCATCATGATCTTCATGACGTGATCCCTGTGCCTTTCAACGAGGATCCCGTAGAGTTCCGTATCCCCGGCAAGCACCATCTCTATGATTTCACCGTCGTTCTTCTTCGACCAGTCTCGCGTCATCTGTGTCCTGCCGGGGCGGGGTGTTCGAACGGTTCAACCTGCAAACCCTCAGGGCCTGCCGGGGCCGCCCGGGTCCCCGGGGTCTCTGCGCTTCTCTCTCATTCTTTCGCGTCTCTCCCTGACGATTTCACGGTATTCCTTCATCTGTTCGCTGTCCAGCACCTTCTCGAGCTTCTTCTCGGTGTCGTTCTCGATATCGTCCATTTCCTTTCGCATCTTTTCCATCTTCCGCATGTCCGGGCGTTCGCCTCCCCCGCCGCCCGTCGTGCCCCTGTCACCCATCATCAGGCGGATTCTCTCGGCCTGTCCCTCGAGGATCGGCCGCACCTTCCCGGCCTTTTCATCGTCGAGATCGAGCCTTTGAATCATCTCCTCGATCCGTTCTCCGGAGGCTTTATCCCTCTCGCCGCCCCGCCGGGGGGCCATATGTTCCCTGGCGATCCCCCTGTAGGTTTCGAGCTGATCCTCGCCCAGCAGCTTTTCGATCTCCGATTCGGCTTCATGGTTGAGGCGCCTGATTTCGATGCGCCGCGAGAGGATGTCGTCGTCATCGTCTCCCGGGTACTGTTCCATCACGCTTTTCCTCTTTTCCACGTATTCGCGGAAAAGGAGGCTTACACGGGATTCCTGTTCATCCGAGAGGTCGATTTTCGATTTCATGGCGGAAATGACCCTGGAAAAATCAGGCTCCGAGTCCGTTTTTGACTGACTTTTCTCTTCGGCGCAAAGCGCGCCGGCCGCCAGCGCCAGTGCCATCACCGCCGCAATCGCAGCGGCCGCGGGGCGAAAGATCCCGTATCCTTTTTTCGACACTTCGTTCTCCCTTCTTTTCCGGCCGGTCCAGCCGGATCTCCGGCGGCCGGCCCCTCGCCGGCATGCCGACTAGGACTGTTCAGGACCAATATAATGAACCTTTCCTAAAGACAAAGTCGCCGCGTCGCGCCGCCGGGTTACAAAGCAAATTCCCGGAACTAATTAATGGCTTAAGAATTCAATATGGAGGGAATCATACCCGCTTTTGGGGTGGACGGGGGCCGGTGATTCCGCTGTCCCCCGGACGAGGCGCGCGGAATGCGCGCGTATCAGGAGAGTCAGCAAAAATAAAGATGAGAATCGGAAAAAATAAATCAAAAAAGGGTTGACAGCGGGAGACGGCAATGTTAAATTTTACACATGTTGATTTACTCGCAAAGGAGCTGTCAATGCCGGGAAAACCGAAGATAAGCGAACTGACCAGAAGGGAAAGGCAGATCATGGAGGTGATCTACCGTCTCCAGCAGGCGACCGCGATGGACATCGTCGAGAACCTCCCCGGGAAACCGGTCAACGCGACGATCAGGACGATGCTCGGCGTGCTGGAGGACAAGGGGTACGTGAAGCACGTCGTCGAGAAGGGCAAGTTCATCTATTCGCCGACCATACCTCTGAGCCAGGCGAGGAAAACCGCCCTCGACAATGTTCTCGACACCTTCTTCAGGGGGGCCGAAGCGAGCGCGGTGATCTCGATCCTCAAGAAATCGGACGCGAACATGAGCGAAAAGGACGCCGAGATGATAGTTGATCTAATAAACAGATCAAAAACGGAGGGCAGATAGCCATGAATTCGATCTCCGGGTTGCTTGCGCAAACGCCCTGGCCCGGGCTGTTGAGGCTGATGATCGACATCACGATCAAGGGCGCCCTGATTTGCTCGGTCGCCGGCGCGGCGACATTTTGTCTGCGCCGTTCATCGGCCTATATCAGGAACATGGTATGGGTTTTCGCGCTGGCGGGCCTGATCGTCCTGCCGGCCTTTTCAGTGATGGCGCCGGTATGGAACCTTCCCATCATCCCGGAGCTGGGTTCGTGGAGCGGGGGCTCTTATGTTCCCGATCCATCGAAACTGGATCAAGATATGATCGTAGGTCAAAATGAAATAAACAATTCCAGCGCTGGATCTGCTGCCGGCAATTTTAACGGCTCGTTGTGGGCCGGCTTGCCATGGTACGCCTGGGGCATACTGGCATGGATCGGCGGCGGCATTCTTTTCCTTTGCTGGTGCGGCGTCTCGCAATTCTTCGTAGGGCGCCTCGTAAGGAACGCCGTGCCCGCTTCGCAACGGTGGAACGATGTCCTCGGCAGGGCGGCTGTCGACCTCGGCCTCGGCAGAAGGGTGAGGCTGCTCGAATCGGACAGCCTGAAGGCGGCGATCACCGTCGGCATTAAGAATCCGGTACGGTGGTGCTTCCGGCTCGAATCGGAAGGGTGGACCGACAACCGCAGGAATCTTGTCCTCTCTCACGAGCTCGCTCACGTGAAGAGGTGGGACACCCTGATCGAGTTGTTCGCCATCTTCGCGACGGTACTCTACTGGTTCAACCCTCTCGTATGGTTCGCCGTGAAACAACTGAGGATCGAACGCGAGAGGGATTGCGACGACGCGGTCCTCTGCACCGGCGCGAAGCCGTCCGATTACGCCGAGCTCCTCATGAGAATCGCCTCCGATCTCGGATGCTCGGCCCGCCCGGTCTGGCAGGTGGCGACCATCTCGCAGGGCTCCAACCTTAAGGACAGGCTGATGAGCATCCTCAATCCGAAGATCGACAGGCGAAGGGGCGGAAGAAGAGCCGCCGTCGTGACGGGCTTCCTCGTCCTCGCCATGGTGATTCCCCTCTCGGTCTCCGGTTTCTGGAGCGTGCAGGCTCAGGAGAAAACGGACAAGGCGAAGGAGAAACAGAAATCCGAACAATTGAAGGATGAGAAGGCGAAGTCAGGGCAGTTGACGGATGAACAGATAAAGAAGGAAGAGGCGCTGAAGAAGAATCAGTCGGGCGAGGAATCGAAGAAGGAGGAGATGTCTCCGGAGGAGAGCGCCGGGCTGATGTGGGAAAAGCTGATGGCCAATGAGAACTCCGCGGCGGCGAAGGTCGGGATGGCGATGAAGGAGAAGGGTGTGAAGGAGGGAATAAGGAGCTTCATGGCGCTGAAGGAGGAGAAGAACGACGCCGTCTATTTCAAGGAGGCCGAGTTCAACTCGCTCGGGTATGTTTTCCTCTTCACCAGGAAATTCGACGAGGCGATTGCGATATTCGAGCTCAACGTGAAGGAATATCCCGATTCGTGGAACGTCTACGACAGCCTGGGGGAGGCCTTCCTCACCGCCGGATCGCTCGAGAAGGCGGCGAAGAATTACGAGATGGCCTCAAGCTGAATCCCGAGAGCGAGGTCAGCGCCAGTATGCTGGAAAAGGTGAGAAAACAGATGAACAAAGAGGCGTAACGCCTTGTTAAACGGCCGCATCGGGTGGATGTTACTCCATTCTTGAGGGGTTGGGAATGGAAGTGAAGTCTCGGAACATCTGGTGCGGCCTTTTCTTTGTCGCCGCCTTTTGCGTTTACCGTCGCGGCGCATCAGGGAGGCGGGGAATCGATGGGGAACTTTCGCCCAAATCCCCCGGCCTTCTCGCCTTCAGGAGGAAGATGGAAAGGAAGGTGTTCGAGTAGTCCGGAGATCATTCTTCCGATTCCGGATTCATCCGCAAGGAAACGGGTTCACCCGTTTTCTCCGCCACCAGCACGAGATCGCCGCCGAAGTATTTGACGACCGGTATCGAGGAGAGAATGCGTTCCTTGCGCCTGTAAAGTTCCACCCTGCCGCGAAGGAGGAAGAGCGGAAAGAAGAAGGACGAGCTTCTTGTCTCCACGACGCGGCATCCGGTGCCGCGCAGCATTCTCTTGTAGTGCTGCAGCGAGAAGTCCCAGTGGTACGTGCACGCATTGAGCCAGGTGTTCTCGTGGACGATCTTCCTTTGAAGCATCTTGTCGTTCAGAAGGCTCAGGACCAGGGTCAGGATGTGGAAGATGTTGAGGTTGCGGAGCCTGTGCGCGTTGGGGCTCTGGATCATCATGCGTCCGCCCGGTTTCAGCACCCGGGCGAACTCCGCCATCGCGGCGGAGGGATCGGTCATGTGCTCGAGCGTTTCGGTGCAGAAGAGGAAGTCGACGGTTCCGCTCCTGATCGGGAGACGGGCGCCGTCGGCCTGTATAGCCGTCATTCCGGGCAATTTCGAGGAAAATTCCTCCAGCAGCAGACGGCTGACGTCGATGCCCACGAGGAGGCGCCCCGCGCCTATTCCGAATTCCCAGCACGCCCTGCCGTCGTTCGCCCCGATGTCGGCGATCACTTCGGCCTGGTCTCCCAGGCTTCGATAGACCCTCAGGATGTCATGGTATCGTTCGTCGTCGGCGATTGCGGTCCCCGCGCCCAAGGCGCCGCGCCCTCCTCCGAGACCCACCCAGTCCGACATCGTGGGCTGAGTTTTTCCCTCCCGTTCGTAGGCGGAGTCCACGATCCGCCAGTCTCCGGCGCTGTGGAGTCTCAGGGGATTCCTTTCGTAGCGCTTGAGGGCCCGGCCCCTTCTTGAACGAAAATAGATCCAGTCTACGGCGAGCAGCAGGACGAAGGGCGCCAGGAAGGCGGAACGCCATCCAAGGGCCACGGCGGCGGCCGCGAGATATACAAGGTAATAGGCCCTCGGCCCTGGAATGAATCCGCGGTCGATCGCGTTCATCTCCGCCACCGTCACCGCGGCTTCGGCGGGATTCTTGATCCGAATCCTGCCGGGTTCGACGGTCGGATCGTCGCCCGGGGCAAAGAGGACGGGGATTCCATTTACTATCGGATAACGTCCCCGACAGGAGAGGCAGAGAAGTTCATCCGCGCCGACGGCGAGTTCGCCGCGGCACGAAGGGCATTCGAGCAACCATTTCTGCATCGTTCCCGACTTTCCACAGGCGCGTTCGACGCGCCTGCCCGGCAAAACCGCCGAAGAGATACATTTCGGCGAGTATATCATGAGACCGGAAACACGCAAGCCTTGTCGTGTTCCGGCCGGTCGACGGCGGGAGAAAGATCGGTGGGCGGTCCGATAAACGGCCCCGAGCGCGGACGATTCTTCTTCCGACATCACCCGGAATATTGTATTTTCTTTAGCCGGGAGGGAAAATGAAGGTAGTCATAATCGGCAACGGCGTCGCCGGCATGACGGCGGCGGAGACGATCCGCGCGAAGGACGGGGACGCGGAAATCCTCATCGTCTCGAGCGAACCGCACGGTTTCTACTCGCGGCCGCGGCTCATCGAGCTTCTGGCGGGAAAAGCTTCGGCCGAACAGATCACGATTCACGACTCGCGATGGTACGAGAAGAAGAAAATCGGATTCATGCCGTCTGCGCTCATAGAGCGTATCGATCCCGTCGAAAAAGCTTCTCGTCGACGATTCCGGGAGTGAGACTTCATTCGATACGCTGGTCATCGCGGTCGGGGCGGATCCATTCGTGCCCCCGATGGACGGGGCGTCATCGGACGGCGTATTCACGCTAAGGACGATCGACGACGCCGAGCGAATCAGGGAAACGGCGATCGAACGCGGATCGGCGGCGATCATCGGCGGAGGGCTTCTCGGCATCGAGGCGGCGGGGAGCCTCGCGGCGCTCGGAGCGAAGGTCGTCCTTCTCGAGGTTTCGGGACGGCTTCTCCCGCGGCAGCTCGACGAAGCGGGATCGTTGATGCTGAGAGGGATGCTCGAAAAGAAGGGGATCTCGATTCGGACCGGGGTGACGGTCGCTGCGCTCCGCGCGAGAGCCGGCGGTCTCGATTTGCAGCTTGCCGATGGAAACTCACTGGCGCCGGGCCTTGCTGTGATCTCCGCGGGGGTAAGGCCGAGGATCGATCTTGCCTCCGCCGCGTCGATAAGATGCGGCAGGGGGATCCTCGTCGACGATTTCATGCGCACGAACCTTCCCGGCGTCTACGCGTGCGGCGACTGCGCCGAGCACGATTCGCGCCTTTACGGCCTCTGGCAGCCGGCGCGCGCGCAGGGGGCGGCGTGCGGAAATCACATCGCCGGCGTCGAAGCCCCCTTTCGAGGCGCCGTGACCTCGGCGCGCCTGAAGGTGGCCGGGATAGAGCTCGCGTCGGTCGGTTCGATCGCCAGTGCCGAAGGCGTCCGGGAGGTCGTCGAAAAGAGGGAGGACGGTTTCTACAGGAAGCTGTTCATCAGGGACGGAAGACTGATCGGCGCCATCCTCCTGGGAGACCTCGCCGGGCTCGACGCGCTTCAGAAGGCGATAAGGGACGGCGAAATGTTCGAGCCTTGAAGGTTGCGGGCGCGGCAGGCTGCCATTTGTCAGATGTATGGGTGGAATATGCAGGCTTGGAGGAATGTGGTGAGAAACTGTTTTTGCCGCGACTGCCGTGAATCGACCATGGAAGTCGCCGCCATTTTATTGTTCTGTTCGGTTGGGATCAATGCCGGATGTTCATCCGGCGGGGTCGGGGACCGCGCGCCCTTCGATCGCCCGAAAGAAGCCGCCGCAGTGGAGGAAACGCTCAACAATGTATTCGGCTGGGCGATCGAGAAGGATTTCGATCTTTTCTTCAAAACCATCGCCGACGATTCGACGTTCATAAGCGTGACGCCGTACGACAGGGTGAAGTTCGGGGTGGGGGACGTCAAAAGCGACACGTCCTTCTGGGGCAGCCCGAATTTCAAGGCGATAAGCCATGAAATCAGGGATTTGAGACTCCGTTTCTCGGAGCGCGGCGAAGTTGCGTGGTTCTATTGCGTCGTGGACGACTTCAATGAATGGATGGGTGCGCCGGCCAACTGGGAAAATGTCAGATGGACCGGAGTGCTGGAGAAGAGAAACGGCGCCTGGGTGGTTGTCCAGCAGCATTTCTCCTATCCACAAAAGGTAAATCAATAGGGATTTGCTTCCCGGGGGTATGAGCATGAAGGTGAGAACCTCGGCGATCGCGACCGGGTGGGCCGTCATCGCAGCATTGAGCGCGGGGCACGCTGCGCAGGGCCAGGACTCCGACAGGCTCCCGCCGCAGGCCTCGTCAGTGGAGAGGGATTCCCTCGAATCGATCGTCAGGTTCCTCACGATCGATCCATGGACCACCGAGCTGAAGACGAGGTATGCGCTCCGCGAGGCGGAGATGCGGGAGACGGCGGAAGCCCTCGCGGCGCGGTTGGCTGACATGGCGCCCGGCTCGGTGAGTTTGATCCCCTTCGAGATCGTAAGGGTTTTCGAGGCCGGCGACTCGGCATTCACTTCCTGGAACATAGTGGCCGACTTCGACCTTTGCGAAGGTTGCACGGACGTGTTTCTCGTGACGGCGCACTACGACGCTACGGCCGCCAGGACGGAGGGCTGGAACGACCAGTGGATGACCGCGTCCGCGCCCGGAGCCGACGACAACGGAACCGGGGTGGCGGCCGCCCTCGAGATTGCGAGGGCGCTGCAATCGGAAGAGCTTCCTTTCGATTTGAGGGTGATCCTCTTCTCGGGCGAGGAACTGGCCCGCCTCGGGAGCATCGATTACGTCGTGAATTGCGATGATGCCTGTTCCGGAGCGATACTCGGCGTGATCAACCTCGACATGCTCGGCTGGTCGGGGGAAGGGTTCGGAGCTTCCGTGATGTCCGACGAATATTCAGGCTGGCTGGCCTGCCTCGTCGAAGAGGTCGCGGGGGAGCAGCCATGAGGATCTTCCGATAACCGTGATCAGGCCGGGCCCGTGGAACTGGGACCACGCCTCCTTCTGGGAAAAAACGGGGATCCCGGTCAGCGCCGTCACGCTCGCCGAACCGCTCGGCAAGGAAGGGAAGATTCTGTATCCGTACTACCACACCATCGAAGATACGGAGGAGAAGATCGATTTCGCCCAGACTGAAGCGATCGCGCAGCTCGTTCTCGATCTGATATTGCGCATGAACGGCGCGAGCCCCGAGCTGTGCGTCTACGATACCGACATCGTGTATTATCTCGACGGCGTCGAGATGCCGTTGAAAAGGTTCTCGGCGGACGATTTGATAACGGTCGTCGTCAAGGTGAGGAACACCGGAGACGCGCCGGAGGCCGGCGCGGCGGCGAGGCTTTTGATAGATCTCGAAACCACCGCGGGTTCCAGGAGGATCTTCAGCGGGGAAATCGAAGCGCCGGGAGTGCTGAGGACCACGGACGTGTCTCTCGATCTCGACGGGACCGACCTTCCGGCCGGCGGGAACATGATAAGGGCGTCGGTCGTCGTAACCGATCCGCAGGACGATCCTTCGAACAATTCCGCCCTTTCGATCTTTTCGCTGGAAGCGGAATCGGGAGGGCTTGCCGGCCACAATTTCAGGCCGAACCCGGTTTCCGGAAGATTCTCCGAAGCCATGTTCTGCGTGAATATGGAGATCGACGCCGACATTCAAGTCGAGATACTCAACCTGGAGGGGGAATCGATCTCGATGGCGAATCTCGGATACGGCTACGGCGTTCCCCTCGATCCGGGGTATTCATGTTTCAGGTGCGGCGATATTTTCCCCGAAGTCGATCGTCTCGCTTCCGGCGTTTATCTTTACCGGATCTCCCTTTTCCTCCTGGACGGGACGCGGGAGGGATATCGCGGCCGCTTCGCCGTCGCGAACTGAAGACGGGCGGCGGATAAGGGGCGGCCATCTTCGATCTGAAACATGTCTTTCCAGAAGTGAAATTCGGGGTGGCGTCGCATTGTTCGATCCCGTATATTTCTTGCGCGGGCGATACAATATCTCATATAAAAAGGGAAAGACCAACAGGAGGATTTCAAGGCTGTGAAACGGATCTTCCTCCCCTGGTATCCGCTGGTTGCGGTCGTCATTTCAATATTATTTACATCCCCGGTGCGGACGGCGGACGAATACAAGGTCTTCGATGAATAGGGGCTTTATCAGAAACTTGCCCACAGGGAAAGAAAGCAATACGATTCCCTCCAGTATCTCTTCAACGACTACCAGAAGAAACAGTACCTCTCCATAAAGGACTCCCTCCGAGCGGCTGGAATGGCTGGATAAATTCTGGCTGATGCTCGATCCGACGCCGACCACCACTCGGAATGAAAGAAAAAAGGAACATGAGACTCGTGTCGCGCTGGCCCTGAAAAATTTCCCCAGTAATGAACCGCCGTGGTGGGACGACCGCGGCGAGGTTCGTAATAAGGTTCGGGATGCCGGATTCGAGGGAGAGGATATGGAGTTCCATCGGCAGGTTTGAGCAGAAGATGCCCGGCGAGATATGGCGTTACGACTCGCCGGAGATGCTGGTCACCTTCACCGATCATTATCTGAACGGAGAGTATTACCGGAATTACGTGCCGAAGGGCGAGGAATCGTGGACCGATTTCTACAGGGAGAGGGGGTTCGGAAAGACCTCGAGGATGACGGTTGAAGAAAACTCGGCGGCTTACTCACCGGCTCCAACCCAATCATCGTCAACACCCTTCCGGAACATGTCGATCCGCACATGACCGACCAGTTGAACATGTTCAATCCGGAAAGCATGGATTTTGTGGCGGGCCGGGAGTTGAGGGAAATACTTTATCCCTCCTTCACCAGGCATATTGACGACGAATACAGAAAAGCCGACAGGGCGCTGACCGCGTTCCATACGAATTTGCTACGAGAGAAGTTTCTACACTATCCCGATCTCGATCTCGGCATGCTGGCTTTCTTCGACATCTGCTCCTTCGACGCCGGAAACGGAAAGGTGAGAACGGAGATTAATTTTGAGGTGCCGCTCGACGAATTGGAGACCCTTCAGGAGAACGGCTGGCTCAGCGCCGAGGTGGAGTTAAGGGTACTCGTTCGTGACATCGATATGAAAATGATCGGCTCGAAAAACGAAACCGTTTCATTCAGGGCGGCGCTCGAGCCCGGCTCGCGGATACCGGGGCTGATTCCAGGGCATGTCGTGCTGACCCTCGATCCGGGGTATTACAGATTCGGCGTTGAAACGGTGGACGCAAATTGCGGGAAAAGGGGTGTTTTCTCGGTCAGCAAGCGAATCGAATCCTTCCGGGAGACGCCCGCCGTCAGCGATATATTATTCGCAAAGCAGATCACGGCAAGCGAGGAGCCGAACAGGTACATGAAGGGGAATCTCGTCGTCATTCCCCACCCACTTCATCTTTACAGGCGCCCGCATCCTCTTGTGTTTTATTTCGAGATATACGGACTCGGCACCGACGGAGACGATCGTTCGTTTTACTACGGTGGAGTATAGCATCGAACCGACGAAACGAAGGAGAGCCGGGTTGGTGTTCGAGGAGATCACGCCGGTCATCAGTTCGAGTTTCGAGACCTCCGGCTACGGACCGAGGCAGCCGCAGCGGCTGGAGATAGCCACCGGAGAACTGAGGGAAGGGCAGTACAGGCTGAACGTCCAGGTCATGGACAGGCGGACTCGCGAGACAGTTAAACGCACGGCAGTCTTCGCGATTCTTGAATAAGAAATCCGAGATCGATTGAGACCCGGCTCCTATACCTGAGGCTCGTGGCCAACTTTCCTCCTCCCGTAATATCTTGACGTATCGTTTCCGGTCCGGCTGTATTTCCACTGCCCCACGCCGGGCTTGACTGTATAATCGGGAATCAATATATTCCATCCAACGTATAATCAAAAGGCGTCGGACTTCGGGGAGCTCGAAGAGGAAGATGATGAAACCGCGGTTCAGAACGATCCGGTGGGCTTTGTGCCTCGCCGCATTTCTGCCCGTGATGCTCGGAGGCGGGGCGCAATACGTCCTCTGCCTCGGCGAGGGAGGGCGCCTTGCCGTCGAGACGGCGAATGACGGAAGGTGCATCCCATCGCGGGAAGAAGGCCGGTGTGGAGGCGGCGACCACGAGGAGGGGATCCACGATGAATCCGAGCGGCAATGCGGGCCGTGCACCGATCTTCCCCTGACCGCGAAGGGAACATTCATCGGCACCTCGGGAGTCGCGCCCGGGAAATCCGATAAAGAACGAAATTGGTTGCAGGCGGGCTTGCCGGCGATTCGATCCCTTGATTTCGAGAAAATACGCATTGTCGTCTTCTCCGCGGCGCCCCCGCCCGATCTGCCCGTATTCTCCGTCCTTCGTTCCCCGATCATCAGGGTATAGACCTCCGTCCAATTCAGGATCGACGGACCGCGATCGGCGATTGCCGCGTTATCGCGCCCTCGATCGTTATTTCAGGCCATGGCGCGGGCATTGCGCAAGCGCCCGGCCGGACCGGGATGATCCGGAACGGAGGAATCGATGGAAAAGAACCCGATCCTGTTGATGATCCTTTCAATTATTTTCATTGCCGGTGGAGCAGCGCCCGCGGCCGGGGCGATCGCGGGCCGAGCCCCTCGCGATTCTGACCCTTGACGAGGCCGTGGCGATGGCTCTCGCGGGAAATCCGCTTCTTCGCGCCCGCGGCCTGGAAGCGGACGCGGCCGAAGCGGACGCGGAGCAGGCGGGAGCGTTCGCCAATCCCGAGCTTTCCGCCGGGCTCGAAAACGCGTGGGGCGACGGCTCGATGTCCGGCACGGGCGGCTCGGAAACGACCCTTCTCCTTTCCCGGGAGATTATTACATGGGGTAAAAGATCACGCGCGGAAAAACTCGCCGTCATCGGTGCCGGGATCTCGCGCCTCGAGCTCGAGGCGCTGCGGCGGGGGATCATATCGGCCACGGAGGTCCTGTTCATAGATTTGGTCGCCGCTCAGAGTGGAGCCGGAACGGCGCAGGAGATGATGGATCTTTCGGCCGAGCTCCTCGAGTGCCGTGCGCGAACGCGTCGAATCCGGGAAGGTCGCCCCGATCGAGGAGCAAAAAGCCGCAGTCCTCCATTCGACGAGCCGCGTGGAGAGGGATCGCGCGGCGCGCGTCTTGAAGGTCGCCCGGATACGTCTTGCATCCATGTGGGGGGCGGAAGAGGCGCAATTCGGAGAGGCGTCCGGAGATCTACGGGAGATCGCTCAGCCGACAGCTCCCGATCCCGTCGAGGATCTTATGGCCGGCAATCCCGGATTGTCGATGGCCGCGATGGAAGTCGAGGGAAGGCGCGCCGCGTTGTCTCTCGAGAAGGCGATGAGGATGCCCGACATCGTCCTGAGCGGCGGGACGAGATGGTTCGGGGAGACGGGGGAACGCGCCCTTGTCTTCGGCCTTTCCGTTCCGCTTCCGTTGTTCGACCGTGGCGGCGCCGCGATACGCGGGGCGCGGTACAGGATTGAGAGGGCCGTGGAGGAGCGGAAGGCGGCGGAACTCTCGCTGAGAGCCCGGATTGTCGAGGTCAGCGAGGAGATGAGCTCGGCCCGGGAAGGAGCGGTCGCTTTCGGAAACGAGGTGCTGCCAGCGGCGATTAACGCATACGAGACTGGCGAGGGAGGGGTACAGGGAGGGGAAATGGGGGCTCCTCGAGGTGCTCGACGCGCACAGGACCCTGATCGAGGTTAAAAAACAGCACGTCGAGATCCTCGTCTCATATCATAAGTCCTTGTCGAGACTCGGCGAATTGACCGGGAGAAGGCTTCTTTGGAAAAGCATACATGAAGATCACGGCGAGGGAGGTCGCTCATGAGCGCCGCAAAAGGATTTATGAACAAATTGTCGATCGTCTGCCTGTCGATCGCGGCGGTTGCGATACTGGGATGCGGCGCGGAAGGCGGCGGGCAGTCGGGAATCAGGGACACGAATCGCGCCGGCATGTCGAGGGATGAAGCGGGGCATGGCGGGACGGAGCACGCCGGCGAGGCCGGCGCCACGCACGAAGAGGAACCCGGAGGGCACGGTGTAACCCACGAAGAAGAAACGGACGCGCACGGCGAATCCGGCGCCCACGATGACGAGACGATCACGGTCATGATGAGCGACGAGGAGATCACTCATGGGGGCATAGAGCTGATAACAGCCGGGGCCGGGCTCATCTCGAGGACCGTGGACTTCCCGGCCGGGATCGAGGCGAACGGAGACCGCCTGGTCGCCGTAGTCCCGCGGGTTTCCGGCGTGATACGAGAGGTCAGAGCGGACCTCGGAGCGCCGGTAGCAGGGGGGCAGGTGCTGGCTGTCATGGAGAGCAGGGATCTTTCGGATCTAAAGGCGGGATATCTGGCCTCGGTGGAACGCCGCGAGCTGGCCCGGAACGTCTTCGATAGGGAGAAACGGCTTTACGAAAGGAAGATCTCGAGCGAACAGGAATACCTCGACGCCAAGCGGGCCCTCGCCGAGGCCGAGATAGAGATGAGATCGAACGGGCAGAAGCTGATTTCCATGGGTTTTTCAGCCGGGGAGCTCGAGGCGCTTCCCTCGCGCGGCAGCGCGGAGTATACGCGTCATGAGATAAAGGCCCCGTTCCCGGGGACCGTTATCGGGAAAAAGGCATCGCCCGGGGAGTCGGTCGGCGCGAGAATCGGAGCTGTTCGTGATAGCCGATCTCGGGGCGGTCTGGCTCGACATCAGGGTGTTCGAGAAGGATCTCGTCTCGATCCGCGAAGGGCAGAAGGTCGGCATCGTATCCTCCGGCATTCAGCCCGAGGCTTCGGGCACGATAAGCCATGTCGGCCCTGTGCTCGACGCTTCAACGAGAACGGCGCTCGCAAGGGCCGTCATCGCGAATCCATCCGGTCTTCTCAGGCCCGGGACATTCGTCAGGGCCCGCGTCGAGCTGGGGGCCTTCGAGACCGCCGTGGCGGTTGCGAGGGAGGCGATCCAGATCCTCGGCGACCTCGCCGTCGTCTTCGTCCGGACGGCGGACGGATTCGAGGCGCATCCGGTGACGATCGGGGCGACGGACGAAAAATTTGCGGAGATAACTTCGGGCCTGTCGGTGGGGCAGATCTACGCCGGACCGGGATCCTTCAGCATAAAGGCAAAATACGTGACGAGCGGGCTCGACAGCCACGCGGGACACGGCCACTAGAAGGAGACGACGGACATCATGGACAAAAAGATTGTAAGCTTCTCGCTCAGGTACAGGTTCCTCGTCGTCGTCGCCTTTCTGACGATACTGGTCCTCGGTGTATATAAATATTATCGCCTGCCGGTTGACGCGTTCCCCGACATATCGCCGATCATGGTCCCGGTTTTCGTAGAGGCGCACGGCATGGCTCCGGAGGAGGTTGAGCGCCTGATCACCTTCCCGATCGAATCGAAGATGACCGGGCTGCCGCGCGTGACTGGGATAAAATCGACGTCGGCGTTCGGAATGGCGGTGATATACGTCTATTTCGAGGACGGGGTGGACATATATTTCGCCCGGCAGATAGTATCCGAGAGGCTCGCCTCCGCCGCGGCCGACCTGCCCGACCTTCACGAGGCTCCGAAGCTCGGCCCAGTCTCGACGGGGCTCGGCCAGATCTTCATCTATTATCTCGCTCTCGACGAGGGAGCCGACACGCACGGGAGGGAACCCGGCTCGTATCTCAGGGAGATAAACGACTGGATCGTGAAGTACCAGCTTCAGACCGTCCCGGGCGTCACCGACATCCTTTCGATAGGAGGCCACGTCCTCGAATACCAGGTGCGGGTCGATCCATACGCCATGGCAAAGCATCATATCAGTCTAGAAACCGTTGTCGACGCGATCCGGGCCAACAACCGCAACGCCGGGGGACAGTTCATAGTGACGGGGAGCGAGGAATATCTGGTGCGTGGGATAGGGCTCGTGCAGGGGCTCGGCGACATCGAAAACATCCACCTTAGGACGACGGACGGCACGGCCGTCAGGATCCGCGACGTCGCGGAGGTGTCCCTCGGAAGCGAGATCAGGCGCGGAGTCGTCTCCAGGAACGGCGCCGGAGAGGTCGTGTCGGGAATGGTGCTGCAGCTTTTCGGCGAAAACACGTCGGCCGTGATAAAACGCCTCTACGAGAGGATCCCCGAGGTTCAGGCCTCCCTTCCGGACGGAGTGAGGCTCGTTCCCTATTATGAGCAGGCCGAGCTCGTGAAGGAGGCGACGGGGACCGTCAAGCGGGCGCTGATCATGGGGGCCGCGCTGGTGCTGCTCACGCTCGCGATCTTTCTCGGCAACTTTCGCACCGCCCTTGTCGTGGCCCTGGCGCTCCCGGTCAGCGCGCTCGTATCTGTGATCTGCATGAGTTACGCGGGCGTCTCGGCCAACGTGATGTCGCTCGGGGGAATCGCCATAGCGATCGGGATGCTCGGCGACGGAACGATCGTGATGGTCGAAAACATCTTCAGAAGGCTGGGCTCCGTTTCAGGCGAGG